>NZ_JBVIED010000008.1:0-367490 GCF_055572035.1 Streptomyces sp. NPDC030838 | reverse complement strand
CCGATCTGGGCCAGGGTGTGCATCATCGCCGGGCGGGTGAACGCCTCGGCCAGGAAGATCACGTCCGGGTCGGTGCGGTTGACCTGCCCGATCACGCGCTCCCAGAAGACGACCGGCTTGGTGTGCGGGTTGTCCACGCGGAAGATGCGCACGCCGTGGTCCATCCAGAACCGCAGGATCCGTACGGTCTCGGCGACCAGGCCGTCCATGTCCCGGTCGAAGGCGATGGGGTAGATGTCCTGGTACTTCTTCGGCGGGTTCTCCGCGTACGCGATCGAGCCGTCCGGGCGGTGGTGGAACCACTCCGGGTGCTTGTGCACCCAGGGGTGGTCCGGCGAGCACTGCAACGCGAAGTCCAGCGCGATCTCCAGGCCATGGCCGTGGGCCTGCGCGACGAACCAGTCGAAGTCCTCGATCGTGCCCAGGTCCGGGTGCACGGCGTCGTGCCCGCCCTCCGGCGAACCGATCGCCCAGGGCACCCCCACGTCCTCCGGACCCGCCGACAAGGTGTTGTTCGGACCCTTCCGGAAGGTCGTCCCGATCGGATGGATCGGAGGCAGGTAGACGACGTCGAAGCCCATCTCCGCGATGGCCGGAAGCCGTCGTGCCGCGGTGCGGAAGGTGCCGTGCGGGCGCTCCGCGGTTCCCTCCGAGCGCGGGAAGAACTCGTACCAGGAGCCGTACAGCGCCCGCTCCCGCTCCACCAGCAGCGGCAGCGGGTCGGACGCGGTGACCAACTCCCGCAGCGGATACCGCCCGAGCGCCGCCTCCACCTCCGGCGTCAGCGCCGCCGC
Organism: Streptomyces sp. NPDC030838; assembly: GCF_055572035.1. Classification (NCBI taxonomy): domain Bacteria; kingdom Bacillati; phylum Actinomycetota; class Actinomycetes; order Kitasatosporales; family Streptomycetaceae; genus Streptomyces; species Streptomyces sp. NPDC030838. Next base: position 366,696 of record NZ_JBVIED010000008.1, on the reverse strand, counting down.
CAGCCGGACGGCGGCCGGACGGGCCTCGTCGCGCAGGGCGTCGACGGCGGCGAGCACCAGATCGCGCTCCCGGCCGGGCATGTCGGCGGCCGCCCGCTCGTACAGCCGTGCGCCCTCCTCCAGGACGAGGCCGGTGTCGATCCCGGCCGGGATCTTGATCCGGGCGTGGTGCCGCCAGGTGGTGACGGGATCGGACCAGGCCTCGACCGTGTAGGTCCAGCGGCCCGGCGCGCCCGCCGTGACGGTGGCGCCCCAGCGGTCGGTGCCGGGGGCGAGTTCGCGCATCGGCGTCCAGGGGCCTGGCCGGCCCTTGGGATCGTGCAGCACGACATTGGCGGCGACCGCGTCATGGCCCTCGCGGAACACGGTGGCCGAGATCTCGAAGGACTCGCCGGTCACCGCCTTGGCGGGGCGGCGGCCGTGCTGGACGACCGGGCGGACGTCGAGGACCGGTATGCGTCCGACGGCGGTGACTTCGGCGCCCCCGGAGGATGGCTCCGGGGCCGGCGGGCCGCCGTCGGCGGGGCGTACGGGGGGTGCTTCGGTACGGGGCGTCGGGGGTGCTGACGAGTGGTGCGTGGCGGGCATCACCGCTCCTGTCCGCGTCAACGTGGGTGGGCGGATTGCTGTGGGGAGGTGGGTTCTGCGTTGAGGTGCCTGTGAGGTGTACCGCTGGAGCCTTCCCACACTGTTCGGGTGGGCAATCCGGCACTTTGTTAACTACTCACGCGTATGTCTACACACAAGACCGGCCCCATCCGAGTCGGACGGGGCCGGTGGCCGGACTGTGCCACTAAGACCGCGGTACCTGAAGAAGTTTGTCCGGTGAGCCGAGCCCCCGGCCGGAGACCTTTCCGGTCGCCGCGCCCGCCGTCAGCGCCTGCGAGACCTGCGCCGGCGTGGCCTTCGGACGGTCGGCGAGATAGAGCGCCGCCGCGCCCGCGACATGCGGGGACGCCATGGACGTACCGGAGTACGTGGCCTTCGCGGTGTCGCTCGTGCGGGCCGCCGAGGTGATGGCGACCCCGGGGGCGAACAGGTCGAGTGCGGTGCCGTAATTGGAGAAGGACGCGCGGGCGTCCCGCTGTCCGGTGGCGCCGACGGTGATGGCCTGCCGGACCCCCGCCGGCGAGTAGAGACTGGCCGGAAGTCCGTCGTTGCCGGCCGCGACGGTGTACGTCACCCCGGCGGCGATGGAGTTGCGTACGGCGGCGTCCAGTTGGGTGTTGCGGACGCCGCCCAGGCTGACGTTGGCGACGGCCGGTTTGCGGGCGTTCCTGGTCACCCAGTCGATGCCCGCGATGACCTGCGCGGTCGTGCCGGCACCGGCGTTGTCCAGCACCCGGACGGCGACGACCTTCGCCTTCTTGGCGACGCCGTACGCGGTGCCGGCGACCGTGGCCGCCACATGGGTGCCGTGGCCGTTGCCGTCGGAGGCGGTGGCGTCACCGCCGACGAAGTCCCAGCCGTACCGCGCCCGGCCGCCGAAGTCCTTGTGCGTGACGCGGATGCCGGTGTCGATGACGTACACCGTGACTCCGGCGCCCGCCGACTCCGGCCAGGTGTAACTGCGGTCCAGCGGAAGGTTGCGCTGGTCGATCCGGTCCAGGCCCCACGACGGCGGGTTCTTCTGGGTGTGGTCGACGACCACGCGGGTGTCCTGGACGACCGAGGCGACCCGCGGGTCGGCCGCGAGCCGGCGTGCCTGTCTCTCGCTCGCCCGTACGGCGTAGCCGTTGAGGACCGTGCCGTACGTGTGGCTGATGCGCGCCCCGTACTTCTCGGCGACGTCCTGTCCCGCCGCCGACGGAGCGCGCGTTCCCCCCTTCAGCGTCACCACGTAACTGCCGCTGACGGAGCCGGGTTCACCGGCCCCGACTATGCGACCCTCCGGTGCCGCCTGCGCGGGCAGGGTGGTGGCCGAAAACACCGTGGCGCAGAGCACCGCGGTCAGGCCCCCCGCCCGGCGCAGACGTCGTGTTCGCGTCCGTGCCATGGCTTCGAGTTCCCCTCCTCCACTCGGGCGCACCGGCGTGTCGGCCGGTCCGCCACTGGGCAGCCTCTCGTGCGGTGTGAAGCCCCACAAGGTGGCCTACGGGGGCGGAATCGGCCATATCGGCCGGCGCGGGGCGAGGGTGACGCAACAGAGGGGAGTGGGACGGCGCACCACGAGTCGCCCACGACGCGGCCGGGTAGCCACTACCGTCGACAGCGACAACACCGTCGAGAAGGACAACGCCATCCAGAACGGCAGCACCCTCCACAACGGCAACAACGCACACCGCGTCCGTCACCGCAGCGACAAGGTGGAACCGTGAAGGCGATCCGTCGATTCACCGTCCGTCCCGTTCTCCCCGAATCCCTCCGGCCGCTGAGCGACCTGGCGCGCAACCTGCGCTGGTCCTGGCACGCGGAGACGCGCGACCTGTTCCAGTCCGTCGACCCCGACCGCTGGGCCGCCTCGGGCGGCGACCCGGTCCGGCTGCTGGGCAGCGTGCCGCCCGCCCGGCTCGCCGAGCTGGCCGAGGACCGCCGCTTCCTGCGCCGGCTGACCACGGTCGCCGACGATCTGCACGACTACGTCACCGGCGACCGCTGGTACCAGACCCAGTCCGGCGAACTCCCCGCCGCCGTCGCCTACTTCTCCCCCGAGTTCGGCATCACCGCCGCCCTGCCCCAGTACTCCGGCGGCCTCGGCATCCTCGCCGGCGACCACCTCAAGGCGGCCAGCGACCTCGGCGTGCCGCTGATCGGGGTCGGCCTGCTCTACCGGCACGGCTACTTCCGCCAGACCCTCTCCCGCGACGGCTGGCAGCAGGAGCACTACCCGGTCCTCGATCCCAACGAGCTGCCGCTGGCCCTGCTGAAGGAGCCCGACGGCACCCCCGCCCAGGTCACCCTGGCCCTGCCCGGCGGCCGCTCGCTGCGCGCCCGGATCTGGCTGGCCCAAGTGGGCCGGGTGCCACTGCTGCTGCTCGACTCGGACGTCGAGGAGAACGACCACGGCGAGCGCGGCGTCACCGACCGGCTCTACGGCGGCGGCAGCGAGCACCGGCTGCTCCAGGAGATGCTGCTCGGCATAGGAGGGGTGCGGGCGGTGCGCACGTACTGCCGGCTCACCGGCCACCCCGAGCCCGAGGTCTTCCACACCAACGAGGGACACGCGGGCTTCCTGGGCCTGGAGCGGATCGCCGAACTCTGCGCGAACGGGCTGGAGTTCGACTCGGCGCTGGAAGCGGTGCGGGCGGGCACCGTCTTCACCACCCACACGCCCGTCCCGGCCGGTATCGACCGCTTCGACCGGGAGCTGGTCGCCCGCCACTTCGGCCCCGACGCCGAGCTGCCCGCCATCGACGTGCAGCGCGTCCTCCAGCTCGGCATGGAGAGCTACCCCGGCGGCGAGCCCAACCTGTTCAACATGGCGGTGATGGGCCTGCGGCTCGCCCAGCGCGCCAACGGGGTCTCCCTGCTGCACGGCAGGGTCAGCCGGGAGATGTTCTCCGGGCTGTGGCCGGGATTCGACCCCGAGGAGGTGCCGATCACCTCCGTCACCAACGGGGTGCACGCCCCGACCTGGGTCGCCCCGGAGGTGTTCCGGCTCGGCGCCCGGCAGATCGGCGCCCAGCGCACCGAGGACGCGCTGACGATCGGCGGCTCGGACCGCTGGGACGCGGTCGCCGACATCCCCGACCAGGACATCTGGGAGCTGCGCCGGTCCTTGCGCGAACAGCTGGTGCAGGAGGTGCGGGAGCGGCTGCGCACGGCCTGGCGGCAGCGCGGGGCCGGGACGGCGGAGCTGGGCTGGATCGACGGCGTGCTCGACCCGGAGGTCCTGACCATCGGCTTCGCGCGGCGCGTCCCGTCGTACAAACGCCTGACCCTGATGCTGCGCGACCGCGACCGGCTGATGGAGCTGCTGCTGCACCCCGAGCGGCCGGTGCAGATCGTCGTGGCGGGCAAGGCGCACCCGGCGGACGACGGCGGCAAGCGGCTGATCCAGGAGCTGGTGCGCTTCGCCGACGACCCGCGCGTCCGCCACCGGATCGTCTTCCTCCCCGACTACGGCATGGCGATGGCGCAGAAGCTCTACCCCGGCTGCGACATCTGGCTGAACAACCCCCTGCGCCCGCTGGAGGCCTGCGGCACCAGCGGTATGAAGGCGGCGCTCAACGGCTGCCTCAACCTCTCCGTCCTGGACGGCTGGTGGGACGAGTGGTTCCAGCCGGACTTCGGCTGGGCGATCCCCACCGCCGACGGCCACGGCACCGACCCGGACCGCCGTGACGACATCGAGGCCGCCGCCCTGTACGACCTGCTGGAGCAGCGGATCACTCCGCGCTTCTACGAGCGCGGCCAGGGCGGGCTGCCCGACCGGTGGATCGAGATGGTCCGCCAGACGCTCACCCTGCTCGGCCCGAAGGTGCTGGCGGGCCGGATGGTCCGGGAGTACGTGGAGCGCCTGTACGTCCCCGCCGCCCACGCCCATCGCGCCATGGACCCGGACTCCGCGCGGGACCTCGCCGAGTGGAAGGCCCGGGTGCGGTCCGCCTGGCACGGGGTGACGGTCGACCACGTCGAGACCTCGGCGACCGCGGCCACCGCCGAACTCGGCACCACCCTCACCCTGCGGGTCCGCGTCGGCCTGGGCGACCTCGCCCCCGACGACGTGGAGGTGCAGGCGGTGTCCGGCCGCGTCGACTCCGAGGACCGCATCACCGACGCCTCGGCCGTCCCGCTGAAACCGGCCGGCGGCCCCGACATGGAGGGCCGCTGGGTCTACGAGGGCCCGCTCTCCCTGGACCGCACCGGCCCGTTCGGCTATACGGTCCGCATCCTCCCGGCCCATCGGCTGCTGGCGTCGGGCGCGGAGCTGGGGGTGCTGGCGGTGCCGACGGACGAGGTGCGGGAGGCGGCGGGGGTGCTGATGAGGTGACGCCGGCACCGTCCAGCCCGTCCGGCGATTGAGGACGAGGCCGTTCAGGCCGAAGCGGGGGTCTGGGGGCGGCAGCCCCCAGGCTGCGGAGCCGCCGACTCCGTCACGCCGACTCCGCGCACAGCCTGCGCAGCACCACGCCGCAACGCTTCGCGTACGCGTGCTGCAGGCCCCTCGTGGCCGGGCCGCCGGCCTTCGCGTACCAGCTGGCGGCTCGGCTGAAGGCGGAGATGGTCAGCCAGACCGTGCCGTCGCCGGTGCGGTCGACGACGAAGGACTCCTCGCCGCACTCGGGGTGGCCGGTCAGGGTGCCGTACGCCCAGCCGGCGCGGCGGGGTTCGTCGACCGTCCAGACGATCCGGCAGGGCGCCTTGACGACCCCCGCGAGGGTGACGGTGACGTCGACTCCGGGCGCGGCGCGGTCGGCGCTCGCGTCGATGCCGACGCCCATCGCCCGGTGCATCTCCCAGGTGCACACCGCCTCGGCGGCCCGGCGGAAGACCGCCTCGCCCTCGCCGAGGCGGGTGCGGACGTGCAGGGGGTGGAAGCCGGGCGGGCAGAATCCCGGCTCGCGGGTGCCGCCGACGTCCTCGTACGTGAACTCCCCTTGAGACATGCGCCCCAGACTAGGGCGGCACCCGGCGTCGCCTTCCCGCCGGGTGCCGCCGATCACGCCGGGGTCAGCTGACGTTGACGGCCGTCCAGGCCGCCGCCACCGCCTTGTACTCGGTGCTGGAGGCGCCGTACAGCGCCGACGCCGCGCTCAGGGTCGCCGTACGGGCGCCCTTGTAGTTGGTGGTCGACGTCATGTACTCGGTGAGCGCCTTGTACCAGATCGCCGCCGCCTTGGCGCGGCCGATGCCGGTGACCGTGGAGCCGTTGTAGGTCGGGGAGTTGTAGCTGACGCCGTTGACGGTCTTGGCGCCGCTGCCCTCGCTCAGCAGGTAGAAGAAGTGGTTCGCCGGGCCCGAGGAGTAGTGGACGTCCAGGCCGCCGAGGCTGGAGGACCAGTAGTCCGCCGAGGCGCCGTCCTTGCTGGGCTTGTCCATGTAGCGCAGCGGGGTGCCGTCGCCGTTGATGTCGATCTTCTCGCCGATGAGGTAGTCACCGGGGTCGGAGGCGTTGTTCGCGTAGAACTCCACCGCCGTGCCGAAGATGTCGGAGGTGGCCTCGTTCAGGCCGCCGGACTCGCCGGAGTAGTTGAGCCCGGCCGTGTTCGAGGTGACGCCGTGGGTCATCTCGTGGGCCGCCACGTCGAGCGAGGTGAGCGGCTTGGTGTTGCCCTCGCCGTCGCCGTACGTCATGCAGAAGCAGCTGTCGGACCAGAAGGCGTTGACGTACGCGTTGCCGTAGTGGACACGGGAGTACGCGGCCTTGCCGTCGTTCTTGATGCCGTTGCGGCCGAAGGTGTTCTTGTAGTAGTCCCAGGTCGTCTGGGCGCCGTAGGCCGCGTCGACGGCGGCCGTCTGGTCGGTGGAGGAGCTGGAGGCGGTGCCGGTGCCCCAGGTGTCGTCGGCGTCGGTGAACAGCGTGCCGGCCGAGCCGCTGGTGCTGCGGGCCTTGTTGTACGTCTTGTGGCCGCCGCGGGAGGGGTCGTAGAGCTGGTACGTCGAGCCCGACAGGTAGGTGCCGAGGGTGACGGTGCCGTTGTAGAGGCCCTTGCCGGTGCCGGTCTCGATGCCCTGGTACTCGTACAGCTTCTTTCCGGTGGCCGCGTCCGTGATGACGTGCAGCTCGTTCGGCGTGCCGTCCTCCTGGAAGCCGCCGACGACCGTCTCGTAGGCGAGAACGGGCTTGCCGTCGGCCGCCCAGATCACCTTGCGGGGGGCCTTCGCCGCGTCGGACTTCGTCCCGCCGAGGGCCTTGGCGCGCTTGACGGCCTGGGTCTCGGCCGCGGACTTCGTGATCTCCGGGGAGAGGTCGGCGACGGCGATCCTCGCCTTGGTCGCCTTGGTGACGCCCTCGGTCTTCCCGCTCGGGCTCTCGTGCACGACGAGGTCGCCGCCGAGGACGGGCAGACCGGCGTAGGTGCGCTCGTAGCGGGTGTGGAGGCTGCCGTCGGCGTCCTTGACGACGTCGCGGACGACCAGCTTCTCCTTCGCGCCGAGGCCTATCTCGTCGGCGGTCCGCTCGGTGGCGGCGTCGGCCTGGCGGATCAGGGCCGTGCGGGTGGCGGGGGAGAGGGCGAGCGGGGTGGCGGCGCGGGCGGCCGGGGCGCCGGAGGAGTCCTGGGCGGTGGCGGAGCCGGTGGAGAGGCCGGTGGTGAGGAGGGCTCCGGCGGCGACGGCGGTGGCCAGCGCCAGGGTGGTGCGCTTGTGACGCGCGTAGAGGCGGTGCGTGGGGATCACACAAACTCCTTGAGTGGGGGGTTGCTTGGGAAGTTGTGCGGCAGGTGAGGGAAGGGTGACATCGGTGGTGCGTACATGTCAGGACCCTGAAGTGATGTTGGCCGAAAACCAACTCCCAAGAAAACGTTTCGGGAAGGTAAAGCGGGTACGCGAAAGGGGCGCCACCCCGGGGGAGTTGCCCCGGAGCGACGCCCGCGCCGCGCGACCCGGTTTACGGGAAGGTCAGCTTCCAGCTGTTGATGTACCCGGTGTCGACGGCCGCGTTGTCCTGGACCCGCAGCAGCCAGGTGCCGTTGGCGACCTCGGAGGAGGCGTTCACCGTGTACGTGGTGTTGATGTTGTCCGCGCTGCCGCCGGTGCCGTACGCCTTCAGCGTGTAGGCCGTGCCGTCGGGCGCGACCAGCTGCACCTGGAGGTCACCGATGTAGGTGTGCACGATGTCCACCGCGACCTGGAGGTTGCTCGGCGCGTTGCCGGTGCGGCCGGTGACGGTGATCGGCGAGGTGACCGCGGCACCGCGGTCCGGGATCGCCACGTCGGCGGTGTTCTCGAACGACGTGCCGCCACCGCCGCCGCCGGAGCGGGACCCGACCGCGACGCCGGCCCACGCGTCCTGCACCGCCTTGTACTCGGCGCTGGTGGTGCCGTACAGCTCACCGGCGACCGCCAGGGTGCCGGTGCGGGCGCCCGCGTAGTTGGTGGTCGAGGTGAACTTGGTGGTGAGCGCCTTGAACCAGATCTGCTCCGCCTTGGCGCGGCCGATGCCGGTCACCGGAAGGCCGTCCGCGGTGGGCGAGTTGTAGCTGACGCCGTTGATGACCTTGGCGCCGCTGCCCTCGCTCAGCAGGTAGAAGAAGTGGTTCGCGGGGCCGGAGGAGTAGTGCACGTCGATGGAGCCGATACCGGAGTACCAGTTGTCCTTCGACGCGCCGTCCTTGCTGGGCTTGTCCATGTAGCGCAGCGGGGTGCCGTCGCCGTTGATGTTGATCTCCTCGCCGATGAGGTAGTCACCGACGTCGGAGGAGTTGTTCGCGGCGAACTCGACGGCCGCGCCGAGGATGTCGGAGGTCGCCTCGTTCAGACCGCCGGACTCGCCGCTGTAGACGAGCTTCGCGGTCGCCGACGTCAGACCGTGCGTCATCTCGTGCGCGGCCACGTCGATCGAGACGAGCGGGTTGGCGTTGCCGGAGCCGTCGCCGTACGTCATGCAGAAGCAGCTGTCCGACCAGAACGCGTTGACGTAGTTGTTGCCGTAGTGGACCCGCGAGTAGGCGCCGACGCCGTCGCCGCGGATGCCGTTGCGGCCGTGCACGTTCTTGTAGTAGTCCCAGGTCAGCGCGGCCCCGTAGTGGGCGTCGGCGGCGGCCGACTCCAGGTTGGACGGGCTGCCGTTGCCCCACACGTCGTCGGAGCCGGAGAACAGCGTGCCGGTGCCGGACGTGCCGCGGTTCAGGTTGTACGTCTTGTGGCCGCCGCGGGCGCCGTCGGTGAGGTTGTACGTCGAGCCCGACTGGGTGGTGGTGAGCGGGACCGTGCCGCTGTACACCGTGTGGCCGGTGCCGTTGTGGACGGCCTCCCACTCGAACAGCTTCTCGCCGGTGGCGGCGTCGGTGACGACGTGCAGCTCCTGCGGGGTGCCGTCGTGCTGGAGGCCGCCGACGACGGTCTCCCAGGCGAGCGTCGGGGTGCCGTTCGCGGCCCAGATCACCTTGCGCGGGGCACGGTCGACGTCCGGGCTCTTGGCGTCCTCCGCCTTCGCGGCGGCCAGCGCCTGCCGCTCGGCGCGCTCGGCGGCGATGGCCGGCTTGAGGGAGGCCGGCTTGATGGCGGACCGGGTGGCCCGCACGATGCCCTCGGTCTCACCGTCCTTCGCCGTCTTCACGACCAGGTCGCCGCCGAGGACGGGCAGGCCGTCGTAGGTGCGCTCGTAGCGGGTGTGCACGGTGCCGTCCCGGTCCTGGGTGACGTCCCGGACGACCAGCTTCTCCTTGGCGCCGAGGCCGAGTTCCCTGGCCGTCTCGGCCTTGGCGGCGTCGGCCTCGCGTATCAGCTCGGCGCGCTGGGCGGGGGTGAGCTTCTTGGGCAGGGCGCCCGGGTCCGCCTGGGCCGACGCCGACGGTGCCTTCTCCGGGGCGGCGGTCGCGGCACCGGACTGCACGGCGGCGGCGACGAGGGCGGCGACGCCGACCAGCGCGACGGCCGCTGCCCGGCGGCGGGGGGTGTGGGAGGTGCGTCTGTGAGAGGGACTGCTGCTCAACACTGACTCCTTCTGCGCGGCCGCGGGTCGCGCGGCCAGGGGAGACCGGGCGGCGGGTGGGCCGTCCGGGCGTGCGTGGAGCTGCGCCGCGCCACAGCGGCGGACTGGTCTGTGGGGTTGCTGTGAGGCGGCCGTGGGAAGAGTGGCAGCACCGCGCCGGTTCTGTCAGGAGCGCGTCAGAAAGTTGGCCGGAAATCGTTCGTTGTCCGGGAGTTCACGTTCGATATACGGACGGATCGCTGTGGGGGGCCGATCGCTGTACGGCCCGATCGCTGTACGGGCCGCCGCATGGGCCCGATCGCTCAGGAGCCGGTCTCCCCGTGCCACGTCCGCCACAGCCGCGCGTACGCCCCGCCCGCCGCCACCAGCTCCTCGTGCGTGCCGAGTTCGGCGATCCGCCCGCCCTCCATCACGGCCACCCGGTCCGCGTCGTGCGCGGTGTGCAGCCGGTGCGCGATCGCGATGACCGTACGCCCCTCCAGCACGGCGGCCAGGGCGCGCTCGGTGTGCCGGGCCGTGGCCGGGTCGAGCAGTGCGGTCGCCTCGTCCAGGATCAGCGTGTGCGGGTCGGCCAGCACCACCCGGGCCAGGGCCAGTTGCTGCGCCTGCGAGCCGTCGGTGCGGTGCGCCGCCGGCCCCAGCTCGGTGTCCAGCCCGTCCGGCAGCTCCCGCACCCAGCCGTCGGCGCCGACGGCGGTCAGAGCCGCCCACAACTCGGTGTCCCCGGCGCTCGGTTCGGCGATGCGGAGGTTGTCGCGGACCGTGCCCAGGAAGACATGGTGCTCCTGGGTGACGAGGACGACCTGCCGCCGCAGCCGCTCCGGGCCCAGCGCGGCGACCGGCACCCCGCCCACCGTCACCGCGCCCTCGGTCGGCGCGTCGACGCCCGCCAGCAGCCGGCTCAGGGTGGACTTGCCCGCGCCGGACGGGCCGACCACCGCCAGCCGCTCCCCGGGCCGGACCGTCAGATCGACGCCGCGCAGCACCTCGCCGCCGCGGTCGTAGGCGTAGCGCACCCCGGTGACGTCGATCCGGTCGTCCGCCGGGTCGGGGCAGTCGGCCGGGGCCGCCTGCGGGGCCGCCGCCAGGCCCTCCACCCGGGCGAACGAGGCGTTGCTGCTCTGCAACTGCTCGACCCGTACGAGGATCTGGTCCAGCGGCTCGGTCAGCTGCCGCAGATACAGCGTCGCCGCCACCACCGCGCCGAGACTCACCGCGCCCCGCGCGTGCAGCGCGCCCCCGGTCACCAGCACGGCGACCACGGGGACGACGTACGAGAAGTCCACCGGCACGAAGAAGCCGGTGCGCAGGGTCAGGGTGCGCAGCCGGGTGCGGCGGGCCTCGGCGATCGCGTCCCGGGAGGCGGCGATCCGGCGCCGCTGGAGCCCGAACGCCTCGACCGTGCGGGCGCCGGCCGCGGTGGCGGCCAGGATCTCCGCGACGGCGGAGGTGGCCGCGCCCTCGGCGAGATAGGCGGCGCGGGCCCGGCGCAGATACCAGCGGGTCGGGAACCAGATGACGGCCAGGCCCAGCAGGGCGCACAGGCCGAGCAGCGGGTCGAGCGCGACGACCGCGCCGACCAGGAACAGCGCCTGGAGGGAGGCGATGAGCAGCTCGGGACCGGCGTCGCGCAGGGTGGTGCCGACCGTGGTGACGTCGGCGGTGCCGCGGGCGGTGAGGTCACCGGTGCCGGCCCGCTCCACCACGGAGGCGGGCAGGGACAGGGCGCGGTCGACGAAGCCCTCCCGGATCCGGGCCAGCGTGCGCTCCCCGAACCGGTGGCCCGCGTACCGCGCCCAGCGGGCGAGCAGCAGCTGCGCCAGCGCGCACGCCACGATGGCCATCGCCAGCCGGTCCACCACCCCCGTCCCGGCGCCGCCGCGCACCTCGTCGACGATCCGGCCCAGCAGCCAGGGTCCGGCCAGGCCGACGGCGGCGGCCAGCGCGTTGAGTGCCAGGACCCCGGCGAACCCCCGCCCGTCGGCCCGCACCAGCGCCGTCATGGCCCGCCGCACCTGCGGCGGCTCGGCGACGGGCAGCCCGGCCTGTGCCGTGTCGCTCATCGGCGTGCCTCCTCGGCGTCCGTGTCCGTCTCCCGGGCCACCAGCTCGCGGTAGCCCGGCTCGTAGGCCAGCAGGCCCTGGTGGGTGCCGCTGGACGCGACCTTGCCGTCGGCGAGGTAGTACACGAGGTCCGCCTGGTCCAGCAGCAGCGGTGAGGTGGTGGTCACGACCGTCGTACGGCCCTTCCGTGCCTCCCGCAGCCGCTGCGCGACCGCGGCCTCCGTGTGCGCGTCCAGCGCGGACGTCGGTTCCACGGCGAGCAGCACCTCGGCGTCGGCCAGCAACGCCCGGACCAGCCGGACGCGTTGCCGCTGTCCGCCGGAGAGATTGCGGCCCTGCGCGTCGATCCGGCCGTCGAGCCCGCCCGGCAGGCCCCGCACGATGTCGTCGGCCACCGCCGCGTGCACCGCCCGCGCGATCGCCGCCTCGTCCCGCTCCCGGCGCCCGCACACCACCTCGCGCAGGGTGCCCGCGAACAGGTCGGCCTCCGGGTCGGCGACGAGGATCCGCTCGCGCACCCGGTCCAGCGGGATCTCGTCGAGCCGCACCCCGCCCCAGGTCGCCTCCGAGGGCGCGTACCGGCCCAGCCGGTCCACGACGGCCGCCGCGTCGGCGGGCCGGGCCGCGACCAGCGCCGTCAGCCGCCCCGGCAGCACCCGCACCCCCGACTCCGGGTCGTGCAGCACGGACGGCTCCGCCGGGGCGTCGTACGCGCCCTCGTCCGCCGGCGGCTCAAGGCGCAGGAACCGCACCACCCGGCCGGCCGCCACCAGCCCCCGGCTGACCTGGTTGCCGAACTCCAGGAAGTACGCCACCGGCACCACCAGCACCGCCACATAGCCGTACACGGACACCAGCTCCCCGACCGAGATCTCCCCCTGGGCGACCAGCCGTGCCGCGAGCCAGGTGACCACCGCCAGGAACACCGTCGGCAGCCCGAGGCCCAGCGCCTGGATCCAGCTGGTGACCGCGCCCACCCGGTACCCCTCGTCGCGCAGCCGCCGCGAGTCCCGCCGGAACGCCTCCCCGACCAGCTCCTTGCCGCCCAGGCCGCCCAGCACCCGCAGCCCGCCCGCCAGGTCCCCGATCCGCGCGGTCAGCACCTGCTGCCGCTCCCGGTAGGCGGTCTCGACGCTCAGCAGACGCCCCATCAGAGGTCCGGCCAGCATGCCGATGACCGGTACGCCCAGCAGCACCACCGCCGCCAGCAGCGGCGACACGGCCAGCAGCAGCCCGGCCACCAGCGCGTACGCCGCGAGCGCGCCGACACCCGGCCCGACCACGGTCAGCGACTGGCTGATCGTCTGCACATCGCCCACCCCGATGGTCACCACCTCACCGGCCGTGACCTGCCGGGGCAGCGCGGCACCGAGCCGCACCGCCTGCCCGACCACCGCCTTCACCGTGCGGAAGTTGGCGTCCATCCGGATCCGGGTCATGGTGCGGTGCCGCATGATGTTCAGCCAGGCGTGCAGCGCGCCCGCCGCCAGCACCGCGCCGGACCATCCGGCGAGCGCCGCCCCGTCGCCGGGCTCCAGACCGTCGTCGATCGCCCGGGACAGCAGATACGGCACCAGCGCCGGCACCGCCAGCGACACACAGCCCAGCAGGGCCCCCGCGGCGGACCGGCCCCGCTGGCTGCGCACCAGCCACCACAGATACCGGGCCGGGCCGCGGTCGTCCGGGCGGCCCGGATCCTCGTACGGGTCGATCACCGGCCTCCGCGCCGGGCGCCGGCCCCTCATGCGAGACTGTCCCGCCACGCGCGGTGCAGATCCGCGAACCGGCCGGTCCTCGCGACGAGTTGGGCCGGGCTGCCGTCCTCGACGATCCGGCCGTGCTCCATCACCAGCACCCGGTCCGCGATCTCCACGGTGGACAGCCGGTGCGCGATCACCACCGCCGTACGCCCCTTCAGCACCGTCGCCATCGCCCGCTGCACCGCCCGCTCCCCGGGGATGTCCAGCGAACTGGTCGCCTCGTCGAGGATCAGCACCCCCGGATCGGCGAGCAACGCCCGTGCGAACGCCACCAGTTGCCGCTGACCCGCGGAGATACGGCCGCCCCGCTTGCGGACGTCCGTGTGGTAGCCGTCGGGCAGCGCGCTGATGAAGTCGTGCGCGCCGATCGCCTTCGCCGCCCGCTCGATCTCCTCGCGGCCCGCGTCCGGGCGGCCGATGGCGATGTTCTCGGCGACCGTGCCGGAGAACAGGAACGCCTCCTGCGTCACCATCACCACGCCCCGCCGCAGCTCGGCCGTGGACAGCTCGCGCAGATCCACCCCGTCCAGCAGCACCCGGCCGTCGGTCGGGTCGTAGAACCGGGCGAGCAGCTTGGCCAGCGTGGACTTGCCCGCCCCGGTGGAGCCGACCACCGCGACGGTCTGCCCGGCCGGCAGGGCGAGGTCGAAGCGGGGCAGCACCTCGCCGCCGGTGCGGTAGGCGAACCGGACCCCGTCGAAGACGACCTCGCGGCCGGGGTGGTCCGCGTCCTTCAGCGGCGGCAGCGGCAGCGGCGCCGACGGCTCCGGCACGGTCGGCGTCTGGGCCAGCAGACCGGCGATCTTCTCCAGGGAGGCCGCCGCCGACTGGTACGAGTTGAGGAACATGCCGAACCGGTCGATCGGGTCGTACATCCGCCGCAGATACAGCACCGCCGCCGCCAGCACACCCAGCGCCAGCGTGCCGTCCGCCACCCGCCAGGCGCCCCACAGCACGATCAGCGCGACCGCCGTGTTCCCCACGATCCGCGAGCCGACGACATAGCGGGCCATCTCCAGCAGCGCGTCGCCGTTGGTGCGTTCGTGCCGCCGGTTCAGGACCCGGAACTCGGCGTCGTTCGCGGCCTCCCGGCGGAAGGCGCGCACCGGCCGGATGCCGTTCATCGTCTCCACGAACTTCACGATCACCGCGGCGATCGCACTGGACCGCCGCAGGTACACCTTCTGCACCCGGCGCCGGTACGACCGCACCAGCCAGACCAGCGGCACGAACGACGCCACCGCCATCCCGCCCAGCCCCAGGTCCAGCCAGAGCAGCAGCACCGCGGTGTACACACAGGACAGGATCACCATCACCAGCTCCTGGAGACCGTCCTCCAGCAGCTCGCGCAGCGACTCCACATCACTCGTCGAGCGGGAGATCAGCCGCCCCGAGGTGTAGCGCTCGTGGAAGTCGATGCTCAGCGCCTGCGCGTGCCGGAAGATCCGGCCGCGCAGGTCCAGCAGCACGTCCTGGCTGACCCGCGCGGAGCCCCGGATGAACCCGTACTGCAGCGCTCCGGCCGCCAGCGCGCACAGCAGATAGCCGGCGGCCACCGCGATCAGCGGGCCGTGGTCGTCCTCGCGCAGCGCGGGCACGGCGTGGTCGATGGCGTACGCCACCAGCAGCGGGCCCGCCTGCACCGCCGCCTGCTGGAGCAGCAGCAACAGCGTGGTGAGCGCGACCCGCGCCCGCATCGGGGCGAGCAGGGAGCGCAGCAGGGCGGCGGTGGCGCCGGGCGGGGTGGGCAGGGCGTCCTGGTCGAAGGGGTCGCCGGCGGGGGCGCGGTCGTCGGGTCCGTCGGGTTCGTCCTTGGCCGGTGCGGTGGTGGTGGCCGTCATCGGCCGTCCTCCTGTTCCCCTGACATCAGGTGGGCGTACTCGGCGTTGGAGCGCAGCAGTTCGTGATGGGTGCCGACGGCGGAGATCCGGCCGCCGGAGAGCAGGGCGACCCGGTCGGCGAGCAGCACCGTGGACGGGCGGTGCGCCACGATCAGCGCCGTGGTGTCTGCGAGCACCCGGCGCAGCGCGGCCTCCACCGCCGCCTCCGTGTGCACGTCCAGCGCGGACAGCGGATCGTCCAGCACCAGGAAGTCCGGCCGCCCCACCACCGCCCGGGCCAGCGCCAGCCGCTGCCGCTGCCCGCCGGACAGGCTCAGGCCCTGCTCGCCGACCTGGGTGTCGACGCCCTGCGGCAGGGAGTGCACGAAGTCCGCCTGCGCCACCGCCAGCGCGTGTTCCACCTCCGCGGGGGCCGCGTCGCCGTCCGCGCCCATCCGGACGTTCTCGCCGACGGTGGCCGAGAACAGGGTGGGATCCTCGAACGCGACGGCGACCCGGGCGCGCAGCTCCTCGCGGGACATCGCCGTGATGTCCACCCCGTCCAGCGTGATCCGACCCTCCGTCACCTCGTACAGCCGGGGCACCAGTGCCGTCAGCGTCGTCTTCCCACTCCCGGTCGCGCCCACCAGCGCCATCGACTCCCCGGGGCGGATGTGCAGCTCGACCCGGTCGAGGACGGGAGAGGAGCCGGGGGGTGCGTCCGGGTAACGGAAGGTGACGCCGTGAAAGCGCAGGCCTCGCTCGTCGCCGTCGGCCGGTCCGCCGCTCGTGCCGGTCGACTCCGGCTCCGCGTCCATCACCTCGAAGTAGCGCTCCGTGGCCGTCGCGGCCTCCTGGCTGAGGGCGAGGAGGAAGCCGATGGAGTCCACCGGCCAGCGCAGGGCGAGCGCCGTCGAGAGGAAGGCGACCAACGTGCCCGCCGACAGGTCCCCGTCGGCGACCCGCACCGTGCCCAGCACCAGCGCCGCCCCGATCGCCACCTCGGGCAGCGCCATCATCGCGGCCCAGATCGTGGCCAGCAGCCGCGCCTTGTGCAGCTCCGTCCCGCGCAGTGTCCGCGACAGCTCCCGGAACGCCCGCGCCTGGCTGCGGTGGCGGCCGAACCCCTTGATGATCCGGATGCCGAGCACGCTCTCCTCGACGACCGTCGTCAGATCGCCGACCTGGTCCTGCGCCCGCCGCGCGGCAAGGGCGTACCGCTTCTCGAAGACGACGCAGACGACCACCACCGGCACGGCCGGACCGAGGATCACCAGCCCCAGCGTCCAGTCCTGGACCAGCATGATGATCACGCCGACGAGGATCGTCACCCCGTTGACCAGCAGGAAGGTCAGCGGGAACGCCAGGAACATGCGCAGCAGCATCAGATCGCCGGTACCCCGGGACAGCAGCTGTCCCGAGGCCCAGCGGTCGTGGAACGCCACCGGCAGCCGCTGGAGATGCCGGTACAGATCCGCCCGCATCGCCGCCTCGACGCCGGCCAGCGGCCGGGCCACCAGCCACCGCCGCAGCCCGAACAGCAGCGCCTCGGCGAGACCGAGCAGCAGCAGGTAGAGCGCGCCCAGCCACACGCCGGCCGGGTCGCGCTCGGCGATCGGCCCGTCCACCAGCCACTTCAGGATCAGCGGAATGACCAGGCCGACGCACGAGGCGACGATCGCGACGAACGCGGCGGCGGACAACCGCGCCCGCACGGGCCGGACATACGGCCACAGGCGCAGCAGAGTGCGTACGGCGGAACGGCCGGCGGGGTGATCGGCGGGTTGGCCGGAGGCTTGGTCGGGACTGTCTTCTTCGGCGGTGGCACGTGTCGTCGGCATCACGTCGAGATTACGGACAGCGACGGACAACGCCCACCGAGTTTCCGTCGTGCCAGGGCTCGTTCAGGCGCTCTCAGCCGACCACCTTCAGCAGCAGCACCGACCGCGCCGGCACCGTGATCTCGGTCCCCGCGGCGTGCTCCGTTCCCGGCGCCGCGGCCTGCTCCTCCTCCGACGTGTCGACGACCACCTCGTAGCGCTCCGCCCACGGCGGCCCCGGCAGCACGAAGCTCACCGGCCGCTCCCCGGCGTGCAGTACGGCGAGGAAGCTGTCGTCGAGGATCGGCGCGCCCCGCTCGTCGCGGCCGGGGATGTCCCGCCCGGAGAGGTACATGCCAAGCGTGGCGGCCGGCGCGTACCAGTCCCGCTGGGTCATCTCGGTGCCCCGCGCGGTGAACCACGCCAGGTCCCGCAGCCCGTCCGCCGAGTGCGCCCGCCCCGAGAAGAACGCCCGGCGGCGCAGCACGGGATGCCGGTGCCGCAGCGCTATCAGCCGCGAGGTCAGGTCGGACAAGGCCCGCCAGCCGGGCTCTTCCAGCAGCCCCCAGTCGACCCAGCTGATCTCGTTGTCCTGGCAGTAGGCGTTGTTGTTGCCGCCCTGGGTGCGGCCCAGCTCGTCGCCCGCGACCAGCATCGGCACGCCCGTCGACAGCAGCAGGGTGGTGAGCAGGTTGCGCAGCTGGCGGCGGCGCAGCGCCCGCACCCGTTCGTCGTCGGTCTCGCCCTCCGCGCCGCAGTTCCAGGACCTGTTGTCGTCGGAGCCGTCCCGGTTGCCCTCGCCGTTGGCCTCGTTGTGCTTGCGCTCGTACGACACCAGGTCCCGGAGCGTGAATCCGTCGTGCGCGGTGATGAAGTTGACGGACGCGTACGGCCTGCGCCCGCCCCAGGCGTACAGGTCACTGGAGCCCGACAGCCGGTACCCCATCTCCCGTACGTCGGGCAGCGCGTGCCGCCAGAAGTCGCGTACGGCGTTGCGGTACCGGTCGTTCCACTCCGTCCACAGCGGCGGGAACGCGCCCACCTGATAGCCCCCGGAGCCGACGTCCCACGGCTCGGCGATGAGCTTGACCCGGCGCAGCACCGGGTCCTGGGCGATGACCGCGAGGAACGGGGAGAGCATGTCGACGTCGTGCATGGAGCGGGCCAGCGCGGCGGCGAGGTCGAAGCGGAAGCCGTCCACGCCCATCTCGGTCACCCAGTAGCGCAGCGAGTCGGTGATCAGGCGCAGTACGTGCGGCTGGACGACGTGCAGGGTGTTGCCGCAGCCGGTGTAGTCGGCATACCGGCGGGCGTCGGACTGCAAGCGGTAGTAGCCCCGGTTGTCGATGCCCTTCAGGGACAGCGTCGGGCCCAGTTCGCCCGCCTCCGCGGTGTGGTTGTAGACCACGTCGAGGATGACCTCGATCCCGGCCGCGTGCAGGGCGCGCACCATCCGCTTGAACTCGCCGACCTGCTGGCCGCGGGTGCCGGAGGCGGCGTAGGCGGCGTGCGGGGCGAAGTAGCCTATGGAGTTGTAGCCCCAGTAGTTCTTCAGGCCGCGCTTCAGCAGGTGGTCCTCGTGGGCGAACTGGTGGACGGGCAGCAGTTCGACGGCGGTGACGCCGAGCTTGGTCAGGTGTTCGATCGCCGCCGGGTGGGCGAGCCCGGCGTACGTGCCCCGCAACTCCTCCGGGATCCCCGGGTGCAGCTTGGTGAAGCCCTTCACGTGCAGCTCGTAGATCACCGAGTCCGCCCACGGCGTCTTCGGGCGGCGGTCGTCGGCCCAGTCGTCGTCATCGTGGACGACGACGCCCTTGGGGACGAACGGCGCCGAGTCCCGGTCGTCGCGCACGGTGTCCGCGACCTGCTGCTGCGGCCAGTCCCGGACGTGCCCGTACACCTCCGGCGGCAGCGAGAACTCGCCGTCCACCGCGCGCGCGTACGGGTCGAGCAGCAGCTTCGCCGGGTTCCAGCGCCCGCCGGTCCACGGGTCCCAGCGGCCGTGCACCCGGTAGCCGTACCGCTGACCCGGCAGCACGCCCGGCACGAAGCCGTGCCAGATCTCGTGCGTCAGCTCGGTCAGCCGTACCCGCCGCTCACCGCCCCCGCCGCCCTCGTCGCTCCCGTCGTCGAACAGGCACAGCTCGACGGCCTCCGCCCCGCCCGCCCACAGCGCGAAGTTGGTGCCCGCCACCCCGTCCGGCCCGACCCGGAACCGCGCGCCCAGCGGCATCGGCGCCCCCGGCCACACGGGCACCGCCGGCGCCTCGCGCGCGGCGCCGTTCACGACGGAGGCAGGGCGCCCTTCCCCGACACGCGTCTCCTGCTCGGCAGCGCTGGACACCAGTACGCCTCCCACGGCTCATGGGACGACGTGCACAACAAGGCCTACGGCGTCCCGGCCCGGCTCCCCGTCGCGTCGTCCTCCCCACTGTTCTGCCCAGAGCTTGGGTCGCACTCACGTTTCCCCAGGGCGGGCGCCGTCGTTGGACACGTTTGTGAGGCACGTACAAGGGCGCGCGCGGCGCGCGAGGGCCGCACTGGCCGCCGTAGTGACATGGGCAGGACTGCTGGCCGGAGCCGTCGGCTGCACCGAGGACGGCATCGGCGGAATCGACTTCGGAGGGCTGGGCAAGCACCCGGCCCCCGAGGATGTCATCCGGGTCGTCCCGGACGACGGAAGCAAGAACGTCCGGCCCGGCACCGACCTCTCGGTCCGGGTGCCGGAGGGGCGGCTGGAGTCCGTGAAGGTGGTGAAGTCCCAGGACGCGCAGCAGACCCCGGTGCCGGGCCGGATCTCCGCGGACGGCCTGCGCTGGGAGCCGCACGACGACACCCTCGCGCTCGCCGCCGAGTACTCGGTCGACGCGGTCGCCCTGGACGCCCACGGCCGCCGCTCGGCCCGGCACACCACCTTCACCACCTATGTTCCGGAGGAGCGTTTCATCGGATACGTCTCCCCGGAGAACCGCGCCACGGTCGGCACCGGGATGATCGTCTCGCTGAAGTTCAACCGGGAGATCGAGAACCGCGCGGCCGTCGAACGCGCCGTCCGCGTCACCGCGGAGCCGGCCGTCGAGATCCGCCCCCATTGGTTCGGCAAGAACCGTCTGGACTTCCGCCCGCGGAAGTACTGGAGACCCGGCACCGAGGTCACCGTCGACCTGCGGCTGAGGGACGTCGAGGGAGCGCCCGGCGTCTACGGCCTCCAGCACAAGACGTTCACGTTCACCGTGGGCCGCAGCCAGGTCTCGCTGGTCGACGCCGCCGAGCACACCATGGAGGTCCGGCGTGACGGCGAGCTGGTCGGCACCGTGCCCATCACCGCGGGCGCACCCAAGACCACCACCTACAACGGCAAGATGGTGGTCACCGAGATGTACGAGGTGACCCGGATGAACGGCGCCACGGTCGGCTTCACGAAGAAGAACGGCAAGGGCGAGTACGACATCCCGGACGTCCCGCACGCCCTGCGGCTCACCGACTCCGGCACCTTCCTGCACGGCAACTACTGGGCAACGCCCGACGTCTTCGGCAACGCCAACGTCAGCCACGGCTGTATCGGCCTGCGCGATGTGCAGGGCGGGGCCGCCGACACCCCGGCCGGCTGGTTCTTCGACCGCACGCTCATCGGGGACGTCGTCGAGGTCGTCGGCAGCAATGACAAAAAGGTCGCTCCCGACAACGGGCTTGGAGGGTGGAACATGAGTTGGAAGCGGTGGAAAGCGGGCAGTGCGGTGAAGTGACCGGACAGGGGGGAACGGTTGGGACCGAACGGTGACAATTCCCGGGCGCTCGGCGCGCTGACCTTGTGGTTAATATGCGCCGAGCGCGCGGGACGCGCAGGGGAGCGGGCCCGACGGGGCCCGGTGAGGGTCCGGTCCCGGACCCGTTGAGGGGAGACAACTTGAACGTGCGGCCGATATCGGGGGCGTCGGTTGACGCGCGCGGGGGGCGCGGACGCGGCAGGGGGCCGCTGGCGCTGGCGCTCGGGGCGCTGCTGCTGACGGTGACCGCGTGCGGTGGGGGCTCGGACTCCGGGTCGTCCGGCTCGGGTGACGGCAAGGACAAGCCCAAGGCCTCGGCCGGTGCCGTGAGCGGGCAGTCGGAGGCGGTCGTCTCCATAGCCCCGAAGGACGGCGCGAAGTCCGTCGACACCAGCGGCGCCCTGAAGGTGACCGCCGCCAAGGGCAAGCTCACCGAGGTCGTCGTCAAGGACGCCAAGGGCGAGAAGGTCGACGGCGCGATATCCGGGGACGGCGCCACCTGGACGCCGTCCACCCATCTGGCCGCCGCCACCACGTACACGGTGCACGCGGTCGCCAAGGACTCCGAGGGGCGCACCGCCGCCGAGGACTCCCGCTTCACCACGCTGACGCCGCAGAACACGTTCATCGGCCAGTTCACCCCCGAGGACGGCTCCACGGTCGGCGTCGGAATGCCGTTCTCGCTCCGCTTCACCCGGGGCATCACCAACCCCGACGACGTCGAGAAGGCCATCGAGATCAAGACCGAGCCGGCCGTCGACGTCGAGGGCCACTGGTTCGGCAACGACCGCCTCGACTTCCGCCCGGAGAAGTACTGGAAGGCCGGCACCAAGGTCACCGTCGAGCTCAACCTCGACGGCGTCGAGGGCCGCCCCGGCGTCTACGGCGAGCAGGCCAAGACCGTCTCCTTCACCATCGGCCGGGACCAGGTCTCCGTCGTCGACGTGAAGACCAAGACCATGAAGGTCATGCGGGACGGCAAGCTCATCAAGACCATCCCGGTCACCACCGGCAAGCCCGGCTACGACACCTGGAACGGCCAGATGGTCATCAGCGAGAAGCTGACGGTCACCCGGATGAACGGCGAGACGGTCGGCTACGGCGGCGAGTACGACATCAAGGACGTCCCGCACGCCATGCGGCTGAGCACCTCCGGCACCTTCATCCACGGCAACTACTGGGGTGGCGACGCCTTCGGCAACTACAACGCCAGCCACGGCTGCGTGGGCCTGCGCGACGTGCGCGGCGGCTGGGACAAGGACGCGCCGGCCGCCTGGTTCTTCAACCACTCGATGATCGGTGACGTGGTGGTCGTGAAGAACTCCAACGACCGGATCATCGACCCGGACAACGGCCTGAACGGCTGGAACATGTCGTGGGAGAAGTGGAAGGCGTGAGGCGCTGATCGTGGGCGGGCCCGGTGTGAGCTACCGCACCGGGCCCGTAGTCGTTAATGCGCGTTAACCTGCCTGCATGACCGTGGAACTCGAAGTCGCGGACGGCGTCGGCACCCTGCGCCTGAACCGCCCGCCGATGAACGCGCTGGACGTGGCCACCCAGGACCGGCTCAAGGAGCTCGCCGAGGAGGCCACGCGCCGCGAGGACGTGCGCGCCGTGGTGATCTACGGCGGCGAGAAGGTGTTCGCGGCCGGCGCGGACATCAAGGAGATGCAGGAGATGGACCACACCGCGATGGTCCTGCGCGCCCGCGCCCTCCAGGACTCCTTCACGGCGGTGGCCCGCATCCCCAAGCCGGTGGTGGCCGCGGTGACCGGGTACGCGCTGGGCGGCGGCTGCGAGCTGGCGCTGTGCGCGGACTACCGGATCGCCGGGGAGAACGCCAAGCTGGGCCAGCCGGAGATCCTGCTCGGCCTGATCCCGGGCGCGGGCGGCACCCAGCGGCTGGCCCGGCTGATCGGCCCCTCCAAGGCCAAGGACCTCATCTTCACCGGCCGTCAGGTGAAGGCCGACGAGGCGCTGGCGCTCGGCCTGGTGGACCGGGTCGTGCCGGCCGACGAGGTGTACGAGGCGGCACACGCGTGGGCGGCGAAGCTGGCGCAGGGTCCGGCGATCGCGCTGCGCGCGGCGAAGGAGTCGATCGACACGGGTCTGGAGACCGACATCGAGACGGGCCTGGCCGTGGAGCGCAACTGGTTCGCGGGCCTGTTCGCCACGGAGGACCGCGCGATCGGGATGCGCAGCTTCGTGGAGGAGGGCCCGGGCAAGGCGAAGTTCCGCTGAGCGCTGGGACGGTGAACACGGCCTGGTGGACGTGTAATTGACGCGAAGTCTGATCTGGGTCCCTCGAAGGGGCGGTTTATGGAAGCCTTAAGGCGACCTTAAGCCTGTCTTGTCGAGGGAGCCCGTCCTTTGCCGTCGATCGAGCCGTCTTTGCAGGTCAGCAAGGTTGTGTTCGGATCCGCTCTGCCCCCGGCATATGCCGATCGGACCGCGCGGAGTGAAGGCGTGCGGGGGGCGTATTCCCCCGGAACGGCCCCGGAGGGCGCGCCGGGCGGCCATGATGGGGGCATGGCGGGGCTGGAGGGCATCGAACAGCCGCGGGGACGCGGCCGTGCGACCGCGGCGCGCTGGTCGCCGGCGGTCGAGGACGAACAGGCGCTCAAGGCACTGGAGTTGTACGGCAACCCGGCAGAGCGCGAAGTCTCGCTCTCGTCCCGTCCCGAGTCCGCGGCGACGGCCCGTCGGCTCGCCCAGGTGGTGGTCCTGCGCCAGTGGGGACTGACCCCGAAGATGGCCGAGGACGCCGTCTTACTCGTCTCCGAACTCGTCGGCAATGCCGTACGCCACACCGGCGCCCGGGTCTTCGGCCTCCGCATGCGCCGCCTGCGCGGCCGTATCCGCATCGAGGTCCGCGACCCGTCCCGTGGCCTGCCCTGTCTGATGCCGGTCCAGGAACTGGACGTCAGCGGCCGGGGCCTCTTCCTCGTCGACAAGCTCTCCGACCGCTGGGGCGTCGACCTCCTGCCGCGCGGCAAGACGACCTGGTTCGAGATGCGGGTGGCGGACCGCTGAGCCGACGCCGGCCGGGCCGGCGCGACCGGTGCTGTCACCGCACCCGGCGCAGCAGCGCCTCCGCACCCACCTGCCGATAACCGGCAGCCTGGAACGCCCGTACGCTGCGGGCGTTCCCCGGCGCGATCTGCGCCCACACCGGCTCGTCGGCCAGGTGACGGGCCGCCGTCGCCAGAGCCCGCCCCAGCCCCCGGTGCCGTACCCCCTCGTCCACCTCCACGGACACCTCCAGCCGCCCGGCGACCCCGCGTCCGCTCACCAGGACCGCGCCCTCGGCCGCCCAGGCGCGCACGTCGTCGCGGCGCCTGCGGGCGTAGGCGATACGGGGATGCTCCGAGTCGACCTCCCGTAGCGCGAGCGGCGGCTCGCCCGGCAGCGGGGTGCCGACCAGGAGCGCGTCGATGGTCTCGGTCGTCCGCCCGGTGCGCTCCAGGAAGGCCGCCAGGAACCTCGGGTTCATCGTCGCGGCGAGCGGATCGCAGTCCAGGGCGCCCAGCGTGTCGTACACCCAGCCCGGGTCCTCGTCCGTGAAGACCACCGAGTGCGCGGTGAACGACATCACCCCCGCGTCCCGGTCGCCATGCTGCGGCACCACGGTCGTCCCGCCGTCCGCCGGAGGGAAGACGCCTCGCGCCGCCGCGTCGAGAATGTCCCGCAGGGTCTGCCCCACCGCGCGCTCCTTGAGTCTCCACCCACTGGAAGGCCCACACTCGCAGACATGATCGACGACGGCACCGGACTTTTCACCATCGGCGAGCTGGCCCGGGCCACCGGACTGACCGTGCGCACCATCCGCTACTGGTCCGACGAGGGCGTCCTGACCCCGGTCACCCGTTCCGCGGGCGGCTACCGGCTCTACGACGCCGAGTCCGCCGCCCGCCTGGAGCTGATCCGCACCCTGCGTGAACTGGGCCTCGGACTGGGCGACGTACGCCG
Source organism: Streptomyces sp. NPDC030838 (assembly GCF_055572035.1). Taxonomy (NCBI): domain Bacteria; kingdom Bacillati; phylum Actinomycetota; class Actinomycetes; order Kitasatosporales; family Streptomycetaceae; genus Streptomyces; species Streptomyces sp. NPDC030838. The sequence goes on along the minus strand of NZ_JBVIED010000008.1, from coordinate 341,959 downwards.
GGTGCTGGCCGGGGAGCGGACGGTCGCGGAGGTCGCGGCGGCCCATGTGGCGGCGCTGGACGCGCAGATCCGGTCCCTGAGGGTGACCCGCGCGGTGCTGTCGACCGTGGCGCGACGCGGCTCGACCGCAGAGGAGACGACACTCATGAACAAGCTGGCGCGGCTGTCGGCCGCCGAGCGGAGGCGGATCGTCGAGGAGTTCGTGGACGAGATGTTCCAGGGTCTGGACACCGCGGACCCGGTGGTTCTGGAGCGGATGCGGAACACCGCCGCCGACCTGCCGGACGACCCGACACCCGAGCAGGTGGACGCCTGGGTGGAGCTGGCCGAGATGCTCCAGGACCCGGCGTTCCGGGCCGAGATGCGGGCGGTCGCCGAGTTCAACGCGGCCGACCGGGGGCAGGAGACCCCCGCCGGGGCGTCCCTGTGGTTCGCCCGCCGCCTGGTGCAGCTGGCCGGGGCGGCCCGGGAGCGGGGGATCGCCCCGGAGTCACCGGCGGCCGACGAGGTGCTGCGCGAACTGCTCGGCGACGCGGACCGGGCGGCCGTCCTCGCCCGCATGGAGTCGGCGTCCAACGACCGGCTGGCCCGCTACCGGGAACTGCTCGGCGTGCTGAAGGGCACGCCCATGCCGCCGCACCGGGAGGAGTTCGCCTGGGTGGTCGCCGCACTGCGCGCTCGGGCGGGCAGTTAATCTGACCTGCGTCAGTGCGACAGCACCACGCAGCGAAGTATGACGAAGAGGGGCGGATCGGTGGCCGACATCGAGGAAGCACGCAAGCAGTTCGAGCGGATCGACACGGACGGGGACGGCCAGATCACCGCTGCCGAGTTCAGGACCGCCCTGGCCCAGGGCGGCGACTGGAACGTCACGGAGGCGGTCGCCGAGGCGATCATCGCCAGCCGCGACCTCAACGGCGACAAGCTGCTGTCGTTCGACGAGTTCTGGGCCCACCTGAACAAGTGACGCGTGCCGCGGGGGCGCCCGCATCCCCGGCCAGGGATGCGCGCGCCCCTTCGTCATGCCCGGCGCCGGACCCGCACGCTCCACCGGCCGCCGTGCCGGTCCAGGTCCAGCGGCAGGCCGAAGCACGTGCCGACCGCGTCACCGGTCAGCACCTCCGCCACCGGGCCGGCGGCCAGCGCCCGGCCCTCGCGCAGCAGCAGGGCGTGGCTGGTGCCGGGCGGCAGCTCCTCCAGGTGGTGGGTGACCAAGGACCGTCGCCAGGAGGGGATGCTCCCGGCGCAGTTCCTCCAGGGCGCCGATCAGCCGCTCCCGGCCCGGCAGGTCCAGCCCGGTGGCGGGTTCGTCGAGGAGCAGCAGCCGGGGCTCGGGCATCAGCGCCCGGGCGATCAGCGTCCGGCCGCGCTGCCCCTGCGAGAGGGTGGGCCGGCGGGCGTCGCGACGGTCCGCCAGCCCCAGCGTCCGGATGAGCCGGTCGGCGCGCTCCTCCTGCGCGGCCGTCGGACGCCACCGCGGCAGCGGCGCCACCGAGTTGGTCACACCGGTGAGGACGACGTCGCGCACGCGCAGCGGCTCGGTCAGCGGATGGCGGGGGTCGACATGACCGACGTACGTGCCGAGCTCCCGCAGGTCCACGCGGCCCAGCCGGCGGCCCAGCACCTCCACCGTGCCCCGGGTCGGGTGGACGCGGGCGCCGAGCAGGCCGAGCAGCGTCGACTTCCCCGCGCCGTTCGCGCCGAGCAGCGCCCAGTGCTCGCCGGTCCGGACGGTGAGAGACACCTCCTGGAGGATCGGCCGCCCTTCCCGCACGACGTGCACGTCGGCGGCGCGCAGGACCTCCGTCACCGGACCCCCCGGTTCACCGCGGACAGCACGGCCCGGACGGGGGCCGCTGGGCCGTCTCCGGCGCCCCAGGCCGTGGTGCCGTTCACCTCGCACTCGGCGTAGGCGGCCGGGCCGTCCTCGGAGAAGTCCAGGACGCGGACCGTGAACCCGGCGCCGGCCAGCGCGTCGACGAAAGCGGTCAGCGGTCCGGTGCCCGTGCCCTCGTAGTCGCCCGTGCGGTCGCCGGCCTCCAGCGTGCAGACGAAGCGGTGCACGCCCGGCGAGCGCGCGGCTGGTACGGCCCCGGCAGGGCGCCGGCGTCTTCGTCATCGCCACCGAACCCGTCGAGGACTGGCCCACCCGGCTGCGCCGCGCCGCGGTGACCGATGTCTACGACGTCCGTATGGCCGTCGAGGTGCACGCCGCCCGGCTGGCCGCGCACCGCCGCACCGACGAGGACGTGGCGGCGCTGCGGGCTGCCCTGGAGGGCCGCCGCACCGCCGCCACCGCCGACGACCCGGCCTTCGTCGACGCCGACATCGCGCTCCACACGGCGGTGGTCGCCGCCGCGCACAACCCGCTCCTCGGCTCCCTGTTCGCCGAGTTCAGCCCCGCCCTGCGGGACGGCCTGATCGACCTGCTCGCCCTGACCGGGCTGCGCGAGCAGGACCCGGACACCGGGGCGACGACACCCACGCGGCACTCGTCCGGGCGATCGAGGAGGGGGACGCGGAGGCGGCGGCGGAGGTGCTGCGGCGGGAGCTGGAGCAGACGCTGGCGCTGCTGACCTCACGGGCCGGGAAATGAGTGGCTGGGCACCGGCTCACCAGGCTCGGTGGAATAGCCCGCCCGGCTCCGCCGTTGATCCCCGTCACACCGCACGGCAGGAACATCGACTCCGGAAGGGCCGGCCATGAAGATCGGCATCATCGGCGCGGGCAACATCGGCGGCAATCTCACCCGGCGGCTCACCGCCCTCGGCCATGACGTCTCCGTCGCCAATTCCCGTGGACCGCACACCCTCACCGCGCTCGCCGAGGAGACGGGGGCGACGCCCGTGCGGGTGGAGGAGGCGGCGCGCGGCGCCGAGATCGTCGTCGTCACGATCCCGGTGAAGGCGGTGCCGGATCTGCCGGCCGGCCTCCTCGACGAGGCGGCCGACGGGGTCGCCGTCATCGACACCGGCAACTACTACCCGCGGCAGCGGGACGGGCGGATCGCGGAGATCGAGGACGAGGGCATCACCGAGAGCCGCTGGACCGAGCGCCGCATCGGGCACCCCGTGATCAAGGCGTTCAACGGCACTTACGCCCAGGACATCCTCGACCGCCCGCGCCCGGCCGGTGACCCGGACCGGATGGCCCTCCCGGTCGCCGGCGACGACGAGGCGGCCAAGCGGAAGGTGCGGGCCCTCATCGACGAGCTCGGCTTCGACACGGTCGACGCGGGTGGCCTCGACGAGTCCTGGCGCCAGCAGCCCGACACCCCGGTGTACGGACTGCGGGCCGGAGCCGAGCAGGTACGCAAGGCACTGACGGAGGCGTCACCGGAACGCAAGCCGGAGTTCCGCGGCTGACCCGGAGACGTCCAGCGGCGTGTGCGGTCAGCACTCGATGATGTTGACCGCCAGCCCGCCCCGCGCGGTCTCCTTGTACTTCACCGACATGTCCGCGCCGGTGTCCTTCATCGTCTTGATGACCTTGTCCAGGGACACCTTGTGGGAGCCGTCGCCGCGCATCGCCATCCGCGCCGCCGTGACCGCCTTCACCGCGGCCATGCCGTTGCGCTCGATGCACGGGATCTGGACGAGGCCGCCGACCGGGTCGCAGGTGAGGCCGAGGTTGTGCTCCATGCCGATCTCGGCGGCGTTCTCCACCTGCTCCGGGGAGCCGCCGAGGACCTCGGCGAGCGCGCCGGCCGCCATGGAGCAGGCGGAGCCGACCTCGCCCTGGCAGCCGACCTCGGCGCCGGAGATCGAGGCGTTCTCCTTGAAGAGCATGCCGATCGCGCCCGCGGCGAGCAGGAAGCGGACCACGCCGTCCTCGTCGGCGCCGGGCACGAAGTTGATGTAGTAGTGCAGGACCGCCGGGATGATGCCGGCCGCGCCGTTCGTCGGGGCGGTTACCACGCGTCCGCCGGCCGCGTTCTCCTCGTTCACCGCCATCGCGTAGAGGGTGATCCACTCCATCGCGAGGGCCTGCGGGTCGCCCTCGGAGCGCAGCTTGCGCGCGGTGGTCGCGGCCCGGCGCTTCACCCGCAGCCCGCCCGGCAGGATGCCCTCGCGGGACATGCCGCGCTCCACGCACTCCCGCATGACCCGCCAGATCTCCAGCAGGCCCGCGCGGATCTCCTCCTCGGTCCGCCAGGCCCGCTCGTTCTCCAGCATCAGGGCGGAGATCGACAGGCCGGTCTCCTTCGTGAGGCGCAGCAACTCGTCGCCCGTGCGGAAGGGGTACTTCAGGACCGTGTCGTCGAGCTTGATCCGGTCCGCGCCGACCGCGTCCTCGTCGACGACGAAGCCGCCGCCCACCGAGTAGTACGTCTTGCTCAGCAGCTCGGTGCCGGCCGCGTCGTACGCCCAGATGGTCATGCCGTTGGCGTGGTACGGCAGCGTCTTGCGGCGGTGCAGGACCAGGTCCGCGTCGAAGTCGAAGGCGATCTCGTGCTCACCCAGGAGCTTCAGGCGGCGATCCGACTTGATCGTCTCCACCCGCTCGTCCGCCGTCTCCACGTCGACCGTGCGCGGCGAGTCGCCCTCCAGGCCGAGCAGCACCGCCTTGGGGGTGCCGTGGCCGTGGCCGGTGGCGCCCAGCGAGCCGTACAGCTCGGTGCGGACGGAGGCGACCGAGTCCAGCAGGCCCTCGTTGCGCAGCCGGCGGGCGAACATGCGCGCAGCGCGCATCGGGCCGACCGTGTGGGAGCTGGAGGGGCCGATGCCGATCGAGAACAGGTCGAAGACCGAGATGGCCACGTCAGACTCCTCAATGCGGGTGGTGGCGGGGCACCCGGTGGGGTGCCCCGCACGGGGTGGTGCTTACTTGCCGACGCTCGGGTAGAGCGGGTGCTTGTCCGCCAGGGCGGTGACCCTGGACTTGAGCGCCTCGACGTCGTAGGACGGCTTCAGCGCCTGTGCGATCACGTCCGCGACCTCACGGAAGTCCTCGGCCGTGAAGCCGCGGGTGGCGAGGGCGGGGGTGCCGATCCGCAGGCCGGACGTCACCATCGGCGGACGCGGGTCGTTCGGGACCGCGTTGCGGTTGACGGTGATGCCGACCTCGTGGAGACGGTCCTCGGCCTGCTGGCCGTCCAGCTCCGAGTCGCGCAGGTCGACCAGGATGAGGTGGACGTCGGTGCCGCCGGTCAGGACGTTGATCCCGGCCTCGCGGGCGTCCGGGGCGGTCAGCCGCTCGGCGAGGATCTGCGCGCCTTCCACTGTACGGCGCTGGCGCTCCTTGAAGTCCTCCGAGGCGGCGACCTTGAAGGAGACCGCCTTGGCCGCGATCACGTGCTCCAGGGGGCCGCCCTGGAAGCCCGGGAAGACGGAGGAGTTCAGCTTCTTCGCGAAGTCCTTCTTCGCCAGGATGATGCCGCCGCGCGGGCCGCCGAGCGTCTTGTGCGTGGTGGACGTCACGACGTCCGCGTACTCCACCGGGTTCGGGTGGAGACCGGCCGCGACGAGGCCCGCGAAGTGCGCCATGTCGACCCACAGGTACGCCTCGACCTCGTCGGCGATCCGGCGGAACTCGGCGAAGTCCAGCTGCCGCGGGTACGCCGACCAGCCCGCGATGATCACCTTCGGGCGGTGCTCCTTGGCGAGCCGCTCGACCTCGGCCATGTCGACCAGGCCGGACTCGTCCACGTGGTACGCGACCACGTCGAACTGCTTGCCGGAGAAGTTCAGCCGCATCCCGTGGGTGAGGTGGCCGCCGTGCGCCAGGTCCAGGCCCAGGATGGTGTCGCCGGGCTGGGCCAGGGCGAAGAGCGCCGCCTGGTTGGCGGAGGCGCCCGAGTGCGGCTGCACGTTGGCGTACTCGGCGCCGAACAGCTCCTTGACCCGGTCGATGGCGATCTGCTCGGCGACGTCGACGTGCTCGCAGCCGCCGTAGTAGCGGCGGCCGGGGTAGCCCTCGGCGTACTTGTTGGTGAGGACCGAGCCCTGGGCCTCCATGACCGCCAGCGGGGCGAAGTTCTCGGAGGCGATCATCTCCAGGGTGGACTGCTGGCGCTGCAGCTCGGCGTCGACCGCGGCGGCGACGTCCGGGTCGAGCTCGTGCAGGGGCGTGTTCAGGACGGACATACGTCTACGACTCCTCAGCCGGCGGAAAACTCGGTGTACTCGTCGGCGGAGAGCAGGTCGGCCGGCTCCTCCGCGACGCGTACCTTGAACAGCCAGCCGCCCTCGAAGGGGGCGGAGTTCACCAGCGACGGGTCGTTGACGACGTCCTCGTTGACCTCGGTGACCTCGCCGGTCACCGGGGAGTACAGGTCGCTGACCGACTTGGTCGACTCCAGTTCGCCGCAGGTCTCGCCCGCGGACACCGTGTCACCGACCTCGGGGAGCTGCACGAAGACGACATCGCCGAGCGCGTTGGCCGCGTGCTCCGTGATGCCGACCGTCGCGACGCCGTCCTCGGCGGCCGACAGCCACTCGTGCTCCTTGCTGTAGCGCAGCTGCTGGGGGTTGCTCATGGCCTGAATTCTCCTGTACGCGGGGGAGTGGTGATGAATGGGGGACTGCCGGAACCGTGCGTGAGCAGCACAGATGTGCGCGGCGTCACGTCGGAACTGCGCTCGGTGGCTACTTCTGGCGCTTGTAGAAGGGGAGCGCGACGACCTCGTACGGCTCGTGACTGCCCCTGATGTCCACGCCGACACCGGGGGTGCCCGGTGCGGCGTGCGCGGCGTCGACGTAGGCCATGGCGATCGGCTTGCCCAGCGTCGGGGAGGGCGCCCCGGAGGTGACCTCGCCGATCACCTCGCCGCCGGCGACCACGGCGTACCCGGCGCGCGGGACGCGGCGGCCCTCGGCGATCAGCCCGACCAGCACGCGCGGCGGGTTCTGCTCGGCGCGCGCGGCGGCCTCGGCGAGCGCCTCGCGGCCGACGAAGTCACCCTCCTTGTCGAACTTGACCACTCGGCCGAGCCCGGCGTCGAAGGGAGTGAGGGACGTGCTCAGCTCGTGCCCGTACAGCGGCATGCCCGCCTCCAGGCGCAGGGTGTCCCGGCAGGACAGACCGCACGGGACCAGGCCCGCGCCCTCGCCCGCCTTGGTCAGCGCCTGCCACAGCTCCACGGCGTGCTCCGGCTTCACGAACAGCTCGAAGCCGTCCTCGCCGGTGTAGCCCGTGCGGGCGATCAGCGCGGGGACGCCGGCGACGGTGCCGGGCAGCCCGGCGTAGTACTTGAGGCCGTCGAGGTCGGCGTCGGTGAGGCTCTTGACGATCTCCGGGGACGCCGGGCCCTGGACGGCGATGAGGGCGTAGGCGTCCCGGTCGTCGCGCACCTCGGCGTCGAAGCCGGCGGCGCGCTCGGTGAGCGCGTCGAGCACGATCTGGGCGTTGGAGGCGTTGGCGACGACCATGTACTCGGTCTCGGCCAGGCGGTAGACGATCAGGTCGTCGAGGATGCCGCCGTCCTCCTGGCAGATCATGGTGTAGCGGGCCCGCCCCACGCCGACGGAGGCGATGTTGCCGACCAGGGCATAGTTGAGGAGGGCGGCGGCCTGGGGCCCGGTCACGGTGATCTCGCCCATGTGGGAGAGATCGAAGAGCCCGGCCCTGGTGCGCACGGCGTTGTGCTCGTCGCGCTCGGAGCCGTAGCGCAGCGGCATGTCCCAGCCGGCGAAGTCGGTCATCGTCGCGCCCAGCGACCGATGCAGGGCATCGAGCGCGGTGCGGCGCTTCTCTGAGGATTCGGTACTGCTCATCGGTCGGTCGTCTCCCAGGGCATGAACGCATGACGGGCGAGGAAAGGTCCTCCCCATCTGTCATCGGAACCTGAGAGGTTCGCCACGACCGCCACAGGGACGATCACGGCTTGCACCTTGGGTGGAGCCACGCCTCTTCCGGAGGAAGGGGGCGGCCCGCTTTTCAGATGTGCCTCGCCCGCGCGGTAACGGGGCCTGAGAGATTCAAGGGAGGGACTTGCTCCTTCGGCGCCCCGGCGACACGGCTGCCGGGGACTCTCCCGCGCGGATTCAAACGGCCGGTATGCAGTTGGCGCGGACATCATTGCACGCCGGGCCGGATCGTGGCAGACCGCATCTGTAACCGCTCTGTGGCGGTACGAGTACGAAAACACGAGACATCTCGAATTACCTTCTCTTTACACTCGACGGGCATGGGAACACGTGAACCGCCCCAGGGAGGACGATCACGGTGAACAGGACCACGGCGTACGCGACCACCACCGGCATCGCGGTGCCCCGGCAGCCGGCCGTCCCGGCCGGGGAGGCGTGCGCCCCGCTGCCGTCCCCCGTCGTCCGCGACCTGCGCGAGCGCGCCGGCCGCAGCCCGCGCGCCCTGCTCTTCGGGCCCAAGGACCTCGCCGTGGTCACGGGCCTGCCCGGCAGCGGCAAGTCGACGCTGATGCGCCGCACGGTGCGCGGCGCCCGGCGCGTCGACTCCCAGGACACCCGCGACCGCTGGGACCGCCGCATGCCGCCCTGGCTGCCCTACGCGGTCTACCGCCCCCTGGTCCGCCTCGCCCACTACGCCGGGCTGCGGCGCGCCCTGCGCACCGGCGAGGGCGTCGTCGTCCACGACTGCGGCACGCAGGCCTGGGTGCGCCGCTGGCTGGCCCGCGAGGCGGCCCGCCGCGGCGGCACCCTCCACCTGCTCCTCCTCGACGTCACCCCCGAACAGGCCCTCGCCGGCCAGCGCGCCCGCGGCCGCGGCGTCTCCCGCTACGCCTTCCTCCGCCACCGCACCGCCGCCACCCGCCTCCTCCACGCCGTGGAACACGGCGACCTGCCCCGCGGCTGCGCCTCGGCGGTCCTCCTGGACCGGGACGCGGCGGACACGCTGCACCGGATCGGCTTCACGGGCTGAGGGCGGGGGCTTCGGGGGGCTTCGGGGCAACCGTTAGCCTGGGCGGTCCCAAGCAGTGGTTCGAAGCAGGCGGTAGGCAGATGGACTTCCCGGCGGACTTCTCCGCGGACTTCCCGGCGCACCCCCAGGCGCACGGCGGCTGGCCCGGCAACGAGCTGGAGGAGGTGCTGTCCGCCGCCCTCGGCGCGGGCCCCGCGGCCGGCGGGCGCGTCCTCGAGGTTCTGGGCCGCAGCTTCGTCTGGGTCCCGCTGCCCAGCGGCGGCGGGCCCGAGAGCGGCTCCCTCGACCTGCCCGGCATGGAGATCGACGGCCAGGCCTACGTCCCGGTGTTCAGCTCCGAGGAACAGTTCCGCCAGGTCGCCGGCGCCCACATGTCGTACACCATCGCCCCCGCCGTCGAGTTCGCCCGCGGTCTGCCCCCGCAGGCCGGCATCGCCCTGAACCCCGGCGGCGTCGTCGGCATCCCGCTGCCCCCGCCCGCCGTCGCCGAACTCTGCCGGGTCGGCCGTACCCCGCTGGACGGCCCGAACTCCGGCGGCCGGGTGCGTCTCTTCGAACCCGACTGGCAGGACGACCCGGTCGACTTCCTCTCCGCCGCCTCCGCCGAGTTCGACGGCATCGGCGTCGTCCGGACGGCCCGCCGCTGCCTGGCCGCCATCGAGACCGCCGACCCCGTCATGTTCGTCGGCGTCGAACTCTCCCAGTGGGAGGGCGACCTGCGCACCCTCCCCATGGACGCCCTGGGCCGCGCCCTCGGCAAGGTCCCCGTCAAGTGGCCCGTCAACCTGGTCCTGCTCGACGTGGCGGAGGACCCGGTGGGCCACTGGATGCGCGAAAAGGTACGGCCCTTCTACACACGGGGGTAGGTGACCCACCCCAAGGGGCGCGGGGCTGTATCGATATGCGGCTCCGCCGCGATGGGGGTCCCCCCTGTTCGAGCGAAGCCGAGAACTTGGGGGAGCGACCGGCCACCAACAACCCGCACCCGCGAGACACCATCAAGACCGGACTCAGTAGGCACCCTTAAGCTAGGGGCACGACTCAAAAAGAGGGCGTTACACGAAGGGGCGTTGAAAAGTGAGCGCTGGCACGGCCGCCGCAGGCGTCGAGCACATGCTGCGCCAGGTCACCCCCGGCCGCTACGACGCCTACGAGGCACTGCTGCGCGCCCTCGCGACCCCTTCCTCCGGCCAGGTCTGGATGCTGCTGTGGCACGGCCAGGCCGGCAGCCCGGACGCCCAGTACGGGAACATGGAGGTCGACGGCTACGGCTACGCCCCCTGCGTCACCTCCGCCCAGGAGCTGTCCGCGAGCGGCTGGAACCGCAGCTACGAAGTGGTCGACGGCGTCGACGTGGCCCGCACGCTCTACCCCGACCACTACGGCCTCTGGCTGAACCCGCACGCTCCGGGCGGCGGCGTAGGCATCCCGTGGCTCGATCTGCGCCGTATCGCGACCGGCCTGGACCGCCAGCCCGCCGGCCCGCTGCGGCTCGCCGAGCCGACCATCGAGATCCCCGCGTTCTACGCCCTGCTGACCCAGAACGCCCACCGCACCCCGGCGGTCCGCTCGCTGCGCCGCGCCTGGGTGCAGCCCGCGCTCGGCGCGCCGTATCTCGCCATCGGACTGGATGTGTACGACACCTCCCCGGCCGCCGTCGACTCGGTGCGCGCGATGATGCAGCAGTCCATCGGCGCCGTACCGGACGGCCTGCCGGTGTCGACGGTCGCGATGTCCGACGAGTACGACCCGGTCGCGATGTGGCTGCGCGCCCACGCCCGCCCGTTCTACGACCGGGAGGCGCACGCCGCCCCGGCGCAGGCCCCGGCGGCCGGCTACGGCTACCCGCCGGTTCCGCCGGTCCAGGGCCGGTACTGACCGGACCCCCGGCCCGCGTCCGGATCCCGGTCAGGTCCGGACCACCCCGTTCTCTTCGCGCGTAGACGTGGGACGAAAACACCCACCCTGTCCCTATTGTCCCAACTGGCCCCCGTCCGGCCCGCGTTACGCACTGTTCGGATAACGGAACCCGGCAGACAGCATCACGGTTACGCATCCATTCACCGTCAAGTCTGGCAACAGATCGCCAAAGCGTTGAAGACTCCCGCTCCAAGGGGAGTTCGCCCGGGTGTTCGCCCCTGTGTACGACGGACTGATCACGCCGCTACAGCGGCAAGTGCGGGCCGGCTACCGCCGGTTGAGAGGGGTCCCTGCCAGATGACGGCACCATTGCACGAGCCGACCGCGGAAGCGGCTCCGAGTGCGGCCGAGGAAGCGGCGCAGGTCGGCGGCGACGCGAAGGCCGTACAGGGGCGCTCCCTGGGCCGGATCGCCTGGGAGCGGCTCAAGCGCGACAAACTGGCCCTCGCGGGCGGCATCGTGGTGCTCTTCCTGATCCTGGTCGCCGTGCTCGCGCCGGTGATCACCGGCCTGGCCGGACAGGACCCCGAGGCCCACCACGAGGACCTCATCGACCCGCTGTTCGGCACCCCGGTCGGGTCGTTCGGCGGGATCAGCGGCGAGCACTGGCTCGGCGTGGAACCGGTCAACGGCCGCGACATCTTCGCCCGGATCGTCTACGGCGCCCAGATCTCGCTGCTCGTCGGCTTCCTGTCGGCGATCGTGGCCGTCGTCCTCGGCACCGTCCTCGGCATCCTCGCCGGCTTCTTCGGCGGCTGGGTCGACACCGTCATCAGCCGGGTCATGGACGGCCTGCTGGCCTTCCCCCAGCTGCTGTTCATCATCGCGCTGGTCTCCGTCATGCCGAACGAGATGCTGGGACTGACCGGCACCGGCGTGCGCCTGTTCGTGATGATCCTGGTCATCGGCTTCTTCGGCTGGCCCTACATCGGACGCGTGGTACGCGGCCAGACGCTCTCGCTGCGCGAACGCGAGTACGTCGAGGCGGCCCGCTCGCTGGGCGCCGGGCGGTTCTACATCCTCTTCAAGGAGCTGCTGCCCAACCTGGTCGCGCCGATCATCGTGTACACGACGATGATGATCCCCACCAACATCCTCACCGAGGCGGCACTCAGCTTCCTGGGCGTCGGTGTCAAACCGCCGACGCCGTCCTGGGGGCAGATGCTCTCGAACGCGATCGACTACTACGACTCGGACCCCATGTACATGGTGATCCCGGGCGTGGCGATCTTCATCACCGTTCTTGCCTTCAACCTCTTCGGCGACGGCGTGCGCGACGCGCTCGACCCGAAGGGCTCGCGCTGAACTGCCGTACCGCAAGCGACCCGTGGCGCAAGGCACGGGGTCTCTCATCAATTCCGGAGGATCCGAGATCGTGACTACCCAACGCACCTCAGGGCGGCGCAAGCAGGCCATGGCCGCTGCCGCGGTGGTCGCCGCGCTGCTGACCACGGCGGCGTGCGGCGGCGGCGGTGGCAAGGACGGCAACGAGGGGTCGAAGAACGGCGCGGCCGGCTTCAACGCCGCGAACAACAAGGTCGCCCAGGCCGACCAGGCCAAGAAGGGCGGCACCCTGAAGTTCGCCGCCCCGCAGGACGCCGACTCGTGGGACACCACCCGCGGCTACTACGGCTTCATGTGGAACTTCGCGCGCTACTACAGCCGCCAGCTCGTCACGAACAAGACGGAGCCGGGCAAGGCCGGCACCGAGCTGACCCCGGACCTCGCCACCGGTCTCGCCAAGATCAGCGACGACGGCAAGACCTACACGTACACCCTGCGTGACGACATCACCTGGGAGGACGGCAAGCCGATCACCTCCAAGGACATCAAGTACGGCATCGAGCGCGTCTGGGCGCAGGACGTGCTGTCCGGCGGCCCGACGTACCTCAAGGAGGTGCTCGACCCCAAGGGCGAGTACAAGGGCCCGTACAAGGACAAGTCCGCGGACAAGCTCGGCCTGAAGGCCATCGAGACGCCGGACGACAAGACCATCGTCTTCAAGCTGCCCGAGGCCAACTCGGACTTCGAGGAGATGCTGGCGCTCATCTCGGCCTCCCCGGTCCGCCAGGACAAGGACACCAAGTCCAAGTACGGCCTGAAGCCGTTCTCCTCCGGCCCGTACAAGTTCGAGTCCTACAGCCCGGGCAAGGACCTGACGCTGGTCCGCAACACCGAGTGGAAGCAGTCCTCGGACCCGATCCGCAAGGCGTACCCGGACAAGATCACCGTCAAGTTCTTCTCGAACGCCAACGACCTGGACGCCCGTCTGATCGCCGGCGACTACGACCTGGACCTGGCCCAGACCAGCCTCTCCCCGCAGGGCCGCGCCACCGCCCTGAAGGAGCACAAGGCGAACCTGGACAACCCGGTCTCCGGCTACATCCGGTACGCGGCGCTCGCCCAGAACGTGAAGCCGTTCGACAACATCCACTGCCGCAAGGCGGTGCTCTACGGCGCCGACCACGTCTCGCTCCAGACCGCGCGCGGCGGCCCCGTCGCCGGCGGTGACATCGGCACCAACATGCTGCCCCCCGGCATCCCGGGCGGCGAGGGTCAGAAGTACGACCCGTACGGCATGGCCGGTGAGAACAAGAACGGCAACGTCGCCAAGGCCAAGGAAGAGCTGAAGGCCTGCGGCAAGCCCAACGGCTTCAAGACCACCATCGCGGTCCGCAACAACAAGCCCGCCGAGGTGGCCACCGCCGAGTCGCTCCAGGCGTCGCTGAAGAAGGTCGGCATCGAGGTCGAGATCGACCAGTACGACGGCGCGCAGAACTCCAGCGTCGTCGGCAGCCCTTCGAACGTGGAGAAGAAGGGCTACGGCATCATCATCATGGGCTGGGGCGCGGACTTCCCGTCCGTCCAGGGCTACGGCCTGCCGCTCTGGCACAGCAAGTACATCCTGGAGAGCGCCAACAACAACTACGCGCTCATCAACGACAAGACGATCGACGGCCTGTTCGGCGACTACGTCAAGACGCTGGACGAGGCCGAGAAGGTCAAGATCGCCACGGAGATCAACCACAAGGTGATGGAGGGCGCGTACTACCTGCCCTTCGTCTTCGAGCGGTTCCTCAACTGGCGCTCGGACCGACTGGCGAACGTCTACACCACCGACGCGTACAGCGGTATGTACGACTTCGTCAACCTCGGTCTGAAGAACACGAAGTAACCGGCACACCCGCCGTACGGCACGAAAGGCAGGTGAAGGCCGGCGCGGCGTGACCGCGGGCCCCGGACGACCTCCGGCGGCCCGCGGTCCGCGGCGGGCCGTTAGCTGTGCTCGCTTACCTCATCAGGCGGTTGTTCGCCGCCGCAGTGATGCTCGTGGTCATCGTCGTGGTGGTCTTCAGCATCTTCTTCCTCATCCCCAAGTGGGCGGGCGTCGACGTCGCCCTGAACTTCGTGGGCAAGCAGGCCGACCCCGCCGCCGTCGAGGGCGTGCGGGAGAAGCTGGGCCTCGGCGACCCGATCTACGCGCAGGTCTGGGAGTTCTTCAAGGGCATCTTCGTCGGCCGGACCTACGCCGGCGGCGGTGACATCACGCACTGCGCCGCGCCGTGCTTCGGCTACTCCTTCCGCAGCGAACAGGCCATCTGGCCGGTGCTGACCGACCGCTTCCCGGTGACCCTGGGCCTGGCGCTCGGCGCGGCCGTCCTGTGGCTGATCTTCGGCCTGGCCGCGGGTGTGCTCTCCGCCCTCAAGCGGGGCAGCTTCTGGGACCGCGGCGCGATGATCGTCGCCCTGGCGGGTGTCTCCCTTCCCATCTACTTCACCGGTCTGCTCAGCCTGGCGGTCTTCTCGTACGGACTGGGCTGGATCAACGGTGAGTTCGTTCCGCTGGAGGAGAGCTTCACCGGCTGGCTCGGCGGCATGATCCTGCCCTGGGTCACCCTGGCCTTCCTCTACGCGGCGATGTACGCCCGCATCACCCGCGCGACCATGCTGGAGATCCTCGGCGAGGACTACATCCGCACCGCGCGCGCCAAGGGTCTGCGGGAGCAGGTCGTCATCCGCAAGCACGCCATGCGCTCGACGATGACGCCCATCCTCACCATGCTCGGCATGGACCTCGGTGCCCTGATCGGCGGAGCGATCCTGACCGAGACGACGTTCTCCCTGCCCGGCCTCGGCCAGGCCGTGCTGAACGCGATCAAGAACCAGGACCTGCCCGTCATCCTCGGCGTCACCCTGATCACTTCTCTCGCGGTGCTCATCGCCAACCTCGTGGTGGACGTCCTGTACGCCGTGATCGACCCCCGAGTGAGGCTCGCATGACCGAACTCAGCAAGACCGGCGCGGCCGTGGGCGAGCCCACCACCTCCGGCGCCGCGCCGACCGCCTTCCTCGAAGTGCGCGACCTGAAGGTGCACTTCCCGACCGACGACGGCCTGGTCAAGTCCGTCGACGGGCTCAGCTTCCAGCTGGAGAAGGGCAAGACCCTCGGCATCGTGGGCGAGTCCGGCTCCGGCAAGTCGGTGACCTCGCTCGGCATCATGGGCCTGCACACGGCCGGCAACTACGGCAAGCGCAAGCCGCAGATCTCCGGCGAGATCTGGCTCAACGGCACCGAGCTGCTGTCCGCCCCGGCCGACGAGGTGCGCAAGCTGCGCGGCCGCGAGATGGCGATGATCTTCCAGGACCCGCTGTCCGCGCTGCACCCGTACTACACGATCGGCCAGCAGATCGTGGAGGCGTACCGGATCCACCACGACGTCGACAAGAAGACCGCCAAGCGCCGCGCGGTCGAGATGCTCGACCGGGTGGGCATCCCGCAGCCCGACAAGCGCGTCGACAACTACCCGCACGAGTTCTCCGGCGGTATGCGCCAGCGCGCGATGATCGCGATGTCGCTGGTCAACAACCCCGAACTGCTCATCGCGGACGAGCCGACCACCGCCCTGGACGTCACCGTGCAGGCACAGATCCTGGACCTGATCCGGGATCTGCAGAAGGAGTTCGGCTCGGCGGTCATCATCATCACCCACGACCTGGGCGTCGTCGCCGAGCTGGCCGACGACCTGCTGGTGATGTACGGCGGCCGGTGCGTGGAGCGCGGCCCCGCCGAGAAGGTGTTCTACGAGCCCCGCCACCCCTACACCTGGGGTCTGCTCGGCTCGATGCCGCGCCTGGACCGCGAGCAGCAGGAGCGGCTGATCCCGGTCAAGGGCTCCCCGCCCTCCCTCATCAACGTCCCGTCCGGCTGCGCCTTCAACCCCCGCTGCCCGTACGCCGACGTGCCCAAGGACAACGTCACCCGCACGGTCCGGCCCGAGCTGACCGAGGTCGGCAGCAAGCACTGGGCCGCCTGCCACATGACGCAGGAGCAGCGGGAGCGTATCTGGACCGAAGAGATTGCGCCGAAGCTGTGAGTGACGAGAAAGCGGTGACGATTCCCGCGCAGAGCGAGAGTGCCGACGCCGAGCGTGAGGTGCTGCTGAAGGTCACCGGCCTGCAGAAGCACTTCCCGATCAGGAAGGGCCTGCTCAAGCGGCAGGTCGGCGCGGTGCACGCGGTCGACGGCATCGACTTCGAGGTCCGGGCCGGCGAGACGCTGGGCGTCGTCGGCGAGTCCGGCTGCGGCAAGTCGACGATGGGCCGGCTGATCACCCGGCTCCTCGAGCCGACCGGCGGCAAGGTCGAGTTCGAGGGCAAGGACATCACGCACCTCGGGGTGGCGGGCATGCGTCCGCTGCGCCGCGATGTGCAGATGATCTTCCAGGACCCGTACTCGTCGCTGAACCCGCGCCACACCATCGGCACGATCATCGGCGCTCCCTTCCGGCTCCAGGGCGTCGAGCCCGAGGGCGGCATCAAGAAGGAAGTGCAGCGGCTGCTGTCGGTGGTCGGGCTCAACCCCGAGCACTACAACCGCTACCCGCACGAGTTCTCCGGCGGCCAGCGCCAGCGCATCGGCATCGCCCGCGCGCTCGCGCTCAACCCGAAGCTGGTCGTGGCCGACGAGCCGGTGTCCGCGCTGGACGTGTCGATCCAGGCCCAGGTGGTGAACCTGCTGGACGACCTCCAGGAGGAGCTGGGCCTGACCTATGTGATCATCGCGCACGACCTCTCGGTGGTCCGGCACGTCTCGGACCGGATCGCGGTGATGTACCTCGGCAAGATCGTGGAGCTGGCCGACCGGGACCTGCTCTACAAGTCGCCGATGCACCCGTACACCAAGGCGCTGATGTCGGCGGTGCCGATCCCGGACCCGGCGCGCAAGAACGCCAAGAGCGAGCGCATCCTGCTCAAGGGCGACGTGCCCTCGCCGATCTCCCCGCCCAGCGGCTGCCGGTTCCACACCCGGTGCTGGAAGGCGACGGAGATCTGCAAGACGACCGAGCCGCCGCTGCTGGAGCTGCGCCCCGGTCAGCAGGTGGCCTGCCACCACCCGGAGAACTTCGCGGACCAGGCCCCGCAGGACACCGTCCTGCTGACCGCCGCCAAGGAGGCGGGGGAGCTGGTGCCGGACGCGGTCAAGAAGGAGACCGCCGAGGGCGAGGAGTCCTCGGACAAGTAACCGTCAATGGCTGTGGGCCTTGCTTTGCAAGGCCCACAGCCATTTCTGGGCGAGAATGTTCGAGTGCTCCAGCAACTGTTCACCCCGTCCGTCCAGCACACCCTGGATCTGATCGGCATCTTCGTCTTCGCGATCTCCGGTGCCCTGCTGGCCGTCCGCAAGAACTTCGACGTCTTCGGCATCGCCGTCCTCGCCGAGGTCACCGCGCTGGGCGGCGGACTCTTCCGTGACCTGATCATCGGCGCCGTACCGCCGGCCGCCTTCACGGACCTGGGGTACTTCCTCACCCCGCTGCTCGCCGCGCTCCTCGTCTTCTTCCTCCATCCGCAGGTGGAGCGCATCCAGACCGGGGTGAACGTCTTCGACGCCGCCGGGCTCGGCCTGTTCTGCGTCTCCGGGACCATAAAGGCGTACGAGTACGGCCTGGGCCTGACCTCCTCGGCGGCCCTCGGCCTCGCCACCGCGGTCGGCGGCGGTGTGCTGCGCGACGTCCTCGCCAACGAGGTGCCGTCGCTGCTGCGCTGGGACCGCGATCTGTACGCGGTGCCGGCGATGGTCGGCGCCACGATGGTGGTGCTGTGCATCCGCTTCGACGCGCTGACCACGGTGACGTCCGGGGCCGCCGTCGTCACCGCCTTCGTCCTGCGGCTGCTCGCGATGCGCTTCCACTGGCGGGCGCCGCGCGCGTGGAACCGGCGGTCGACGGTCCGCGAAGAGGACCCATCCAAAGCTACCGCTTAGTAATTTTCTGTTGTACCGTACCGCCATGGCTCAGGCATCCCAGGCGACGATCGGCGACAGCGAGTTCGACCGCGACACGGCCGTCACGCGCCGCGCGGAGGGCGTCTACGACATCGACCTCTCCGCCGGCTGGACCATCATCAACGCCGTCAACGGCGGCTATCTGCTGGCCGTCCTGGGCCGTGCCCTCGCGGACGCCCTGCCGCACCCCGACCCGTTCACCATCTCCGCGCACTACCTGACCGCCTCCCAGCCGGGCCCCGCGGTCGTCCGCACGGACGTGGTGCGCACCGGCCGCACCCTGTCGACCGGCCAGGCCTCCCTCTTCCAGTACGACGAGCAGGGCAACGAGGTCGAGCGGATCCGTGTCCTCGCCTCCTACGGCGACCTCGACACCCTCCCCGACGACGTGCGGACGACGGCGAAGCCGCCCGCGATCCCGCCGATCGACCAGTGCTTCGGCCCGGACGACGCGCCCGCCCCCGTCCCCGGCAGCTCCGCCATCACCGACCGGCTGATGCTCAAGCTCGACCCCGCCACCCTGGGCTGGGCGCTCGGCGCGCCCTCCGGCAAGGGCGAGATGCGGGCCTGGTTCGGGCTCAAGGACGGCCGCGACGCCGACCCCTTCTCCCTGCTGCTCGCGGTCGACGCGCTGCCGCCCACCGCCTTCGAACTCGGCCTCTCCGGCTGGGTGCCCACGGTCGAACTCACCGTCCACATCCGCTGCCGCCCGGCCCCCGGTCCGCTGCGCGTCTCCATCACCACCCGCAACCTCGCGGGCGGCTTCCTGGAGGAGGACGCGGAGGTCTGGGACAGTGCGGACCGCCTGGTGGCCCAGTCCCGCCAGCTGGCCCGGGCGCGCCTTTAGGCTCCCGTCCCGGGAGTTCACTCCCGCCAGTGCGCGCGGCCGACGCTGATCAGCCGGAGCTGGCGGGTGGCGAGCCGGGTGACGCGCCGGCGCTCCTCCTCGGGGGCGTCCAGGCTCTCCAGGAAGAGCGAAGCGGTGATGAGCATCTGGTCGACGTAGAGACCGGCGAGCATCGCCAGGTCGTCGTCGCTCCAGCCCTCGGACACCCGGTCCTTGGCCAGCTCGGCCTTCACCTCCTCGGTGAACCGGGCCAGTTGCTCCCGGATCGCCTCGCGCACCGGCTGCACCCCGCCGTGCCGTTCCCGGGCGATGAAACGGACGTGAGCGGGGTACGCGTCCACATGACGGGCGATCAACTCGACGGCGCGCGCGATGCGTTCCTCGTGGTCGTCCACCGCGGACACCGTCGTCCGGATCATCGGGTGCAGACTGCCCAGCGCCTCCTCGACCAGGGCCACGCCGAGATCCGCCGTGGAGCGGAAGTGCCGGTAGAAAGCGGTCGGGGCGACACCGACGGCGCGGGTGACCTCACGCAGGCCCAGACTGCTCAGGCTCTGCTCCTCCAGCAGCCGCAACGCCGCGTCCAGGAGCGCCTGCCGGGTCTTCTGCTTCTGGGCCTGCCGGATGCCGAGGGTGTGACTCATGCCATGCAGTTAACAACTGTTCTCCGTAATTGGAAAGGCCGGCGGCGCGTTAGACTCCAGAGTCAGTGAACAACTGTTTCCGCAACCGTTCACCGAGGGGGATCCCCCAATGCTCTTCCTGGTTGCCGCCCTTCTCCTGCTGGGCGTGGTCATGGGCACCGTCGCCCACGCGCCGCTCACCTTCTCCGTCGTTGCGGCCGCGGTGATCGCCGTCTGGCTCGCCGTCTTCGCCGTGCGCGAGCGCCACGCCCGCCGCCGTCACACACCGACCCACTGACCGCCGGGAGCCGACCGACATGCACCTCACCGCACCGGCCACGCGCCGCATCGGCATCCACGACACCGACGGCATGGCCGTCGCGTCCTTCGTCCTCGGCCTCCTGGGCCTGCTCGTCCTCAACGTCTTCCTCGGTCCCATCGCCATCGCCCTGGCGAGCATCGCCCTGTGGCGCGGGACCAACCGCCGCGGGCGCGCCGCCCTCGGCCTCGGCCTCGGCGTCGCGGACCTGGTGGTGCTGGCGGCGTTCATGCAGGCGGACAACACGATCTCGTGGAGCTTCTGAGCTTCTGGGCCTCTGAGCTTCCGGGCCTGTGAGCCGCTGGGCTTCGAGCCTCTGAGCCGGACCGCGCCGGCCGTCGGCCACCTTGGCCGACCGGGCGTCTGAAGCCCGTGGGGGAGCGCGCCGTAGAATCGGCCTCACCATGGCATACCTCGACCACGCCGCGACCACCCCCATGCTCCCGGAGGCGGCGGAGGCACTCACCGCCCACCTGGGCGTCACGGGCAACGCCTCCTCCCTGCACGCGTCGGGCCGGCAGGCGCGCCGTACCGTCGAGGAAGCCCGCGAAACCCTCGCCGAGGCCCTGGGCGCCCGCCCCAGCGAGGTGGTCTTCACCTCCGGCGGCACCGAGGCGGACAACCTCGCCGTCAAGGGCCTGTACTGGGCGCGGCGGTCCGCCGACCCCGCCCGCACCCGCATCCTCGCCAGCCCCGTCGAGCACCACGCGGTCCTCGACGCGGTGCACTGGCTCGGCGAACACGAGGGCGCCACGGTCGAGTACCTCCCGGTGGACGCCTACGGCCGGGTCCACGCGGACGCCCTGCGCGAGGCCATCGCCCGCGACCCCGACGACGTCGCCCTCGCCACCGTGATGTGGGCGAACAACGAGATCGGCACCGTCATGCCGGTCCGCGAACTCGCCGAGGCCGCCGCCGAGTTCGGTGTCCCGCTGCACGCCGACGCGGTGCAGGCGGTCGGTCAGCTCCCGGTCGACTTCGCCGCCTCCGGCCTCGCCGCGATGACGGTGTCCGGCCACAAGATCGGCGGCCCGTACGGCATCGGCGCGCTGCTGCTGGGCCGGGAGTACAGCCCCGTTCCCGTGTTGCACGGCGGCGGCCAGGAGCGGCACGTGCGCTCCGGCACCCTCGACGTTCCCGCGATCGCCGCCTTCGCCGTGGCCGCCCGGCACGCCGGCGAGCACCGCGAGCGCTTCGCCCGGGAGATCGGAGCCCTGCGCGACGACCTGGTCACCGCGGTCCGTACGGCCGTCCCGGACGCGATCCTCGGCGGCGACCCCGTCGACCGGCTCCCGGCCAACGCCCACTTCACGTTCCCCGGCTGCGAGGGCGATTCGCTGCTGCTGCTCCTGGACGCCCAGGGCATCGAGTGCTCCACCGGCTCCGCCTGCACGGCGGGCGTCGCCCAGCCCAGCCATGTCCTGCTCGCCACGGGCGCCGACCCCGACCTGGCCCGGGGCACGCTGCGCTTCTCGCTCGGCCACACCTCGACCGCGGCGGATGTGGAGGCGGTCGCCAAGGCCATCGGGCCGGCGGTGGAGAGGGCGCGGGCGGCGGGGCTGACGTAGGCCCCCGGGCCGCAGGCGCAGCAAAACGACCTATGAGACGGGTTCCCTTCGCCGGTATGACCCGGATCAGGTGGCTAGGGGTCGCCTTCCAGTCTTGCGACTTTCGGGCCTCTCAGCGCGACCGTCGACGTCGGCCTCAGCGGAAGCCGTAGCTTCTCGCCAAAGTCGGCTACTCCGGTCGAGCTCCCTCACTCGTCCCATAGGCCTACTTCAATAATAGAACGTCCGGCTCCAGATGGAAGAGTCTGTATAGACATTTTTTCCCCGGTTCATCCGGATTGAGCGGGAATGAGTGAGGCTGTCATGGCGAAGTACCTCTTCAAGGTCAGACTGACCGTCGATGGGCTGAAGGGCCTGCTCAAGGAAGGCGCCGGCGCGCGTCGCGAGGTCGTCGAGCGCATGGTGCAGGGCCTCGGGGGCAGCGTGGAGTCGATGTACTGGGCGTTCGGCGAGGACGACGTGTACCTCACCGTGGACCTGCCGGACAACGTCGCCGCCGCGGCCATCGGCCTGGTCACCTCGGCCGCCGGGGGTGTCCGGACCAACACCGTCGTCCTGCTGTCGGCCGACCAGGTCGACGAGGCCGCCCGCAGGACGGTCGACTACCGCGCGCCCGGCGCCTGACCGACCGGGGTCAGGCCGTCGCCGTACGCGCCGCGCGCACCAGCCGCAGATACCGGTCCCAGTCCCAGTGCGGCCCCGGATCCGTGTGATCGGTCCCCGGCACCTCCACGTGCCCGATGATGTGCTCGCGGTCGACCGGGATGTCGTACTGCCGGCAGACCCCCGCCGTCAGGCGGGCCGACGCGGCGTACATCGCGTCCGTGAAGTCCTGCGGGCGATCGACGAAACCGGCGTGCTCGATGCCGATGCTGCGCTCGTTGTAGTCCCGGTTGCCCGCGTGATACGCCACGTCCAGCTCGCGGATCATCTGGGTGACCCGGCCGTCCTGGCCCACGATGTAGTGCGACGCTGCGCCGTGCCCCGGATCCTGGAACACCTTCACCGCGCTGTCGAAGCTGCCCTGGGTGACATGGACGATCACCATGTCTATCGAGTAGTCGTCCGGCCGGTCCGCCCACCGGAAGTTGGCCGAGGAGGCCGCCACCCAGCGCGCGCCCCGGTAGTCGACCGCGCCCTCCACCCGGGGCTTCTCCACGCCCGGCACCTGCCACCACAACCGCGACAGCTCCTCGCGCGCCAGCACGGCGCCCGTGCCGAGCACGGCCGCCGCCCCGCCGACGATCAGCGAGCGCCGCCCGATCCGCCGGCCCGAGCCGTCCTTCGTCTCCTCCATGTGATCCAGAACGGATACTCGCGGGCTCCGGTTCCCGCGCCCCCGTACTCTGGAGGGGTTATGACTGACACCCCGCAGCGCTCCCGCCCGCTCCGCGTCCTCGCCGCCATGTCCGGCGGTGTCGACTCCGCCGTCGCCGCCGCCCGTGCGGCCGAGGCAGGCCACGACGTGACCGGCGTCCACCTCGCGCTCTCCGCGAACCCGCAATCGTTCCGTACCGGCGCGCGGGGCTGTTGCACCATCGAGGACTCCCGGGACGCCCGCCGCGCGGCGGACGTCATCGGCATCCCGTTCTACGTCTGGGACCTCGCCGACCGCTTCCGCGAGGACGTCGTGGAGGACTTCGTCGCCGAGTACGAGGCGGGCCGCACCCCCAACCCGTGCCTGCGCTGCAACGAGAAGATCAAGTTCGCCGCGCTGCTGGACAAGGCGCTGGCCCTCGGCTTCGACGCGGTCTGCACCGGCCACTACGCGAAGGTGATCGTCCGCGAGGACGGCACCCGCGAGCTGCACCGCGCCTCCGACATGGCCAAGGACCAGTCGTACGTCCTCGGCGTCCTGGACGACAAGCAGCTGGCGCACGCGATGTTCCCGCTCGGCGACACGGTCACGACGAAGGACGAGATCCGCGCGGAGGCCGAGCGGCGAGGGCTGGCGGTCGCCAAGAAGCCCGACTCCCACGACATCTGCTTCATCGCCGACGGCGACACCCAGGGCTTCCTCGCCCGCCGGCTCGGCAAGGCCGAGGGCGACATCGTCGACGAGGCCGGCAACAAGCTCGGCACCCACGAGGGCGCCTACGGCTTCACCATCGGCCAGCGCAAGGGCCTGCGGATCGGCACCCCCGCCGCCGACGGCAAGCCGCGCTACGTCCTCGACATCTCGCCGGTGAACAACACCGTCACGGTGGGCCCGGCGGACGCCCTGGACGTCTCCTCCCTCACCGCGATCAAGCCCCGCTGGTGCGGCGTGGCCCCCACCGGCCCCGGCACCTACACGGCCCAGCTGCGCGCCCACGGCGGCGAGACCGAGGTGACCGCGGAACTGGTCGACGGCGAGCTGCGCGTGCACTTCGCCGAGCCGGTCCGCGGGGTCGCCCCCGGCCAGGCGATCGTGCTGTACGACGGGACCCGCGTGGTCGGCTCGGCGACGATCGCGACGACGGTACGGGCGACGGCCGAGGTGGCCTGAGACGGCTCCGCGCGGTCACCCGCTTCTCCGCGCTGGCACTTTCCCCTCGCGGTCACCCGGTGGCGAAGAACTCCGCCAGCACCGGCCCGAGCACCTGCGGGTCCACCATGTGCGTCTGGCCCTCCAGGGCGCGATACGTGCCTTGGGGCGCCGCCTCCGCGACCGCTCGCACCGCCTCGCGCAGCCAGGCGGGGCTCTCCGCGCCGGCGACGGCCAGCACGGGCACGGAGACCGCGGCGAGGCGCTCGCGGGGCACCAGACCGTCGCCCATCACCGCGTCGTCGTAGGCGAGGCTCGGGGCGATCGCCTCCATCTCCTGCCACATCGGGGACTGCCGCGCGCCCGCGATCATCTCCGGCTCCATGCCGGTGAGCCGCAGGAACAGCTCCACGGCATCCCCGCGCCGCCCCTCGGCGAGCGCCCGCGTCAAGTGCTCGGTGTAGTCGGCGCGTTCCCTCGCGCCGCCCGGGGCGAAGTCGGCGTACGGCGTCTCGTACACCGCGACCCGGCGCACCGGCAGTCCGCTCGCCGCCGCCTCGAGGGCCAGCGCGCCGCCCGAGGACATGCCGTACAGCGACGCCTCGCCGCCCACCGCCTCGATCAGCGCCGCCAGGTCCTCGACCTCGCGGGCCACCGTGTACGGCGTCGTGTCGCCGCTCGCGCCGCGGCCCCGGCGGTCGTACACCACCGCGTCGAAGCGGTCCCTCAGGACGGCGGCCAGCGGCGCCACCGTGGCGCCCGCCGACATGGCCCCGCTGATCAGGACGACCGCGGGGCCCTCACCGGTGCGCTGGTACGCGATCGGCGTGCCGTCGCGCGAGATGGTCTCCTTGTCCATGCCCATGGAGACTGCCATGGGACACGGCACTCATCGGCTCACAACACTTCGGGTCACGTCACTTCGACGTCGTAGAAGCAGAGGTGGCCCTTGATCGCGGCGACGTCCGGCTTGGGGTCCGGGTAGGCCCAGACGAGGTCGGCCGCGTCCGGCAGTGACCAGTAGGAGGCGGTCCCCTTGAAGGGGCAGTAGGTGTGGGTGTCGGACGGGGTCAGGAGATCGAGCCGGACGTCCTCGGCGGGGAGGTAGTACCGCACCGGACAGCCGGTCTCCCGCAGCACCAGGGGCCGGTCGCTCTCCGCGAGCACCTGCCCGTCGTGCACGACCCGGACCCGCTGGGTGCCCTGCTCGATGGTGATCGTGTGTCCTTCTGCCATACCCGGACAGCGCGTGCGGGACGCCGGTTGTTCCCCCGTACCGTGGAGTCCATGAACATCTGCGTCTTCCTCTCCGCCGCCGACCTCGACGACCGTTACACGCGCCCCGCGCGGGAGTTCGCGAAGCTCCTGGGCAAGGGCGGGCACACGCTCGTCTGGGGCGGCTCCGACGTCGGCCTGATGAAGGTCGTCGCGGACGGCGTGCAGGAGGCGGGCGGCCGGCTCGTCGGGGTCTCCGTCGACTTCCTTGCGGCGAAGGCCCGCGCGGGCGCCGACGAGATGGTGATCGCCCGGGACCTCGCCGAGCGCAAGCGGCTGCTGCTGGAGAAGTCGGACGCCGTGGTGATCATGGTGGGCGGCACCGGGACGCTGGACGAGGCGACCGAGATCCTGGAGCTGAAGAAGCACGGCAAGACGGACAAGCCGGTGGTCCTGCTCAACACCGCGGGCTTCTACGACGGCCTGAAGGAGCAGTTCCGGCGCATGGAGGACGAGGGCTTCCTGCCCTGCCCGCTGACCGAGCTGGTGTTCTTCGCGGAGGAGCCGGTGGGGGCGCTGGCCTACCTGGAGGAGAGCCGCGGAGTGGAGTGACCTCTCACTGATGCGAGCATGGCGGGCATGGCTACACATGTGATCACCGGAGCGGGTTCCGGCATCGGCGCGGCCGTCGCCCGCCGTCTGCACGCGCGCGGGGACGAACTCGTGCTGCACGCGCGCGACGCGGGCCGGGCGAAGGAACTGGCGGCCGAGTTCCCCGGCGCGCGCACCCTCGTCGGCGACCTCTCCGACCCCGACAAGCTCAGCTGGGCCTTCTCCCACCAGACGCTCCCGGACCGGGTGGACTCGCTCCTGCACATCGCGGGCGTGGTCGACCTGGGCCCGGTCGGCGACCTGACCCCGAAGTCCTGGCGCCACCAGCTCAACGTGAACCTGATCGCGCCCGCCGAGCTGACCCGCCACTTCCTGCCCCAGCTGCGCGCCACCCGCGGCCACGTCGTCTTCGTCAACTCCGGCGCCGGCCTCAACGCCCACGCCGACTGGTCCGCCTACGCCGCCTCCAAGCACGGCCTGAAGGCTCTCGCCGACTCCCTGCGCCACGAGGAACACGCCAACGGCATCCGGGTCACCTCGGTCTACCCCGGCCGCACAGCCAGCCCCATGCAGGCCAAGGTCCACCAGCAGGAGGGCAAGGACTACGACGCGTCCAAGTGGATCGCCCCCGACTCGGTCGCCACGACCATCCTGATGGCCCTGGATCTGCCGCGGGACGCGGAGGTCAATGATCTGACGGTGCGGCCGGGGCGGTGAACCCGTGGTGGGGGGACGACGCGGCGAGCGGTGACGAGATCCGGGGCTGGCCGGCGGAGGCGTGGGACCGCGCGGAGGCCGCCTTGATCCTCGCGGGCGGCGACGACGGGGGACCGCTCGCGGACCGCAAGGTCCTCGGCGAGGTCTTCGACGCGACCGGCCTGGCGGAACTCAGAGCGCTCACCACCACCGGCGTCTTCCTGGACGACATCTGCCGCTGCTTCGGCAGCCTGACCGTCGCCCTGCTGGACGCCGAGGGAGAGTTCGTCGGCAGCGGTAGCTGGCACGGCCGCAGCGACATCGCCTGGGAGCGCGGCCGCTTCCGGAACAACCTCCAGGTCGCCGACCCGGATCGGCTGCGTGCCTTGCTGGCGGGATACGGCGTGCCGGAGTACTGAGGCCTCCGCCGTGGCGGCTACGCCGCTCGCAGCGCCCTCAGGAGGCGGGACGACGCCCCCTCCCCGGTCGTCCGTCGCCCCACCGCCCGTGCAGCGGACCTACCCAGCCCGTCCGGCGTTTGAGGACGAGGCCCGTTCAGGGCCGAAGGGGGTCTGGGGCGCAGCCCCAGTGGGGGTGTGGGGCGGAGCCCGGGCGTGGAGCTGGATGCAGTGGCTGTGTGTGTTGGGGGGCGGGGCGGAGAGCCCCCGGTGTGGGCCTGGGCCCAGCGCCCGTGGGGGTGCAGGGGGCGGAGCCCCCGCCGGGGGGCTGGGGGCGTGCCCCCAGCGGGGGTCCGGGGCGGCGCCCCGGGACGGGACGGGTAGGGGCGGCGGGGGCGGAAAACGCCCTGCCGCCGGAGGCATAGGCTTCCCGGGTGAGTGAAAACAGCCAGTTCACCCTCGGCCCCGCCACCGGCGTCGGGTCCCTGCCCGGCGACGACGCCCGGGAGGCCGCCAAGACCGTCACCGGCTCCTTCGAGGACTTCCCGTTCCTGGCCGAACTGCCCGCCCGCGGCCCCGGCGCGGACATGATCGGCCGTACCGCCGGCATGCTCGTCGAGCTGTACGCGCGCGTGGAGCCCAGCGGCTGGCGCATCGGCGACCGCCCGGGCCGGGACACCAGGCGCGCCCGCTCCTGGCTCGGCGAGGACCTGGACGCCCTGGAGGAGTTCACCCAGGGCTACGAGGGGCCGCTGAAGGTGCAGGCCGTCGGCCCCTGGACGCTCGCCGCCGCGCTGGAGCTGAGGAACGGCGAGGCCGCCCTCTCCGACCCCGGCGCCTGCCGCGACCTCGCCGCCTCGCTCGCCGAGGGCCTGCGCCTCCACCTCGACGAGGTCCGCCGCCGCATCCCCGGCGCGCGCCTCGTGCTCCAGCTCGACGAGCCGTCCCTCACCGCCGTCCTGCGCGGCCAGGTGAACACCGCCAGCGGCTACCGCACCCACCGCGCCGTCGACCGCCAGCTCGTCGAGGCCACCCTGCGGGATGTGATCGGCGTGCAGGAGGGCGGTCCGGTCGTGGTCCACTCCTGCGCCCCGGACGTGCCCTTCGCCCTGCTGCGCCGGGCCGGTGCGGCGGCGGTCTCGTTCGACTTCTCCCTGCTCACCGAGCGTGACGACGAGGCGATCGGCGAAGCGGTGGAGGGCGGCACCCGGCTCTTCGCCGGTGTCGTCCCGAGCACGGACGGCCGATTGTCAGACCCTGCCGGTAGCGTCATGGGTGTCAGGACGCTGTGGCGCAGGCTGGGGCTGTCACCGGGGCTTCTCGCGGAGGCGGTCACGGTCACGCCGACGTGCGGACTCGCGGGCGCTTCCCCCGAGTACGCGCGCAAGGCCCTCGCCCACTGCGTCCGGGCGGCGAGATCCCTCGCGGACAACCCTGAGTAACGGGAGGACAACACGGTGGCCGGCGACAAGCAAGCGGAGAGCACGGTGCCCACCGAGGCACGGGAGAGGCACGCGCAGCTCGCTGAGCAGATCGAGGAGCACCGCTTCCGGTACTACGTGAAGGACGCTCCCGTCATCAGCGACGCGGAGTTCGACCAGCTCCTGCGCACGCTGGAGGCCCTGGAGGACGAGCACCCGGAGCTGCGCACCCCGGACTCCCCGACCCAGAAGGTCGCGGGGGCGTACGCGACGGAGTTCACCTCCGTCGAGCACCGCCAGCGCATGCTGTCGCTGGACAACGCCTTCGACGACCTGGAGCTGGCGGCCTGGGCCGAGCGCGTCCACAAGGACGTCGGAAGCGCCCCGCACCACTTCCTGTGCGAGCTGAAGGTCGACGGCCTCGCCGTGAACCTCACCTACGAGCACGGCCGCCTCACCCGCGCGGCCACCCGCGGCGACGGCCGCACCGGCGAGGACATCACGCCGAACGTGCGGACGATCACGGAGATCCCGGACCGCCTCAAGGGCGACCGCGTCCCGGACCTGGTGGAGATCCGCGGCGAGGTCTACTTCCCGATGGAGAAGTTCGAGGAGCTGAACGCCCGTCTGGTCGCAGCCGGCGACAAGCCCTTCGCCAACCCGCGCAACGCAGCCGCCGGTTCGCTGCGCCAGAAGGACCCCCGCGTCACCGCCACCCGCCCGCTCCACATGGTGGTGCACGGCATCGGTGCCCTGGAGGGCTTCGACGGCCTGACCCGCCTGTCCGAGGCCTACGACCTGCTGCGCGCCTGGGGCCTGCCCACCTCCCGGCACAACAAGGTGGTCGACGACCTCGACGGCGTACGGGAGTTCATCGCGTACTACGGCGAGAACCGCCACTCCGTGGAGCACGAGATCGACGGCGTCGTCGTCAAGCTCGACGAGATCCCGCTCCAGGGCCGGCTGGGCTCCACCTCCCGCGCGCCCCGCTGGGCGATCGCGTACAAGTACGCGCCGGAGGAGGTCAACACCAAGCTGGTCAACATCCGCGTGGGCGTCGGCCGTACGGGTCGCGTGACGCCGTACGCGCAGGTCGAGCCGGTGACGGTCGCCGGCTCGGAGGTCGAGTTCGCCACCCTGCACAACCAGGACGTGGTGAAGGCCAAGGGCGTCCTCATCGGGGACACGGTGGTGCTGCGCAAGGCCGGTGACGTCATCCCGGAGATCCTGGGACCGGTCGTCGACCTGCGGGACGGCACCGAACGCGAGTTCGTGATGCCGGCCGAGTGCCCGGAGTGCGGCACGCCGCTGCGGCCGATGAAGGAGGGCGACGTCGATCTGCGCTGTCCGAACTCACGTACGTGCCCCGCACAGTTGCGTGAACGCCTGTTCTATCTGGCCGGGCGCAAGGCGCTGGACATCGAGCACTTCGGCTATGTCGCCGCCGCCGCGCTCACCAAGCCGCTGGAGCCCGAGGACCCGCCGCTGAAGGACGAGGGCGATCTGTTCGACCTCACCGTGGAGCGGCTGCTGCCCATCAAGGCGTACGTCCTCGACCAGGACAGCGGTCTGCCGAAGCGGGACCCGAAGACCGGCGAGGAGAAGATCGTCACGGTCTTCGCCAACCAGCAGGGCGAGCCCAAGAAGAACGCGCTTGCCATGCTGAAGAACATCGAGGCCGCCAAGCAGCGCCCGCTCGCCCGCATCCTCACCGGCCTGTCGATCCGTCACGTCGGTCCGGTCGCCGCCGAGGCGCTGGCGCGCGAGTTCCGCTCCATCGATCGGATCGAACAGGCGACCGAGGAGGAGCTGGCGGGCACCGAGGGTGTCGGGCCGATCATCGCGGCCTCGCTCAAGGAGTGGTTCGCCGAGGAGTGGCACCAGGAGATCCTGCGCAAGTGGCGGGCGGCCGGCGTCCGTATGGAGGAGGAGCGCACCGGCGATGAGGAGGGGCCGCGCCCCCTGGAGGGCCTGACCGTGGTCGTCACCGGCACGCTCGAACACTTCACCCGCGACGGCGCCAAGGACGCCCTGCAGAGCCGGGGCGCCAAGGTGACCGGTTCCGTCTCGAAGAAGACGTCATTCGTCGTTGTGGGTGACAACCCGGGGTCGAAATATGACAAGGCGATGCAGCTCAAGGTGCCGGTTCTGAACGAGGACGGCTTCAACGTCCTGCTGGAACAAGGGCCTGAGGCCGCGTCGGAGGCCGCTCTCCCGGTCGAGGAGTAGCGGTTGAAGGCCACCCGATCGGCGCATATCAGATGCATACGGGCGGCTGGGGCGCATTCGGGCAACCGTCGGCGACCGCTGCCCGTGGAAGCCTTCTGCGGCCTACTGTTGAGATGTGCGCCTGCCGTGCCCAGCTGCGGTTGGGGCATCCCCTGCTCTTGACGGGCACGGGGAAGGGTTTTCCAACGCGGCGCCGCTGAAGGTTGTCGGGCATCGGGCCGCGAGGCGTGGGCACCGCCGGCTGTGAGAGGGACGGGAATGGAACCGACCGAGAGCGCCGCCCCGGATTCACGGCTGCGCCGGTTGGCCGGCGTCTGGCGAGGGGGCCGCCGGCCGGCCCGGAACGCGGGTACGCGGGAGCGGGCCCCGGGAGCGTCCGCGGTCGCGGACGGCCCCGGCACCGCACCCCTGACCGCCGGGCGCGGCACCGGGCTGCCGGAAGCCGAGGGCGAACGGCACCTGTCGTGGCCCGCGCTGCCCGCGGCCGTCGTCGCCGCCGCCGGGTTCGCGCTCGGCGCCGGCTTTCTGCGGGCCTTCACCGGCCATCACGCGCTCTTCCCGTCCGGCACGGCCGGCTGGTCGCTGGCCGTGCTGACCGGCATCATCGTCGGCCACCTGGTCATGCTCGGCCGCGCCCGCTGGTGGGGCGGCACCGGCTCCGGCGCCGCCCTCACCCTCGCCGTGCTGCTGCTCTACGGCTGGGTGTCGGCCGGCATGGTCAGCCTCACCGTGGTCGTACTGGTCGGCATAGCCCGGCGCCACCGCTGGCGGCAGGGCGTCCTGCACGGCGCGGTGGACATCCTCGGCATCGGCGCCGGCGCCCTGGTGCTCGCCGCCTTCGGCCGGGTGCCGTCCGTCGAGGATCCCTGGAACCCCGACTCCTGGACGCTCTACACCGCCCCCGAGGTGGTGCTGGTCGCGGCCGCGTACCTCCTGATGACCCGCATCCTGCTGTGGTACCTGCACGCGCCCCGCACCGGCGGCCTGCCCACCGTCGCCCGCACCGCCCTGGTCAGACAGGGCCTGGTCGCGATCGCGCTGCTCGGCATCGCGCCGCTGGTCTGTGTGGTCGCCGTCGCCAAGCCGATCCTGCTGCCGCTGTTCTCCATCCCGCTCATCGCCCTCGACTCCACCCTGTGGATAGCCCGGGCCCGGGCCGAGGAGCAACTGCGCGATCCGCTCACCGGGCTGCCCAACCGGCAGTGGCTGCTGGAGCGCATCTGGACCGCCCTCGACGACGCCGAGCGCATCGGCGCCCGCGCCGCCCTGATGCTGATCGACCTCGACCGTTTCCGATCGGTCAACGACACCCTGGGCCATCTGGCCGGTGACCGGCTGCTGCTGCAGACCGCCGACCGGCTGCGGCTGGCCCTGCCGCGCGGCGCGGAGGTCGCCCGGCTGGGCGGCGACGAGTTCGCCGTCTTACTGCCGGTCGCCGACTCCACGACCTCCGCGACCCGGATCGCCCGCGGCCTGGTGGCCGCGCTCAGCTCCCCGCTCGACCTCGACGGGCTCACCCTGGTCCTGGAGGCCAGCGCCGGCGTCGCGGTCTTCCCCGACCACGCGCTCGACGCGGAGGGCATGCTCCGCCGCGCGGACGTGGCGATGTACCAGGCGAAGCGGGACCGCACCGGCGTCGAGGTCTACGAGTCCAAGCGCGACTCGAACACCCCCGACCGGCTCGGGCTCCTCGCCGACCTGCGCCGGGCGCTGGACGCCCACGAGGTGCAGCTGCACTACCAGCCGAAGGTCCGCTTCGACGGCCAGGTGGCCGGCCTGGAGGCGCTGGTGCGCTGGGTGCACCCGGAGCGGGGCAAGGTGCCGCCGGACGAGTTCATAGCGATCGCCGAGTCCTCCGGGCTGATGCCCCACCTCACCGAGTACGTGCTGGAGACCGCGCTCGGCCAGGTCGCCGAGTGGCGCTCCCAGGGTCTGTTCGTCCCGGTCGCCGTCAACGTCTCCCCACGCGACGTCCACACCCCCGGCTTCGCCGGCTCCGTCGCCGCCCGCCTGGCCCGCCACGGCGTCCCGGCCGGGGCGCTCCAGCTGGAGATCACGGAACACGTCCTCCTGGAGGACCCGCAGCGCGCCGCCGACACCCTCGCCGGCCTCACCGGCCACGGCGTGAAGATGTCCCTGGACGACTTCGGCACGGGCTACTCCTCCCTGGTCCATCTGCGGCGCCTCCCGGTCAGCGAACTGAAGATCGACCGCTCTTTCGTGGCCCGTCTCGCCGTGGACACCGAGGACGCGGAGATCGTGCGCTGCACGGTGGATCTCGCGCACTCCCTGGGGCTGCTGGTGGTGGCCGAGGGCGTCGAGGACGACGAGACCTGGGAACGCCTGCGGGACCTGGGCTGCGACGCCGTACAGGGCTGGCTGGTCGCCGCGGCGATGCCTCCCGAGGAGACCACGGCGTGGCTGCGGGCCCGGGGTTCCCGGGGCTGGCAGCGGCCCTCCCGCGCGGCTGCGGCATTGCCTGCGGCGGCGGCGGAGGAGTAGCGGCCAGGGGCAGTGCCGGGTTCGGTCGTCGGCCGGGTGCGGGTCGGTTGTGGCTGGTCGCGCCCACGCGGCGGAGCCGCATATCGATACAGCCCCGCCCCCCTAGGTCGGTCCCCGTGCCGTTGGCTCACCAGTGCGCCCGGCGCCTCCGTGCGCCGGTCGCGGCAAACCGTTTCACGGGCATGGGGCGGCGCCCCATAGGATTGGGCCAAAACACTCACACTCACCCCAGAGGATCGCTGCATGCCTGGCATCACGCGCGAGGAGGTCGCCCACCTCGCCCGGCTGGCGCGTCTGGAGCTGAAGCCCGAAGAGCTCGACCACTTCGCGGGACAGCTGGACGACATCATCGGCGCGGTCGCCCGCGTCAGCGAGGTCGCCGACCAAGACGTACCGCCGACCTCGCACCCGCTCCCGCTGACGAACGTCATGCGCCCGGACGAGGTCCGCCCGTCGCTCACCCCCGAGCAGGCGCTCTCCGGCGCCCCGGCCCAGGAGCAGCAGCGTTTCAAGGTGCCGCAGATCCTGGGGGAGGAGTAATCCGCCATGACGGACATCATCAAGCTCACCGCGGCCGAGATCGCCGCGAAGATCGCTTCCGGCGAGCTGACCGCCGTCGAGGTCACCGAGGCGCACCTGGCCCGGATCGAGGCCGTCGACGAGAAGGTGCACGCCTTCCTGCACATCGACCGTGAGGGCGCCCTCGCGCAGGCCCGCGCCGTCGACGAGAAGCGGGAGCGCGGCGAGAAGCTCGGCCCGCTGGCCGGCGTCCCCCTCGCGCTGAAGGACATCTTCACCACCGAGGGCGTGCCCACGACCGTCGGCTCGAAGATCCTCGAGGGCTGGATCCCGCCGTACGACGCGACGGTGACCCGGAAGCTGAAGGCCGCCGACGTCGTCATCCTCGGCAAGACCAACATGGACGAGTTCGCCATGGGGTCCTCCACCGAGAACAGCGCCTACGGGCCGACCGGCAACCCCTGGGACCTCACCAAGATCCCCGGCGGTTCGGGTGGCGGTTCCTCCGCCGCGCTCGCCTCCTTCCAGGCGCCGCTCGCCATCGGCACCGACACCGGCGGCTCCATCCGTCAGCCGGCCGCCGTCACCGGCACGGTCGGCGTGAAGCCGACGTACGGTGCGGTCTCCCGCTACGGCATGGTCGCCTTCTCGTCCTCCCTCGACCAGGGCGGGCCCTGTGCCCGTACGGT
Organism: Streptomyces sp. NPDC030838; assembly: GCF_055572035.1. Lineage (NCBI taxonomy): Bacteria > Bacillati > Actinomycetota > Actinomycetes > Kitasatosporales > Streptomycetaceae > Streptomyces > Streptomyces sp. NPDC030838. The sequence goes on along the minus strand of NZ_JBVIED010000008.1, from coordinate 307,811 downwards.
CCTGGACGCGGCGCTGCTGCACGAGGTCATCGCCGGTCACGACCCGATGGACTCCACCTCCATCGACGCCCCGGTCCCGCCGGTCGTCGAGGCCGCCCGCAACGGCAGCGTGCGGGGCATGCGCGTCGGCGTGGTCAAGCAGTTCCGCGGCGAGGGCTACCAGGCCGGCGTCATCCAGCGCTTCGACGAGTCCGTCGAGCTGCTGAGGGAACTGGGCGCCGAGATCGTCGAGCTGGACTGCCCGTCCTTCGACCTCGCCCTGTCGGCGTACTACCTGATCGCCCCGAGCGAGTGCTCCAGCAACCTCGCGCGCTTCGACGGCCTGCGCTACGGCCTGCGGACCGGCGACGACGGCGCGCACTCCGCCGAGGAGGTCACCTCCCTCACCCGTGAGGCGGGCTTCGGCCCCGAGGTCAAGCGCCGCATCATGCTCGGCACCTACGCGCTCAGCTCCGGCTACTACGACGCGTACTACGGCAGCGCCCAGAAGGTCCGTACGCTCATCAAGCAGGACTTCGACAAGGCGTTCGAGCAGGTCGACGTGATCGTCTCCCCGACGACCCCGACCACCGCCTTCCCGATCGGCGAGCGCGCCGACGACCCGATGGCGATGTACCTCGCGGACCTGTGCACCATCCCGACCAACCTGGCGGGCAACGCGGCCATGTCGCTGCCCTGCGGTCTCGCCCCGGAGGACAACCTCCCGGTCGGCCTGCAGATCATCGCCCCGGTGATGAAGGACGAGCGCCTGTACAAGGTCGGCGCCGCCGTCGAGGCCGCCTTCGTGGAAAAGTGGGGCCACCCGCTCCTGGAGGAGGCTCCGTCGCTGTGAGTGCACTGTCCAAGGCCAAGGGCTTCAAGAAGTCCCGTTCCGGTCTGTACATCTCGATGGCCACGTCGGCGTTCGGCGCCGTCGGTGTCTACAAGCAGATCAAGAAGGCCCGTGGCGAGAACGACACGCTGCGGCTGCTCGACGCCGTGGTGACCGGCGCCGCGGTCGTCACCAACCTCGCCATTCTCTACCGCGAGCTGAAGCGGCTGGGCGACGACGACGTCCTGCTGGGCTGAGAGGGAAGTTTCACCGTGACCACCACGACCGACCTGGTGTCGTACGAGGACGCGCTGGCGTCGTACGACCCCGTCATGGGCCTCGAGGTCCATGTCGAACTCGGCACCAAGACCAAGATGTTCTGCGGCTGTTCGACCGCGCTCGGCGCCGATCCGAACACCCAGACCTGCCCGGTCTGCCTCGGCCTGCCCGGCGCGCTCCCGGTCGTCAACGCGACCGGCGTCGAGTCCGCGATCAAGATCGGTCTCGCGCTGAACTGCGAGATCGCCGAGTGGTGCCGCTTCGCCCGGAAGAACTACTTCTATCCGGACATGCCGAAGAACTTCCAGACCTCCCAGTACGACGAGCCGATCGCCTTCAACGGCTACCTCGACGTGCAGCTGGAGGACGGCGAGACCTTCCGCGTGGAGATCGAGCGCGCCCACATGGAGGAGGACACCGGCAAGTCGACCCACGTCGGCGGCGCGACGGGCCGTATCCACGGTGCCCAGCACTCGCTGCTCGACTACAACCGCGCCGGCATCCCGCTCATCGAGATCGTCACCAAGCCGATCGTCGGCGCCGGCGAGCGCGCCCCCGAGGTGGCGAAGGCGTACGTCCGCGAGCTGCGGGAGCTGATCCGTGCCCTCGGTGTGTCCGAGGCCCGCATGGAGATGGGCCAGATGCGCTGCGACGTGAACCTGTCGCTGATGCCCAAGGGCAGCGAGAAGTTCGGCACGCGCTCGGAGACCAAGAACGTCAACTCCCTGCGTTCGGTGGAGCGTGCGGTCCGCTTCGAGATCCAGCGGCACGCGGCCGTGCTCGGCGACGGCGGCACGATCGTCCAGGAGACCCGCCACTTCCACGAGGACACCGGCTCGACGACCTCGGGCCGCGTGAAGGAGGAGGCCGAGGACTACCGGTACTTCCCGGAGCCCGACCTGGTGCCGGTGGCGCCCTCGCGGGACTGGGTCGAGGAGCTGCGGGCGGGCCTGCCCGAGCTGCCGCTGGTCCGCCGCAACCGGCTCCGCGAGGAGTGGGGCGTCTCCGCCACCGACATGCAGGCGATCCTCAACGCCGGTGCGCTGGACCGGATCGTCGCCACGATCGAGGCCGGTGCCGACGCCGCGGCCGCCCGCAAGTGGTGGATGGGCGAGCTGGCCCGCAGCGCCAACGAGTCCGGCAAGGCGCTGGACGAGCTGGCGATCACCCCGGCGCAGGTGGCCCGGGTCACCGAGCTGGTCGCGAAGGGTGACCTGAACGACAAGCTGGCCCGCCAGGTCATCGAGGGCGTGCTCGCGGGTGAGGGCACCCCGGACGAGGTCGTCGAGAAGCGCGGTCTGAAGGTCGTCTCCGACGAGGGCGCGCTCACCGCCGCCGTCGACGACGCCATCGCCGGCAACCCGGCCATCGCGGACAAGATCCGCGGCGGCAAGGTGGCCGCGGTCGGCGCCCTGGTCGGCGCGGTCATGAAGGCCACCCGCGGCCAGGCCGACGCGGCGCGCGTCAAGGAGCTGATCCTGGAGAAGCTGGGCGTCAGCGAGGGCTGAGCCCACCACGCGTCAGCGAGGGCTGAGCCCACCACGCGTACAGGCCCTGGGGACACTCGTCCCCAGGGCCTGTGGCATGCGTACGGCGCCCGCGACCCGCGCGATGACCCGCGCGAACTGCGACAAACGCCCCTCATCCATCGGCTGCGGCCGTACGCGCTACGCTCCCGCGCCATGAGTGGACGTGCTGATTCCGACCCGGAACCCGAGATAGCCGAGGGGATGACCGACGCGCGGCGGGCCCGCTGGACGGCCGCCGGAGCCGGGGCGCTGCTGGCCCTCGCGGGGCTCGCCGCGTCCGGGCTGCGGCTCGCCGCCCCCGCTCCGGCACTCGTCCCGGCCGCCTACGCCCTCGGCGCCGCCGTGTGCGCCCTCGCCGCCCTGCTCGGCTCCCGGGGCCGCACCCGCAGGGCCCTGTGGCTGCTGATCGCCGGGGTGATGGTGATGGCGGTGGGCGACCAGTTCGACTGACAGGTGATCCGACCATCGTGTGAACAAGCACACGAAACCACCAAATGATCACATCTCCCTGCAAGAGTGGCTGCATTGCTCATATGTTCTTTGCGGGCTGTTCAGACTATGTAGGACTGTTCCCGGCCAAAGATCCACACGTCACCACTCTGGGAGCACGTTCGTGGCAGCCCTTGCACGCTGGTGTGTCCGGCACCGCCTGGTCGCCGTTCTGCTGTGGCTCCTCGCCCTGGGAGGGGTGGGCGCGGGCGCGGTCGTCGCCGGCACCGCGTACTCGAACGACTACCGGGTCCCCGGCACCGAGTCCGGCCGCGCCGAACAGCTGCTGAAGGACGGTTTCCCGAACCTCGGCGGGGACAGCGACACGGTCGTCTGGCACACCGAGCAGGACACCGTCCGCGCCGCCGACGTCGAGCAGACCATGACCCGGACCCTGCAGAAGATCGCCGACCTGCCGGGCGTGGCCTCCGTGGCGGGCCCCTACGACGGCCACGGCGTCGGCCGGATCAGCGAGGACGGCCATACGGCGTACGCCACCGTCACCTTCGAGGACCAGGCCAAGGACATAGACGCCGCCGAGGCGAAGGCCGTCGTCGACACCGCCAAGGCCGCCGAGGGCGACGGGCTCCGGGTGGAGCTGGGCGGCAGCGCCGTCGCGCTCACCGAGTCCTCCGGCGGGCACCTCGCGGAGGTGGTCGGCGTGCTCGTCGCCGCGGTCGTGCTGTTCCTCGCCTTCGGCTCGCTCGCCGCCTCCCTGCTGCCCATCGCCACCGCGCTGGTCAGCGTCGGCACCGCCTACGCCGGGATCGTGCTGCTCGGCCACGTCATGACGGTCGCCGACTTCGCGCCCATGCTGGGCATGCTGATCGGCCTCGGCGTCGGCATCGACTATGCGCTGTTCATCGTCACCCGGCACCGGCGCGGCCTGAAACGCGGGCTCGGTGTCACCGAGGCGGCCACCCAGGCCGTCGCGACCACCGGACGCGCGGTCGTTTTCGCGGGCGCGACCGTCTGCATCGCCCTGCTCGGCATGCTGATCCTGCGGCTCGGCTTCCTGAACGGCGTCGCCGTCGCGGCCTCGCTGACCGTCGTCCTCACCGTCGCGGCCTCCGTGACCCTGCTGCCCGCCCTGCTGTCCCTCATCGGCATGCGGGCCCTCAGCCGCCGCGAACGCCGCAGGCTCGCCGAGCACGGGCCCGAGCCGGAGCTGCCCACCGGGTTCGCCGCCCGCTGGTCCGCGTTCGTCGAACGGCACCCGAGGAAGCTCGGCGCGCTCGCGCTCGCCGTGATGACCCTGCTCGCCCTGCCCACCCTCTCCCTCCACCTGGGCACCTCCGACCAGGGCAACGATCCGGAGACGGCCACCACGCGGCAGGCCTACGACCTCCTCGCCGACGGCTTCGGGCCCGGCGTGAACGGCCCCCTCACCCTCGTCACCGAGGTGCACGGCGCCGGTGACCGGCTCGCCCTCGACAACCTCGACGCCACCCTGCGCGGCACCGAGGGCGTCGCCTCCGCGTCCCCCGTGACGTTCGACGCGGGCGGCGACACCGCGTACCTGACCGTCGTACCGGAGTCCTCCCCGCAGTCGCAGCAGACCAGCGACCTCGTGGACCGGCTGCGCACCGAGGTGCTGCCCCGCGCGGAGGCGGGCACCTCGCTCGATCTGAACGTCGGCGGTGTCACCGCCGGCTACGACGACTTCGCGGACGTGATCGTCGGCAAGCTGCCGCTGTTCGTCGGCGTCGTGATCGGCCTGGGCTGTCTGCTGCTCCTGCTCGCCTTCCGGTCCATCGGGATCCCGCTGAAGGCCGCCGCGATGAACGTCGCCGCCGTCGCGGGCGCCTTCGGCGTGGTCGTCGCGATCTTCCAGTGGGGCTGGGGCGGCGAGCTGCTCGGTCTCGGCCGGGCGGGCCCCATCGAACCGTTCCTGCCGGTGATCATGGTCTCGGTGCTCTTCGGCCTCTCCATGGACTACCAGGTCTTCCTGGTCAGCCGGATGTACGAGGAGTGGCTGGAGACCGGCGACAACCGGCGGGCCGTGCGGGTCGGCCTCGCCGAGACCAGCCGGGTGATCAACTCGGCCGCCGTGATCATGATCTCGGTGTTCCTCGCGTTCGTGCTCAGCGGTGACCGAGTGATCGCGATGTTCGGTATAGCGCTCGCCGCCGCCGTCGCCCTGGACGCCTTCGTCCTCCGTACGCTGCTGGTGCCCGCGCTGATGCATCTGCTCGGCGGCGCCAACTGGTGGCTGCCGCGCTGGCTCGACCGGCGCCTGCCGAGGATCAGCATCGAACCGCCCGAGTGCCGCCCCGAGCAGGAAAAGCTCGCGGATGTCGACGCCGAACGTGAAAAGCTCGGACGTCGTTGACGTAGCGCATAAGGAGCGGCAGACCGGATGTACGCGATATCCCTGGGTGACGACGGAGCCGAACTGCGTCCCCTGGAGCCCTGGCACGCCGAGGAGTTCCTCGCCCACCTCGACCGGGGCCGGGAGTTCATCAACCGGTTCGTCCCCTTCGGGGAGCAGGCCACCGATGTGGCCGGCGCGCGGGAGCTGCTCCAGCGGCACGCCGACCGGCGCGCCGCCGACACCGGGTCGCTGCACGGGCTGTGGCTGAGCGGCAAGCTCGTCGGGGGCGTCCTGTTCCTGAACTTCGACGCCGCCGAGGGCACCTGCGAGGTCGGCTGCTGGCTGGAACCCGCCGGCACCGGGCGAGGGCTGGTCACGCGCGCGATGCGGGTGCTGCTCGACTGGGCCTTCGAGGAGCGCGGGATGCACCGCGTGGAGTGGGTCGCCGCCGCGGGCAACCAGCCCAGCCTGAACGTCGCCCGGCGGCTGGGGATGACCCGGGACGGCGTGCGGCGCGAGAGCTACCTCCACCACGGCGTACGGCACGACATGGAGATCTGGTCGGTGCTCGCCCCCGAGTGGCGCGCCGCGCACAACGATCATTAAGGCGGCTCTCAGACTCCGTCCGTACGGTGCGGGGCATGGGTACCAAGACTGTGGACGAGAACGAGCCGACGACCGCTGAGGAGGCGACGAACGACGAGGTGACGGAGGCCGAGACGACGGGGGCGGAGGCCCCCGAGGCCCCCGAGGAGGCCGAGGAGGCCGCGCCGGCCGAGGAAGCCGGGCCCTCCGGGGTCGGGCAGGGCGCCGGAGCCGTCGTATCCGCCGCGCTCGGCGTCGTCTCACTGACCGGCAGCTGGGTCGGCACGGTGGCCTCCGCGCGGGAGTCGCTGATCGGCCAGCTGGAGACCTCGACCTCCTCCAGCGTCGCCTCCATGGTCAAGGAGGGCTACGGCGACGCCTGGCAGGCCAACGCCCTGTGGGCCGGCCTGTTCGCGCTGGCCGCGCTGGTGGTCGGCGTCGTCGTCCTCGCCCGGCCCGCGTTCGGGGCGCCCGGCAGGCCGCAGGCCGCCTGGATCAAGTCGGTCGCCTGGGCGGGCATCTCACTCGGCGTCGTCGGCCTGCTCCTGGCCGTCCTGAAGTACACCGACGTCCTGCTGGGACTGCCGGCGGCCTAGGGGCCTTATGCCTCAGGAGGCATGTGCCTTAGGGGACTTATGGCGGCGCCCGGATCACGCACGCCCGTCTAAGGCACCGCCCCACCCCCAAGATGCGGAACTCTCCCGATGTGGCGGACCCCCCTGGGAGACGAAGGTTGAGGCATCGCAGAGAGCGATGACCGACCCTTCGATCTCCCCGGGAGAGACCATGAACGCGTACGAGTTGCAGCAGATGCGGTCCGCCGAGCTGATTCGCCACGCCGAGCAGGAGCGCCTGGCCCGCGAGGTCGCCCGGAACAACCGCGCCGCGCGCCGACAAGCCGCCCGACGCACCGCCGAGAGCGAGTCCCATAGCCGCCGCCTCCGCCGCTCCCGCTTCCCGCGCACCGCGTGAACGTGGCGGCCGGGCAGGAGCCGGCTCGCTCCACCACCCGGCACCGCACCGACGCACCCGACCGGCCCGGCGCCCCACCGACAGGCGCCGGGCCGGTCGCGCGTCGCATCCCCGTTGCCTTCGCCCGCCGGAAAACCGGTGCCGCGTTGTCGGACCCGCATGCGATGCTCGGGGCCGTGGAGACCAGGTCCGTCAGTCCCGTTTTCGTCGGTCGCGCCGAGGAGTTGGCGACGCTCGACGACGCGCTCGCCCGTGCCGCCGCGGGAGAGCCGCAGGCGTTGCTGCTCGGCGGCGAGGCCGGCGTCGGCAAGACGCGGCTCGTCGAGGAGTTCGCCGCCGTCGCCGGCCGGAAGGGCGCCGTCGTCGCGCTCGGCGGCTGCGTCGAGATCGGCGCCGACGGACTGCCCTTCGCCCCGTTCTCCGCCGCCCTGCGCACCCTGCGCCGCGCCCTGCCGGACGCCGTGGCCGCCGCGGCCGCCGGCCAGGAGGAGGAACTGGCCCGGCTGCTGCCCGAACTGGGCGAGGTCGGCGCCGGGCGGCACGACGACGAGGAGGGCGTGGCCCGCCTCTTCGAACTCACCGCCCGCCTGCTGGAACGCGTCGCCGCCGACCACACGGTCGTCCTCGCTCTGGAGGACCTGCACTGGGCCGACGCCTCCACCCGCCACCTGCTCTCCTACCTGCTGCGCACCCTCCGCACCGGCCGCCTCGTCGTCCTCGCCACCTACCGCTCCGACGACATCCACCGCCGCCACCCGCTGCGCCCCCTGCTCGCCGAACTCGACCGGCTGCGCACCGTCCGCCGCCTCGAACTCGCCCGCTTCACCCGCGAGGAGGTCGGCCGCCAGATCGCCGGCATCCTGGCCGCCGAACCCGACCCCGCCCACGTCGACGACATCTTCGAACGCTCCGACGGCAACGCCTTCTTCGTCGAGGAACTGGCCGTCGCCGCCCACGAGGGCTGCCACACGGGCCTCACCGACTCCCTGCGCGACCTCCTCCTCGTCCGCGTCGAGGCGCTGCCCGAGAGCACCCAGCGGGTCGCCCGGATCGTCGCCGAGGGCGGTTCCACCGTCGAGCACGCGCTGGTCGCCGCCGTCGCCGGGCTCGCCGAGGACGACCTCATCGAGGCGCTGCGCGCCGCCGTCAACGCCCATCTGCTGCTCCCCACCCCCGGCGGCGACGGCTACCGCTTCCGCCACTCCCTGGTCCGCGAGGCCGTCAGCGACGACCTGCTGCCCGGTGAACGCTCCCGCCTCAACCGCCGCTACGCCGAGGCCCTGGAGGCCGACCCCGCCCTGGTCCCCGCCGACCAGCGCGTCACCCGGCTGGCCAGCTACTGGTACCACGCGCACGACCCCGCCAAGGCCCTCCCCGCCGTCCTCGACGCCGCCTCCGCCGCCCGCCGCCGCCACGCCTACGCCGAACAACTCCGGCTCCTGGAACGCGCGATGGAGTTGTGGGACGCCGCCCCCGAGGAGATCCGCGCCACCCTGCGCCCCGCCGACCACACCGAGGTCTATCCCCCCTGCGGCTGCGACCCCGAGACCGCCCCGCTGCGCTACCTCGACCTGATGGCCGAGGCCGCCGTCGCGGGCCGGCTCTGCGGCGAGCGGGACCGCGCCATGAAGATCACCAAGCGCGCCCTGAGGCTGCTGGAGGAGGAGCCCGACCCGCTGCGCGCCGCCTGGTTCTGGACCCAGCGCGCCCAGCTGATGCAGAGCAAGGGCCGCGGGGACGGCTGGACGGAACTCGCCACCGCCCAGGACCTCGTCCGCGGCCTGCCGCCGTCCCAGGTGCACGCCGACGTGCTGGCCGCCGTCGCCGGCTGGCTGATGCTGCGCGCCCCGGGCCCGCAGGCCTTCTCCGCGGCCGAACGCGCGGTGGAGTACGCCAGGATGGTCGGCGCCCGCGAGACCGAGCTGAACGCCCGCCTGACCCTCGGCGGCCTCATGGTCGACTCCGGCGACACCGAGGCCGGGCTCGCGGTGATGTACGAGGTCAAGGAGCGCACCCTCGCCGAGGGCATGCCCTATGTCGCGGGTCGCGCCTACATCAATCTCCCCTCCGAGCTGGAGGCCGTGGGCCGCTCGCGCGAGGCCGTGCCTCTGCTCGAACAGGGCGTCGCGCACACCCGCACCTTCGGCCTGCTCAACACCGAGGCCTGGGTCTGGGCCAACCTCTCCGACTCGCTCTACTCACTGGGCCGTTGGGACGAGGCCGCCCAGGCCGCGGAGAACGCCCTGCGGCGCGGCCAGAGCGCCAAGCCGCAGGGCACCGGCACCATGTGCCTCGCCCGAGTCGCCCTGGGCCGGGGCGACGTGGCCGAGGCGGCCCGCCATCTCGCCGCCGCCCGCGGCTACTTCGGCACCCACGACCCCATGCCCCAGCAGTCCCTCCCGCTCGCCGGCATCAGCCTCGGCATCGCCGCCGCCGAAGGCCGCCTCCTCGACCTCCGCGCCGAACTCCACACCCTCCTGGACACCGGCTTCCCGCCCGGCACCCACCGCTACGCCTGGCCCCTGCTCCTCGCCGCCGCCACCGCCGAGGCCGACGCCCGCGCCCTGCCCGCCGCCCACCAGGGCCGCACCGAGGCGATCGACCGCATCCGCGACGCCGCCAAGCGCCTCACCACCGGCGCTCCCATCTGGCTCGCCCACGACACATGGGTCCGCGCCGAACTGCACCGCGCCGAGGACACCGCCGACCCGGACACCTGGTCCGACGTGGTCACCGCCTTCGAGCGGCTGGAACGCCCCTATGACCTGGCCCGGGTCCGCCACCGCCTCGCCGAGGCCCTGCTCACGGCCGGCGGCGAGGACGACCGTGACCGCGCAGCCGAGCTGCTGCGCCTCGCCCACGCCGTCGCCGGCCACCTCGGCGCCCGACCGCTCGCCGAGGCCGTCACCCTGCTCGCCCAGCGCGCCCGTCTCTCCCTGACCCGCGCCCCGCAGCAGGCCCTCGCGCCCGCCGACCCGGCCGAGGCACTGGGCCTGACCAGCCGGGAGCGCGACGTCCTGCGCCTGGTCTCCGCCGGGCGCACCAACCGCCAGATAGCCGAGGAGCTGTTCATCTCCCCGAAGACGGCCAGCGTCCACGTCTCCAACATCCTGGCCAAGCTCGGCGTCTCCGGCAGAGGCGAGGCGGCGGCGGTCGCCCACCGGCTGGGGCTGTTCCCCATGGAACCGCTCCCGGCCGGTCCCGCCGGCTGAGGCTTACGCTGGAGGGACGCCGGCCCAGGGAGGTTCTGTGTTCAACCCCTTCGAGGAACTGTTCGCCCCGGGCCGCAAGCACACCCGCGACGAACAGAACCGGCTGGAGCTGACCCGGGAGGACGTCGGTGACGCCGATCCCGGACGCGGGCCGATAGACCTCGCGTCCGGGAAGGTCGTCATACGGCGGACCGAGCCGGAGGCGGGGACCGACGAGCCGGAGACGGGGGGCGGAGCGCCGGAGGGGGAGTGAGCGCGGTCAGCTCACCTGGAGCTCCAGGATCCGGTCGTCGCCCTCCCCGGGGGAGCCGCGGCCGTCCGTCTCGCTGGTGACCAGCCAGAGCCTGTCGCCGCCCGCGGGGACCACCGTGCGCAGCCGGCCGTGGTCGCCCTCCAGGAAGGCCTGCGGGTCGGCCGAGGCCTCCGTGCCCTTCAGCGGGATCCGCCACAGGCGCTCGCCGCGCAGGCCCGCCATCCAGATCGAGCCCTCGGCGTAGGCGATGCCGCTGGGGGAGGCCTCGTCGGTGGTCCACTGGGCTATCGGGTTGTGGAAGCCGGGTTCGTCGGACCTGCCCTCGGCCTCGGGCCAGCCGTAGTTGTCGCCCGGCTTGATCGCGTTCAGCTCGTCCCAGGCGTCCTGGCCGAACTCCGCGGCGAACAGACGCTGCTTGTCGTCCCAGGCGAGGCCCTGCACATTGCGGTGGCCGTAGGAATACACCGGGGAGTCCGGGAACGGGTTGCCCGGGGCCGGTTCTCCCTCCGGGGTCAGACGGAGGATCTTGCCGCCCAGGGACTCCTTGTCCTGGGAGAGGCCCTCCTCGCCGCTCTCGCCCGTGCCGGCGTAGAGCATCTTGTCGGGGCCGAAGGCGATACGGCCGCCGTTGTGGACGAAGCCCTTGGGGATGCCCTTGAAGATCGTGTCGGGAGCGCCGAGCTGTTCGCCGGCGGGCTTCTGCTCGTCGTGGAGCATGCGGACGATGCGGTTGTCCGAGGCGGAGGTGAAGTAGGCGTAGACCATGTGGTCCGAGGCGTAGTCCGGGGACAGGGCGATGCCGAGCAGGCCGCCCTCGCCGGCCGCGGAGACGCCGGGCACCTCGCCCAGCTCGGTCTTCTCGCCCGTCTTGTCGTCGACCCGGAGGATCGTGCCCTCGTCGCGGGAGGAGACGAGCAGGTCGCCGTCCGGGAGCGGGGCGAGGCCCCAGGGGCTGTTCAGGCCCTCGGTGACGGTGCGGACCACCTTGACGGTGCCGGTCGCCGGCGGGGTCTCCTCGGCCGCGCCGCCCGGGGGCGAGGCCTCGGCGGCCGTACGACTCGGGGTGGCGCGCTCGGCGCCGCCCGGTGCTCCTCCGCCGTCCTCGGAGGAGCAGGCGGCCGTGAGCACGAGGGCGGCCGCGGCCAACACGGCCGACACAGCTCGACGTTGCACGATCTTGGTCCCTTCGACGCGGCGGTCTCCAGCCCGGCTTCTCCTTGTCATACACCGCTCGCGCCCCACAGGTTCCCGATCCCGGCACCCCGAACCGCACCGGGTCACCGGCCCGCCGGATCACCGCCGTGTCAGCTCCCTGCCGCCGTGCCGCCTACTCCCACGATCCCTGCGCCCCCGGCAACCCCGCCACCTCGGCCAGGTCCTGCGGCGACAGCCGCAGCCCGGCCGCGGCGGCGTTCTGGGTGACCCAGCGTTCCTGCTTGGTGCCGGGGACCGGGACGACGTGGCGGCCCTGGGCCAGCGTCCAGGCCAGGGCCACCTGGGCGGGGGTGACATGGTCGCCGTGGCGGGCGGCGACGCGGCGCAGGCCGGCCACTATGGGCTGGTTGGCGGCCATCATCTCGGCGGTGAAGCGCGGGTGGCGGGCGCGCATGTCGTCCGGCTCGAAGCCTTCGCCGGGGGTCAGCGTGCCGGTGAGGAAGCCGTTGCCGAGCGGCATCGCCGCCAGGAAGCCGATGCCGCGCGTCTCACACCAGGGGAGCAGCGTCTCCAGGGCCTCCGGGGACCAGACCGACAGCTCCGCCTGCACCGCGCTCACCGGGAACACCTGCTGGACCCGCTGGAGTTGGCGGATCGTCGCATCGTAGAGGCGACTGCCGGACCGGCGTCCGCCGCGTGCGCCGACCGCGCAGAAGCCCAGCGCCCGCACCTTCCCGGCCCGGACCAGCTCCGCCATCGCCCCCCAGGTCTCCTCGACCGGGACCTCGGGGTCGGCGCGGTGCAGCTGGTAGAGGTCGATCACGTCCGTCTGCAACCGTCTCAGCGACGCGTCGCAGGCCCGCTTCACATAGCCCGGGCGTCCGTTGGCCACGATGTGCTGCTCGCCCACCAGCAGCCCCACCTTGGTGGAGACGAACGCGTCGGAGCGCCGCTCCTTCAGCACCCGGCCCACCAGCAGCTCGTTGGTGAAGGGACCGTACATATCGGCGGTGTCCAGCAGCGTCGAGCCAAGATCCAGCGCCCGGTGCACCGCCCTGAGCGATTCGTCGCCGCGCTGCCTGGACGTGCTGTACGCCCAGCTCATCGGCATGCACCCGAGTCCGACGGCCCCCACCGCGAGTGCCGCCGCGCCGATCGTCCTGCGCTCCACCTGGTCGTGACCCTCCCTCTCCCGGCCCCCAACCTAACGTCTGCGCCCGCGCGCCCCTGACATAGCCTCCGGACCATGACTGCTGACGTGTGGCTGCCCATCCCGCCGGAGGAGATCGAGGGGCTTCCGGAGGGGCCGACGTACCGCTTCTGGGACGGTGCGGAAACCTTCCCCTCGGACCCCGCCGACTGCGCCTTCTACGTCGTCCCCTACATGAAGCCCGCCGAACTGGGGCAGCGTCCCCTGCCGGAGATGACCTCGCTGGAGGTGGTGCAGACGCTGTCGGCCGGCATCGACCACGTGGAGCCGGCGCTGGGCCGGATCCGCGCGGGGGTGCGGCTGTGCAACGCGCGCGGGGTGCACGAGGCCAGCACGGCCGAGCTGACGCTCACCCTGATCCTCGCCTCGCTGCGGGGGATTCCCGACTTCGTGCGCGCGCAGGGCCGGGGCGAGTGGCTGGGCGGGTTCCGTCCCGCGCTGGCCGACAAGAGCGTCCTCATCGTGGGGTACGGCTCGATCGGATCAGCGATCGAGGACCGGCTTGAACCGTTCGAGGTCGCGCGGGTGGCGCGCGTCGCGCGCTCGGGGCGCACCACGGCGCGCGGTCCTGTGCATCCGCTCACCGATCTGCCCGCCCTGCTGCCCGAGGCGGACGTGGTGGTGCTCTCCACCCCGCTCACCGAGACCACGCGCGGGCTCGTCGACGCCGAGTTCCTGGCGCGGATGAAGGACGGAGCGCTGCTCGTCAACGTCGCCCGCGGGCCGGTCGTCGACACCAAGGCGCTGCTCGGCGAGCTGGAGAGCGGCCGGATCACGGCGGCCCTGGACGTCACGGATCCGGAGCCGCTGCCGCCGGGCCACCCCCTGTGGCGTGCGCCGGGCGTGCTGATCAGCCCCCATGTCGGCGGACCCACGTCCGCGTTCCTGCCGCGCGCCAAGCGGCTCCTGGTGGACCAGTTGAGCCGTTTCGTGAACCGGCAGCCGCTGCGCAACGTGATCCTTACGACGGGCGCCGACAGGGCTGGCGCAACCGGCGCCGCGGGCGTGTAATCCGTTTCGGGTACCCTCCGCAATCCCTCGGACGCGGTCCGTACCCGCATTCCCGCTGGTGGTCACGGAGCGTAGAGAAGCTATGTCCCTGAGTGACGAGACTGGTGTATCGTCCCGACAGGGGCTGCGCCGTGGACCGTTCGGCGCCGGGGATGGACATTTCAGACTGCGAGGGGGGCGACGGGCGATGCACGGCCTATGGACCAACGATCCGACTCGGCGGGGCCGCCGACGGCGACCCTGGCGCACGGCCACGCGCAGGCGTGGCCACCACGCCGGTCATGGCGGCCACCACGGCAACCACAACCACAGTCCTCACCACCGCCGGTACAGCAGCCGCAGGCGGCACGCACATCCGGCGCAGCGGGACCCGCGCGATGCGGGGGCGGCGCCGCGGAGCGGGAGGGACCGGTGAACGCGCCCTCGCCTCCCACCACCCTCGACGCACGACTGCGGACCCAGCGCGCCTCGAGTGCGCCGCGTCCCCGTCCGCCCGTCCCGCACAGCGGGCCGAGCGCGGTCCACCAACTGCTGCTGGCCCTGGTGTGCGCGGCCTACGCCGTCGGATCCGCGCTCGGCTGGGGCTCGGAGCAGCTCGCCCTCATCATGGGGGACTTCGGGCTGAGCGCGGCGGCCGGCGCCGCCGCGGTGTCCTGCCTCCTCTACGCCCGCAGCCGCCGGGTGCGGTTTCGACCCGCGTGGCTGCTGTTCGCCCTGTCCTCCGCGATGGCGGCGATGGGCAACCTGGTCTGGGGCTGGTACGAGGTCGTCCTGGGGCAGCCCGTACCCAGCCCCTCCTACGCCGACCTGTTCTTCCTGTGCTTCGCGCCGCCCGCCATCGTGGGCCTGCTGGTGCTCGCCAAGCGGCCGGTGACGAAGGCCGGCTGGGTCTGCCTGGCGCTGGACGCCTGGCTGATCGGCGGCTCGCTGCTCACCCTGTCGTGGAGCCTGGCGCTGGCCCAGGCGGCCAAGGGCGGCGGCCAGGGCGTGGCGCACGCCGCGCTCTCGCTCGCCTACCCGCTGCTCGACATCGCCCTGGTCAGCATGGTGCTGGCGCTGCACTTCCGGCGTTCGGGCACGCACCGCCCGGCCGTCAACACGGCGATCGGCGCGCTCGCCCTGACCGTGATGTGCGACGCCCTGTTCACCTCGCCGCTGCTGCACCACAGCTACCGCTCGGGCCAGCTCCTCGACGCGGGCTGGTTCGCCGGTTCGCTGCTGCTGGCGTACGCCCCCTGGGTGGCGCCGCGGCAGGGCGAGGAGCAGCACACGCGCGTGGTGCACGAGCACGTGCCGGGACAGCGACCCGCGGGCCATCCCCCGCACGGTCCGGTACCGCCGGGCGAGCACAGCCGCTATCCGTCCACCCGCCCGCTCACCGGCTCGCTGGCCGCCCTCACGCCGTACCTGGCCGCCGCCGTGTGCACGCTGGGGATCCTCTACAACGTGCTCAACGGCCGCAGCGTCGACCGCGTGGTGCTGCTCACCGGCGGCACCGTGGTGCTCGCGCTGGTGGTGCGCCAGGGGATCATGCTGCTCGACAACATCACCCTCACCCAGGAACTGGCGCAGAAGGAGAACCACTTCCGCTCCCTGGTGCAGGGCTCCAGCGACGTCATCATGATCGCCGCGCCCAACGGCATCCTCCGGTACGTCTCCCCGGCCGCCGCCGGGGTCTACGGCCGCCCCGCGGAGGAACTGGTGGGCTCGGAACTGGCCGATCTCATCCACCCGGAGGACCTGGGCTGCGTGGTGCACGAGGTGCGCCGCTTCCTCGCCGCCAGCCCCCTGGAGGAACCCACGACCCGCATCGAGTGCCGCTTCCGGTCCGGGGACGGCGGCTGGCTGAACGTCGAGTCGACCGTCAACCGCCACCACGGCGGCCTGATCTTCAACAGCCGGGACGTGACCGAAAGGGTGCGCCTCCAGGCGCAGTTGCAGCACAACGCCGAGCACGACCCGCTGACCGACCTGCCCAACCGCGCGCTGTTCACCAAGCGCGTCCAGCAGGCCCTGTCCGGCCGCCGCGCCTCCGACCGGGGCGCCGCCCTCAGGGGCACGGCCGTGCTCTTCATCGACCTGGACGGCTTCAAGGCCGTCAACGACACCATCGGGCACCAGGCCGGGGACGAACTCCTCGTGCAGGCCGCCCGCAGGCTCCAGGAGGCGGTCCGCCAGGGCGACACCGCCTCCCGGCTGGGCGGCGACGAGTTCGCGGCCCTGATCGTCGGCGACGGCGCCACCCGGGACCGGGCCGCCCGCGAACGCAACATCCTGGAGCTCGCCGACCGCCTCAGGGTGAAGCTGTCGCAGCCGTACGTCATCGACGGCAACGATGTCCGGGTCGCCGCCTCCATCGGCGTCGCCTTCGCCGAGCCCGGCCTCGGCGCGGGCGAGCTGCTGCGCAACGCCGACCTGGCCATGTACCGGGCCAAGTCGGCCGGCAAGGGCCGCGTGGTGCTGTACAAGCCGCAGATGCAGCAGGACGTCGTCCGCAAGGCGGAGCTGGCCACCCGGCTGCGGGCCGCGCTGCACGACGGCGAGTTCACGCTGCTGCACCAGCCCGTGGTGCGGCTCGCGGACGGCCGGATCTCGTCGGTCACCGCGCTGGCGCGCTGGCGGTCCTCGCAAGGGGTGCTGTTCACGCCCGCCGAGTTCCTGCGGGTGGCCGAGGACAGCGACAAGACCGCCGAGCTGGGCCGCTGGACGATCCAGGAGGCCGTCGAGCAGGCCGCCGAGCGCGCCGCGGGCGGGCTCGTCGTGCCGGTGGCCGTCCGGATGGCCGCCCGCCGGCTGCTGGACCGCTCGATGCCGCTCGGCTCGGTGGAGGCCCTGCTGACCCGGCACGGGCTGCCGTCGGGGTCGCTGATCATCGAGCTGTCGGACATCGATCAGCGGGTCCCGCTGGAGGAGCTGGAACGCCGGCTGAGCGGCCTCAGGCGGCTCGGCGTGCGGATCGCGCTGGACGGGTTCGGCACCGGCTGCCCGGCCATCACCGCGCTGCGGCGCCTCCCGCTGGACGTGCTGAAGCTCGACCGCGGCCTGGTCGAGGGCGTCGTCGAGTCCGCGCGGCTGCACAAGATCACCAGCGGTCTGCTGCGTATCGCCGCCGACCTCGGGCTGCAGTCCGTGGCCGAGGGCGTGGACCTGCCGGAGCAGGTCGTGGCCCTGCGCGCGATGGGCTGCACGCACGGGCAGGGCATGGCGTTCTCCGGTCCGCTGGACGAGTACCGGCTGCGCCGGGCACTCGGATCCGGCCACTTTCCGGTGCCGCACGGACCGGCCGAGCCCGCTCTGGCGGGCGGCGGCGCGGGGGTGTACACGGGTGGTGTGACCGCCGTCTTCGGAGGCGGGACGGCCCTTCGCTCACATAATGAGACTCCCGTCCCACCCACTTGACAGTGGGTGCGTGCCGGGGGGAGGGTCAGTGCCATGCGCACCCGAATTCTCGTACTTGGACAGCGCGTCGGCTGAGCTGGGACCCACCGGAGGACGATCCGGAATCCCCAGCGACCTCACCGGCGCGCTCCCCTCGCTTGCCTTACGGCACGAGGGGTTTTTTGTTGCACGGGCACCTGCCGTACAGCAGTCGTACACCGCACAAACTTCGCAAAAACCCTCAGCATCGAGAAGAGAATGCCGATGACCGAGCAGGCCACCGGGGCCCATCACCCGCAGCCGCGGCCCCGATCCGGAGGACAGCACTCCGCCCCCGAGCACGTCACGGGTGCGCAGTCCCTCATCCGCTCTCTCGAGGAGGTCGGCGCCGACACGGTATTCGGCATTCCCGGCGGCGCGATCCTTCCGGCATACGACCCGCTGATGGACTCCACCAAGGTGCGCCACGTCCTGGTCCGCCACGAGCAGGGCGCCGGCCACGCGGCCACCGGCTACGCGCAGGCCACCGGCAAGGTCGGCGTCTGCATGGCGACCTCGGGACCCGGCGCCACCAACCTGGTCACCCCGATCGCCGACGCGCACATGGACTCGGTGCCGCTCGTGGCGATCACCGGGCAGGTCTCCTCGAAGGCGATCGGCACGGACGCCTTCCAGGAGGCGGACATCGTCGGCATCACCATGCCGATCACCAAGCACAACTTCCTGGTCACCAAGGCCGAGGACATCCCGCGGGTGATCGCGCAGGCGTTCCACATCGCCTCCACCGGCCGCCCCGGCCCGGTCCTGGTCGACATCTCCAAGGACGCCCTCCAGGCGAAGACCACCTTCTCCTGGCCGCCCACCATGGACCTGCCCGGCTACCGGCCGGTGACCAAGCCGCACGCCAAGCAGATCCGCGAGGCCGCCAAGCTGATCACCGCCGCCAAGCGGCCCGTCCTCTACGTCGGCGGCGGCGTCCTCAAGGCCAAGGCCACCGCCGAGCTGAAGGTCCTCGCCGAACTCACCGGAGCGCCCGTCACCACCACCCTGATGGCGCTCGGCGCGTTCCCCGACAGCCACCCGCTGCACGTGGGAATGCCGGGCATGCACGGTGCGGTCACCGCCGTCACCGCGCTGCAGAAGGCCGACCTGATCGTCGCCCTCGGTGCCCGCTTCGACGACCGTGTCACCGGCAAGCTGGACAGCTTCGCCCCGTACGCCAAGATCGTCCACGCCGACATCGACCCGGCGGAGATCGGCAAGAACCGCGCCGCGGACGTGCCGATCGTCGGCGACGCCCGCGAGGTCATCGCCGACCTGATCCAGGCCGTGCAGAAGGAGCACAGCGAGGGCCACAAGGGCGACTACAGCGCCTGGTGGAAGGACCTCAGCCGCTGGCGCGACACCTACCCGCTCGGCTACGACCAGCCCGAGGACGGCTCGCTGGCCCCGCAGCAGGTCATCGAGCGGATCGGCCGGCTGGCCCCGGAGGGCACGATCTTCGCCGCGGGCGTCGGCCAGCACCAGATGTGGGCCGCGCACTTCATCGAGTACGAGAAGCCCGCCACCTGGCTGAACTCCGGCGGCGCCGGAACCATGGGCTACGCGGTCCCGGCCGCGATGGGCGCCAAGGCCGGCGCGCCGGACCGTACGGTCTGGGCGATCGACGGCGACGGCTGCTTCCAGATGACCAACCAGGAGCTGACCACCTGCGCCCTGAACAACATCCCGATCAAGGTCGCCATCATCAACAACGGCGCCCTCGGGATGGTCCGCCAGTGGCAGACCCTCTTCTACAACCAGCGGTACTCCAACACCGTCCTGCACTCCGGTCCGGAGCACGACGGCAGGGAGCCCGGCCAGGGCACCCGGATCCCCGACTTCGTGAAGCTGTCGGAGGCCATGGGCTGCTACGCGATCCGCTGTGAGGACCCGGCCGACCTCGACAAGGTCATCGAGGAGGCGAACTCGATCAACGACCGCCCGGTCGTCATCGACTTCATCGTCCACGAGGACGCGATGGTGTGGCCGATGGTCGCCGCCGGCACCTCCAACGACGAGATCATGGCCGCCCGGGACGTCCGCCCCGACTTCGGCGACAACGAAGACGACTGACGTCGACTGGCAGAGAAGAGCAAGAAGACATGTCCAAGCACACGCTCTCCGTCCTGGTGGAGAACACGCCGGGCATCCTCGCCCGGATCGCCGCCCTGTTCTCCCGCCGCGGCTTCAACATCGACTCGCTCGCCGTCGGTGTCACCGAGCACCCCGACATCTCCCGCATCACCATCGTGGTGAACGTCGAGGACCTGCCGCTGGAGCAGGTGACCAAGCAGCTCAACAAGCTGGTCAACGTGCTCAAGATCGTCGAGCTGGAGCCGGGTTCGGCCGTTCAGCGCGAACTCGTTCTGGTGAAGGTGCGCGCCGACAACGAGACGCGCTCCCAGATCGTCGAGATCGTCCAGCTGTTCCGCGCCAAGACGGTCGACGTCTCCCCGGAGGCCGTCACCATCGAGGCCACCGGCAGCAGCGACAAGCTGTCCGCCATGCTCAAGATGCTGGAGCCGTACGGCATCAAGGAGTTGGTCCAGTCCGGCACGATCGCGATCGGACGCGGTGCGCGTTCGATCACGGACCGCTCGCTGCGCGCCCTCGACCGCAGCGCCTGACACCTCCGTACGGGCGGCTTCCGGCCACCGGGGCCGCCCGTATACCGAGACCCCGAGACTTCCCTTCCCCCCGCCGTCATACGGTGGGACGCAACACCTGCACTCAAGGAGAGAACCCAAAGTGGCCGAGCTGTTCTACGACGCCGACGCCGACCTGTCCATCATCCAGGGCCGCAAGGTCGCGGTCATCGGTTACGGCAGCCAGGGCCACGCCCACGCCCTGTCGCTGCGTGACTCGGGTGTCGACGTCCGCGTCGGTCTGCACGAGGGCTCCAAGTCCAAGGCGAAGGCCGAGGAGCAGGGCCTGCGCGTGGTGACCCCGTCCGAGGCCGCCGCCGAGGCCGACGTCATCATGATCCTCGTCCCGGACCCGATCCAGGCCCAGGTCTACGAGGAGCACATCGCCCCGAACCTGAAGGACGGCGACGCGCTGTTCTTCGGCCACGGCTTCAACATCCGCTTCGGCTTCATCAAGCCCCCGGCCGGCGTCGACGTCTGCATGGTCGCCCCGAAGGGCCCGGGCCACCTGGTGCGCCGTCAGTACGAGGAGGGCCGCGGCGTTCCGTGCATCGCGGCCGTCGAGCAGGACGCCACGGGCAACGCCTTCGCGCTGGCCCTGTCGTACGCCAAGGGCATCGGCGGCACCCGCGCCGGCGTCATCAAGACCACCTTCACCGAGGAGACCGAGACCGACCTGTTCGGCGAGCAGGCCGTCCTCTGCGGTGGTACGGCCGCGCTGGTGAAGGCCGGCTTCGAGACGCTGACCGAGGCGGGCTACCAGCCGGAGATCGCCTACTTCGAGTGCCTGCACGAGCTGAAGCTGATCGTGGACCTCATGTACGAGGGCGGCCTGGAGAAGATGCGCTGGTCGATCTCCGAGACCGCCGAGTGGGGCGACTACGTCACCGGCCCGCGGATCATCACCGACGCCACCAAGGCCGAGATGAAGAAGGTCCTCGCCGAGATCCAGGACGGCACCTTCGCCCAGACCTGGATGGACGAGTACCACGGCGGTCTGAAGAAGTACAACGAGTACAAGCAGCAGGACGCCGAGCACCTGCTGGAGACCACCGGCAAGGAGCTGCGCAAGCTCATGAGCTGGGTGAACGAGGAGGCGTAAGCCTCACCCCGAGGGGCTGTCGTCGGCTGACGACAGCCCCTTCGGCGAACCCGGGGTAACGTCGAAGAAGAAGGCGTTGTCCATCCCGTCCAGCCACGGACGGGTGATCCTTCCGCAGAGGCGCAAGACGACCTCCGCCACGCCACTAGACTGCTGCACAACATACGCGTTCAGGCCCACAGCGTCGTGCGTCTTCCACGCGGCTAGCCCCTCCTCCGCCTGCGGCCGTTGGGACGGCCGTCCGCATGCATTGGACTTGTGAGGACTCACGTGAGCTCGAAACCTGTCGTACTCATCGCTGAAGAGCTGTCGCCCGCGACCGTGGACGCGCTTGGCCCGGACTTCGAGATCCGCCACTGCAACGGCGCGGACCGGAGCGAACTGCTTCCGGCCATCGCCGACGTCGACGCGATCCTGATCCGCTCCGCCACCAAGGTGGACGCCGAGGCCATCGCCGCCGCGAACAAGCTGAAGGTCGTCGCGCGAGCCGGCGTCGGCCTGGACAACGTGGACGTCTCCGCCGCCACCAAGGCCGGCGTGATGGTCGTCAACGCCCCCACCTCGAACATCGTGACCGCCGCCGAGCTGGCCTGCGGTCTCCTCCTCGCCACCGCCCGCAACATCCCGCAGGCCAACGCCGCGCTGAAGAACGGCGAGTGGAAGCGCAGCAAGTACACGGGTGTGGAGCTGGCCGAGAAGACCCTCGGCGTCGTCGGCCTCGGCCGCATCGGCGCGCTGGTCGCCCAGCGGATGTCCGCCTTCGGCATGAAGGTCGTCGCCTACGACCCGTATGTGCAGCCCGCGCGCGCCGCGCAGATGGGCGTGAAGGTGCTGTCGCTGGACGAGCTGCTCGAGGTCTCCGACTTCATCACCGTCCACCTGCCCAAGACCCCCGAGACGGTCGGTCTGATCGGCGACGAGGCGCTGCGCAAGGTCAAGCCGAGCGTGCGCATCGTCAACGCCGCGCGCGGCGGGATCGTCGACGAGGAGGCGCTGTACTCGGCGCTGAAGGAGGGCCGCGTCGCGGGCGCGGGCCTGGACGTGTACGCGAAGGAGCCCTGCACGGACTCCCCGCTGTTCGAGTTCGACCAGGTCGTCTCCACCCCGCACCTCGGCGCCTCCACCGACGAGGCGCAGGAGAAGGCGGGCATCGCCGTCGCGAAGTCCGTCCGCCTCGCCCTCGCCGGTGAGCTGGTGCCGGACGCGGTGAACGTCCAGGGCGGTGTCATCGCCGAGGACGTCAAGCCGGGTCTGCCGCTCGCCGAGCGCCTGGGCCGGATCTTCACCGCCCTGGCCGGCGAGGTCGCGGTCCGCCTCGACGTCGAGGTCTACGGCGAGATCACCCAGCACGACGTGAAGGTGCTGGAGCTGTCCGCGCTCAAGGGCGTCTTCGAGGACGTCGTCGACGAGACGGTGTCGTACGTCAACGCCCCGCTGTTCGCCCAGGAACGCGGTGTCGAGGTGCGGCTGACCACCAGCTCCGAGTCGCCGGACCACCGCAACGTGGTCACCGTGCGCGGCACCCTCGGCAACGGCGAGGAGGTGTCGGTCTCCGGCACGCTGGCCGGCCCGAAGCACGTCCAGAAGATCGTCGCGGTCGGCGACTACGACGTGGACCTCGCGCTCGCCGACCACATGGTCGTCCTGAAGTACGAGGACCGTCCGGGTGTCGTCGGCACCGTGGGCCGCATCCTCGGCGAGGCGGGCATCAACATCGCCGGCATGCAGGTCGCGCGCGCGGCGGTGGGCGGCGAGGCGCTGGCCGTGCTGACCGTCGACGACACGGTGTCCTCCGGTGTCCTGGCCGAGCTGGCCGCGGAGATCGGCGCGACGTCGTCGCGGTCGGTCAACCTGACCTGAGCCGACCGCCCCCCCCCGGGGGCTGCCGCCCCCGGACCCCCGCTTCGGCCCTGAACGGGCCTCGTCCTCAAACGCCGGACGGGCTGACTCGATCAGCTCGTCCGGCGTTTTCCGTGCGCTGTTCCTTGCGCACCCCACCCGCCGCAGCGTCACCGCCGCCCCCGTCAGCAGCACCGCCCCAGCGATCGCCGCCCCCTGCATCCCGCTGATGAACGCCTCCCGCGCGGCGGCGGCCAGTCCCGGGACCTGATCGGCGACCGCCAATGCACCCCCAGCGTCTCGCGGGCCACGTCCGGTGCCGACGCCGGCATCTCCTGGCGGTAGATCGCCGTGCCGATGGAGCCGAGGAACGCCATGCTCAGCGCGCCGCCGAACTCCGTGCCGGTCTCCAGCAGGGACGAAGCGGCCCCCGCCTTCTCCACCGGGGCGGTGCTCAGAGCCAGGTCGGCCAGCTGGGACAGGGCGGCGACGACCCCGCAGGCCAGGACCGCGCACGCGGCCAGCAGCAGCCAGAGGGAGTCCGTGCCGGTCAGGGCCAGCATCACATAGCCGCACGCGGTGACCGCGAAACCTCCGGCGACCACGTGCCCTGGGGGCACCCCGCTGCACGAGCTGTGCGCTGACCGGGGCCGCGAGCCCGATGGGCACCGACGGCAGCAGACTCCACAGCGCGGCCTCCAGGGGGCTCTTGCCCAGGACCGACTGGATGTACTGGGTGGTGAAGTAGGCCGAGCCCATCATGCCGAAGGCGGCGACGAGGTTCAGGACGACGGCCGGGCTGAAACCGCGGCCCCTGAACAGCTCCGGCGAGATCAGCGGTGACGCCGCCGTCCGCTGGCGGTGGACGAAGAGCGCGGCGAAGAGCAGACCGACCGTCACCGACATCACGTACCGCACGTTCCAGCCCTCGGCGGCGATCTCCTTCAGTCCGTAGATCACGGGGAGGACCGCCGCCATCGACAGCGGGACGCTCAGCCAGTCGAAGCGGCCGGGCTCGGGGCTCCTCGACTCGGGCAGCAGGACCGGGCCCAGGACCATCAGCAGCAGCATCGCGGGCAGGTTGACCAGGAAGACCGAGCCCCACCAGAAGTGCTCGACGAGCAGCCCGCTCATCACCGAGCCGAGCGCGATGCCCGCCGTCATCACGCCGGACCACACGCCGATCGCCACGAAACCGTAGATGTCGAAGATCCACAGCTGCTGCGTGCCGCTCGGCTCCAGGTCCGCACTGATCGCCGGGATCGCGAAGTAGAGGACCGAGACGTCCATCGAGACCAGCAGCGGGAGCATCAGGACGCGAGGGCGGTCCATTCGCGGCGGCCGGCGCGGGCGGGTGGGGGCGTGGTGCGCGCCAAGCGGTGCCTGCTGGCGAAGGGGTTCGTGCGCACGACCGCGCGCGACATCGTCAAGGAGTCGGGGACCAATCTGGCGTCGATCGGCTACCACTACGGCTCGAAGGACGCGCTGCTGGCGCAGGCGTACGTGTCGCTGGTCGAGGAGATGGGTGACGCCTTCGAGGGGGACGGGACTGCCATGAGGGCCGAGCCCGGTTCGCTCGAACGCTTCCATGAGGTGTGGTCGAACGTCATCAGCACCATGCGGGAGCCGGGATCGCTCTGGCGTCTCAGCGTGGAGATCGTGGCCATGGGCGACCAACTGCCGGAGGTTCGGGACCACTTGGCGCGGGCACAGCGGGAGGCCGGGCGCGGGTTCCTGCCGATGCTCATGGGCGGGCGCGAAGAGGATGTCTCGGACGAGACCGCCGACACCCTCGGCATGTTCTACGTGACCCTCATGACGGGCCTTATCGCCCAGTGGACCTTCGACCCCAAGACCGCGCCCACCGCGGAGCAGCTCACCGAAGGCCTCCGCCGGGTGATCGATGCCGCTACCCGGAAATGACCCGCCCGTCCCGCATCTCCAGCACCCGATCAGCGAAGTGCCGTACGACCGCCTGGTCGTGGCAGATGAACAGATAGCCGAGGCCCAGCTCGTCCTGGAGGTCCGCGAGGAGGTTCAGCACTCCGGCCCGCACGGACGGGTCCAGGGCGGACACCGGCTCGTCGAGGACCAGCAGGCGTGGCTCGGAGGCGAGGGCGCGGGCGATGCCGGCGCGTTGGCACTGGCCGCCGGAGAGTTCGTGCGGGCGGCGGTCGCCGTACGACGGGTCCAGGCCAACCCGGTCGAGGAGTTCGGCGACCCGGGCGGGGCCGTCGGCGGCGGTCCAGCGGCCCTGCACCTTCAGGGGTTCCGCCACCGCGTCGCGGATGCGGTGGCGGGGGCTCAGGGAGCCGTAGGGGTCCTGGAAGACCGGCTGCATGCGGGGGCGCAGGGGGCGCAGTTCGCGCTCCGTCAACCTCGTCAGCTCCCGGGCCTCGAAGCGGACCTCGCCCGCGTCCGGGCGGCGCAGTTGGAGTACGGCCGTCGCCGTGGACGACTTGCCGCAGCCGGAGGGGCCGTTCAGGGCCAGGGTCTCGCCGGGGGCCAGGGTGAAGGAGATCCCGTCGACGGCCGTCACCGCGCCGTAGCGGACGACCAGGTCGCGGACGTCGAGCAACGGCTCGGTCATACCCTCTCCCTCTCCTCGGACGACTCGGACGACTCAGGCGACTCGAACAACTCGACTGCCGGGTGCGGGACATCCTCCGCGCGATGGCAGGCCACCAGCCGCCCGTCCAGCGCGCGGAGCTCCGGCTCCGCCGTGCGGCACACCTCCGTCGCGAGCGGGCAGCGCGGGGCGAAGGCGCAGCCCGGGGGCAGGGCGCCCGGTGCGGGCGGGGTGCCCGGCAGGGTGGGGAGGCGGTGGCGTCGGGGGCCGTCCTCCGGGGGGAGCGAGGCCAGCAGGCCCGCCGTGTACGGGGCGCGTGGGCGGGTCAGGACCTCGGCCACCGGGCCGAGTTCCGTCGCCCGGCCCGCGTACAGGACCAGCACGCGGTCCGCGTGCCGCCGTACCGCGTCCAGGTCGTGGGTGACGAGGACCAGCGCCGCCCCGACGGCTTCCCGCTGCTCGGCCAGGACACGCAGCACCTGCTCCTGGCGGTCGGGGTCGAGGGCGGTGGTGGGCTCGTCTGCGACGAGGACGTCCGGCTCGTTCACCGTGGCCATCGCGATGACCGCCCGCTGCCGCATGCCGCCGGAGTACTCGTGCGGGTACGCCCGTGCCCGGCGGGCGGCGTCCGGGATGCCCACCCGGTCGAGCGCGGCCACCGCGAGCGCCCGCGCCTCGGCGCGGGAGACCCGGCGCACCGACCGTACGGCGGCCGCGAGCTGGTCGCCCACCGGGTGCACGGGGGAGAGCGCGGAAAGGGCGTCCTGCGGGACGAGGGCGATCCGGCGGCCGCGCTCGGACGAGAGGTCCGGCTCCACGGTCCCGGCCGCCACAGCCTCGCGCGGCAGCATGCCGAGCAGGGCCCGCGCGGTCAGGGACTTGCCCGCGCCCGACTCGCCCACCACGGCGAGCACTTCGCCCTCGCGTACGTCGAAGGAGAGGCCGCGGACGACCTCCACCCCGGCGAAGGCGACGCGCAGGTCGCGTACCGAGAGCACTACGTCATCGGACACCGGCGGGTGCCTCCTTCACACGTGCGGTCCGTCGCCCCTGCGCGTACGCGGCTCCCGACACCGCCAGCGCCGCCAGCAGCGCCAGCGCGACGGCCGGGGCGAGGGCGGCCCAGGGGGCGCGTTCGACGTAGGCGCGGGACTCGTCGAGCAGCAGGCCCCACTCGGGGGCGGGCGGCTGGGCGCCCAGGCCCAGGAAGCCCAGGGAGGCCAGGGCGAGGGCGATGCCGGGCAGGCGCAGCAGGGCGTGCCGGGCGACCGGCGCGGCCACCGACGGCAGCACGTGCCGGGTGAGGATCCACCACGGGGTCGCGCCGATGGCCCGCTGCGCGGTCAGGAACGCCGAGGCGCGGGTCTCCTGCACCAGGGCCGCCGCGTGGGCCGACAGCGCGGGCCAGGAGAGCAGGGCCACGGCGAGGGCCGCCCCGCCGGTGCCGGGGCCGACCACCGCCGCGACCAGGATGCCGGCGATCACCGGGGGCAGCGCGTTGGCGACGTCCGAGGCGCCCGACGCCACGGCGGGCAGGAACCCGAGGGCGAGGGCGACCAGCAGGCCCACCAGGCAGACCGCGGCCGCCGTACCGATCGTGGACGTGGCGCCGTGCCCCAGCCGGGCCAGTACGTCGCGGCCGAGCCCGTCCGTGCCGAGCGGGTGCGCGAGGGACGGGGGCCGCAGCCGGGCGGTGGTGTCGACCGCGTACGGGTCGCGCAGCAGGCCCCAGCCGATGGTCACCGCGAGCACGGCGAACAGCGTCGACGGGATCGCCGGGTGGCTACGGACCGGGCGCGCCGGGGGCAGCGCCAGTGCGGCGTCGCGCAGCGCGGGGCCGAGCAGCCGGCCCCGGACCAGTGCCGCCAGCACGCCGGTGAGCAGGCCGAGCAGCAGCAGCGCCAGCACGGCGCCCTGGAGCAGCGGCAGGTCCTGCGACTTGGCCGCGCCCAGTGCCGTACGGCCGATGCCCGGCACCGCGAACACCTGCTCCACCGCGACAGCGCCGCCGGTCAGCCCGACCGCCGCCATGCCGAACTGCGGGACCAGCGGCGGGAGTACGCGCCTGAGGGCCGCCGCCGAGATCCTCGTACGACCGACTCCCGCGCCGCGCCACAGCTCCACCCACCGCTCGTCCAGCACGGCGGGCAGCGCGTCGGCGACCAGCCGGCCGAGCAGCCCGCCCCCGGGGACGCCGAGGGCGAGCGCGGGAAGGATCATGTACTCCGGCCCCTGCCAGCCGGAGGTCGGCAGCCAGCCCAGCCACACTCCGCACACCAGCAGCGCCACGGTGGCCAGCAGGAACTCCGGTACGGCGGCCAGCATCGCGGCGAAGCCGCCCGCCGAACCCCGGCCGCGCACCAGCACCGGTGCCACCAGCGCGGCGGCCAGCAGGACCGCGATACCGAGGGCCGCGCCCATCAGGCCCAGCGACACCTGGAGCCCGGCCGTCACCGAGGGCAGCACCTCGGTGCCCGACACCCAGGAGGTGCCGAGGTCGCCGCGCAGCAGCCCGGCGGCCCAGTCCCCGAGCAGGGCGAGCGGCCCGGCGTCCAGCCCGAGATCGCGTCGTACGGCGTCCAGGGCCTCCTTGGTCGGCTCCTGCTCGGCGGAGCGTGCCCGCAGCACGGTCAGCGCGGGGTCCCGGCCGGACAGCCAGGGCAGCAGGCCCACGGCGGCGACGACGGCGGCCAGGCAGACGAGGCGGGTCAGCCCGGCCGGACCCGTCAACCGCCTTGCGGAAGCCTTCACTTGACGTAGGTGTCGGCGGTCACCAGCTCCCGCTCGCGCGGGTCGTGGGCGGCGTCCACCACGCCGGCGGCGTCGCCCTGGATGACCCGCTCGTGGAGCATCGGCACGGCCGCGTCGGTGCCGAGGACGGCGGCCTCGGCGGCGATGACGGCCTTGCGGCGGGCCTCGCCGGTCGCGGTCTCGGCGGCCTTGCCGAGGGCCTTGTCGACGCTCGGGTCGGCGAGCTGCGCGATGTTGAAGGAGCCGTCGGAGGCGAAGTCGCTGTAGAGGTAGGCGGCCGGGTCGCCGGAGTCGAGGACCGTGGCCCGGGAGAGGATGAACGCGTCGAACTCGCCCGCGAGCGCGTCGGATTCGATGTTGGCGTACTCGCGCACGTCCAGCTTCACCTTGAACCCGGCCTTCTGGAGCTGCTGTTGCAGCGCCGCGGCGACCTCGGGCAGCTCGGCGCGGTCGGTGAAGGTGCCGATGGTGATGCTCTTGCCGTCCGGGTCACCGGCCTTGGCGCGCTTCACCGGCGTGCGCAGCCCGTCCGCCCACGGCAGGGCCGGGCCGAGCAGTCCCTTGGCGACGTCGGCGCGCCCCTCGTAGACACCCTTCACGATCGACTCGGCGTCGATGGCCTCGCGGGCGGCGGCGCGCAGCGCGGGGTCCTGGAAGACGCCCTTCTCGGTGTTCAGGTAGAGGGTGTTGGTGCGCGGCATCGGGACCTCGGTGACCAGGTCCTGGTCGAGCAGCGCGGCCTGGGACACCGGCACCGCCTCGACGATGTCGGCCTCGCCGCTGCGCAGGGCGGCGGCGCGGGCGGTGCCGTCGGGCACGAACGTCACGTCGATGCCGGGGGCCTTGGCCTCGCCGCCCCAGTAGTCGTCGTAGCGGTCCAGGGTGGCGGAGGAGGTGCCGTTCACCTTCGTCAGCTCGAAGGGGCCGGTGCCCGCGCCGACCGGGTTCACGGTCTTCCCCGCGTAGGCCTTCGCCGCGAGGATCGACAGCTGCGGGGAGCTGAGCCGCTGCGGGACCAGCGGGTCCTCGGTGGCGGTGGTGACCAGGACCTTGTCGCCGTCGGCCTTAGCGGTCAGCTCGACGCCGTCGAGGATACGGGGCTTGGGAGCGGCCTCGGCGGCCTCGGTGAGGGAGTTGACGACGGCCTCGGCGGTCAGCTTGGTGCCGTCGTGGAACGTCACGCCGTCCCGGAGGGTGAACGTCCAGGTCCTGCCGTTCTGCCGCCACTCGGTCGCGAGCGCCGGCTCGGCGTCGCCGTCCGCGTCCAGCGTCACCAGGGTCTCGGCGGTCGACCAGCGGGACAGCTTGAACGCGTCGTCGGAGAGCGGGGACAGGCCCGAGCGCGGGGGCTGCATCATGGCCACGCGGATGCGCTTGCCCTCGGCGTCGCCGCCGCCGCTGCCGGTGGAGGCGAAGCAGCCGGTGAGCAGGGCGGGGGCCGCTATGGCCGCGGTGAGGGGCAGCAGGCGGGCGGGGACGCGCACGGGACACTCCGGGTAATGGGGTGGTCAAAGGTTGAGCGTGTAACGAACCTAGCATGATGACAATCGTTTTCAGAACCTGGTCGGCTCGGCGTGCGTCGTCGCCCGGCCCGGCGCCGGCCCTCAGGGCGTCCCCGGCTTCACGTGCGGGGCGTACCCGGCTTCACGTGTGGGGCCGGAGGTGTCGCATTGTCCGCGATGGGCGCGGAATTCACCGTTCAACCGGCGGAATGGCGGCGGGAATTGGACGGAGGAGGGCTGGTGGGTAAAACAGCGCCGGGGTAGGGTCAACGCCATGATCATCAGCGATCGAAACG
Source organism: Streptomyces sp. NPDC030838 (assembly GCF_055572035.1). Taxonomy (NCBI): domain Bacteria; kingdom Bacillati; phylum Actinomycetota; class Actinomycetes; order Kitasatosporales; family Streptomycetaceae; genus Streptomyces; species Streptomyces sp. NPDC030838. The sequence goes on along the minus strand of NZ_JBVIED010000008.1, from coordinate 277,867 downwards.
CACCGGATATCCAGATCGTCAACACCGCGGCACTGCGACAGGAAAAGGATCCGTTGGTCCCGGTGCTGGGCGGCGCGGAGACGGTGGACGAGGCCGCTCGAATGCTTCCGGTCGGCGCTGCGGAACTCCGCCGCTGCACTGGTGACGAGAAAGCTTTCACCGCCGATGTCATGGGGAAACGAGTACATCTCACCACGGGTGGTATACCCGCCAGTGACCTCATCAGCGTGCACGACATAGACCGGCTGCTCTCCAGTCAGCCACTGCTGCGTTCCGACGTGATCCGGCTGGTGCGGCAGGGGGAGATTCTGCCGCGCAGCGCGTATCTCAGGTCGATGCGGGAGATCTATCCGCGGCCCGTCGACCATGAGATGACGGAGAACGAGCACATCCTCGAGATGCTCACCCGCGGGGTCGCCAGCGCGGCGGAGGTGACCGCCGCCGTGCGCGGCGGGGCGACCCTGATCCTGCAGTCCGCGCACTGGTACCACCCGCCGCTGACCGAGTTCTGCCGCGCCCTGGAGCTGGCCCTGGGCCGGCGGTGCCGGGCCAACATCTATCTCACGCCGGTCTCGTCCCAGGGCTTCGACCTGCACACCGATCCGCACGACGTCTTCGTGCTCCAGGCCTTCGGCGAGAAGCAGTGGCACGTCGGCGCCACCCCGTGGGAGCGGCGGCACGAGAGCGGGAACACCGACCCCGCTCAGACCCGCGAGCTGCTGCTGCGCCCCGGTGACGTGCTGTATCTGCCGAAGGGCACACCGCACCGGGCGCAGACGCTCAGCGCCCGGTCGGGACACGTGACCATCAGCATCGAGTCCAACTCCTGGCGCGAGGTCCTGCGCACCACACTGACCCGGCTCGTCGAGGACAGCCTCCCCGCCGAGCTGCTGGACGCCGAGCTGCCGGCCGGGTGGCTGCACGACGACGGCGTGCTCGAGGAGGCGGCGGAGTCGTTCCTGGCCGACGTCCGGGCGGGGCTCGCGCGGCAGGAGCCCGAGCAGCTGCGGTCGGCCCATGCACGCACCTTCCTGGCCCAGCTCACGGACCGGATCCCGGGCGCCTTCGAGACGGACTCGTCGCTGGGCGTGCTGGGTGTACTGGACACGACGCCGCTGCGGCGGCGGCGGACGGTGCCGTGCGCGCTCTTCGCGCAGCCCGCGACGCGTCGTCTGTACGCGGTGCTCGGCCGCCGCTCCGTTGCCATGCCCGACGGTCACGAGAAAGCCATGCGGTTTATCGCGGGACGTACGGAATTCACACCCGAGGAACTGTCCTTCGCACTGGACGAGCGAGAGCGGCTGGAACTGTGCCAAGCCCTCGTCGATGCCCACCTGTTGAGCGCGCTACAGTGACCGGATGATCATTCCTCCCGAACTGCTGTCCGACGGTGTCCGGTTGCGGCTCGTGACCGCCGACGACGCGGAGGCGCTGTATTCCGCGTATGTCCTGAACCGGGAATACCTGGCTCCCTGGGAACCGCGCCGTCCGGACAGCTTTTTCACCGTCGAGGGTCAGGCCCGGCGTATCGACGACCAATTGCGGCAGTTCGCGGAACAGCGCGTCGTGCCGTGGGTGTTCGAGAGCGAAGGAACCATCGTCGGCACCATCACGCTCTCCGGAATGGCATTCGGGCCTTTCTGCAGCGCGTATCTCGGCTATTGGGTGGCCGCGGGCCGGCGGAACCGGGGCCTGGCCACCGCCGGCGTGGCGAGCGTGTGCCGGGTGGCCCGGGACGTCGTCGGGCTGCACCGCATCGAGGCGACCACGCTGCTCGACAACGCCCCGTCACAGCGCGTGCTGGAGAAGAACGGCTTCGAGCCGATCGGTATGGCCCCGCGCTATCTGCACATCAACGGGGAATGGCGGGATCACCGCCTGTTCCAGCGGATTCTGCACGACGGTCCGCCGTCGAGCTGACCGCGGCCGGGGCGGTCGCCGCGGCGGGCGGCGCGGCGGCCCGCCGCGCGACGGCGTGCGCGCCCAGCCCGGCGGCCAGGAACAGCACCGCAAGGGCCGTCCAGCCGGCCGAGCCCGCGGCCACCACGCCGCCGGCGATCAGGGACGGCCCGACCATCCCCTCCGCGGTCGGCCCCAGGCTGTACGCCGCGGCGTAGTTGCCGCGCTCGGCCTCGGGGGACAGCGCGAACTGCAGCCCCCAGCCGCCCGAGGCGTGCCAGATCTCGCCCAGGGTGTGCAGGACGACGGACGCCACCATGAGCGCGGCGGCGGGGACGGACGGCGTCCACGACGCCAGCACCAGCGTTCCGCACATCAGGGCGAAGGAAAGCCCCGCCCGGCGCATGTGGCGGCCGGCGCCGGACACCGTCTCGGCGCCCCGGCTCAGGGGGACCTGAAGCGAGATCGCGATCACGGTGTTGACCGCGATCAGCAGCGGCGCCACCGCCTCGGGCGCCTCGGTGGCCCGGGTCACCCACAGCGGCATGCCGATCACCAGCACCGAGAGGTTCAGCTGGAGCACACCGTTGCAGCAGGTCAGCGCGAGGAACCGGAGGTTCTTCAACGGCGCGACGGGCGAGTGCCGCTCGCCCTTCTTCCGCCTGCCGCCCACGTTGCGGACGGTCGTCATCAGTACGGCGGCGACGAAGAACGACACCCCGTCGCCCAGCAGCAGCGCCTGGTAGCCCGCGTCCGCGCCGCTGCCCACGGCCACCGCCGCCAGCAGCGCGCCCACCAGAAAACCGGTGTTCTTCAGCACCTGCACCCGGGCCATGACGCCGACGCGTTCGTCGTCACCGAACGCGGACCCCACGTACGCCTGGAGGGCGGGCATGCCGGCGTGCTCCGCCAGCCCCAGCAGCACCAGCACGGCGAGGAACTGCCAGAAGGAGTGCACGAAGGCCAGCGCGCAGCACCACACCCCGCGCCACAGATGCAGCACGATCAGGGCGTGCCGCGGACCGATCCGGTCGACCAGCAGGCCGTTGGGCACCGTCGCGGCCAGCGCGACGATGCCCAGCACGGAGAGTCCGACGCCGATCTGTCCGGCGGTCAGCCCGGCCACCCGCGAGTAGAACAGCGTCGCACCGGCCAGGAACAGGCCGCCGCCCGTCGCGTCGACCGCGACGGTGGTCAGCAGCCTCCGCTCGGTCGGCCCGGTGGTGCGCAGGCCGAGCCGGCGGGCCATCGATGTGAGCATCCCTGGTGGTTCCCTTCGTCCCTTCGTACCCGTTGCCGGACCCGCCGTACGGCGGGCGGGGCCTCACAGGCAGGTCTCGTGCGCCTCGGAGACGCAGGTGGGGCAGAACAGCACGCCCGCGGCGAGGGGCTCCTGACAGGCCGGGCAGCGGCGCACTCCGGCGATCTCGTCGCCGAGCCAGTCGCTCGCCAGCACCGCGCGCAGGGCGGCGTCGGCGTCGCGCACCTTGGGGTGCAGCCGTGGTTCCCGGCCGAGCCGCAGGAGCGCGGAGAGCACCGTGGAGCCGGTCCCCAGGTCGCTCCAGGCCGCCCGGCAGGCCGCCCAGGACCGCTGCGTCCAGTGGATGTCCTCGGCGGCGCGGGCGAGCTGGGCCCGCCGGGCGGGGGTGAGCAGGCCCGACTCGACGGCGGCCGCCAGCACGGCCCGTACGTGCACCGTGCACACGGTCAGTTCGCGGTAGCCGTCGTCGGGGTCGAGGGCGACGGCCACGTCGGCGTCGGAGGTCAGGGTGCCCAGCCGGTACAGCGTGAAGATGTCGCCGATGCCGATGGCGCCGAGCGGCCACAGGTCCGCCGCCCGCAGCGCCCCCATGCTGGAGCAGCCGACCACGGTCCAGCCGGAGTCCAGCAGCTGACGGCACTCGGTCGGCGTCACGGCCATCGTGCCGCCGAACAGGCCGTCGACGAGGACCACGGTGCCGGGCTTGTCATCGAGCAGCGGCAGCAGGTCCCCGCGGCGTACGGGGGGCCGCAGGTCGACCGCCGCCAGCAGGGCGGGATCCAGCGAACGCACCGATGCCGCGCCGAAGACGACGGGCCTAGGCCTGGACGTGCTGATGGGCCACACGACGGCTCCTGAAGGGGTCTACGACGGAGTCGACCATGCCGGGCACCATGACGTGGGCGACGGGCAGGCCGAGCTCGGGGACGGTCAAGTCGGTGTGGACGACCCGGTCGTAGCCGCTGTCCTCCAGCAGGGCGGCCACGTGCCGCAGGGTGGCGCGCGTCGAGCGCGGCGGCGGGTCGGGGAGTGTGCGGAAGTCCGTGACGCCCTCCGCCTTGGCCCGCAGGGCGCGGTGCAGGAACGCCGCCCGCTGCTCGGCGGGGTCCGCGCGGTAGACGTCGGCGACGCGGTCGAGGTCCTCCCGGCTGCCCTGGATCGCGGTGGCGCGGGCCTGGGCGGCTTCGGTCAGGGCCCGGCGCAGGGCGACGCCCGCGTTGGGGTGCGCCCCGAAGCCGGAGACCGCCAGGTGGGCCTGGGCGGCGCCGGGGTCGGACAGGAACACCGCGAAGGTGGGCAGGACGGTCGTGTGCGTGAGATCGACGACGACGGTGTCGATCTCGGCCTTGGCGTACTTGAGCAGCAGCTCCGACTCGGCGGGCCCGGTGATCGTGTCGAGGGGGACCAGACGGCCCGGCCCGCCCTGGAGGTAACGGGAGGTGGCGTCCCGTTCGACGACCTCGTAGAGGGCGTGCAGCACCGCCTCGCTGAGGGTGGCGCCGGAGGCCAGACCCGTGGTGCTCGGGCGTACGGGCCGCAGGCAGCCGGGCGGCGCGGTGTACGGGAAGAGCACCTCGGCGGCCGGCAGCAGCACGGGGCTGCCGTCCCTGCTGTCACGGCCCCGGATCCACTCCAGCGGCCGGTCGGGCAGCTCGGTCAGACCCAGGTCCGCTCCGTCCAGATGGGCGTGCCCGGCGGCTCGCAGCTCGGCCGGGGCGGCCGTCAGGGTGGGGCGGGCGACGGAGCCGCAGTGCCGCTCCAGCGCCTCGAACAGCGCCGAGGCCAGGGCCTCCGACGGCTCGTTGCCCTTGCCCTGGCAGAGGGTGATCTGGCCGGTGCGGGCGTTCGGCCGCGTGACGCTGAAGACGGGGATGCCCACGATGTCGAGCGGCGTGAGGTCCGTGACCCGGCTGATGCCGAGCCGGTGGCGCAGCGGCCACACGCGGGCGATGGCCTCGGCGGCCGGCACCGACCGGTGCGAGGTGCCGCACGGCAGCATGGCGGGGTCGTCGGTCGTGGTCTCCAGCCACGCCAGGGCGTGCGGCACGGGGCTGTTGTCCAGGTCAGTCATGCGGTGTCTCCCGGGTGACCACCAGCAGGCAGCGGGCGCGGAGCGCGGTCAGGAACGCCAGTGCCGTGTCGGTGTCGATCTGCGTGCCGTCGAGGCAGGCCGGCAGGTAGGAGCCGAGGGGACGGCCGGGCTCGGCCCGGGACAGGGCGGTGAACGCCCACCTCGGCAGGTCGAGGCCGGCCGGTTCGGCCCCGCCGGTGATCCGCAGCCGGCTGCCCTCGGCGTCCTGTTCCCACCGCAGCCGTACGCCCGGGGCGAGGGCGAGGGCGGAGCGCAGGGAGAGCGGTGCCTCGTGCTCGGGGGCGCGGCGGACCAGCCGGTCGCCGAGCACCAAGGCGCTCAGCCGGGTGCCCAGCAGCATGTCGAGGGCCTGTCCGGGCGTCTCGATCATGGGTTCGCCGCGCCGGTTGAGCGACGTGTTCACCATGACCGGGAAGCCGGTGCGTTCGCCGACGAGGTGCAGCAGCTCGTGGATGCGGGGGTTGGCGGCCCGGGAGACGGTCTGCACGCGGGCCGTGCCGTCGACGTGGGTGACGGCCGCGAGCCGCTCGCGGTACTTCTCGCGGACCGGGACGACCCGCAGCATGTGCGGTGACGGCTCGTCCAGGTCGAAGTACTCGGCGGCGACCTCCTCGGGCACGATCGGCGCCAGTGGGCGGAAGTCCTCCCGGAACTTGATGTGGGCGTTGATGAAGTCCCAGGTGTCGCGGCTGCGGGCGTCGGCCAGCACCGACCGGTGTCCCAGCGCGCGCGGCCCGAACTCCGAGCCGCCCTGGAACCAGCCGATGACCTCGCCCGCGGCGATCCGGTCCGCGACGTCCGCCGGCGACAGCGGTTCGGCGACCACCCGGTCACCGACCAGCCGGATGGCCGCGTCGTGGTCGTCCTGGGTGTACGGGTGGCCCAGGTAGTCGTCGTACGGCCCCTGTTCACGGCGGGTGGAGCCGGTGAGCCGGAAGTGCGCGGCGGCCGCGGCGCCCAGGGACACCCCGGCGTCGCTCGCCGCGGGGAACACGAAGAGGCGGTCGGCTCCGCTCTCCCGGGCGATGCGGTCGTTGGCCACGGAGTTGAGGGCGACGCCTCCGGCGTAGGCGAGATTGCCGCAGCCGGGCACCAGGGACATGGCGTACCGCATGCGGGCCACCAGCGCCTCTTCGAGGTCGGCCTGGATCCGGGCCGCGAGGTCGGCGTGGTCCAGCGGACCGCCGGTGCCGGGGGCGCGGTAGGCGTCCTTCCAGTCGCCGCGGAAGCGGGGCAGGCCGTCGGGGCCCGGCTCCAGGAGGCTGGGCCCGGCGTTGCCGGGCTTGCCCCAGGGCGCGAGGCCCATCAGCTTGCCGCTGCCCTCCTGCCAGTCGCCGAAGACGTACTGGCTCACGGCCGCGTAGGTCTCGCCGATCGAGGAGGAGCCGACGCGGACGTTGAAGGAGTCGGCGTACTCGCGGAACAGCAGCCGGTAGCCGTCGCGGTGGAAGTGGTAGACGGAGAAGACATGGATGCGCGGCAGCCGGTCCCCGGTCTCCTGGGCCAGGTACGCGCGCAGTCCGGGTCCGTCGGTCAGGAGGTCGTCGGCGCCCAGCACGGAACCGCCGGAGCCGTCGCAGACGGCGACCACCGCCTCCTCGAACGGCGAGCCCCAGAACGCGGAGAAGGCGTGCGCGAGGTGGTGCGAGACGTAGACGGCGCGTTCGTCGAACGGGTCGAACAGGTCGAAGCCCTGTGCGGCGGACGGTACCGACAGTCCCACGTAACCCGGCAGCAGGGGCTGCGCGTTGAAGGCGAAGACGTCCACGTCGTCCGCGCTCAGGCCGGCCGAGCCGAGGCAGTAGTCGGCCGCCGCCCGGGAGGCGAGGTGACCGACGCCGTCGTGTTTGCGCCGGGTGACCCGTTCCTGCTGCACGGCGACCTGCGGGACGCCGTCGCGGAGCAGGCAGGCGGAGGCGTCATGGCTGGCCGACAGGCCGAGGATGACGGGCCCGCCCGTGCCGGCCCGCGCCGCCGGGGCGGTCTCGCGGGACTCGTCGCGGGGAGCGTCGGTCCGGCCCTCGTCGCGGGGAGCGTCGATCCGCTCCACGGCGTCGGCGCCGCCGACGGACACGAAGGCGGTGACCGGTTCGGGGCAGGAGACGGTGATCACGGTCTCGCTCCCGGTGCCGGGCGGGAGGTCGAGCACCAGCCAGCCGGCCCCGGTGGCCCGCCGGGTGGTGCCGGCGCCCGCGGCGGTCACGGACAGCTCGGCGGCGCGGGGCAGCCACAGCGGGTCGGTGTCCCCGCTGACGACCTCGTCCGGGCCCGGGGCCGCGACCGCGATCCGCACGGCGGTGCCGCCGGTCGTGACGCGCAGCCGCAGCCGGTCGGCCGTGCGGGGCAGTTCAAAGCCGGACGGTCCCGGGGCATCGGCGCCCGGCTGCCGCAGCAGCGGCGTGTTCACCAGTGTTCCGCCCAACCCGGCCGAGGCCAGCAGCGCGGCGCGCAGCCGCGCGGAGGGAACGCGGCGCCCGTCGCCGCCCAGCCGCCCGGCCAGTGCGGCGGCGAGTCCGGCGACGACGCCGACGGCGGCCGAGGTGCCGCGCATGGGGTCGGGGCCGGCCGACGAGCGGGTGGCGTACAGGGTGTCCGGGACGAGCAGCTGCGGTTTGCGGCCCAGGCCGTCCGTGCCGCAGTACGCCGCCGGTTCGCCGTCGTCGGAGCCGACGCCGACGGCCAGCACGGAGGGGCAGGAGGCCGGGAACCTCAGCCGTCCCGGTCCGTCGTGCCCGGCGGCCGCGACGAACAGCGGCATGTCCGGGTCGCGGGCCACCTCCTCGAAGGCCCGCCGGACCCCGAGTCGTTCGGCGTCGCGCTCCGGCGACGACCAGGGCATGGCCACGATGTCCCAGCCGCCGTCCGCCGTGACCATGTCGCGCAGATCGGCGGCGAGGGTGCGGGCCTTGAGCCGGGCGGCCGAGGCGTAGCCGATCTCGGCCCGGCCGGCCAGCTGCCGGCACAGTTCGGCGACCCGCTCCGTGTGCGGGTCGGCCGCCGCGTCGCCGGGCGCCGGGGTGCCGTCGGAGACGACCAGGACCCGTACGCCCGCGCCGAGTCCGGCGCCCCGGTCGGGTTCCCCGCTCAGCACGGCCCAGGGCGGCGTGGCGGGCTGCGGTGCGTCCGTCATGCGGTACCTGCCGGGGCGAGTCCGGCGGGGCGGGCGATGGTCGGCGTCCAGTCGATCTCGGCCAGCAGTCCCTCGATGCGCTCGAAGTCGCTGTCCAGTTCCTCGGCGCCGAGTCCCACCCCGATCTCGTAGGTGACGGCGCGCAGCCGCGGCGCGTTGGCGACCGCTTCCTGGAGCAGGTCGATGACGGCGGGCGTGACCGCGTGGCTGTGGGTGTCCAGGTACCGGTTGTCGAAGGTCGGGTCGATGTAGCCGCCCGCCACGTGGATCTCCACCACCCGGTCCAGCGGCAGCGACCGCAGGACGTCCTCGTAGGGCTGCCGTACGGCGACGGCGTACGAGAACACGTGGGCGACGTCCAGCAGCAGATCGCAGTCGGCGCCGTCGGTGACGCGGTGGAAGAACTCGCCGAGGCCCATGCGGCCGACCGCGAGGGTGCAGGACGGGATCTCCGGCACGAACGGGTAGCGGCTCACCTCCCGCATCCGGCGGATGCCGTCCACGACGTGGTCGGCGACCTCGCGCTCGAAGAGCGGTGGGGTGAAGTACGGCAGCGGGTACGGGCCGATCGACCACAGGCCGATGTCCTCGCAGGTCCAGACGGCGCCCAGGACGTCGCTCACCGTCTCGAGACGGGTGAACAGCTCCATGTTGGGGCCGCCGGGCGCGGCGGGGGCCACCCCGGGCAGGTGGTGCACCACGGGCAGGTCCCCGGCACACTCGTCCATGAAGGTCTGCGCGTCGGCGGCGCTGGGCAGGGAGACACAGGACAGATGGCTGAGCCGGCCGGCGTACCTGGCGCACAGGTCCGGCATCTTCTGCGGGTAGCTGTCGCGGTACTGCCAGTCGAGTCCGAAGCCGAGTCGGCCGACGGCGTCCGTCTTCTCGTTCCTCACGCGCACCTGCTTCTCGTTCCTCATGCGCACCTGCCTCAGAGCGGAAGGGCCGCGGCGGAAACCTTGCGGCCGGGGAAGGCGGCGACGACGATCTGGTAGTCACCGGGTTCGCCGAGGGCTTCGGGGTCCAGGGAGCGCGGCAGCCTCCCGCGCTCGTCCACCAGCCGCCACGCCGAACGGAACGCCTCGGCCTGGAGGGCGCCCGGGACGTCCGGGGGAAGCAGTCCGCCGTCGTCCCAGGGGGAGAAGGCGGCCTTCGTCAGATCCATGCCTTCTCCCGGGATGCCGGTGGTGCAGGCGCACACGTCCTCGGGCGGCGCGATCAGCTCGGGGGCGGAGAAGCGGCTCACGAGCCCGAAGAGCTGGAAGACGTCCGCGAGCAGCCGGGAGCGCTCCACCACGGCTCCGTGGGCGAACAGACAGAAATTCTCGAAAAGGGTGCGGCCGGCGCTCTGCCAGAAGGCATCGGAATCCGCGTACGCCTCGACCAGGGGTGTGATGCTTTCCTTGCCGAGGCATTCCCACAGCGGCGGGCAGGTGCGCTGGAGATGGCGGTTCAAATTGCGCAGCCGGGCCGCTCGCTCGACGGTCAGGGCATGGAAATCCACGGTCGACAGAACGGACGCCGTCGCCTCGCAGACTTTCCCGGAGGGATCCTTCAGCGCGTCGGCGACCAACTCCGCGGAGCTTTTCGAGTAGAGCAGACGGAGCAGCAACTCTGTGCGGGCTTCTCTGTCATCGCGCAACAGGAGTCTCTGCGTCACGCCGGGAGAAAGGGTACGCAAGAACCTACCGCCGTTCGGTCGAGGGTGTGCAACCGGCAACAGCCGGCCGGATCTCTTCCGAGACCCGGCCGGACCTGGTGTTACTCCTGCCACTCCTTGTTGGAGTTGACCGACGCCAGGGCGATGTCGTCGTTGCCGCGGAACTCCGCGCGCAGCGGGCCGACGAATTCGTGGGCGTGGGTCGTGGCGAGGTGCCGGATGACAGCCGAACGCAGGTTCTTGTCGCTGTCGATGGCGGACAGGACCGCACTGGTGTTGTCGGACATGTACCTCTCCCTTTCGCAGAAATGACCGACGGTATTTCCGCCGGCCGACCAGCTTCGGGACGACTGACCGCAAGTGACCGGGTATCGGCACTCCGTCAGCGCGGACACAGATGATCACAACGAGAAGTGGATCTTCAAGACCCGCACAGGTAAGAGGTGGGTGAGCAATCTCACCGGCGATAACGGCTGGCGGCGGAATGGGGGCAACGCCTGAATTGCCGCTTGCGTAGCGAAGTGAAGGAAATCGATGGTCTGTTTTGCGCCAGACCGATGCATTCAAGCCAGCCGGCCCCTACAGCCGCGCCCCCTTCAGCGCCATGTGCAGCAGCAGCCGGTCCTCCCCGTCGTCCAGGTCCAGTCCCGTCAGCTGCTCCACCCGGGACAGCCGGTAGTAGAGGGTCTGCCGGTGGATGCCCAGCTCGGCGGCGGTGCGGCCGGCCTGGCCCGCGCAGTCCAGGTAGGTCTCCGCGGTACGGGCCAGCTCGTGGTGGGCGGGGGAGAGCAGCGGGGTGACCGCCGGATCGTGGGCGGCCTCCGGAGGGAGCGCGGTGAGCAGGCGGTACGGGCCGACGCGCGCCCACTCGGCGACCGGACCGAGCCGGGGCTCGGCCAGCGCGGCGCGGGCGGCGGCCGAGGCCTCCTGCCAGGAGGTGCCCAGGTCGGCGAGCCCGGCGCGGGGCTCGCTCACGCCGGCCGCGCGGGCGCCCTCCCGCAGCAGCCGGGACGCCGTGTTCAGGGCCGGTGTGGCGGAGTCCGTCGAGCGCAGCCGCACCAGCGCCGCGAGGCTCTGCCCGGTGGTGCCCCAGGGCACCGTGCACAGGGCGGTCGTGTGCGGAACCGCCCGCGCCGACGGCGCGTCGTCCGGGTCCGGCGACGGCCACGGCGCCACGCACACCACCGCGTGCGGACCGTCCCCGCGCGGGCCCAGCGCGGTGCGCAGGGCGGCCACCGCCATGTCGCGCTGCCAGCCCCGCTCCGCGGTCAGCACCGCCCGCAGCTCCCGGGTGAGGTCGGCACCGTGCTGCGCCTCGTCGGCGAGCAGCGCCCCGATCCGCCCGGTCACCTGCATGGCGGCCGTCAGCTGCGCCTCGGTGGGGCCGGGCTCGTCCTCCAGCAGCCAGACGTAGCCGAGGACGACACCCCGATGGCGTACCGGCAGGCAGATCCGCCCCCGGTACACCCCGGCCTCCGGCGTCGGCGGGATCCGGACCGGTGCGGTCGCCCGGGTGATGCCGAAGCCCTCGAACCAGGCCCGCACGGCGGCGGTGGAGCGCCGGGTGAGGATCGAGCGGGTGCGCACCGGGTCCAGTGCCGAGGCGTCCAGCTCGCCCTCGCTGTCGTAGGCCCCGAAGGCGATCAGCTCGAAGTCGCGGTTCTCCAGCGTCGCCGGGGCGCCCAGAAGCTCGGAGATCTCGTCGACCAGCTCCTGGTAGTCACCTTTGTAATCCGACGTCACCGGGGCATTGTCCCCCATTTCCGTCCGGCCCTCATACATCTGTCTGAGATCTGTTGCACGGATGCGTGACAGCTGTCCGTGGCAGACGATCGGAGGGATCCTTAGGTTTCACGGTGGTTCTCCGTGCCGTACCTGAAACGTCGGGTATCGGCCGATGGTTGGTTGTATGTGGAGGTGCCCCGTGCTGGGTCCCGTGATTCTCGCCGCGTCGCGCAGCGACCGGATGCGACGCCTGATCTCGGCGGCCCCGGGGACGAAACAGGTCGTCGACCGCTTCATTCCCGGCGAGACCGTCGACGAGATCGTGCCGATCGTCGAGGAGCTCACGGCCAAGGGCCTGGAGCTGACGATGGACGTCGTCGGCGAGGACATCACCACCCCGGAGCAGGCCACCGCCGCCCGCGACGCCTACCTGGAGCTGATCGAGCGGATCAAGCCGCTCGAGCTCGGCGAGAAGGTCGAGATGTCGGTGAAGCTGTCCATGTTCGGGCAGTCCCTCCCGTCGCCCACCACCGCCCTGTTCGAAGGGCCCTCCGGGCCCGCCCCTACATTCCCCGGCGGTCACGAGCTGGCGCTGAAGAACGTCCGCCCGGTCGTCGAGGCCGCCGCCGCCATCGGCACCACGGTCACGCTCGACGCCGAGGACCACACCACCCTCGACTCGATGTTCGCCATCCACGACGAGCTGCGGAAGGACTTCCCGCAGACCGGCTGCGTCATCCAGGCCTACCTCTTCCGCACCGAGGCCGACGCCCGCCGCCTCGCCGCGAACGGCAGCCGCGTGCGGATCGTGAAGGGCGCGTACAAGGAGCCCGCCGAGGTCGCCTACCAGCAGAAGCAGGAGATCGACAAGGCGTACGTACGCATCCTGAAGATCCTGATGGAGGGCGAGGGGTACCCGATGATCGGGTCCCACGACCCGCGCCTGATCTCCATCGCCCAGGAGCTGGCCCGGCGCGCCGGGCGCAAGCTCGACGAGTACGAGTTCCAGATGCTGTACGGCATCCGCAGCGAGGAGCACCTGCGGCTGGCCGCCGAGGGCCACCGGATGCGCGTCTACACCGCCTACGGCACCGACTGGTACGGCTACTTCATGCGCCGCCTGGCGGAGAAGCCCGCGAACCTGCGCTTCTTCCTGCGCTCGATGGTCAGCAAGGGCTGAGCCCCACCACCCGCTCAAGTTCAAGGAGTTACGGATCTCATGGACGCTGTGACCCAGGTCCCCACCCCCGTCAACGAGCCGGTGCACGGCTACGCCCCCGGCTCGCCCGAGCGCGCCCGCCTGGAGGTCAAGCTCAAGGAGCTGGCCGAGAACCCGATCGACCTGCCGTGCACCATCGGCGGCGAGAAGCGGATGGGCGGCGGCGAGGCCTTCCAGGTCGTCCAGCCGCACAACCACAAGGCCGTTCTCGGCACCTACCGCAACGCCACCAAGCAGGACGCCCAGGACGCCATCGACGCGGCCCTGGCCGCCGCGCCGGCCTGGCGCGCGATGTCCTTCGACAACCGCGCGGCGATCATCCTGCGCGCCGCCGAGCTGCTGGCCGGCCCGTGGCGCGAGACCCTGGCCGCCTCCACCATGCTGGGCCAGTCCAAGACCGCCCAGCAGGCCGAGATCGACACGCCCTGCGAGCTGGTCGACTTCTGGCGGTTCAACGTCCACTACGCCCGCCAGATCCTGGCCGAGCAGCCCCCGGCGAACTCCCCGGGCGTGTGGAACCGCCTGGACCACCGCCCGCTGGAGGGCTTCGTCTACGCGATCACCCCGTTCAACTTCACGGCGATCGCGGGCAACCTGCCGACGGCCCCGGCCCTCATGGGCAACGTCGTCGTGTGGAAGCCGTCCCCGACGCAGACCCACGCCGCCGTGCTGCTGATGCAGCTGCTGGAGGAGGCGGGCCTGCCCAAGGGCGTGATCAACCTCGTCACCGGTGACGGCCTGGAGGTCTCCGAGGTGGCCCTGAACCACCGCGACCTCGCCGGCATCCACTTCACCGGCTCGACCAAGACCTTCCAGTACCTGTGGAAGACGGTCGGCACCAACATCGAGAAGTACCGCTCGTACCCGCGGCTGGTCGGCGAGACCGGCGGCAAGGACTTCGTCGTCGCCCACCCGAGCGCCGACCGCGCGGTCCTGAAGACCGCCCTGACCCGCGGTGCCTTCGAGTACCAGGGCCAGAAGTGCTCCGCGACCTCCCGCGCGTACATCCCGGCGTCCATCTGGAACGACGGCTTCAAGGAGGAGTTCGCGGCCGAGGTCGACTACCTCACCATGGGTGACGTCACCGACCTGTCGAACTTCATCGGCGCCGTCATCGACGAGCGCGCCTTCGCCAAGAACAAGGCCGCCATCGACCGCGCGAAGTCCGACCCGGCCTGCACGATCGTCGCGGGCGGCACCTACGACGACTCGGTCGGCTACTTCGTCCGCCCGACCGTCATCGAGTGCGCCGACCCGGAGAACGAGGTGTTCACCACCGAGTACTTCGGCCCGATCCTCGCCGTGCACGTCTACGAGGACGACAAGTACGACGAGATGCTGACCCAGATGGAGTCGGTGTCCGACTACGCCCTGACCGGCTCGGTCATCTCGGGCGACCGCGCGGCGGCCGCGTACACGATGGAGAAGCTCCGCTACGCGGCCGGCAACTTCTACATCAACGACAAGTCGACCGGCGCCGTCGTCGGCCAGCAGCCCTTCGGCGGCGGCCGCGCCTCCGGCACCAACGACAAGGCCGGCGCCCCGCAGAACCTGACGCGCTGGACCCTGACCCGCGCCATCAAGGAGACGCTGGTCCCGCCGACCGACTACACCTACCCGCACATGGGCTGACGCCCAACGCCGACCCCCGCCCCCGCTCCGGATCCCCCCTCCGGACCGGGGGCGGCGTCGTACGGGGCCGGACGCGGGCGCTAGCCCGCCATCTCCGTCCGCTCCCACCACTCGTACACCCGCAGCCGGCCCTCCGGCGTATCCGCGTGGCGGTCGGTCGGCCGGAAGTGTTCGTACCCGTTGCGCAGCTCGACCTTCACGTCCGGGCCGGGGGTGGGGACGGGGACGATCCGCTCGGGAAGGTCGTCGGGGCCGCCCTCGAGCAGCACTTTCTCCGTGTCGTTCATGACGTCACCGTTCCCCTCACGACGGCCGCGGGGCCGGCGGCGCGCGGAGGATCAGTCGCACGGCCGATAACCGCCCCCCGGTCCACCGCGGCGCCGATACTGCCTGCGTGACCCTACGCATCGCACACACCTCCGAACTGGCCCCGGACGAACTCCTCGCCATCCGCGCCCTGTTGCACGACGCCTTCGACGGCGACTTCGGCGACGAGGACTGGGACCACACCCTCGGCGGCATGCACGCCCTGGTCCACGACGAGCGGGGGCTCGCCGCGCACGGCGCCGTCGTGATGCGGCGGGTGCGGCTCGGCGGGCGGTGGCTGCGCGTCGGATACGTCGAGGGGGTCGCCGTACGTGCGGACGTACGGCGGCAGGGGCTCGGCGGCCGGGTCATGGCCGCTCTGGAAGGGATCGTCACCCGCGCCTACGACCTCGGCGCCCTCTCCGCGAGCGACGACGGCGCCCGGCTCTACACCGCCCGGGGCTGGCGGGCGTGGGACGGGCGGATCTGCGCGCTCGGCCCGGAGGGCATCGTCCGGCTGCCCGACGAGGAGGGCTCCACGTACGTCTGGCCCGCGCCCGCCGATCCGCGGGGCGAACTCGTCTTCGACTGGCGGGACGGGGACGTGCTCTGACCTCGCCCGTCTCAGATAGTAGGAAGTCCGAGTAATTGTGGAGACAGACGCTCCGTCCTCGCCTACTTTTGTAGGAGCCGAACGTCTCGCTCGACCAAGCGACTGGCGCTCGTGAGCCGGGCCCGTGCAGGCAACCCCTGCGGCACCGCAGCTCCGCGCCCATCCGGCGTCTCGTGGATCCCTTTCCGCACTCCCGTCTGTCGAAGGAGTCGATTCCCATGGCCGAGACGACCGTCCGCCGCCGAGTCCGCCACGTCTCCCGCATCAGCGAGTCCGAGCGCAAGAACGCCGCCGCCGCTCTCCAGCGCGCCCTCGACCGCCGGGACAACGGCGGCGCGACCGGCCACTGAGCGGCGGGCTCAGCTGCCCCTGCGCACCTCGAAGTGGTCGATCCGCTCCCCGTTCCCGGCGAGCGCCGACACCGTGAGCCGCGGGGCCGCCCCGCTCTCCGCCTCCACGGAGAGGAACGAGAAGCCCCGGTAGCGCACCCGCGACCACTCCACGGTCTCCGGCTTCGCCTGCCGCGACCTCGTCCACCGGAAGGTCGGCACGGCCTCCCGGTCGGCGACCCGCCCCTCGTAGCTCTCCGCCACCCCCGCCGGAAAGCCGTACAGCTCCTTCCCGCCGCCGCCCGCGGTGACGTAGACGATCCCGTCGCGCGTCGGATCGGTGGAGCCGCCGATCGGCACCGGCCGGCCCACCTCGCCGCCGCGGATGGCGTCGGTGCGCTCGTAGACGTGGTTGTGCCCGTTGATCACCAGGTCCACCTGGTGCTCGGCGAACAGCGGCACCCACTCCGCGCGCACCCCGCCGTCGGAGGCGTGCGAGGAGGTGGAGTAGGCGCAGTGGTGGAAGAAGACGACGACGAAGTCGACGCCCCTGTCCGCGCGCAGTTCGCGCAGCTTCTTGTCCAGCCAGGCCGTCTGGCGGCCCTCGCTGTACCCGAGGTTCGCGGGGATCTCGTACGACACGTCGTTGGCGTCCAGCGCGACCACGCCGACGTTGCCGTAGGTGAACGCGTACACGCCCGGCGCCCGGCGCGGGTCGAAGCCGCTGTCCGGCAGGGACCAGCGGGTCCACTGGCCGCCGTAGCCGTCGGGCGAGTACCAGGCCTCCATGTCGTGGTTGCCGGTCGTCACCATCCACGGCACCGACCGCGCCACCGGCTCGGTCTGCTTCAGGTACAGGTCCCAGTGGGTGGCGTCGTAGGCGTCGGACGCCCGGCCCTTGCCGGTCGGGTTCGCGTAGCAGATGTCGCCCGCGTGCAGGTGGAAGGCGGGCTTCTGAGCCAGCAGCAGCGCGTTGTTGGCGGCTGCGGCCTCGCCGACGCCCTGATCGCCGAAGGCCGTGAAGACGAACCTGTCGGTCTTCGTGGGCGCGGTGCGGAACGTGCCGAGGGAGGCGCGGTGCTCGGGTGCGGCCGGGTCGTATCCCTCGTGGCCGACGCCGTAGTGGTACGTCGTACCGGGCAGCAGGCCGTCCAGCCCCGCGTGCACGTAGTACTGCTCGACCGCCGCGCGCACCCCTCGCACCTCGGGTGTGCGCAGCGCCCGCACCTCGGCGTCGATCCGGCCGCCCAGGTCGTCGGGGCGGGTGCCGATCCGCACATACGGCCGTCGCACCGCGGCCGGCACCTGCCAGGAGATCCGCATCGCGGTGCGCGGGTCGGCGCCGAAGGCGAGGTGGCGGCCGAAGGGGACGACGGCGGAGCCGGGGGCGCGGGAATCGGCGTCGGTCGCCGGTCTGTCCCCTCCCGAGCAGCCCGTGAGCAGTCCGCCCGCCACCGCCCCGGCCGTCACCAGCGTGCGGCGCCGGGTGAGCCTGGTGCGCAGATACTCGTGCTGTTCGGCCATGCTCATCCGGTCGGCGAGTCGCGCCGGTATGCCGAAGTCGGGGATCTCCATGCCGGTGACCATGCCCGTGAACTTCCCAGCGCGGGCCAACACCCGCGCGACATACGGGTGAACGCGGGACGACGTGTCCGTATCGCGGACAGTGCGTGTCATCCCATGGGACGAGGAGTAGGGTGCCCGCATGTCTCGCAGCATCAATCTCGCAGTGATCCCCGGTGACGGCATCGGCCAGGAGGTCGTGGCCGAAGGCCTGAAGGTCCTCTCCGCCGTCCTTCCGCAGGATGTGAAGCTGGAGACCAAGGAGTACGACTTCGGCGCCCAGCGCTACCACGCGACCGGTGAGACCCTCACCGACGCCGACCTCGACGACCTGAAGAAGCACGACGCCATCCTGCTCGGCGCCATCGGCGACCCGTCGGTCCCGTCCGGCGTCCTGGAGCGCGGCTTCCTGCTCAAGCTCCGCTTCGCCTTCGACCACCACGTCAACCTGCGGCCGTCCAAGCTGCTGCCGGGTGTCGCCACCCCGCTCGCCGGCCAGCCGGAGATCGACTTCGTCGTCGTCCGCGAGGGCACCGAGGGTCCGTACACCGGCAACGGCGGCACCATCCGCAAGGGCACCCCGCACGAGGTCGCCACCGAGGTCTCCGTCAACACGGCCTACGGTGTCGAGCGCGTCGTCCGGGACGCCTTCGCCCGCGCCCAGGCCCGCCCGCGCAAGAAGCTCACCCTGGTCCACAAGAACAACGTGCTGACCTTCGCCGGTCACCTGTGGACCAACATCTTCAACAAGGTGGCCGAGGAGTACCCCGAGGTCACCACCGAGTACATCCACGTCGACGCGGCGACCATCTTCCTGGTCACCCAGCCCGAGCGGTTCGACGTGATCGTCACCGACAACCTCTTCGGCGACATCATCACCGACCTCGCCGCGGCCGTCTCCGGCGGCATCGGCGTCGCCGCCTCCGGCAACATCAACCCGAGCGGCGAGTTCCCGTCCATGTTCGAGCCCGTGCACGGCTCGGCCCCGGACATCGCCGGCCAGGGCAAGGCCGACCCCACCGCCACGGTCCTGTCCGTCGCGCTGCTGCTGCGCCACCTCGGCTATGAGGCCGAGGCCGACCGCATCGACGCGGCGGTCGCCGCCGACCTCACCGAGCGCGCCGGCAAGCCCGCCCGCTCCACCTCGGAGATCGGCGACGCGCTTGCCGTACGCGTAGCCGGCTGAGGCTCGGCGCGTCACTTCTGACAGAAGCCGTCGGGTCCCCCTCAGGGCGCCCGGCGGCTTCCCCCTGTCCCCGCCGGGTGCCACCATCGACCCCTGGGCCGCCGCCACCCCGTTTCTTCCGCTCGGCGCCGCGCGCGATAATCGAACGCGGAGCCGCGGAATGAGGGAAAGCTCGGACGTCCTAACACTGGCCTGAACTGGCCGGTGCGGGCGGATAAGCGGCCCGTCACTACAACCGGTGAAGGACAACCACTCATGACGACGCCCACGATCGAGCTGAAGCCCTCGGCCAACCCGCTCTCCGACGCGGAGCGCGAGGCGATCCTCGCGAACCCCGGGTTCGGCCGCCACTTCACCGACCACATGGTGACGATCAAGTGGACGGAAGGCCGCGGCTGGCACGACGGCCAGCTCGTGCCGTACGCGCCGATCCCTCTCGACCCGGCCACCACGGTCCTGCACTACGCGCAGGAGATCTTCGAGGGCCTCAAGGCCTACCGCCAGCCCGACGGCTCCGTCGCCACCTTCCGCCCGGACCAGAACGCGCTGCGCTTCCAGCGCTCCGCGCGGCGGCTGGCCATGCCGGAGCTGCCGGTCGAGACCTTCATCGAGGCCTGTGACGCCCTGGTCCAGCAGGACAAGGCGTGGGTGCCGGCGCACGGCGGCGAGGAGTCCCTCTACCTGCGCCCGTTCATGATCGCCACCGAGGTCGGACTCGGCGTGAAGCCCGCCAACGAGTACCTGTTCCTCGTCATCGCCTCCCCGGCCGGCGCGTACTTCCCCGGCGGCGTCAAGCCCGTCTCCATCTGGGTCTCCGAGGACCGCGTCCGCGCCGTCCCCGGCGGCATGGGCGACGCCAAGACCGGCGGCAACTACGCGGCGTCGCTGCTCGCGCAGGCGGAGGCCGCCGCCAAGGGCTGCGACCAGGTCTGCTACCTCGACGCCGTCGAGCACCAGTGGGTCGAGGAACTCGGCGGTATGAACCTGTACTTCGTGTACGGCAACAAGATCGTCACCCCGACCCTCACCGGCTCGATCCTCGAGGGTGTCACCCGCGACTCCCTGCTCACCGTCGCCCGCGACCTCGGCTTCGAGGCCGAGGAGGGCCGGATCTCCGTCGACCAGTGGCAGCGCGACTCCGAGAACGGCAGCCTCACCGAGGTCTTCGCCTGCGGCACGGCTGCCGTCATCACGCCGGTGGGCACGGTCAAGCGCGATGGCGCCGAGTGGAAGCAGAGTGGGGGCGAGCCCGGCGAGGTCACCCTCAAGCTGCGCCAGGCCCTCCTCGACATCCAGCGGGGCACCGCTCAGGACGCCCACGGCTGGATGCACAAGCTGGGTTAGGCGTCAGCCGCCGTCTTGACGGCCGCCTCGGACTCCGGTTCCGCGGCGGCCGTTCGCTTCGCACGGCCGGTCAGCAGCAGGTACGCCAGTCCGCCCACCGCGCCCGACAGCAGGAAGCTGAAGTCGATGCCGCCGGTCAGCGCCAGCAGCGGACCCTCGTACGACGGCAGCGCCACCGCCAGCACGCCGACGACCGCGCCCAGTGCCCAGGAGACCGTGGCCGGGATGTTCCAGCCCGCCGTGAACCAGTACGCTCCGCCCCGCGCCCGGCGGTTGTACACCTGGAGCGCGTCCGCGTCGTAGACCCCGCCGCAGCGGACGAAGCCGATGAGGGTGATGACCGCCCACGGCGTACCGATGGCCGTCAGCAGCAGCACGAACGACGTCATCGCCGTCTGCGCCTCCATGGCGAAGTGCCCGGCGAACACGCACGCCGTGGCGATGACGGCGACCGCGCAGGTGGCCCGGGCGCGCGACAGCCGGGGCAGGATGGCGTCCAGGTCGAGGCCCATCGAGTAGAGCATCAGGCCCGCGTTGCCCACCGACCCGGCCGAGGCGGCGAGCAGCAGCGGCAGCAGGTACCAGGTGGGGGCGGCCTCGGCGAGCGGGCCCGCGTAGTCGAGGGCGGCGCGGGCGGCGTACGAGGTGAAGGTGCCGAAGAGCTGCGGCACCAGGAGGCCGAGCAGCAGGCCGAGCCAGGTCGCGTGCAGCACCTTGCGGGAGGTGTGGCGGGCCGGGGAGATGTAGCGGGTGTAGTCGCCGAGCAGGGTGATGAAGGCGACCGGACCGGACAGGCCCGCGGCCACCGCCGCCAGGAGCCACGTCGGCCAGAACCCGCCGAGCAGGTAGCCGCCGGCCTCCGGGAGCGCCGCCGTGGTGAAGTCCGGCGCGTAGGCGAAGACGCCGAGGACGAGCAGGGCCGTCATGCCGATCGCGAGGAGCCGGGACATCGCCAGCAGCACCCGGTAGCCGTAGACCGCGCCCGCGACGGTCGCCGCGGCCAGCAGCCCGTAGACCAGGACGTACGCCGGCTCGCTCGCGGGCAGGCCGAACAGGCGGCCCAGCACGCTGACCGTCACGTCGCCGCCGATCCACACCGTCAGCGCGGTGTAGCCGAGGGCCAGCAGCAGGCCGACGACCGAGCCGACGAGCCGTCCGCGCACCCCGAACTGGGCGCCGGACGAGGTCGAGAGGTTGGTGGCGGTGCGCAGCGAGATCAGCGCCAGCGGGGCGGTGAAGGCGATGCCGGCCAGGGTGCCCACCACGATCGAGCTGACCGACGCCCACCAGCCCAGTCCGAAGGACGGCGGTAGCCAGCCGAAGACGATCACTCCGAGGCAGAGATTCGAGCCGAGCAGGATCGACACCAGGTCACGGGGCGTGCTGGTGCGTTCCTCCTCGGGGATGGTGTCCACTCCGCGCTGTTCCATCGGCATGGCTGGTCTCCTTCGACGCCGCCTGACAGTTTGAACGGCGCTCAATGTGACGTGGCTCAAGCTGGCCAGTCAATGCTTCGATTGGAAGAATCTTATGTTTAGAGTGATGCTCTAACCCGGGGAAGGCAAGGAGGTGCCCGCGTCATGAGACTGACCCCCACGGAACGTGACCGGCTGCTGCTCTTCGGAGCCGCCGAGCTGGCCCGCGCCCGCCGGGCCCGCGGCCTGAAGCTCAACGTGCCGGAGGCCACCGCGCTCATCGCGGACACCGTCTGCGAGGCCGCCCGCGACGGAAAACGGCTCGCCGAGGCCATCGAGGCGGCCCGGACCGTGCTCGGTCCGGACGACGTGCTGCCCGGCGTCGCCGACGTGGTCACCGAGGTCATGGTCGAGGCCGTCTTCGACGACGGCTCCCGGCTCGCGGTGGTCTCCGACCCCCTCGGCGGCGGCCTGGGCGAGCAGGGCCCGGGCGCGCTGCTGCCGGGGCCCGAGCACGCCGACCCCGATCCGGTCGTCCGGCTGACCGTCACCAACACCGCGGGCGTTCCCGTCTCGGTGACCTCGCACTTCCACTTCTTCGAGGCCAACCCGCGGCTCGACTTCGACCGCGCGGCGGCCTACGGCATGCGGCTCGCCGTCCCCGCCGGATCCTCCGTGCGCTTCGGACCCGGCGAGCGTGCCGAGGTGGGGCTCGTGCCGATCGGAGGCGACCGGATCGCGATCGGCTTCGCCGGGCTCGTCGACGGACCGCTGGACGCGCCCGGCGCCCGCGAGGAGGCGCTGCGCCGCGCCGCCGCCTGCGGCTACCTCGGCGTATCAGACGCAACCGATGGCGTATCGGACACAACGGATGGCGTATCGGACACCACTGATCAGGAGGTCGAGCGATGAGCCGCCCCGGAGGGCACCCCGCCGAAGCCCGCCGCCTCACCCCGTACGAGTACGCCGCCACCCACGGCCCCCGCGCCGGCGACCGCGTCCGGCTGGGCGACTCCGGACTGACCATCAAGGTCGAGTCCGACGCCCAGCGGTACGGCGACGAGTTCCTGGCCGGATTCGGCAAGACCGCCCGCGACGGACTGCACCTGAAGGCCGCCGCCGTCCGCGAGACCTGTGACGTCGTCATCAGCAACGTCGTCGTCATCGACGCGGTGCAGGGCATCCGCAAGGTGTCGATCGGCATCCGGGAGGGGCGGATCTGCTCCATCGGACGGGCCGGGAACCCCGACACCCTCGACGGGGTCGACGTCGTCGTCGGCACCGGCACCTCGATCGTCTCCGGCGAGGGCCTGATCGCCACCGCCGGAGCCGTCGACACCCACGTCCACCTGCTGTCGCCGCGCATCATGGAGGCCTCGCTGGCCTCTGGGGTCACCACCATCATCGGCCAGGAGTTCGGGCCCGTGTGGGGCGTCGGCGTCAACTCGCCCTGGGCGCTGAAGCACGCGTTCAACGCCTTCGACGCCTGGCCCGTCAACATCGGCTTCCTCGGCCGGGGTTCGTCCTCCCACGACGCCCCGCTGATCGAGGCGCTGGCCGAGGGCGGCGCGTCCGGCTTCAAGGTGCACGAGGACATGGGCGCCCACACCCGCGCCCTGGACACCGCGCTGCGGGTCGCCGAGGAGCACGACGTGCAGGTCGCCCTGCACAGCGACGGCCTGAACGAGTGTCTGTCGGTCGAGGACACGCTCCGGGTGCTGGAGGGCCGTACCATCCACGCCTTCCACATCGAGGGCTGCGGCGGCGGACACGTCCCCAACGTGCTGAAGATGGCGGGCGTGCCGAACGTCATCGGCTCCTCCACCAACCCCACCCTGCCCTTCGGCCGGGACGCGGTCGCCGAGCACTACGGCATGATCGTCTCCGTCCACGACCTCAAGCCCGACCTTCCCGGCGACGCCGCCATGGCCCGCGACCGCATCCGCGCCGGCACCATGGGCGCCGAGGACGTGCTGCACGACCTGGGCGCGATCGGCATCACCTCGTCCGACGCGCAGGGCATGGGCCGCGCGGGCGAGACGGTCCGCCGTACCTTCGCCATGGCCGGGAAGATGAAGGCCGAACTCGGCGCCCCGGACACCGACCACGACAACGAGCGCGTCCTGCGCTACATGGCCAAGCTGACCATCAACCCGGCCATCGCGCACGGCCTCGCCCACGAGGTCGGCTCGATCGAGGTCGGCAAGCTCGCCGACATCGTGCTGTGGCGGCCGGAGTACTTCGGCGCCAAGCCACAGCTCGTGCTCAAGGCCGGTTTCCCGGCGTACGGCGTGGTCGGCGACCCCAACGCGGCCACCGACACCTGCGAACCGCTCGTGCTCGGACCGCAGTTCGGGGCGTACGGCGCCACGCCCGCCGACATCTCCGTCGCCTTCGTCGCCCAAGCCGCCCTCGACCAGGGCCGCGACACCATGCCCACCCGCCGCCGCCGGGTCGCCGTACGCGGCACGCGCGGTATCGGGCCGGCGGATCTGCGCCTCAACTCCCGTACCGGATCGGTCGACGTCGACCAGCGCACGGGCCTCGTGACGCTGGACGGAGAGCCCCTGCGCTCCGACCCCGCCGACTCGGTCTCCCTCAACCGCCTCTACTTCCTCTGATTCCTCTGACTCCGGGACATCTTCATGACCTTCCGCATGCCCCCCGAGTGGGCCCCGCACGAGCGCACCTGGATGGCCTGGCCGGGCCCCAACCCGACCTTCACCACCGACGAGGAGCTGGCCGAGGCCCGCGCCGCCTGGGCCTCCGTGGCCCGCGCCGTGCGCCGCTTCGAGCCGGTGACGATGGTGCACGGCCCCGGCCAGGGCGACTCCGCGCGCGAGCTGCTCGGCCCGGACATCGACCTCGTGGAGCGTGAGCTCGACGACGCGTGGATGCGTGACATCGGCCCGACCTTCGTGACGGACGCGGAGGGCCGGCTGGCCGCCGTGGACTGGGTGTTCAACGGCTGGGGCGGCCAGGACTGGGCCCGCTGGGAGCACGACTCGAAGATCGCCCGCCATGTCGCGGACCTGGCCGGGGTGCCGATCCTGAGCAGCGCGCTCGTCAACGAGGGCGGCGCGATCCACGTCGACGGCGAGGGCACGGTCCTGCTGACCGACACCGTCCAGCTGGGCGCCGGCCGCAACCCCGACTGGACCCGCGAGCAGGTCGAGGCGGAGATCCACGCCAAACTCGGCACCACCAAGGCGATCTGGCTGCCGCACGGCCTGGCCGGCGACTACGGCATGTACGGCACCCAGGGCCACGTCGACATCGTCGCGGCCTTCGCGCGGCCGGGCACCGTGGTCGTGCACAGCCAGCGCAACCCGGCCCACCCGGACCACGTCCGCTCCCAGATGTACCTGGAGATCCTGCGCAACCAGACCGACGCGAAGGGCCGCCGCCTGGAGGTCGTCGAGATCCCCGCGCCCACCGTCCTGAAGGACGAGGAGGGCGACTGGGTCGACTACTCGTACATCAACCACTACCTGTGCAACGGCGGCGTCGTGCTGTGCGCATTCGACGACCCGAACGACGAGATCGCGGCGGGCATCTTCCGCCGCCTGTTCCCCGAGCGGACCGTCACGCTGGTGGACGCCCGGCAGATCTTCGCGGGCGGCGGTGGCATCCACTGCATCACCCAGCAGCAGCCGAAGGTCCGGTGACGGCGCGCGTCGGGTAGAACATACGGGTGAACGTCCTGGTCTGCGCGGCATGCGGCCGCCCCCTCACCGAGCCGGTGCGGCTGCTGCCCGAGCTGCCCGAGCGCCCCGCGTACGACGGCGTGCCGCTCCCCGACGGGACGCGGCACGCCCCGTCGACCGTTCCGCGTGGCTGTTACGCGGTGGACCCGGAGCCGAGCGGGGCGCCGTTCGTGCCGCACCCCGACCCCGAGTGGGTCGGGGCCGCGGTCCCCGGCGTATGCGTGTCCGACCCCGAAGGCCAGGGGTTCCTCATGTCCGCCGGGCCGCGCGACACCCTGGTGGTCCACCCCGAGGACACCCGGGACTTCCTCGTCCGCAACCCCGACTCCGGCGAGGTCGGGTGCTGCGGCAGTCCCGGGCGTGAGGGTCCCAACAAGGTGTGCGGCGGCTGCGGCACCCCCGTGGCCACCCAGTTCAGCGAGTGCTACGGCCCGTACGAGACGCACTTCCTGCCCGATGCCGTCCGGTTGGAGGCCGCCCCGTGAGCAGCCGCCGCCGCACCCCGGCACCGCCCCGCGAGGAACTGCTCGCCGCCGCCATGGAGATGATCGCCGAGCGCGGTCTGGAGAAGCTGACCATGGCGGCGCTCGGCCGCGAGGTCGGCATGAGCAGTGGCCATCTCCTCTACTACTTCCACTCCAAGGACGAGCTGCTGCTGCAGACCCTGGAGTGGAGCGAGGGGCGGCTGGGTGCCGAGCGTGGCCGACTGCTCGCCCGCGCCGCACCGGCCCGGGAACGCCTCGACGCGTACGTCGACCTGTACGTCCCCGACGGCCACCGCGACCCGCACTGGACGCTGTGGCTGGAGGTCTGGAACCGCTCGCAGAACGCCGACGACGACGCCCGCGAGCGGCAGGCCGCCATCGAGGGCGCCTGGCACCGCGACCTGGTCGCCCTGCTCGCCGAGGGCGTCTCACGCGGCGAGTTCCGCCCCGTCGACCCCGACCGCTTCGCCGCTCGGCTGCGGGCGCTGCTGGACGGCTTCTCCATCCACGTCGCCATCGGTCTGCGCGGCACCGACCGGGCGCAGATTCTCGGCCACGTACGGGAGTTCCTGGACCAGACCCTCCTCGCGGACGTCTGAGTCCCTGCCCGGGTTGTACGCAATACGGGCGATTGACCCGGCCCGCGTGGTGCGTTTGGCTTCTCGGAGCCCTCGGCGCGGGGCCGGGGGAGATGCGTCAGACCAGGGGGAAGTGTGCACAGAACCATGCGGGGGATGTCCGTCGCGGTGCTCGCGGGGGCGATGGCCGTGGTGTCGGCGGCCTCGGCGGGAGCGGCACCGGAGCCGCGGACCGAGCGGGTCACCGTGTCGGCGACGGGGGAGCAGCTGAACGGGGCGTCGGACGGACCGCGGCTCAGTGACAGCGGGCGCTACGCCGCCTTCTCCTCGTACGCCTCGGATGTGGTGCCGGACGACACCAACGGGCAGCCCGATGTGTTCGTCCGCGACCTGCGCCGGGGCACCGTCGAGCGGGTCAGCGTGGCGTCGGACGGCACCCAGGCCGACGCGGCGAGCCACTACGTCAGGGTCAGCGGCGACGGCCGGTACATCGCCTTCACGTCCCGGGCGACGAACCTCGTCCCGTGGTCCAAGCCGCAGCCCTCCTACAGCGACGCGTACGTCCACGACCGCCGCACCGGGAAGACGGAGCGGGTCAGCATCGCCGCCGACGGCGGATCCGGAGGCGTATTCGACAGCCTGGACATGTCCGGTGACGGCCGCCATCTGGCCTTCACCGCCTCGGCGTCCCGGATCGAGGGCGGCGACGCGCCCCACCAGACACGCGCCTACGTCGTCGACCGCCGCACCGGCGAGACGCGCAGGATCAGCGACCGCCTCCCGGCGGACTGGTACGTCCAGAACCTCCGGCTCAGTGCCGACGGCGGCAAGCTCGCCTACATCCAGCGCCACCCGCGCGGCGGGCGCGGCGAGCTGTGGCTGGCCGATCTGCGCACCGGCGAGCAGAAGCAGCTGAACCTCACCCCGGAGGGCGACCCCACCAACGGCGGGCCGGCGGGTCTGTCTCTCTCCGCGGACGGCAGCCTCGTCGCGTACTCGTCGTTCGACGACAGCGTGGTCCCGGAGGCCCCGGCGTACACCTGGGAGCTGTACCTGCACGACACCCGGACGGGCGGCACCCGATGGATCACCCACGAGGGCGCGGGCGGACTCGGCGCGGGCGTGCTCAGCGCCGACGGCCGCAAGCTGGCCTTCCAGCGGGAGACGACCCTGCCGAGCGGCGAGACCGCTGACAACGTGTACGTACGGGATCTGCGCACCGGGCGCACCACGCTCGTCACCGAGTCCGTCACCGGCGGCCCGCTCACCGAGGGCTACACCGCGCCCTCCGGCTTCGCCCGCGACGGCCGCCTGCTCGGCCTGTACTCGTCCTCGTCGCAGCTGGTGCCGGGCGACACCAACGGGGAGGGCGACGGCTTCGTCCACCGTGTGCGGTGAGTGATCCGGGGCTCGCATACTGAGACAACCGTGAGCACGGGGGCGCGCTTGTGCCAGACTGCCCCCGTGCTCTCGTTCGCCATGATTATTGGCAGCAGGCGCGCCGGTCCGCAGTGACCGCCTCGTACGACCCGGTACGGGCGGACACCGTCGTCCTCGACCCGCGCGCAGACCTCTCGCACCCGCGAGAGGTTTTTCGTTTTCCTGGCCCACCCTCAGCCGGGAGGAGAGCGCGAGGGATCATAGAAGGACGGTGGAGCCGGTCATTCCGGTAGACCGAGATCCAACACAGGAGCCTTCAACCACCATGACGGAAACCAGCGAGCTCGACGACTCCTTCCACGTCTTCGACACCACCCTGCGCGACGGCGCCCAGCGCGAGGGCATCAACCTCACGGTCGCGGACAAGCTGGCCATCGCACGGCACCTGGACGACTTCGGCGTCGGCTTCATCGAGGGCGGCTGGCCCGGCGCGAACCCGCGCGACACCGAGTTCTTCGCCCGCGCCCAGCAGGAGATCGCCTTCAAACACGCCCAGCTGGTCGCCTTCGGCTCCACCCGCCGGGCCGGCACCACCGCCGCCGAGGACCCCCAGGTCAAGGCGCTCCTCGACTCGGGCGCCCCGGTGATCACCCTGGTCGCCAAGTCCCACGACCGCCATGTCGAACTGGCCCTGCGCACCACGCTCGACGAGAACCTGGAGATGGTCCGCGACACCGTCTCCTACCTCAAGGACCAGGGCCGCCGGGTCTTCGTCGACTGCGAGCACTTCTTCGACGGCTACCGCGCCAACCCGGAGTACGCCAAGTCGGTCGTCCGCACGGCGAAGGAGGCCGGCGCCGACGTGGTGATCCTCTGCGACACCAACGGCGGCATGCTCCCGGCGCAGATCCAGGCGGTGGTGGGGACGGTCCTCGCGGACACCGGTGCCCGGCTCGGCATCCACGCCCAGGACGACACGGGCTGCGCGGTGGCGAACACGCTGGCCGCCGTCGACGCGGGCGCGACCCACGTCCAGTGCACGGCCAACGGCTACGGCGAGCGGGTCGGCAACGCCAACCTCTTCCCGGTGGTGGCCGCGCTGGAGCTGAAGTACGGCAAGAAGGTGCTGCCGGAGGGCAAGCTGCGCGAGATGACGAGGATCTCGCACGCGATCGCGGAGGTCGTGAACCTCACCCCCTCCACCCACCAGCCGTACGTCGGCCTCTCCGCCTTCGCGCACAAGGCGGGCCTGCACGCCTCCGCCATCAAGGTCGACCCGGACCTCTACCAGCACATCGACCCCGAGCAGGTCGGCAACACCATGCGGATGCTGGTCTCCGACATGGCGGGCCGGGCGTCGGTGGAGCTGAAGGGCAAGGAGCTGGGCATCGACCTCGGCGGCGACCGCGAGCTGGTCGGCCGGGTCGTGGAGCGCGTGAAGGAGCGGGAGCTCAAGGGCTACACGTACGAGGCTGCGGACGCCTCGTTCGAACTCCTGCTCCGCACGGAGGTCCAGGGCAAGCCCCTGCGCTACTTCGAGGTCGAGTCCTGGCGGGCCATCGTCGAGGACCGCCCCGACGGCACCCACGCCAACGAGGCCACCGTCAAGCTGTGGGCCAAGGGCGAGCGGATCGTCGCCACGGCGGAGGGCAACGGCCCGGTCAACGCCCTCGACCGGGCCCTGCGCGTCGCTCTGGAGAAGATCTACCCGCAGCTCGCCAAGCTCGAGCTGGTCGACTACAAGGTCCGCATCCTGGAGGGCAAGCACGGCACCCAGTCCACGACCCGGGTCCTGATCTCCACCTCGGACGGGACGGGCGAGTGGTCGACGGTCGGCGTCGCGGAAAACGTGATCGCCGCGTCGTGGCAGGCCCTGGAGGACGCGTACACGTACGGGCTGCTGCGGGCGGGCGTGCAGCCGGCGGAGTAGACGGTCGTCACGAGCCGTGGGCATCGGTCCCGAGGGACGTCGGTTGTCCGGCTCCGCATTTCGGGGCCGATGCCCATATTGGGTGGCTTTGAGGTAGCTTCGAACGTATGAAGGCCGCACTGGCGCGTACCTTCGTACGCCTCCTGATCGTGCCGGTCACCGCCGCACTGGCGGTGCTGTCGGCCGGTGCGCCGGGAGCGCACGCGGCCACCGATCTCTCCGAGGTCGCCCAGGCCCTGCGGGAGAGCCCCGTCTACGTCGATCCGGCCGCCGCCGACGTGCTGTCCGAGGCGGACGCGGAGGCGCTCGCCGACAAGATCGAGGACGCGGACAAGCCCGTGTTCGTGGCGGTCCTGCCGGCCGACCAGCCGACGGAGAATCTCTTCCGCAACCTCCGTACCGAGACCGGCATCACCGGCCTGTACGGCGTGCGGGTCGGCGACCGCTTCGACGCGCGCGCCGACAGCAGCGTGCTGAGCCGCCAGGGCGTGTCCAACCTGGTCACGGCCGTGCAGGACGCGGGCGACGCCAAGGCCCAGCTGAACGACTTCGTCGACGACGCCCTGCGCGGCGGCGTCCGCGGCTCCGCCCCCGCCTCCTGGGGGTCCGCCGACACCGGTGTCTCCACCACCGCGCTCATCACCACCGGCGCGGTGCTCGCCGCGGGCGGCGCCGGGGCGTACGCCCTCGTCCGCCGCAACCGGCGCCGCCACGAGGACGAGCAGCGGGCGGCGCTGGAGAAGCTGCGCGTGGTGGTCGACGAGGACATCACCGCGTTCGGCGAGGAACTGGACCGCCTCGACTTCCGGCCCGGGGACCCCGCGGCCGACGACGCGATGCGCGCCGACTACGAACACGCCCTGGACGCCTACGACACGGCGAAGGCCAGAATGGCGGCCGCGCGGAAACCGGAGGACGTGAAGCCGGTCACCGAGTCCCTGGAGGACGGCCGGTTCGCGCTCGCCAGGCTGGCCGCCCGCCGCGAGGGCCGGCCGCCGCCCGAACGCCGGCCGCCGTGCTTCTTCGACCCGCGCCACGGCCCGTCCGTCGCCGACGTCACCTGGACGCCGGAGGGCGGTGCCACCCGCGAGGTCCCGGTCTGCGGGGCCGACCAGGCCCGGCTGGCCGACGGTCGCGACCCCATGATCCGCGAGGTCGACACCGAGTACGGCCGCCGCCCCTACTGGGACGCGGGCCCGGCCTACGGCCCCTGGGCGGGCGGCTACTTCGGCGGCGGCATCCTCCCCGGCCTGCTGATCGGCACCATGCTCGGCAGCATGATGGCCACCCCGTCCTACGCGGCCGACTACGGCGCCGGATACGGCGACTTCGGCGGCTACGAGGGCGGTGACGTCTCCGGCGCCGACTTCGACACCGGCGACTTCGGGGGCGGCGGCTGGGGCGGCGGCGACTTCGGCGGGGGAGGCGACTTCGGCGGCGGCTTCTGAGGCCTACGCCCGATCGGGCAGCCGCAGCCACTCCTGCCAGGTCAGATCCCGCCCGATGAACCGGGGCCGCTCGAACGGCCAGTCCTCGGCGATCCAGCGCGGCACGAACGCGTCCAGCGCCCGCTCCAGCGCACCGCCGACCTCCTCGTCCACCACCCACCAGGAGATCTCCGCGTCGGCGCCCCGCTTCTCCGGCGGATCGATGTAGACGCAGCCGCGCAGGGCGGTGCGGTCCGGGTTCTCGACGGTGTAGTTGAACGACTGGTGGGCCTCGATCTCGGCGGCGTGCCGCTCCAGGTCCGCGCGGTTCGCCTCGTACGACATCGTGGCCGTCGGCCAGCCCCAGGCGGGCCCGAAGACCGACCAGAGCCGCTCCCGCGACCCCATCACGGCGGGGTAGTCGAGCGGCGCGTCGGCCCCGCTGATCGGCCGCAGCCGGTGGCCTCCGCCGCCGGGTATCTCGACATGCACGGGATGGACGAAGTCGCGCGGCAGCCAGGTCATGGGGGCGAGCCAACCACGCGAACACCCCACCGCGCACCGGGTTTACCCGCCGCCCCAGCGCCCGGCCCCGCGGGCGTACCGCTCACCCGCGGCATGCCACCACTTCGGCGGCGACTTCCCGGCCGCCCCGGCTGTGGGCTGCTCCGGGTGCAGTCCGAGCCGCCGCAGGGCCGACGCCGCGACGGCCACCGTGACCCAGGCCCGCCGGCGGCCGTCGAGTCCGGGGGCGCACATCCGGTCCCAGTGGACGTCTCCCGGCGGGAACGGCATCCAGTCGATGCCGCGCTCCCGCAGTCAAGCGTGGACGACGGTCAGGGGGTGGGGATGGCCGTGGTCGATCTCGTAGGTCTTCAGGACGACCCAGGCGCGGCCGTCCGGTTCCGGTCGGGAGTCTTCGGTCATGCCGACCATGATGCGGCTGCAACCAGCCCGCCATCTAGGCCGGTTACTGTCCTATACCCGGCCTACCGTGCTCCCATGACCACTGAGGAGTCGCTCGTCTTCGAGACCGTCGCCGACCTCGACGGCTGGCTCGCCCGGCATCCCGCCCCGCACCCCGGCCTGTGGGTGAAGGTCGCCAAGAAGGGCTCGGGGCTGCCGTCCGTCACCGCCGCCGAGGTGAACGACGCGGCGCTCTGCCACGGCTGGATCACCGGGCAGCGCAAGGCTCTCGACGCCTCCCACTACCTCCAGCGGATCACGCCGCGCCGCCCCGGCAGCCTCTGGTCCATGGTCAACGTACGGCGGGTCGAGGAGCTGTCCGCCGCCGGCCGGATGCGCCCCGCCGGGCTCGCGGAGGTGGCGGCGGCGCAGGCGGACGGGCGCTGGGCGGCGGCGTACGAGTCGCAGCGCCACGCGACCGTCCCGGACGACCTCGCGGCGGCGCTGGAGCGCAGCCCCGCGGCCAGGGCGGCCTTCGAAGGGCTCGGCAGGACGGACCGGTATCTGGTGATCCTGGATCTGCTGCGCGCCCGGACACCGGAGCGGCGGGCCGCCCGGCTGGCGGCCGCGGTCCGGAAGCTGGAGCGGGGGAGCGGCTGAGGGCGGCGGTGGTGGGAAGGCGAGCGCCCGCCCTCCCTACGGGGGGAGTGGAGGGCGGGCGCGCTCGGGGGAACGGCGGAGCCGTCGGCTCACGCGTTCTTGATCGCCGAGATGTCGAAGTTCAGCTTGACCTTGTCGGAGATCAGGAAGCCGCCGGTCTCCAGCGCCGCGTTCCAGGTCAGGCCCCACTCGGAGCGCAGGATCGTCGCCTTGCCCTCGAAGCCGACGCGCTCGTTGCCGAACGGGTCCTTCGCGGCGCCGTTGAACTCCAGGTCGATGGTGATCGGCTTGGTGACGCCGAGGATCGACAGGTCGCCGGTGATGCGGTAGTCGTCGCCGCCCAGGGACTCCGCCTTGGTGGAGCGGAAGGTCATGGTCGGGAACTCATCGGTCTTGAAGAAGTCCGCGCTCTTGAGGTGACCGTCGCGGTCGGCGTTGCCGGTGTCGATGCTGTCCATCTTGACGTCGATGGACGCGGTGGACTTCGACGGGTCGGTGCCGTCGAGGTGCAGCGAGCCGCTGAAGTCGAGGAACTTGCCCTTGACGTTGGTGACCATGGCGTGGCGGGCGACGAAGCCGATGGTCGTGTGGGCGGGGTCGAGGGTGTAGTCGCCGGTCAGGGTGGCCAGGTCGAGGGTCATGGCGTTCTCCTTGGGGACGGAACGTTGAATGTTCAACTAGGTGAACGAAACCCACCGTAGACCTATTCCATTCAATCTTCAACATCATTGGCGAAGTGTCGCGATTGGAACAATGGCCGGGGTGGTACCCAGTGCCCGTGCCTTCGGTCGCGGTCCTGGTCGAGCTGATGAGGAGCGACACCTCGGGCGGCCACGTCAAGTGCTGGGAGCGCTTCGCGGAGAGCGCGGCCCGGCTGCCGGACCCTGCGCCCGGCCTCGACCTCACCGTCTACTTCCTCGGCGCCCGCGAGCGCGTCGAGGCCCTCTCGCCCCGCGTCCGCCTCGTCATGCTCCGGCCGGTGCTCGACTCCGGCGCGTTCACCTCCGCCCGCGGCGCCGAGGACGTGACCGACCTGGCCCCCTACCACCCGCGCCTCGCGGCCCTTCTGCCCCGCCACGACGTCTGGCACCTCACGCACGGCTTCGCCTACGCCACCACCGCCGTCCGGCTCGCCCGCGGGGGCGGGCCGGTGCCGCGCCTGGTGGCCTCCGTGCACACCGACGTCCCCGCCCTCGCCTCCGTCTACGCCCGCTACCTGGCCGCCCGCCGGCTGCCCGGTGCGGGGCCGCTGCTCGCGCGGGGCGCCGAGCGGTGGCTGCGCCGACGCCGCGACCGCCTGCTCGACGCCTGCGAACGCGTCCTGGCGCCCACCCCGGCGGGCTGCGCCGAACTGGCCCCGGTCCTCGGCGCCCACCGGGTCGCCCTGCTCCGCCGCGGCATCGACCACGCACGCTTCCGCCCCGACCCCACGGCGCGCTCCCGCCTGGCCCGCGTCTACGGCATCCCGGCCGACCGCCCGCTGATCCTGTTCGCCGGCCGCCTGGACGCCACCAAGGGACTGCCCCTGCTGGCCGAGAGCGTGCGCCGGCTGCGCGCGCGGGGGAGGCCCGTCCACCTGGTGCTGGCGGGCGCGGGCGCGGAGGCCGAGCCCGTGCGCCGGTCCCTCGCCCCGGACGCCACCCTGCTCGGCCCGCTCCCGCAGGACCGCCTGGCGCACGTCTACGCCGGCTGCGACCTCTTCGCCTTCCCCTCCCGCACGGAGACCTGCGGCAACGCCGTCGCCGAGGCCATGGCCGCCGGCCTCGCCGTCCTGCTCCCCGACGGCGCCCACACCACCCAGTGGCTCACCGCACCCGGCGAGGACGGCATCGTCGTACCCGACGACACCCCCGCCGCCTGGACCACCGCCCTCACCACCCTCCTCGACGACCCACCCCTCCTCACCGCCCTACGCCACCGCGCGGCGGCCACGGCCCGCGCCAGCCACCCCTCCTGGGACCGTGTCCTCACCGAGGACCTGCTCCCCGTCTGGCTGCCCCGCACGGGGGTGCCGTCGCCCCAGCCGGTGCGCGACCGCCGTCGAACGGCCGGTCGCTGACCGGGCGTTCATCGTCTCCCCGGGAAGCCCGCCACCGACCGGGCGTTCATCGCCCCCGCCGCTCCACCGCGGCCCCCCGCACCTTCCGTTCGTGCAGTGCCGCGACCACCGGTGACGAGTCCAGGCTCACGATGCCCGCGCCCACCAGCGCCAGCCCCGTCACGGTGAGCGCGCTGACCGGCCAGCCGGTGGTGAGGGACTCGCCGAAGACCAGGGTGCCGACGGTCACCGCGACCACCGGCTCGGAGGCGTCGATGACCGTCATGCTCGCGGCGAGGGGGCCCTGCTGGAAGGCGGTCTGGATGAGGAGCAGGCCCCCGAGGGAGGCCGCCACCAGGGCGTAGGTCTGCCAGGCGGCCAGCGCCGCGCCGGGGCCGTGCCGGAGGCGGTCCACGGTCGCGGCGAGCAGGACGGACTGGGTGCCCATGACCGTCCCGGCCGCCAGTGCCGTCGCCGAGGCCCGCCACGGTCCGGACAGCCGGCGGGCGGCGGCCAGCGCCGCGCAGACGACGGTCGCCGTGCCGCCCAGGATCAGCAGCCACTCCGGCAGACTCGCCGCCGCCGGGCGGCCCCCGTGCGGCCGGGCCGAGGCCAGCGCCGCGGCCAGCCCGGCGGCCACCGCGGCCGTACCGAACCACTCCCGGCGCCCCAGCCGCATCCGGTGCAGCCGCGCCGACAGCGGCACCGCGAAGATCAGTTCGGCGACGATCAGCGGCTGCACCAGACTGAGCGGCCCGAAGGCGAGTGCCAGCGACTGGAAGCCGTACGCCAGGACGGCCAGCGCGATCCCGCACAGCCACAGCGGATCGCGGGCCAGCCCGCCGAGCAGCCGCAGACGCAGCGCCTCGGAGTCCGGACGCGCGCCCGCGGCCCACTGCTGGAGCAGCCCCGCGACGGCGAAGCACGCTCCCGCGGCGAGCGAGGCGAGCACGGCGATCGGCATCGGTCGGACAGCCCCCTCCCCGCGGCGCTACTGGGTCGTTCCCCGGCTCCGCGTGTGTACGTACAGCTTGCGCCGGTCGCCGACGTCGACGCGCTGCGGCAGCGGCAGTTCGTAGCGGACCGGCATGGCGTGGTCGGCGAGCTGCCGCCGCGGGTTGTACACCTGGTTGAACTTCCACAGCATCCGGGCGAAGTTGGTCTGCCCGTGCAGCAGGTTGCGGCCCAGGACGCGCGCCGCGCGGAAGGCGGTGCGGACCCCGAGGTGCTTGCGGTTGATCACGGCCTGGGTGCTCACCAGCTCCTCGTAGAACCGCTCCAGCGGCAGCGTCGTCGGCACCACCGCGTGCTGGATGTCGAAGAGCCGGTAGTCCCGCGTGGTCAGGCGCCGGGCCTCGGTGTGCCAGATCTCCGTGCCGGGATACGGCGTCATCACCGTGAAGTGCACGATCTCCGGCACGGACAGCGCGAACTCCCGCACCACGCGGAACTGTTCCTCGTCCCACGCGGGATCGACGATCAGGTTGATGGCGACCGCGATGCCCATGCGCCGCGCGGCCTCCAGGGCCCGGAAGTTCTCGTCGGGGCTGATCCGCTTGCGGTACAGGTCGAGGCCCTCCGCGTCGATCGCCTCCATGCCGAGGAACATGTACTTCAGCCCGAGCCGCGCCCACCGTTCGAAGACCTCCGGGTGACGCAGCAGCACATCGCTGCGGGTCTCCAGGTAGTAGCGCTTGCGGACCCGCCGCCGCTCCACCTCCGCGGCGATCGCGTCACCGTGCTCGGGCCGGATGAACGCCACGTCGTCGACGATGAACACGTTCGGCTCGCGGATCGACGCCAGCTCCGCGGCCGCCGCCTCGGGGGAGGCCTTGCGGTAGCTGCGGCCGTAGAACGTCCACGCGGAGCAGAACGAGCAGTCCCAGGGGCAGCCGCGGGTGAACTCCACGGAGGCGCACGGGTCCAGCTCGCCGATGAAATAGCGCCGCCGGTTGCGCATCAGGTCGCGGGCGGGGAGCGGGCTGTCGATGCCGTGCAGCATCAGCGGCGCGGGCCCGCGGCCCGCCGCGGTGACGATGCCCGGCACGCCGTCGACCCCTCCGTCCCGTACGGCCTCCAGCAGCGGTGCGACCGCCGGTTCCCCCTCGCCGCGCACCACCGCGTCGACCGCGCCCTCGGCCTGCTCCAGCACCTCTTCGGCGACGAAGGACACGCTGTGGCCGCCGAGGAAGACGAAACAGCCCGGCACCGCCCGCTTGACCTCCCCGGCCAGTTCGATCGCCTCGGGGACGTTGGCCAGGTAGTTCAGCGAGATCCCGAGCGCCTCCGGCCGGAACGACCGCACCTCGGCGCGCAGCCGCTCCCGGCCGAGCACCTGGAGGTCGACGACCCGCACCTCGTGCCCGGCGGCGCGCGCGGCACCCGCCACCCGTTCGAGGCCGAGGGGTTCCAGGCGCAGGAAGATCTCCGAGTACATCAGGGCACTGGGGTGGACGAGCAGCAGACGCATGGACACCTCCGGGGGTCTCCCCTTGGTAACCCGGACCCTCGCGCCCCGCAGCGCCCGTACCGCCGCCTGGCGGCACCGCACGGCCCGCAGGAGTGGTTCCGCCCCACGGGGTACCGGATCCGGGAAGCGCCTGCCCCGCCCGCCGCCGGAACCGCACACGCCGGTCGGGTGAGCGGGGACGGCGGACGGGCGGCAGAACTGGCGCCGGGGACCGCTTCGGCGGTGTCCTGGAAGACGTGCTCCGGAAAACCGGACCGACTGCGCAGGGAGACCGACCCGTGACCCACACCGGCTCCACCTCCGATCCCCGGGCGAGCGCCGCCCCCGCTCCGTCCGTGGCCCGGACTCCCCGGCCGGCGCGCCGCGACCGGCCCGTGGCCCTGGTGACCGGTGCGTCCTCGGGCATCGGCGCGGCCACCGCCCGCCGTTTCGCCGAGGGCGGCTGGCAGCTGCTGCTCAGCGGACGGGACCGGGACCGCCTGGCGGAGACGGCGGCCGGCACCTCCGCCGTCGTGCTGCCCGCCGACCTCGCCGCTCCCGGCGGGCCGCGGTCGCTGGCCCGCTCCGCGCTGGACGCGGCCGGGCGGATCGATCTGCTGGTCGCCGGGGCGGGCATCGGCTGGGCGGGCCCGTTCGTCACCATGCCGCACGACGTCATCGACGGCGTCCTCGCCGTGGACCTCGCCGCCACCCTGCACCTGGTCCGGGAGGTGCTGCCCGCCATGGTGACGGCGGGCCGGGGCCGGGTGGTGCTGGTCGGGTCGGTCGCGGGCTGTGTGGGGGTGCGCGAGGAGGCGGTGTACTCGGCCGCGAAGGCGGGGGTGGCCGCGTTCGCCGAGTCGCTGCGGCAGGAGCTGCGCGGCACCGGGGTCGGCGTGACGCTCGTGGTGCCCGGCCCGGTGGACACCGAGTTCTTCGCCCGCCGCGGCACCCCCTACCGCCGCTCCCGGCCCCGCCCCACCTCGCCCGGCAGCGTCGCGGGCACGGTCTGGGAGGCGGTCGCCCGGGGCCGGGACGAGGCGTACGTCCCCGGCTGGCTCACCCTGCCGGGCCGGGTGCGCGGGCTCGCCCCCGGCCTGTACCGACGGCTCCTGAACCGATTCGGCTGAACCCGGGCCGCGCCCGAGTGGCTACGGCCTCCGCCCTGTTGTCCACGCGCCGGATCCCACCCGAACGCCTACGGCCCGCCCCGCTGCCCGAACGGCCGCGCCGCGCCTCGTCCCCCCGTGCCAGCTCTCGCCCGAACGTCTACGGCCCACCCCGCTGCCCGAACGTCCGCGCCGCGCCTCGTCCCCCCGTGCCAGCTCTCGCCCGAACGCCTACGGCCCGCCCCATTCCCCACGTGCCGGGTCCCGCCTGCACGGCTACGGCCCGCCCCGCTGCCCGAACGGCCGCGCTGTGCCCCGTTTCCCCGCACCAGGTCCCGCCCGCCCGGCCACGGCCCGCCCCGCCGTCCAAACGGCCGCCAGCCGCCCCGCCACCCGAACGGCCCCGCCCCGCCCCGTTCCCACCCACCGTCTCTCCTGCTAGGGCATGGGCATGACGATGGAACGCGAACCCAGAGCCGCCGCCCATGCCGCACTCACCCGCAGAGCCGTCCTCCTCGCCGCCACCCTCGCCATGACAGCCACCGTCCACCCCCGGGCCCACGCCGCCGCGGACCCATACGACACCCTGCGCCGCCGCTGGCTGGACCTCGCCCTCGGCACCGGCTACGACCCGGCCGCCGCACCCTACGCCGCCCGCCTCGCGGAGACCGGCGACCTCGCCCGAGGCTTCCACGCCACCCTGCCCGGGACACCGGCGCCGAACTCCCTGTGGCCGGACACCCCGTACGACCCGCCCGCCGGCATCACTCGCGCCTACGGCCGCCTGTGGACCATGACCCGGGCCTACGTCCAGCCCGGCACCGGCTCCACCGGCGACCCCGACCTGCTCGCGGCCGTCCTGCGCGGTCTCGACCACCTCGCCGCGACCGTCTACCACCCCGGCACCACCCGCTACGGCAACTGGTGGGAATGGCAGATCGGCAGCCCCCGCCTCCTGATGGACATCACGGCCGCCCTGTACGACCACCTCGGCGCCGACCGGATCGCCGCGGCCTGCGCCGCCGTCGACCACTTCATCCCCGACACGATGCTCGCCGACTACTCCGGCACCTCCACCGGCGCCAACCGCGTCGACCTGTGCCGCTCCGTCGCCCTGCGCGGCATCCTGGGCCGCGCCCCGGACCGCATCGCCCTCGCCCGGGACGCGCTGTCGCCCGTCTTCCCGTACGTCACCCGGGGCGACGGCCTCTACGCCGACGGCTCGTTCGTCCAGCACACCTGGGTCGCCTACTCCGGCACCTACGGCCAGGTCATGCTCGACGGACTCGGCCGCCTCTTCGCCCTGCTCGCCGGCTCCGCGTGGGAGGTCACCGACCCGAACCGGCAGATCGTCCTCGACAGCGTCGAACGCGCCTACGCCCCGCTGATCCACGACGGACTGGTGATGGACATGGTCAACGGGCGGGCCATCAGCCGGGGGTATCTCGCCGCCGACGAACGGCGCGTGCTGCGCAGCGACCACTTCCACGGACAGGGCATCATCGCGGCCATCGCCCTGCTCGCCCTGGGCGCGAGCCCCGCCGAGCGGGACCGCTGGCACGCCGCGGTGAAGGGCTGGATCGAACGTGACCGGGTGAGCCCCATTCTGACGGCTCGTCAATTCGACGTGGCGGATCTGGCCCGGCTGCACACCATCGCCGCCGCCCCCGTCCCGGCCGCCCCCGAGCCCGTCGGCCACCGCCTCTTCCCGGCCATGGACCGCGCGGTCCACCGCCGCCCCGCCTTCACCGCCGGCCTCGCCATGGCGAGCGACCGCATCGCGTACTACGAGTGCGGCAACGGCGAGAACCCGCGCGGCTGGCACACCGGCGCAGGCATGCTCTCCTGGTGGGCGCCGGGCCTCGGCGACCAGTACACCGACTGGTACTGGCCCACCGTCGACTGGTACCGCCTGCCCGGCACCACCGTCTCCACCAAGCGGCTGCCCGACCGCGCGGGCGGCGAGTGGGGCGCGCCCAAGCCGGACGTCCGCTGGGTCGGCGGTACCACCGACGGCGAGTTCGCGGCGGTCGGCCAGCACCTCAAGGGCCTCGGCTCGACCCTTCAGGCCCGCAAGTCGTGGTTCTTCCTCGCGGACGCCGTGGTCTGCCTGGGCGCCGGCATCAGCTGCGCGGACGGCGTCCCGGTCGAGACGGTCGTCGACAACCGCAACCTGGGGGAGGGCGGCACCCAGACGTTCGTCCGGGGCCCCGGCTGGGCCCACCTGGAGGGCCACGGTGGCTGGCTCGTCCCCGACGGCGACCTGCGCGCCCTGCGGGAGGACCGCACCGGCGCCTGGTCCGACATCAACACCACCAGCACGACCGAGCGGCGCACCCGGCGCTGGCAGACCCTCTGGCTCGACCACGGCACGGACCCGGCGGACGCCGGCTACCTGTACGTCCTCATGCCGGGCGCCTCCCGTCGTACGGTGGCGGCCCGCGCCGCCGACCGCCGCTGGCTGTCGGTGCTCGTCAACGACGCCGCCTGCCAGGCGGTGACCGTGCCGGCGCTCGGCCTGACGGTCGCCAATTTCTGGCAGCCGGGGACGGCGGGCCCGCTCACCGCATCGGCCGGCGCGAGCGTGCTGCTGCGCCGCCACGGCCGTACGGCCACCCTCTGCGTGAGCGAACCGCCCCGCACCGGGACCCCGCTGGAGATCGTCTGGGACCATCCGGTGCGCGGGGTGATCCGGGCGGATGAGACGGTGGACGTGCTCGCCACGGGCCGCCGGCTGCGCCTGCGTGTCACTCCGGGGATGGCATGTGCCACCCATGAATGTGAGGTGGCTGTCGGCTGAAGACTTTGTTGAACCTCTACAACGGTCAGGCCCTCTGAGCAGTCGGAAGGCCTGCATACCCCTGAGGTTCTGTTCAGGGGTACCAGGAAAACGAGCCGGAGACTGTACGGAGTCGACGGCTCGCTTTCCTTGGTCTCCTTCGTAAGGTCGCTACATGACCGTTTTGGATGAGGCGACGGGTGAGCCGACGGACGCGCGCGGCCGGGTGGCCGAGCTGCACGAGATCCGTGCGCAGGCAGTGGCGGGCCCGAGCGAGAAGGCGACCGAGGCGCAGCACGCCAAGGGCAAGCTGACCGCCCGGGAGCGTATCGAACTGCTGCTCGACCCGGGGTCCTTCCGTGAGGTCGAGCAGCTGCGCAGGCACCGGGCGACCGGCTTCGGCCTGGAGGCCAAGAAGCCGTACACCGACGGTGTCATCACCGGCTGGGGCACGGTGGAGGGCCGCACGGTCTTCGTCTACGCCCATGACTTCCGGATCTTCGGCGGCGCGCTGGGCGAGGCCCACGCGACGAAGATCCACAAGATCATGGACATGGCCATCGCGGCGGGCGCGCCCCTGGTGTCCCTGAACGACGGCGCGGGCGCCCGTATCCAGGAGGGCGTCTCCGCCCTCGCCGGCTACGGCGGCATCTTCCAGCGCAACACCAAGGCGAGCGGTGTCATCCCGCAGATCTCGGTGATGCTGGGCCCGTGCGCGGGCGGCGCGGCGTACAGCCCGGCCCTGACGGACTTCGTCTTCATGGTCCGCGACACCTCGCAGATGTTCATCACCGGACCGGACGTGGTCAAGGCGGTGACGGGTGAGGAGATCACCCAGAACGGCCTGGGCGGCGCGGACGTGCACGCGGAGACCAGCGGCGTCTGCCACTTCGCGTACGACGACGAGGAGACGTGCATCGCCGAGGTGCGCTACCTCCTCTCGCTGCTCCCGCAGAACAACCGCGAGAACCCGCCGAGGGTGGAGTCGTCCGACCCGGTCGACCGCCGCTCGGACGTCCTCCTGGACCTGGTCCCGGCGGACGGCAACCGGCCGTACGACATGGCCAAGGTGATCGAGGAGATCGTCGACGACGGCGAGTACCTGGAGGTCCACGAGCGCTGGGCGCGGAACATCATCTGCGCGCTGGCCCGTCTGGACGGCCAGGTGGTCGGCATCATCGCGAACCAACCCCAGGTGCTGGCAGGCGTCCTGGACATCGAGGCATCGGAAAAAGCTGCACGCTTTGTCCAGATGTGCGACGCTTTCAACATCCCGATCGTCACCTTCCTGGACGTCCCCGGGTTCCTCCCGGGCGTCGACCAGGAGCACGGCGGAATCATCCGGCACGGCGCGAAGCTCCTGTACGCCTACTGCAACGCGACGGTGCCGCGGATCTCGCTGATCCTGCGCAAGGCGTACGGAGGTGCCTACATCGTCATGGACAGCCAGTCCATCGGTGCCGACCTCACCTACGCCTGGCCGACGAACGAGATCGCCGTGATGGGCGCGGAGGGCGCGGCCAACGTCATCTTCCGCCGCCAGATCGCCGAGGCGGACGACCCCGAGGCCATGCGGGCGCGCATGGTCAAGGAGTACAAGTCCGAGCTGATGCACCCGTACTACGCGGCCGAGCGAGGCCTGGTCGACGACGTGATCGACCCCGCGGAAACCCGTGAGGTCCTCGTCAAGTCCCTGGCGATGCTGCACACCAAGCACGCCGACCTGCCCTCCCGCAAGCACGGCAACCCCCCGCAGTGACCCTGAGGAGCCTGTCGTATGTCCATGCCTGACATCCGTGTTGAGAAGGGCCACGCAGGGCCCGAGGAAGTCGCCGCCATCACGGCCCTCCTCCTGGCCCGCGCGGCCGCCCGCCCCGCCGAGATCGCCCCGACCCACAGCCGCGTCCGCGCCGCCTGGCGCCGCCTTGAGCGCGAGTCCGGTTTCCGGGCACCGCACAGCTGGCGCTGAGCCTTTTGACGGTGCCTACGGCCCCGCTCTCCTTTTGGAGGGCGGGGCCGTGGTGTGTTCAGACCACGCGGACGTCCACCCCGGGGAAATTCAGGGCGTCGAGGGATTCGGGCAGGAGGCAGTTCTGCAGGGTCAGCACCTTGGCAGGAACGGAGTACTGAGCTCCGTCGACAGCGAGAGGCGTGTGACCTCTGGGCCGAGACTCAGGTTCCCCAGATCCGATGTGTCGCTGATGCTGAGAAAGAGCGTTCTCAGCTCCCGGAGTTCCCCCAGCGCCTCCGTGTTCGTCATCGAGGTCGCCTCGTCGCCGAACAGTGCGAGAAACGTCAGGTGAGGCTGCGCCAGCACGCACGACAGGTCCACTTCGCCGCGAAGCCCGAAGCAGGCCAGAGTCCGAAGGGGAGGAAACCGCCGCACCGCTGGGAAGCCTCGGAAGGGATAGGTGATCGCCAGACTGGTGAGAGTGGTCAGCCGTAGCGCGGCGTCCCACTGACCTGAGTGGCTCAGCCTCACCGGCACGCCTCGCAGGGACACCTGTGACAGAACCTGATCCACGTAAGCGTCGGCGTCGAAGTAGCTCCAGCCGTCGAGGAGGGCCTTGACCGTTTCCTTCGTAGCGCCCACGGTGTACCTCGCCAGCAGCGCCAGCGCCTCCTCACCCCCGATGAGCGCGACCGTCCGAACCGTCTCCACCGCGGCCTGGCGGCATCTGCAGTCCCTCGCGGGGACGCCGCTGCTCGAACTGCCGCTCGACGCTCCGCTGGAGCCGCAGCCCGGGAACCCGCAGCCGTACCAGCTCGGCCATCGACATCCGGCGTTCCTGCTGCCGGCGCTTCCCGCCGAGCCAGGCCCCCGCCGCCGACCTCGCCACGGTCGTCCCCAGCCGTAACGCCGCCGCCTCCGCGCTCACCGCATCCCTCCCCGGAAAAAGCCAACGGCCCCCATCCCTCCCACAGGAGGAACGAGGGCCGCAAGGCGCAAGTGCCGACTACCGCAGTCGCGCCATCAGCGCATGCTCCACCAGCGTGATCAGCGTCGACTTCGCGTCCGCGCGGTGGCGGGCGTCGGTGGTGATGATCGGGGTGTCGGGGCCGATCTGGAGGGCCTCGCGGACCTCGTCGGGGGAGTACGGCTGGTTGCCGTCGAAGCCGTTGAGGGCGATGACGAACGGCAGGCCGCTGTTCTCGAAGTAGTCGACCGCGGGGAAGCAGTCGGCCAGGCGCCGGGTGTCCACGAGCACCACCGCGCCGATCGCGCCGCGCACCAGGTCGTCCCACATGAACCAGAAGCGGTCCTGGCCGGGCGTACCGAAGAGGTACAGGATCAGGTCCTGGTCGAGGGTGATGCGGCCGAAGTCCATGGCGACCGTGGTGGTCGTCTTGTCTCCGGTGTGGGTGAGGTCGTCGATGCCTGCCGAAGCAGACGTCATGACGGCCTCCGTGCGCAGCGGGTTGATCTCCGAGACGGCGCCGACGAACGTGGTCTTGCCCACGCCGAAGCCGCCCGCCACCACGATCTTCGCGGAGGTGGTGGAGCGGGAAGGACCGCCGCTAGAGCTTGCGAAGTCCACTGAGCACCCTTTCGAGCAGTGTCACGTCTGGCTGGCCACCGGCGTTCTCGTCGCCGCCGGGCTGATGGATGGCGACCAGTCCCGCCTCCGCCAAGTCGGCGACGAGGATCCTGGCCACGCCGAGAGGGATCGTGAGGAGAGCCGAGATCTCGGCCACCGACTTGATTTCCCGGCAGAGGTTGCAGATCCGCTGATGCTCGGGCAGCTGGCCCTGCATCTGGTGCGGAGCCGCGGTGGTGTGCACCAGCGCCTCGATGGCGAGCTGGTACCGCGGCCTGGTGCGGCCGCCCGTCATCGCGTACGGGCGCACCAGGGGGTTGTTCGACGCCCCGGCGGGCGCCGGCTCAGGGGTGCGGCGCTGCGGCTGCACGGGCTGGATACGCGGTGCCTGCGGCTGGTCGTACGGCGCGGGGCCGGGACCCTGCGGCGTGTACGGCTGCCGGTGGCTCGGGGCGGAGGGGAAGTTGTACCGGTTCGCCGAACCGTCGTTCTGGCCCTGGGCAGGGCCGTACGACCAGTTGCCCGAAGACGAACCGCCTGGGGGTGT
The DNA here is from genome assembly GCF_055572035.1 of Streptomyces sp. NPDC030838. NCBI lineage: Bacteria > Bacillati > Actinomycetota > Actinomycetes > Kitasatosporales > Streptomycetaceae > Streptomyces > Streptomyces sp. NPDC030838. The sequence continues at coordinate 232,959 of NZ_JBVIED010000008.1, read as the reverse complement.
TGCCACTTTCTCCTCCTCCGACTGTGCCGGGCACCCATCCCTGTGGAGCCGCGTCCCGAAACCTTACGGCCCCGGGACGCGAAAACGCACCGTCTGACTGTTAGTTGAGAAGGCTCCCCTGGAGCTCCGCACGGAGATCCGGAGTCAGAACCGTTCCCGCACGGTCCACGAGAAGCGCCATCTCGTACCCAATGAGGCCGATGTCCGCTTCGGGGTGGGCCAGAACCGCGAGCGACGACCCGTCCGAGATGGACATGATGAAGAGGAATCCTCGCTCCATCTCCACAACCGTCTGGTTCACGCTGCCGCCCTCGAAGATGCGCGAGGCACCGGCGGTCAGCGAGGTCAGACCGGAGGCGACGGCCGCGAGCTGGTCGGCGCGGTCGCGGGGAAAGCCTTCGGACATCGCCAGAAGGAGTCCGTCGGCGGAGACCACCACGGTGTGGGACACCCCGGGGGTGTTGTCCACGAAGTTGGTGATCAACCAGTTCAGGTTCTGTGCCGCCTGGCTCATCGGGCTCACACTAACGCTCCTGGTTGTAGGTGCTGTCAGGACCGAAGCCCTGGCCGTTCGTTTCACTTCCTGCGGTGCGTCCCCGCTGCACTCCCCGGCGCAGGTTGCTCAGCCTGCCCCGGACGTCCTCGGGGGCGCGGGAGACCTGTGGGCCTCCCTGCGGGGTCGTCTCCGCGGAGCCCTCGACCAGATTGGCCTTGGGCACCCGCCGCGGCAGGCCGGAGGAGGTCACTCCGCCCGCCTTCGGCTTCCGGAGCTGCGCGGCCTGCTGCCACCGCTCGTCGTTCGCCGAGCGCCAGCCGGTGTCGCCGTTGCTCTCCGGGGAGGGGGCCGGCGCTTCCTGGTTCACGCGCTGCGCGCCGCCGCCCGTGGTGCCGCTCGCGGTGGAGCCGCGGCGGGGAAGCCCGGCGTCGGTCAGCTCGTGCCCGGCGGAGGAAGCCGGTCCCGGACGGTCGAAGCCTACGCGGTCCCGCTCGCTCGCGTCAGCGGCCTGTGCAGATTCCGCTTCGGGAGCGTACTGGTCCGGGTAGCCGTTCCGGTAGCCGTCCTGCTGCTGCCAGTCAGCCTGGTAGGACTGCTCTTCGAAGCCCGAGTAGCTCTCCGAGGCAGCCGTGGGCGCCGCGGCGTGCGCGTCCTGGCCGGACTCCGCATACGTGGGCTCCGGGTAGCCGCCGGCCGAACGGAATCCGTCGTTTCGCGGCAGCCCGCCGTCCTGCGGGAAGTAGGGCTCCTCGTACGACTGCTGCTCCTCGTACGCCTGCTGCTGACCGTAGTCGGTCTGCTCGGCGTAGCCGCCCTGGCCGCCTCCGTAGGCGTGCTGGCCGGTCTGCTGGTCGAAGCCGTCGGCCGCGTAGGCCGACTCCGCGGCGGTCTCCTGGCCGGGGTGCTGGCCGTGTGCCTGCGCCTCCAGGGCCGCGCGGCGCTCCTCACGCATCAGGGAGCGGCCGACCGGGTCCAGTTCGCGGATGTCGTCCGGGACCTCGGTGTAACGGCTGTCGTCGAAGCCGAGCTCCGCCGCCGTGCGCATCGGCTGGCTGAAGTCCTCACCCTGGAACTGCTGCTCCGGGATGATCTGCGAGACCGTGAACTCCTCGCGGTCCACGGACCCGTCGCCACCGCCACCGTGGGTGATCGCGTCGGGCAGCATGACCAGCGAGGTGGTGCCGGCCTGCTCGCCGGAGGGGCGCAGCTGCACCCGGATGCCGTGCCGGTCGGAGAGCCGGCCGACCACGAACAGACCCATGCGCTGGGAGATCGCGGCGTCCACGGTCGGCGGGTTGGCCAGCTTGTGGTTGATGTCCGCGAAGTCCTCGGCGGTGAGGCCGATGCCCTTGTCGTGGATCTCGATCATCACGCGGCCGTCGGGCAGACGGGTCGCGGTGACGCGGACCTTGGTCTGCGGCGAGGAGAACGTGGTGGCGTTCTCCAGCAGCTCGGCCAGCAGGTGCACGAGGTCGGTCACGGCACGGCCGTGGATGTCGGCCTCCGGCACACCGGATATCTCGATGCGCTCGTACTGCTCCACCTCGGAGGAGGCGGCGCGCAGCACGTCGACCAGCGGGACCGGCTGGTCCCAGCGGCGGCCGGGCTCCTCGCCGGCGAGGACCAGCAGGTTCTCGCCGTTGCGGCGCATACGGGTGGCCAGGTGGTCCAGCTTGAAGAGGTTCTCCAGCTGGTCCGGGTCGGCCTCGTTGTTCTCCAGGTCGGTGATCAGGGTCAGCTGGCCCTCGATCAGCGACTGGTTGCGGCGCGACAGGTTGGTGAAGATCGCGTTGATGTTGCCCCGCAGCAGGGCCTGCTCGGCGGCGAGCCGCACGGCCTCGCGGTGGACCTGGTCGAAGGCGCGGGCGACCTCGCCGATCTCGTCCGTGGAGTTGATCGGGATCGGCGCGACCCGGGTGTCGACCCGGCCGGGGTCGGTGCGGGAGAGCTGGTCGACCAGCATCGGCAGACGCTGCTCGGCGATACCGAAGGCGGCGTTGCGCAGCTGGCGCATCGAGCGGCTCATCTGGCGGGCCACCATGCCGGCCAGGATGAACGCGGCGAGCAGCGCGATCACGACGGCGGCACCGGTGATGAAGGCGTCCGTCTTGGCGTCGTCCGCGATCTCGGACGCCTCGTTCACGGCCGTGTCCGCGAGGTCCGACTCGATCTGGCGGTACGCGTCGTACTTGAGGGTGTTGACCGCCCACCAGTTCTCGGGCGTGATGCCCTGCGCGGCGAGCAGGTCGCGCTCGGCCCGCGCGGTGGTCTTCAGGCCCGCGACGGCCGCGACGATCTTCTTCGGATCGGACGGCGGCGCCTTGTAGTTCGGGTCCTGGGCCAGCGCTTCCCTGGCCGCGGCCGCGGCGTCGGCCCGCATCTGCTTGTCGGCCGCCTCCAGCTTGTCCGCGTCGGCCTCGGTGCCACCGCCGATGTACTCCTCGATGGCGATGCGCTCGAGGTAGGCGTACGACGCGAGGGAGGTGCGCTGAGTGGCGAAGTCGCCGTTGCCGGGGCCCGGCTTCACCAGCAGCTGCATACCGATGGACCGCTCAAGCGACAGCGCGGCCTTGGTCAGCGAGATGGCGTAGACGGTACGGCCGTAGCTGGTGATGTTGCCGGTGCCCAGACCGAGCTCGTTGGCGAACTCCATCAGCGGGTGGGCGATCCTGACGTAGCCCTCCTGCGTCTGCACGCCCTTGAGACGGGAGGTGTAGGCGGCCTGGCGCAGCGCGTCCAGCTCGGGCTCGACCTTGTGGAACAGCTCCAGGCGGCGGTTCAGGCCGGCCTTGTCGGGCATGCTCTTCGCCGCCTCGTCGAAGGCGGCGGCGGCGTCGTCGGTCTTCTCCCGGGCGGCGACCACGGCCTTGTCGTCCTGGCCCTTGCCCTGGAGCAGGGGGGCGGCCGTGATGTCACGCTCGGTGTAGAGGGCGTCGGCGTAGGTGAGGGAGGCCCGCACCAGACGCGCGGTGTTCTCCGCGTCCTCGGCCTCCTGCCAGGTGTCGATCGAGCTCTTCACCTGGAAGCCGCCCATGACCAGACCGACCAGCACGGGAATGAGCAGGATCGCGTTCAGTCGGGTCGTCACCCGCCAGTTGCGCGGGGAGAAACGGCCGCCGCTCGGAGCGGGTGCGGCCGTCGGCTCCGAGCCGGGCACAACAGGGGCGGGCGCCGCTCCGCGCGGCGGCGGGGTGAAGTTGCCCCGGGCGGGCGGCTCGGGACCGTTCTTGCTTCGCCTCACTCGACCAACAACCTCTCGGCGGTCGGCACCTACGTCGTGCCGCAGTGTCTCAGAGCCCAGATCGCCATCGACCGTTGAGTACGTCTTTGACTATTGGGCAGTTCAGGCATTCCAGCACGTGGACCAGCGCTCTTCCAAACATGGGAAACCGGTGAAACCCCGTGAGGCAGGCCGCAGATAAAACGGTCATAAAGAGCGAGCCCCGTCAAAAGACGGGGCTTTTGTGCGCGCAGCGACACCACCCGACCGCGACGCGTGGCGGTACCACCGGATTCCTCTGCCGAAACGTTATGAACAGCGAAGCCGACCGTGTCAAAGGCCACAGTCGGCTCCGTTGTCCGTCTCGGAAGGGCTACGGCAACTGCCGTAACACATGCCGAACTTGGGTGCTACTTCAGGCGGGCCATCAGAGCGTGCTCGACCAGCGTGATCAGCGCGGACTTGGCGTCCGCGCGGTGCCGGGCGTCGGTGGTGATGATCGGGGTGTCCGGCCCGATCTGCAGGGCCTCGCGCACCTCGTCCGGTGCGTACGGCTGATGACCGTCGAAGCCGTTGAGCGCGACCACGAACGGCAGGCCGCTGTTCTCGAAGTAGTCCACCGCCGGGAAGCAGTCCGCCAGCCGCCGGGTGTCCACCAGGACCACCGCGCCGATGGCGCCACGCACCAGGTCGTCCCACATGAACCAGAAGCGGTCCTGCCCCGGCGTACCGAAGAGGTACAGGATCAGGTCCTGGTCCAGGGTGATCCGGCCGAAGTCCATGGCCACGGTCGTCGTGGTCTTGTCCCCGGTGTGGGTGAGGTCGTCGATGCCCGCGCTGGCGGACGTCATCACGGCCTCCGTGCGCAGCGGGTTGATCTCCGAGACGGCACCCACGAACGTGGTCTTGCCCACGCCGAAGCCACCCGCCACCACGATCTTCGCGGAGGTGGTGGAACGCCCCGGAGCCACGGCCCCGCTAGAGCTTGCGAAGTCCACTGAGCACCCTTTCGAGCAGTGTCACGTCCGGTGCACCGCCGTTGTTCTCGTCGCCGCCCGGCTGGTGTACGGCGACCAGTCCGGCCTCGGCGAGGTCCGCGACCAGGATCCGGGCCACGCCGAGCGGCATGTTCAGCAGCGCCGACACCTCGGCGACCGACTTCACCTCGCGGCACAGATGGCAGATGCGCTGGTGCTCGGGGAGCAGCCCCATGAGCGCTGCCGGGTCGGCCGTGGTGCTGATCAGTGCCTCGAGGGCCAGCTGGTAGCGCGGCCGGGTCCGGCCGCCGGTCATCGCATAGGGACGGACCAGCGGCTGGTCGCCCTCGTCCCCGTACGGATCTGTGTACGGATCATGAGAGGCGGTGGGCGGGGTCATGAATCCTCCGGGCGGGACAGCAAGTTGGTCAGTCAAGCCGTCTGACGGTGGCCGGTGGGGGGATTGTGGCGGCCGGACGGTGATTTGGTGAGACGGGTGGATCTTGAGTCGGTCAGTGGAGCAGACTGCCTTGCAGTTCGGCGCGCAGGTCCGGCGTGAGCACCGCGCCCGCACGGTCCACGAGCAGTGCCATCTCGTAGCCGACGAGTCCGATGTCCGCCTCGGGGTGCGCCAGGACGGCCAGCGACGAGCCGTCGGAGATGGACATGAGGAAGAGGAATCCCCGCTCCATCTCGACGACCGTCTGTGCCACATCGCCGCCCTCGAAGATCCGGGAGGCCCCGGCTGTCAGCGAGGTGAGCCCGGACGCGACGGCCGCCAGCTGGTCGGCACGGTCGCGCGGGAAGCCCTCGGACAGCGCCAGCAGAAGGCCGTCGGCGGACACGACGACGGTGTGGGACACCCCGGGGGTGTTGTCCACGAAGTTGGTGATCAACCAGTTGAGGTTCTGTGCCGCCTGGCTCATCGGGCTCAACTAACGCTCCTGCGGGTGAGTGGGGCTCGGGAAACTGCCCGTCTGGCCCGAACCGGCCTGACGGCCCTGTGCGATACCCCGACGGAGGTTGGTGAGTCGGCCGCGCACGTCCTGGGGAGCGCGCGAGACCTGCGGACCGGTCTGGTTCGGCTGCTGCTGAGCGGTGCCCGGGACGAGGTTCGCCCGGGGGACCCGGCGCGGCAGGCCGGAGGTGGTGACCCCGCCGGCGGCGGGCTGGCGGACGCGCTCGGCCTGCTTCACGAGGTCGTCGTTGGGCGAGCTGCGCCAGGCGGCCGAGGCCGACCGCTGCGGTCCGGTGGGAGCCTGCTGCTGCGGCGCCCGCTCGGGCCGGGCCTGCGGAGCCTGCGGGGCCGGCTGGCCCTGCTGTGCCTGCTGACCCTGCTGGCCGTGGAACCAGTTGGTCTCCAGCGTGTCGTACAGCGGCGTACGCCCGTCCCCGGGACCGGCCGGCGGCAGCGCCTCCGGCTCCGGACGACCGGGCCGCGCCTGCGGACGCTGCGCGCCGTGCTGGGCGCCGAAGTCCGCCTGACCGTTCTGCCGGCCACCGGGCAGGGCGTGCCGGCCGGTGGCCGAGCCGTCCTGGGCGGGCACCGGGAACTGGCCGGTGGAGCCGTTGTCGTAGCCCTGCTGCTGGGCCGCCGGGAACTGGCCCGTCGAACCGTTGTCGTACGCCTGCGGGGCAGGGGACTGGCCCGTGGTGCTGCCGTTGTACGCCTGCGGCGTCGCGAACTGGCCGGTGGAGCCGTTGTCGTAGCCCTGCTGCGCCGGGAACCGGCCCGTGCTCGCCGGGTCGCCCGCGGCGGGCGTGCCGAAGACGTCCGGGCGGACGAACTGGCCCGTCTGCTGCGGGGTGTTCGCGCCCGGGTGGCCGAAGTCGGCACCGGCGGGCGGGGCCTGACGCTCGTCGATGCGCGGAATCGCCGGCATCTCCGTCGTGGAGCCGGGACCCTGACGGTCGTCGATCCGCGGCATCCGGGAAGTCTGCGAGACGTCCGGCTCCTCGTGGCCGCGCGGGGTGTCCAGCGAGGCACGCGGCACCGGCGGCTGGGCGTTCTCGTCGCTCCAGCTGGGCACGCGGGGCTGCGCGTTGCCACCGGGCAGTTCCGCCCGCGGGCCACCGCGCGGCGGCAGCTGCGGCTGCTGACCGCGCCGGCCGCGCTCGCCGCCCGCGTTCTGGTTCGCGGCGTCACGCTGCGGCGGTACGGGGCCGCGGGCACCCTGGCCCTGCGGCGCACCGCCCGGACCGGCGGCCTGCAGACCCTGCGGGGCGCCGGCACCGGCGGGCGCCGGACGGCCCTGCTGGGGCGCGGGAGCCTGCGGACGCGGGGCACCGGGGCCACCCGGGGCGCCCGGACGGCCGCCCCCGTCCCGGCCGGGGAGCGCGGCGCGCGGGCCCTGACCGGCCCCGAGCAGCCCGCCGCCGGCACCGCCCGCACCGAGGGCACCGCCGTTCGCGCCGCCGCCGAGGGCACCGCCGTTCTGGCGTCGGGCCGCGGCCGCGCCGGCGGCGGCCTGCGCGGCGGCCGGACCGCCGGAGCCACCGGCGCCCTGGCCCTGCTTGGGCTGCGGCTTCTTGCCGCCCTGGGCGACGTCGACGGGCAGCATGACCAGCGCGGTCGTACCGCCGGAGTCCGACGGGCGCAGCTGGATGCGGATGCCGTGCCGCTGGGACAGACGGCCGACCACGAACAGACCCATGCGGCGGGAGACGGAGACGTCCACGGTGGGCGGCGAGGCGAGCCGCTCGTTGATCGCCGCGAGGTCCTCGGGGGACAGACCGATACCGGTGTCGTGGATCTCGATCAGCACCCGGCCGTCGGGCAGGGCGTGACCGGTGACCTTGACCTTGGTCTGCGGGGAGGAGAAGGAGGTGGCGTTCTCCAGCAGCTCGGCGAGCAGGTGCACGAGGTCGTTGACGACCCGGCCGGCGACCTGGGTGGTCGGCACGGCGGCCAGCTCGATGCGCTCGTACTGCTCCACCTCGGACGCGGCGGCACGCAGCACGTCGACCAGCGGAACCGGGCGGGTCCAGCGCCGGCCGGGCTCCTCACCCGCGAGAACGAGCAGGTTCTCACCGTTACGGCGCATACGCGTGGCGAGGTGGTCCAGCTTGAACAGGGAGGCCAGCTGGTCCGGGTCGGCCTCGCGGGACTCCAGTTCGGAGATCAGCGACAGCTGGCGCTGGATCAGACCCTGGGAGCGGCGCGAGAGGTTGGTGAACATCGCGTTGACGTTGCCCCGCAGCAGGGCCTGCTCGGCGGCGAGGCGGACCGCCTCGCGGTGCACGTCGTCGAAGGCCGCGGCCACCCGGCCGATCTCGTCCCGGGAGTGCACACCGACCGACTCCACGGACGTGTCGACGTCCTGCGGGTCGGACTCGGACAGCTGCTTGACCAGCTCGGGCAGGCGCTCGGAGGCGACCTTGGTCGCCGTGTCCTCCAGCCGGCGCAGCGAGCGGATCATGGAGCGGGCCACCACGAAGGCGCCGACCAGCGACACGCCGAGCACGAGCAGGATCAGCGCACCGGAGATGATCGCTTCCTGCTCCGACTCGCTGCGCAGCTCGCGGGCCTTCTGCTCCATCTCTTCGAGCAGCGTGCGCTCGATCTTCTTCATCTGCTCGATCTTGGCCGAGCTGTCGTCCACCCAGTCCTGGTACGAGCGCTTCTCCAGGCCCTCCAGGCCCTCGGGCCGGCCGAACGCGCGGGAGGCGTAGAGGTCGGTGGCCTCGATGGTGGAGTTGCCCTCTTCGATGGGCTCGAGCAGTTCCGCGGCGTTCTCGTCGCCGTAGATGCTCCGGAAGCTGTTGAGGTCGGACTTCTGGCTCTGCAGCGCCGACTCGGCGTACAGGCGGTCGTTCGCGGAGAGGTTGCCGTAGGTGGTCTTGTTCGCGGGCAGGGCCGCCGCGAGGACCGCGCGCTGGATGGAGGCGTACTCCTTGGCGGAGGAGAAGGCCGCCAGGGCACGCGTGCGCTGGATCATCTCCGGGTTGCTGGTCGCCTCGGCCATGTCCTGCGACAGGTCGAGCAGGTGCTCGATCAGGCGGTGGTAGGCCTCGACGGTCTGCATGTTGTTGTTCTTGGCCTCGTAGGCCGCGCTGCGGACCTTGTTCAGGGTCATCAGGTCGCGCGCCAGACCGACGACGCTGTCCCGGACGCCCTGGAGGTTGCCGTCCCGGCTGGCGCTGTCGATCTCCTCGGAGGCGTCGAGGAAGTTCTGCAGGGCACGGTCGGTCTTGTCCCGGTAGCCCTTGACGGTGATGCTGCTGGACGTCGAGTTGTGCGCCAGCGGACCCGCGGACTTGTCGCGCTCCTCCTGGAGCGCCATGGCCAGCTCGGTGGCCTGCTTGGTCATGTCCGTCAGCAGCTTCATGTTGTCGAGCTGCTGCTGCTCCTCCATGGACTGGGCGATACGCAGCGCGCCCAGCGAGGTGGCCGCGACCACCGGGAGGGTGAGCAGCGCGACCAGACGGGTGGAGATCCGCCAGTTGCGCAGGGCTATTCGCGGGCCGGGTCCGGCCGGGCCCTGCGGGGGCTTCACGGTCGGAGCAGTGGGGCTCGCCGGGCCCGAGGGCGCGGACGTGCCGGGGCGCCCGGAGCGCGCGGGGCCGTCACCGGACGGGCCCTGGCCCTGGGCGTGCTGGGGCGAGGAGCTGCCGGCCATGGGGCCAGTCCCGCCGTGCGGCTCCGGCTCCGCCGAAGCGCTGCCATCCCTCTTGAAACGTCCCTGCACTAGCGTCGCAACCTCTGGACCAGGCGTCTCTCCGCGAACGGAGTGACGGTGTCGGCGTCGTCGGGGACGCCCTGAATACGTCCCCGGGTGGTCGTGAGTGACCGGCGCTGGCTTCCCCCTTCTCGCCGCCACTCGGCGCTTTTCGCGCCACCCTGCGCGCCGGCTCGTTCCTGCGGCGGTCCGTGGAATTCCAGCACAGTGCCGGATCTCCAACAAGGCCCGTTGGTCAGGCTGTGACCTCCGTGACAGCATGTGAGGGCCAGGTTACGGGACGTCGAACAGGGTCCCTCTTATAGCGGACATTTGCCTACGATCCGCCGAGGTGTGCGCGGTGTCCCAGTCGCCATGATCAGGAGCGGAATGGTCGCTTCAGTCGCCGAATGTCCGTTTCATTGGCATGAGTTGCGGGCCTGAATTGACCGGTTTGGGCGTGACTTCGTGAGCAAACTCACACGCGATTCATGAGCGCTTCCGCCCTTTGACGGGAATCCGCATGTTTAGCCTGACGCTTTACAAGAGACCGCGCTCTGTAGAGGACCCCCGTGAAGACGACGACGATGTTCCACAAGATCGCCAACCCGCGGCGCACGACGCTGGCGCACCTGAAGGACGCCGACGAACTGCAGACCCCGGTGCAGCCGGAGCACTCCGTCGAGCTCCCCTCCCAGACGGCCAACCCGAAGCGTACGGTCCTCATGGAGGTCCCGGTGGGCGCCGCGGCGGCCGAGTAGCCGAGCAGCCACACCTCGACACGGGTCGACCAGGGCGCCTCGCGCACAATGCGCGGGGCGCCCGGCCTTTGCCGCGTTAGCCTGGAGCGTCAGACTCCCGCCAGCTCAGTCAAGGGGCAAAGCATCCCGTGCGCATCGCCAGGTTCTCCATCGACGGGAACGTCGCCTTCGGCGCGGTCGAGGGCGACAAGCCGGACGAGCTCGTCCTCGACATCATCAAGGGCATCCCGTTCGCGGACTTCGAGCTCTCCGGTACGAAGGTGCCGCTGAGCAAGGTCAGGCTGCTGCCGCCGGTGCTCCCCAACAAGGTGGTGGCCTTCGGCCGCAACTACGCGGAGCACGCGCGCGAGCTGGGCAACGAGGTCCCGGACGCCCCGTTCGCCTTCTTCAAGCCGTCGACCTCGGTCATCGGCCCCGGCGACGACATCCAGTACCCCTCCTTCTCCCAGGAGCTGCACCACGAGGCCGAGCTGGCTGTCGTGATCGGCCGGATGTGCCGCGAGGTCCCGCGCGACCGCGTCAAGGACGTGATCTTCGGCTTCACCTGCGCCAACGACATCACCGCCCGGGACGTGCAGCGACGCGAGAAGCAGTGGGCGCGGGCGAAGGGCTTCGACACCTCCTGCCCGCTGGGCCCCTGGGTGGAGACCGGCCTTGACCTCGAGACGGCGTCCGACCTGACCGTCCAGCTCACGGTCAACGGCGAACAGCGCCAGCTCGGCCGGACGAGCGAGATGATCCACCCCATCGAGGACCTGATCGTCAACATCTCCGAGGCCATGACGCTGCTCCCCGGCGATGTGATCCTCACCGGCACCCCGGCAGGGGTCGGCCCCCTGAACGTCGGCGACGAGGTCGCCGTCACCATCGAAGGCATCGGCACTCTCACCAACAAGGTTGTCAAGCGTGGCTAGCGCATCCGGCTCCCCCGTACGCGTCCGTTTCTGCCCGTCGCCGACCGGTAACCCCCATGTGGGCCTGGTCCGCACCGCCCTGTTCAACTGGGCGTTCGCCCGGCACCACCAGGGCACCCTGGTCTTCCGCATCGAGGACACCGACGCGGCCCGCGACTCCGAGGAGTCGTACAACCAGCTCCTCGACTCGATGCGCTGGCTCGGCTTCGACTGGGACGAGGGCCCCGAGGTCGGCGGCCCCCACGCGCCGTACCGCCAGTCGCAGCGCATGGACATCTACCAGGACGTCGCTCAGAAGCTCCTGGACGGCGGCCACGCCTACCGCTGCTACTGCTCCCAGGAGGAGCTGGACACCCGCCGCGAGGCCGCCCGCGCCGCCGGCAAGCCGTCCGGCTACGACGGCCACTGCCGCGAGCTGACCGAGGCGCAGGTCGAGGAGTACAAGGCCCAGGGCCGCGAGCCGATCGTCCGCTTCCGGATGCCGGACGAGACCATCACCTTCACCGACCTGGTCCGCGGCGAGCTGACCTTCACCCCGGAGAACGTCCCGGACTACGGCATCGTCCGCGCGAACGGGGCGCCTCTCTACACGCTGGTGAACCCGGTCGACGACGCCCTGATGGAGATCACCCACGTCCTGCGCGGCGAGGACCTGCTCTCCTCCACCCCCCGCCAGATCGCCCTCTACAAGGCGCTGATCGAGCTGGGCATCGCCCAGCGCATCCCCGAGTTCGGCCATCTGCCGTACGTGATGGGCGAGGGCAACAAGAAGCTCTCGAAGCGGGACCCGCAGTCGTCGCTGAACCTCTACCGCGAGCGCGGCTTCCTCCCCGAGGGCCTGCTCAACTACCTCTCGCTGCTCGGCTGGTCGCTCTCCGCAGACCAGGACATCTTCACGATGGACGAGATGGTCGCGGCCTTCGACGTGAAGGACGTCAACCCCAACCCGGCCCGCTTCGACCTGAAGAAGTGCGAGGCGATCAACGGCGATCACATCCGGATGCTGGATGTGAAGGACTTCACGGAGCGCTGCCGCCCCTGGCTGAAGGCCCCGTTCGCCCCGTGGGCGCCGGAGGACTTCGACGAGGCGCAGTGGCAGGCGATCGCCCCGCACGCGCAGACGCGCCTGAAGGTCCTGTCCGAGATCACCGACAACGTCGACTTCCTCTTCCTCCCGGAGCCGGTCTTCGACGAGCCGAGCTGGACGAAGGCGATGAAGGAGGGCTCCGACGCCCTGCTGCGCACGGCCCGCGAGAAGCTGGAGTCGGCCGACTGGACCTCCGCCGAGTCCCTGAAGGAGGCCGTCCTGGCCGCCGGCGAGGCCCACGGCCTCAAGCTCGGCAAGGCCCAGGCCCCGGTCCGGGTCGCCGTCACCGGCCGCACGGTCGGCCTGCCGCTCTTCGAGTCCCTGGAGGTCCTGGGCAAGGAGAAGACCCTGACCCGCATCGACGCGGCGCTGGCGAAGCTGGCGGCGTAAGCCTCACGCACGCGTGAAGGGGCGGTACCCGGCTCTCCGGGTACCGCCCCTCGTCGTCTCGGTCACTGCGCGTCGGCTTCGTCGATCAGATAGGCGCTCTCGTCGAAGATCTCCAGTACGACGATGACCATGATCGTTCCAGCCACCATGTACTCCAGCACCACGCCGGGGGCCACGTAGGCCTTGCGCAGATGCTCTTCCGGGCCGAGCGGGGCGGTCGAGTTCTTCCGGAACGGATCCCGGGCCAGTACGCGCACGGCCTTGTCCAACTGGGCCCGACGCTCTCCGGGCAGGGCGTCGTACGTCGCACGGGCTTCTACGGTGAACTGGACGCGGTACTCGCTCATGACCCCAGTGTGCCAGTGCCCCTTCGCCCGTATCCGCCCCGCGAAACGGCCCACCGCGTTACCGTCGGATCATGAGCATCCGTGCCGTGGTCTGGGACGTGGACGACACCCTCTTCGACTACTCGACCGCGGACCGTGAGGGCATCCGTGCCCATCTGGCGGCCGAGGGCCTGCTGGAGCGGTACGGCGGGGCCGAGCGGGCCTTCGCGCTGTGGAAGGCGGTCACGGAGCGCCACTGGGACCGTTTCGCGGCGGGGGAGGCCTCCTACGAGGGCCAGCGCCGGGACCGGGTGCGAGAGTTCCTGGGCCGGACGCTGACGGACGCGGAGGCCGACGCCTGGTTCGAGCGGTACCTCGCCCACTACGAGGCCGTCTGGGCCCTCTTCCCGGACGTCCTGCCCGTCCTGGACGCCCTCGCCGCCAGCCACCGCCACGCGGTGCTCTCCAACTCCAGCCTCACCGTCCAGGACCGCAAGCTGCGGATGCTCGGCGTCCACCACCGCTTCGAGACGATCCTGTGCGCCGCGGAGCTGGGCGTCTCCAAGCCCGAGGCCCGGGCGTTCCTCGCCGCCTGCGAGGCCCTGTCGCTGTCTCCGCACCAGGTGGCGTACGTCGGCGACCACCCGGAGATCGACGGACGGGGCGCCGCCGACGCCGGGTTGCTGTCGGTCTGGATCGACCGCCTGGGCGGCTCGGCGACGGTGGCGGTTCCGGCCGGTCCGCACCGGATCGCGTCCCTCTCCGAACTCCCGGCACTGCTCGGCGCGGATACCCGTTTTGGAGCCCCGTCCACCTTCAGGTAATGTTCTTTCTGCGCCGCCGGGGAGCGGGCCGAAAGGCCGGGAACCGGAGGAGCGAACTAGAACAAGATCCCCATACGGGGCTTGCGTTCCAGTGGCCTATGGTGTAATTGGCAGCACGACTGATTCTGGTTCAGTTAGTCTTGGTTCGAGTCCAGGTAGGCCAGCTCGCAGAGCTCAATCTGCAACCCGCGGATCCCATCCGCAAGCCCCCGTTGTGTAGCGGCCTAGCACGCTGCCCTCTCAAGGCAGTAGCGCCGGTTCGAATCCGGTCGGGGGTACGGTGATCTCTTCCGAGATGATCGCTAGGGCCCCCGTTGTGTAGCGGCCTAGCACGCCGCCCTCTCAAGGCGGTAGCGCCGGTTCGAATCCGGTCGGGGGTACTGACTGGTCTAAACCACATTGGTCTATGGTGTAATTGGCAGCACGACTGATTCTGGTTCAGTTAGTCTTGGTTCGAGTCCAGGTAGACCAGCTCGGACCTGCGGAAACGCAGAGTCCACGCCCCCGTTGTGTAGCGGCCTAGCACGCCGCCCTCTCAAGGCGGTAGCGCCGGTTCGAATCCGGTCGGGGGTACGAGTCCCAAGGGGCCTTCGCTTCGGCGAGGGCCCCTTCGGCGTTCACTCGATGCCGTACCGCCGCGTCGTCTCCTCCTCCTGGGCCAGCCGGTGCAGCGCCTGCAGCACCGGCTCGTTGAGGATCGCCCCCAGGACCGCGAACTCGACCTGCTCCGACTCCGACGGGTACGTCTCCATGTTGTCCAGGTCGAGGACGGCCGTCCGGTGCATCAACTCGGCGTACGGCGCGAGCTGTTCGGCCCCCCAGTCGTAGCCGAGCCGGCGGAACGCGGCCACCCCCACCACCAGCGAGCGGTACGCGGGGGAGATGCTCGCGAGCCGCTTGGCGTTGTCCCAGCCGAGCCGGTCCAGGAGCGTGCCGACCTCCTGGTGGGCGGCCTGGACGCACTCGTCGTCCTCGTCCGGCTCCGGCCCCTGCGGCAGCTCCCACAGGGCCGCGCCCAGCCGGATCGAACGGCCCAGGGACTCGTCGTCGATGTGCCGGAGCACCTCGCGGGCGCTCGCCACGGGGACCTTGCCGACCTGGATCAGCGCGCGTACCAGCCGGAGCCGGCGCAGGTGCGTCTCGTCGTACTCCGCCGTGGTCGCGTTGATCTGGCGGCCCGGCGGCAAGAGGCCTTCGCGCAGGTAGTACTTGATCGTCGCGATGGAGACACCGCTGCGGTTGCTCAGTTCGGCGAGCCGCATGTCTTGCGCCTTTCGTTGGGTAGCGGCACTATCCAAGCATGGCGGACACGGAGAAGACGGCCGGCCGCGCTCTGCGGCTGACGACCGCGGATGCTCGGGGAGACGTGATCGTCCTGCTGATCGGGATGCGGATCAACAGGTTCTGGGCGGTGCACCACTGGCTGCCGGTGATGCTGGCGATGTTCCGGATGCTGGCGGAACTGAAGAGGGATCCGGGGCGGGGATTGCTGTCCCGGGTGCTGCTGACGGCTTCGCCGCGAACGTACTACGTCGTGCAGTACTGGGAGTCGAAGGAGAAGCTGTACGCGTACGCGAGCGCACCGGATGCGTTTCACCGCGAGGTGTGGGCTCGGGTCAACGGCATGGACCGCAAGGGCAGGGTCCGGGGCCACGTCGGGATCTGGCATGAGGCGTATGTCGTGCCGGAGGGGTCGTACGAGGCGATCTACGGGGACATGCCGGCGTTCGGGCTCGCTGCGGCGCATGGGCAGGTTCCGCTGGAGGCCCGTGGGCGGTATGCGAAGGAGCGGTTCGCTTGGCGCGCGCCGGCGCCGTAGCCGGTTCTCTCCAGGGAGTCTCCCGCGCCGTAGGGATCGAGCTGCCGCGGCGTTGAGGCCGCTCAGTCCCTACGGCGGTTTCCTGTTGCCGTCAGCCCGAGCGGCGCAGGGCCTCCGAGAGGCGGGCTGCCGCGTCGATGACCGCCTGGGCGTGCATACGGCCCGGGTGGCGGGTCAGGCGCTCGATGGGGCCGGAGACGGACACCGCGGCCACCACGCGGTTCGAGGGGCCGCGTACGGGCGCGGAGACGGACGCGACGCCCGGCTCGCGCTCGCCGATCGACTGGGCCCAGCCGCGGCGCCGTACGCCCGACAGGGCCGTCGCCGTGAAGCGGGCGCCCTGGAGGCCGCGGTGCAGCCGCTCCGGCTCCTCCCAGGCCATGAGGATCTGCGCCGAGGAGCCCGCCTTCATCGTGAGCGTCGAGCCGACCGGGACGGTGTCCCGCAGGCCGGACAGACGCTCCGCCGCGGCGACGCAGATGCGCATGTCGCCCTGGCGGCGGTAGAGCTGCGCGCTCTCTCCTGTCACGTCACGGAGGTGGGTGAGCACCGGGCCGGCCGTGGCGAGGAGGCGGTCCTCGCCGGCCGCCGCGGCCAGCTCTGCCAGGCGCGGGCCGAGGATGAAACGGCCCTGCATGTCACGCGCCACCATGCGGTGGTGTTCAAGTGCCACGGCCAGGCGGTGGGCCGTGGGTCGTGCCAGTCCGGTGGCCGCGACCAGACCCGCGAGGGTGGCCGGACCGGACTCCAGAGCGCTCAGGACGAGGGCCGCCTTGTCCAGAACGCCGACGCCGCTACTGTTGTCCATGCAACGATACTTGCGTCTCACTCTGTGAAACGCAAGTTCAATTTTCCGTGGAACACGCCACCCTGGATGACACGAAGGCACAGCGGCCCGCACAAATGACGGGCCTGGCGGCGGACGCCCGTAACCAGGGGCGCGGGCGCCGTCTCCTCACAGTCTCTAGTTGGGTCGGCGCACCTTTGCCGACCGGAGGGAAAGCGATGGGTAGGACACTCGCGGAGAAGGTCTGGGACGACCACGTCGTCCGGCGCGCCGAGGGCGAGCCCGACCTCCTCTACATCGATCTGCACCTGCTGCACGAGGTGACCAGCCCGCAGGCCTTCGACGGCCTCCGCAAGAGCGGGCGGAAGGTGCGTCGACTCGACCTCACCATCGCGACCGAGGATCACAACACCCCGACCCTCGACATCGACAAGCCCGTCGCCGACCCGGTCTCCCGCGCCCAGCTGGAGACCCTGCGCAGGAACGCCGCCGAGTTCGGCGTCCGGCTGCACCCGCTGGGCGACGTCGAGCAGGGCGTCGTGCACGTCGTCGGCCCGCAGCTGGGTCTGACCCAGCCCGGCATGACCGTCGTCTGCGGCGACTCGCACACCTCCACGCACGGCGCCTTCGGCGCGCTGGCGTTCGGTATCGGCACCTCTCAGGTCGAGCATGTGCTGGCCACCCAGACGCTGCCCATGGCCCGCCCGAAGACCATGGCCATCACGGTCGACGGCGAGCTGCCCGACGGCGTCACCGCCAAGGACCTGATCCTGGCGATCATCGCGCGGATCGGCACCGGCGGCGGCCAGGGATATGTGCTGGAGTACCGCGGCTCCGCCATCGAGAAGCTCTCGATGGAGGCCCGGATGACCATCTGCAACATGTCGATCGAGGCCGGCGCCCGCGCGGGCATGATCGCCCCCGACGAGACCACCTTCGAGTACATCAAGGGCCGCGCCCACGCCCCCGAGGGCGCCGACTGGGACGCCGCGGTCGAGTACTGGAAGACGCTGAGGACCGACGACGACGCCGAGTTCGACGCCGAGGTCGTCATCGACGCCGCCGAACTGTCGCCGTTCGTCACCTGGGGCACCAACCCGGGCCAGGGCGCGCCGCTTTCCGCGTCCGTCCCCGACCCGGCTTCGTACGAAGACGCTTCGGAGCGCCTCGCCGCCGAAAAGGCCCTGGAGTACATGGGGTTGGAGGCCGGGCAGCCGCTGCGGTCCATCAAGGTGGACACCGTCTTCGTAGGCTCCTGCACCAACGGCCGCATCGAGGACCTGCGCAACGCCGCCGAGATCCTGCGCGGCCGCAAAATCGCCGACGGCGTACGGATGCTGGTCGTCCCGGGCTCCGCGCGCGTGGGTCTGCAGGCCGTCTCCGAGGGCCTGGACGTGGTGTTCAAGGAGGCCGGCGCCGAATGGCGGCACGCGGGCTGCTCGATGTGCCTCGGCATGAACCCGGACCAGCTGGCCCCCGGCGAGCGCTCCGCGTCCACCTCCAACCGCAACTTCGAGGGCAGGCAGGGCAAGGGCGGCCGTACGCATCTGGTGTCGCCGCAGGTCGCGGCCGCGACCGCCGTCCTGGGGCACCTGGCCTCGCCCGCCGACCTGTCCGACGCCCCCGTGCCCGCTGGAGTCTGATCAGTCATGGAAGCTTTCACCACGCACACCGGCCGGGCCGTCCCGCTGCGCCGCAGCAACGTCGACACCGACCAGATCATCCCCGCCCACTGGCTCAAGAAGGTGACCCGGGACGGGTTCGAGGACGGGCTGTTCGAGGCCTGGCGCAAGGACCCGGAGTTCGTGCTCAACCGGCCCGAGCGGCAGGGTGCCACGGTGCTGGTCGCCGGCCCCGACTTCGGCACCGGCTCCTCCCGTGAGCACGCGGTGTGGGCGCTGCAGAACTACGGCTTCAAGGCCGTCATCTCCTCGCGCTTCGCCGACATCTTCCGCGGCAACTCGCTCAAGAACGGCCTGCTCACGGTGGTTCT
Organism: Streptomyces sp. NPDC030838; assembly: GCF_055572035.1. Lineage (NCBI taxonomy): Bacteria > Bacillati > Actinomycetota > Actinomycetes > Kitasatosporales > Streptomycetaceae > Streptomyces > Streptomyces sp. NPDC030838. The sequence goes on along the minus strand of NZ_JBVIED010000008.1, from coordinate 214,707 downwards.
GGAGCAGAAGATCGTGGACGCCCTGTGGGAACTCACGGAACAGGACCCGACTGCTGAGGTCACTGTGGACCTTGAGGCTCGTGAGGTTCGCGCCGAGGGCATCACCGCCTCCTTCGAGCTGGACGAGAACTCCCGCTGGCGGCTGCTGAACGGGCTGGACGACATCTCCATCACCCTCCGGAACGAGGAGGACATCGCGGAGTACGAGGCGAAGCGCCCCGCCTACAAGCCGCGGACGCTGAAGATCTGACCTCCGGGGCCGCCAGGCCCTCGCGAAGGTCGAGTTTCGGCCACCCCAACACCCCGGCTGTACCCCCGATCGCCCCGATCGGGGGTACAGCCGTTTTCCGGTCCGTTCGATCCCCGACGCCACCCCCGGGCTCTTCAACTTCCCACGTTAGAGCGGTGATTGCCGGGGTAGGCGCTCGATGGCGGCGCGGCGGCGGCGACCGTCCGGAGGGCCGTTCGAGGCGGCAGTTAGACCCCGGGCAGGCGACAACTCGCCCCAGATGGCACAATCTGTGCATGGAACACGACGGCCAACTCGAGCTCTATGCGGCAGTCGCGGACCGACTCAAGGAAGCGCACGCAAGGGTGCGCGCACTGCAAGTCCCGGAGGGCGTACGGATGGCGCTGACCCGGAAGCTGCTGGTCATCACGGCCGCGGCCAAGCACGATCTCGCCGATGCGACAAGGCGTCTGGAGCGGTTCACGGCCGACCTCGACGAGGGGCGTTTCCCCGAAGAGGACGGCTGAACAAGTCCGGGACCGTCGAGTCCGATGCGGCACAAGGGTGATTAGCCCGTTTCGTGTTTGATTTGCGGTATATATCTGCCTAACGTGCGAAAAAGCTTGAACACTTTCGTTCTGGCGATGTCTCCGAAGGGGAAGACGTGAACAAGGCGCAGCTCGTAGAAGCGATTGCCGACAAGATGGGCGGCCGCCAGCAGGCCGCCGATGCCGTCGACCACGTACTGGACGCCATCGTCCGCGCGGTCGTCGCGGGTGAGCGGGTCTCGGTCACCGGCTTCGGTTCGTTCGAGAAGGTCGACCGTCCGGCGCGCTACGCCCGTAACCCTCAGACGGGCGAGCGGGTTCGGGTCAAGAAGACCTCGGTGCCGCGCTTCCGTGCAGGTCAGGGCTTCAAGGACCTGGTCAGCGGCTCGAAGAAGCTGCCCCGCGGTGGCGAGGTCGCCGTGAAGAAGGCCCCCAAGGGAAGCCTGACCGGAGGCGCCGCGGCGACGGTCAAGAAGGCCGCCGCGAAGAAGACCACCGCCAAGAAGGCCGCGCCGGCGAAGAAGGCCGCCGCGAAGAAGGCGGCGCCGGCGAAGAAGACCACGGCCGCCGCGAAGAAGACCACGGCGAAGAAGGCGCCCGCCAAGAAGGCCACCACGGCGGCTGCCAAGACCACCGCCGCGAAGACCACCGCCAAGAAGGCGACGGCCAAGAAGGCCCCGGCGAAGAAGGCGACGGCCAAGAAGGCCCCCGCCAAGAAGTCGACGGCCCGCAAGACCACGACCGCCAAGAAGGCCACCGCCCGCAAGAAGTAAGGGCGCGCCACAGGGGCACTCACGCGCCGGGCCGGACTCCCTCGGGAGTCCGGCCCGCGGCGTGTCCAGGGCCTGATCAGGGCCTGATCAGGGGTCTGTTCAGGGGTCTGATCAGGGGTTTTCAGAAGGTCTGCAGCGTCACCAGCGTGATCGTGCGGGCCTCGCCCTCGCCCTCGGTCTCGATCCGCACCCGCTGGCCGGGCCGCAGCAGCCGCAGCCCGCCCGCGTCGAACGCGGCGGCGTCGAAGGGGACGGGGGTGCCGTCGTCGAGCAGCACCTGTCCGCTGCGCGTCTCGGCGTCGTACGTGTATGCGGTCGCCTGCATGACGGCAGCCTACTGCCCGGGGATCAGCAGGCGCGCGGCCATCGCCGCCGTACGGGGCCCCACCCCCAGGGCGAGCGCGGTGCGCAGATCGGCACCGGTGTCCACGTCCTGCCGTACCGAATCCACTCCCGTGAGACCCAGCTCCACCGCGCCGGACGCGCGATGACGAGCCCGGGAGTCGAGCCCGAAGGCCGGTCGCAATTCCCGGTCCGGGCCGGCCGCCAGCAGGGTCGTGCCGATTTCCGCGGCGTCCGGGAGAAAAGCGCGCGGGAATTCCGCCGCCGCGTCCAGGACCCGGGTCAATTCCGCCGGGCGTAGCGCCGGAAGATCGGCATTGAGGGCGGCGACGGCGCTTTCGGGGCGCAAGGAGCGCACGGCGGCCGCCGCGTGCTCCAGCGCGGCGTTCAGGCCGCCCCGCGGCTCGTCGGCGACGATCCGGGCGCCCAGCGCGGCCAGCTCCCGGCCGGCCAGGGCGTCGTCCGTGACGACGGCCACATCCCGCACCGCCGGGCAGGCCAGCGCCGCGGCCACCGTGTCCTGGGCGAACGCCAGGGCGAGACCCGGGCGCAGGCCGTCGGCGGCCGTGTCCGCGAGCCTGCTCTTCGCCCGTGCCAAGGGCTTCACGGGGATCACCAAGGTCCACTGCACGAGCGTCGCGCCCCCTCTCTTGTCGCGGACATTGTCCCCCGGCCCATCTGGCGGCCCGGTCTTCGGGGCGTACGGTGTTCTCGACAGACCGACGGCCTGGGGCGACACTTGTGCGGCCCCCGGGCCTGGTGGCAGCCCTAGAGGAAGGTGTCCGCGTGCCCCGCCGCAGAATCGGCTTCTGGTACCGCTTCGCCGCGGTGATCTGCAAACCGCCGCTGGTGGTTCTGCTCAAGCGGGACTGGCGTGGAATGGAGCACATTCCGGCCGAGGGCGGATTTATCACCGTGGTGAACCACAATTCGCACATCGACCCCTTCGCCTACGCGCACTTTCAGTACAACACGGGTCGGGTGCCGCGATTCCTGGCGAAGAGCGGGCTTTTCAGGAAGGGATTCGTCGGCGCCGCGATGCGCGGCACCGGGCAGATCCCCGTCTATCGCGAGAGCACGGACGCGCTCAGCGCCTTCCGGGCCGCGATCGACGCCGTGGAACGCGGCGAGTGCGTCGCCTTCTACCCGGAGGGCACCCTCACCCGCGACCCCGACGGCTGGCCCATGACCGGCAAGACCGGCGCCGCCCGCGTCGCCCTGCGCACCAAGTGCCCGGTGATCCCGGTCGCCCAGTGGGGCTGCAACGAACTGCTGCCGCCGTACGCCAAGAAGCCCCACCTGTTCCCGCGCAAGACCAGCCGGGTGCTCGCCGGCCCGCCGGTGGACCTCTCGCGCTTCTACGACAAGGACATGACCGCGGACGTCCTCAAGGAGGCGACCGAGGTCATCATGGCCGCGATCACCCGCCAGCTGGAGGAGATCCGCGGCGAGAAGGCGCCCGAGACGCCGTACGACCCGAAGCGCGAACGCATCGAGCAGCGGCGGCGCACCCAGGCGCAGACGCAGCAGACGCAGGGCAAGCAGGCAGAAGGGCAGAGCAAGTGAGCAAGCCGGTCAAGGCGGCGGTCTTCAGCGCCGGTTCGTGGGGTACGGCCTTCGGCATGGTGCTCGCCGACGCGGGCTGCGAGGTCGTGCTGTGGGCGCGCCGCGAGGGGGTCGCCGAGGCGATCAACTCGACCCGGACCAACCCCGACTACTTCCCGGGCATCGAGCTCCCGGAGAACATGCGGGCCACCACCGACCCCGCCGAGGCCGCCGCCGGCGCGGACTTCACGATCTTGTCCGTGCCGTCCCAGACGCTGCGCGGCAACCTCTCCGAGTGGACACCGCTGCTGGCCCCCGGCACCGTGCTGGTCTCCCTGATGAAGGGCATCGAACTCGGCACCGCCATGCGGATGAGCGAGGTCATCGACGACGTCGCCAAGGTGGGCCAGGACCGGATCGCCGTGGTCACCGGACCCAACCTCGCCCGCGAGATCGCCGCCCGGATGCCGGCCGCCTCCGTGGTCGCCTGCACCGACGAGGCCGTCGCCCAGCGCCTCCAGGCCGCCTGCCACACGCCGTACTTCCGCCCGTACACCAACACCGACGTCGTCGGCTGCGAACTCGGCGGCGCGGTCAAGAACGTCATCGGGCTCGCCGTCGGCATCGCGGACGGCATGGGCCTCGGCGACAACGCCAAGGGCTCGCTCATCACCCGCGGTCTCGCCGAGACCACCCGGCTGGGCCTCGCCATGGGCGCCGACCCGCTGACCTTCTCCGGACTCGCCGGTCTGGGCGACCTGGTGGCCACCTGCTCCTCGCCGCTGTCCCGCAACCACACCTTCGGCACCAACCTCGGCAAGGGCATGACCCTGCAGGAGACCATCGCGGTCACCAAGCAGACCGCCGAGGGCGTCAAGTCCTGTGAGTCGGTGCTGGATCTGGCCCGCCGGCACGGCGTCGACATGCCCATCACCGAGACGGTCGTCGGCATCGTGCACGAGGGCAAGCCGCCGGTGGTGGCCCTCAAGGAGCTGATGTCGCGCAGCGCGAAGCCGGAACGACGCTGAGCCACGCCGCCCCCCGGACGCTGTCTCCCGGCCCTACCAACGGGTACTCTCATCGCGATATGAGCACCGAGAACCTCCCCCAGAGCCCCGAGCAGCAGCCGACCCGCAAGCCGCGGGTGGCCGTGGTGTACGGAGGCCGCAGCTCCGAACACGGGATCTCCGTGGTCACCGCCGGCGCCGTCCTCAAGGCCATCGACCGGACGCAGTACGAGGTCCTGCCGATCGGCATCACCCGCGACGGGCGCTGGGCGCTCACCGTCGACGAACCCGAGCGGATGGCGATCACCGACCGCCGTACGCCGACCGTCGAGGACCTCGCCGAGTCCGGCGAGGGCGGTGTGGTGCTCCCGGTCGACCCGGGCAACCGCGAAGTCGTCTACGCCGAGCCGGGTTCCGTGCCCAAGGCGCTGGGCGAGGTCGACGTGGTCTTCCCGGTGCTGCACGGCCCGTACGGCGAGGACGGCACGCTCCAGGGCCTCCTGGAGCTGTCCGGGGTGCCGTACGTGGGCTCGGGCGTGCTCTCCTCGGCCGTCGGCCAGGACAAGGAGTACATGAAGCGGGTCTTCGAGTCGTTCGGGCTGAAGGTGGGCCCGTACCTCGTGATCCGGCCGCGTGAGTGGGAGCGTGCCGCCCCGGGCGGGGAAAAGGGTGCGGGCGCCCGCCGCCGTATCGCGGACTTCGCGGGCGAGCACGGCTGGCCGCTGTTCGTGAAGCCCGCGCGCGCGGGCTCCTCGATCGGCATCACCAAGGTGGAGTCCTTCGAGGGCCTCGACGAGGCGATCGCCGAGGCGCAGCGGCACGACCCGAAGATCCTGATCGAGGCCGCGCTGCGCGGCCGGGAGATCGAGTGCGGCGTCCTGGAGTTCGAGGACGGCCCGCGCGCCTCGGTGCCCGCCGAGATCCCGCCGCCGGACGCGCACGCGTACTACGACTTCGAGGCGAAGTACATCGACTCCACGCCCGGCATCGTCCCCGCCCCCCTCACCGAGGAGGAGACCGCCGAGGTCCGGAAGCTCGCGGTCGCGGCCTTCGACGCCGCCTCCTGCGAGGGTCTGGTCCGCGCGGACTTCTTCCTCACCGAGGACGGCGAGTTCGTGATCAACGAGATCAACACGATGCCCGGCTTCACCCCGATCTCGATGTACCCGCAGATGTGGCAGGCGAGCGGCATCGGCTACCCGGAGCTGGTGGACCGCCTGATCCAGGCAGCGCTGAACAGGTCGACGGGCCTCCGCTGAAACGCCCTTAGGGGCGCGGGGAACTGCGCGAGAAACCACAGAGCACCCGCACCCGAGGACGGCGACAACCACCCACGGCGCTTAGTCGGCGATACCTCCGGGAATCGCCGACTTGACCGCGGACGCCAGTTCGATCAACACCGCCGAGCTGTCCACACCCTCCGGCACGCTGACCTCGACATAAGCGAGCCGGTTCGCCGTGGTGAACCGAAACCCGTCGTCCGCCTTCTCCTGCAGCCAGTCGACGCCGTTCACCCCGCCGGCCACGGCATCCGCGTCCCGCCCTTCGGCGACCTTGGGGTCGATCATCTTCGGCGGCCTGGGCACCCCGCAGCGCAGTATGATCTCCGGGCTTCCCCAGCCCGCGGTCAGCGTGGACCGCGGCTCAGGGTCCTCGCGGCTCAGACCGGCCACCTTCGCCGGCAGCGCTTCGTCGAGTTTCCGGCACAGCTCGGTCACCGCTGCGTCCGGACTGGGAACCGTCGCCGACGCGCTGTCGTCTGCTGAGGAGCAGCCCACGGCGGTGATCAGCAGGGCGAGCGCGGACAGGCCGATGGGCCGGTGACGGAAGATGTTCACCGGCCAAGGGTAGACGGGGGCTACAGATGGACCACCGGGCAGGTCAGGGTGCGTGTGATGCCTTCCACCTGCTGGACCTTGGCGACCACCATGCGACCGAGGTCGTCGACCGTGTCGGCCTGGGCCCGCACGATGACGTCGTACGGTCCGGTGACGTCCTCGGCCTGGACGACTCCAGGGATCTTGCTGATCGTCTCGGCGACGGTCGAGGCCTTGCCGACCTCCGTCTGGATCAGAATGTACGCCTGTACCACGGAACCTCCAGGGCGGCCACGAGGATCATGTGGGGAAAAGGAACGCCACGGTATCGCGTCGCCGCTCGCCGCGGGGAGACCTGCGGGAACCGGGGCCTGCGTGCCGGGGTGCCGGCACGACGGAAGTTGACGGTCAAGGGGACCGCGCCGACAGTCACTCCGACCGTATCGAGGACACTGTTGACGCGCGACCGGGCATGCACGAGGACAGAAGGGGCGTAAGGGCAATGAAGGGCACTGTTGGTGAGCTCGGTGAGTTCGGGCTCATCAGGGAGCTCACCTCCCGTCTCACCACCACCCCGGCGGTGCGGGTCGGCCCCGGCGACGACGCCGCGGTGGTCGCCGCACCCGACCGCAGGGTCGTGGCCAGCACCGACATCCTCGTGGAGGGGCGGCACTTCCGCCGCGACTGGTCCACGGCGTACGACGTGGGCCGCAAGGCCGCCGCGCAGAACCTCGCGGACATCGCCGCCATGGGCGCCGTACCGACCGCGCTGCTGCTCGGCCTGGTCGTACCCGCCGAGCTGCCGGTGACCTGGCCGAGCGAGCTGATGGACGGGCTGCGCGACGAGTGCCAGGTCGCGGGCGCGGCCGTGGTCGGCGGGGACGTGGTCCGCGGGGACACCATCACCGTGTCGATCACCGCGCTCGGCGATCTGCGCAACCAGGAGCCGGTGACCCGGGGTGGAGCCCAGCCCGGCGACCTGGTCGCGGTGACCGGCTGGCTCGGCTGGTCCGCCGCGGGGTACGCGGTGCTCTCCCGCGGCTTCCGCTCGCCGCGCGCCTTCGTCGAGGCCCACCGGCGCCCCGAACCGCCGTACCACGCGGGTCCGGCCGCCGCCGCGCTCGGCGCCACGGCGATGTGCGACGTGAGCGACGGGCTGATCGCCGACCTGGGGCACATCGCGGAGGCCAGCAAGGTCCGGATCGACATCCGCTCCGGCGCCATCGACATCCCGTCCCAGATGAACGACATCGGGCAGGCCGTGGGGGTGGACCCGCTCCAGTGGGTGCTGACCGGGGGAGAGGATCACGCGATCGTGGCGACCTTCCCGCCGGACGTGAAGCTGCCCGCCCGCTGGAAGGTGATCGGCGAGGTGCTGAACCCCTCGGCGCTGCCGCAGGTCACGGTGGACGGGGCGCCCTGGACCAGCAAGGGCGGCTGGGACCACTTCGGGGACATAGAGTCATGAGCGCGCCACCCAGGGTTCTCACGGTCGCCGGGTCCGACTCCGGGGGCGGCGCGGGTGTCCAGGCCGACCTGAAGACGATGCTCGCGCTCGGGGTGCACGGCATGAGCGTGATCACCGCCGTGACCGCGCAGAACTCGCTCGGCGTGCAGGGCGCCTGGGAGCTGCCGGTGGAGGCGGTGCGGGCGCAGTACCGCAGCGTCGTCGACGACATCGGCGTCCAGGCGGTGAAGACCGGCATGCTGGCCTCGGCGGAACTCGTCGAGACGGTCGCCGAATTGATCTCCGGGACGGACGCGCCGGCGGTCGTGGACCCGGTGGGCGTCTCCAAGCACGGGGACGCGCTGCTCGCGGCCTCCGCGCTGGACTCCGTACGCACCAAGCTGCTGCCGGTCGCGACCGTCGCCACCCCGAACCTCGACGAGGTCGCCCAACTCACCGGCGTCCGGGTCGAGTCCGAGGAGCACATGCGGCGGGCCGCGGCGGCCGTCCTGGCGTACGGGCCGCGCTGGGTGGTGATCAAGGGCGGCCATCTGTCCGGCGAGGCGGTGGACTTGCTCACCGACGGCTCCGAGGAGCACTGGCTGCGCGCTCCCCGGCACGACAACCGTCACACCCACGGCACGGGCTGCACCCTCGCCTCGGCGATCGCCTCCCACCTCGCGCGGGGGCTGGCCGTGCCGGAGGCGGTGGCGGCGGCCAAGGAGTACGTCACCGGGGCGATCGCGGCCGGGTTCGCGCTCGGCGGGGGCATCGGGCCGGTGGACCACGGCTGGGCGCTGAGGGCTCCACGCGGTTAGTGCGGCGCGTCCTCGGCTCCCCGGCCAGGACGTACGCCGCGACGAGCGTCACACCCGGATCCAGCCCGCCCCCGCGAACCGTTCGGCGAGGGGCCGCTTTGTGTGTCGGTCATACGTTCGAACCGGTGGGTGTCGGTCCACTCCGGTGCAGCCGATCCGAGACGCAGGCGGGTACAGCAAAAAGCCGGTCCACGCGAGGTGGACCGGCTTTTTACAGCGAACCGGCAGTGGCCGCGCGCTCAGCTGAGCGTCAGCGCGAGACCTTGCCGGCCTTGATGCACGAGGTGCAAGCGTTCACGCGCTTCGGCGTCCCGCCGACCACGGTACGCACACGCTGGATGTTCGGGTTCCAGCGGCGGGACGTACGGCGGTGCGAGTGCGAGATGTTGTTGCCGAAGCCCGGCCCCTTGCCGCAGACGTCGCAGTTGGCAGCCACGGGTCACTCCAAAGACTTCAGATGCACTTACGGTTAATCCCGGCATGCCGGGATCGAGATCTTAGGCTCTACGAGCGATCTGAGATCTGAGTGGCGTTGCCAGGGGAACAGCCCGATCAGATCGGGCAACCGGAGCAGCATACAACGGCTGCGCCCGTAGAACGAAACTACCATGGCTGCTCCGGGGCCCGCCCCGGCCCTCTTCCGGCCGCCACCGGCCCTGGGTCTACGCTGCGTCCAGTCCAGCAGCTCAGGGAGGCGCAGGTGGCGCAGGTGCCGCAGACATTCTTCGATGCTCTCGCGGTGCGCACCTGGTGCGGTCTCGCGCTCACCGCCCTCGGGCGGGCGCGCGAGGAGATCGACGCGATCAACGTGTACCCGGTGGCGGATGGCGACACCGGCACGAACCTGTATCTGACCGTCGAGTCGGCCACCGCCGCCGTGGAAGCGGTCTTCGCGGGCCACGAGGTCGGCGCGGGGGCGGCGGAGCGGCCCTCGCTCGCGGAGGCCGTGCGCGCGATGGCGCACGGGGCGCTCATCGGCGCGCGCGGGAACTCCGGGACCATCCTCGCCCAGCTGCTGCGCGGCATGGCCCAGGTGCTCGCCGCCGAGGACGACACCCCGCACACCGACGGACCCGGGCTGCGGCTCGCCCTGCGCCGCGCCGCCGACTCCGCCCGCCAGGCCGTCGCCCACCCGGTGGAGGGCACCGTGCTGACCGTCGCCTCCGCCGCCGCGGACGCGGCCGGGGCCGCCCAGGGCGACTGCGGGGCCGTCGCGCGGGCCGCCTACGACGGGGCGCGCGCCGCGCTCGCCGCGACCCCCGGACAGCTGGCCGTGCTGGAGCGCGCCGGGGTGGTCGACGCCGGCGGGCGGGGGCTCGTGGCGGTGCTCGGGGCACTGGTCGAGACGTTCACGGGGGAGACACCACGCGGGGTGCCGACCTCGCTGGCAGGGCCCCACGCGCGCGGGGAGGGCGTCGTGGAGGAGGAGGCGCACACCTGCCCGGAAGGGGCGGCGGCGCTGGAGGAGGGCGGGCCCGCCTTCGAGGTGATCTATCTCCTGGAGGCCGACGACGACGCCGTGGCGCGGCTGCGGCAGCGGCTGGACGCCCTCGGGGACTCGCTCGTCGTGGTCGGCGGCGACGGGCTGTGGAACGTCCATGTGCACGTGGACGACGCCGGCGCCGCCGTGGAGGCGGGCGTCGAGGCCGGACGGCCGTACCGGATCCGGATCACCCACTTCGGCGCGGGCGACGTGCACACCACGCGCGGGGAGCGGCCGCCCGTGGAACGGGCCCAGCGCGCCGTGGTCGCCGTCGTGCCCGGCGAGGGCCTGGCCGGGCTCTACGCCGACGCGGGCGCGACCACCGTGCTCGCGAGCCCCGGGGAGCCGCCCGCCAGCGGGGAACTGCTGCACGCCGTACGCCGCGCCCACGCGCGCGAGGTCGTGCTGCTGCCCAACGACGCCGAGCTGCGCCACACGGCCGCCGCGGCGGCCGAGCAGGCCCGCGCGGAGGGCGTCCGCGTGGCCCTCATCCCGACCCGCTCCGCCGTCCAGGGCATCGCGGCGCTCGCGGTGCACGAGCCGGAGCGCCGCTTCGACGAGGACGTCGTCGCGATGACGTCGGCGGCGGGCGCCACCCGCTACGCCGAGGTCACCGTCGCCGAGGAACAGTCCTGGACCACGGCGGGCATCTGCCAGGCCGGTGACGTCCTCGGGCTCATCGACGGGGACGTGGCCGTGATCGGCGCCGACGTCACCGCCATCGCGCAGACCGTCCTCGACCGCATGCTCGCGGCCGGCGGGGAGCTGGTCACCCTCGTCCTCGGCGACGAGGCGCCGCAGGCCGTCGCGGACCGGCTGGAGGCCCGGGTGCGGGAGGCGTACCTGGCCGTGGACACGGTGGTGTACCGGGGCGGGCGGCAGGGGGCCCTGCTGCTCATCGGCGTGGAGTGAGCGCGGGGCCGGTCAGCGGTCCCCTGCTCCCGCACCACGCCGAGCAGCTGCTCCGCTCAGCGGTCCCCCTGCTCCCCCTGCTCCCGCACCACCCGGAGCAGCTGCTCCGCCTCCGCCCGCCGGGCCCGCGCCGCCTCGTCGCCCTCCTCGGCGCCGCCGTAGGCGGCGAGCACGGCACGCGCGCGGACCGCCGCCGCGGTGAGACGGCCCAGGTCGGCCTCCAGCCAGCCGGCGGCCAGTTCCGCGCCGGTGCGGCTGTCCAGGGCCTCGTCGCCGAGGCCGGCGAACACTTCGATCGCCTCGGCCATCTGCTCCAGAGCCGCCTCGAACACGTCCTGGATCGAGCCGTCCTCGGCGTCCTCGGTGCACGAGCGGGCCAGCAGGTCGCCGAACTGGCGGTGGGTGTGGCCGAGTTCGGCGGCGAGCCGCCACCGCGCCTCCTCGTCGGGTGCCGCCTCCAACGCCGCCGCGCACTCCCGCAGGGCGTCCGCCATCAGCTCCCGCGCGCGGTCCGAACCGTCCGGCGTGCGCAGGGCGAGCCACGCGCGGGCCCGCAGCGAGCGGACGAGGCCGTGCACGTTGCCCAGGGAACGCCACAGGTCGCCCGCGCGCGCGTAGGCCTGGTCCGCCTCGGCCGGCATCCCCGCGTGGCCCAGGGATTCGGCGGCGAGGTGGGCGAGGGTCGCGTGGTCGTGCTGCTCGGGCCAGTGCCGGGCGATCTCGGCGGCCTGCAGGCGGCGTTCGGCGGCCGCCTGGTGCTCTCCCAGCTCGCTGAGGCAGTCGCCGAGCCACCACCGCGTCTGCACGACCGCCCCGTCGCCGTGCGTCTCGGCGGTCAGATCGGGCAGCGCCGACTCCAGCACCTCGGCGGCCTCGGCCCACCGGCCCTGCCGCAGCAGGAAGCCGCCGAGCAGATGCCGCGCCCAGGCGCCGAACGTGCGGCCCTCGCCCGCCTCGTCGGCCCAGTGCGCCGCCTCCAGGGCGTGCTCGGCGGCCTCCTCGGCCGCGCCCCGGCCGCCGACCACCTCGGCCAGCTGGAGGTGCAGCTGCGCCCGCCCGACGGGCTCCAGCTGGGCCCCTCCGTGCTCCAGGGCCGCGCGCAGCGCCCGCTCCGCCTCCGCGGTGTCGCCGAGGTGGTGCGCGATTCCGGCGAGCCGGGCCTCGTACTCCACGGCGAACCACGGCAGCCCCGCGGCCACGTACTCACCGGCCGCCCGCGCGAACAGCGCCGCCGCCGTGTGCGGGTCGCCGGACCGCGCCGCCAGCTCCGCGAGCATCGCCCGCGCCTCGGCGGCCCGCGAGGCCAGCCGTACGTCGCCCCCGGTGTGCCCGTCCACCAGCGCCAGCACCTCCCGGACGGCGGTCTCCGCCTCGGCCAGGACGGGGTCGTCCGCGCGAGGCGCGCCGTCCTGCGCGAGGGAGGGCTCCGCGGCCTCGGCGGCGGGTGCCCGCACTGGGTCCTCTGCCTCGTCGTAGACCCGCCGCATCAGGATCCGCGCCCGGCCCATCAGGACCGACGCGGTCTGGCGTATGCCCGTGCCGTCCTCGGCGTACAGCGCGAGCACCTGGTCGTACGGCTCGGCGACGGCGGCCACGGCCTCGTCCACCTGGCCGGCGAGCGCGCGGACGTAGGCGGCACGCGCGCGTGCCGCCAGCGCCTCGCCCGGGTCGCCCGCCTCGGCGTACAGCTCCGCGGCCCGCTCGAAGAGGGCGGCGCCCTCCGGGCCCAGGACCATCGCCTCGTGGTCGGCGATCTCCGCGCGGTCGCGCGCGGCCAGTTCGACGCCCTCCGCGGCCTCGGCGGCGCGCGCGACCGCCGCCCAGGCCTCGACGGCGTTCGGCTGGAGGGTGTCCGACAGGCGCCGGGCCTCGGTCAGCAGGGCCTCGATGTCGGGCTCTGTGCCGGCCTTTCCGGGCATCGCGTCGGGCTTTCCGGGCTCAGCGCCGGCCTTTCCAGAGTCCGCACCGGAGTCGGCGCCGGAGTCCGCGCCAGAGTGCGCGCCGTTCGCGCCGGGGAGCGTGGACGGTTGTGTGGCCGGAGCGGGAGCGGGGGTGTGCGCCGTGTGCGCCGGGCGCGGCGTGCGCACACCCAGCGGAAGCCGGTCCACGAGCGCAGGCCGGTCCATGCGCGCGCGGGCCCGCTCACTGACGTACGCCGTGCCGTTGCGCTGGTCGAACCGTTCCGCCAGTGCCAGCGCCTCCGCGCGCGCGTGCACCGCGAGTTCCCGAGCCGTCCACGAACGCCCGGCCGGTCCCGGCACCTGCCGGTCGCCCAGCCCCAGCCCGGTCAGCCGGTCCATCAGCAGGGCCACCACGCTCAGGAACTCCATCCGGCTGCGCGGCTGCCCCGAGTCCGTGAAGTACGCCGGCCGCTCCGCCAGCAGCTCCAGGGCGCGCGCCTCGTTACCGGTCAGCGCGCAGAACTCCACGTGCTCCGCGTACGCGCCGCGCATGCTCTCCATGGACCGCACCAGCCGGAAACCGCGCAGATGGTGGGCGCGCGCCTCGTCCAGCCGGCCGAGCCGCACCAGCGGCAGCAGCGAGGAGGCGAGCGCCGCGTGCGGCTCGTGGGCGCAGGTGAACTCGCCCTCCAGGACGGGCCGCCAGAACCGCAGCGCCTCCTCGTCCCGGCCCCGCTCCGCCTGCCACCAGCCCTGCCCGTCCAGCTCACACGCGTGACAGTCGGCCATGGAGTCCCGGTCGGCGGCCAGCCACGCGGCGTACGCGCGCTCCGCGCGGGGCACGTCCCCGACATGCGCGGCCACATGGAACTCGGCGCTGCGCACCGCCCGCTCCGAGTGCCCCGCCAGCCGGTAGCGCTGCTCCATCTCGGCGAGCCACTTCTCGATCGAGGCGAGCGGGATGTGCGGCTGGTCGAGCATGCCGGTCGTCATCCACTTGAAGACCCAGTGCAGCGAATGGGTCTCCTGCTCGTCGAAGTCCTCCGGGCGCTCGTCCCACATGCGCAGCAGCCGCGCGAAGGGGACGAACATCTTCGCCTTCTCGGAGCTGTAGTTGTAGACCGTCAGCTGATGCCCCAGGGCCTCGATCACGGCGAGCGGTATCTCCAGCCGCTCCGCCGCGGCCAGCAGTTGCTCCGCGCGCGCGTTGCGGGCCGGGCCCTCCGGCCGCGCCGCGTTCTCCGCCAGCGCGCGCCGCAGGGAGTCGAAGTCCGTGATCTCACTCATCAGTGCTCGTCCTCGCGGTGAGTGGCCCACTCCAGAAGGCCGATGAAGGCCCGGTTCAGCAGCGCCGAGTCGGCGGGCCGCAGCGGGCGTTGCGCCATCAGCAGGGCCTGGCCGTACAGGGACTCCGTGGCCGTGCCGATCAGCTCCCGGTCGGGCAGCGAACTGATCCGCCGGATCAGCGGATTGAGGTGGTTCAGCACCAGTCGCGCGCGCGGGGCGTCGCCGCGCAGCGAACCGAGGATCCCGGCCCACAGGTCGTCGGCCTGCTCCTCGGCCTCCGCGCGGGCCTGTTCGTGCCGGGCCGCGCGGTCGTCCAGGTGCAGCGCGGGCACCGACAGCGGGTGGAAGGCGCGCAGTACGACATCACAGCCCAGCGGGGTCAGCGTGGCCCGCGCGGCGGCCAGGAAGTCGGCCAGGGCCAGCTCCTCGCCCGGCTCCACCATGTCCAGATGAGCGGTCACCGTGTCCGCGTCCAGCTCGGCGACGGCCGTCCCGGGACGGACCGAGGGCAGTGCCTCGACCAGCTCGCTGTCGTAGGTGTAGCCGCCGTTGACGACCCCGATGCCCTGCGCGGAGGCGATCGGGGCGACCTGCCGGAACTCCTCGACGGTGCGCGTGAAGTGCACCACCGGGTGCCGCTGCGCGAACTCCTCCAACGACAGCTGCCCGTCGGTCGTCTCGAAGGGCAGCCACGGCAGCATCGTGCGCAGCATCTCCTTGTCATACCGCGCGAGGGACTTCACGCCCAGGTGGTGCACGGCGAGGAAGGCCGTCAGCCGCTGCGGATCGCCGGCCGCGAGCCCGGTCAGCCAGGACCGGATCCGCTCGCCCAGCGCCTCCCGTACGGCCGCCAGGGTCTCGTCCTCGTACAGCGCCTCCCGCGAGGCGGTGGGCCGCAGGCTGTCGGTGTCGAGGACGCAGCGCACGAAGAACGCCCAGTCGGGCAGCAACTGCTCGGCGCGCTCGGTCAGCAGCATGCCCTTCAGGTGCACCCGGTGCCGGGCGCGCTGGGCCGGGCTGACCGCGGAGGGCAGGACGTACGCGACGCCGCGTATGCCCGCCAACGGCACGTCCAGATCGATCGAATCGAGCGGTGTGAACCCGAACTGCTCATGACAGTGCCGCGCGAGCGCCACCCGCCGGGCGGCGGGGGAGGGGTACGGCCGGTCCCAGGGCGCGGGCAGATCGGTGACCGCCTCCTCGCCCACCCGGACGTCGTACGGCAGCAGCGTGCCGAAGTCCCGGGCCAGCGCCAGCACCCGCTCCTCGGACAGCCACTCCGCGGAACCGGCCCGCGCCACCAGGTGGACGGTGGTGCCGGGTTCGGGCCGGGCCTCGTCCGGCAGGGTCCGCACGGTGTACGAGCCGTCGTCCGACGCCGTCCACTCCACGGGCCGGGCGTCCGGCGTACGGGCGCTGCGACTGACGACCCGGATCCGCTCGGCGACCACGAAACAGGCCAGCAGACCGATGCCGAACTGGCCGAGGAAGTCCGCGCGCGCCTCCTGGAGCCCGTCGGCCCGCTTGGAGCTGCGGCCGATGGTGGCCAGCAGGCTGTGCACATCGGACTCGGTGAGCCCGACACCGGAGTCCTCCACCCGCAGCGTGCCGCCCTGCGCGTACAGCCGTACCCGGGCCGGGGCGTCGGGCTGCTCGGCCCGCCGGGCGGTGATGGCGTCGACCGCGTTCTGCAACAGCTCCCGCAGGTAGACCTTGGGACTGGAATAGAGATGATGGGAGAGCAGGTCCACCAGGCCGCGCAAGTCGACCTGGAACGTATGAGGCGAAGAAGGTGCCTGGGATGCCTGTGATGACTGTGAGGTCTGGGAGTCCATCGTCACAACGCCGGTGGGGGGAGAGGCTACGGCGCGGGGTCGGGCGGTCCCGGTGAGGCGGTGACCGCGGAGAGGGATGGCCGGAGCGCGTCATCCTAGAGCCCGATCGAGCCGCCTGACCAGGGGTTTCCCAGACCGATACGGCAACGCCGCCTGGGCGTCGCCGAGGCATTGTCAGTGGCGTGGTGTGCAATGGATCTCGTGCCCGCACTGGACGAACCCCTGAAGAAAGTGCTCGGCCCCGCCACCGCGAAGGTGATGGCCGAGCACCTCGGCCTGCACACCGTCGGCGACCTCCTGCACCACTACCCGCGCAGATACGAGGAGCGGGGCCAGCTCACCCACCTCGCCGACCTCCCCATGGACGAGCACGTCACGGTCGTCGCCCAGGTCGCCGACGCCCGGCTGCACACCTTCGCCTCCACCCGGGCGCCCCGCGGCAAGGGCCAGCGCCTGGAGGTGACCATCACCGACGGCAGCGGCCGGCTCCAGCTGGTCTTCTTCGGCAACGGCGTGCACAAGCCCCTCAAGGAACTCCTGCCGGGCACCCACGCGATGTTCGCGGGCAAGGTCTCCGTCTTCAACCGCCGCCTCCAACTGGCGCACCCGGCGTACGAGTTGCTGCGCGGCGACAGCGAGGAGAGCGTGGAGACCTGGGCGGGCGCCCTGATTCCGATCTACCCCGCCACCGCCAAACTGGAGTCCTGGAAGATCGGCAAGGCCGTCCAGACCGTCCTGCCCAGCGCCCACGAGGCCGTCGACCCGCTCCCGCCGACGCTCCGCGAGGGCCGCGGCCTGCTCCCGCTCCCCGAAGCCCTGCTGAGGATCCACCGCCCGCACACCAAGGCGGACATCGCCGCCGCCCGCGACCGCCTCAAGTGGGACGAGGCCTTCGTCCTCCAGGTCGCCCTGGCCCGCCGCCGCCACGCCGACGCCCTGCTTCCGGCGATCCCCCGCAAACCCAGGCCGGACGGCCTCCTCGCCGCCTTCGACGACCGCCTCCCCTTCACCCTCACCGAGGGCCAGCGCAAGGTCTCCAAGGAGATCTTCGACGACCTGGCCACGGAACACCCGATGCACCGCCTGCTCCAGGGGGAGGTGGGCTCGGGGAAGGCCCAGCCTCTGGACTCGCTCGTCCTCACGCCCCAGGGCTTCCGACGGATGGGCGATATGCGGCCGGGTGACGAGGTCGTCGTGCCCACAGGGGAGATCGCTCTGGTGGACGGGGTGTTCCCGCAGGGAGAGCGCGACGTGTGGCGCATGGTGCTGTCCGACGGAAGCGCGGTGGAGTGCGATGAGGAGCATCTCTGGATCGTCGGCACGAGCTGCGCCTGGCATCGGGGTCAGGCACCCAAGGTGATGACCACCCGCGAGATCCGTCACGACCTGTTCAAGGCCAACGGTTCGTCGAAGTGGTACGTCCCGGCGGCGACCCCTGTCGACCTGGGTGGTGACAGCGGGCTTCCCATGGACCCCTACCTCTTCGGCCTGCTCCTGGGGGACGGCTCCTTCCGGCACAACCTGCGGCTGTCCACGGCCGACGACGAGATCCGCGACGCGGTGGCGGCCGCGGTGGCCCCTGAATGCCGCCTCGTTCCCGTCACCGGTTCCCGCTGCGACCACACGATCCAACTCGCCCGCCGTGCGGGCGGCGTGCGCAACCCGGTCATCCAGACCCTGCGCGACCTGGGGCTCTGGGGCCTGACGTCGCACGAGAAGTTCATCCCGACCGAGTTCAAGAACACATCGATCAAGAACCGTTTGGCGCTCCTCCAGGGACTCCTGGACACCGACGGCACCGTTCACCGGGACGGGATGAGCGTGTCGCTGTGCTCGGCTTCCCGCAGGCTCGCGGAAGACGCCGCCTGGCTGGTGCGCTCGCTGGGGGGCAGGGCGAGGGTCCTGCCGAGGAGGGCCGCGTTCAACGTCTCTGTGGCCCTGCCCGACGAGTACGCCCCGTTCCGACTGGCCCGCAAGGCGGAACGTGTCCGTCCGCGTCCGACGTACAACACCTTCCGACGTGGCATCCGCGCCGTCGAGTACGTGGGGCGCAAGCCCGTGCAGTGCATCAGCGTCGCTCACCCGAGCCATGCGTACATCACGGACAACTTCACGGTGACCCACAACACGATGGTCGCCCTGCGCGCCATGCTCGCCGTCGTCGACGCCGGCGGGCAGGCCGCGATGCTCGCGCCCACCGAGGTGCTCGCCCAGCAGCACCACCGGTCGATCGTGGAGATGATGGGCGAGCTGGCCGAGGGAGGGATGCTCGGCGGGGCCGACCACGCCACCAAGGTCGTGCTGCTCACCGGCTCCATGGGCGCGGCCGCCCGCCGGCAGGCGCTGCTCGACCTGGTCACCGGCGAGGCCGGGATCGTGATCGGCACCCACGCGCTGATCGAGGACAAGGTGCAGTTCCACGATCTGGGCCTGGTCGTGGTCGACGAGCAGCACCGCTTCGGCGTCGAACAGCGCGACGCCCTGCGCGGCAAGGGCAAGCAGCCCCCGCACCTCCTCGTCATGACGGCCACCCCCATCCCGCGCACGGTCGCCATGACGGTCTTCGGCGACCTGGAGACCTCCGTCCTCGACCAGCTCCCGGCCGGCCGCTCCCCGATCGCCAGCCATGTCGTCCCCGCCGCCGACAAGCCGCATTTCCTCGCCCGGGCCTGGGAGCGCGTCCGCGAGGAGGTGGCGAACGGCCATCAGGCGTACGTCGTCTGCCCCCGCATCGGCGACGAGGAGACGGACCCGAAGAGCGCGACGAAGAAGCCGTCCCCCGAGGACGAGGCCGAGAAGCGCCCCGCGCTCGCCGTCCTGGACGTCGCCGACCAGCTCGCCAAGGGTCCCCTCCAGGGACTGCGGGTCGAGGTCCTGCACGGCCGTATGCACCCCGACGACAAGGACGCGGTGATGCGCCGCTTCGCCGCGGGCGAGACCGACGTCCTGGTCGCCACCACCGTCATCGAGGTCGGCGTCAACGTGCCCAACGCCACCGTGATGGTGATCATGGACGCCGACCGCTTCGGCGTCTCCCAGCTGCACCAGCTGCGCGGCCGCGTCGGCCGAGGCTCCGCCCCCGGCCTCTGCCTCCTGGTCACCGAGATGCCCGAGGCCAGCGCCGCCCGCCAGCGCCTGAACGCGGTCGCCTCCACCCTCGACGGCTTCGAACTCTCCCGCATCGACCTCGAACAACGCCGCGAGGGCGACGTCCTCGGCCAGGCCCAGTCCGGCGCCCGCACCAGCCTGAAGGTCCTCACGGTCATCGAGGACGAGGAGATCATCGCGGAGGCGAGGGAGGAGGCGACCAAGGTGGTCGCCGCCGATCCGGAGCTGACCGGATTGCCGGGCCTGCGAACGGCCCTGGACGCCCTCTTGGACGAGGAGAGAGAGCAGTACTTGGAAAAGGGGTGAGATGAGTGACCTAGGGGCGCGGGGCTGTATCGACATGCGGCTCCGCCGCGTGGGCGCGACCAGCCACAACGAGCCCGCACCGGCCGACGGCGAATCAGCACCCCCACGCCCCGCCTGCCAAACTGAAGCCCTAAGAACCCCACGAACAAGGACCCAAGATGACCCGCGTGATCGCCGGCGCAGCCGGCGGACGCCGCCTGGCCGTCCCGCCAGGGACAGGCACTCGCCCCACCTCCGACCGCGCACGCGAGGGCCTCTTCTCCACCTGGCAGAGCCTTCTCGGCGGCCCCCTGGACGGCGAACGGGTCCTCGACCTGTACGCCGGCTCCGGCGCCGTCGGCCTGGAGGCCCTGTCGCGCGGCGCGGGCCACACCCTGCTGGTCGAGGCCGACGCCCGAGCCGTCCGCGTCGTCCGGGAGAACGTCAGAAACCTGGGCCTGCCCGGCGCCGAGGTCAGAGCGGGCAAAGCGGAACAGATCATCCGTACGGCCCCGCCCGAGCAGCCGTACGACCTCGTCTTCCTCGACCCGCCGTACCGAGTCACAGATCACGATCTTCGCGAGATTCTGCTCACACTCCGCTCGGAAGGGTGGCTCGCGGAGGACGCCCTCGTCACCGTGGAGCGCAGCACCAGAGGCGGGGAATTCACGTGGCCGGACGGCTTCGAGCCGCTGCGGGCCCGGCGCTACGGAGAGGGAACGTTTTGGTACGGTCGCGCCGCCTCTACGTGCGAAGACGCACCATGACCGGACCGGAGAGCGAGGGATCTCAAGTGCGCCGCGCCGTCTGTCCCGGGTCGTTCGACCCGATCACCAACGGACATCTCGACATCATTGCCCGCGCCTCCCGCCTCTACGACGAGGTCTATGTCGCGGTGATGATCAACAAGTCCAAGAAGGGCCTGTTCGAGATCGACGAGCGGATCGATCTGATCCGACAGGTCACCTCCGAGTACGCCAACGTCCGCGTCGAGGCCTTCCACGGCCTCCTCGTCGACTTCTGCAAGCAGCGCGACATCCCCGCCATCGTCAAGGGCCTCCGCGCGGTCAGCGACTTCGACTACGAGCTGCAGATGGCCCAGATGAACAACGGCCTCACGGGCGTCGAGACCCTCTTCGTGCCCACCAACCCCACCTACAGCTTCCTGTCGTCCTCCCTGGTCAAGGAGGTCGCGGCCTGGGGTGGCGACGTCTCCCACCTGGTCCCGCCGGTGGTCCTGGACGCCCTCACCAAGCGACTGCGCCAGGAGTGACGTAAGGGCCGATCCGCTGACGGCCCGTCACCCGGTGTCCCCCGGGCGCCCCATGGCCGTACAGTCGTCCCGTCCGTCTCCAACACAGCTGTAGAGAGTGGCGAGCACACGGTGGACGTGCAGAAGAAGCTCGACGAGATCGTCGCGGCGGTCTCCAGTGCCCGGTCGATGCCGATGTCGGCCTCGTGCGTGGTCAACCGCGCCGAACTGCTCTCGATGCTGGAAGAGGTCCGCGCGGCGCTGCCCGACTCGCTCGCCCAGGCGCAGGAGCTGATCGGCGGCCGGGAGCAGATGGTCGAGCAGGCCCGCCAGGAGGCCGAGCGGATCATCGCGAGCGCGCACGCCGAGCGCGGCTCCCTGATCTCCGACACCGAGGTCGCCCGCCGCTCCCAGGCCGAGGCCGACCGGATCCTCGCCGAGGCCCGCCAGGAGGCCGAGGAGATCCGCGCCGAGGCCGACGACTACGTCGACTCCAAACTCGCCAACTTCGAGGTCGTCCTCACCAAGACCCTCGGCTCGGTCGGCCGCGGCCGCGAGAAGCTGCTCGGCACCGGCCCCGGCCTCGACGAGCAGGGCTACGAGGACGAGGACGCCCCGGAGCGCAGCCACGACCCGGAGACCCTGCGCCGTACCGCCGACCAGTACGTCGACGCCAAGCTCGGCGCCTTCGAGGCGGTTCTCGCCAAGACCCTGGAGGCCGTCGGCCGCGGCCGGCAGAAGCTGCACGGCCGGATCGCCACCGACGACCTCGGCGCCCTCGCCGACGACACCAGCACCGTCCAGCACTCCAGCGACGCCGACTACCTGGCCGGCCTCGCCGCCCTGGCGGAGCAGGACAGCCAGGCGGAGCAGCCCGCCCGGCAGCAGCAACAGCAGCCGGAGCCGGCCTACGGCTATCAGCAGCAGCCGGACCCGTACGGCGGCTACCAGCAGGGCTACGGCCAGCAGGACCCGTACGGCTACCAGCAGGCCGACCCCTACGCCTATCAGGGGTACGACGCCCAGCAGCCCGCCTACGCCCCGCAGCAGCCCGCCCAGCAGATCCCGCCCCAGCCCGCCCAGCCTCCGCAGGCGGCGCAGGGATACGCTCTGGACGAGACCAGCCTCTTCGACACCAGCATGATCAGCGCGGAGCAGCTGCGGGCCTACGAGCAGGGCCGGGGCAACGGCTGACCCCGCGGATTGGGCCGAGAGCGAAAGGTCCAGTATCCTGGCTCTTCGGTCGCGCGTACGTTCGCGATCAGCGCTGCCCGGGAGCACCGAAGGGCGGCGTCCCCCTAGCTCGGAAGATCGAAAGCAGGAATGGCCTCTCACGCCCGCCTCGACCACCGCAACCCTCTCGTGTTCGACACGCACGAGCTGGGGCGGCGTCCTGGCGCGCTGCAGCGCCTGACCCGCACGATCGACGCTCCCCGGGACTTCGGGATCCAGGGAGTCATCGGAGTGCCGGAAGGCAACCCGGTGGAGCTGGAACTCCGACTCGAGTCGGTCATGGAAGGGGTGCTCGTCACAGGCACCGCCCGTGCAACGGCCGAGGGGGAGTGCGTAAGGTGTCTGGAGCCGCTGGAGCTCGAGCTCGAAGCGGACTTCCAGGAGATGTTCTCGTACCCTGACGCCGACGACCGGGGCCGTGTGATCGCGGAACCGGGCGACGACGCCGAGGACGACGAGGACAGGCTCTTCCTCGAGGACGGACTCTTCGACCTCGAACCTGTGCTGCGTGACGCGGTGGTGCTCGCACTGCCGATGCAGCCGGTGTGCCAGGAAGACTGCCCGGGCCTGTGCTCCGAGTGCGGAGCACGCCTTGCGGACGACCCGGATCACCACCACGACGCCGTCGACATCCGTTGGGCGGCATTGCAGGGACTCGCCGGTTCACTCGAACCCGGCGATAAGGACGAGATGAGCGGCGGCGCGCCTCAGTCAGCACGCGCCGACGAGAAGCAGGAGAAGTAGCCGTGGCTGTTCCGAAGCGGAAGATGTCGCGCAGCAACACGCGCCACCGCCGGTCGCAGTGGAAGGCTGCGGTCCCCACCCTGGTTGCGTGCGAGCGCTGCCACGAGCCCAAGCAGCAGCACATCGCGTGCCCGTCGTGCGGCACCTACAACAAGCGCCAGGTCCTCGAGGTCTGAGCGGCTGGTGAGAGGCACTGTGTCCACGCCGAAGAAAAACTCTGCGGACAACCAGGCCTCGTCCCACACGCTTCTGGAAGGGCGGCTCGGCTACAAGGTCGAGTCCGCCCTTCTGGTGCGAGCGCTGACCCACCGTTCCTACGCGTACGAGAACGGCGGTCTGCCGACGAACGAGCGGCTGGAGTTCCTGGGGGACTCCGTCCTCGGCCTCGTCGTCACGGACACGCTGTACCGCACCCACCCCGACCTGCCCGAGGGCCAGCTGGCCAAGCTGCGGGCCGCGGTGGTCAACTCGCGCGCGCTGGCCGAGGTGGGACGAACGCTGGACCTCGGCTCCTTCATCCGGCTCGGCCGCGGTGAAGAGGGCACGGGTGGCCGGGACAAGGCATCCATCCTCGCCGACACCCTCGAAGCGGTGATCGGCGCGGTCTATCTCGACCAGGGCCTGGACTCGGCGGCGGAGCTGGTGCACCGCCTGTTCGACCCGCTGATCGAGAAGTCCTCCAACCTCGGCGCCGGCCTGGACTGGAAGACATCCCTCCAGGAGCTGACCGCGACCGAAGGCCTCGGTGTCCCCGAGTACCTGGTCACGGAGACCGGCCCCGACCACGAGAAGACCTTCACTGCTGCCGCCCGCGTCGGAGGCGTCTCGTACGGCACCGGCACCGGCCGCAGCAAGAAGGAGGCCGAGCAGCAGGCCGCGGAATCCGCCTGGCGGGCCATCCGCGCAGCGGCGGACGAGCGCGCCAAGGCGGCGGCAACCGCAGCGACCGCCGTCGATGCCGCTCCGGCCACGGAAGGCAGCACCGACACCTCGTCGGCGAGCGCCTGACACCACGCGATCGAGCGCCCGCCCCAGTATCCCGGGGCGGGCGCTCGGTTCATCCTTCGCTTTCCCCGGGGGTGCCCATGCCCGAGTTGCCCGAGGTCGAGGTCGTCCGACGCGGCCTGGAGCGGTGGGTCGCCCACCGGACCGTCGCCGACGCCGAGGTGCTGCATCCGCGTGCCGTACGCCGGCACAGCGCGGGCGCCGACGACTTCGCGCACCGGCTCAAGGGCCACCGGATCGGCATGCCCAGCCGTCGCGGCAAGTATCTGTGGCTGCCGCTGGAGGACACCGACCAGGCCGTCCTCGCCCACCTCGGCATGAGCGGGCAACTGCTGGTCCAGCCGCAGGAGGCGCCCGACGAGAAGCATCTACGCATCCGGGTCCGCTTCACCGACGCCCTGGGCACCGAGCTGCGCTTCGTCGACCAGCGCACCTTCGGCGGCCTGTCGCTGCACGACACCGGTCCCGACGGCCTGCCCGACGTCATCGCGCACATCGCCCGCGACCCCCTCGACCCGCTGTTCGACGAGGAGGCCTTCCACCAGGCGCTGCGCCGCAAGCGCACCACCATCAAGCGGGCGCTGCTCGACCAGTCGCTGATCAGCGGCGTCGGCAACATCTACGCGGACGAGGCGCTGTGGCGCGCCCGCCTGCACTACGACCGCCCGACCTCGACCTTCACCCGCCCCCGCACCCGGGAGCTGCTCGGCCATGTCCGGGACGTGATGAACGAGGCCCTCGCGGTCGGCGGCACGAGCTTCGACAGCCTCTACGTCAACGTCAACGGCGAGTCCGGCTACTTCGACCGCTCCCTCGACGCGTACGGCCGCGAAGGACTGCCCTGCAAGCGGTGCGGTACGCCGATGCGCCGCCGCCCGTGGATGAACCGCTCCAGCTACTACTGCCCGCGCTGTCAGCGGCCGCCGCGCGTCGCGTCGTAGTGCTCACGGGCCGCGAGGACGTCGTCCATGCGGCCTTCCAGGAAGTGGATGAGGCCCAGCAGACGCTCGGCGACCTGGCGGCCGAGGGCGGTCAGTTCGTAGTCCACCCGGGGCGGGTTGGTGGGCTGGGCCTCGCGGTGCACCAGGCCGTCGCGCTCCAGGGCGTGCAGGGTCTGGGACAGCATCTTCTCGCTCACGCCGTCGACCCGGCGGCGCAGCTCGTTGAAGCGGAACGAACCCTCGTACAGGGCTCCGAGCGTGAGCGCGCCCCAGCGTCCCGTGACGTGCTCCAGCGTGCCGCGCGAGGGGCAGGCCTTGGAGAACACGTTGTACGCGAGGTCCTGCTCCGGCGTGTACTCCCGGGTGGTCGTCATGCACCCAGCTTAGGGGATTGCAGCGCAAACTTAGGGGTTGCGCTTTCAAAAAGTTAGTGTTTTTCTCTGTCAGGTCGCCGGTGAACTACCGATGCCCGGTGATTTCGTCCGCGTCCCTGAGGAGTACCCCTGTGACCACCCCTGTCGTCTCCATCGCCTACCACTCGGGCTATGGCCACACCACCGTCCTCGCCGAGGCCGTCCGCGCGGGCGCCGCCGAGGCCGGTGCCGAGGTGCACCTGATCAAGGTGGACGAGATCACCGAGGAACAGTGGGCGGTGCTCGACCGCTCGGACGTCATCGTCTTCGGCTCCCCGACCTACATGGGCACCGCCTCGGGCGCCTTCCACGTCTTCGCCGAGGCCAGCTCCAAGCGCTGGTTCGGCCAGGACTGGAAGGACAAGCTGGCCGCCGGTTTCACCAACTCCGGCTCCAAGAGCGGCGACAAGCTGCACACGCTGCAGTTCTTCCAGACCCTCGCCGCGCAGCACGGCATGCACTGGATCAACCTGGGCCTGCACCCGGGCTGGAACAACAGCGCCGGCTCCGAGAACGACCTCAACCGCCTCGGCTTCTTCGCGGGCGCTGCCGCCCAGACCAACATCGACGAGGGCCCGGCCGCCGTCCACAAGGCCGACATCGCGACCGCCGAGCACCTGGGCCGCCGGGTGACCGAGACCGCCGGGGTGTTCCTGAAGGGCCGCGCGGCGGCCTGAGCGCACATACGTCTCGCGCAGGTGCTCCGCTGCCGTACCCCAGCCGGAGCACCTGTCCCCGCGACCCCGAGTGACACATCTGCACCTCGCTGCGCTCTTCGAACGGGAGGTCGAAAACGGCCGCCCAACTCCGAGGAGGTTTCGTTCACTTGCGCATCCACACACGCACTGCCGTCGCGGCGGCAGCGGCACTGATCGGCTCGCTCACCCTGATCGGGACGGGGACAGGGACGGCCGCGGCCGAGCAGACGAGCGTGGCACTGCCCAGCGCCTCGTTCCGGGACATCGTCGTCGACGGCGTGCACGACCGGGTGTTCGTCAGCGACCCCACGGGCGGCAGCATCGTCGTCACCGACTACGCGGGCGCGGTCGTCCGGCAGATCACCGGCGAGGAGGGGGCCGCGGGCCTCGTGCTCTCGGCGGATTCCAGCAAGCTGTACGTGGCCCTGTCGACGGCCGGCGCGATCGCCGAGATCGACACCGCCACGCTCACCGAGACCAACCGCTACCCGACCGGCGCGGACATCTCGCCCCAGACCCTGGCGATGGCGGGCGGCAAGCTGTGGTTCGGTTACACGATCGGCACCGGCAGCAGCGGCGGCATCGGCTCGCTCGACGTGGCTTCCGCGGCCCCGGCGGCGACGCTCGAACCGAGCGGCCGGTACTGGTACTACGGCCCGGCCCTGGCGTCGTCCCCCGCCGACCCGAACATCCTGGTGGCAGGCCAGGAGGGCGTCAGCCCGGCCACCCTGGCGGTCTACGACACGTCGACCGGTGCCCTGGAGAAGCGCGCCGAGCGCTCCTTCAGCTCCTCGCCGTCGATCTCGTACCTCAACGACTTCGCGGTGACGGCCGACGGCCAGAACGTCGTCGTGGCGGCGAACAACCCGTACGACCACCAGATCGTCCGCCTGTCGGACCTGTCGTCGAACGGCTCCTACTCCAGCTGGCAGTTCCCGAACGCGGTGGCCGTGGCGACCGACGGAACGGTGGCGACCGGCGCGGACGGCGACTTCGTGAAGACCTACCGCCCGGGCACCACCTGGCCGGCGCTCCACGAGTACGTCGTGAACGACCTCCAGCGCGACGGCCTCGCCTGGGCCCCGGACGAGAACCGTCTCTTCGCGATCACGGGCTTCTCCTACGGCAGCGCCCCCACGCTCCACGTCCTCCCGGACGCCGGCAAGCTGGACACCACTCTCAGCCTCCAGGCCCCCGCGACCTCGAACCGAGGCAAGGACCTGACCGTCACCGGTTGGCTGTCGGCAGCGGAGCCCTTCCCGGCGGGCACGACGGTCGAAGTGACCCGCACGGACGCGGCACACCCGACCGGCACCCCGGTCGGAACCTTCACCGTCTCCGCGGCGACGGGCGAGTTCACGTTCACGGAACGCCCGCGCGAGACGGGTGACATCACCTACACCGCCACCTACAAGGGCGACGGGCAGCGCATGTCCGCGACGACGCAGACGACGGTGACGATCACCAAGTAGTCACCCCGGGCAGTTCCGTCGAAGGCCCCGCACCCGGACCAGCCGGGTCGGGGCCTTCGGCCTCGGAGGCCCGGCGTACGCGGTATTCCCCTGATCGGCCTGTCTGGGTGTGACAGGTGGCGGGGGTGGGTTTTCGATTGCGGTATGGCCCGACTTGGTCGTGTTTGCTCCCGCTCCGTTCGTGTCGCCGCGGCTTTGGGCCTGATGGCGGCGCCGGCTGTCGGCTGTACCGGGGCCGATGCCGACACCACCGCCATCGCGCGTGCGGCCGCCGAGACGTCGCCGCTGCCCACTGTCCCTCCGGCTCAGCCGCCGTCGCAGATCACCCGGGCCGAGGTCGAGACCGCGGTTGGCCGGCTGGACGACGTCGTGCGGGATTTCATGCGCCGCACCGGTGTGCCCGGTGTCGCCGTGGGGGTGGTGCACGACGACGAGGTGCTGTATGCGAAGGGGTTCGGCGTGCGCAAGGCAGGCACGAAGGACCGGGTCGGAGCGGACACCGTCTTCCAGCTCGCCTCGGTCTCCAAGCCGATTGCGTCCACGGTGGTCGCCGCGGCCGTGGGGGAGAAGACTGTCGGCTGGGACAACCCGGTCGTCGACCACAGCTCCGGCTTCGCTCTGAAGGACCCGTGGGTCAGCCGCCATGTCACGCTGGCCGACCTGTTCTCGCATCGCAGCGGACTGCCCGACCACGCCGGAGACCTCCTGGAAGACCTCGGCTACGACCGCTCGTACATTCTGGACCACCTGCGCTACCAGCCGCTGGCGCCGTTCCGCGCCCACTACGCGTACACGAACTTCGGGCTGACCGAAGCCGGCGTCGCCGCCGCGCGAGCAGCGGGGACCAGCTGGGAGGAGCTGTCCGCCGCGAAGTTGTACCGGCCGCTGGGCATGGACTCCACCAGTTCTTCCTTCGCCGACTACGAGAAGGCGGAGAACAAGGCCGTCTTGCATGTGCAGAGCGGGGGCACCTGGCGCGCCGAGCATGTTCGTGACGCGGACGCCCAGAGCCCGGCGGGCGGAGCCAGCTCCACGGCCCGGGACATGACGAAGTGGCTGCGCCTGCAACTGGGCAACGGCAGGTTCGAGGGGCGGCAGGTCGTCGACGCCGACGCGCTGGCACGGACCCATCTGCCGCACATGCTCTCCGAGCCGCCGCACGCGCCCGCGGGCCGGGCCGGGTTCTACGGGCTCGGCTGGAACGTGAGCTACGACGACCAGGGCAGGCTGAAGCTCGGCCACTCCGGCGGTTTCGCGCTGGGGGCGGCCACCCACGTCGCCCTGCTGCCCTCGGAGAAGCTCGGCATCGTCGTCCTGACCAACGGCCAGCCCGTCGGCCTGCCCGAGGCGATCACCGCCACGTTCCTCGACACCGCGCAGACGGGCGGGCCCACCGTCGACTGGCTGACGTTCCTCGGGCCGATCATCAAGCAGTCCCTGGCGGGGGACCGCTCGCCGGTCGACTACAGCAAGCCTCCCGCCTCACCCGCACCCGCCAAGGCGGACAGCGCCTACACCGGAACGTACGCCAATGAGTACTACGGCCCGATGACCGTCAGCGCCCAGGGCGGCGAACTCACCATGCAACTCGGGCCGAAGAAGCAGCGGTTCTCCCTGCGCCACTACGACGGGGACACCTTCAGCTACCGCACCACCGGCGAGAACGCCGTCGGCCTGTCCGGCGTGACCTTCACCGGCGCCTCCGGCGAACGCGCCGGCAAGGTCCGGGTCGAGAACCTCGACACGACCGGTCTCGGCACCTTCACGAGGAACGACTGACGACCTCGTGCATGGTCGGCCGTGGCCCGGCGGCCGGGTCCCGGAGACGGCCCAGGAAGGCTCCTGGGCCTCTGCCCTGCGGCTGTCTCAGTAGCCGAAGTCCTGGGTCCACCACGGCCCGCCCGGGCCGAAGTGGACGCCCACGCCCAGGGTGGTGAACTCGCAGTTCAGGATGTTGGCGCGGTGGCCGGAGCTGTTCATCCAGGCCTCCATGACGGCTGCCGCGTCGGCCTGGCCGCGGGCTATGTTCTCGCCGCCGAGGTCGGTGATGCCGGCCTTCTCCGCCCGGTCCCAGGGGGTCGCCCCGCTGGGGTCGGTGTGGTCGAAGAAGTCCCGCGCGGCCATGTCCTCGCTGAAGTCGCGGGCCAGCTTCGCCAGCGCGCTGTTCGCGGCCACCGGCCGGCAACCGGCCTTCGCCCGCTCCTCGTTGACCAGCCGCACGACCTCCGCCTCGGCGGCGGCCGCCTGGGAGACGGTCACCGGGGCGGTGGTGCGCGGCGGCTCCGCGGTCGGCGTACGCGACGGCGTCGGGGTCGGCTTCGACTTCGGCTTCTTCGACGGCGTGGCCGATGGTTCCTTCGTCGGCTCCTTCGACGGCTTCTCGGTGGACGGCGACGCCGAGGGACTGGAGGTGGAAGGCGACGCCGACGGAGAGGCGGAGCGGCCGGTCTCCGGGCTCGTGGTGGCGCTCTCGCCGGACTGGCCCTCGGCGGTGCCGGAGGTGCCGCCCAGCGGGCCCTCGGTGTTGGCGGCACCGCTGTCGGTGGCCTGCACCTTGTCGCCGCTGCCGCCGAGCGTGTAGGTGTCGCCGCCGGGCAGGACGCCGGTGGCGACCGCGACCGCGCCGAGGGCGACCGCGGCGGAGACCCCGAGCAGACCGGTGCGGACCGGGATCACGCCCTTCTTCCTGCGGCGGTGCGAGCTCCCGCGCCGGGTGCCGTCGTCAGGGGTGAAGCCGCCGCCGGCCGGGGAGGCCGCGGGGTCGGGAGCGGAGCCCTGGCCGTCGTCGGTGGCGAAGAGGTAGGCGTCGCTGCGGGCCTGCACCTCGGCGTAGGCCTCGGGGTTCAGGTAAGGCGCGATGCCCGGCTCGGGGTGGTGCCCCGGCTGCGGGTGCCGCGGCTCCCGGCTCCCCGTCTCGGCGCTCTGTGCCGGCGTGACCCCCGTGGCGCGGCCCGTGGCGGCGCGGCCGGCGGCGGAGCGTCGGTGGCGTCCCATGTACTGGCCTTCCTCGTCCCTGGTGCTCGTCCTGGCGGTCGACTCGTCCCCGGCGGTCAACCAAAGTCACCCGATCGGGTGACTTTCATATGAGATGTGTTTGGGGCTGGACGGTACCCCATGGCGCACGAGGGCGAAGTGTCCCGAGAGACATTGGCCGGTTAGGTTGCACCCATGAGCGAGGATGTGCGACTGGTCGCCTGGGTCCGAGGACGCGTGCAAGGTGTGGGTTTTCGCTGGTTCACGCGGGCCAAGGCGCTGGAGATCGGCGGTCTGAGTGGTTTTGCTCTCAATTTGGCCGACGGCCGCGTCCAGGTGGTCGCGGAGGGGTCGCGCGAGGGCTGCCAGGGCCTGCTGGACTGGCTCCAGGGTGACGACACGCCCGGGCGCGTGGAGGGCGTCACCGAGATCTGGGACACACCTCGCGGCGGCTACGACGGCTTCGCGATCCGCTGATCCCGGGCCGCCCGACGGCCCCCGCCGGGCGGCGGGACATGCCATGGGCAGCTGCCCGAAAGGAAAACGCCCAGGTGATTGCCGAGAACCCCTTGCCGTGGCAGGCTCCGCACGGAAAGATGATCGCCACGCCCTGAGGCCCCGCGGAAGTCGCAGCGCCGCCGTTTTCCGGCCGCGCACACCGGGTTGCCCGTCAATACAGGGCGTGATCGTGTTGACCGTCAAACTTTTTGGTGAGACGCTGAAAGCACCCCGCGCACCTAGCTGTTTGGCATGGATGAACGGCAGCAAGAACTCCACAATGCCAAGCACCGCGGGTGCGAATCCCTCACGACCCACACCGCTTCGGTCGGTCACTCAGTGTGGAGGACCATCCATCATGGCAAAGGCGCTTCTCGGTTACGTCGGCGGCTCCGACCCTCGACTCCTCGCCGAGATGCGACGGCTCCAGCAGCGCGTCCAGGACCTGGAATCCGAGCTCGTACGGATCCAGGCGGAGAACGACGCGCTGGCGGCTGCCGCTTCTCACCACGACAGGATCATGGAGAGCGTCGACGCACACCAGGCGGAGCCTGCGCTCACCTGATCACTGCATCGCACAACGACAAGCAGTGGTTGGGCTGCCCGTATCAACCGCTCAATAGTCAGAAGTTGCAAGGGACGCCTCGGCGTCCCTTCTTTCTTGCCCCCGCGCCCTTGCCCCCGCGTTCTTGCCCCGCGCATCCTTTCAGCTTCTTTAACGTCTGGTGTGCCCTGCGCGTTCACCGGCGAAACCGCGCGTTCATGGAGTGAGACAACGCCGGAAGGTAGAGTCCAGCGGCGTGCACCTCAAGGCCCTGACCCTCCGGGGATTCAAGTCGTTCGCCTCGGCCACCACGCTCCGGTTCGAGCCGGGCATCACGTGCGTCGTCGGTCCGAACGGCTCGGGCAAGTCCAACGTCGTGGACGCGCTCAGCTGGGTCATGGGCGAACAGGGCGCCAAGTCGCTGCGCGGCGGCAAGATGGAGGACGTCATCTTCGCCGGCACCACCGGCCGCCCGCCGCTGGGCCGGGCCGAGGTGTCCCTGACCATCGACAACTCCGACGGGGCCCTCCCCATCGAGTACGCCGAGGTCACCATCACGCGGATCATGTTCCGCAACGGCGGCAGCGAGTACCAGATCAACGGCGACACCTGCCGCCTGCTCGACATCCAGGAACTGCTCTCCGACTCCGGCATCGGCCGCGAGATGCACGTCATCGTCGGCCAGGGCCAGCTCGACTCCGTGCTGCACGCCGACCCCATGGGCCGCCGCGCCTTCATCGAGGAGGCGGCCGGCGTCCTCAAGCACCGCAAGCGCAAGGAGAAGGCGCTGCGGAAGCTGGACGCGATGCAGGCCAACCTCGCGCGCGTGCAGGACCTCACCGACGAGCTGCGCCGCCAGCTGAAGCCGCTCGGCCGCCAGGCGGCCGTCGCCCGGCGGGCCGCCGTCATCCAGGCCGACCTGCGCGACGCCCGCCTCCGCCTCCTCGCCGACGATCTCGTACGCCTGCGCGAGGCACTCCAGGCCGAGATCGCCGACGAGGCCGCGCTGAAGGAGCGCAAGGAGGCCGCCGAGCAGGAGCTGCGCAAGGCGCTCCAGCGGGAGGCCCTGCTGGAGGACGAGGTCCGCCGGCTCACCCCGCGCCTCCAGCGCGCCCAGCAGACCTGGTACGAGCTGTCCCAGCTCGCCGAGCGGGTGCGCGGCACGATCTCGCTGGCCGAGGCACGGGTGAAGAGCGCCACCGCCGCGCCGGTGGACGAACGGCGCGGCCGTGACCCCGAGGACCTGGAGCGCGAGGCCGCTCGGATCCGCGAGCAGGAGGCCGAGCTGGAGGCGGCCCTGGAGGCGGCGCAGCGGGCGCTGGAGGACACGGTCGAGCACCGCGCCGAACTGGAGCGCGAGCTCGCCGCCGAGGAGCGCCGCCTGAAGGACGCCGCCCGGGCCATCGCCGACCGGCGCGAAGGGCTCGCCCGGCTGAACGGCCAGGTCAACGCGGCCCGCTCGCGCGCGGCCTCCGCCCAGGCCGAGATCGACCGGCTGGCCGCCGCCCGCGACGAGGCGCAGGAACGGGCCGTCGCCGCGCAGGAGGAGTACGAGGCGCTGAAGGCCGAGGTCGACGGGCTCGACGCGGGCGACGCGGAGCTGGCCGAGCGGCACGAGGCGGCCAAGCGCCGGCTCGCCGAGGCGGACGCCGCCCTCACCGCCGCCCGCGAGGCGGTCACCGCCGCGGAACGTAAGCGGGCCGCGACCCAGGCCCGCCACGAAACCCTGGCGCTGGGCCTCCGGCGCAAGGACGGCACCGCGATACTGCTGGGGGCACGCGACAGGCTGACCGGAGTGCTCGGCCCGGCGGCGGAGCTGCTGACGGTGACCCCCGGCTACGAGGTCGCCCTGGCCACCGCCTTCGGCGCGGCGGCGGACGCGATCGCCGTCACGACCCCGGCCTCGGCAGCCGAAGCGCTCCGCTTGCTGCGCAAACAGGACGGCGGCCGCGCGGCCCTGCTGCTGACGGGCGCACCGGAGGAAGCCCCGCAAGGGGGCGCGGGGAACGGCGCGCCCAGCCCCCACGAACCGGCACCCGACAACGGCGGCCCAGCCCCCCAAAGGGGCGCGGGGAACTGCGCGACCAACCACGACGAACCGGCAGCCGACGACCGCGGCCCAGCCCCCCAAAGGGGCGCGGGAAACTGCGCGACCAGCCACGACGAGCCCGCAGACGCCCACCCGCCCGCCACCACCCTCCCCGAGGAGCGCCCAGCCCTCCCCGAGGAGCGCACACCCCTCCCCGCAGAGCGCTTCGTCCGCGGCCCCGCCGAGCTCATGCCCGCCGTACGACGCCTGCTGCGCGGAATCGTCGTGGTGCCGACACTGGAGGACGCCGAGGAGCTGGTCTACGCAAGGCCGGAGCTGACGGCGGTCACCGCGGAGGGAGACCTGCTGGGCGCCCACTTCGCGCACGGCGGTTCCGCCGGGGCGCCGAGTCTTCTGGAGGTGCAGGCCTCCGTGGACGAGGCCGCCGCCGAGCTGGCGGAGCTGGAGGTGCGGTGCGAGCAGCTGACCGAGGCGCAGCACGTGGCCGCCGAGCAGCGCACCGAGGCCGCCGCGCTCGTCGAGGAGCTGGGCGAGCGGCGCCGGGCCGCCGACCGGGAGAAGTCGGCGGTGGCGCAGCAGCTGGGCCGGCTCGCCGGGCAGGCCAGGGGAGCGGCGGGAGAAGCGGAGCGCAGCGTCGCCGCCGCCGCGCGGGCGCAGGAGGCGCTGGACAAGGCGCTCCAGGAGGTCGAGGAGCTGGCCGAACGGCTGGCCGTGGCCGAGGAGATGCCGATCGAGGAGGAGCCGGACACCTCGGTCCGGGACCGGCTCGCGGCGGACGGCGCCAACGCCCGGCAGACCGAGATGGAGGCCCGCCTCCAGGTCCGTACGCACGAGGAACGCGTCAAGGGGCTCGCCGGCCGCGCCGACTCCCTCGACCGCGCGGCCCAAGCGGAGCGCGACGCACGCGCGCGTGCCGAGCAGCGGCGGGCCCGGCTGCGCCACGAGGCGGCCGTCGCCGAGGCCGTCGCCTCGGGCGCCCGGCAGCTGCTCGCGCACGTCGAGGTCTCCCTGGCCCGCGCCGAGCAGGAGCGTTCCGCCGCCGAGGCCGCCAAGGCGAGGCGCGAGCAGGAGCTGGCCACCGCCCGCACCCAGGGCCGTGACCTCAAGGCCGAGCTCGACAAGCTCACCGACTCGGTGCACCGCGGCGAGGTGCTCGGCGCCGAGAAGCGGCTGCGCATCGAGCAGCTGGAGACCAAGGCGCTGGAGGAGCTGGGCGTGGAGCCCGTCGGCCTCGTCGACGAGTACGGCCCCCATCAGCTCGTACCGCCCTCCCCGCCCGCCGAGGGCGAGGAGCTGCCGGAGGACCCCGAGCACCCGCGCAACCAGCCGAGGCCGTTCGTCCGCGCGGAGCAGGAGAAGCGGCTGAAGGCGGCCGAACGGGCGTACCAGCAGCTCGGAAAGGTGAATCCGCTCGCCCTGGAGGAGTTCGCGGCGCTGGAGGAGCGCCACAAGTTCCTCAGCGAGCAACTGGAGGACCTGAAGAAGACCCGCGCGGACCTGCTTCAGGTGGTGAAGGAGGTCGACGAGCGGGTCGAACAGGTCTTCACCGAGGCCTACCGGGACACCGCACGAGAGTTCGAGGGCGTCTTCAGTCGCCTCTTCCCCGGCGGTGAGGGGCGGCTGATCCTGACCGATCCCGACAACATGCTCACCACGGGTGTGGACGTCGAGGCCCGGCCGCCGGGCAAGAAGGTCAAGCGGCTGAGCCTGCTCTCGGGCGGTGAGCGCTCACTCACCGCCGTCGCCCTCCTGGTGTCGATCTTCAAGGCCCGGCCCAGCCCGTTCTACGTCATGGACGAGGTCGAGGCCGCACTGGACGACACCAACCTCCAGCGGCTCATCCGGATCATGCAGGAGCTGCAGGAGACCTCGCAGCTCATCGTCATCACGCACCAGAAGCGGACCATGGAGGTCGCCGACGCGCTGTACGGCGTCTCCATGCAGGGCGACGGTGTGTCGAAGGTCATCAGCCAGCGGCTGCGTTGAACGCCCGCTTCCGGGCAGCGGTCTGCATAAGGGTCTACACCAGTAGCGACCTGCGCCCCTCCTAGATCACTTCAAGAAGTGAACACAAGGCTGACACGTCATGGGGAAAATTCACAGGTCTTGGCCTATTGACTTCGAAACCTGAAGGCATAGTCTCTGCAACGTTGCTTTTACCTTCAGGTGTGAGCGGTGTGAACACCCCACCCCTGGAAGGGCTCGCCCCCAGCCGGCAGCGTTGCCGGCGGCCCGAGGAGTTACCCAGTGACCAGCACAGCGCAGGCACCTCAGTCAGGAGCCAAGTCGGCGCACCCCGAACATCTCGGGCACGTCGTCTTCATCACCGCCGCGGCCGCCATGGGCGGTTTCCTGTTCGGCTACGACAGCTCCGTCATCAACGGTGCGAACGGCGGCATCCAGGCCCGGTTCGACCTCAGCTCCGGTGCCACCGGAACCGTTGCCGCCTGCGCCCTGCTGGGCAGCGCCGTGGGTGCGGCCGTCGCCGGCCGGATCGCCGACCGGATCGGCCGTATCCGGGTCATGCAGATCGCCGCGGTGCTGTTCGCCGTGAGTGCGGTGGGCTCGGGTCTGCCGTTCGCCGCCTGGGACCTCGCGGCCTGGCGCGTGCTCGGCGGTATCGCCATCGGTATGGCCTCGGTCATCGGCCCGGCCTACATCGCCGAGGTCGCCCCGCCCGCCTACCGAGGCAGGCTCGCCTCGTTCCAGCAGGCCGCCATCGTCATCGGCATCGCCGTCTCCCAGCTCGTCAACTGGGCCATCCTGAACATGGCCGACGGCGAGGAGCGCGGGCAGATCGCCGGCCTGGAAGCCTGGCAGTGGATGCTCGGCGTGATGCTCGTGCCGGCCGTGATCTACGGTCTGCTCTCCTTCGCCATCCCCGAGTCGCCGCGCTACCTGATCAGCGTCGGCCGGATCACCGACGCCAAGAAGGTGCTCGGTGACGTCGAGGGCGACATCGACCTGGACGCCCGTGTCGCCGAGATCGACGAGGCGATGCGCAGCGACCACAAGTCCACCTTCAAGGACCTGCTCGGCGGCCGCTTCGGTCTGCTGCCGATCGTCTGGATCGGTATCGGCCTCTCCGTCTTCCAGCAGCTGGTCGGCATCAACGTCATCTTCTACTACTCGAACCTGCTGTGGCAGTCCGTCGGCGTCGACCCGTCGAGCTCGTTCTTCTACTCGTTCGAGACCTCGATCATCAACATCATCGGTACCGTGATCGCGATGATCTTCGTCGACCGCATCGGCCGCAAGCCGCTGGCGCTCATCGGCTCGGTCGGCATGGGCATCTCGCTCGCGGCGGCGGCCTGGTCCTTCTCCTTCCAGAACGGCAACGACCCGCTGCCCACCGCGCAGGGCTACGTCGCGCTGATCGCCGCCAACGCCTTCGTGCTCTTCTTCGCCCTGTCCTGGGGTGTGGTCGTCTGGGTCATGCTCGGCGAGGTCTTCCCGAACAAGATCCGCGCCGCCGCGCTCGGTGTGGCCGCCTCGGCCCAGTGGATCGCCAACTGGGTGATCACCATCACCTTCCCGGACCTCTCGGAGTGGAACCTGTCGCTCACCTACGTCATGTACGCGGTGTTCGCCTTCCTCTCCATCCCCTTCATCCTCAAGTTCGTGCCCGAGACCAAGGGCAAGAAGCTGGAGGAGATGGGCTGAGCCTCACCCGAGGCTCCCTCGACTCGAGGAGACGGGCCAAGTCCCCGCTGCCCGCTCCTCGACACCCGTAAGACGTACTGCCCCGGCTCACTCACCGAGCCGGGGCAGTACGTCTTCGCACAGCAGCCGCAGACTCCGCCGGCCCTCCTCCACCGGCATCCCGCCGACCAGCGGATGCAGCACCAGCTGCGCCGGCCCCCACGCCACGCACTCGTCCGGCGTCAGCACCCGGTACACGCCCTCCGCGCGCAGCTCGTCCACCGTGCGGGCCGTCGAACGCACCGCCGAGCGCACACCCGAGTGCTGCCAGGAGGCGTACGTCCGCGCCTCGTGCAGGAAGTGCTCGCCGTACGCCGCCCAGACGCGGTCGGGGTCCTCGGCGAGGTGCAGCAGCGGGGTCTCGGCGGCGGGCATCATCGTCCAGCCCTCGGTGCCGTACTCCACGAGCCGCTCCTTGTAGTACGCCTCCAGCTCCGGCAGATGCGCGCTGGGGAAGAACGGCAGCCCGAGCCGGGCGGCGCGGCGGGCGGCGGCCCGCGACGAGCCGCCGACCAGCAGCAGGGGGTGCGGCTCGGTGAAGGGGCGCGGCGTGACCCGTACCGTACGGCCCCGGTAGGTGAACTCCTCGCCGGTCCAGGCCTGGAGCAGGGTCTCCAGCAGCTCGTCCTGGAGCCGTCCCCGGCGCGCCCAGGACACCCCGGCCCGCTCGTACTCCTCGACCCGGTAGCCGATCCCGGCGACGGTCACCAGCCGGCCGCCGCTCAGCAGGTCCAGCACGGCGATGTCCTCGGCGAGCCGCAGCGGGTCGTGCAGCGGGCCGATGGCCGCCGAGACGGTCACCGCGATCCGCCGGGTGGCTCCCAGTACGGCGCCCGCGAAGGCGAACGGCGACGGCAGCCAGTTGTCGGCGACGCCGTGGTGCTCCTCGGTCTGCACCGTGGTGACACCGTGCGCGTCGGCGTACGCGGCCATCTCCAGGGCGGCCCGGTAGCGGGCGCCGAGGGAGGCGGGGGTGGCGCCGGGCTCGACCAGGTTGAAACGGACGACCGTGACGGGCATGGCGAAGTCCCCCTCCGGTACGGGTCGGTGGAGGGGGACGGTAGCTGACGGATCGTCAGATGGCCATGGGCGCGTTCGGGCGGTTCTCGGACGTGACCGGCTCGGCGGCCTTCGTCGCCGGCGTGGTCACCGCCGGCTTCGGCAGGGCCAGGTACAGCAGCCCCGAGATCACGATCGTGGCGACCCAGCCGAGGCCGTACTCGCCGATGACGTTGTTCGCGGCGAGCGGGCCGGTGAACCAGTCCGACGTGGTGAACAGCAGGCCCGCCACCAGGCCGACGGCCCAGGCGGTCACCGCGGCGGGGGAGAAGCCGCCCCGGTACCAGTAGGCGCTGGTGCGGGTCGTGTCGGCCATGGCCTCGCCGTCGTACGACGTACGCCGCAGCATGTCCGCGCCGAACACGCCGACCCAGGCCGAGAACGCCACCGCCAGCAGGGACAGGAAGGCGATGAAGGAGCCCATGAAGCTCGTCGCCACCAGCATCAGCACGCCGCCGAAGACCAGCGAGATGAGGGCGTTGACGGACACCGCCCAGTGGCGCGGCACCTTGATGCCCAGGGTCTGCGCGGTGAAGCCCGCCGAGTACATCGACATCGCGTTGATCAGCAGCATGCCGATCAGCGCGATCAGCAGATACGGCACCGCGATCCACGTCGGCAGGATCTCGCCGAGGAAGGAGACCGGGTCGGCGGCCGAGGCCAGGTCCGGCGTGGACACCGCCATCACCGCGCCCATCAGGACCATCGGCAGCACGACGACACCGGCGCCGCCCACCGCCGTGCCCACGATCGCCTTCGACGACGCCGTGCGCGGCAGATAGCGCGTGAAGTCCGGCGCGGACGGGATCCAGCTGACGCCACCCGCCGCGATCATGCCGATTCCGGTGATCACCGCGGCCGTCGAACCGGCCGAGTGGTCCAGCACCTTCGACCAGTCCGTGTTCACCGCCAGATAGCCCAGCACCAGCACGGAGAACGCGCCGAAGAGGTAGGTCGCGTACTTGTTGCACTTCTGCACGGCGCCGATGCCGAGTCCGGAGATCGCGAACGTCGCGACCACGAACGCCAGCAGCATCACCATGTCCAGCACGCTGTTCGCACGGATGCCGAACACGATGTCCAGGATGGTGAGCATGGCGTAGGCGCCGGTCACCGCGTTGATCGTCTCCCAGCCCCAGCGGGCGATCCAGATCAGCGAACCGGGCAGCAGATTGCCGCGCTGGCCGAAGACGGCCCGGGAGAGCGCCATGCCCGGCGCGCCGCCCCGCTTGCCCGCGATGCCGATCAGCCCGACCAGGCCGTACGACACGACCGGCGCGACGACGGCGACGACCAGCGCCTGCCAGATGTTGAGGTGGTAGGCCACGACCAGGCTCGCGCCCATGGTGAGCAGCAGCACGCTGATGTTGGCGCCCACCCAGGTGGGGAACAGCTCACGGGTTCTCGCGGTGCGCTCGTGGTCCGGTACCTGCTCGATGCCGCGGGTTTCGAGAGCGCCTTCGGTCTCGGCGGTCTTGCTCATGAAGAACATGCCTAGCGGTGGGGGGACGGGGGGACGTCGGGACTCTACGCGCGTTGACGGAGCCGATGCCATTGTACTTTGGCCCGACTCGCACCCACCGGTGCGGTTTGTCTCTCAGAGGAAGCCACAAGAAGGGTCCGGCGGACCCCCATGGCCGATACTGGACGCGTTATGGACATCGTCATCCTTGCTGTAGTCATCGCCGTGGTCGTGCTCGGCGCGCTCGGCGGGCTCGTGGTCGGCAGCCGGCGCAAGAAGCAGCTGCCCCCGCCGCCCCCCACGACGCCCGACCTCACCGCACCTCCGGCCGAGCCGCACGTCGGCGACGAGGCCGAGACGCCGAAGGAGGAACCGCGCCGCACGATCGAGGAGGTGGACCTCCCGGACGGCTCGGCCCCGGTCGCCGTCGAGGAACCTCCCGTCGTCGAGGAGCCCATCGAGGCTCCCCCGATCGAGATCCCCGAGCCCACCGCCGGACGCCTCGTGCGCCTGCGCGCCCGGCTCTCCCGCTCCCAGAACGCCCTGGGCAAGGGCCTGCTCTCGCTGCTCTCGCGCGAGCACCTGGACGAGGACACCTGGGAGGAGATCGAGGACACCCTGCTCACCGCCGACGTCGGCGTCCAGCCCACCCAGGAGCTGGTCGAACGGCTGCGCGAGCGTGTGAAGGTGCTCGGCACCCGTACCCCCGAACAGCTGCGCGGTCTGCTCCGCGAGGAGCTGCTGACCCTGGTCGGCACCGACTTCGACCGCACCGTGAAAACCGAGCCCGAGGACCGCAAGCCCGGCATCGTGATGGTCGTCGGTGTCAACGGCACCGGCAAGACCACGACCACCGGCAAGCTCGCCCGGGTCCTGGTCGCCGACGGCAACAGCGTCGTGCTCGGCGCCGCCGACACCTTCCGCGCCGCCGCCGCCGACCAGCTCCAGACCTGGGGCGAGCGCGTCGGCGCCCACACCGTGCGCGGCCCCGAGGCCGGCGACCCGGCCTCCGTCGCGTTCGACGCGGTGAAGGAGGGCAAGGAGATCGGCGCCGATGTCGTGCTCATCGACACCGCCGGCCGGCTCCACACCAAGACCGGCCTCATGGACGAGCTGGGCAAGGTCAAGCGCGTCGTCGAGAAGCACGCCCCCCTCGACGAGGTGCTGCTCGTCCTCGACGCCACCACCGGCCAGAACGGCCTCGTCCAGGCCCGGGTCTTCGCCGAGGTCGTCGACATCACCGGCATCGTGCTCACCAAGCTCGACGGCACCGCCAAGGGCGGCATCGTGGTCGCGGTCCAGCGCGAGCTGGGCGTCCCGGTGAAGCTGGTCGGGCTCGGAGAGGGCGCGGACGACCTCGCGCCGTTCGAGCCGGAGGCGTTCGTCGACGCGCTCATCGGAGAATGACACGACCTCCGGAAATCCGTATGTGGCCGAAGCGCCCGCCCCGGTGGACAAGGGGACGGGCGCTTCGTCGTAGGGGCGTCCGCTACGCCCGTGACCGGTGTGCCACGTACGCCAGCGTGCCCAGCAGCAGCCGGGCCTCCGGCGGGTGGCTCGCCGAGTCGAGGGCGGGGGAGCGCAGCCAGCGCACCGGACCGAGGCCGCCGCGGTCGGAGGGCGGCGCCGTGATGTGCGTACCGGGGCCGAGACCGCGCAGGTCGAGGGCCGGGTCGTCCCAGCCCATGCGGTACAGCAGGGCGGGAAGCTCGGCGGCGGCGCCGGGGGAGACGAAGAAGTGGGCGCGGCCGTCCGGGGTGGCGGTCACCGGGCCGAGCGGGACACCCATGCGCTCCAGCCGGACCAGGGCGTGCCGACCGGCGGGTTCGGCCACCTCGATCACGTCGAACGCCCTGCCGACCGGCAGCATCACCGCCGCGCCCGGGGTCTGAGCCCAGGCGTCGGTCACCTCGTCCAGCGTCGCCCCGGCCGGCACCCGGGAGGCGAAGTCCAGCGGATGCGCGCCCGGTGCCGGGCAGTCGGCGCGACCGCAGGAACACAGGCCCGCGGCGGCCCGCGCGCCCGGTACGACGTCCCATCCCCACAGCCCGGTGTACTCGGCCACGGCGGTGCACTCCGACGAGCGGCCGCGGCGGCGCGAGCCGGACCGGATGTCGCGGATGCCCCGACTGCTGCCGATCGTGAAGCCCATGCCCCCTCCAACGGGTCCGGCGCACCGGTGGTTACGAGACGGATCGAGATGAATGCGGAACGTGACCTCGTCTACCCGGCTGCCCCCTGCCGCGCGGTTCACTCGGCGCCCGGAAGCGTGCCGGGTGGTGCGCCTGGCCGTGCGCGCCCTCGAGTGCGTCGGTCCGCCCATCCCCGGCTGTCATGTGTCAAGTGAATCGTGCAGAGGCGTCCGTGAGTTCATTCGAAGGGGTGGCGAATGGTGGCGATTCTGGAATCGCCATGGCTGGAGGGGTGATCGTAGGATTACTGTGAGTGCACAGCGGGTGGGGCACATGCGCCGGTGGGTATGCCGGAGGCAAGTCGGTTTCCCGTTCGAAGGGTGACAACTCCGGGACGGGCAACCCACTCGCCCGGCATTCTGATAAGGCTTGGCGCACTCGATGACAAGCGGTCTGAGGGATGGGGGCGTTCCAGTGGGCGGCAACGGCGGAAGCGGGACGAACGCTGAAAAGCGCCCGAATGAGCTGTTGGGCTCGTGGTTCGTGCGCAGCGGCTGGTCCAAGGGCGAGTTGGCCCGCCAGGTCAACCGCCGGGCACGCCAGTTGGGCGCCAACCACATCTCGACGGACACCTCACGGGTCCGGCGCTGGCTCGACGGCGAGAACCCGCGCGAGCCGATCCCCCGGATCCTCTCCGAGCTGTTCTCCGAGCGGTTCGGCTGTGTCGTCTCCGTCGAGGACCTGGGGCTGCGTACCGCCCGCCAGTCACCCTCCGCGTCCGGAGTCGACATGCCCTGGACGGGCCCGCAGGCGGTGGCACTGCTCAGCGAGTTCTCGCGCAGCGACCTGATGCTGGCGCGGCGCGGCTTCCTCGGGACCTCGCTGGCCCTGTCCGCGGGCCCGGCCCTCATCGAGCCCATGCAGCGCTGGCTCGTGCCGGCCCCGCCCGCCCCGCCGCAGGAAGCCCGGGCCGTGCCGACCAGCCGCGCGCGCGGGCGGCTCTCCCGGCCCGAGCTGGACCTGCTGGAGTCCACCACCGTGATGTTCCGGCAGTGGGACGCCCAGTGCGGCGGCGGGCTGCGCCGCAAGGCCGTCGTCGGCCAGCTGCACGAGGTCACCGACCTGCTCCAGGAGCCCCAGCCGGAGGCCACCACCCGCAAGCTCTTCAAGGTCGCCGCCGAGCTGGCCGAACTGGCCGGCTGGATGAGCTACGACGTCGGACTCCAGCCCACCGCGCAGAAGTACTTCGTCCTCGCCCTGCACGCCGCCAAGGAGGCCGGCGACCGCCCGCTCGGCTCGTACATCCTGTCCAGCATGAGCCGCCAGATGATCCACCTCGGCCGGCCCGACGACGCGCTGGAACTCATCCACCTCGCGCAGTACGGCAGCCGGGACTGCGCGAGCCCGCGGACCCAGTCGATGCTGTATGCGATGGAGGCCCGCGCGTACGCCAACATGGGCCAGCCCGGCAAGACCAAGCGGGCCGTGCGGATGGCCGAGGACGTCTTCGCCGAGGCCGAGGACTGGGACGAGCCGGACCCCGACTGGATCCGCTTCTTCTCCGAGGCCGAGCTGCACGGCGAGAACAGCCACTCCTACCGCGACCTGGCCTATGTCGCCGGCCGCAGCCCCACCTACGCCTCCCTGGCCGAGCCGCTGATGCAGCGGGCCGTCGAGCTGTTCGCCCAGGACACCGAGCACCAGCGGTCGTACGCACTCAACCTGATCGGCATGGCCTCGGTCCATCTGCTCCAGCGCGAGCCCGAGCAGAGCGCCGTCTTCGCCGAGCGGGCCATGCAGGTCGCCAAGAAGGTCCGTTCCGAGCGGGTGAACACCCGTATCCGAAAGACCGTCGACACCGCCGCCCGC
Organism: Streptomyces sp. NPDC030838; assembly: GCF_055572035.1. NCBI lineage: Bacteria > Bacillati > Actinomycetota > Actinomycetes > Kitasatosporales > Streptomycetaceae > Streptomyces > Streptomyces sp. NPDC030838. The sequence goes on along the minus strand of NZ_JBVIED010000008.1, from coordinate 171,323 downwards.
GACTTCGGTGATCTCGCCGAGGTCGTCGACCTCACCGACAAGCTCGCGGCGGAGCTGCCCGAGACCGCCGAGGCGGTCTGACCCCCACAACCCAAGCCCCGGCCGCGGCCGGCCCTCCCGAACTGCCCGACTCGGCTCCCCCATGCCAGGTCATCGGAAGGCCGCCCGCGGCCGGCTTCTGTGCGCCTCCGGAGATCGCCTTCGAATGATCTCCTCCGAGGAACTCCTCCGAGGGCCTCCTTCGAAGATCTCCGAAGGTCTTCCTCCGAAGGTTGCGCCACGATAACGATCGCGCGGCCCGCGATCCGGCAATTCATCGATGCGTAACACGCACGGCGCCTTCGTCACGGCGGCGAAACAACGAGGGGCTTCCACCGAAACCGCGCTGCGCCAATCTCGTGGCGCATAACCGGCCCACCCCTCAATCCGCTCCAGGCTTCGCCCGCACGGGGCCGTATCCAACGACGAGGAGACGCCGATGGCACCAGCAGCCATCACGCTTGCCGCAGAGACGGAGATCTCTGCCGCCAACACAGGCTTCATGCTCATCTGTTCCGCCCTGGTGATGCTGATGACGCCGGCCCTGGCCTTCTTCTACGGGGGCATGGTCCGCGTCAAGAGCACCCTGAACATGCTGATGATGAGCTTCATCAGCCTGGGGATCGTCACCATCCTGTGGGTGCTGTACGGCTTCTCCATGGCCTTCGGCAACGACTCCGGCGGCATCTTCGCCTGGAACTCGGACTACGTCGGCTTCACCGGCATCGACAAGGACGCCGTCTGGGACGGCTACACCATCCCGGTCCTCGTCTTCGCCGTCTTCCAGCTGATGTTCGCGATCATCACCCCCGCCCTGATCAGCGGTGCCCTCGCCGACCGGGTGAAGTTCACCGCCTGGGCGCTGTTCATCGCCCTGTGGGCCACCGTCGTCTACTTCCCCGTCGCCCACTGGGTCTGGGGCACCGGCGGCTGGGCCTTCGAACTGGGCGTGATCGACTTCGCCGGTGGTACGGCGGTCCACATCAACGCCGGTGCCGCCGCGCTCGGCGTCATCCTGGTCATCGGCAAGCGCGTCGGCTTCAAGAAGGACCCGATGCGCCCGCACAGCCTGCCGCTGGTCATGCTGGGTGCCGGTCTGCTGTGGTTCGGCTGGTTCGGCTTCAACGCGGGCTCCTGGCTCGGCAACGACGACGGCGTCGGCTCCCTGATGTTCGTCAACACCCAGGTCGCCACCGCCGCCGCCATGCTCGCCTGGCTGATCTACGAGAAGCTGCGCCACGGCGCCTTCACCACGCTGGGCGCCGCCTCCGGTGCCGTCGCCGGCCTGGTCGCCATCACCCCGGCCGGTGGCGCGGTCGACCCGCTCGGCGCGATCGCGGTCGGCGCCATCGCCGGTCTGCTGTGCGCCATGGCCGTCGGCCTGAAGTACAAGTTCGGCTACGACGACTCCCTCGACGTGGTCGGCGTCCACCTCGTCGGCGGCATCGTCGGCTCCCTGCTGATCGGCTTCTTCGCCTCCGGCGAGGGCCAGTCCGACGTCAAGGGCCTCTTCTACGGCGGTGACGCCGCCCAGCTCGGCAAGCAGGCCGCGGGTGTCTTCGCGGTCCTCGCCTACTCCCTGATCGTCTCCGCGATCCTCGCCTTCGTCCTCGACAAGACCATCGGCATGCGGGTCCCCGAGGACGACGAGGTGGCCGGCATCGACCAGGCCGAGCACGCCGAGACCGCATACGACTTCAGCGGCGCCGGTGGCGGCACCTCCCGCTCCACTCCCGTGCCCGCCCCCGTCGTCCAGGCCGAGTCCAAGAAGGTGGACGCATGAAGCTCATCACCGCCGTCGTGAAGCCCCACCGGCTCGACGAGATCAAGGAAGCCCTCCAGGCCTTCGGAGTCCACGGCCTGACGGTCACCGAGGCGAGCGGCTACGGTCGTCAGCGGGGCCACACCGAGGTCTACCGCGGTGCCGAGTACACCGTCGACCTGGTCCCCAAGATCCGCATCGAGGTGCTCGCCGAGGACGACGACGCCGAACAGCTGATCGATGTCATCGTCAAGGCGGCCCGCACCGGCAAGATCGGTGACGGCAAGGTCTGGTCCCTCCCGGTCGAGACCGCCGTCCGGGTCCGCACCGGCGAGCGCGGTCCGGACGCGCTCTGAAAGAACGCGATCTGACGCGCTCTGACGAAGAGAACAGGAGTCGCTGGGTGACGAGTACGGACGTACGTACGGAAGCAGAGGACTCGGGACCCAGCGGCTACGCGGCGGCCCGGCTGCGCCTCCTCCAGGAGGGGGCGCGGTCCGGGCCGCCGCGCCGTGCCGCGCTGGCCGAGCTGACCGACGAGTGGCTGGCGGGCCTGTTCGACGCCGGTGCCGGCGGGCTCAAGGGCGTCTCGCTGATCGCTGTCGGCGGCTACGGCCGTGGGGAGCTGTCGCCGCGCAGCGACCTGGACCTGCTGCTCCTGCACGACGGCGGCGACGCCGACGCGATCGCCGCCCTCGCCGACCGCCTCTGGTACCCCGTCTGGGACCTCGGCCTCGCCCTCGACCACTCCGTGCGCACCCCGGCCGAGGCCCGCAAGACCGCCGCGGAGGATCTGAAGGTCCAGCTCGGCCTCCTCGACGCCCGCCACCTCGCCGGCGACCTCGGCCTCACCGCCGGACTGCGCACCGCCGTCCTCGCCGACTGGCGCAACCAGGCCCCCAAACGCCTGCCCGAACTCCAGGAGCTGTGCGCCGAACGCGCCGAGCGCCAGGGCGAACTCCAGTACCTGCTGGAGCCCGACCTCAAGGAGGCCCGCGGCGGCCTCCGGGACGCCACCGCACTGCGTGCCGTCGCCGCCTCCTGGCTGGCCGACGCCCCGCGCGAAGGCCTCGACGACGCCCGCCGCCGGCTCCTCGACGTCCGCGACGCCCTGCACCTGACCACCGGCCGCGCCACCGACCGCCTCTCCCTCCAGGAACAGGACCAGGTCGCGGCCGAGCTGGGACTCCTCGACGCCGACACCCTCCTGCGGCAGGTCTACGAGGCGGCGCGCGTCATCTCGTACGCCAGTGACGTCACCTGGCGCGAAGTGGGGCGCGTGCTGCGTTCGCGCGCCGTGCGGCCACGGCTGCGCGCCATGCTGGGCGGCGGCAAGCCGACGGCCGAGCGCTCGCCGCTGGCCGAAGGCGTGGTGGAGCAGGACGGTGAGGTGGTGCTCGCCCGCGCCGCGCGCCCCGAACGCGACCCCGTGCTCCCCCTGCGCGCCGCGGCCGCCGCCGCGCAGGCCGGACTTCCGCTCTCCCTGCACGCCGTACGGCGCCTGGCCGCCACCGTGCGCCCCCTGCCCACCCCCTGGCCCGCCGAGGCACGCGAACAGCTGGTGACCCTGCTCGGGTCCGGCCGCCCGACCGTGGAGGTCTGGGAGGCCCTGGAGGCCGAGGGGCTCATCACCCGGCTGCTGCCCGACTGGGAGCGGGTGCGCTGCCGGCCGCAGCGCAACGCCGTGCACATCTGGACCGTCGACCGGCACCTCATCGAGACCGCCGTCCGGGCCTCCGAGTTCACCCGCCGCGTCAGCCGCCCCGACCTCCTCCTGGTCGGCGCGCTGCTGCACGACATCGGCAAGGGCTGGCCCGGCGACCACTCGGTCGCCGGCGAGATCATCGCGCGCGACGTGGCCGCCCGGATCGGCTTCGACCGCGAGGACGTGGCGGTCCTCGCCACACTCGTACGCCACCACCTTCTGCTGGTGGAGACCGCCACCCGCCGCGACCTCGACGACCCGGCCACCGTGCGGTCGGTCGCCGAGGCGGTCGGCTCACCGGGCACGTTGGAGCTGCTGCACGCCCTGACCGAGGCGGACGCCCTGGCCACCGGCCCGGCCGCCTGGTCGTCCTGGCGGGGATCCCTGGTCGCCGACCTGGTGAAACGGGTCGCGGCCGTGCTCGCCGGAGACGACCCGGAGGAGCCGGAGGCCGCCGCGCCCACCGCCGAGCAGGAACGGCTCGCCATCGAGGCGATCGCCACGGGCAGCCCCGTGCTGGCGCTGCGGGCCCAGACCGAGCCGCCGACCGAGGAGAAACCCTCGGGAGACCCCGAGCCGCTCGGCGTGGAGCTCCTCATCGCCGTACCGGACCAGCCGGGTGTGCTGCCCGCGGTGGCCGGCGTTCTGGCGATGCACCGCCTGACCGTCCGCACCGCGGAACTGCGCGCGCTGGACCTGCCGGATGGCGTCGACGGCTCCGTCCTGCTGCTGAACTGGCGGGTCGCCGCCGAGTACGGCTCCCTGCCGCAGGCCGCCCGCCTGCGGGCCGACCTGGTACGGGCCCTGGACGGCTCCCTGGACATCGCGGGCCGCCTCGCCGAACGCGACGCCGCGTATCCGCGCCGCCGGGGTCTGGTGGCGCCACCGCCGAGGGTCTCGGTCCACCCGGCCGCGTCCCGGCTGGCCACGGTGATCGAGGTACGCGCACAGGACGCGCCGGGACTGCTGTTCCGGATCGGCCGGGCACTGGAGGACGCGGGGGTGCGGGTGCGCAGCGCGCATGTCAGCACCCTGGGCGCCAACGCGGTGGACGCCTTCTACGTCACCGGCCACGAGGGCGCTCCGCTGCCCAGCGAGGAGGCGGCCTCCGTGGCGCGGAAGCTGGAAGAGACGCTGCGCGGCTGAACCGGGGATCCCGGCCACCTGCGCGGCCGGGATACCCTGGAGGGCGATTGCCAGCAGCCACCGACCCTGAGGACCGCGAGCGCCGTGTTCGATACTCTCTCCGATCGCCTCTCAGCGACTTTCAAGAACCTGCGCGGCAAGGGACGGCTCTCCGAGGCGGACATCGACGCCACCGCGCGCGAGATCCGCATCGCGCTCCTCGAAGCGGACGTGGCGCTGCCGGTCGTCCGGACGTTCATCAAGAACGTCAAGGAGCGGGCGCTCGGGGCCGAGGTCTCGCGGGCGCTGAACCCGGCCCAGCAGGTCCTGAAGATCGTCAACGACGAGCTGGTCACCATCCTCGGTGGTGAGACCCGCCGTCTCCGCTTCGCCAAGCAGCCGCCGACCGTGATCATGCTGGCCGGTCTCCAGGGTGCCGGTAAGACCACCCTCGCGGGCAAGCTCGGCCGCTGGCTCAAGGAGCAGGGTCACTCCCCGCTGCTCGTCGCCGCCGACCTCCAGCGCCCCAACGCCGTCAACCAGCTGAGCGTCGTCGCCGAGCGCGCCGGTGTCGCGGTCTACGCCCCGGAGCCGGGCAACGGCGTCGGCGACCCGGTCAAGGTCGCCAAGGACTCCATCGACTTCGCGAAGTCCAAGGTCCACGACATCGTCATCGTCGACACCGCCGGTCGCCTCGGTATCGACCAGGAGATGATGCAGCAGGCGGCCGACATCCGGGACGCCGTCTCGCCCGACGAGATCCTGTTCGTCGTCGACGCGATGATCGGTCAGGACGCCGTCAACACCGCCGAGGCCTTCCGCGACGGCGTCGGTTTCGACGGCGTGGTGCTCTCCAAGCTCGACGGTGACGCCCGCGGTGGTGCCGCGCTGTCGATCCGGCAGATCACCGGCAAGCCGATCATGTTCGCGTCGAACGGCGAGAAGCTCGACGACTTCGACGCCTTCCACCCGGACCGGATGGCCTCCCGCATCCTCGACATGGGTGACCTGCTCACCCTGATCGAGCAGGCGGAGAAGACCTTCAGCCAGGAAGAGGCCGCCAAGATGGCCTCCAAGCTGGCGTCCAAGAAGGGCCAGGAGTTCACGCTCGACGACTTCCTGTCCCAGATGGAGCAGGTCCGCAAGATGGGCTCCATCTCCAAGCTGCTCGGCATGCTGCCCGGCATGGGGCAGATCAAGGACCAGATCAACAACCTCGACGAGCGTGACGTCGACCGCACCGCCGCGATCATCAAGTCGATGACCCCGGCCGAGCGCCAGGACCCGACGATCATCAACGGCTCGCGCCGCGCCCGTATCGCCAAGGGTTCCGGTGTCGAGGTCAGCGCGGTGAAGAACCTGGTCGAGCGGTTCTTCGAGGCCCGCAAGATGATGTCCCGGATGGCCCAGGGCGGCGGTATGCCGGGCATGCCGGGGATGCCGGGCATGGGCGGCGGCCCCGGCCGGGCCAAGAAGCAGCCGAAGAAGGCCAAGGGCAAGCAGCGCTCCGGCAACCCGATGAAGCGCAAGCAGCAGGAGCAGGAGGAGGCCGCCCGCCGCGCCGCCGCCGCGCAGAACGGCGGTGCCTTCGGGCTCCCCGGCCAGCAGGCCGGGCAGGACTTCGAGCTGCCGGACGAGTTCAAGAAGTTCATGGGCTGAGCGACGTCTGCCGTACGTCCCCTGGGGGCGCCCCTCGTCGGAGGGGCGCCCCCAGCGTCGTACATGCGCATGCTTGTACGGCCTGCGCATGCTTGTACGGTCTTTCTGGCGTAACGTCCCGATATGACCAACCCTGCGCCGCCGCGCAAGTCTCCCGACCAGCCCTGGCGTACCGAGGGCACTCCCGAGGAGCCGGCGAAGCCGCCGTCCGGTGGGCGGAGGATGCGCGGCGGCTGGTGGACTCTGGCCATCACCGCGCTGATCGTGTTCCTGGTCGCCAATCTGGTGCTGTCGTTCTTCGGGGACGGCGACGAGCCGACGATCTCGTACACCGAGTTCAGCAGGCAGGTCGACGACGGCAACGTCAGCAAGATCTACTCCAAGGGCGACGCCATCCAGGGCCAGCTGAAGAAGGGCCAGGACAGGCCGGACGGCGACGGGACCTACACCAAGTTCAAGACCCAGCGGCCGGCCTTCGCGGACGATCAGATCTGGGAGGACCTGACCCGGAACAACGTCACCGTCACCGCGGAACCGGTGGTCCAGCAGCGCAGCCTTCTGGCCAACCTGCTGATCTCGCTCGCGCCGATGCTGCTGCTGGTCGTGCTGTGGATCGTCATCGCGCGGCGGATGCGGGCGGGCATGGGCGGCGCCGGCGCCATGTTCGGGCGCAAGGAACCGCCCAAGCCGGTGGAGCTGGAGCCGGGGGAGAAGCGGACGACGTTCGCGGACGTCGCGGGGATCGACGAGGTCGAGGGCGAGCTGAACGACGTCGTGGACTTCCTGAAGAACCCGGACGCCTATCGGCGGATGGGGGCCAAGATGCCGCGCGGTGTGCTGCTCGCCGGTCCGCCGGGCACCGGCAAGACGCTGCTGGCGCGGGCCGTGGCCGGCGAGGCGGGGGTGCCGTTCTTCTCGGCGTCGGCCTCCGAGTTCATCGAGATGATCGTCGGGGTGGGCGCCTCGCGTGTGCGGGAGCTGTTCGCCGAGGCGCGCAAGGTGGCGCCGTCGATCATCTTCATCGACGAGATCGACACCATCGGCCGCGCACGGGGCGGCGGTGCGGGGATGGGCGGCCACGACGAGCGCGAGCAGACGCTCAACCAGATCCTCACCGAGATGGACGGCTTCTCGGGTGCGGAGGGCGTGATCGTGATCGCGGCGACCAACCGCGCGGACATTCTCGACCCGGCGCTGACCCGGCCCGGCCGCTTCGACCGGATCGTCAACGTCTCGCCGCCGGACCGGGGCGGTCGCGAGGCGATCCTGCGGATCCACACGCGGGAGATCCCGCTGGCCGACGACGTGGACCTGGCGCACGTGGCCCGGACGACCCCCGGCATGACCGGCGCGGAGCTGGCCAACCTCGCCAACGAGGCGGCGCTGCTCGCGGTGAAGCGGCAGCAGGAGCGGGTGACGCAGTCGGACCTCTCGGAGGCGCTGGAGAAGGTCCAGCTGGGGGCCGAGCGGGCGCTGGTGATGCCGCTGGAGGAGCGCCGGCGGACCGCGTACCACGAGAGCGGGCACGCGCTGCTGGGCATGCTCCAGCCGGGCGCCGACCCGGTCCGCAAGGTCACCATCGTGCCGCGCGGGCGGGCGCTCGGTGTGACGCTGTCGACGCCGGACGCGGACAAGTACGCGTACACCGAGGAGTATCTGCGGGGCCGGATCATCGGGGCGCTGGGCGGGATGGCCGCGGAGCACGTGGTCTTCGGGGTGATCACCACCGGTGCGGAGAACGACCTCGAGCAGGTCACCAGGATCGCGCGCGGCATGGTGGCCCGCTGGGGCATGAGCGAGCGGGTCGGCCGGCTCTCCGCGCTGCCCGACGAGGCCCAGCAGGCGTACGGCCTCGCCGCCGCGCCCCAGACGCTGGACGTGATCGACGGCGAGATGCGCCGCATCGTGGACGACTGCTACGAGGAGGCCTGCCGCAAGCTGCGCGACCACCGCGGGCAGCTGGACGCGCTGGCGGCGGCCCTGCTGGAGCGGGAGACGCTGGAGGAGGCCGACGCCTACCGGATCGCGGGGATCACCCGGCTGGCCAAGGACGACGGGGCCTAGACGACGGGCCTCAGACGACGGTCCTGAGACGACGGGCCCTAGGGGACCCGGGCGATCAGATAGCGGAAGACGTTCGGCATCCACACCGTGCGGTCCGGGCGGCGGTACGGGTGCAGGGCCTCCCGCAGTTCCTTGTCGACCTGTGCCTGGTCGGTCGCGGTGATCGCCGCGTCGAACAGTCCGGTGGAGAGCAGTCCGCGCACGGCGCTGTCCGGGTCGGCGTATCCGAAGGGGCAGGCGACCCGTCCGGAGCCGTCGGGGCGCAGGCCGGCGCGTTCGGCGACCTCTTCCAGGTCGTCGCGCAGGGCCGGGCGCCAGCGGCCCGCTCCGCGCGACGGGTCCGCGAGCTTGTCGGCCACCCGCAGCACGGCGGTCGTGGCGCACCGCTCGGGCGGCCCCCAGCCGGCCAGCACCACCGCCGCCCCGCGTACGGCGTGCGGGGTGGCCGCGGTGAGAAGTGCGGCGAGTCCGTCGGAGTCGCCCGCGCGGCACCCGATGGGTTCGAAGGCGGTCACGAGGTCGTACGGCGGTGCGGAGGCTCCGGCCGGGTCCGTACGCCGGTCGAGCGTGCCGAGCGTGTCGAGCGAGGCGCCGACGGCGGGTGCGCCGGTACGCGCGCGCGTGCCCCCCGATTCCGCGCGGAGCCGTTCCCGCGCGAGGGTGAGCCGTTCGGGTGAGGAGGGCTCGACGCCGGTGACCGTGGCGCCTCTGGTGGCGGCCATCAGCAGGGCCAGGCCGCTGCCGCAGCCGAGGCCGAGCAGCCGCGTGCCGGGGCCCACATCCAGTCGTTCGTAGACGGCCTCGTAGAGCGGTACGAGCATCCGTTCCTGGATCTCGGACCAGTCACGCGCGCGTGCACTCAGGTCCACGCGGGGTGTGTCCTCCGCGCGCTGGTGCTGACGCACGAGCGTAGGTGTCATATGTAAGCGCCCCATTCCGCCGAGAGTTGCCGCTGTCCCCGTTTCCTGAAGCCCCCGTGACGTGCGCTCGCCCCCCGTATGCCAGGAAACTCCCGGCTCGCGACGGCGTCCAGTGGTACGGGGCTCCGGCTTGGCCGTCCGCACGCGCGGGGGCGAGATTTCACATTCCGGCAACCTGGGTCGTACGGCGTCCGCTCGTGGGGGACGGGGCGGTGCGGGGCGGCGCGGAGGCACCCGGTAACGTCACGGGCGTCGCGTGCGCTGACCCAAGTGGGGCGGACTCGGCCGAAAACGCCTCTTGTGCACCGGCGGGTGACACACACCCCGGCGCGCGCACGGGGGCGTACGCGCCGGGGCGTACGTCAGGCTACGTACCACCTTGTGGTGAGCTGTGCGACTTCTCCGCAGAACAGCGCACCCGCCCTCGTCAGGACGCATCAGCGGCAACTGACGGGTACGTGCAAATTATTTGGGATGCCCCGGAATAGGAACACAGCGGGACCCAGGCTCGTTGTCATTACGTGAGCACGACACCACCTGTTCTCGCCGCAGAGCTGGCGCAGGCGTGGGCCGACATTCAGCGGTACCACCCCGAGCTGCCGGATCTTGCCGCGCCCGAGTCCCTGATCGGGGAGTCGTCGTCCGCGTGCGGGCACGAACTCTCCTTCGAGCGACTGCTCCATGAGGCAGTCCATGGCATCGCCGCCGCGCGCGGAATCCGCGACACCTCCCGTGCCGGCCGGTACCACAACCGCAGATTCCTCGCGATCGCCGAGGAGCTGGGCCTGGACCACCCCGAGGAGCCGCACCCGAGCAGCGGCTTCTCGCTGGTCACGCTCAACCCCGAGGCGAAGCGGCGCTACCGCCCGACGATCGAGCGCCTCCAACGGGCCCTGAAGGCCCACACGGCGGCCACCTCGGCCGACACGGCCCGCACCTTCCGCGGCCCGGCCGCACGGCACGGCTCCTCCGGCGGTGGGGTCCGGGTCAAGGCGGTGTGCGACTGCGGCCGCAACGTCCGGGTCGTCCCGTCGGTGCTGGCGCAGGCGCCGATCGTCTGCGGCGGCTGCGGCAAGCCGTTCCGGATCCCCGAGGTGGTGGGCGCGGGCGCCGCGAGCTGAGGGCCTCTCGGCATCTCGTGGGTGCCGGAGCGGGCGGCCGCGTGCGGGGGGTGCCGCTGTGCGGCGGCACCTCGTCGCGCCGGACCGCGCACCCGACGTCGGTCACCTCTACGCCGGGTGCGTGCCCTGGGCATGCCCGCGCGGCCCCTCGTTCAGAAGCGCCCCGCGGGGTATGGCAGAATGGCTAGCTGTACTCGACAGCCGCACAGGACCCCTCTCTCCTCCGGCTGACGCGTCCATCGGGCACTCGGGTACCGCAACCCCACGCGGCATGCTCGCCGTGCCCAACCACGTCAAATCCAGGAGAACCCACTCCCGTGGCAGTCAAGATCAAGCTGAAGCGTCTGGGCAAGATCCGTTCGCCTCACTACCGCATCGTCGTCGCCGACTCCCGCACCCGTCGTGACGGCCGTGCGATCGAGGAGATCGGCAAGTACCACCCGACGTACAACCCGTCGGTCATCGAGGTCGACGCCGAGCGCGTGGCGTACTGGCTCTCCGTCGGCGCCCAGCCGACCGAGCCCGTGCTCGCCATCCTGAAGAAGACCGGTGACTGGCAGAAGTTCAAGGGCGAGCCCGCCCCGGCTCCGCTGCTCGTCGCCGAGCCGAAGAAGGCGCGCCCGTCGTTCGAGGCCCTGGGTGGCGACGAAGAGGGCAAGGGTGAGGCCATCACCCAGAAGAAGAAGGCTGAGAAGAAGGACGAGGCCGCGGCCGAGTCCTCCGAGTCGACCGAGGCCTGAGCATGCTCGAGGAGGCTCTCGAGCACCTCGTGAAGGGCATCGTCGACAACCCTGACGATGTGCAGGTCGCCTCGCGCAACCTGCGCCGCGGGCGGGTGCTGGAGGTCCGGGTCCACCCCGACGACCTCGGCAAGGTGATCGGCCGCAACGGCCGCACCGCGCGCGCCCTGCGGACCGTCGTGGGCGCCATCGGCGGCCGTGGTGTCCGGGTCGACCTCGTCGACGTGGACAACGTCCGCTGACGCAACGCAGCACCGGCTCGGGCCGGGGAGGGCCACTGGGCCGTCCCCGGCCCGCAGTCGTATGAGCCGCCTTCGGCTCGCAGTCGTTCCGACAGGAGAGCAAGCACAGTGCAGCTGGTAGTCGCACGGATCGGCCGCGCCCACGGCATCAAGGGCGAGGTCACCGTGGAGGTCCGCACCGACGAGCCGGAACTGCGGCTCGCCCCAGGCGCCGTACTCGCCACCGACCCCGCCTCCGCGGGGCCCCTCACCATCGCCACCGGCCGCGTCCACAGCGGCCGTCTGCTCCTGCGCTTCGAGGGCGTCACCGATCGCAACGCCGCAGAGGCGCTGCGCAACATCCTGCTGATCGCCGACATCGACCCGGACGAGCTGCCGGAGGGCGAGGACGAGTACTACGACCACCAGCTGATCGACCTCGACGTGGTCACCGAGGACGGGGTCGAGGTCGGCCGGATCACCGAGATCTCGCACCTGCCCTCCCAGGACCTCTTCATCGTCGAGCGCCCCGACGGCAGCGAGGTGATGATCCCGTTCGTCGAGGAGATCGTCACCGACATCGACCTGGAGGAGCAGCGGGCCGTCATCACCCCGCCGCCCGGGCTGATCGACGACCGCGCGGAGGTCGCCTCCAGCCGGGACGCCGCGGAGGATGCCTCGGAGGACGAGGACTGATGCGGCTCGACGTCGTCACGATCTTCCCCGAGTACCTGGAACCGCTGAACGTCTCGCTCGTCGGCAAGGCACGCGCGCGTGGGCAGCTGAACGTGCACGTCCACGACCTGCGGGAGTGGACGTACGACCGGCACAACACCGTCGACGACACGCCGTACGGCGGCGGCCCCGGCATGGTCATGAAGACCGACCCGTGGGGCGACGCCCTCGACTCCGTCCTCGCCGACGGCTACGAGACCGGCTCCCACGGCCCGGCGCTCATCGTCCCCACCCCCAGCGGCCGGCCCTTCACCCAGGAGCTGGCCGTGGAGCTGTCCGAGCGGCCGTGGCTGATCTTCACGCCCGCGCGCTATGAGGGCATCGACCGGCGGGTCATCGACGAGTACGCGACCCGGATACCGGTCTACGAGGTGTCCATCGGCGACTACGTCCTGGCCGGCGGCGAGGCGGCCGTCCTGGTCGTCACGGAGGCCGTGGCCCGGCTGCTGCCCGGCGTCCTGGGCAACGCCGAGTCGCACCGCGACGACTCCTTCGCGCCCGGCGCCATGGCCAACCTCCTGGAGGGCCCCGTCTACACCAAGCCACCCCAGTGGCGCGGCCGCGGGATCCCGGAGGTGCTGCTCAGCGGGCACCACGGCAAGATCGCCCGCTGGCGCCGCGACGAGGCGCTGCGGCGCACGACCCTCAACCGGCCCGACCTCATCGAGCGCTGCGACCCCAAGGCCTTCGACAAGAAGGACCGCGAGATGCTCTCCATCCTGGGCTGGGCGCCCGACCCGGAGGGCGAGCCGTACGGCCGATTTTGGCGCAGGACCGACGGCGTGGAAGAATAGACAGCTGTTGTGCGCCGTCCGGTGTGCGCCCCTGCCACAGGGGGACACGACGCCCGCCCCGACGCGCACGGCTCTCATCCAGAACTTCTAGTTCCCGTTGATGACCTGTGGCATCAGCGAAGAAAGCAGACGAAATGTCTCACCTGCTCGACTCCGTCGACGCCGCGTCGCTGCGCAGCGACGTCCCGGCCTTCCGCCCGGGTGACACCGTCAACGTCCACGTCCGCGTCATCGAGGGCAACCGCTCCCGTGTGCAGCAGTTCAAGGGCGTGGTGATCCGCCGCCAGGGTTCCGGCGTGCGCGAGACCTTCACGGTCCGCAAGGTCTCCTTCTCCGTCGGCGTCGAGCGCACCTTCCCGGTGCACACCCCGATCGTGGAGAAGATCGAGCTCGTCACCCGCGGTGACGTTCGCCGCGCCAAGCTGTACTACCTGCGCGAGCTGCGCGGCAAGGCGGCGAAGATCAAGGAGAAGCGCGAGAGCTGAGCGCTTTCCCGGGGTCACAGCGGGGCCGGATAGCATCTGGCCCCGATGGACACCGAAGCACAGCCGACGGAGCGCGACCGCTCCTCCGAACCCGCTCCGCCGGGCCCGGAGGACCGGTCGCGTTTCGCGTTGGTGTCGCGGATCGCCGACTGGCTCCCGGGCGGGCGGATCACCCTGACCGCGCTGGTCTGCCTGCTCTTCCTGCTGCTGCTCAACACCCTGGTGGCGCAGCCGTTCCAGATCCCCAGCGGATCCATGGAGCCCGGATTGAGGATCGGCGACCGCGTTCTCGTAAATAAGTTGGCGTACCGTTTCGGAGCCGAGCCGCGGCGGGGCGACGTCGTCGTGTTCGACGGCACCGGATACTTCGGGGACGCCGACTACATCAAACGCGTCGTGGGCGTGGGGGGAGACCACGTGGTCTGCTGTGACAAGGAAGGGAGGCTCCGGGTGAACGGCCGGTCGGTCGACGAGTCCGCCTTCCTGTACGCGGGCGACGGGGCGTCCACGGTGTCCTTCGACGTCGTCGTGCCCGACGGCACGCTGTTCGTCCTCGGCGACCACCGCAGCGCCTCCAGCGACTCCCGCGACCACCTGGGCTCACCCGGCGGCGGCATGATCCCCGTCGACGACGTGATCGGCCGCGCCGACTGGATCGTCTGGCCCGTCGGCCACCTCACGCGCCTGCACCCGTCCGACGCCTACGCGCGCGTGCCCGCCGCGGACGGTGCTCATGGGTAATCGCGGCAAACCGCGCGGTACGCCGAGCAGTCCCGCCGAGAACCTCCTGCCCACCGGCACCCGGCGCGCCGCCGCACCGGCCGGCGGGCGCACCCGCGCGGAGCGGCGCAAGCTGCAGCGCAAGGTGAAGCGGCGCCGACGCCGGTCGGCCATCAAGGAGATACCGCTCCTCATCGGCGTCGCCGTCCTCATAGCCCTGGTCCTGAAGACCTTCCTGGTGCAGGCCTTCGTCATCCCGTCGGGCTCCATGGAGCAGACGATCCAGATCGGCGACCGGGTGCTGGTCGACAAGCTCACCCCGTGGTTCGGCACCAAGCCGGAGCGCGGTGACGTCGTGGTCTTCAAGGACCCCGGCGGCTGGCTCAACGACGAGCAGCCCATCCAGAAGAAGGACGACCCGGTCGTCGTGAAGCAGGTCAAGGAAGGGCTCACCTTCATCGGTCTGCTGCCGTCCGACAACGAGAAGGACCTGATCAAGCGGGTCATCGGCGTCGGCGGCGACCGCGTCAAGTGCTGTGACGCGCAAGGGCGGGTCACCGTCAACGGCGTTCCCCTGAACGAGGGGGACTACCTGTATCCCGGCAACGCCCCCTCCACCACGGAGTTCGACATCACCGTGCCCGAGGGCCGGCTGTGGGTGATGGGCGACCACCGGGCCGACTCCGCGGACTCCCGCGTCCACCAGGACAGGGGTTACGGTGGCACGGTCTCCGAGGACCAGGTGGTGGGGCGGGCCATCGTCATCGCCTGGCCGTTCAACCACTGGACCACACTCGACGAACCGAAAACCTTCGCTTCCGTGTCCGACCCGGCGTCCGGGTCGACCACAGCCGCCCATGTGTCGCATAGGGTTGCCTCCGATGCTGCGAGCGCGCCTGCTCCGAAGCCTCTGGATCCCGGCGCGTCGGAGCCGAACGCAATGACCCAGCTCCCGAGCCCTGCGGAACTCCCGCTCGTTATGGGAGTGGTGGGCCTGCGCCGTAGCTGGGGCAGGCAGCGGCACAGAGTAAGGAGTTGGCGTGGGGGATGTGGCGGTTGGCGCACGGTCCGGGCACGACGGCGAGGAGCACCGCGGACACCCCGTGGAAGCGGCCGGCCCGGCCGCGGACAGCGCTGTGACCTCCGGGAGTGACACGACGGCGGCCGAGGACGGCAGGGTGAGCGACGAGCAGGGTCAGGCAGGGGAGCAGGGCTCGGGCGGTTCCACCGCCAAGCCGGCGAAGAAGCAGCGCTCCTTCTGGAAGGAGCTGCCGATCCTGATCGGTATCGCCCTGGTGCTCGCGCTGCTGATCAAGACGTTCCTGGTGCAGGCATTCTCGATCCCCTCCGACTCCATGCAGGACACCCTGCAGCGGGGCGACCGGGTTCTGGTCGACAAGCTCACCCCGTGGTTCGGCTCCGAGCCGGAGCGCGGCGAGGTGGTCGTCTTCCACGACCCCGGCAACTGGCTGATCGGCGAGGTACCGCCCGAGCCGAACGCCCTGCAGACCTTCCTCAGCTGGATCGGCCTGATGCCGTCCGCCGAGGAGAAGGACCTGATCAAGCGGGTCATCGGCGTGGGCGGCGACACGGTCGAGTGCAAGGGCACCGGCCCGGTCAAGGTCAACGGCAAGGCGCTGAACGAGCCGTATGTCTACCCCGGCGCCACGCCGTGCAGCGTCGACGACACTGGCGGCCAGTTCAAGGTGACGGTCCCCGAGGGCTACATCTGGGTCATGGGCGACAACCGCCAGAACTCGCGCGACTCCCGCTACAACCCGAGGGACAACCGGGGCATGGTCCCGGTCGACAAGGTCGTCGGACGGGCCATCGTGAAGGCCTGGCCGATCAACCGCTGGGGCACGCTGCCCGTGCCGGACACCTTCGACCAGCCCGGTCTGAACGACCAGGCGTCGGCCGCCGCGGCCCTGCCGGCCGCGCCGCACGCGCTCGCCCTGGCGGGCGTGGTGCCGGTGGCGCTGTGGCGCCGCAAGAAGTTCAGCCTCACCGACAGCCGCTGAGGCGTCCCGCACCCGCGGCGGCGCAAGGGCTGACCGGCTCCGGTACCGCCGGGTAGGGTGCGGACCCATGGGTGGCGAGAGCACGACACGTACGGCCCCGCGCAGCGGGGGCACAGGCAACGGCCCGGTGGGCGGCCGGACCGGACAGCGACTGTCCGGGCTGGCAGTCGCGCTGGGCCTTGTGCTGTTCCTCGCCGCCTTCGGCTGGGGCGCGGTGGTCTACCGGCCGTACACCGTGCCGACCACCTCGATGGCCCCGACGATCGGCGCGGGCGACCGGGTGCTCGCCCAGCGGGTCGACGGCGCGGACGTACGTCGCGGCGACGTCGTCGTGTTCAAGGACGCCACCTGGGGCAACGCGCCGATGATCAAGCGCGTGGTCGCCGTCGGCGGGGACACCGTCGCCTGCTGCCAGGACGGCCGGCTGACGGTCAACGGCAAGCAGATCGACGAAGCGTATCTGCCCAAGGGGCAGGCCGCGTGGGCGAGCTTCCCGACGGTCACCGTGCCCAAGGGGCGGCTGTTCCTGCTCGGTGACGAGCGGCACGGCTCGCTCGACTCCACCGCCCATCTGACGGACGCCGCGAGCGGCACCGTGGCGCGCGGGACGGTCTCCGCGCGGGTCGACGCCGTCGTGTGGCCCATGGACGGCATGCTGCCGCGTCCCACCGGCTTCGAGGCGCTGGGCGACTCGCTGTCCGAGCCGGGACCGCTGCGGACGATCGTGGTGCTGATCGTCGTCGGCGCGGTGCTGGTGCTCGGCGGCGCCGCGTACGGGCCGATCGCACAGCGCGCGGGGCGCGCCCGGGCCCGGACGGAGTCCGCCGGTGCCGGCTGAGGCGAGGGACGCGGGCGCGCCGAACGGTACGGCTGTGGGCGCGTACGAGGGCCTGGACGGCGAGGTGCGCAAGGTGGCCCGCGTCGTGCTGCTGGACCCGCAGGATCGCATCCTGCTGCTGCACGGCCACGAGCCGGACGATCCTGCGGACGACTGGTGGTTCACCCCGGGCGGCGGTATCGAGGGCGACGAGACCCGTGAGGAGGCCGCGCTGCGGGAACTCGCGGAGGAGACGGGCATCACGGACGTAGAGCTCGGCCCGGTCCTGTGGCGGCGGAGGTGCTCCTTCCCGTTCGCCGGCCGCCGCTGGAACCAGGACGAGTGGTACTACCTGGCCCGTACGACCCAGACGGCGACGGAGGCCCTGGGGCTGACCGAGCTGGAGCGGCGCAGTGTCGTCGGAGCTCGATGGTGGACGTGTCGGGAACTGAGCCGGGCACATGAGACGGTGTATCCGACCAGACTCGCCGGGCTGCTGCGCAGGCTGCTCGACGAAGGTCCCCCCGCCCGTCCGGAGATCCTCGACACGGAAATCGTCTAGGGGCTCACGGGACTGGCGCACAATGGTGGGATCGCACGGCTGAAGGGGAACATGCCATGAGCGCCGAGGACCTCGAGAAGTACGAGACCGAGATGGAGCTCAAGCTCTATCGGGAGTACCGCGATGTCGTCGGTCTGTTCAAGTACGTGATCGAGACCGAGCGGCGCTTCTACCTCACCAACGACTACGAGATGCAGGTGCACTCGGTCCAGGGGGAGGTGTTCTTCGAGGTGTCCATGGCGGACGCCTGGGTCTGGGACATGTACCGGCCGGCCCGGTTCGTGAAGCAGGTCCGCGTCCTGACGTTCAAGGACGTGAACATCGAGGAGCTGAACAAGAGCGATCTGGAGCTGCCGGGCGGCTGATCGTCACCTGTGTGGGTGACGGCTTTTTCCACAGTCGCCGAGTTCTCCACCAAGATCCACTCTGTGGCGGCGGATGCGTGACTGTCGGTGCCGGAGGTGGTGCCGACATGACCACGCATCTGGCACACAGCGCACTCGGCAAGTACGGCGAGGAACTGGCCGCCCGGCGGCTGACCGAGGCCGGGATGACGGTCCTGGAGCGCAACTGGCGCGCCGGCCGGACCGGTGAGATCGACATCGTGGCGCGCGACGGCGACGTCCTCGTCGTCTGCGAGGTCAAGACCCGCAGGGCGGGACGGTTCCAGCACCCCATGGCGGCGATCACGCCGGCCAAGGCGGGCCGGCTGCGACGGCTCGCGGAACGCTGGATGCAGGAACACGGGGGAGCACCGCCCGGCGGAGTCCGCATCGACGTGGTCGGCGTCGTCCTGCCCGACCGCGGCGCGCCCGTGGTGGAGCACGTGCGGGGGGTGGCCTGATGGCTTTCGCGCGCACCTGCTCCGTGGCCCTCGTGGGAGTCGAGGGCGTCGTCGTCGAGGTCCAGGCCGACCTCGAACCCGGGGTCGCCGCGTTCACGCTGGTGGGGCTGCCCGACAAGAGCCTGACCGAGAGCCGGGACCGGGTCCGGGCGGCGGTGGTGAACTCGGGGGCCGAGTGGCCGCAGAAGAAGCTCACGGTCGGGCTCAGCCCGGCCTCGGTGCCCAAGGCGGGCAGCGGATTCGACCTGGCCGTCGCCTGCGCCGTGCTCGGCGCCGGCGAGCGCATCGACCCGCGCGTGCTGGCCGACATCGTGATGATCGGCGAGCTGGGCCTGGACGGGCGGGTGCGGCCGGTGCGGGGCATCCTGCCCGCCGTCCTGGCCGCGGCCGATGCCGGGTACGAACAGGTGGTCGTCCCCGAGTGCGCCGCGGCCGAGGCCGCCCTGGTCCCCGGGGTGTCGGTGCTCGGGGTCCGCAGTCTGCGCCAGCTGATCGCCGTCCTGGCGGACGAACCGGTGCCGGACGAGGAGAAGGACGAGCCGGGCCGCCCGGACCCGCTGCTCGCCGGACTGCGCGTCCCCGGGACCGGCGCCGCCACCGGCATGCACAGCTCGGGCGCCGCCCAGCACGACCACGGCTACGACCTCGCCGACGTCGTGGGCCAGATCTCGGCCCGTACGGCGGTGGAGGTCGCCGCCGCCGGCGGACACCATCTGTTCCTCGAGGGGCCGCCCGGCGCGGGCAAGACGATGCTCGCGGAGCGGCTGCCGGGCATCCTGCCGCGGCTCACCCGCGAGGAGTCGCTGGAGGTGACGGCGGTGCACTCGGTGGCGGGCCTGCTGCCACCGGGCAAACCCCTGGTCGACGTCCCGCCCTACTGTGCCCCGCACCACTCGGCCACCATGCAGGCACTCGTCGGCGGCGGCCCCAACGTCGCGCGGCCCGGCGCGGTCTCGCTCTCCCACCGCGGGGTGCTCTTCCTCGACGAGGCGCCGGAGTTCAGCGGCCAGGCCCTCGACGCGCTGCGGCAGCCCCTGGAGTCCGGGCACGTCGTGATCGCGCGCAGCGCGGGCGTGGTCCGGTTCCCGGCGAAGTTCCTCATGGTGCTCGCGGCGAACCCGTGCCCGTGCGGGCGTTTCTCGGCGACCGGCGACCTGTGCGAGTGCCCGCCGTCCGCGATCCGCCGCTACCAGGCCAGGCTCTCCGGGCCCCTGCTCGACCGGGTCGATCTGCGGGTGGAGGTGGACCGGGTCTCCCGGGCCGAGCTGACCGGCCTCGCCGCCCGGGGCGAGTCCACCGCGACGGTCGCCGACCGGGTCCGTGCGGCCCGCGAACGGGCGGCGGCCCGCCTGGCGGGCACCCCCTGGCGGACGAACAGTGAGGTGCCCGGGCGGGAGCTGCGCAGCCGCTGGCACGCGGTGAGCGGCGCGATGGACGAGGCCGAGCGCAATCTGGAGCGCGGGGTGCTGACGGCACGCGGCCTCGACCGGGTCCTGCGGGTCGCCTGGTCCGTCGCGGACCTGGTGGGCCACGACCGGCCCGACGCGACCGACGTCGCCCTCGCCCTCCAGCTGCGCACCGGCGTCCCGCGCGGGGTGCCGATGGCCATCGGGGCGCTGACATGAGCGGCGGCGACGATCCCGGCCTGCTGTCCCGCGTCTTCCTCACCCGCGTCATCGAGCCAGGCGACGAGATCGCCGGGCGGTGGGTGCGGGAGTACGGGGTGGGGGAGGTCGTACGGCGGCTGACGGGCGAGGGCAGACCGCTGCCGGGAGTGAGCGGGCGGCGGTGGGACGGGCTGCGGGCGCGGGCGCGGCGCGCCGAGCCCGAGCGGGATCTGGAGGTCGCGCGGGCGGCCGGGGTGCGGTTTCTCGCCCCCGGCGACGGGGAGTGGCCTCGGCAGCTCGACGACCTCGGGGACGGCCGACCGCTGGGGCTGTGGGTGCGCGGACGGGCCAGCCTGCGCATGTGGGCGCTGCGGTCCGTCGCCGTCGTGGGCGCGCGGGCCTGCACCGAGTACGGCGCCCACATGGCCGTCGGTCTCGCGGCGGGGCTCGCCGAGCGCGGCTGGGTGGTGGTCTCCGGCGGTGCCTACGGCGTGGACGGCGCCGCCCACCGGGGTGCCCTCGGCGTGGGCGGCGCCACCATCGCCGTCCTCGCCTGCGGGGTCGACCGGCCCTATCCGCCCGGACACACGGAACTGATCACCAGGATCGCCGAGCAGGGACTCGTGGTCGGCGAGCTGCCGCCGGGGGACCACCCGACCCCCAGCAGATTCGTGCTCCGCAACCGGGTGATCGCCGCGCTCACCCGCGGCACGGTGGTCGTCGAGGCCGCCCACCGCAGCGGCTCGCTCGTCACCGCGCGGGCCGCCCAGCGGCTGGGCAGGCACACCATGGGCGTGCCGGGACCGGTGACCAGTGGTCTGTCGGCGGGGGTGCACGAGCTGCTGCGCGGGGACGCGGTGCTGGTCACCGATGCCGCGGAGGTGGTGGAGCTGGTCGGCGACATGGGTGAGCTGGCCCCGGACCGGCGCGGGCCGGTGCTGCCGAGGGATCTGCTGGCGCCGGGCGCCCGGCGGGTGCTGGCCGCGCTGCCCGGTCGGGGCACGGCCGGGCCCGGGGAGATCGCGCGGGGCGCGCAGACCTCGGAGGACGACGCGGTCGCGAGACTGTACGAGCTTCGAGCACTTGGTTACGTCGAACGACACGGCGACGGCTGGAAGTTGACACGCCAGGCGATGATCTCCGTTCGGCGGGATCCCAGCCCGAGTTGACCCAGCGTGTTCGGCCGTCCGGGGGAACCCCTACAGCCTTGGGAAATCACGGAGTTGGCGGATTGTGGCGGTCACGCAGAGCGACCGCCATGACCCGGTAGGGCGCGCAGCGGAACGTATCTGCGCCCCCCGTGTGCTCCGACGTTCGCGCACCGCGACACGTCAGTCACGCTACGCTCACGAGGATCCCGACACAGTCCGGCAACTCCACCCCAGAGCGACAGCTCACCCAGGTACCACCCTTCACGGCAGAACGGCACAAGGCGACGAATGCCCCAGCACACCTCCGGGTCCGACCGGGCGGCGATCCCCTCAGCCGCCCGCGACGGTGGCAGCGTGCGGCCGCCCGCTCCCTCGACGCTCGACGAGCTCTGGCGGTCGTACAAGGCGACGGGTGACGACCGGCTGCGCGAGCAGCTGATTCTGCACTACTCGCCGCTCGTCAAGTACGTGGCGGGACGGGTCAGCGTCGGGCTGCCGCCCAATGTGGAGCAGGCCGACTTCGTGTCCTCCGGGGTCTTCGGGCTCATCGACGCGATCGAGAAGTTCGACATCGACCGGGAGATCAAGTTCGAGACGTACGCCATCACCCGGATCCGCGGGGCGATGATCGACGAGCTGCGGGCGCTGGACTGGATCCCGCGCTCGGTGCGGCAGAAGGCGCGCAATGTGGAGCGGGCCTACGCGACCCTGGAGGCGCGGCTGCGGCGGACGCCGAGCGAAGGGGAGGTGGCGGCCGAGCTGGGCATCGCCGTCGATGAACTGCACGCCGTCTTCAGTCAGTTGTCGCTGGCGAACGTGGTGGCCCTGGAGGAGCTGCTGCACGTCGGGAGCGAGGGCGGGGACGGGCTCAGCGTCATGGACACGCTGGAGGACACCGCCGCGGACAATCCCGTGGAGGTGGCCGAGGACCGGGAGCTGCGGCGGTTCCTGGCGCGGGCGATCAACACGCTGCCGGAGCGGGAGAAGACCGTCGTCACGCTGTACTACTACGAGGGCCTGACGCTGGCGGAGATCGGGAACGTGCTGGGGGTGACCGAGAGCCGGGTCAGCCAGATCCACACCAAGTCCGTGCTCCAGCTGCGGGCGAAGCTGGCCGGCTTCGGGCGATGAGGCGGCGGTGACGCCGAGTCACTCCCGTCCGGGGTGGTCGGTCCGTAAAGTGAGGGGCGTGCCAAGGATTCGAGCGGCCTCCGTGGCCGAGCACCGGTCGATGCAGCGAGCCGCCCTGCTGGACGCGGCTCGATCTCTGTTGTCCGAGGGCGGGACGGAGGCGCTGACCTTCCCGGCCCTCGCCGAGCGGACGGGGCTGGCGCGGTCCTCCGTGTACGAGTACTTCCGGTCGCGGGCCGCGGTGGTCGAGGAGCTGTGCGAGGTCGACTTCCCCGTGTGGGCGGCGGAGGTCGAGGCGGCGATGGCCGCGGCGGAGGGGCCTGCGGCCAAGGTCGAGGCGTATGTGCGGCGGCAGCTGACGCTGGTCGGGGACCGGCGGCATCGGGCCGTGGTGGCGATCTCGGCGAGTGAGCTGGACGCGGGGGCGCGGGAGAAGATCCGGGCCGCCCATGGGGCGCTGGTCGGGATGATCGTGGACGTGCTGGGGGAGATGGGGCACGGGGAGCCCCGGCTGGCGGCGATGATGCTGCAGGGGGTTGTCGATTCGGCTGTGCGGCGGATCGAGCTGGGGGTTGAGGAGCCGGGGGTTGTGGCGGAGGCGGCGGTGCGGATGGCTTTGCGGGGGGTTCTGGGCGGCTGAGGTGGCTCGGGGCGGGGCGGGGCGGGGCGGGGCTGGGTTTCCCGTTGCCCGGCGTCGGGGCTGACGTCTCGGCGTTGCGCAGCCCGGCGGAGCGGGGTGCCGCCCGCGCCCACCCGTGCCGCCCCAGGCGGCACGCATGCCCGCGGCTTTGGCGGATGGGATGCCCGCGGTACAGCTGCGGACGCGATGCCCCGCGGGTACAGCTACGGCAGCGGGACTCCCAGTACCGGCAGCAGCACCGGCGGACCCCCGTTCAGCAGCCACGGCGGCATGATCGACAGGGGGTCCAGGTAGGTCTTCCCCCGTCGCAAGCCCCAGTGGACGCACGTCTGCGGGCAGTGGGAGCCCGTCGGCTCCACCGTCCCGATCACCTCGCCCGCCGTCACCTCGTCGCCCTTCCGCACCGACGCCCGTACCGGCTCGTAGGTCGTGCGGAGCGGGGGCTCGCCCGTGCCCGTCTGGTCCACCGAGATCACGCCTCTGCCCGCCACGCGGCCCGCGAAGGACACCCGGCCGGCCGCCACGGCCACCACGGGAGTGTTCGGCGGGGCCGCCAGGTCGACGCCCCGGTGGCCTCGGGCGTACGGGGTCGGAGGGGGATCCCA
This sequence comes from Streptomyces sp. NPDC030838, assembly GCF_055572035.1. Lineage (NCBI taxonomy): Bacteria > Bacillati > Actinomycetota > Actinomycetes > Kitasatosporales > Streptomycetaceae > Streptomyces > Streptomyces sp. NPDC030838. The sequence goes on along the minus strand of NZ_JBVIED010000008.1, from coordinate 147,855 downwards.
TGCCCGGAGGATCGCCGGGCGGCCGGGGAGGGGCCAGGTGCGGCCGACCGTCGGGACGGAGGGTTCCGGGGGTGGTGGCGCGCCGCCCGCCGGGGCGGCCGAGGCCGGCATCAGCAGCACCACCAGCCCCAGCAGCACCGCCGACACCATGTGCGCGTATCGCTTCGCTCGCATGGCCGTACCGTCCCGCAGCCCCGGCGATCAGCGCCCGGCCCTGTGGACTACTCCCTGGTTGTGGACAGCGGCGTCACCCGGCGCTCCGGCCGTCCCGTACACTTCTGATGGCGATCCGGGTCACCGGGTCGACTTCGCACGCCCCGACACCGGGTGCCGGCACCGTCCGGAACCTCGGAGTCAGCGCCCCTCGGTCCTTCGTGGCAACGGCGCGCTGCGGGCGTCAGGCGCGGGAGCCGTCCGGCCTCCGCGGCACAACCGAGAAACACAAGGAGAACGGCCATGGCCGTCGTCACGATGCGGGAGCTGCTGGAGAGCGGCGTCCACTTCGGTCACCAGACCCGTCGTTGGAACCCGAAGATGAAGCGCTTCATCTTCACCGAGCGCAACGGCATCTACATCATCGACCTGCTCCAGTCGCTGTCGTACATCGACCGCGCCTACGAGTTCGTCAAGGAGACCGTGGCCCACGGCGGCACGGTCATGTTCGTCGGCACGAAGAAGCAGGCGCAGGAGGCCATCGCCGAGCAGGCCACCCGCGTCGGCATGCCCTACGTCAACCAGCGCTGGCTGGGCGGCATGCTCACCAACTTCTCGACCGTCTACAAGCGTCTGCAGCGCCTGAAGGAGCTTGAGCAGATCGACTTCGAGGACGTCGCGTCCTCCGGTCTGACCAAGAAGGAGCTCCTGGTCCTCTCCCGCGAGAAGGCCAAGCTGGAGAAGACCCTCGGTGGTATCCGCGAGATGCAGAAGGTGCCCAGCGCCGTCTGGATCGTGGACACCAAGAAGGAGCACATCGCCGTTGGTGAGGCCCGGAAGCTGAACATTCCGGTCGTCGCGATCCTCGACACCAACTGCGACCCCGACGAGGTCGACTACAAGATCCCGGGCAACGACGACGCGATCCGCTCCGTCACCCTGCTCACCCGTGTGATCGCCGACGCGGTCGCCGAGGGCCTCATCGCCCGTTCCGGCGTCGCCGCCGAGGGCAAGGGCGAGAAGGCCGCCGGCGAGCCGCTGGCCGAGTGGGAGCGCGACCTGCTCGAGGGCGAGAAGAAGGCCGAGGAGGCCCCGGCCGCCGCCGAGGCGCCCGCCGCCGAGGCCGCTCCGGCCGCCGAGGGCGAGCAGGCCTGACACCGTCAGCGCTGACGACGGGGGCGGCGACATAAAGCCTGCCCCCGTCGTTCACCCGTAGGTCAGCACGACGTACGCGGTCCGCGACTACATGTGGGTCGCGACCGTGCGGATCTAAACCAGACTTCGAGAAAGACTCACAGACTCATGGCGAACTACACCGCCGCTGACGTCAAGAAGCTCCGTGAGCTGACCGGCGCCGGCATGATGGACTGCAAGAAGGCGCTGGACGAGGCCGAGGGCAACGTCGAGAAGGCCGTCGAGGCGCTGCGCATCAAGGGCCAGAAGGGCGTCGCCAAGCGCGAGGGCCGCTCCGCCGAGAACGGCGCCGTGGTCTCGATCATCGCCGACGACAACTCCTCCGGTGTCCTCGTCGAGCTGAAGTGCGAGACGGACTTCGTCGCCAAGGGCGAGAAGTTCCAGGCCGTGGCCCAGGCCATCGCCGAGCACGTCGCCAAGACCTCCCCGGCCGACCTCGAGGCCCTGCTCGCCTCCGAGATCGAGGCCGGCAAGACCGTCCAGGCGTTCGTGGACGAGGCCAACGCCAACCTGGGCGAGAAGATCGTCCTGGACCGCTTCGCGCAGTACTCCGACGGCTTCGTGCTCGCCTACATGCACCGCACGATGCCCGACCTGCCCCCGCAGATCGGTGTCCTCGTCGAGCTCGACAAGCCGAACGCCGAGGTCGCCAAGGGCGTCGCCCAGCACATCGCCGCCTTCGCGCCGAAGTACCTCTCCAAGGAGGAGATCCCGGCCGAGGTCGTCGAGTCCGAGCGCCGTATCGCCGAGGAGACCACCCGCGCCGAGGGCAAGCCCGAGGCCGCGATCGCCAAGATCGTCGAGGGTCGTCTGAACGGCTTCTTCAAGGACGCGACGCTGCTCGGCCAGCCGTACGCGCTCGACAACAAGAAGTCCGTCCAGAAGGTTCTGGACGAGGCCGGTGTCACCCTGAAGCGCTTCACGCGTATCAAGGTCGGCATCTGAGTCCGTACCGCGACGGGTACTCGATCCCGATAGGGTCGGGTGCGGTCGTTTGCGTACGCCGCCACGCACACGCGCGTGGCGGGCGACAGCAGATCTGACGAGGAGGCCATTGCCGCGCATGGGATGCGAACCACCCCACCGGCAGTGGCCTTCTTCGTATGTGCAACACGTGAAAGAGGCGGGATCCCCATGACCACCAAGGCCCAGAAGAGCGACGACGGCAAAGTGCCCGGCCGGTTTCTGCTGAAGCTGTCCGGAGAGGCCTTCTCCGGTGGCGGGGGCCTGGGCGTCGACCCCGACGTGGTGCACAAGATCGCCCGCGAGATCGCGGCCGTCGTGCGCGACGGCGCGCAGATCGCGGTCGTCATCGGCGGCGGCAACTTCTTCCGCGGCGCCGAACTCCAGCAGCGCGGCATGGACCGCGCCCGCTCGGACTACATGGGCATGCTCGGCACCGTGATGAACTGCCTCGCCCTCCAGGACTTCCTGGAGAAGGAGGGCATCGACAGCCGGGTCCAGACCGCCATCACCATGGGCCAGGTCGCCGAGCCGTACATCCCGCTGCGCGCCGTGCGCCACCTGGAGAAGGGCCGCGTGGTCATCTTCGGCGCCGGTATGGGCATGCCGTACTTCTCCACCGACACCACCGCCGCCCAGCGCGCCCTGGAGATCGACGCCGAGGCGCTGCTGATGGGCAAGAACGGAGTGGACGGGGTCTACGACTCCGACCCGAAGACCAACCCGGACGCCGTGAAGTTCGACGCGCTCGGCTACGGCGAGGTCATCACGCGCGACCTGAAGGTCGCCGACGCCACGGCCATCACGCTGTGCCGCGACAACAAGCTGCCGATCCTCGTCTTCGAGCTTCTGGCCGAGGGCAATATCGCCCGGGCCGTCAAGGGTGAGAAGATCGGCACGCTGGTGGGTGACCAGGGCAGCCGGAACTGACCGGTTGAACCACGGACCCTGGCCGGGGGATGGACAATGTCCTGCCGGTCGGGAACCGTGCAGGAAGAAGACGCGACGCAGCCGGCCGCCGACCACAACACGTCAACCGCAGCCGGGCCTACTCAAGACACGCAGGAGCAAGTGGTGATCGAAGAGACCCTCCTCGAGGCCGAGGAGAAGATGGAGAAGGCCGTCGTGGTCGCCAAGGAGGACTTCGCCGCGATCCGCACCGGCCGTGCGCACCCGGCGATGTTCAACAAGATCGTGGCCGACTACTACGGCGCGCCGACGCCGATCAACCAGCTGGCCTCGTTCTCCGTGCCGGAGCCGCGCATGGCCGTCGTGACGCCGTTCGACAAGAGCGCGCTGCGCAACATCGAGCAGGCGATCCGCGACTCCGACCTGGGCGTCAACCCGAGCAACGACGGCAACATCATTCGCGTGGTGTTCCCCGAGCTGACCGAGGAGCGCCGCCGCGAGTACATCAAGGTCGCCAAGGGCAAGGGCGAGGACGCGAAGATCTCGATCCGCTCGGTGCGCCGCAAGGCCAAGGACGCCATCGACAAGCTGATCAAGGACGGCGAGATCGGCGAGGACGAGGGCCGGCGTGCGGAGAAGGAGCTCGACGACACCACCGCGAAGTACGTCGCCCAGGTGGACGAGCTCCTGAAGCACAAGGAAGCCGAACTGCTCGAGGTCTGATGAACGACTCTTCCTGGGGGGCGCCGCAGACCGGGTACTGGGGGCCGTCCGACCAGGGGCCTGTCGCGGGGTCCGCCCCGGCGGGTCCCGCGTACGATGCGCGTGACGCGCAGCAGACTCGGCCCATGCCCATCGTGCCCGACGTATCCGCACACGGCGGAAACCAGGATGACGACCGGGGGGCCGCTCGGCTGAGCGGCCCCCTGTTCCGAGACGAGAGCACGTCGGCGCCCTCCCCTGGAGCGCCGCAGAATCCGGATGCCATGCCCGACGCCCCGCAGCCGGCCCCCGCACCGCAGAAGAAGAGCGCGGGCCGGGACCTCGGTGCCGCGATAGGGGTCGGGGTCGCGCTCGGCGCGGTGATCGTCGCGTCGCTGTTCGTCGTCAAGGCCGTGTTCGTGGGCGTGATCGCGGTCGCCGTGGTCGTCGGGCTGTGGGAGCTGACCAAGCGGCTGGAGGAGCGCAAGGGCATTCGCGCTCCGCTGGTGCCGCTCGCGGTCGGCGGTGCGGCGATGGTCGTCGCCGGGTATGTCCGGGGCGCCGAGGGCGCGTGGGTGGCGATGGCGCTCACCGCGCTGGCGGTGCTGGTCTGGCGGATGACGGAACCGCCGGAGGGTTATCTGAAGGACGTCACGGCCGGTGTCTTCGCCGCGTTCTACGTGCCGTTCCTGGCCACGTTCGTCGCGATGATGCTGACGGCCGAGGACGGGCCGTGGCGGGTACTGACGTTCCTGCTGCTGACGGTGGTCAGCGACACCGGGGCGTACGCCGTCGGCTGGCGGTTCGGCAGGCACAAGCTGGCGCCGCGGATCAGCCCCGGCAAGACCCGCGAGGGCCTGCTGGGCGCGGTGACGTTCGCGATGGCGGTGGGCGCGCTGTGCATGGAGTTCCTGGTGGACGGCGGCTCCTGGTGGCAGGGGCTGCTGCTCGGCCTCGCGGTCGCGGCCAGCGCCACGCTGGGCGACCTCGGCGAGTCCATGATCAAGCGGGACCTGGGCATCAAGGACATGGGCACCCTGCTGCCGGGCCACGGCGGCATCATGGACCGGCTGGACTCGCTGCTGCCGACTGCTCCGGTGGTGTGGCTGCTGCTGGTGGTCTTCGTCGGGAGCGCCTGACAGGTCGTATACGACGCCGGTGAGACCCCGCCCTGCCGAGGGCGGGGTCTCGTCGTCTCGGCGAAGGCCCGCTGGGCGGCGGAGACGGGCGGCTCGGGACACCCAAGTCGATCTGCGACACTGGATGCACCATGCCCAAGCCCGGAGAACTCACTTTCGTCGCGCCGCGCGGAGCCAAGAAGCCGCCGCGGCACCTTGCCGATCTCTCGCCCGCGGAGCGGAAGGACGCCGTCGCGGAGATCGGTGAGAAGCCGTTCCGTGCCAAGCAGCTCGCGCAGCACTACTTCGCGCGCTACGCGCACGACCCGGAGCAGTGGACCGACATCCCCGCCGGTTCCCGCGAGAAGCTGCGCGAGGCGCTGTTCCCGGAGCTGATGACGGTCGTCCGGCGTCTGTCGACCGACGAGGGCGCCACCCGCAAGACGCTGTGGCGGCTGTTCGACGGCACGCTCGTGGAGTCGGTGCTCATGCGCTACCCGGACCGGGTGACCATGTGCATCAGCTCGCAGGCCGGGTGCGGGATGAACTGTCCCTTCTGCGCCACCGGGCAGGCGGGGCTCGACCGCAACCTCTCCACCGCCGAGATCGTGCACCAGATCGTGGACGGCATGCGGGCGCTGCGCGACGGCGAGGTGCCCGGCGGACCCGCGCGGCTGTCGAACATCGTCTTCATGGGGATGGGCGAGCCGCTCGCCAACTACAAGCGGGTGGTCGGTGCCATCCGCGCCCTGACCGACCCCGCCCCCGACGGGCTGGGCCTGTCGCAGCGCGGTATCACCGTGTCGACGGTCGGGCTGGTCCCGGCGATCCACCGGTTCGCCGACGAGGGCTTCAAGTGCCGCCTCGCGATCTCGCTGCACGCGCCCGACGACGAGCTGCGCGACACCCTCGTCCCGGTCAACACCCGGTGGAAGGTGCGCGAGGTCCTGGACGCCGGTTTCGAGTACGTCGAGAAGTCCGGGCGCCGGCTGTCGATCGAGTACGCGCTGATCCGGGACATCAACGACCAGGCCTGGCGCGGCGACCGGCTCGGGCGGCTGCTCAAGGGCCGGCCCGTGCACGTCAATCTCATTCCGCTGAACCCGACCCCCGGGTCGAAGTGGACCGCCTCCCGCCCCGAGGACGAGAAGGCGTTCGTCGAGGCCATCGCCGCGCATGGTGTGCCGGTGACCATCCGGGACACCCGTGGTCAGGAGATCGACGGGGCGTGTGGTCAGCTCGCGGCCACCGAGAGGTAGTCTGACCGCCGTCAGTACATCTACATATTCCGACAGGGGAGCGCCACAGCGCTGAGAGTGCGGCACCGGCCGCAGACCCTCCGAACCTGGCCCAGGTCATTCTGGGTAGGGAGATCGGTCATCACTCGAGCTGTTGCGCCCTGCCCGGGACTCCCAGAGATCCCGGGCAGGGCCGCGTCTCTTCCTGGTCACCCCCAGGAGGAATTCAGTGAGCATCACCAAGAAGGCCACGCTCGTGGCCGTCGGGCTCGGCCTGGTCACGCTGTCCGCGTGCGGGTCGTCGGACGGGGACGCGTCGTCCGGCGGCTCCGGATCCAAGACCGTCACGCTCGTCAGCCACAACTCGTGGGCCGTCTCGAAGGACGTCCTCGCCGCCTTCGAGAAGGAGTCCGGCTACAAGGTCAGGGTCCTGGAGGACGGCGACGCCGGGCAGGCCGTCAACAAGGCGATCCTGACCAAGGACAACCCGCAGGGCGACGTCTTCTTCGGTGTCGACAACACGCTGCTGTCCCGCGCCCTCGACAACGGTCTCTTCCAGTCGTACGAGCCGAAGGGCTCCGATCTGGTCCTGCCCGAGTACCGCGTCGACCAGGAGGAGCACCGGGTCACGCCCGTCGACACCGGTGACATCTGCGTCAACTACGACAAGGCGTACTTCAGCGAGCGCAAGCTGACCCCGCCGGACTCCTTCGACGACCTGACCAAGCCGGAGTACAAGAACCTCCTGGTCACCGAGAACCCGGCCACCTCCTCGCCCGGGCTCGGCTTCCTGCTCGGCACGGCCGCGCAGTACGGCGACGACGGATGGCAGGACTACTGGAAAAAGCTGAAGGCCAACGGCGTGAAGGTGGTCGACGGCTGGGAGCAGGCCTACAACGAGGAGTTCTCCGGTTCCGCCGGCGGAAAGAAGGCGGGCGCCGACCGGCCGCTGGTGGTGTCCTACGCCTCCTCCCCGCCGGCCGAGGTGATCTACGCCGACCCGAAGCCGAAGACCGCCCCGACCGGTGTCGCCATGGGCACCTGCTTCCGGCAGGTCGAGTACGCGGGTCTGCTGAGCAACGCGAAGAACCCCGAGGGCGGCAAGGCGCTGCTGGACTTCCTGCTCACCAAGGAGTTCCAGGACGACATGCCGCTGAACATGTTCGTCTACCCGGTGCGGGAGGGCGCCCAGGTGCCCGAGGAGTTCGTGAAGTACGGCCCGCAGGCCGAGGACCCCGAGACCATGGACCCGGCGAAGATCGCCGACAACCGTGACGACTGGGTCAAGTCGTGGACCTCGCTCGTACTGAAGTAGCCCCCCGCAAGGGAGCCCCGCGAGCCCCGCGCAAGGGCGGCGCGAGGAGCGCGGCGGCGCGGCTCGGGCTCATGGCCCTGCCCGTCGCGTTCTTCGCCGTCTTCTTCGCCTACCCCGTCGCCGCGATCGTCGCCCGCGGGCTGACGGTGGACGGGGCCTGGCAGTTCGGGCGGCTCGCGGACGTCCTCGGCGACCCCGCCATCCGGCACGTCCTGTGGTTCACCACCTGGCAGGCGCTCGCCTCCACCGCGCTGACCCTGCTGATCGCGCTGCCCGCCGCGTACGTCTTCGCCCGCTTCGCCTTCCCCGGCAAGCAGGTGCTGCGCGCGGTGGTGACCGTCCCGTTCGTGCTGCCCACGGTCGTGGCCGGTTCGGCGTTCCTGGCGCTGCTCGGGCGCGGCGGGCTGCTCGACGAGCTGTGGGGCGTACGGCTGGACACCACGGTGTGGGCGATCCTGCTCGCGCATGTCTTCTTCAACTACGCGGTCGTGGTCCGCACGGTCGGAGGGCTGTGGGCGCAGCTCGACCCCCGGCAGGAGGAGGCCGCGCGGATGCTCGGCGCGTCCCGGTGGGCGGCCTGGCGGCAGGTCACCCTGCCCGCGCTCGCGCCCGCCGTGGCCGCGGCCGCGCTGATGGTGTTCCTGTTCACCTTCACCTCCTTCGGCGTGGTGCAGATCCTGGGCGGGCCCGCGTTCTCCACCCTCGAAGTGGAGATCTACCGGCAGACGTCGGAGATCTTCGACCTGTCCACGGCCGCGGTGCTCACCCTGATCCAGTTCGCGGCGGTGGGCGCGATCCTCGCCGTGCACGCCTGGACGGTACGGCGGCGGGAGACCGCGCTGCGGCTGGTGGACGCGGCGGTGACCGCGCGCCGGCCGCGCGGCGCCGGGCAGTGGGCGCTGCTGGCCGGGGTGCTCGTCACCGTCGCCCTGCTGCTGGTGCTGCCGCTGGCGGTGCTGGTGGAGCGCTCCCTGGACGCGCCCGGGTTCGCCTACTACGAGGCGCTGACCCGTGCTGACGGCGGCACCTTCCTCGTCCCGCCGATCGAGGCGATCGGCAACTCGCTGGAGTACGCCCTCGCGGCCACCGCCATCGCCGTCCTGATCGGCGGGCTCGCCGCTGCGGCCCTCACCCGGCGGGACGCCGGGCGGTTCGTCCGCGGGTTCGACGCGTTGCTGATGCTGCCGCTGGGCGTCTCCGCGGTGACCGTCGGCTTCGGCTTCCTGATCGCGCTCGACGAGCCGCCGCTGGACCTGCGGGCCTCCTGGATCCTGGTGCCGCTCGCGCAGGCGCTGGTTGGTGTCCCCTTCGTCGTACGGACCATGCTGCCCGTGCTGCGGGCGGTGGACGTACGGCTGCGGGAGGCCGCGGCGGTGCTGGGCGCGTCGCCGTGGCGGGTGTGGCGGGAGGTCGATCTGCCGATGGTGCGGCGGGCGCTGCTGGTCGCGGCCGGTTTCGCGTTCGCCGTGTCGCTGGGCGAGTTCGGGGCGACCGTGTTCATCGCGCGGCCCGACAACCCCACCCTGCCGGTCGCCGTGGCGCGGCTGCTGGGGCGGCCTGGCGACCTCAATTACGGGCAGGCGATGGCCCTGTCGACGATTCTGATGGTGGTGTGCGCGGTGGCGCTGCTGGTGCTGGAGCGGCTGCGGACCGACCGGACGGGGGAGTTCTAGATGCTTCTGGGCCTTGAGGGAGCCACCGTGCGGTTCGGCGGCCGCGCCGTGCTGGACGACGTCGATCTGGCGGTCGCCGAGCACGAGGTGGTGTGCGTGCTCGGGCCCAGCGGCAGCGGCAAGTCGACGCTGTTGCGGGCGGTGGCCGGGCTCCAGCCGCTGGACTCGGGGCGGGTGCTGCTCGACGGACGCGACCAGGCGGGCGTGCCCGCGCACCGGCGGGGCGTCGGGCTGATGTTCCAGGACCATCAGCTGTTCCCGCAGCGGGACGTGGCCGGCAACGTGGCGTTCGGGCTGCGGATGCACGGCCTGCCCAGGCCGGAACGGGACGGGCGGGTCGAGGAGTTGCTGGAGCTGGTCGGGCTGCCCGGGGCCGGGCGGCGGGCCGTGGCCGCGCTCTCCGGCGGCGAGCAGCAGCGGGTCGCGCTGGCCCGCGCGCTCGCGCCCCGGCCGCGGCTGCTGATGCTGGACGAGCCGCTGGGCCAGCTCGACCGCTCGCTGCGGGAGCGGCTGGTGGTGGAACTCCGGGAGCTGTTCGGCCGGTTGGGCACCACCGTGCTCGCGGTGACCCACGACCAGGGCGAGGCCTTCGCGCTCGCCGACCGGGTCGTGGTGATGCGGGACGGGCGGATCGCCCAGTCCGGGACGCCGCTTCAGGTGTGGCAGCGGCCGGCGGACGCGTTCGTGGCCCGTTTCCTCGGTTTCGACAACGTGGTCGACGCGACCGTCGCCGGGCAGGCCGCGGCCACGCCGTGGGGCAAGGTGCCGGTCCCCGAGGGCGCCGCGCAGGGGGCGCGCACGCTGCTCGTCCGGCCCGCCGGAGTGCGCCTGGTGGCCGCCGACGCGGGCCTGCGCTGCACGGTCGCCGCCCGCACCTTCAAGGGCACCCATGTCGCCGTGCACCTCCAGCCGGAGGACGCCCCGCGCCTGGAGGCCGCGTGCGCGCTGAGGTCCGCGCCCGAGGTCGGGGACGTGGTCGGCGTGGAGTTCGACGTGGCCGAAATCGTGGTGCTCGACTGAGCGAGTGGATCATAGGGTGCGAGTCATGAGCCGACTCGCACATGACCGCTACTGCGACGAAATAGCCCACCAGGTGAGCCTGTTGAGGGCCGTCGTCACCTCCGGCGCCGACCTCTCCGCGACCGTCCCGACCTGCCCGGACTGGTCCCTGGAGCAGCTGGTGCGGCACACGGGCGGCGCCCTGCGCTGGGTGGAGCTGCTGGTGCGCACCCGGGCCGAGAAGAACGTCGACGAGGGCGCGGTGCCGGGCGCCGCCGGCCCCGAGGTCACGGGGGACGCGGCCGCGCTGGACGCCTGGCTGGCGGAGAGCGGCGAGGCGGTCGTCACCGCACTGCGGGAGGCCGGGCCGGAGGCCGCGGTGTGGGCGTGGTCCGGGATCAACACCGCCGGGTTCTGGGCGCGCCGTATGACCCATGAGATCACCGTGCACCGCGCCGACGCGGCGCTCGCCGCCGGGCTGCCCTACGAGGTGGCGCCCGAGGTGGCGGCCGACGCCGTGGACGAGTGGCTGGAGATCGTGCAGTTCGTGCAGCGGGCCCTGCCGGACGACTCGGCCAACGAGCTGCGCGGCGGGGGCCGCGGTCTCCATCTGCACGCCACCGACACCGCGCCCGAGCTGAACGCCGAGTGGGTGATCGAGCTGACGGAGGACGGGGTGGTCTGGCGGCGCGGCCACGAGAAGGCGACCGTCGCGCTGCGCGGCCCGCTCACCTCCGTGATGCTCGCCTTCTACCGCCGCCTGCCCCTGGACAGCCCGGAGTTGGAGGTGCTGGGGGAGCGGGAGCTGCTGGAGTTCTGGCTGGAGCGGGCGACGTTCGGCTGACCCGGGCCCGGACGCGCGGACGGCCCGCCCCCTCGGTCGTACCGGGGACGGGCCATCGTAGGGCGGGTGATCAGCGGTCGCTGTTCGCGCCGCGGCGGCGCAGGCCGAAGAACACCGCGCCACCGCCGATGACGACCAGGGCGGCCGCGATACCGGCGATCAGACCGGTGTTCGAGCTCGCACCGGTCTCGGCGAGGTTGGACTCCCCAGCCGCGGGGGACGGCGCGTTGCTCGCGGTGTCCGCGGGCGCGGTGCTGCCGCCCTCGGAGGCGGACGGGGTGGGAGCGGCGGAGTCCTCCGGGGCCGAGGGGGTCTCGGAGGCCGACGGAGTGTCCGACGGGGTGTCCGAGGGGGTCTCGGACGGGGTCGGCGTCGGAGTCGGAGTCGGGGTGTCCCCCGGCTTGCAGGGGGTGGACGGGGTGGTCAGGTTCGGCTTGATGTCCTCGTCGACCTGGTTCCCGGCCTTGACGTGGATGCGGTAGGTGGCGTTCGGCTTCCAGTTCTCCTCGAAGGTGATCGTGACACCTTCGCGGGAGCCCCTGACCTCCTGGGTGCCGACCAGGCGTTCGTCGGCGCCGTTGTTCTCCAGGTAGACCGAGACGGTCGCCGGGACGCCCGTCGGGTCCTTGTCGGTGACCCTGATGACACCCTTGGTGCCGTCGCACTCGGCGGCGGCGGAGAACTCACTGATGTCGCAGGCGAGGGCGGTGCCCGCGACGCCGAGCGCGAGCGCGGCCGAGGCGGAGGCGACACCGATCATGCGCACGGAACGTGCAACGTTACGGCGAGTTATGGACACGTTTGTCCTTTACGGGATACGCACATGCGGGGGGTTGACGGGGGAGACGGGGTGACGCCGGCATACGGCCGGCGCCCCGGCACCCCCAGGAGGCTCACAGGTTTATAAGCGCTCCGTAAGCAGTGTCAATGCATGTGCGCGCCTGGGGAGTTGGCTTTGCCCGCTTATTAACCGCCGGGATGTTTGAGCGGTGTGGCGGACCGTCAGCCCTCGATCGCCGCCGGGTCCATCCAGACGACCTCCCAGGTGTGGCCGTCGAGGTCGTCGAAGGCGCGGCCGTACATGAAGCCGAGGTCCTGCGTCTCGCCGGTGGCCTTGCCGCCCGCCGCGATCGCCTTGTCCACCAGCTCGTCGACCTTCTCCCGGCTCTCCGCGCTCAGCGCGATCAGCACCTCGCTGGTGCGGGTGGCGTCCGCGATCTCCTTCTTGGTGAACTGGGCGTACTTCTCCTTGGTGAGCAGCATCGCGACGATGGTGTCGCTGATCACCACGCTGGCCGCGGTCTCGTCGCTGAACTGCGGGTTGATCGTGTAGCCGAGCTCCGTGAAGAACTTCTTGGAGGCGTCGAGGTCGGCGACGGCCAGGTTCACGAAGATCATCTGCTGGTACATGCTGGTCTCTCCCGTGGGTTCCGTTGTGTCTCGGGTTCCGTTGTTTCTCGGTGGGACAGACCGGCGTGCCGTCGGGAACTCATCGCCGTACGGAGATTTTTTTCGTACGAGTTTCTCAGTGGGCCAGCGGCTGGGCCGCCAGCGCGGCGACGATCAGCGTCAGCGGACCGAACATCGCCAGCAGCGCGCCCGCGCGCAGGGCGGCGGCACCGCGCAGCACCGTGGCCGGGGCGCCGAGCCGGAGCAGGGCGGCGGTCGTGTCGGCGCGGGCCTGCCGCGCCTCCACGGCGGCGGTGACGAGCGTGGCCGTGGCGCAGCCCGCGACCACCAGCGTGCCGAGGGTGGTGAGGGGGCCGAGGGCGGCCGGGCCCTGGAGCGTGGCCAGGGCGTACGTCGCGGAGGCGACCGCGCAGACCACGCCGAGGGGGCGGCCGATACGGGCGGCCTCCGCCATCAGGGCACGCCCCGCGAGGAGGCGGAGGGCGCCGGGGCGCACGGACTGCAGGAGGAGGCCGCAGACGTGGGTGAGGCCGGGGCCGGCCAGAGCGAGGCCTACGGCGGTCAGGGCCCAGCCGATGAGGACGCCGAGGGGGCCGAGGGCGAGGCCGCTGGGCATGGTGAGGTCGGTGGGGGTGGTGGTGTGGCCCGCGTAGGCCTCCACGGCCAGGCCCGCGGTGAGGGTGGCGATGCCCCAGGGGAGGGTGCTCGGGGTGGCGGTGTCGGGTGCGGTTTCGGTGCCCGGTGTGTGCCGCGTACCCGGCGTTTCGCTGTCGGGGTCGGTCGCGCTGCCCGGCGCTTGCGGGATGCCGTCGGCATGACGGCCCGCCAGGTGGACGGGTGCTACCTCAGCCTGCGTGGCTGCCCGCGGCTTGGCGAAGCGGGCGCCGAACCTGCCGTACGCGCCGAATGTCTCCCGTTCCTTCGCCCCGTCCCGGTACGCCCCGAAGCGGCCGAAGCGGCGGCGTGGGCCCTGGGGGGCGGGCTGGGGCTCGCGGGGGCGGAGGACCAGGGCCACCGAGAGGGAGGCGATGGCCGGGACTGTCGCCAGCAGGGTCAGGGCGCCCGGCAGGGGCAGGGGCCGGTCCGCGGCGAGGAAGTCCGCCGCGGCGCCGTCGAAGGGCATGCCGGTGAGATCGCCGCGGAGGTGGAGGAAGACGAGGAGGGCCAGGAGGGAGCCCAGGATGGTGGCCAGGGCTGTGGTGATCGCCGAGATGGCCATGAGGCGGGCCGGGCCCAGGCCGACCGCCGAGAGGCCGGGGCGCGGGGCGGTCGCGGGGTCGGTGCGGGCGACGGCGACGGCGAGGTGGACCGTCGCGGCCAGCGGCGCAGCGCACCAGGCCAGGCGCAGGAGGAGGGACCCGGCCGGGTCGTCGGGGTGGCCGAGCGCGTAGCCCAGGGCGGACAGCAGGAGGAAGCCCGTGCCGGCCGAGGCCGCCGCGACGAGCAGGCGGCGCAGCTGGACGGCCGGGTGGGCGCTGCGGGTCAGGCGGAGAGCGAGCACGCGGCCCGGCCTTCCGACTCGGGGGCAGGGGGCAAGTGGACGGTCTTCACGCGCCGTCCGTCCAGGAGGGAGACCGTGCGGTCCGCCAGGGCCGCGGTGTCCGGGTCACCGGTGGCCAGCACCACCGTGATGCCGTGCGAGCGGGCCGCCGTCGTCAGGGTCCGCAGGACGTGGCCGCGGTCCGCGCGGTGCAGGGGAGCGGTGGGCTCGTCGGCGAACAGGACGGTGGGGGCGGGGGCGAGCGCGCGGGCGATGCAGACGCGCTGCCGTTCCGACTGGACGAGGTCGGCGGGCCGTTTGCGGGCCGTGTCGCCGATGTCGAGGCGTTCCAGCCACTCCTGTGCGGCGACCTTGGCCCGGCGCCGGGTGGTGCCGCGCAGCATCAGGGGGAGCGCGGCGTTCTCCCAGACCTTCAGCTCCGGTACGAGCGCGGGGGCGGGGTCGATCCAGCCGAACCGGTCGCGCCGCAGCCGTTCCCGGGCGAAGGGGCCCATGGTGTGCACGGGGACGCTGTTGAACCAGACCTCACCGCGCTGGGCGTGCACCAGCCCGGCCAGACAACCGAGCAGGGTGCTCTTGCCGCTGCCGCGCGGGCCGGTGACGGCCAGGATCTCGCCCTCCCGGACGCCGAGCGAGACGCCGCTCAGCGCGGGGGAGCCGTCCTTGTGCGTGAAGTGCAGTGACCGTGCCCAGAGCACGTCGTTGTCCGGGGCCTCCATGGGCGTACACCTCGGTTCAGATCCGTAGTTCCCGTGCCTGTTCCCCCGTGCGGGGGAACGAAGGCGGGGCCGATCGGTTACCAGGCACGCTAAGGAGCCGGGGGCGCGACGCCGGACAGCACGCGGCCCGGGGTGCACCCTTCTCACTCGTTCGGGTGCACCCCGGGCCACGGGAGTCGCTGTACGCCGGAGGGTTTACAGCTTGGTCCACGCCTCCGTGAGCGTCGCGCGCAGGATCTGCTCGATCTCGTCGAACGTCTCCTGGTTGGAGATCAGCGGCGGGGCCAGCTGGATGACCGGGTCGCCGCGGTCGTCGGCACGGCAGTACAGGCCGTTGTCGAAGAGCGCCTTGGAGAGGAAGCCATAGAGCACGCGCTCCGTCTCCTCCTCGTTGAAGGACTCCTTGGTGTTCTTGTCCTTGACCAGCTCGATGCCGTAGAAGAAGCCGTTGCCGCGGACGTCGCCGACGATCGGCAGGTCGTGCAGCTTCTGCAGCGTCTTCAGGAACGCGCCCTCGTTGTCGAGGACGTGCTGGTTCAGGCCTTCCTTCTGGAACAGGTCGAGGTTGGCCAGGCCGACCGCGGCGGAGACCGGGTGGCCGCCGAAGGTGTAGCCGTGCAGGAAGGTGTTGTCGCCCTTGTAGAAGGGCTCGGCGATGCGGTCGGAGACGACGCAGGCGCCGATCGGGGAGTAGCCCGAGGTCATGCCCTTCGCGCAGGTGATCATGTCCGGCACGTAGCCGAACTTGTCGCAGGCGAACGTGGTGCCGAGGCGGCCGAAGGCGCAGATGACCTCGTCCGAGACGAGCAGGACGTCGTACTGGTCGCAGATCTCGCGCACGCGCTGGAAGTAGCCGGGCGGCGGCGGGAAGCAGCCACCGGCGTTCTGCACCGGCTCGAGGAAGACCGCGGCGACGGTGTCCGGGCCCTCGAAGAGGATCTGCTGCTCGATCTGGTCGGCGGCCCAGCGGCCGAAGGCCTCGGGGTCGTCGCCGTGGATCGGGGCGCGGTAGATGTTGGTGTTCGGCACCTTGTGCGCGCCGGGGACCAGCGGCTCGAAGGGGGCCTTGAGGGCCGGCAGGCCGGTGATGGACAGGGCGCCCTGCGGGGTGCCGTGGTAGGCGACCGCGCGGGAGATGACCTTGTACTTGGTCGGCTTGCCCTGGAGCTTGAAGTACTGCTTGGCGAGCTTCCAGGCGGTCTCGACCGCCTCGCCGCCGCCGGTGGTGAAGAAGACCTTGTTGAGGTCGCCCGGGGCCTCGTTCGCCAGGCGCTCGGCCAGCTCGACGGCCTTGGGGTGGGCGTAGGACCACACCGGGAAGAAGGCCAGCTCGCTGGCCTGCTTGGCGGCCACCTCGGCGAGTTCGGTACGGCCGTGACCGGCCTGGACCACGAAGAGACCCGCGAGACCGTCGAGGTAGCGCTTGCCCTTGTCGTCGTAGATGTAGGTGCCCTCACCGCGGACGATGGTCGGGACGGGGGAGTTCTCGTACGACGACATGCGGGTGAAGTGCATCCACAGGTGGTCGTACGCGGTTCGGCTGAGGTCCTTGGTGCTCACGGTTATCGGGTCCTCACGGTTATCGGGTTCCCCACATGTAGGTCTGCTTCTTGAGCTTCAGGTAGACGAAGCTCTCGGTGGAGCGCACGCCGGGCAGGGCCCGGATGCGCTTGTTGATGACGTCCAGCAGGTGGTCGTCGTCCTCGCAGACGATCTCCGCGAGGATGTCGAACGAGCCCGCGGTCATCACCACGTACTCCACTTCCGACATGCCGGTCAGCGCGTCGGCGACGGACTCCACGTCGCCCTCGACGTTGATCCCGACCATCGCCTGCCGGCGGAAGCCCACGGTGAGCGGGTCCGTGACGGCGACGATCTGCATCACGCCCTGGTCGAGCAGCTTCTGGACGCGCTGGCGCACGGCCGCCTCGGACAGGCCCACGGCCTTGCCGATCGCGGCGTACGGCCGGCGGCCGTCCTGCTGCAGCTGCTCGATGATGGCGAGGGAGACGGCATCCAGCTGGGGGGTGCCGTTCCTGGACTCGCGGGAGTCCCTCTGGTCTGCGCTTCGACTGGCCACGACCTCACTGTGCACGAGGACTCGACAGTTTTGCAAGGCCGGATCGATGAAATCCGTTGTTTACGTGATCGAGGCTTGCGGATTTCGCAGATTCGGCCCCTTGGGGGGTGTTGAAACGGTGGGGCGACCGACTAGGGTGGGCATCTCAAGGAATGGACATCGACAGGAGGGCCGGCAGTGACCACCGAACTGCGTCGCCTGCGCAACTACATCGACGGAGAGTTCCGGGACGCCGCCGACGGACGGACCACCGACGTGGTGAACCCCGCCACCGGCGAGGCGTACGCCACCGCACCGCTGTCCGGGCAGGCCGACGTCGACGCCGCCATGGCGGCCGCCGAGGCCGCGTTCCCGGCCTGGCGCGACACCACGCCCGCCGAGCGGCAGAAGGCCCTCCTGAAGATCGCGGACGCGTTCGAGGAGCGCGCCGAGGAACTCATCGCGGCCGAGGTGGAGAACACGGGCAAGCCCATCGGGCTGACCCGCTCCGAGGAGATCCCGCCGATGGTCGACCAGATCCGCTTCTTCGCGGGCGCCGCGCGGATGCTGGAGGGCCGCTCCGCGGGCGAGTACATGGACGGGATGACCTCGATCATCCGCCGCGAGCCGGTCGGCGTCTGCGCGCAGGTCGCGCCGTGGAACTACCCGATGATGATGGCCGTGTGGAAGTTCGCCCCGGCGATCGCCGCGGGCAACACCGTCGTCCTGAAGCCGTCGGACACCACCCCGGCCTCCACCGTGCTGATCGCCGACATCGTCGGCTCGATCCTGCCCAAGGGCGTCTTCAACGTCATCTGCGGCGACCGCGACACCGGCCGCATGATGGTCGAGCACCCGGTCCCGGCGATGGCCTCCATCACCGGCTCGGTGCGCGCCGGCATGTCCGTCGCCGAGTCCGCCTCCAAGGACCTCAAGCGGGTCCACCTGGAGCTGGGCGGCAAGGCGCCGGTCGTCGTCTTCGAGGACACCGACATCGCCAAGGCCGTCGAGGACATCTCCGTCGCGGGCTTCTTCAACGCCGGCCAGGACTGTACGGCCGCCACGCGCGTCCTCGTCCAGGAGTCGATCCACGACGAGTTCGTCGCCGCGCTCGCCAAGGCCGCCGCCGACACCAAGACCGGCCAGCCGGACGACGAGGACGTGCTCTTCGGCCCGCTGAACAACCCGAACCAGCTCAAGCAGGTCGCCGGCTTCATCGAGCGCCTCCCCGCCCACGCCAAGGTCGAGGCGGGCGGCCACCAGGTCGGCGAGCGGGGCTACTTCTACGCCCCCACCGTCGTCTCCGGCCTGAAGCAGGACGACGAGATCATCCAGAACGAGGTCTTCGGCCCGGTCATCACCGTGCAGTCCTTCACCGACGAGGACCAGGCGGTGCGGTACGCCAACGGCGTCGAGTACGCCCTGGCCTCCTCGGTGTGGACCAAGGACCACGGCCGTGCGATGCGCATGTCGAAGAAGCTCGACTTCGGCTGCGTGTGGATCAACACCCACATCCCGCTGGTCGCCGAGATGCCGCACGGCGGCTTCAAGAAGTCCGGCTACGGCAAGGACCTGTCGGGCTACGGCTTCGAGGACTACACCCGCATCAAGCACGTCATGACGTCGCTGGACGCGTGACCCTGCGGGACCTGTGAGCCCGTGGCCCCGGACGGAGGACGGACCGTCCGGGGCCACGTACTTTCCTGCCGTCTGCGCTTCTTGACAGGCTGTCGGATGTGCCGGGCCGTGCTCGGCGCGGTGTCGATTGTCCGCCCGAGGCCGCGCCCGGCATCCTTCCGGGATGCCCCCCAGGATCACCTACCCGCGTCCCTCCCGTCGTTCCCTGCTGCGCGCCCTCGGCGGCGCCGCCCTCACCGGCCTCGCCGGCTGCGGCGTACCGGCCGCGTATGTGGCGCCCGGTGAGCGGGCCGCCGACGATCGCTCGGCCACCGACAAGCGGCTGACCTGGGCGAACTGGCCGCTGTACATCGACACTGACGACGCGGACGAGACGCGCCGGCCCACGCTGGAGGCGTTCGAGCGGCGCACCGGAATCTCCGTCGACTACGTCGAGGAGATCAACGACAACGACGAGTTCTTCGGCAAGATCGGCCCCGCGCTGATGAACCACCAGCCGACCGGCCGCGACCTGATCGTCATCAGCGACTGGATGTGCGCCCGGTTCGTCCGCCTGGGCTGGGTGCAGGAAATGGACCGCGCCCGGCAGCCCAACGTCACCCGGTACCTGGACCCACTCCTGCGCTCACCCGCCTTCGACCCCGGCCGCGCGTACACCGTGCCCTGGCAGTCCGGCATCACCGGCATCGCCTACAACCGCCGGGCGCTGGGCCGGGAGATCCGCCAGGTCTCCGACCTCTGGGCGGACGACCTCAAGGGCAGGGTGACCCTGCTGTCCGGCCTCGACGAGGCGTTCGCGCTGCTGATGCGGGGCGAGGGCGTCGACATCACCCGCTGGACCGCCGACGACTTCCACCGCATGTGCGACGGCGTGGAACGCCAGGTCCGCCGCGGCCAGATACGCCGCTTCACCGGTAACGACTACATCAAGGACCTCTCCAGCGGCGACGTCCTCGCCTGCCAGGCGTACTCCGGCGACGTCATTCAGCTCCAGGCCGACGACCCCGACATCCGCTTCGTCGTCCCCGAGGAGGGCGCCGAGCTGTGGTCGGAGTCCCTGATGATCCCCAACCTCGCCGACCACAAGGCGAACGCCGAGCGCCTGATCGACCACTACTACGACCCCGAGGTCGCCGCCGGCCTCGCCGCCTGGGTCAACTACGTCTGCCCCGTCCCCGCCGCGCAGGACGTCCTGGCCTCCGCCCAGGACGAGGAGACCGCCGCCCTGGCGGAGGACCCGCTGATCTTCCCGGACACCGCGATGCGCGAACGGCTGGCGATCGCGCGGGACATCACCTCGGAGGAGCGGGTGGAGTTCGGGAAGCGGTGGAACGGGATCGCCGGGTTGTGACGGCCCTTGCGGACCGGCGGCGCCGGCCCTCGATGTCAGTGCCGTGGTCTACCGTGCGCCCTCGGCGACGAACCGCGTCGCGCCCAGCGTGGTGAGAGAACGAGGCAGGAACCCGTGCGGAGATGTGCGGTATGCGGCGTGGACATCGGCCACCGGCATGGACTGGCGAAGTACTGCTCGGATACGTGTGCTCGGGAGGCGCGCCGACCGGCCATGCT
Source organism: Streptomyces sp. NPDC030838 (assembly GCF_055572035.1). Taxonomy (NCBI): domain Bacteria; kingdom Bacillati; phylum Actinomycetota; class Actinomycetes; order Kitasatosporales; family Streptomycetaceae; genus Streptomyces; species Streptomyces sp. NPDC030838. The sequence continues at coordinate 127,851 of NZ_JBVIED010000008.1, read as the reverse complement.
CGTCTGCGAGGAGTGCGGTACCCGCTTCGTCCGGCCGAACCGCCCGGGCGCCCCTCCGCGTTACTGCTCCGAGGAACACCGGGCCGCGGCGACGGCCCGGAAGGCCAGGAGCAATCACGAGGCCCGTATGGAGGAGCTGCGCCTTGTTCGGGGCGACAGAAGGTGCGAGGTCTGCGGTGCCGACATCAATCACCTCAAGGCCTTCGCGAGATACTGCGGCCGGTCGTGCTCCTACAAGGCCCAGGGGCATCTGCCGCGTCAGCCCGCCATGTCCCCTGAGGAACGGCTGCTCAGACGGCGCGAGAGGCGAGCCGCTGCCAGGCCGGCCTCGACGGTTCACCAGTGCGTGGGCTGTGGGGACCTCTTCGAATGGCCCGGCGGCAAGGCGGGGCGCAAACCGCAGCGCTGTCCACCATGTCGGAGGCTCGGCGAGCCGAGGGCACGCACGGAGCCGCTTTCGTGCAAGGGATGCGGCCTGTCCGTCCCGGATGAGAGGGGTGCCCTCGCTCTCTACTGTTCGGTCGAGTGCCAGGTCGCCACGAACAACGCCGCGCAGGCGGAGCGTCGCAAGGCGCAACGGCTGGAAGCGAAAGAAGACCGGCAGTGTGCGGTCTGCGGGGTGGAGATCGAGGCGCGGGAACACGGTCTCCGGAAGTACTGCGGTCAGGGCTGCTGGTACCGCGCCAACTACATTCCCAGGCCGAAAGCGCACTCCTGTGCCTGGTGCGGTGACACGATGTCCCATCGTCCGGCCACCGCCAGGTTCTGCGGGCAGCCGTGTTCCTTGAAAGCCCTGTACAAGCGCAAGGTGGGCACGGCTCTCCGTTCCCGCCCCTGCGCCTACTGCGGAGCGCGAATGCCGCTCAGCACGGCGAACCGCCTCTACTGTTCCGGCCAGTGCTCCCGGCGGGCCTACCTCGAGGCGAACCCGGACAAGGTCCGTGCCGCGAAGCGCCGCGGGAACCATCAACGCCGGGCGATGCTGGCCGGTGCCAAGCAGTACCGAGTGACCGGGCGCGACCTCGCACGGTTGTGGACACGGTTCCGGGGCGCGTGCGCCTACTGCGGGGAGCGCTCCCCAGCCCTGCATCAAGAGCACATCGTGCCGATTTCCCGAGGCGGAGACGACGGTATCGGGAACCTGGTCCCGGCCTGCCCCGATTGCAACCTCGCCAAGGGCGACCGGACCGTCATGGAATGGCGGCTCGGGAAGAAGTCGCCACGCTACAGAAGCAGGGCGGGGAGGACTCTGATCCCGAGCCGGGCGACTTCGGCCTTGTCGTAGCCGGTGCGAGTGTCAGTGCCCGTGCGGCGCCTCCTCGTCGTGGGATTCGGACGGCCGGGTCGGGGCCGGGGACTGTTCGCCCGCGTGGACCGTGAAGGCCGCCGTGTGGACCTTGCCGTCCGTCTTGAAGTCGAGGAAGAGGCGGTAGGCGCCCTTGCTGGGGGCGGTGGCCGAGAAGGCGACCTCGGGGCCGGAGGCGGTGGTGCCGTGGGCCTCCTCGTGCGGGTGGACGTGCAGGTAGGCGAGGTCGCCGGAGCGCAGGGCGACCAGGTGGCCGTAGGCGCCGAGGTACGGCTGGAGGTCGGTGACCGGCTTGCCGTCGCGGCGGACGGTGAAGGTGAGGTCGCTCTCGCCGCCGGCCTTCAGGGTGCCGTCGAGGGTGACCGTGTAGCCGTCCACGGTGGCCGTGGCGGAGGGGGTGGGCAGGGCGTCCGGGGTGTACGCGCCGGAGACCGCGAGGTCGGCGCCGAGGGTGAGGCCCTCGCGCTCGGCGGCGGGGGTGAAGTCGGCGAGGACGCGGTAGCCGCCGGGGTCGGGGAGGGTGGCCGTGGTCGTCCAGGTGCCGTCGGCGGAGCGGGTGGGGTGCAGGTGGCGGTAGGTGGTGAGGTCGCGTGAGGCGAGGATCAGGTGGAGGTCCTTCTCGTGCTCGCGCCGGTACTCGGTCACCGGCCGTCCCTCCGCGTCGCGGATGACGAAGCGCAGGGCGGCCGGTTCGTCCGCCCGTACGCGTGGGGTCTCCAGGTCCAGGGTGTAGCCGTCCTCGGAGATCTGGAGGCCGCCGGGTGAGGTCTCCGCGGGTGCGGGGGAGGAGTGGGCGGCCGACTCGTGCCCGCTGCCGGCCTCGGTGTCCGTGGAGACCGGGGAGACGGCGTTGCCGATGCCGTACGCGGCGGCGAAGGACGCGGCCAGCGCGGCGCCGAAGGCACCGATCTTGTACAGGGGGCGCATCTCTGACTCCTGACTGCTCTTGATCTGGGTACCCGGAGGGGGTATATATGTGAGCAGCTTATACCCCCTGGGGGTATAAAGTGAAGAGGTCGATCCAGAAGGCAGCTCAGGAGGAGCGATGATCACCACGGCCCCCGGCACCACCGAGGTCGAACTCGCCATCGGCGGAATGACCTGCGCCTCCTGCGCGGCGCGCATCGAGAAGAAGCTCAACCGCATGGACGGCGTCACCGCCACCGTCAACTACGCGACGGAGAAGGCGAAGGTGAGCTACGCCGGGAACGTGACCGTCCCCGACCTGATCGCCACCGTCGAGGCCACCGGATACACCGCGCACGAACCGGCGCCACCGGAAGCGCCCCAGGAGTCCGCACCCGAGGCCGCCGACGAGCTGAAGCCGCTGCGGGAGCGGCTGATCACCGCCGTCGCCCTGTCCGTCCCGGTGATCGCCATGGCCATGATCCCGGCGCTCCAGTTCGCGTACTGGCAGTGGCTGTCCCTGACCCTCGCCGCCCCCGTCGTCACCTATGCCGCCTGGCCCTTCCACCGCGCCGCCTGGACCAACGCCCGGCACGGCGCCGCCACCATGGACACGCTGATCTCGGTCGGCACCTCGGCGGCGTTCCTGTGGTCGCTGTGGGCGCTGTTCTTCGGCACGGCCGGGACGCCCGGCATGACCCACCCCTTCGAGCTGACCATCGCCCGCAGCGACGGCGCCGGGAACATCTACCTGGAGGCCGCCGCCGGCGTCACCGCGTTCATCCTGGCCGGCCGCTACTTCGAGGCCCGCTCCAAGCGCAAGGCGGGCGCCGCGCTGCGGGCGCTGATGGAACTCGGCGCCAAGGACGTCACCGTGCTGCGCGGCGGCAGCGAAGTCCGTGTGCCCATCGGGGAGTTGAAGGCGGGCGACCGGTTCCTCGTCCGGCCCGGCGAGAAGATCGCCACCGACGGCATCGTCGTCGAGGGCACCTCCGCCGTGGACGCCTCCATGCTCACCGGCGAGTCCGTCCCCGTCGAGGTCGGCGTCGGCGACTCCGTCACCGGCGCCACGGTCAACGCGGGCGGCCGGCTCGTCGTCGAGGCCACCCGGGTCGGCGCCGACACCCAGCTCGCCCGGATGGCGAAGCTGGTCGAGGACGCGCAGAACGGCAAGGCCGCCGCCCAGCGGCTCGCCGACCGGATCTCCGGCGTCTTCGTACCGGTCGTCATCGCGCTCGCGCTCGGCACCCTCGGCTTCTGGCTCGGCAACGGCGCCGGGCTGACCGCCGCGTTCACCGCCGCCGTCGCCGTCCTGATCATCGCCTGCCCGTGCGCCCTCGGGCTGGCCACACCCACCGCGCTGATGGTCGGCACCGGGCGCGGCGCCCAGCTCGGCATCCTCATCAAGGGACCGGAGGTCCTGGAGTCCACCCGTCGCGTCGACACCGTCGTCCTCGACAAGACCGGCACCGTCACCACCGGCAGGATGACCCTCCTCGCGGTGCACACCGCCGACGGCACCGACACCCACGAGGTGCTGCGGCTGGCCGGGGCCCTGGAGAACGCCTCCGAGCACCCCATCGCCCAGGCGGTCGCCGCCGGGGCGACCGAGAAGGTCGGGGAGCTGCTCGCTCCGGAGGACTTCGCCAACATCCCGGGGCTGGGCGTGCAGGGCATCGTCGACGGACACGCCGTGCTCGTCGGCCGGGAGAAGCTGCTGGCCGAGTGGGCGATCTCCCTGCCCGTGGAGCTTCAGCGCGCCAAGGCCGAGGCCGAGGCGGCCGGCCGTACCGCCATCGCCGTGGCCTGGGACGGCGAGCCCCGGGCCGTCCTGGAGGTCGCCGACGCGGTGAAGGACACCAGCGCGGAGGCCGTCCGCCGGCTGCGGGCGCTCGGACTGCGGCCGGTGCTGCTCACCGGTGACAACCAGGCGGTCGCCGAAGCGGTGGCCGCGGAGGTCGGCATCGACGAGGTGATCGCGGAGGTGCTGCCCGAGGACAAGGTCGAGGTCGTCAGGCGGCTCCAGGCCGAGGGCCGTACCGTCGCCATGGTCGGCGACGGGGTCAACGACGCCGCCGCGCTCGCCCAGGCCGACCTCGGTCTCGCCATGGGCACCGGCACCGACGCCGCGATCGAGGCCGGAGACCTGACCCTGGTCCGCGGCGACCTGCGCGCCGCCGCCGACGCGATCCGCCTCTCCCGCCGGACCCTCGGCACCATCAAGGTCAACCTGTTCTGGGCCTTCGCCTACAACGTCGCCGCCCTGCCGCTGGCCGCGGCGGGCCTGCTGAACCCGATGATCGCGGGGGCGGCGATGGCGTTCTCGTCGGTGTTCGTGGTCGGCAACTCGCTGCGGCTGCGCGGGTTCACGGCCGTGAGCTGAGCCACCGCCGGGGCGGCCTCACCGTGAGGCCGCCCCTTTCCGTGGGTCTCATTTGAGGGCTGCCTGCACGATCCGGCCCACCACCGGATTGCCCGACTCGTCCTTCGCGTTCGTGTCGTTGACCGAGTAGACGAGCGTACGGCTCAGATCGCGGGTCGCGGCGATCGCCGCGCTGTACCCGTACCGCGCGCCGGACTTGAACCAGTAGACCCGGCCCTCGTACTCGTAGCGCTGGAGCCCCGCGCTGTAGGTGGCGCCCTTGATGTGCGCCGGGACCCGGAACATCTCCCGCAGCTGCGGCTCCGGCACGATCCGGCCCCGGAACAGCGCGGTGATCAGCCGCTCCAGGTCGGCGGTGGTGGAGATCATGTCGCCGGCGGCCCAGCGGTCCGCCTGGTTCCACTCGGTGACGTCGACCAGCCGGGTCGTGCCGTCGGGCTGCGGCATGGCCTGGTAGCCCCGGTTGTGCGGGCCGTGGATCCGCGGGTCGGTGCCGGGGAAGTACGTGTCCCGCATCCCGGCGGGCTCCAGCACGCGCCGGGTCGCCTCCGCGGCGTACGAGTGACCGGTGACCTTCTCGATCAGCAGACCGAGGATCGTGTAGTTGATGTTCAGGTAGTGCTGCCGCCTCCCCGGCCGGAACTCCGGCCCTTTCGCCACCGCCGACGCCACGACCTGCGCGGGGGAGAGGGTGTCGAAGCGGTGCTCGTACGCCTCCTCGACCGTGTTCCCGAGGCCGTCGCCCGGCTGGATGCCGCTGGTGTGGTTCAGCAGCTGCCGCACGGTGACCGGCCGGAACTCCGGGCCGAGCAGCCCGGGCAGATAGTGCTGCACCGGCCGGTTCAGGTCGATCCGGCCTTCCGCCGCCAGGTCCAGGACGACGGCCGCCGTCACCACCTTGGTGGTGGAACCGGCGCGGAACCGGGCGTCCGGGTCCGCCGCGCGCCCGCTGACCAGATCGTGTACGCCCGCACTGCCCCGCCAGACGCCGTCGCTGCCGCCGACCCGCACCAGGGCGGCGGTGGCGTGGGCGTGGGGCAGGCCGTCGAGCGCGGCTCTCAGGGCGGTGGCGTCCGGTGCCGTCCCCTGCTGGGTGACGGCAGGCGGGGTGGGGGAGGCGAAGGCCGGGGCGGCGGCGAGCGGGCCGCCGGCCGTGAGGGCGAGCACGAGGGCGGCGGCGACGGCGGTCGTACGGCGGCTGGGGCGCATGGAGGGTCCGTTCGTCGGGTCGACGGGGTGACGGTGATCATCCTCGGGCGGTACGGCGTCGTCGGGATCGTCGGTGAGGAGGGGCCGGACCCTGGCCCGACCCGGAGCAACGGCCGTGTGCGGCACGGGGGTTGTCAGGCGGATCCCCTAGGGGCCGAGGCGGGCGAGGAAAAAAAGTGTTATCCCGGGCCGCTTCCCCGCGTCTCCACGTGTGATCCCCGACCTTGCCAAGGTCCCCGTCCCGCTTGAGAGGGTGCGTGCGTTACCCAAGCCACCGGAAGGGCACCGTGGAGACTCAGCACTGGCGTACCACCATCGCCGCCGCGCAGGCCGGCGACCGGCGGGCGCTGGACGAGCTGGTCGCGGGCTGGCTGCCGCTGGTCTACAACATCGTCGGCCGCGCCCTGAACGGCCACGCCGACGTGGACGACGTCGTGCAGGAGACCATGCTGCGCGCCGTCGACAACCTCGGCACCCTGCGCGACCCGGACAGTTTCCGGTCCTGGCTGGTGGCCATCGCCATGCGGCAGATCCGGGACCGGGCGCGGCGCGGCTCCCCCGACCGGCTGGACGCGGACGCGACCCACGCCGCCGACTTCGCCGAACTCACCGTGCTGCGGCTCCAGTTGGAGGGACAGCGGCGCGAGGTCGCCGAGGCCGTGCGCTGGCTGGACGACGAGGACCGGCAGTTGCTCTCCCTGTGGTGGCTGGAGGTCGCCGGAGAGCTGACCCGGCGCGAGCTGGCCGCCGCCGTCGGCATCACCCGGCAGCACGCCGCCGTCCGCGTCCAGCGGATGAAGCAGCGCCTGGAGACCGCGCGCGGCATCGTGCGCGCCCTCGACGGGGCCTGCCCGCAGCTGCGGGAGGTGACCGCCCGCTGGACCGGCCGGCCCGACTCGGTGTGGCGCAAGCGGCTCGCCCGGCACATCCGGGGCTGCGCCTACTGCGGCGACCCGGGCGAGACGGTCGTACCGGCGGAGCGCCTGCTCGTCGGGCTCGCCCTGGTCCCGCTCCCGGCCGGATTCACCCTCTCCCTGGCCTTCGGCGGCAAGACGGCGGTGGCCGCCGGCTCGGCAGGCTGGTCCGCGCAGCTGCTGACCACGCTGACCAAGCCGGCCGTCGCCATCACCGCGGGGGCGACCCTCGCCGCGGGCGGCGCGTACGTCGTCACCCAGCCGCCGGACGCCCCGCCCCCGCGGGCGGCGGCCGTCACCCCCACCGCGACGGCCACGTCCGCGGCGCCGACGCCGAGACCGACACCGAAGGCCACCGCCCCCGCCTCCCCCTCCCCGTCGGTGACCCCGCGGACGACCGGCCTGTACGGCTCCGTCGTCGACACCGCCGACCGGGCGCCCGATCCGGACGCCGAGCCCGCGGACCTGCCGCGCCGACCCGAGCCGGGCCTCACCAGCACCGGCGGCGCGCACGCCGTGATGAACCACCGCGGCGACAGCGTCACACTCACCGGCCGGGGCTATGTCCTGGTCCGCTGGCAGATATCTCCGCACTACCGGCCCGGAAGCCTGGTCATGCCCACCTGGACTGGCCTGGAGGGCAAGCTCTTCCACGTCGCCTCGGGCGGCGGCCGCCGCATGGACGACCCGGTGAGCGACACCGACCGCTCCGCCACCGGCATGGGCAGCGCGACCACGGGCTACGCGGTGCTGCCGCCCGGCACCCAGCAGATGTGGCAGAACGAGTACTTCTACGTCGACGGCAGCGTCACCCTCACCGTCAACGAGCGCGGCGCCGACTACGGCCTCAGCGTCTTCCCGTCCAGCTGGGAGGCGGTCCACAAGGACGTCAACTCCGGCCCTCCCGACGGCGTCGTCCGCTACGGCCTGGTCCGCGACACCGGCAGGGACGACACGCCCGTCCCGCAGTACGTCACCCGGGAGACCCCGGCCGACCCGGCGACCGTGCCTCAGCGGTCCCGGGTGTGACGCTCCTGAGCCGCCATCACCTCGTCGCCGTGCTCGAACGCCCAGGCGCCGAAGGCATCGATCGGGGCGAGCAACGTCCGTCCCAACGCGGTGAGTTCGTACTCGACGCGCGGCGGCGCACCGGCGTACGCGCGCCGGGTCACGAGGCCGTTGAACTCCAGGCGGCGCAGCGTCTCGGTCAGCACCTTCTGGCTGATCCCGCCGATGCGCTCGCGCAGCTCTCCCGGGCGGCACGGGCCGTCCCGCAGCGCCCACAGCACCACCGCGTTCCAGGTGTTGGCGAGCAGGTCGAAGGCGAGCCGGGCGCGGCAGTCGGCGAGGAAACCCTGGTCAGTGGTCACGTACCGAATGGTGCCCGAGCGGCCTCCTACCGTGCTGCCCATGCGGATAGGAATCCTCGGAACGGGAAACATGGCGGACGCGCTGGGCACGCAGTGGCGGCGGGCCGGACACGAGGTGGTCGTCGGCGGCCGCCGGGACGGCGGGCTGCGGGCGGCGGCGGAGCACGGCACGGACGCGGTGCTGCTCGCACTGCCCTACGAGGCGGTCGTGGACGTGGTCGCCGGGCTGGCGGACGTCCTGCGCGGGCGCACGCTGATCGACTGCACCAACCCGGTCGGCCCCGGCTTCGCGCTGCGCACGGCGGGCGGCCCCTCGGCGGCCGAACGGATCGCCGCCGCCGCGCCCGGCGCCCAGGTGGTCAAGGCCTTCAACCTCTGCCATGTCGACGTCTGGCGGCTGACCCCGCCCGTCTTCGACGGCCGCCCGCTGGCGGTACCGCTGTGCGGCGACGACGAGACGGCCCTGTCCGTCGTACGCCGTCTCGTCCGCGACCTCGGCTGCGCGCCGCTGCACGCCGGGGGCCTGGACCGGGCCGGGCTGGTGGAGGCGACGGCGGCGCTGCTGATCGGGCTGTGGGTGGGGGAGGGGGCGGACGCCCAGGCCATCGCGCCACCGCTGCAGTACGCTGGGCCGCGCGGCTAGGGCCGCTTTCCGTTCTTGCGGCGCAGGGCGCACAGGGCGTCGATGCGGTTGGTGGTGATGGAGTCGACGCCCAAGTCGAGGAGGCGGCGCATGGCGCGGACGGTGTCCGGGGTCCAGACCGAGAGGAGGTAGCCGTCGCGGTGGACGCGGGCGGCGAGGTCGCGGTCGACCAGTCCGAAGCGGTAGTTGAGCCAGCGCGGGCGCACCGCGTCCAGCAGGGCCGGTCGCGGCGGCGCCAGCGTCGTCCGGGTCAGGGCGATCTCGGCGGCCGGGTCGGCGGCGCGCACCGCGAGCATCGCGGCGGCGCCCGCGCAGTAGTACACCCGGTCTTCGGCCCCGCACGCGCGGACCACGTCCACCACCCGGCGGGCCGCCCGGACGTCCGGGGTGCCGGGCAGGTCCAGCATCACCCGGCTCCCCTCGGTCGCCGCCAGCGCCGCGGCCAGCGTCGGCACCAGTTCCGCCGTCGCCTCGTTCAACTCGGCGGCCGTCAGCGCCAGTACCGGCCGGTCCAGCTCCCACAGCCGCTTCAGCGTCTCGTCGTGCAGCAGCACCGGCACACCGTCCCGGGTCAGCCGTACGTCGATCTCGACCGCGTCCGCGCCCAGTTCGAGCGCGACACGCAGTGAGTGCAGGGTGTTCTCGCGGGCGTGGTAGGGGGCGCCGCGGTGGGCCACGGCGGTGACGTTGCGCATGCGCCCATTGTGCTGTGCCGCCACGGGGGATGGGTCAGGGCGCGAGCCGGTCCGCGAGGTACGTGTCGGTGTACGTGTCGATCTCGGCCGCCAGGCGCGCCTTGCCCGCCGGGTCCAGGAAGGACGCCTCCACGGCGTTCTTCGCCAGGTCGGCGAGGCCGCGCTCGTCCAGGCCGAGGAGACGGGCGGCGACCGCGTACTCGGTGTTCAGGTCGGTGCCGAACATCGGCGGGTCGTCCGAGTTGATCGTCACCAGAACGCCGGCGCGGACGAACTCCCTGATGGGGTGCTCGTCGAGGGTGCGGACCGCGCGCGTGGCGATGTTCGAGGTCGGGCACACCTCCAGCGGGATGCGGTGCTCGGCGAGATGCGCGAGCAGCTTCTCGTCCTGGGCGGAGCTGGTGCCGTGGCCGATGCGCTCGGCGCGCAGATGGGTGAGGGCGTCCCAGACCGTCTCCGGGCCCGTCGTCTCGCCCGCGTGCGGCACGGAACGCAGGCCGGCGGCGATCGCGCGGTCGAAGTACGGCTTGAACTGCGGGCGCGGTACGCCGATCTCCGGGCCGCCGAGCCCGAAGGAGACCAGTCCCTCCGGGCGGACGCGGTCGTCGGTGGCGAGCCGGGTCGTCTCCTCGGCGGCCTCCAGGCCCGCCTCGCCGGGGATGTCGAAGCACCAGCGCAGGACGGTCCCGAACTCGGCCTCGGCCGCCTTGCGGGCGTCCTCGATCGCGTCCATGAACGCCTTCTCGTCGATGCCGCGGCGGGTGGAGGAGAACGGGGTGATGGTCAGCTCGGCGTACCGCACCTGCTGGCGGGCCAGGTCGCGGGCCACCTCGTAGGTGAGCAGGCGGACGTCCTCCGGGGTGCGGATGAGGTCGACGACCGACAGGTACACCTCGATGAAGTGCGCGAAGTCCGTGAAGGTGAAGTAGTCGACCAGGGCCTCGGGGTCCGTCGGAACCTTCGAGTCCGGGTGCCGGGCGGCCAGTTCGGCGACGATGCGGGGGGAGGCGGAGCCGACGTGGTGGACGTGCAGTTCGGCCTTCGGCAGTCCGGCGATGAAGTCGCCTGCGGCGGGCTCCGGTGTGGTGAGACGGTCGGTCACGGGTTCCTCCCCGGGGAGTGGCGCGCTTCCCTCCGGGGGTGGCGCGCGGGTGATCGGCTGATCGGTGTTCGGGTCATCGTAGGACGGGTGGGTCGAGGGTGATGAGGCGGTGCGGTCGGTATAGGCGCAGAAGGAGGTGGGGTGTCGCGGTTCGTGTGCGGGTGCCGGTTCGTAGTGGCTGGTCGCGCAGTTCCCCGCGCCCCTGAGCGGCTACCGGCCCCCGGCGTGCCAGAGGGCGGGCCCACCGCGGTTGCCCCATGGCCGTAGCATGACGGAACGTACGACAGAGGGGATCCCGCGCATGTCCGACGACGCGCAGCCGCCGGCAGCGCCGGAGCACACCGCCGCGCCTGGCCCTACGCCGCCGCGCACCGAGGCCGTGCGTGACCCCTGGGCCCCGCCGGAGCAGGGCGCGAAGGTGCCGTTGCAGAAGGAGCAGAGGGAGCAGAGGGAGCAGAAGGAGGCGGGAGAGGCAGGGCAGCCCGCCGGCCCTGGAGACACCCTCGCCTCCGGCACCCCCGTGTCCCCCTCCGTCCACGACCAGCAGACGATCACCTCCGTGCCCACCGCGCAGTGGGCCGCTCCGACCGCTCCGCCGAGCCCCGGCGCCCCGCCGGTCGCTGCGGGCGGGCCTTCCGCCCCGGCCAACCCCTTCGCCGAGCACAACCCCTTCGCCGCACCCAACCCCTTCGCGCCTCCGGCCCCCCACCTCCAGGACGGCCCGGTCCCGCCGCCCCCCATCGCGCCGGACGGCCCCGGTCGGCTGCCGTACGGCTACCCGGGCGGTTACGGTTACCCGCCCGCCCCCGCCGGGTCCGGGTACTACGGCTGGCCCGGTGTGCCGCCCACCGCGGGCAACGGGATGGGAACGGCCGGACTGGTGCTCGGCATCCTCGCGGCGATCGTCTTCTGTCTGTGGCCGCTCGCCATCATCCTGGGCATCCTCGGCATCGTCTTCGGCGCGCTCGGCCGCGCAAAGGCGAACCGGGGCGAGGCCACCAACGGCGGTCAGGCCCTGGCGGGCATCATCTGCGGCGCGGCCGGCATCGTGCTCGGCATCGCGATGGGCGTCCTGGTGATTGTGGTTCCCTGAACCCGGCCGCCGATTCCCCCACGCCTGGCCTCACTCGCGCGGGGCGACCCCACGGGCCCCTCACGCCCCCGCGCCCCGCCGCAGCCGTTCGCGCGCCTCCATCAGCGCGAAGCCCAGCAGATTCAGCCCCCGCCACCGCTCCGGATCCTCCGCCCTCTCGTCGTCCGCGGCGAGGCCGATGCCCCACACCCGGTCCACGGGGCTCGCCTCGACCAGCACCCGCTCACCCGTGCCCAGCAGAAACTCCCGCAGCTCCGCATGCGCGGCGAACTTCCGGACGCTGCCCTCGACCACGATGCCGAACCGCTCCCGCTCCCAGACGCCCTCGTCGAACCCCCGGACCAGCCGCCCCGCCTTCTTCGCCGCCGCCGGATGCGCCGCGGCCAGCACCCGCCGCTCCGCCTCCGCGTCGTCGAACAGCCGTGCCTTCGCGGCCATCATCCAGTGCTCGGCCGTCGCGTACTCCACGCCGTCCACGGTGAACGGCGACGGCCACCACTGGCTCAGGCAGCTCGGCCCGATCCGTCCGTCCGGGCGCGGGCGGTGTCCCCAGAAGGGCAGATACTTCACCCGGACCCCCGTCCGCACCTCCTTGACCAGGGCTTCCCGCGAGTCGATCTTCTCCATGCACGGGAGTCTCGCACCCACCACTGACAATCCGTCCCCGGTTTTTCCCGTCGACTCGACACCTGGTCGACAGATTCCGTCGCGTAACCAAAAGGCAACAACGGAATCACTTGTTGGAGTCCCGCTGCTCTGTCAGGATCGGCACTCAAATCGAGCTGGAGCTACGCCACCCACCCCTCTGGACGCCATCGCCGGCGGGGCCTCGGCGGAGGAGAGCGACATGCACAACCCGGGCACCACCACCCCGGAACGATTTCCCGCACAGGACCGCTTCGCGGCCGGCGCGCAGTACATCGGCGGCAGACTGACGGCAGGCACGTCCGGCCGTACGCACGCCGTCGTCGACCCGGCCACCGGTGAGACGGTCCTCACCTACGGCCTCGCGAGCACCGACGACGTCGACGCCGCCGTCGCGGCGGCCCGCGCCGCCTTCCCGGCGTGGGCCGGGGCCACCCCCGGCGAGCGGTCCGACGCGCTGCACCGGCTGGCCGGCGTCCTCGCCGACCGCGCCGAGGAGTTCGCCCGCGCGGAGTCCCTGCAGTGCGGCAAGCCGCTCAAGCTCACCCGCGAGTTCGACGTGCCGGGGACCATCGACAACACCGCGTTCTTCGCGGGCGCCGCCCGGCATCTCCAGGGGCAGTCCGCCGGGGAGTACTCCGGGGATCACACGTCGTACGTCCGCCGCGAGCCCATCGGCGTCGTCGGCTCCATCGCGCCCTGGAACTACCCCCTCCAGATGGCCGCCTGGAAGATCCTCCCGGCGATCGCCGCGGGCAACACCATCGTCCTCAAGCCCGCCGAGCTCACCCCGCTGACCTCCCTGCTCTTCGCGGAGGCGGTCAGGGAGGCCGGGATCCCGGACGGGGTCGTCAACATCGTCACCGGTACGGGGAAGGAGGCGGGCGAGCATCTCGTCGGCCATCCCGACGTCGCCATGACCTCCTTCACCGGCTCCACCCCGGTCGGCAAGCGCGTCGCCGAGATCGCCACCGCCACCGTCAAGCGGCTCCATCTGGAGCTGGGCGGCAAGGCGCCGTTCGTCGTCTTCGACGACGCCGACCTGGAGGCGGCCGTCCAGGGCGCGGTCGCGGGCGCGCTCATCAACACCGGGCAGGACTGCACGGCCGCCACGCGCGCGTACGTGCAGCGGCCGCTGTACGAGGCGTTCGTCGAGCGCACCGCCGCCCTCATGGAGACCGTCCGGCTCGGCGACCCGTTCGCCGACGGCACCGACCTCGGGCCGCTGATCTCGCACGTCCAGCGGGACCGCGTGGCCGGGTTCGTCGACCGGGCGCGGGCCTACGCGCGGGTGGTCACCGGCGGCGAGGCGCCCGGCGGGGAACTCGCCAAGGGTGCCTACTACCGGCCCACGCTCGTCGCGGACGCGCCCCAGGACAGCGAGATCGTCCAGTCCGAGATCTTCGGTCCGGTCCTCGTCGTGCTGCCCTTCGACGACGATGACGAGGCGATCGCGCTCGCCAACGACACGCCGTACGGCCTCGCCGCCTCCGCCTGGAGCCGGGACGTCTACCGGGCGAACCGGGCCACCCGCGAGATCAAGGCGGGCTGTGTGTGGGTCAACGACCACATCCCGATCATCAGCGAGATGCCGCACGGCGGATACAAGGCGTCCGGCTTCGGCAAGGACATGTCCACGTACTCGTTCGAGGAGTACACGCAGGTCAAGCACGTTATGTTCGACAATACGGCGGTGGCGAGGAAGGACTGGCACCGCACGATCTTCGGGGACCGATAGCACCCAGGCCGCCTGACCCGCGGCCGCCCGACCTCCCGAAAGGGCACCACGCGCATGGAGCAGTACGAGCCCGACCGCCTGTCCCCGGCCCAAGTGGCCGCCATGCGGCGCAGCTTCCGGAACGGCAGGGCCGCTCTCAGCCGCCGTTCCCTGCTGCGCGCCTCCGCCGGCGGCGCGCTCGCGGCCGGCGGTCTGGGGGCGCTGAGCGCCTGCGGCATTCCCCCGGCGGCGAAGACCTCCGGGGTCTCGTCCGAGGACCACTCGGCCAAGGAGAAGACCGTCCACTTCTCCAACTGGACCGAGTACATGGACGTCGACGAGAGCGAGAAACGCCACCCCACGCTCGACGAGTTCAAGCGGCGGACCGGCATCACGGTCAAGTACACCGAGGACATCAACGACAACGTCGAGTTCTTCGGCAAGATCAAGCCGCAGCTGGCGGCCGGCCAGCCCACCGGGCGTGACCTGATCTGCGTCACCGACTGGCTCGCCGCGCGCCTGATCCGCTTCGGGTGGGTCCAGAAACTGGACCCGTCCAACCTGCCCACCGCCTACGCCAACCTGTCCCAGCAGTTCCGCAGCCCGGACTGGGACCCCGGACGGGCGTACTCGTACCCGTGGACCGGTATCTCGACGGTCATCGCCTACAACAAGAAGGCGCTCGACGGCGTTGAGGTGAAGTCCGTCTCCGACATGCTCGACAACCCCAAGCTCAAGGGCCGGGTCGGCTTCCTGTCCGAGATGCGCGACAGCGTCGGCATGACCCTGCTCGACATGGGCAAGGACCCGGGGAAGTTCACCGACGACGATTTCGACGCGGCCATCGCCCGTATGCAGAAGGCCGTCGACAAGGGCCAGATCCGCCGCTTCACCGGCAACGACTACACCTCGGACCTCACCAAGGGCGACCTCGCCGCCTGCCTCGCGTGGGCCGGTGACGTCGTCCAGCTCAAGGCGGACAGCCCGGACGTCGACTTCCTCATCCCCGACAGCGGCTACATGACCTCGACGGACAACCTGCTCGTGCCCAACAAGGCCCGGCACAAGACCAACGCCGAGCGGCTGATCGACTATTACTACGAGCCTCGCCCGGCCGCCCAGCTCGCCGCGTACATCAATTACGTGTGTCCCGTCGACGGGGTGAAGGAAGAGCTGGCGAAGATCGACGAGGACGCGGCGAACAACCCGCTGATCCTCCCCGACAAGGCCATGGCCGCCAAGTCTCGCGCCTTCCGCTCGCTGAGCCCGAAGGAAGAGACGGCCTACGAAGAGAAGTTCGCGAAGCTCACAGGGGCGTGACGACGATGACGACAGACAACAGCGGCGACGTCCGCCTCTCCGGTATCAGCAAGACCTACGGCTCCTTCACCGCCGTACACCCGCTCGACCTGACCGTGCCCGAGGGCTCCTTCTTCGCCCTGCTCGGCGCCTCCGGCTGCGGCAAGACCACCACCCTGCGGATGATCGCGGGCCTGGAGGAGCCGACCACCGGCACGGTCTCGCTCGGCGAGCAGGACGTGACGCATCTGCCGCCGTACAAGCGGCCGGTGAACACGGTCTTCCAGTCCTACGCCCTCTTCCCGCACCTCGACATCTTCGAGAACGTCGCCTTCGGTCTGCGCCGGCGCGGCATCAAGAGCGTGAAGAAGCAGGTCGACGAGATGCTGGACCTCGTCCAGCTCGGCGAGCACGCGCGCAAGAAGCCGCACCAGCTCTCCGGCGGCCAGCAGCAGCGCGTCGCGGTGGCCCGCGCGCTGATCAACCACCCCAAGGTGCTGCTGCTCGACGAGCCGCTCGGCGCCCTCGACCTCAAGCTGCGCCGCCAGATGCAGCTGGAGCTCAAGCGCATCCAGACCGAGGTCGGCATCACCTTCATCCATGTCACGCACGACCAGGAGGAGGCCATGACGATGGCCGACACGGTCGCCGTGATGAACGCGGGCCGCGTCGAACAACTGGGCGCTCCCGCCGACCTGTACGAGAACCCGCGCACCACCTTCGTCGCCAACTTCCTTGGCACCTCCAACCTGATCGAGGCCGAGGTCGACGCCACGAGCGGCGACGAGATCGTGCTCAAGGCGGGCGGCGGCAAGCTGACCCTGCCGTCCCAGCGCTGCACCGCCCCCACCGCGACCGGCGGCAAGGTGCTGGTCGGCGTACGGCCCGAGAAGATCTCCCTCACGCACGCCGACGACGCGGGGGAGATCACGGACGGCCGCAACCGGGTCACCGGGAAGATCGCCGACGCCAGCTTCATCGGCGTGTCCACCCAGTACGTCGTGGACAGCCCGGCGGGAGCCGCGCTCCAGGTCTACGTCCAGAACGTCGAGCGCGACACCCGCCTGGTGCCCGGCGCCGAGGTCGTCCTGCACTGGAGCCCGGCCCACACCTTCGGGCTCGACGCCGCCCAGGACATCGAGGCGGGCGTGGAGAAGGTTGAGCCTGAAGAGGGGGTAGTCGCCTGATGGCCGCCGTCACCGAGGCGCCACCGCCCCTCGCGCCCCCCGCACCCGAGAAGAAGCCGCCGCGCAAGCGCGGCCGCTGGATGCCGTACCTCCTGCTGCTCCCCGGCATCCTGTGGCTGCTGGTCTTCTTCGCGCTGCCGATGGTCTACCAGGCCTCGACGTCCGTGCAGACGGGCTCCCTGGAAGAGGGCTACGAGGTCACCTGGCACTTCGCCACCTACTGGGACGCCCTGTCCGAGTACTGGCCCCAGTTCCTGCGCTCGGTGCTGTACGCCGGTGCCGCGACGGTCCTGTGTCTGCTGCTCGGCTATCCGCTGGCGTATCTGATCGCCTTCCGCGCGGGCCGCTGGAAGCACCTGATCATGATCCTGGTGATCGCGCCGTTCTTCACCAGCTTCCTGATCCGCACCCTCGCCTGGAAGACGATCCTCGCCGATGGCGGCCCGGTCGTCGGCGCGCTGAACGCGCTGCACGTCCTGGACGTCACCAGCTGGCTCGGCATGACCTCGGGCGACCGGGTGCTGGCCACGCCGCTCGCGGTCGTGTGCGGTCTGACGTACAACTTCCTGCCGTTCATGATCCTGCCGCTCTACACCTCGCTGGAGCGGATCGACGGCCGGCTGCACGAGGCGGCGGGCGATCTCTACGCCAAGCCCTTCACCACCTTCCGGAAGGTCACCTTCCCGCTGTCGATGCCGGGTGTCGTCTCCGGCACGCTGCTGACCTTCATCCCGGCCGCCGGCGACTACGTCAACGCGGATCTGCTCGGCTCCACCGACACCCGCATGATCGGCAACGTGATCCAGTCGCAGTTCCTGCGGATTCTGGACTATCCGACCGCCGCCGCTCTCTCGTTCATCCTGATGTTCGCGATCCTCATCATGGTCACGCTCTACATCCGCAGGTCCGGGACGGAGGATCTGGTTTAAATGGCCTTCGTCAACTGGCTCAAGCGCCGTCTCGTCGTCATCGCGGGACTCTTCACGCTCGCCTATCTCCTGCTGCCGAACATCGTCGTGACGGTGTTCTCCTTCAACGACCCGAAGGGCCGCTTCAACTACGAGTGGCAGAAGTTCTCCACGGACGCCTGGACCGACCCGTGCGGCGTCGCCGACCTGTGCGGCTCGCTCTCGCTCAGCCTCCAGATCGCGTTCTGGGCGACGCTCGGCGCGACCGCCCTCGGCACGGCGATCGCCTTCGCGCTGGTGCGGTACCGCTTCCGCGCGCGGGGCGCCGTCAACTCGCTGATCTTCCTGCCCATGGCGATGCCCGAGGTGGTGATGGCGGCCTCGCTGCTCACGCTCTTCCTCAACATGGGCGTCCAGCTGGGCTTCTGGACGATCCTCATCGCCCACATCATGTTCTGCCTCAGCTTCGTCGTGACGGCCGTCAAGGCCCGCGTCATGTCGATGGACCCGAGGCTGGAGCAGGCCGCGCAGGACCTCTACGCCGGCCCGCTCCAGACCTTCCTCCGGGTCACTCTGCCGATCGCGGCACCCGGAATCGCCGCGGGCGCGCTGCTCGCCTTCGCGCTCTCCTTCGACGATTTCATCATCACCAATTTCAACGCGGGCTCGACCGTCACCTTCCCCATGTTCGTCTGGGGTTCGGCGCAGCGCGGAACGCCCGTGCAGATCAATGTCATCGGTACGGCCATGTTCGTCATCGCCGTGCTGTTCGTCCTGACCTCCATGGTCATCGGCAATCGCCGCACCAAGCAAAAGGCATAAGCCCCTGTAGGGAGTTGAAATCATGGCCCCAAGCGCCATGAGCCGTGGCAGTAACGACAACTGGACGACGTCCCTTTCCGAAGCCCAGCCGGTCCCGTACTGGCTGGACGACCCCGGCAGGCCCCGACCCGAACCCGCGCTGACCGGCCCCGAGACCTGCGACCTGCTGGTCGTCGGCGGCGGCTACAGCGGACTGTGGACCGCGCTGATCGCCAAGGAGCGCGACCCGCAGCGGGATGTGGTGCTGCTGGAGGGCCGCGAGGTGGGCTGGGCCGCCTCGGGCCGCAACGGCGGCTTCTGCGCCGCCTCCCTCACCCACGGTCTGCCCAACGGACTCGCCCGCTGGCCGGACGAGATCCACAAGCTGGAGGAGCTGGGCGCCCGCAACCTCGACGAGATCGAGAAGGCGGTCGCCCGGCACGGCATCGACTGCGACTTCGAACGCACCGGCGAGATCGACGTCGCCACCGAGACGTACCAGGCGTGGGAACTGCGCGACTGGTACGAGGAGATGGAGCGCGAGGGCCTGGCCGACGGCGTCGAGTACCTGGACGCCGACGCGGTCCGCGCGCAGGTGAACTCGCCCACCTTCCAGGCGGGCCTGTGGGACAAGCGGGGCGTGGCCATGCTGAACCCCGCCAAGCTCGCCTGGGGCCTCAAGCGGGCCTGCGTGAACCTCGGCGTGCGCGTCTACGAGCACACGCCCGCGCTCACGCTGAAGCCCTACGGCGCGGGCATGGCCGTACGCACCCCCTACGGCCAGGTCCGCGCCCGCAAGGTCGCGCTCGGCACCAACATCTTCCCGAGCCTGGTGAAGCGGGTCCGGCACTACACGGTGCCGGTCTACGACTACGCCCTGATGACCGAGCCCCTGACGGACGACCAGCTCGCGGCGATCGGCTGGCGGAACCGGCAGGGCCTCGGCGACAGCGCCAACCAGTTCCACTACTTCCGGCTGTCCGCCGACAACCGCATCCTGTGGGGCGGCTACGACGCGATCTACCCGTACGGCGGCCGGGTGCGCGCCGAGTACGACGACCGCCCGGAGACCTATGCCAAGCTCGCCGGGCACTTCTTCACCTGCTTCCCGCAGCTGGAAGGCGTCCGCTTCACCCACGCGTGGGGCGGCGCGATCGACACCTGCTCGCGCTTCTCGGCGTTCTTCGGCACCGCGCACCAGGGCAAGGTGGCGTACGCGGCCGGGTACACCGGCCTCGGCGTCGGCGCGACCCGGTTCGGCGCCGAGGTGATGCTGGACCTGCTGGCGGGGGAGCGCACCGAGCGCACCGAGCTGGAGATGGTCCGCAAGAAGCCGCTGCCGTTCCCGCCGGAGCCGTTCGCCTGGACCGGTATCGCGCTCACCAAGTGGTCGCTGGCCCGGGCGGACTCCCACGGCGGACGGCGCAATCTCTGGCTGCGCACGATGGACCGGCTGGGGCTCGGCTTCGACAGCTGAGCTGTGACGCGGGTCACTTCACAGAGTGGGCCGAACCCGCGTAATGCTCCGCCGAGACCTCCCTCTCCCTCGTGGGCGCGCCCCGCGTCCACGAGAGAGACAGGGAGGTCTTTCCATGACTGGGGCAAAGACGGCGGTCGACTGGCTGGCATCCGTCGCACCGGATCCGGACGCCTGCCGCTGGGAGTGGGAGCGCAACCCCCTCGGGGTTGCGCTGCTGCCCGCCGGCAAGGCGTGGGACGTTCTGATCCTGCCGGGCGAGCTGGGGTATCCCACGCTCGACGTGCTCACCCGCATCCTCGACCGGACCGGCCCGGTGCTCGCCGACTTCGGCGACGCCCGGATGGGGTTCTTCGTGCCGCCGGGCACCGCGGCCCGCTGGGTCGGCACGGGCGTCCGCGCGGCCGGGGCCGGCACCTGGATCGTCGTACCGTACCCGGGCCGGACGACCGGCGGTGTGCGCTGGCTGGTGTCGCCGGACGGGTCCGGCACCCTCACCGATCCGGCCCTGCTGGAGCTGGCGATGCACGAGGCGGCGGCGGGTCTGGCCACGGAGGAGAAGGGCGAGTCCTTTTGATGCGACCCCTTTCCACGCGACTCCGCTCGATACGGCTCTCTTGACACGGTGATTGGTCTGGACCAAGTTGTGAGCGCTCCACCCCTCCAATTCCCCCATGCCCGGAGGTACTTGTGGACCGCTTCAGACCGCTCGCCCTGCTCACCGCCGCGGCGCTGACCCTGCCCGGCGTCACCGCACTCTCGTCGGCCGCCCGTGCGGCCGACGCGGACCTCCTGCGCAACGGAGGCTTCGAAGCGGGCCTCGACGGCTGGACCTGCACGGCCGGTACGACCGTCACCAGCCCGGTGCGCAGCGGCAGCTCCGCCCTGCGCGCGACCCCGGCCGGCAGCGACAACGCCCGCTGCGCGCAGACCGTGACCGTGAAACCTGACTCCCAGTACACCCTCACCGGGCACGTCCGCGGCTCCTACGTCTACCTGGGCGCGTCCGGCACCGGCACCACCGACGTCTCGACGTGGACCCAGTCCGCCACCGACTGGCAGCAGCTCACCACGACGTTCCGCACCGGCCCGTCGACCACCCGGGTCACCGTCTACACCCACGGCTGGTACGGCACCGGCGCCTACCACGCCGACGACCTCTCCCTGACCGGCCCCGGCACCGGGCCCGCCCAGCCGCCCGCCGCCCCGACCGGCCTGAGGACCGGCACGGTCACCGCCACCTCGGTCGCCCTGTCCTGGACGGCCGTCCCCGGCGCCACGGGCTACGCCGTCTACCGCGACGGCGCCCGGGTCCAGACGGTCACCGGCACCTCGGCCACCGTGACCGGCCTCGCACCCTCCACGGCGTACGGCTTCCAGGTCGCCGCCGTCAACGACGCGGGCGAGTCCGCGCGCTCGGCGACGGTCACCGCGACGACGTCCCCCGGCTCGGGCGGAACCCCCGGCCTGCCTGCGCACGCCCTGGTCGGCTACCTCCACGCCACCTTCGCCAACGGCTCCGGCTACACCCGCCTCGCCGACGTCCCCGACAGCTGGGACGTCATCGACCTGGCCTTCGGGGAGCCGACCTCCGTCACCTCGGGAGACATCCGCTTCACCCGCTGCCCGGTGACGGAGTGCCCGAACGTCGAGTCCGACGCCGAGTTCAAGGCGGCGATCAGGGCCAAGCAGGCGGCGGGCAAGAAGGTGCTGATCTCCATCGGCGGCCAGAACGGCCAGGTGCAGCTGACGACGACGGCGGCGCGGGACACCTTCGTGACGTCCGTTTCGAAGATCATCGACGAGTACGGACTCGACGGCCTCGACATCGACTTCGAGGGCCACTCGCTCTCGCTGAACGCCGACGACACCGACTTCAGGAACCCGAAGACACCGGTGATCGTGAACCTGATCTCGGCCCTGAAGACCCTGAAGGCGAAGTACGGCGACGACTTCGTCCTGACGATGGCCCCGGAGACCTTCTTCGTCCAGCTCGGTTACCAGTACTACGGCACCGGCAAGTGGGGCGGCCAGGACCCGCGGGCGGGGGCGTACCTCCCGGTCATCCACGCCCTGCGCGACGACCTGACCCTGCTGCACGTCCAGGACTACAACTCGGGCCCGATCATGGGCCTCGACAACCAGTACCACTCCATGGGCGGCGCCGACTTCCACATCGCCATGACCGACATGCTGCTGACCGGCTTCCCGGTCGCGGGCGACCGGAACAACGTCTTCCCGCCCCTGCGCCCCGACCAGGTCGCCATCGGCATGCCGGCGACGACGAACGCGGGCAACGGACACGTGGCCCCGGCCGAGGTGGTGAAGACCCTCGACTGCCTGACGAAGAAGGCGAACTGCGGCTCGTACGCCACCCACGGCACCTGGCCGGGTCTGCGCGGCCTGATGACCTGGTCGATCAACTGGGACCGGTTCGGCGGCTGGGAGTTCCAGCGGACGTTCGACGGCTACTTCGGCTGAGCGGCAGCCACAGCAGTCCGAGGAGGACGGCGCACAGACACCAGCTCGCCACCACGTCCAGCGGCCAGTGATAGCCGCGCCGCACCAGCCCGAAGCCCACGCCGAGGTTGAGTGCGGCGCACAGGACGACCAGGGCGAGGCGGGTGGCGGTCCGGCGCAGCCAGGGGAGGAGGAGCAGGGCCGCGCAGCCGTAGGCGATGGCGGCGGTGGCGGTGTGGCCGGAGGGGTAGTAGCCGGTGTCGGGCGGGACGACCGGGGTGCCCGGGCGGTCGGTCAGCTCCTTGACCGGGACGACGATCGCCGGGACGAGCGCCATGAGGACGCCCGCGGCGACGGCCGGCCGCCACCAGCGGTCTGTACCAATGGCGCGGGCCCGCCAGGCGGCGTACCCCGCCACCACGGCCAGCGCCGGTACGGCCACCGGGATGTTCCCGAGGTCGGAGAGGAGTTCGGAGACCCGGTCCGGACGGACCAACGCCCTGCTCAGCCGCTCGTCCAGGCGCACCAGCGGCCCGTCGGCGACGATCTGCCAGGTGATCAGCCCGAAGAGGACGGCGGGCAGCAGGAGGAGAAGGAAGAGAAAGGGGGTCGGCCGCCCCGGAACAGGGGGGGTGGTTCCGAGGCGGCCGAACGGATCGGAACGCCGCGCGCCCCGGGGGGTCTGGGGCGGGCGACTGTCCGATCGGTGAGGAGATCCGGAGCCGGAGGCCCCGGTTGTGTGCGCGAGGGCACGACCAGGTCGAAGCTGGGGAGGCCCCGGCCTGATGTCACCCACAGTCCCCTGTGGGCGGGGTGTATCTCTCATCTGGGTTAGAACCTACGGCAGGGCTCGCGAGGAGGACAGCCGGAACGGCGTCCTGTCATCCACCTCGCACACCTTCTTCACACGCTCTGCCGCAGTCGTGTCCTGCCCGGAAGCGGGCTCGGACTCAGATGCGGGCGAACGCCTGCTCGATGATGTCGAGGCCCTCGTTCAGCAGGTCGTCACCGATGACCAGCGGGGGCAGGAAGCGCAGCACGTTGCCGTAGGTGCCACAGGTCAGGACCAGCAGGCCCTCGGCGTGGCAGGCCTTGGCGAGCGCGGCGGTCGCCTCCGGGTTCGGCTCCTTGGTGGCGCGGTCCTTGACCAGCTCGATGGCGATCATGGCGCCACGGCCCCGCACGTCGCCGATGATGTCGAACTTCTCGGCCATGGCGGTGAGACGGCCCTTCATGATCGCCTCGATGTTCTTCGCCTTGGCGTTGAGGTCCAGCTCCTTCATCGTCTCGATCGAGCCGAGCGCACCCGCGCAGGCGACCGGGTTGCCGCCGTAGGTGCCGCCCAGGCCGCCCGCGTGCGCGGCGTCCATGATCTCGGCGCGGCCGGTCACGGCGGCCAGCGGCAGACCGCCGGCGATGCCCTTGGCGGTGGTGATCAGGTCCGGGACGATGCCCTCGTCCTCGCAGGCGAACCACTGGCCGGTGCGGCAGAAGCCGGACTGGATCTCGTCGGCGACGAAGACGATGCCGTTGTCGTTGGCGAACTTCACGATCGCCGGCAGGAAGCCCTTGGCCGGCTCGATGAAGCCGCCCTCGCCGAGGACCGGCTCGATGATGATCGCGGCGATGTTCTCGGCGCCGACCTGCTTGGTCATCTGGTCGATGGCCTGGGCGGCGGCCTCGGGGCCGGCGTTCTCGGCACCGGTCGGCCAGCGGTAGCCGTAGGCGACCGGCACGCGGTAGACCTCGGGCGCGAACGGGCCGAAGCCGTGCTTGTACGGCATGTTCTTCGCGGTCAGCGCCATCGTGAGGTTCGTACGGCCGTGGTAGCCGTGGTCGAAGACGACGACGGCCTGGCGCTTGGTGTACGCACGGGCGATCTTGACGGCGTTCTCGACGGCCTCGGCGCCCGAGTTGAACAGCGCGGACTTCTTGGCGTGGTCACCCGGCGTCAGCTCCGCGAGGGCCTCGGCGACCTCCACGTAGCCCTCGTACGGGGTGACCATGAAACAGGTGTGCGTGAAGTCGGCGAGCTGCGCGGAGGCGCGGCGTACGACGGCCTCGGCGGAGGCGCCCACGGAGGTCACGGCGATGCCGGAGCCGAAGTCGATCAGCCGGTTGCCGTCGACGTCCTCGATGATGCCGCCGCTCGCGCGCGCGGTGAACACCGGCAGCACGGAGCCCACGCCCTGGGCGACCGCGGCGGTACGGCGGGCCTGAAGCTCCTGCGACTTCGGGCCGGGAATGGCGGTGACGACGCGGCGCTCCTGCGGAACTGCGGTCATGAGGGCTCCTGGGGTGTTTCCGGACTCTTGTCTTCTTTTCTCGCAGGTTAAGACGGGCGGGAGGGGGTGGGCATGCTCCATGTGGGCGTTGTCGGCGAGGTCGGTTGTCCGCGATGGACATAGGCGCCACGGGCCGGCCGCCGTCGCGCGAGCGGGTGTCGTCGGCGGATGTCGTCGGTGCGCCCCGCCGCGCCACCGGTGAACTCCCCGTGCGCGCGCGTTAGATTGACTCGCTGATGGTGCACAGGGCGGACGCGAACGCGGACGCGGCGGCTGGTCAGGGGGCAAGGGCGATGGACAGCGACGGGACCCGGGACGCGCGGGGCACGCATGCCGATCCGGTGCCGCGTCCGGCGCGGCCGCCGGAGGTGCCGGAGACGCCCGCGATGCCCGCGATGCCGCCCCGGCCCCCGGCGGCGCCACCGCTCCCCGACGGCTCCGCCTTCCTGACCTGGCTGCGCACGCCCCGGCCCGAGGCCGCGCCCGGCGTGTGGCGGTTCGGACACCGGCCGCGGCCCGACGAGGAGCCCGAGCTGGTGCCCGGGCGGCAGCTGATCGCCGGGGCGCTGATCGCGTTCCTCGTCGGCTGGCTGATCTGGTCGCTGCTGTGGAACGGCTATCTCGGCGGCTGGTGGCTGCTGCCGCTGTACGCGATGATCCCGGACTCCTGGGCCGAGCCGCACAGCTTCGCCGCCGTCGTGGTCGTCTACGCGTACTACGTGATCGTCGCCCTGATCATCCTGACCGGTGTCGGCCGGCTGGGCCGCTGGGGTGAACTGTGGCGCCGCTACGGCCCGCCCGCCTGGCGCCGCTCCGACACCCAGGCGAACGCGCGCCCGCCCGTCCCGCAGGAGGACCCCGCCGAGTGGCCCGCCCTGCGCGCCGCCGGGGCCGCCGACGCCGCCGACCGGCTCGCCACCGAGGCCCGGCAGGGCCTGATGCGGGACGTCGACCATGCCCGGATCGCCCGCGCCTGGCAGGGCGTGCGCAGCGGCCGGCACAGCCTGGCCACCTTCACCGGCGCCGTCCTGCGGGAGGGCTCCGCCGCCTGCCCGCACCCCTCCGGCGCCCGCGATCTGCCCGGCCGCCAGGCCCGGCACGACCTGCTCACCGGCCAGGTGCGGCTCGGCACCACCGCCGACGACCCCCGCAACCCCTACGCCTACCGCGGCACCGGCCTCGGCCTCGGCCCCGACCTGCTCGGCACCTCGCTGCTCGCCGTCGGCCCGGCCGGCTCCGGCAAGACCGGCAGCCTGATCCGCCCGCTCGCCGAGTCGCTGTGCCTGCACGCGCTGGCCGGACGGGCCGCCGTCGTGGTCGTCGGCGCGGCGGGCACCGGGCTCGGCCCGGCCGACGCCTACGACGTCGTCGTACGCATCGGAAACCCGGAGTCGCTGTACGACCTGGACCTGTACGGCGGTACGACGGACCCCGACGAGGCCGCGGCCATACTGGCCGAAGCCCTGGTGGGCGACCTGGCCGATCCGCACCCCGGCAGCGACAGCCGCCGCTCCACCACCGTCCTCGCCCAGCTCCTCGGCCCGTATCGCGCGGTCCACGGCCGCTTCCCGTCGGTACCCGAACTGCGCGCACTGCTCGACGGGGCGCCGGGCCCGCTGGCCGAGCTGCGCACCGGCCTGGCGGACGCCGGGCAGGAGTCGCTGCTGCGGGAGCTGGACGCGCGGGAGCGCCAGATGGCCCACCCGGGTGACGTCGGCGGGGTCCTGGCCGACCGGATCGCCCTGCTGGACCGGCCGACGTTCGCGGGCTTCTTCGACACGTCCGGCCAGTCCCGGCCGTTCTCCCTCAAGGCCCTCGACCACCCGGTCCGCGTCCGTATCGACCTGCCCGCGCGCGGCCACGCGGACGCCTCACGGATCCTGGCCCGGCTGGTGCTGGCCCAGTTCACGGCGAGCGTGGCGGTCCGCGAGGACCGCTCGCTGTTCGCCTGTCTGATCCTCGACGACGCGACGGGCGTGGTGACACCGGAGGCGGTGCGCGGCATCCAGCGTCTGCGATCGGCGAACGCGGGCGCGGTCCTCACCCTGCGCACCCTGGACGACGTACCGCGCCCGCTGCGCGGCCCGCTCCTCGGCGCCACCGGATGCCTGGTCGCCCTCTCCGGGCTCACCCCCTGGGACGGCCAGGACTTCGCCGAGGTGTGGGGCAAGGAGTGGACCGAGGCGCGCGACGTCACCGACCGGCAGATCATCGCCGAGACCCCTGCCGGGAAGGCCGTGCACATGCTGCGCCGGGTGATCACCGGCAAGGCACCGACCGCGCGCGCGGTGACCGTACGGCAGGTGGAGCGCGAACGCTGGTCCGCGTCCGAGCTGGCGCACGGGGTGCCGCCCGGCCACGCGGTGCTCTCCCTCACCAACGTCAAGGGCGAGCACGCGCCGCCGCTGCTGGTGGACCTGCGGGGGTGAAGCGGCGTCCGGTGACCGTACGGTGAGGCAGAATCGGTATGGGCCGTTCGTACGCGGCGGCCAAAAGATCACCCGCTCCCTCCTTCCTGAAGGCCGCATGCCTCCCACGCTCGCCTCTCTGGTCCACCACTCGGCGCTCAAGCTGACCGTGCGAGCGGGCGGGGACCGCCTGGACGTGCCCGTCCGCTGGGCGCACGTCAGCGAGCTGGCCGACCCCGTTCCGTACATGGAAGGCGGGGAGCTGCTCCTCATCACCGCGCTGAAGCTGGACGCGGAGGACCCCGAGGCCATGCGCCGCTACGTCCGGCGGCTGGTCGGCGCGGGCGTGGTGGGCCTGGGGTTCGCGGTCGGGGTCAACTACGAGGAGATCCCCAAGGCCCTGGTCGACGCGGCGGAGGAAGAGGGCCTGCCGCTCCTGGAGGTCCCGCGCCGCACCCCCTTCCTGGCGATCACCAAGGCGGTCTCGGCGGCCATCGCGGCGGACCAGTACCGCGCGGTGACGGCGGGCTTCGCGGCCCAGCGCGAACTGACGAAACAGGCCCTGAACGACGGCCCCGAGGGCCTGCTCGGCGCACTCGCCGCACAGGTCGACGGCTGGGCGGCGCTCTACGACGCGTCCGGCGCCGTCGTCGCGGCGGCCCCCGACTGGGCCGGCCGCCGCGCCGCCCGCCTCACGGCCGACGTGGAACGCCTCCGCGACCGCCCGGCTCCGGCCAGCTCGGTGGTCGGCGGTCCCGACCACGAGGACCGCGTCGAACTCCACTCGATCGGCACCGGCCGCCGCCCCCGCGCCGCGCTCGCCGTCGGCACGGCGGCGGCCCTCGGCACGGCGGAGCGCTACGCGGTCCACTCGGCCATCGCCCTGCTGACCCTCACGACGGAACGCTCCCGCTCCCTGCACGCGGCCGAGCAGCGGATCGGCGCGGCGGTGCTGCGCATGCTGCTGGCCGGGGAGCCGGATCACGCCCGCGCGGTCGCCGGCGACCTCTACGGCGGCCTCCTGGACGCGCCGTTCCGCGTGCTCGTGGCCGAGGGCGAGGCGGGCGTGTCCGGTCTGGCGGAAGCCGTCGAGGCGGCCGGAGCCCGGGCGGGCGAGGCGGTGCTCGCGGTGCCCGAGGGCGAGCGCCTGGTGGTGCTGGCGGCGGACGGGGGCGCGGCGGTGCACGCCTGCGGCGAGTACGCGGGGGCGCTGGAGGCGGCGCGGAGCAACGGGGGCGTGACGCGGGAACCCTCGGCCGCGGAGGACGACGACCTGGTGATCGGCCTCTCGGCGCCCGCCGGCCCGATCGCCGCCGCAGCCGCGTACAAACAGGCGGAACAGGCCCTGTCGGTGGCCCGCCGCCGAGGCCGCATCCTGGTCGAACACGAACAACTGGCGTCCGGCTCGGTCCTCCCGCTGCTGGCCGACGACGCGGTCAAGGCCTTCGCCGACGGCCTCCTCCGCGCCCTCCACGAACACGACGCCACCGGCCGCGGCGACCTGGTCGCCTCCCTCCGCGCCTGGCTCTCCCGCCACGGCCAGTGGGACGCGGCGGCGGCCGACCTCGGCGTCCACCGCCACACCCTGCGCTACCGGATGCGGCGGGTGGAGGAGATCCTGGGCCGCTCGCTGGACGATCCGGATGTGCGGATGGAGCTGTGGCTGGCGTTGAAGGCGACGGCGGGGGAGCAGTAGCGGGGGAAGCGCCGCGGGTCAGCTCCGCCCACGCGGCCTGATCCGCCCGGCCACGGCCTTCAGCAGCTCGGTCTTCGCGACGTGCAGCGCGAAGCCCTCCCCGCTGTCGGCCACCGGCTTCGCGTACCAGGGCAGACCACGCCGCCGCCACTTGGCCGGGGCCATGTTCGCGGGCAGCTCGGGCAGGGGCAGGGCCCATGGGCCGAGCCGAAGCCGGCCGCGCCAGATGCCGGGCGGCAGCTCCCTGACCGGCACGCGCACGGTGAAGGCGGAGTCGCCGGTGACCTGCCGGACAGGGAACTCGGCCTCTTCGTTCCGCTCGTTCTCGAGGGCGACGACCAGCGCGCCGTCGGGGACGGCGGCGAGAGTGCACCGGCCGCTGACCTCCAGCTCGGCCGGGACGTCCTGGGCCCAGCGGATGCCGCCGAGCTCCAGGTGCGGCAGCAGCTCGTGCTTGTTCTCCCCGAGGTCGAGGGTGAAGTTGCCGTACGGCTTGGTGGCGTAGAGGGTGACGGCCCGCAGCCCGGCGGCGGTGGCGACTGCCAGGGTGGCCGGGGCGCCCGAGACGCCCGCGGCCCGCTTGCTGCCGATACGGACCTCGCGGGTCAGGCCCTGGGCGCCGATGGCGAGGGAGATGTCCCAGAGGCCGTCGGCGAGGGGCTTGCCGTCGGCGGCCGTGGTGATGTCGACGGTCGCTTCGAATCCGGCGAGGTTGTACGTGAAGTACCCCTGGTCCTCGTCGGCGCCGAGGCCGGGGGTGGGCGTGTGCGTGACCGGCAGCCGGTACTCGGTGCCGCTGTCCCGCTCCCGCAGCACCAGTCCGGTGGTGACGCCATGGGTTTCCACGCGGTGGACGTACCCGTGGCCGGCCATGTGCAGCGTGCCGCCGCGCATCTCGGCGCGGGTGACCTGGTGGCGTACGCCGAGCTGGGCGGTGACGTCGTAGCAGACGTCGGGGATGGCGCGGGCGGGGTCGCGGAGGAAGGGATAGCGGGCGAGGGCGCGGCCGTTCTCGACGAGTACGGGGGTCGCCCTCTCGCGGCGGGCCGGATCGGCCTCGAAAGCGACGAGTTCGAGGACTTCGTCGAGCATACGGTGGCGCACCAGGTGCAGCCGGAGCCGGGCCATGGCCGAGAGACGGTCGTTCAGGCCGTCGTGCCAGAGGGGTTCGATGGTGTCCGCGAGCCGCTGCAGCGTCTTCTGCTGTATCTCACGGTCCTCGAAGACGAGATGCTCGCTCAACAGCTGCTCCACCTCGATCGTCAGATGCCGGTGCGCGAGGTGGTCGCGGCGCGGGCCGGGCGGCACGGTGTCGAGGATCATGTCGACCACGCGCGGCATAAAGCGCAGGCGTGCTTCCGAGCCTGAGATCCGCTGGGTGATGTTGCCCTCGTCCTCGCGGTGCACCCAGAACAGGCAGTCGTAGTCGGCGACCACGGAGATCCCGGAGGCGTGCAGATAGGCGGCGCCGACGAACAGCTGGTCCTCCCCGATGGCCAGATCGGTGGGGAACCGCAGCCGGTGCCGCTCCAGCAGATCCCTGCGGAACAGCTTCATCGGGTTGAGCGTCCAGTAGACGCGGGACGAGAAGACGTCGGTCTTCTGCTGGTTCCGCCGAAACATCGACGTGGGGGCGCTGCGCCCGCCGACGCCCACCATCTTGCCGAGCACGATGTCGGTGCCGTTCGCCTCGGCCATGGCCACCATGCGTTCCAGAGCCTCGGGGCCGAGATAGTCGTCGGCATCCAGGAAGAACACGAACCCCCCTCGCGCCAGGTCCAGCCCGGCGTTGCGGGGAGCGGACGGGCCGCCGGAGTTTTCCTGGTGGACGACGTGCAGCAGGCCCGGGTACGCCTCGGCCAGCCGGTCGAGTTCCTCGGCCGTGCCGTCGGTCGAGCCATCGTTCACGACGATGAGCTCCAGTGATTCCCTGCCGATGCTCTGTTCGGCGACGGAATCGATGCAACGCGTCAGATAAGGCATCGCGTTGTACGCGGCAATTACCACCGAAACGGCTGGTCCGGTCACCGTCACGCTCTCCAGAAAATGCCGGGCGACATCCCATTTGCTGGACAGCGTCGATAACGTCGAGCACACGCCATTTGCTTGGGGAAAGTAGCCAGAGGGGCTGTGAACATACCATGACCCGCCCGTGTGCGGGAAGTGAGTACCTAGTGAAGTGGCAGCTCAGTACTGCTTCCAGTCACATGGCTGGAAGGGCGATTTGCCCTGCCTGATGCGGAATAGTGTCATCCGCTTCATTGCCGCACAGAAAGTGCGGGCGCTGATCCGGTGTCTGTGTGTGGCGTGCATTCAAGATTGTGGGCAGGGCTTGACGATCTTTACTGGGCTCGTATTTAGTCTGCGCTTACAACTTTCAAGAGCGCGCCGGGGAGGGCGCGTTCGGGGTGGGAACGAGGGGTGGGTGTGGGCACGCGTACGCGTCTGGCTGGATTCTGCAGCGCGGCAGTGGGCGCCTTTGTGATGGCCGCAGGCATGGTGTCGCTCGGATCGCCGGTGGCGGCCGCAGCTGCCTGTACGGCCGGCACGTCGAGCGACTTCAACGGTGACGGCCTTGTAGACACCGTGATCGGTGACCCGAGCGCGACGGTGAACGGGGCCAAGGGCGCTGGGCTGGTGCGAGTCGTACTCGGCGGAGGCAAGGGTGTCTCGGAGATATCCCAGGCCACTACCGGCATGGTCGCGGCGCCCGAGGCCAACGATAATTTCGGCTTCTCCAGCACGACGTACGACGCCGACGGGGACGGCTGTACCGACCTGGTGATCGGTGCCCCCTACGAGGACGTGACCAAGGACGGAGTGCGGCAGGTCGATGCCGGAGCGGTCTACGTCATCCATGGCACCCCCACCGGCATCGGCGAGGGTTCGAAGGTCGTCGGTTACCACCAGCAGGAACTTGATACCGCTACCTCCACTGAGGCGTACGACTGGTTCGGATACGCGGTGAAGGCCGGTTCCGCGGCCAACGGCTCGCCCTTCCTGGTGGTCGGCGTACCTGGCGAGAACGTCACCGTGGACGGCAAGACGTATCCGGACGCCGGCGCCATCGAGTACATCCAGGGCGCGACGAAGGTCCCGGTAAGTCAGAAGGACCCCGGCGTGCCTGGAAGCGTGGAGGTGAACGACCGCTTCGGTTACTCGCTGGCTGGGACGAATCGCTTCTTCGCAGTGGGTACGCCAGGCGAGGCCATCGGCACCGAGAAGTTCGCGGGAGGCGTCACGGTCTTCAGCCACACCCTCGCCGGTGGCTTCCCGACCCCGCTCGTCGGGCTCGACCAGGACAGCGTCGGAGTCAACGGCGTCGCTGAAGCCGGTGACGCCTTTGGTAGCTCGATCTCCATGACGAGCTACCGGCCCGGCAATGAGACCTACAACTCCGACACTCTGGTAGCGATCGGCAGTCCGGGCGAGGATGTGCAGACGATCGTTGATGCCGGTGGCGCGGCCGTCTACCGCATACAGCCATCTGGGGCTTACACCGAGGTGGCGGCCATCGATGCCGAGCCGGCTGATATCGAGGGAGCCCCCGTCCCAGGCGACTTCCTGGGGCAGCGCGTGACGATCGCCAACACCAACACCAGTGTCGCGACGACTGCGGCCACGGTCCGCCTCGCGGTGGGCATTCCCGGCCGGGACGTCGGATCCGCCAAGGACGCAGGCGCTGTTCATGTCTTCCGCCCTCTGGATACGGTGATCGGCACTTCGGACAAGCTGCTGACTCGTGGATCCGGGCTGCCCGACACGGCCGCGGCCCGGGACTACACCGGCCTGGCCCTGGCATCGGGGTCCAGCAACCTCTACGTCGGCGTCCCCTACAGCAAGGCGGCCGACACCCTCAGGGGCGTGCTCTACGTGCTGCCGTGGTCGGACGTCGACGGGACGACGAGCGCAGGCACGGTCACCTACAAGCCGGGCTCGGGTGGACTGCCTGACCAGGGTGAGTCGTTCGGACGGGTCGGCTGAGCTGGTGAGAAGGAAGCAGAGCACGATGAATCTCCGCATGAGCGGCAGACGCCGCACGGTTGCGGTTGCCACGGCCGTTGCTGCGGTGCTGACCACAGGCGTCTCGGCAACATCACCCGCCGCAGAGCGGGCAGTTGCGACGACGAACGAGTCAAAGCCCGTGTCCGAGGGATCTTCAGCGGTCACCGAGGCCGAAGCGCAGGCCAAAGCCAAGAAGTCCGGCAAGCCGGTCGAGATCCTGCCGCTGCGTGACGAGCGCAGCACCACAGTGGCCAACCCCGACGGCACGTTCACGGTGACCGAGTACGTCCAGCCCATACGCACCCGCAAGAACGGTGAGTGGACGGACATCGACACCACCCTCGTCCAGCAGAAGAACGGTACGTACGCGCCCAAGGCGGCGCTCACCGCCATGTCCTTCTCCGGCGGTGGGACCAAGACGTTCGCCGAGATCGAGAAGGACGGCCACGGGCTGTCACTCGGCTGGCCGGAGAAGCTGCCCAAGCCGAAGATCGACGGGCCGACCGCCACGTATGCGAACGTCATGCCAGGTGTCGACCTCACGGTCACGGCGAGCGCGGAAGGCTTCTCGCACGTGCTGGTGGTCAAGAACGCGAAGGCCGCTGCCAACCCCGACCTGGCCACACTGGCACTGCCCGTCGAAACGACTTCCGTCGATCTCGAGACCAACGCGGCAGGCGGACTCGTCGCCACCAGCAACGGCACGGGTGGGACGATCTTCGAGGCCCCGCAGCCGTTGATGTGGGACTCCGGGAATCACCCGGCGGCTGCTCCCTCCGCCGAGCCGTCCGTATCGCCCCCCGCGTCGGAAGCCGCCGAGACCGAGACCGCCACCCCGCCGGACGGCGCTCAGGTCGCCGATGTCGCGGTGGACGTCGCATCGGGCAGCATGACGCTCGTGCCCGACCAGGACCTGCTGAGGGGCAAGGACACCGTCTATCCGGTGTACATCGATCCGGTGGTCAAGACCGCCAACCGGACTGCCTGGACCATGGTGTCGTCGTATTACTCCGGCGAGTCGTTCTGGAAGTTCTCGGACCACGAGGGCGTAGGCCATTGCCCGGCGGACGTCTCCTACCGTTGTGCGGGCCCGAGTGACGTCAAGCGGCAGTTCTTCGCGATCCCGACCGGCACCTTCGAGGGCAAGGACATCATCGAGGCCGAGTTCGCGGTGACGATGGTGCACACCTACTCCTCCTCGGCGCGAGAGGTGCAGCTGGCCCGGGTCAACAGCACGGGAGCCACGGCGATCAACTCCTCGACGAACTGGAACAACCAGCCTTCGGCCAAGGAGACGATCGCCACCAAGTCGCCCGTCGACGCCGCGGGCACCTGCTCCTCGACCAACCAGAACGTGCGCTTCGGCGTGACGGGCACGGTGCAGAAGGCGGCCGACAACGGCTGGGACACCACGACGTTCCGCCTGAAGGCGGGCAGTGAGTCCGACACGTCGTACTGGAAGCGGTTCTGCGGCAACGCGCATCTTTCGGTGACATACAACAGGCCACCCCTGCAACCGGACCAGGACGCGTTGGGCATGAAGCCCGGTGACACCTGCGAGTACGGCAAGGCGACGAGCCACTACGTGACGAAGCTGCCGAAGGTCACCGCCGTCGTCAAGGACTACGACCACGGTGACGTGGGGTCCCACTCCGAGCAGCTGCAGGCACAGTTCAAGGTCTGGTGGACGCAGTCCGGGCAGGTCGTCACGAAGTACGCGACGACAGGCATCGTGACCTCCCGGGATGTGAGCGACAAGGTCACACAGACAGGACAGGCCAAGTTCTCGTACACCATCGGTTCGGACATCGCCGGGGACGGCGAGGCGGGCTTCTCCATCCCGACGAACACGGTGATCGCCTGGGCGGTCCGCGGCTTCGATCAGCAGTCGTACGGCCCGTGGTCCAGCGACGGCAGTCAGACCCGCTGCGAGTTCATGTACGACCCGACCAAGCCCGATCCTGCCACCATCAACTCGCCTCAGTACCCGGACGACGACGCCTGGCACGTGGGTGTCGGTGACTACGGCAGCTTCACCATGGACTCGCCGTCCGCCGACGTGGTCAAGTACCAGTACCGCTTCACCGGACCTCAAGCGGACAACACGCCGCAGATCAAGGACGCGGCGACGCCTGGTGCCCCTGTGACGATCCGCTGGATGCCACCGAGCGAAGGAGTGTTCTTCCTCCGGGTGACGGCGATCGACGGTGCCGGCAACCCCCAGGAGGGGAGTCCTACCGCCCATGCCTTCATGGTCAGTGACGGCCGCACCCCCGTGGCCGCCTGGACGCTGGGCGACGCGACGGGGTCGGTGAAGGCAGCCGGCAGCAGTGGTGCTCCTGATGCCTCGGCTGGGTCAGGAGTGACCTTCGAGGCCGAAGGACCGCTCGGCGCCACGGACACCGCTGCGTCCTTCGACGGTACGCCGAACGCCTACCTCGACGCGGCGCAGCCGGCCGTGGACACCAGCGGTACCTTCTCCGTCAGCGCCTGGGTGATGCTGCCCTCCCTGCCCGCCGAGAGCGTCACCGTCGTGAGCCAGGACGGCACGGCTCAGCCCGGTTTCGAGCTGGGCTATGACGTGGACTCCGCATCTTGGACCTTCCGTACTCCCGTCAGTGACATCGAGTCTCTGGGGACGTGGAAGGTGTCCGGCGCGGCCGCTGTGCCGGGCAGCTGGACACACCTGATCGGCGTGTACGACGCCGAGGCCGGAAATATGATGCTGTACGTCAACGGCTCTCTCGTCGCCGAGGATGTCGAGTCCCGGCACACGGCGTGGAGCGCCGCCGGAGCCTTGCAGATCGGCCGCAAGTTGTCGCTCGATGGCTACACCAACCACCTCAAGGGAAGTGTCGCCGACGTCAAGCTCCACGACCGAGTGGTGCCGGAGGCCGAAGGACAAGTCCTCGGTGGCATCAAACCCCGCCAGCTCGCGTACTGGGAAGTCGACGAGGCGACGTCAGGCATCTCGCCCGAGGCGGCCGGCGGAACCGGCCTGACTCTCGGCGGTCGGGCGGCCATCTACCAGCCCGACGAGTCGTGCGACGCCTCGATCGACCCGGACTGCCTTCCGCCCGCTGAACCGCTGCGGGGCGGTGGACACCTGGTCCTCAACGGAACCGACGCCTTCGCGACCCGATCAGCCGGCCTTCTCTCGGCGCAGGACAGCTTCACCCTCACCGCTCGCGCGAGGCTGGCCTCCGCGAACCCGGCGGCCGATGGCACCGTGCTGTCGCTCGCGGGCACCCGGGGGAGCGCGATCAAGGTGAAGTACCAGGCGTCCAGCGCCCGGTGGCAAATGGTGGTGACGAGCGCGGACTCCTCGACGCCGGTGACGACGACCGTGCTGGACACCTCCGACGTGCCGAGCTCCGCCGGTGAGGGCGACCACCTCGCACTGGTCTACAACGCTGTGTTCGGTGAGGCCGTGCTGTACGTCAATGGCGTAGCCGTGGCGGAAGCGGCCTGGGGCAGCACCTGGGACTTCCGGACGACGAGCCTCCAGGTCGGCCGGACGTTGACCGGCACCACTGCGAGTGAGTTCTTCGCCGGCGCGGTCGATGAGGTCCGTATGTACCGCGGACCGCTCGACGCTTCCCTGGTAGGCCTCGTGTCCGTGATGCCGGCCGGCTACAGCCTCGACGAAACCGCCGAATAACCGTCCCCACGCATGGTCGGGCGGGCCAAGCCGCCTGCCCGACCATGCGCCTCCGCGCCTTTTCTTCGCATTCCCCTACTCCGCTGGAGATGTCATGTCCTCGCCCTGGTCCCGGTCACGGAGACCGGCCTGGCGCACAGGCCGCCGTCGTGCGGCGGTGCTCCTCGGGCTGGCGCTGTCCGTAGGACTCCTGCCGCAGCACGTTCCCGCCGCCGCGGCCGATGGTGGCCTCGACAGGCCGAAAACTCAGACAGAGCTGGATGATCCGGTTCGGGGCAGGAAGGTCAAACCCAAGGCGCTCACCAGGGTCGACGAGGCCCAGAAGGCCGCGGTAAAGGAAGCCGACGAGGCACTCTGGCCGGAGCCGGGCAGCGCCGAAGTCACCCTCTCCGACAAGGCGGTTAGGGCGAAGGGCCTGCCGGTTACGGCGAAGGCCGTGGGCGGCAGCAAGGGCGCAGCCTCCGTACGCCTCGAAGTTCTCGACCGCAAGGCGGCTACGGCCGCGGGCATCGACGGCCTCCTCTTCACCGTGGCGCGCACGGACGGCGAGAGCGCCAAGGGCCCGGCCCGCGTGTCCCTGGACTACTCCGGTTTCGCCGACGCCTACGGCGGCAACTACGGTTCCCGGCTCCGGATCGCCCAGTACCCGCAGTGCGTGCTGACGACCCCGCGCAAGAAGGGCTGCTCCACGCCGACGTACCTGGACAGCAGCAACAACGCTGCCGAGCAGATCCTGACCGCCACGGTCGACGCTGCCGGCGACACGTCCGGCACCTCAGCTCAGCTGATGCGTACCGCGGGCTCCACCGCATCCTCTGCCACTGTGCTCGCCGCCACCGCCGGAAGCGGCGGCGATGGTGGCGACTACACGGCCACCAGCCTCTCACCGTCCTCACAGTGGGGCGTGGACACCTCATCGGGCGCCTTCACCTGGAGCTACCCGATCACCGCGCCACCCGTCCCCGGCGGCTTGCAGCCCACGATCGGGCTCAGCTACAACTCCCAGTCGATCGACGGCCAGACCGCCACGACCAACAACCAGGGCTCTTGGATCGGGCAGGGGTTCTCCTACGACACCGGCTACATCGAGCGTCGGTACAAGCCGTGTGCCGAGGACGGTCATGCCGAGACGTACGGCGACCAGTGCTGGGGGTACGACAACGCCACACTCGTCCTGGCCGGCGGTACGTCCGGCGAGATCATCAAAGACGACACCACCGGCAAGTGGCGGCTCAGCAGCGATGACAACTCGAAGATCGAGAAGCTGACCGGCGCCGTCAACGGCGACGACGGCGACACTGATGACAAGGGTGAGTACTGGAAGGTCACCACGTCCGACGGGACCCAGTACTTCTTCGGGCTGAACCAGCTGCCCGGGTACGCCAGCGGCAACGAGGAGACCAATTCGACCTGGACCGTCCCCGTGTACGGCGACGACTCCGGCGAGCCCTGCTACAACGCCACGTTCGGCGACGCGTATTGCACCCAGGCCTGGCGTTGGAACCTCGACCACGTCGTGGACCCGCACGGCAACGTCATGTCGCTCTACTACGGCACCGAGACGAACCACTACACCCAGGGCCTGAAGACCACCGAGAACGGCAAGCCGTACATTCGCGGCGGCTACCTCAAGCGGATCGACTACGGTCAGCGCGCCGGCAAGGTGTACTCCACCCAGCCCTCCGCCCGCGTCCTCTTCACGACCGCCGAGCGCTGCATCGGGGCCGCCACCGACTGCGAGCCGGGCGACCTCACCGACGCGACGGCCGCCAACTGGCCGGACGTCCCCTGGGACCAGAACTGCAAGGCCGACACGAAGTGCGTCGGCCAGAACTCCCCGACCTTCTGGACCCGCAAGCAGCTCGACAAGATCACCACGCAGGTCCGGACGGGCGAGACGACGTTCAGCGCGGTCGACGAGTGGACTCTCGGGCACGAGTTCGTCGACAACGGGGACGGCTCGAAGTCGCTGTGGCTCAAGAGCGTCGACCACGTCGGCAAGGTGGGCACGGACGTGTCCGTCCCGTCGGTCAAGCTGAACGGCATCCAACTACCCAACCGAGTCGACGAGTCCGGCGACAACATCCAGAAGTTCTACCGCTTCCGCCTCGCGGGGGTGGAGAACGAGACCGGCGGCGTACTCAGCGTCCGGTACGCCGACAAGCAGTGCACCCCGAGCTCTCTGCCGGCCGAGGACTCGTCCAAGGTCCGCTGCTTCCCGGTGAAGTGGAATCCGCCGGGCGCGGAGGACCCGATCCTCGACTGGTTCCACAAGTACGTCGTCGACTCCGTCCTCGAGCAGGATCTCACCGGTCACACCGACGACCAGGTCACTTCGTACACGTACATGGGGGACGCCGGCTGGCGGAAGACGAAAGCCGACGGCATCACCAAGAACGAGTACCGGACCTGGGGCGACTGGCGCGGCTATGGCAAGGTGCGCGTCGAGACCTCGGACGGCACCAACTCCGCCTCCAACACCAAAACGGACCACATCTTCTTCCGCGGCCTGCACGGAGATGTGGACGCCGACGGCACCACCCGGTCGGCCAGCGTGACCGCCTCCACCGGCACCTCTTATGAGGACACGGACTGGAAGGCCGGCTTCGAGCTGGAGACGATCACTTACAACGGCGCGGACGTCATCAAGAAGTCCATCACCGAGCCCTGGACCCAGGCGACAGCGACTCGCGTGAAGGACTGGGGTACGTCCAAGGCGCGCTTCATCGGTACCGGCACCACCAACACATACACCGCGCTGATGGGCGGCCAGTGGCGCAACACCCGCTCGGAGACGAAGTACGATCCCGCGACCGGACGGGTGATACAGGTCAACGACGTCGGCGAGGTCGGTGTCAGCGACAACCAGTGCACCCGCACCGAGTACGCGGACAGCGCGGACCGGCACATGTACTCGTACGTGTCCCGCGTCGAGAAGGTCGCCGTGGACTGTGCCACGACGCCGGACCGCAAGACCCAGGTCATCTCCGATGACCTGACGTACTACGACGGCTCGACCACCCTGGGCGCGGCGCCGACCAAGGGTGACTCCACCACGACCAAGCGGCTCAAGTCGCACGACGGCACCGCGGCGACGTACCAGACGACCGCCGTTACGACCTACGACGACTACGGCCGTCCGCTGGTGGTCAAGGACGCGCAGACCGCGGCTTCCTCGACGGCGTACACCTCCTCGACGACGTATACGGACACCTACGGCCTGGCGACCAAGGCGACGGTCACCAACACCCTGGGATGGACGACCTCAACGGAGTACGCCCCCCACCGGGGTCTGCCGATCGTCAAGATCGACCAGAACGGCAAGAGGACGGAGCTGGCCTACGACGGCCTGGGCCGCCTGACATCGGTCTGGCTGCCGGACCGGATCGGTCTCACGCCGTCCATCCGGTACGACTACCTGCTCCGGGGCAGCGTGGGCCCGACCGCCATACAGACCCGGAAGATCGAGAACGATGGCGCGTCGTACCACAGCGAATGGACGCTCTACGACGGTTTCCTGAGGCCTCGTCAGGAACAGACGGAGGGCCCGGGCGGCGGAAGCCTGATCGCCGACACCCTCTATGACGGTTCCGGTCGCGTCGTCACGGTCAACGACACCTACTACGCCGCCGTCGCCCCGACCTCAACGCTCTTCGAGCCGGCCAACTCCGACCTCGACGCGCAGACAGTGACGCAGTACGACGGAGCCGGCCGCGCGACGGCCTCCATCTTCATGGTTCAGGGCACGGAGAAGTACCGGACGACGTACGCGCATGGTGGTGACCGCGTCACCACCACGCCGCCTGCCGGCGGCACGAAGACGACGGTGGTGAACAACGCCCGCGACCAGGTCACCACGCAGATCCAGTATCCGGTCGGCGGCTCCGCCGTGACCACTCTGTACGGCTACACGCCCGCGGGTCAGCTGGAAAAGGTCACCGACGACAAGGGCAACGTCTGGCGCTACGGCTACGACCAGATGGGCCGAAAGACCACCGCTGTCGACCCGGACACCGGCACGTCGACGTTCACCTACGACGTCATGGACCGCCAGACCTCGGTCACGGTCAACGGCCAGAAGACGTCGACGACTTACGACGCCCTGGGCCGTGCTGTGGGGACCTGGGACGGTGAGGCGGACACCGGCACACGGCTCTCACTGACCCGATACGACACGGTGTACAAGGGCGAGCTGTTCGGCGTCTACACCTACAAGAACGGCGCCGTCTACTCGGCGGTCACCTATCCGACGCTGGACCCCGACAACGACTACAAGCCGACCCTCACGCGGTACGCGCTGTCGAAGACGGCCGAGCCGGAACTGGGTGGCACGTACGAGTTCAACACCCAGTACAACCGCGACGGCACGGTGCAGGGCCAGGGACTCCCGGCAGCGGGTGACCTGTCGGCCGAGGCGCTGTCGTTCGCCTACGACGATCTGCAGCGCCCCGTGGGCATCAGCTCTTCACTTGGCGGCGGGAAGTACGTCACGGACGCCTCGTACTCGCCGACGTCCGACCTGGAGCAGGTCGAGCTGCACACGGGTGCCGCGTCCGCGAAGAAGACCTGGATCACGAACAGCTACGAGCAAGGCACACACCGCCTGACCAACTCACGGGTGGACGTCGAGGGAGCGGCGAGCGTCGCGTATGACGCGAACTACACCTACGACGCGATCGGCAACATCCAGTCGATCGCCGACACCCCGACCGGCGGCACAAGTGACATCCAGTGCTTCGAGCACGACGGTCTGCGGCGTCTGACGGAGGCGTGGACATCGTCCGCGTCGTCCAACGGAGCCATGGGCACCGGACCCACCGACGCCTCGTGCGCCTCCGGGGCCTCGACCGCCACGGTCGGCGGGGTTTCCCCTTACTGGACGGAGTACGGCTACGACTCCATCGGCAACCGCACCAGCGAGGTGCGGCACGGCCTGAACGGCGCTGCCACGACCACCCGCTCCTACGCCTACAGCACCGGCGCCGGCCCCAACGGCACGGACTCCGGCCCGCACACCGTGTCGTCGGTGACCGACACGACCACCGCGACGCCCACCACACCGGAGATCACCTCCCGGGACACCTACACCTACGACGCCTCCGGCAACACGCGGACCCGCGTGCTCAGCGGCGACACCCAGACCCTCGAGTGGGACCGGCAGGGTGAGCTGACGAAGGTCGCCAACGCCGACGGAACCACGACGTCGTACAAGTACGACGCGGCGGGCGAGCGAATCCTCAGGGAGACCTCCGGCGAGAAGACGTTCTACCTCCCGGGCATGGAGCTGCGCCTGGACAAGGCGACGTCCAAGGTGACCGCGACCCGCTACTACCAGTTCGGCAACCTGACCATCGCCATGCGGGACGCGACCGGCGTCCACTACCTGGCGTCGGACCACCAGGGCTCCGCCGAACTGGCGATCAAGCCCGCGACAGGCGAGACCACCCGCCGCCGCATGGACGCCTTCGGCAACCCACGCGACGAGGCCACCTCCACGTCCTCCGGCTGGGTGAACGACAAGGGCTTCGTGGGCGGCACGATCCAGAAGTCCACGGGCCTGACGACGCTGGGCGCGCGGGAGTACGACGCTGACACGGGCCGTTTCCTCTCCGCCGACCCGCTGATCGATTTCAACGACCCGCAGCAGATCAACGGCTACGCCTACGCCAACAACAGCCCGGTCACGATGAGCGACCCGGACGGGCTGATGGTCTGTCTGGAGGGCGTGGGCTGTGGCGGCATCTCCTCCGTCCAGGAGATGGCCAAGAAGCACCAGCAGATGGGCAGCCCGGCCACCTCGGTGACCATGTCGCCGGCGGAGGCGGAGGCCCAGATGGCCCGGGATCAGCAGGAGGCCGCGAAGCGGCGGGCCATGAAGATCGCCGAGGAACTCGCGGACATCGTTGCGGAGGAACTGGGGATCAAGGATGCGCTCGACTGCTTCACCACGGGCGCGCTGGGCTCGTGTGGCGAGACAGCGCTCAACATCGTCTCCTCGTTCCTGGGAGGCGGCCCACTCGCGAGACTGTTCGGCAAGTACTGGGACGAGGGGGACAAAGCTCTTGCTCTGGGCAAGCGCATTTGGAACCTGGGGGACGATCTCCTCGACACGTTCAACGACTGGCGCAGGGCACGCAGCGAGGCGAAGCGGCTCAGGCAAATAGCGGATTCATGCTCCAGTAAGAAGGGCAGCAACAGTTTCACGCCCAAGACGCGTGTGCTGATGGCCGACGGCACAACCAAAAAAATTGAAGATGTCGACATCGGTGACAAAGTCTTGGCCACAGACCCGGAGACGGGTGAAACGCAGGCTGAGACGGTCACGGCCGAGATCAAGGGCAGAGGCGTCAAGCACCTTGTCAAGGTGACGATCGACCTGGATGGCGCTCGAGGAGGGTCCGCTGCTTCCGTGGAGGCCACCGACGGACACCCGTTCTGGGTGCCTGAGTTGGGGGAGTGGATCGACGCCACCGACCTGAGCTCCGGCCAGTGGCTCCGCACCGCCGCCGGCACGCACGTGCAGGTCACTGCAGTTGCACGCTGGGTGGCTCTGGACGCTGAGGTGTACAACCTCACTGTTGGCGACCTGCACACGTACTATGTGCTGGCGGGGGCGACGCCGGTCCTCGTCCACAACTGCGGCAAGAATCAAGGTGTCTACGAGTTTCCGGATCAGTGGAACCCCGGGAAGACGTACGTCGGCAAGACGCTGAACTTCAAGAACAGGCTCAGGGATCACCTTGATAGTGGGCGGTTGAAGAGCCTCGATGACGTGAAGTGCACGCACGTATGCGGCACGGAAGACGACGTCTTCATCGCTGAGCACCTCCGTATGGAGGAATTGAAGCGCCAGGGGGTTCAGCTGGGTAACGACATCACTTCGCCCGGTAAGAAGAAGCTGCAACAAAGAGGCTTCCAGCAATTGGAGCTCTGGTAAGGGTGCATCGCGTGATCGACTTCTGGCGCATTATCGGTTCGAATTCCGTGCAAACTGGGGACGACGTGCGGTCGGCTCTCGATCGGGTGTCTCGGAGGCTTGACAAGCTGGATCCGGCCGATCTGATCAAGTTTTCTGAAAAGCTGCGCGAGGCTCTTCATGGGATGGATAGGCGGGAACTTGCGGAAGTGCCGGTGGTGCTTGCGGGCGGCTTGGAGCTGCCGCAAACCAGCGACCACTTCCTGTATGCGCGCTGCGCATGCATTTTGGCTGGCAAGGAAGCGTACGATGCAGCCTTGAGGGTGAGGTCGGAGTTTGCGCATTTCGTCAGGCCGCTTTTTCAGGCTGCCGAGGGGCTTCTCTATCTCGCTCCTGGCGTTTACGAGAAGAAAGTCGGCAGCAAAATGGTGATGACCAGCGGGTTCTCCATCGAATCAATGTCGAATGTGCAGGGGTGGACGGAATAGTCCTATAATGAATGGCGTTGCTTGCAAGCGCACCAGTGGCTTGCGTGCACGCGGCTCAGTGTTCCCCGAGGTGCTTTGACGGCAACGCGCGGGCCGAACCCGGACGACTCCACGAGTCTTCTCCCGGGGGCTTCGAGCGCTGCGCATTCCCGCCTTCCGTCGGGATGTGGAAGTGGATTTCGCTTAGCGAGTCCTCCGTGTGCCCGGCGGAATTGCATGGGTTTTTTCGATGAGTGTTTCAAGCATGCCTTGCAGAGCTTCTGCTGTGCGGGGATGGTGCGGTCGTCGAATTTACGCACTATCTTCAAGATGCGCTGATTCGGATCGCTTGGGCTGCCGCGGCCGTCCTGTCTGTTTGACTGGAAGTGAGGATCTTCTTTGCGCGGCTGGTGGCAGTGTCCATGGAGGTTCACTGGTCCAAACCGGCGCACCCCCACCCCCCACCACTACGTTTCGGACAAGCCCCCCACCGCCCCTCCGCCCCTACCGTGGACCCGACAGGCAACAAACACCCCCAACGCGGAAGGGCACGGGCTACGACCATGACCTCCACCCACGCCTTCTGGCTCGCCGGCCGTCCGGTCACCGGTGAGAGCACCTTTGATGTCAACTCGCCGTGGGACGGTCGGCTCGTCGGTCAGGTCAGCGTGCCGACCGACGCGCAGGTCGAGGAGGCCGTGGCCGCCGCGTACGCCGTGCGGGACGAGTTCGCCGCCACGCCCGCGCATGTGCGTGCCGCCGCCCTCGACCACGTCAGCAAGCGGCTCGTCGAGCGCACCGAGGAGATCGCGCGGCTGATCTCCGCCGAGAACGGCAAGCCGATCAAGTGGGCCCGCGGTGAGGTCGGCCGTGCGGTCTCCGTGTTCCGGTTCGCGGCCGAGGAGGCCCGCCGGTTCAACGGCGGCGAGGCGC
This sequence comes from Streptomyces sp. NPDC030838, assembly GCF_055572035.1. Lineage (NCBI taxonomy): Bacteria > Bacillati > Actinomycetota > Actinomycetes > Kitasatosporales > Streptomycetaceae > Streptomyces > Streptomyces sp. NPDC030838. The sequence goes on along the minus strand of NZ_JBVIED010000008.1, from coordinate 83,365 downwards.
AGCGCCTCGACACCGACCTCGGCGGCCAGGGCCGGCTCGCGCTCACCCGGCGCTTCCCGAAGGGCGTCGTGCTCGGCATCGCGCCGTTCAACTTCCCGCTGAACCTGTGCGCCCACAAGGTGGCTCCCGCCATCGCCGCCGGTGCGCCGATCATCCTGAAGCCCGCGCCCGCCACCCCGCTCTCCGGCCTCATCCTCGGTGAGCTGCTGGCCGAGACCGAGCTGCCGGCCGGCTCCTGGAGCATCCTGACGGTGCCCAACGACCGGATGCCCGCCCTCGTCCAGGACGAGCGCCTGCCGGTGATCTCCTTCACCGGCTCCGACAAGGTCGGCTACGCGATCATGGACTCGGTGCCGCGCAAGCACTGCACCCTGGAGCTGGGCGGCAACGGCGCGGCCGTCGTGCTGGCCGACTGGGCGAGCGACGAGGACCTGGACTGGGCCGCGAACCGCATCGCGACCTTCTCCAACTACCAGGGCGGCCAGTCCTGCATCTCCGTGCAGCGCGTGATCGCCGACGCCTCCGTCTACGACCGGCTGCTGCCGCGTATCGTCGCCGCCGTCGAGGCCCAGGTCACCGGTGACCCGAGCGACGACGCCACCGACGTCGGCCCGCTGGTCAGCGAGGACGCCGCCAAGCGCGTCGAGTCCTGGGTGGACGAGGCCGTGGCGGCCGGTGCCAAGCTGCTCGCCGGCGGCAAGCGCGACGGCGCCTCCTACGCCCCCACCGTCCTCACCGACGTCCCGGCCGACGTGACGATCGCCTGCGAGGAGGTCTTCGGGCCGGTCCTCACCGTGCAGAAGGTGGACGGCGAGGCCGAGGCCTTCGCCGCTGTCAACGACTCCAAGTTCGGCCTCCAGGCGGGCGTGTTCACCCACGACGTCCAGACCGCCTTCCGCGCCCACCGCGCCCTCGAGGTCGGCGGCGTGGTCATCGGTGACGTCCCCTCCTACCGTGCCGACCAGATGCCGTACGGCGGCGCCAAGCAGTCCGGCGTGGGCCGCGAGGGCGTGAAGTTCGCCATGGACGACTACACCTACGAGCGGGTGCTCGTCCTCACCGGTCTCGCTCTCTGACCGAGACGCGGAACAGGCCGACGGCCGGAGCCCACTGTGCGGGGGCTCCGGCCGTTGTCATCTCCGTCCCGTCCGCCGCTGGCTAATGGGAACCATTTTCAGGTAGAGTCGTCGGTGACGCGAGTTCGCCGTCCCGAAGGGGCCCGGCACCGATGCCTTCCGGTGCCGGGCCCCTTCCCTGTGTCGGCCTGGTCCGGACCCTCAACCGGAGAAGCCGACGTGCGCGAGCCGCAGTGGGCCGCGCAGTCTGAGGTGGACGTCGTGGACGCCCTCGGCGACCAGCTCGGCGGTCACCCTCGTGTAGTCGTACGGGCCGGACGTCGGGGTGGCCGGCGTCAGTGTGGCCAGCACCGGGCCGCCGTCCAGGGACAGCTCGACCGAGCCGCCCTCGCCCGCCACCTCGACGGTCACCTCCGTGACACCCGGGCCGAAGTCGCAGTTGCGGTAGAGCAGTTCGGCGAGGTCGGCCGCCGGTGTCACCGCGTCGCCCGACACCTTCGTCCGGTCCACGATCCGCGTGCCGCTCTGCTCGTCGAAGTCCGCCGCGTCCAGGCCGCGGGACACCACCGCGCGCGGTGCCGCGGGGTCGCCTTCCAGTGTCACCGTCGTCCGCAGACGGATGTCCTCCGAGGACGCGCCGACCAGCAGGTCGTACGGGCCCGACTCAAGGCGCCATCCGCCCCGGGACACGTCCCAGAACGCGAAGGCGGACAGCGGGACGTCGAAGGACAGGTCCTTCGTCTCGCCCGGCGCCAGTGTGATCCGGGTGTGGTCCAGCAGCTGACGGCGGGGCCGGACCACCGACGGGTCCGCCGCCCGGGTGTACAGCTGCGCGACCTCGTCCGCCGCCACCGAGCTGGTGTTGGTGACCGAGAAGGAGACGCGCACCGCACCGTCCTCGACCCGGGCCGCCAGGTCGCCGTACGCGAACCGGGCGTACGACAGGCCGTGGCCGAAGGGGAACAGGGGCGTGCCCTCGAAATAGAGATACGTCTGGCGGCTGCCGATGACGTCGTAATCGAGCAGGTCGGGGAGGTCGGCGTCGTCCGCGTACCAGGTCTGCGGGAGGCGGCCCGCGGGGGAGACGTCGCCGGCGAGGACCCGGGCCAGGGCGGTGCCCGCGGCCTGGCCGCCGTGTGCGGTCCACAGCATCGCCGGGAGCGTGGTGGGGGTGACCGCGTAGGGGTATGCCGACACCAGCGCCAGCACCGTGTTCGGGTTGGCGGTGCGGGCGGCGCGCAGCAGGCGCTGCTGGTGTGCCGGGAGCTTCAGGGTCGTACGGTCCTCGGTCTCGCGGCCGTTGAGGTGCGGGTCGTTGCCCGCGACCACCACGACCACGTCCGCCCCGGCCGCGACCCGCGTCACCGCGTCCTCGCCGCGCTCCGCGACCTCCAGCGCGAAGACCGCCGGGGTTTCCGACCCGGACGCGGCAACCTTCACGCCGTCCGCGGCGACACAGACGTGGTGCCCCGTACCCAAGTGCCGTAGGAGGTGGCCGTTCTGGTGGGGTTCGAGGCGGAACGTCTCCTGGACCACCCAACCGCCGGGCTGGTCCGCGGAGGCGCGGACGTAGCCGTCCTCGGCGACGGAGAGATAGCGGCCGTCGGGTGCGCGGAAGGTCAGCACGTCCTCGCCCCAGTCGACCAGGGCCAGTTCGGTGCCGGCGGCGTCGGTGGTGAGCGGCGGCAGGTCGGTGCGGCCCGCGAGCAGCGCCGGGTCGAGCGCGCCCTCGGCGCCGCGTGCCCGGTCGGCGGCTTCCTCGGCCGGCGGCACGTGGAGATACGTTCCCTCGGCCGTCCTGAGGCGGACCCGGTCCACGCCCTCCGCGAAGGTCACCCGCTCGGCGCCGAACCGCTCGTACAGGCCCTCCAGCGGGGTGGAGCGGTGGATCAGCGTGCCGCTGTACCAGTCGAGCTTGCACTCGTCGGCGAGCAGGCCGACGACGGCGATCCGGGTGCCGGGGGCGAGGGGGAGCAGGCCGTCGTTCTTGAGCAGGACGATCGACTGTTCCGCCGCCTCCCGGGCGAGTGTCCGGTGCTCGGTGGTGTCGAAGGCGCCCGCATCCCGGTGGTCGTCGAACTCGCCGAGACGGAAGCGGACGGAGAGCTGACGGCGGACCGCCGTGTCGATGTCCGCCTCGGTCAGCAGGCCCCGCTCCAGGGCCCCGCGGACCCGCGCGACGATCTTCGAGCTGTCGGTGCCGTGGTCGGTGAAGCTGTCCACGCCGGCCAGCAGGGCCGCCGCGGTCGCCTCCTCGTGGGTGTCGAAGTAGTGCTCGGAGTCGACCAGGTTGGACGGCGCGCCCGCGTCCGAGCAGACCAGCAGGTCCTCGTCCGTCCAGGCGCGCAGCTGCTCGCGCAGATACGGGGAGACGTGATTGGGGCGGCCGTTGACCAGGTTGTACGCCGGCATCACCCCGGCGACCGCGCCCGCCTCGACGGTGTCGCGGAAGGCCCGCAGGTCGTACTCGTGCAGCACGCGCGGGCGCACCGAGGACGAGGAGGTGTCCCGGTCGGTCTCGTTGTTGTGCGCGAGCCAGTGCTTGAGGACCGGGGCCGTGCGCCAGTACGTCGGGTGGTCGCCGCGCAGGCCGCGGGTGTAGGCGGTGGCGATCGCCGAGGTCAGGCGGGGGTCCTCGGAGTAGCCCTCCTCGTTACGGCCCCACAGCGGATGGCGCAGCAGGTTCACCGTCGGCGCCCACACGTTGAGGCCGACGCGCTCGTCGCGGGCCCGCATCGCGCGGATCTCCCGCGACACCGCCTCGCCGACCCGGCGCACCAGCTCCGGGTTCCACGTCGCGCCGAGGCCCACCGCCTGCGGGAAGACGGTCGCCGGGCCCATCCAGGCCACGCCGTGCAGGGCCTCCTGGCCGGTGCGGAAGGCGGCGATGCCGAGGCGCTCCACGGCGGGCGTGAACTGATGCAGGAAGGAGATCTTCTCGTCGAGGGTGAGCCGCGCCAGCAGGTCGTCGATGCGCTTCGCGAACGACAGGTGCCGATCGCGGAAAGGCGGCGTAGGCGGCGTTTGTGCGGTCACGTGGGGTTCCCCTCGGGATGGAGCGACGAGGCGCTTTCGAAGCGCTTCGATGCTCATTCGCCCCACGGCCGGGTGTCAAGACATCGCGGGGCAACAACTCCGTCACCCCAGCGACAAATCAAGGGATGTAAGAGTCCCGTCGAAGGACTGCGGCCGCTCCCACACCGCCGAGGAATCTTGGAGACGACCCTTGTGCACCCCCGGGGGTTCACTTAACCTCGCAGCAACATCGAAGCGCTTCGACGAGCATCCGCTTCAGAAGTCGAAGGAACGCTTCTGCTCAGCCAGTTCCACTCAAGACACCGCAGCCGACGGCCCCACCGCCGGGTGTCCTGGTGCGCCACGAAGGGTTGACGCAATGACGCCGAACGCCGCTTCCGCCTCCTCCGGACCGAGCCGGAGAAGCTTCCTCGCCTCCACGGCGGTCGCCACCGCAGCGGTGGCCGGGGGGATGCCGCTGCTCTCCGCCTGTGGCGGTTCGGAGAGCGGTTCGCGCGAGGGAACCACGTCGGGCAAGGACGCGAAGAAGATCCTCCCGGCCTTTGTGGCGAGCGGCGTGGTGACGCCGGACATCCCGTCGAAGAACGGCTCCGCGGCCGGCTTCACCAGCAAGCTGGACCTGGCCGGCCTGAAGACGTCGGTTCCCAAGAAGCTCGGCAAGGGTGGCAAGGTCACCATCATGTCGCCGTTCTGGGGCTCGCCGCCGAAGCAGAACAACGCCTACTACAAGGCGATGAACGACCTGATCGGCGTCGACGTCGTCTGGCAGAACCAGGACGGCAACACCTACGACCAGAAGCTCGGCGCCGTCCTCGCCTCCAGCGACGTCCCGGACGTGGTGGTCGTCCCCGGCTGGAACATGGGCGGCAAGATACCCAGCGCCATCATCAGCAAGTTCGCCGACCTCGGGCCCTACCTCTCCGGGGACGCGGTCAAGGAGTACCCGAACCTCGCCGCGATCCCGACGGAGGCCTGGCAGCGCTCCATCTTCGGCGGCAAGCTGCGCGGCCTGCCGATGCCGGCGCCGTCCGCCCCCAGCATGGTGCCCCTGTACCGGCAGGACATCTTCGACAAGGAGGGCTACGAGGTCCCCAAGTCCTGCGACGAGTTCATGGCCCTGGCCAAGGAGATCACCAACGCCAAGGCCAAGCGGTGGGCGTGCCTGGACATGAAGTGGACCGCCTTCCAGGCCTTCGGAGTGCTCTCGGGCGCCGAGAAGCCGCTCGGCTGGAACCTGGTCGACGGCAAGCTCGTCAACCGCATCGAGACCGAGGAGTTCCTCGAGGCGCTGGAGTGGTCCCGCAAGCTCTTCGCCGCCGGGGTCGTCCACCCCGACTCCGGGATGGGCAAGAACGCCCCTGACCCGGGCCCCAAGTTCGCGGCGGGCGAGTTCCTGATCTACCCCAACAACATCTCCCAGTGGTGGGGTCGCACCGCCGAACAGGCCACCCAGAACCCGGACTTCAAGATCTGGGGCATGGACGTCTGGGGCCACGACGGCGGCAACCCCACCCTGTGGGCCGAACAGCCCGCCGGCATCTTCGCCTTCGTCAACAAGAAGGCCTCCGAGTCGGTCATCCGCGACGTGCTGGCCGTCGCCAACGTCACCGCGGCGCCGTACGGCACCAAGGAGTACATGATGACCAACTACGGTGTCGAAGGCACCCACTACACCGTCAAGGACGGCGTGCCCACCAAGACGGACCAGGGCAACATCGAGGTGATGAACGCCTACGTCATGGTCGCGAGCCCCGCCGCGACCCTCGCGCACCCCGACTTCCCCGAGGTCGCCAAGGGCCAGGTCGAGTGGCAGCAGCGGATGGGCGCATTCGCCAAGAAGTCCTCTTTCTGGGGCATGCAGATCACCGAGCCCGCCCGGTACACCAACCTCCAGAACGACGCCGAGCAGCTCGAGGACGACATCGTCCGCGGCCGCAAGAAGATCAGCGACATGCAGCAGTTCGTCTCCGACTGGAAGAGCAAGGGCGGGGACAAGCTGCGCGACTGGTACCAGAAGATCCTCGACGAGAACGGCTCGGCGGCCGGCTGACCAGGCTCTGAGGCAAGGAGAACGGCTGTGTCCCACAGCACGGTGCCTCGGAGCAGGGCCGAGGCCGACACGACGGCGAAGACCCCGGTGGCGTCCAGCGGCGCCACCGGTTCCGCCGACAGATCCTCCACGGGGAAGCTGAGCTTCAGAACCAGGTTCCGGCGTGACCGCCTGCTGCTCCTGATGACCCTGCCGGCGCTTGTGCTGGTCCTGCTCTTCAACTACGTGCCGATCCTCGGCAACGTCGTCGCCTTCCAGGAGTACGACCCCTACATCAGCGAGAACGGGGTCGTGTCCATTCTGAACAGCCCCTGGGTGGGGCTGGAGAACTTCCAGCGGATCTTCGAGGACTCGGCCTTCTGGGCCGCCGTCCGGAACACACTGGTGCTGTTCTTCCTCCAGCTCCTGCTGTTCTTCCCGGTCCCGATCCTGCTCGCTCTGCTCATCAACAGCGTGGTCAGGCCCAGGGTACGGGCGGTCGCGCAGGCGGTTCTGTACCTGCCGCACTTCTTCTCCTGGGTGCTGGTCATCGCCGTGTTCCAGCAGATGTTCGGCGGCGCGGGAATGCTCTCCCAGCTGTTGCGTGAGAACGGCTACAACGGCCTCGACATCATGACCAACCCGGACACCTTCGCCTTCCTGGTCACCGCTCAGACCGTGTGGAAGGACGCCGGGTGGGGGATCATCGTCTTCCTCGCCGCTCTGGCCTCGGTCAGCCCCGACCTGTACGAGGCCGCCGCGATGGACGGCGCCGGGCGCTGGCGCCGTATGTGGCACGTCACCCTGCCCGCGCTGCGGCCGGTGATCGCCCTGCTGCTGGTGCTGCGCGTCGGCGACGCCCTCACCGTCGGCTTCGAACAGATCCTGTTGCAACGCGACTCCGTCGGGCCCGGTGCGGCCGAGGTCCTCGACACCTTCGTGTGGTGGAACGGCGTGCGCAACCAGGACTTCGGCTACGCGGCCGCCGCCGGTCTCGTCAAGGGCGTCGTCAGCATCGGCCTGGTCCTCGCCGCGAACAAGGTGGCCCATCTCATGGGCGAGCAGGGGGTGTACAAGAAGTGACCGCCGTCATCGACAAGCCCGTGAGCAAGCCCCGCCGGTGGCAGGCCCCGCCCCGGCCGGTGTGGGAGGAGACCCCCACCAAGGCAGGACTGGCGAGCAAGGGCCTCGTCCTGGGGATCGCCTGCCTCTCGATCCTCTTCCCGCTGTGGATCGTCGTCGTCACCAGCCTCTCCTCGCGCAAGACCATCGACGAGGCCGGCGGGCTGGTGATGGTGCCCAAGGACATCACCTTCATCGCCTACCAGGAACTGCTCAGCGGCGGCCAGGTCACCCGCGCGACGATCATCAGCATCCTCGTCACCCTGGTCGGCACGCTGTTCTCGATGACGGTGTCCGTCCTGTGCGCCTACGGCCTCTCCCGCACCGGCTCGCTCGGCCACCGCTGGATCCTGATGACGCTGCTGGCGACCATGTTCTTCAGCGCCGGTCTCATTCCGACGTATCTGCTGGTGCAGACGCTCGGGCTGACGGACACGTATCTCGCGCTGATCCTGCCGAGTGCGGTGAGCGTGTTCAACATCCTTGTGCTGCGCGGGTTCTTCATGGGGATCTCGCAGGAGCTCATCGACAGCGCGCGGATCGACGGTGCGGGTGATTTCCGGATTCTCTTGCAGATCGTCATGCCGCTCTCGCGTGCGGTGCTCGCGGTGATCACGCTGTTCTACGCCGTCGGGTACTGGAGCGCCTGGTTCAACGCGTCGCTGTACCTGAACGACCAGGACATGATGCCGTTGCAGAACGTCATGATCCAGCTGGTGCAGAAGCAGGAGGCCCCGGTTGGCCTGGGGCAGGCCATCAAGACCGGGCAACTGTCGGGGCTGGCCGTGCAGATGGCGGTCATGGTGATGGCTCTGCTGCCGGTGGCCGTGCTTTCGCCCTTCGTCCAGAAGCACTTCAAGAAGGGCATGCTCACCGGCGCCATCAAGGGCTGAGCCCGCGCCGCCCGCCGACGCCGCCGTGGCCGGTCTGCTCTGCACAGCGGCCCGCCGCGGCGGCCCCCAACCTCGCCCTCCCCTGAGCCGCACTGAAATGAGGTATGTCATGCACGCGTCTCATCTGAGTAGACGAGTGGTTCTCGCCGGAACCGCGGCCGCCGCCGCGGCCACCGCCCTTCCGTCCCTCGCGGGGCGCGCGGCAGCCGCGGAGCCCACGGCTGCCGCCCAGGCGTACCGCTGGCGCAACGTCGTCATCGGCGGCACCGGATTCATCAGCGGCGTGCTCTTCCACCCCTCCGTACGTGGCCTCGCCTACGCCCGTACCGACATCGGCGGCGCCTACCGCTGGGAGGACCGCCTCGGCCGCTGGACCCCGCTGACCGACCACCTCGGCTGGGACGACTGGAACCTCCTCGGCGTCGAGGCGATGGCCGTCGACCCCGCCCACCCGAACCGGCTCTACCTCGCCCTCGGCACCTACACCCAGTCCTGGGCGGGCAACGGTGCCGTGCTGCGGTCCGAGGACCGCGGTGCCACCTGGAAGCGCACCGACCTCACCGTGAAGCTCGGCGCCAACGAGGACGGGCGCGGCTGCGGCGAGCGGCTGCTCGTCGACCCGCGCGACAGCGACACCCTGTGGCTGGGCACCCGGCACGACGGGCTGTTCAAGTCCACGGACCGGGGGGCCTCCTGGCAGGCCGTGAGCTTCCCGGCGACTCCCAGCGTCACCGGGCAGGGCATTACTCTCCTCGTCGCCGCCGGCCGCACGGTCTACGCCGGGTGGGGTGACGGCGACGGCACCTCCCCGAACCTCTACCGCACGGCGGCCGACGGCACCACCTGGGAAGCCGTCCAAGGTCAGCCCACCGGCACCGCCGCCAAGGTGCCGATCCGCGCCGCGTACGACCGGTACACCCGCGAGCTGTACGTGACGTACGCCGACGCACCCGGGCCCAACGGCCAGTCGCACGGCAGTGTGCACAAGCTCTGCACCGCGAACGGCAAGTGGACCGAGGTCACCCCCGTGAAGCCGGGCGGCACCGCGCCCGACGGCTCCGCCGACACCTTCGGATACGGCGGCGTGGCCGTCGACGCCCGCCGTCCCGGCACGGTCGTCGTCTCCACCAACAACCGCTGGGCCGCGATCGACACCGTCTTCCGCTCCACCGACGGCGGCCGCACCTGGACGTCCCTGAAGGACACGGCCGTCTTCGACGTCTCCGAGACCCCGTACCTCAAGTGGGGCGGGGACAAGCCCAAGTTCGGCTGGTGGATCCAGGCCCTCGCGCTCGACCCGTTCGACTCCCGGCACGTCGTCTATGGCACGGGCGCGACCCTCTACGGCACGCGGGACCTGAAGAACTGGGCCCCGCAGATCCGCGGGCTGGAGGAGACGGCCGTGCGCCATCTGATCTCGCCCCCGGTCGGAGAGGCGCACCTGATCAGCGGTCTCGGGGACATCGGCGTGATGTACCACGAGCGGCTCACTGCGTCTCCGTCGCGCGGCATGGCGGCGAACCCCGTGTTCGGGTCGGCGACGGGACTCGCGCAGGCCGCGGCCAAGCCGTCGTACGTGGTCCGCGCGGGCTGGGGCGACCACGGCAACGGCGCCTACTCCAACGACGGCGGGCAGACCTGGGCGCCCTTCAAGGCCCAGCCCGACATCGCCAAGACCGCACCGGGACCGATCGCCACCAACACCGACGGCAGCGTCCTGCTGTGGTCCTTCGTGCACTGGGACGGCACGAAGTACGCGGCTCACCGCTCGGTGGACAACGGCGCCACCTGGTCCGAGGTGACCTCCTTCCCGAAGGGCGCCACGCCGGTCGCCGACCCGGCCGACCCGACGTGCTTCTACACCTACGACACCGACACGGGCACGCTCTACGCCAGCCCGGACAACGGCGCGACGTTCACCGCGCGGGCGACCGGGCTGCCCTCCGGAGACAGTCAGTTCGAGCTCGTCGCGGCGCCCGGGCGCTCCGGTGACCTGTGGCTGAGCGTGAAGGGGAACGGGCTGTACCGGTCCACCGACGGCGGGGCGGGCTTCACGAAGGTCACCAGCTGCTCGGCGTCCCACACGCTCGGCTTCGGCAAGGCCGCCGACGGCGCCGGCTACCCCGCGATCTACATGGTCGGCTCCACCGGGACCATCACCGCCGTTTATCGCTCCGACGACGAGGCCAAGACCTGGGTGCGGATCAACGACGACCAGCACCAGTGGGGCTGGACCGGCGAGACGATCACCGGCGACCCGCGTGTCTACGGCCGCGTCTACCTCGGCACCAACGGGCGGGGTGTGCAGTACGGGGAGCCGGCCTGATGCCGAGCATGAGCGACGCCACCCGAGGCCGCGTTCTCTTCGGCGGCGACTACAACCCCGAGCAGTGGCCCGAACAGACCTGGCACGAGGACGTCAGACTGATGAAGGAGGCTGGGGTCAACTCGGTGACCCTCGGTGTTTTCTCCTGGGCGAAGCTCGAACCCAGCCCGGGCGAACGCAACTTCGGCTGGCTGGACCGGCTGATGGACCTGATGCACGACAACGGCATCGGGGTCGTCCTCGCCACGCCCACCTCCTCACCCCCGCCCTGGATGGGCCGACTGCACCCCGAGACGCTCCCGCGCGACGAGGACGGCCGGACCGAGTGGTGGGGATCCCGCCAGCACTTCTCCCACTCCAGCGCGACCTACCGCCGGTACGCCGCCGCCATCACCGAGGACCTCGCCGCCCGCTACGGCAGCCACCCGGCCCTCAGGATGTGGCACATCAACAACGAGTACTGCACCTACGACTGGGGCGACGAGGCCGAGGCCGCCTTCCGTCGCTGGCTCCAGGACAGGTACGGCACCCTCGACGCCCTCAACAAGGCCTGGGGAACGGCGTTTTGGAGTCAGGGGTACGGCGACTGGCGCGAGGTCCTGCCGCCGCGCCGGGCGCACTACATGAAGAACCCCACGCAGGTACTGGACTTCAAACGGTTCACCTCCGACATGCTCCTCGAGTGCTACCTCGCCGAGCGCGACATCGTCGCCCGGCACACCCCGCACATCCCGGTGACCACCAACTTCATGGCCGTGTGGCAGGGGCTGGACGCCTGGGCCTGGGGCGAGCGGGAGGACGTCGTCTCGATCGACGTCTATCCGGATCCGCGGGATCCGTTCGGCGGGCAGTTCGGGGCGCTCGTGCACGACATGACCCGCTCGCAGGCCCGCGGCGGTCCCTGGATGGTCATGGAGCAGGCGGCCGGACCGGTCAACTGGCGCGGGGTCAACCACCCCAAGCCGGCCGGCCTCAACCGCCTCTGGTCCCTCCAGGCCGTGGCCCGCGGCGCCGACGCCGTCTGCTACTTCCAGTGGCGGCAGTCCCGGCAGGGCTCGGAGAAGTTCCACTCCGGGATGGTCAGCCACGCGGGGGAGCAGGGCCGCACCTTCCAGGAGGTCAAGCGGATCGGCGCTGAACTCGCCCTGCTGAGCGAGAAGGTGACGGACTCTCGGGTCCAGGCCGCCGAGGTCGCCGTACTCCTCGACTGGAACGCCTGGTGGGCGAGCCAGCAGGACGGTCGGCTCTCCACCGAGGCCGACTACCCGCAGGTCGTCCGCGCCTGGCACCGCGCCCTGTGGGAGGCGCACACCACCGTCGACTTCGCCCACCCCGAGCACGATCTGTCCGCGTACAAGCTGGTCGTCGTCCCGCAGCTGTATCTGATGACAGACGCGGCCATCGACCACCTCGTCGCCTATGTCGAGGGCGGCGGCACCGTCGTCGCCGGCTTCCAGACCGGCGTCGCGGACGAGGACGACCGGGTGCGCCCGGGTGGCATGGACGCCCGCCTCCGCGAGCTGTTCGGCATCCGGGTGCTGCACGAGTGGTGGCCGCTGGACGCGGGGGAGAGCGTCGAGTGCGACGGCTTCCGCGGAACGCTGTGGTCGGAGGAGATCGAGGCCGCGGACGACGTCACCGAGGCCGTCCGCTACAAGGGCGGCGAGCTGGACGGGCTGCCCGCGCTCCTGCGCAAGGGCCGCGCCTGGTACGTCTCCACGCTCCCCGAGCCGGACGCCCTGCGCGGACTGCTGTCCCGCGTGGCCGCGGAGGCCGGGGTCCGCCCGGTCCTCGACGGGCTTCCGGACAGGGTCGAGGCGGTGCGCCGCGGTGAGCTGCTGTTCGTGCTCAACCACGGCCGCGAGCCGGTCACCGTGCCCGTGCCGGGCCGTCACCGCGATCTGCTCACCGGTACGACGGTGACGGACGAGGTGCGGCTCGACCGCTACGGCGTGGTGGTGCTGCGGCCATGAGCGGGACGCCCGTGCACGGCACCTGGGAGCCCCGGCCCGCCGGACGCTGGGAGGACGCCTTCCTGAGCGGCAACGGCCGCCATGGCGCCCTTGTGTTCGGTGACCCGTACGACGACCGTGTCATCGTCACCCATCACGCCCTCGTCCGCCCGAACGGCGACGACCGCTACCGCCGCCCGCCCCAGCTCGCCGCCGCCCTCCCCGCCCTCCAGGACCGCCTGCTCGCGGGCGACCTCACCGCCGCCGAGACCTTCACCGACGGCCGCCCGCTGCAATGGGTGCGCCCCTTCCACCCCGCCTTCCAGACCCGCCTGCGCCGCACGAGCGACGCCGACGGCCCCTACCGGCGGTCGGTCGACTTCACCACCGGCGAGGTCACCGCCGTCCACGGTGAATGGACCAGCAGCGTCTTCGTCTCCCGCGCCGACGACGTGATCGTCCAGCGGGTCACCGCCCCCGGCCTCACCCTCGACCTCTGCCTCGACCCGCGCCTCCCCGGAGCCCCGCACGGGCTCGGCGTCGGGGAGGGAGCCGTCCTCACCGCCGAGGGCGCCCTGCTCAGCCTGCGCGTCCGCTACCCGGACAGCGATCTCGCGTACACCGGCGTCACCCTGGCCGTCGTCGAGGGCGGTACGACGAGACTGGCACCGCCGGGCGCGCGGATCGAGGGCGCGACGGCGGTCCTGCTCCTCACCCGGGTGCGCCGCCACACCGGCGAACTGGACGTGGTCGCCGAGGGCCGCGCCCTGCGCGAACTGCTCACCGGTACGTCGTACGACGACCTCCTCGCCCGGCACACCGCCCTTCACCGCACGGCCTACACCCGCGTCACCCTCGACCTCGCCGCCGACCCGGCCGAGCGCGCCCTGCCCGGCTCCGAACTGCTGAGACGCCACCGGAGCCCGGCCCTCCTGGAGCGCCTGTTCGCCGCCGGCCGCTACCACCTGCTGTCCGCCGGCGGCATGCTCCCGCCCCGCCTCGTGGGCCTGTGGACCGGCGACTGGAACACCGCCTGGTCCGGCGCGTTCACCAACGACGCCAACCTCAACCTCCAGACCGCCTCCGCCGCGGCCGGCGCCCTGCCCGAGGTGACCGAGGCGCACGCCGCCCTGGTGCACGGGCAGCTCGCCGACTGGCGGGACAACGCCCGCGCCGTCTTCGGCACCCGCGGCGTCGTCGCGCCCGCCCACACCGACGGCGAGTCCGGGCACTCCTACCATTTCAGCCGCGAATACCCCCTGCATCTGTGGACCGCCGGCGCCGACTGGCTGCTCAAGCCGCTCGTCGACCACGACGAGACCCACGGCACCCGCGACCCGCGCACCGCCGCCGCGCTCGCCGAAGTCGCCCTGTTCTACGAGGACTTCCTCACCCGCACCGACACCGACGGCACCCTGGTGATCGTCCCCTCCTACTCGCCGGAGAACCGCCCCGCGAACGCGAGCTGGGGCACGCTCAACGCGGCCATGGATCTCTCCGCGGCCCGGCACGCCCTGCTGACCGCCGCCGCCTACCACCCCGAGCACGCCGACCGCTGGCGTGCCCTCGCCGACCGGCTCCCGCCGCACCGGATCAACGCGGACGGCGCCCTCGCCGAATGGGCCTGGCCCGGCCTGGAGGACTCCTACGACCACCGCCACCTCAGCCACCTCTACGGCGTGTGGCCGCTGGACGAGATCAACCCCTACGACACCCCCGACCTGGCCCGAGCCGCCCACCGGGCGCTCGAACTGCGCGGCGCCGAGAACGACTCCGCGCACGGCCATCTGCACCACGCCCTGATCGCCGCCCGCCTCCGCGACGGCGACCGGGTCGCGCACGCGCTCGCCCAGGTGCTGGCGGGCGACTTCTTCCACGCCTCCCTGATGAGCGCGCACTACCCGAAGCGCGACGTCTACAACGCGGACGCCGCGCACACCCTGCCCGCCGTACTGATCGAGATGCTGGTGCACTCGACCACGGACCGGCTCGTCCTGCTCCCCGCCCTCCCGGACCGGCTCCCGGAGGGCGAACTGCGGGGCGTGCGCACCCGGTTCGGCGCCGAGGTCGACCTCGCCTGGAGCCGCGCGAGGACGACCGCGGTCGTACGGCCCTCCCGCACCACCCGCGTGGAACTCAGGACCCCCTCCGGCGCCGAGCCGCTCGACCTGGTCGCCGGAGAGGACCGCGTCCTCGATCTGGGGACGTGGTAACCCCCGCACATCCTCGGAAGTTCACGGAATTCCCCCCACCCATGGAAGGGACACCCATGGCAACACGCGCACTCTCCAGGATCACCAAGGCCCTGCTGGCCCCCGCCCTGGCGCTCGGCGCCACCGTCGGCCTCGCCTCCGCCCCCGCCCACGCCGCCGTTTGGAGCTCCTGCGACCAGTGGGGCAACACCAGCCTGAACGGCTACACGCTCTACAACAACATCTGGGGCTCCGGCGCCGGCAGCCAGTGCGTCTGGGCCAACTCCGGCACCAACTGGGGCGTCTGGGCCAACCACCCCAACACCGGCGGCATCAAGTCGTACCCCAACTCCAAGAAGGTGATCAACAAGCCGATCACCTCCATCGGCTCGCTCACCAGCAGCTACAACGTCACCGTCCCGTCGTCCGGCGCGTACAACACGTCGTACGACATCTGGGACACCGACTACGACTACGAGATCATGCTCTGGGTCAACTACAACGGCGCCGTCGGTCCGCTCGGCACCTCCCAGGGCAGCGTCACCCTCGGCGGCCACACCTGGAACGTCTACAAGGGCAGCAACGGCCACAACGAGGTCTTCTCGTTCCTGCGCACCTCGGACTCGAACTCCGGCACGGTCAACATCCTGCCGATCCTGAAGTGGATCAAGGACACCAAGGGCTGGATGGGCAACGAGACCATCGGCGACGTCCAGTTCGGCTACGAGATCACCTCGTCCTCCGGCGGCCTGGACTTCGTCACCAACAACCTGACCGTCAGCAGCAGCTGACCTCCCCGTGAGCGGGCCGGGGCCGGCCGTGCCGTCAGGCGCGGTCGACCTCGGCCCGCAGCGCGTCGTACTCCGCGAACGCCGCTTCCACATCCGCCCGGGTCAGGCCGTAGCGGGCGAGGTCGTACCGGTGCGGACGTGACCCCCTGGGCCGCGCGGCCACCCGCGGCAGCCGGGCCGCGTCGGCGTCGGTCCAGCGGGCGCCGACGGCGTCGTAGAGCTTCGGGGCGCCCGCGGCCGGATCGGTGCCGAGCCAGGAGTACGGCACGTCCACCAGGCGCTCCGCGGGGATCGCGGCGCGGGCGGCGAGCGCCCGGCTCATGGCCCGGCTCAGCAACTCCAGCCAGGTCGCGCCGATGCCGTGCGGGTCGACCGGGCGGACGCTGACGGCCATGCCGTGCTCGATCAGACTGCAGAACGAGGCGACGACGGTGACCGGGTCGCGGTGCGTCCACACGATCGTGGCGTCCGGGAAGACCGTGCGCAGCGCGTCCAGGTGCTCCAGGTGCATGGGCGACTTCAGCATCCAGCGGCGGCGCGGACGGCCGTACTGGAGGACCTGGTAGACCTGCTTGAGATGGCGGTAGTCGGGGACGAAGTCCCGTGCCTGGTGCCACGCCTGGTACTCCGGTATGCGGGCCTGCGACAGCGGCATCAGGGCGTGCGGCAGGGCGAAGGTGCACTCCTCGGGGCCCTCGGCGGCCATGGGGTGGATGTCCCGGAAGCGCGGGGCGAACAGGTCGGTGCCCCGCACCATCCGGCGGCCCGCGGCAAGGGCCGCGCGCCGCTCCGAGGGCGTCGCGTGCAGGCCCGGCGTGAGCAGTTCCCACAGCAGGGGACATCGGTGCCGCTCGGACAGGGACAGCACCCCGTGGGTGAGCGTGGTCGCCGTACGCGGCAGGCCCACCACGAACACCGGCCGCTCGATCGGCTCCCGTTCGATCTCCGGCCGCTCGGCGATCAGCCGCCGGATCCGGGCCCGGTTGGCCAGGTGCCGGCGTACATGCGCCTGGGCCGCCTGCCAGCCGACCGGGGTGACGTTCTCCGCCGCGGCCCACCAGCGCAGCAGCAGGCGGAAGCCGTCGGTGAACTCGTCGTCGCCGGGCGCCTGACCGGTCCCGGCCAGGATCCGGTCGAAGACCCGGTCGGGGTCGCGCCGGGAGCCGAACGCGGGCCGCAGCGCCAGGTTGGCGAGGGTGAGGGGGAGGGGGGTGGTAGTCAAGGGTGATGTTCCTCTCGTGAGACAACTGGTCCTGTCTGTAAGCGAGTTGACCCGGCAACCTTCTCCTGTCCGGTGGCGACACGGGAACACAACCGTTCCCGACGGACGAGGTTCTGATGATCGGATCGAGCCGCACCTCGCACCACCGCCGCCCCGCCCGGCTGCTCGCCGGAACGCTCGCCGCCCTGCTGGCGGGCGGCGCGGGCGGCCTGGCGCTGTACCAGTCGGCCGGAGCCGCCGAGCCGACGGTCCCGGCGCCCGCCAACAGAGCCGCCACCGCGCTGGCCGCCGCCCGCGTCGCCGAGAAGCTGGACCGGGGCCCGGTCGCCGTGCCCGCCTCCGGAGGTGTCCTGGTCACCTGGCGGATGCTCGGCGACGACCCGGAGAACGTCACCTTCCGGCTCTACCGCAACGGCACCCTCATCCAGGAGACCGCCAGGACCAGCCACCTGGACACCGGCGGCTCCTCGACCGCCACCTACGAGGTGCGGGCCGTCGTGGGCGGCACCGAGACCCCGGGCGGCACCGCCCGCGTCTGGGCGAACGGACGCCTCGACATCCCGCTCCAGAAGCCCCCGGGCGGCACCACCCGCGACGGCGTCGCCTACACCTACTCCGCCAACGACGCGAGCGTCGGCGACCTCGACGGCGACGGCCAGTACGAGCTGGTCCTGAAGTGGGTGCCCTCCAACGCCACCGACGTGGCCAACTCCGGCACCTGCACCGGCCCGACGATCTTCGACGCCTACGAGCTGAACGGCACCCGCCTGTGGCGGATCAACCTCGGCACCAACGTCCGCAGCGGCTCGCACTACGACTCGTTCCAGGTCTACGACTACGACGGGGACGGCAAGGCCGAGATGGCGGTCCGCACCTCCGACGGCTCCCGCGACTCCGCGGGCACCGTCATCGGCGACCCGAACGCCTCCCACCTCGCCGCCAACTGCGCCGTCATCAGCGGCCCGGAGTACCTGTCGATCTTCAACGGGCAGACCGGCCGCGTCATGGACTCCGTCCCCTTCCAGCCCGCCCGCGGCTCGGTCGCCGACTGGGGCGACACCTGGGGCAACCGCGAGGGCCGCCTGCTGTCGGCCACCGCCTACGTCAGCGGCACCCGGCCGAGCATGATCTTCAGCCGGGGCATCTACGAGCGCATCGCGATCGCCGCCTACGACTGGAACGGCACCGACCTCACCCGCCGCTGGACGTTCGACACCAACTCCTCCACCAACTACGGCAAGGGCTTCGACCAGCAGGGCAACCACAACCTCGCGGTCGCCGACGTCGACGCCGACGGCAAGGACGAGATCCTGTACGGCGCCATGGCCGTCGACGACAACGGCAGCGGGCTGTGGACCACGCGGCTCGGGCACGGCGACGCCCTGCACGTCGGCGACCTCGACCCGACACGGCCTGGCCTGGAGTCGTTCAACGTCCACGAGAGCACGAGCGCCGCGTACGGCTACGAGATGCACGACGCCCGCACCGGCCAGGTCCTGTGGGGCCTGCGGACCGGCAGCGACGTCGGCCGCGGTCTGTGCGCCGACCTCACCCGCGACCACGCGGGCGCCGAGTGCTGGTCCAGCGCCGGCGGCCTCTACACCGCCACGGGCACGAAGATCAGCGACGGGGTGCCGACCTTCAGCGGGGGAGCCTCGTACAACTCGGCGATCTGGTGGGACGGCGACGCCCACCGCGAACTGCTCGACCACCGCTGGTCCGGCACCTCCGGCACCGGGTACGGGCAGATCCTCAAGTACACGGGCGGCACAGAGCTGAGCCGCATCTGGTACGACCAGGCCGCCCAGTCCAACAACTGGACCAAGGGCAACCCCGCGCTCTCCGCCGACCTCCTCGGCGACTGGCGCGAGGAGATGATCTGGCGCAACGCCGACTCCACCGCCCTGCGGCTGTACACGACCCCGCACCCGACCGACTTCCGCCTCCCCACCCTGATGAGCGACCCGGTCTACCGCCTCGGCATCGCCTGGCAGAACACCGGATACAACCAGCCCCCGCAGGTCAGCTACTACCTCGGGACCCGATGAGCGGGCGGGGGCGCCCGGTCCCCTCTCCGGGCGCCCCCCCACGACGCGGCTACTCCGCGACGGGCAGCCGCGCCCCGTCCCGCAGGAACAGCGGGATGCGGTCCAGCGGGGCGTCGACCGTCACGGCCGTACCGCCCTCGTACGTCTCACCGGTCCACGCGTCCGTCCAGCGCGCGCCCGCCGGGAGATACGTCGTGCGGGCCGTGGCACCCGCGGTCAGCACCGGGGCGACCAGCAGATCCCGGCCGAAGAGGTAGGCGTCGTCCACCGACCAGGCCGCCTGGTCCTCGGGGAACTCCAGGAACAGCGGCCGCATCACCGGCAGGCCCTCCTCGTGGGCCTCGCGCATGACCTGAAGGACGTACGGCTTCAGCCGCTCGCGCAGCCGCAGGTACCGCTCCATGATCGCGCCGGCCTCCTCGCCGTACGACCACACCTCGTTCGGGCCGCCGGTCATCTCCGGGCCCAGGGGCATGCCCGGGTCGCGGAAGCCGTGCAGGCGCATCAGCGGGGAGAGCGCGCCGAACTGGAACCAGCGGACCATCACCTCCCGGTACGCCTCGTCGTCCGGGTCGCCGCCGTGAAAGCCGCCGATGTCGGTGTTCCACCAGGGGATGCCGGACAGGGCGGTGTTGAGACCGGCCGCGATCTGGCGGCGCAGGGTCGCGAAGTCGGTGCCGATGTCACCGGACCACAGGGCCGCGCCATAGCGCTGGCTGCCCGCCCACGCCGAGCGGTTGAGGGTGATGATGTCCGACTCGCCCTCCGAGAGAAGCCCCTCGTGGAACGTGCGGGCGTTCTCCGCCGGGTAGAGGTTGCCGACCTCCAGGCCCGGACCCGCCCAGTAGCGCAGGTTCTCCTGGAAGCCCGGCTTCAGCTCCGGCTCGCACGCGTCCAGCCAGAACGCCGTGATGCCGTACGGGACCAGGTAGTTGTCGCGGACACGGGACCAGACGAACTCCCGGGCCTCGGGGTTGGTCGCGTCGTAGAAGGCCACCTGGACCGTCGACGCGACCTCCTTGTCCGGCCAGTCGGCGTGCGCCATCGGACCGTACTGGGTGCCGATGAAATAGCCGCGCTGCTCCATGAGGGAGTGGTTCTCGCTCAGCGGGGACACCGACGGCCAGACGGAGACGACCAGCTTGACGCCCAGCTCGTCCAGCTCGCGGACCATCGCCGCCGGGTCCGGCCACTCCTTCGGGTCGAACTTCCACTCGCCGAGGTGCGTCCAGTGGAAGAAGTCGCAGACGATCACGTCGAGGGGCAGCTCGCGGCGCTTGTACTCCCGGGCGACGGCGAGGAGTTCGTCCTGCGTGCGATAGCGCAGCTTGCACTGCCAGAAGCCCGCCGCCCACTCCGGCAGCATCGGCGTACGGCCCGTCACCGCGCTGTAGCGGCGCTGGCCGTCGGCCGGGGTGCCCGCGGTGATCCAGTAGTCGATCTGGCGGGCCGAGTCGGCCACCCAGCGGGTGCCGTTGTGCGCCAGCTCCACCCGGCCGATCGCCGGGTTGTTCCACAGCAGGGTGTAGCCGCGGCTGGAGACGACGACCGGGATGCCGACCTCGGCGTTGCGCTGGACCAGGTCCAGGACCAGGCCCTTCTGGTCCAGCCGGCCGTGCTGGTGCTGGCCGAGGCCGTACAGCTTCTCGTCGTCGTAGGCGGCGAAGCGCTGCTCGAGGCGGTGGTAGCCGTTGCCGACGGCGGTGTACAGCCGCGGGCCCGGCCACCAGAAGTGGGCGCGCTCCTCGGCGAGGATCTCGCCGCCGTCGGCGGTGCGCAGGAAACGGATCAGACCCTCGGCGTTCACCCGCACGGTCAGCGCGCCGACCGTGAGCTGTCCCTCTCCGTCGCCGATCTTCACGGTGCTCTCGGTGGGCGGGGCCTCGGCGAGCAGGGCGCCCGGCAGGCCGTCGAGGACCGGGCCGCCCAGCCGGGCCCGGACCCGGACCGCGTCCGGGCCCCACGGCTCGATCCGCAGCGTCTCCTGACGGCCGCTCCACTCCAGCGCGCCGTCCCGCTCCCGGAACGTGCCGACGGTGGGGGAGGACTGCGCGAGGCTGACCTTGGGCTGGATTTCGGCAGGCTGAATCACGTGGCGTGCTCCTGAAGACATGGGGATGCCCAGCGAAGGGGTGAGGAGAGGGGAGTGCCCGTCAGGACAGGACCGTCAGGACGCGGCGGGCGCCGGTCCCGTGCTCGCGCGGACCGTCAGCTCGGGCGCGATCAGCACGACCTCGTCGCTGCCGCGCCCGTCCAGCTTGGCGACCAGGTGCTCCACGGCGTACCGGCCCATCTCCTGGGCCGGGATGGCGACCGAGGTCAGCCGCACCGAGGCCTGGACGGCGACCTGGTCCGGGCAGATCGCCACCACCGAGACGTCCTCCGGAACGGCCCGGCCCTGCTGGCGCAGCAGCGCGAGCAGCGGCTCGACCGCCGACTCGTTCTGCACCACGAACCCGGTGGTCGCCGGACGCTCGTCGAAGACCCGGGCGAGCGTCGCCGCCATCGCGTCGTACCCGCCCTCGCAGGGGCGGTGCAGCACCCGCAGCCCCAGCTCGCGGGCGCGGGCCCGCAGTCCGTCGAGGGTGCGCTCGGCGAAGCCGGTGTGCCGTTCGTAGACCGCCGGGGCCTCGCCGATGACAGCGATGTCGCGGTGGCCGAGCGACGCCAGATGTTCCACGCACAGCGCGCCGGTCGCCGTGAAGTCGAGGTCCACGCAGGTCAAGCCGGTCGTGTCGGCGGGCAGTCCGATCAGCACGGACGGCTGGCCGGCGCCCCGCAGCAGTGGCAGGCGCTCGTCCTCCAGCTCGACGTCCATCAGGATCATGGCGTCGGCGAGCCCGCTGCCGGTGACCCGGCGCACCGCGTCGGGTCCCTCCTCGCCGGTGAGCAGCAGGACGTCGTAACCGTGGGTGCGGGCGGTGGTGGCCACCGCGATGGCGATCTCCATCATCACCGGCACGTACATGTCGGTGCGCAGCGGGATCATCAGCGCGATGATGTTCGACCGGTTGCTGGCCAGGGCGCGGGCGCCGGCGTTCGGGTGGTACCCCAGCTCCCGGATGCTCTGCTCGACCCGCTGCCGGGTGGTCGCGGAGATGGACCGCTTGCCGCTGAGGACATAGCTCACCGTGCTCGCCGAGACTCCGGCGTGCTGGGCGACCTCGGCGAGGGTGACCATCCGCTCTCCAAGCTTTGTGAAGCGCTTCGACAGTGCGCATTGCGAACAACGGCGGGTGAGGGTGGTTCGACAGTAGCCCCAGCGCGGGTGGGTGTCCATAGGTTGTCGAAGCGCTTCGACAGCTTTCTGTCCGGCAATCTTCTCGCGGCCGGTGGCGACCAGGGGGCGTAGGTGAACAGTCCCCTCGGAAGGACCCCCGATGCAACACCGCAGACCGCGCCTGTCCAAGAAGGCGAAGACACTCGTCGCCACCACGGTCGCCCTGGCCGCCGCCGCGGGCGTCACGGTCGCGCAGGCCGGCCAGGACGCCAAGAAGTGTGCTGAGCAACGACCAGTACGTCTCCGGCATCGAGGTGGGCACCGAGGTCTTCACGGGCACGGGACGGCTGAACACGAAGAAGTACTCCGTCCGCATCGGCTGAACGGCCGCGCGAAGGGTGGTGGGACGGTCCGTTATCGGGTACATACGATCGCGTAGCACCCGTCGGTAACCAATTGGACCTTGATCCCGATTCGCGGCGAGGTGAGCCTCATGTCCGCCACTCCCACCACCCGACCCGTCGTCACCGAACGTGAGGCCCGCCAGGTGGCGGAGGCGGCCCGGGAACAGCACTGGCGCAAGCCCAGCTTCGCCAAGGAACTGTTCCTCGGCCGTTTCCGCCTCGACCTCATCCACCCCCACCCGCTCCCGGCCGACGAGGACGTCCGCCGCGGCGAGGACTTCCTGGCGAAGCTGCGCGCGTTCTGCGAGACCGAGATCGACTCGGCCCGCATCGAACGCGAGGCGCGCATCCCCGACGAGACCATCAACGGGCTCAAGGAAATCGGCGCCCTCGGCATGAAGATCGACCCCAAGTACGGGGGGCTCGGGCTCACCCAGGTCTACTACAACAAGGCCCTCGCCCTGGCCGGCTCCGCCAGCCCCGCGGTCGGCGCCCTGCTGAGCGCCCATCAGTCCATCGGTGTCCCGCAGCCGCTGAAGCTCTTCGGCACGCAGGAGCAGAAGGACGCCTTCCTGCCGCGCTGCGCCCGCACCGACATCTCCGCTTTCCTGCTCACCGAACCGGACGTCGGCTCCGACCCGGCACGCCTCGCCACCACCGCGGTCCCCGACGGCGACGACTACGTCCTCGACGGGGTGAAACTGTGGACCACCAACGGGGTGGTCGCCGACCTGCTCGTCGTGATGGCGCGCGTCCCGAAGTCCGAGGGCCACAAGGGCGGCATCACCGCGTTCGTCGTCGAGACCTCCTCGCCGGGCGTCACCGTCGAGAACCGCAACGCCTTCATGGGCCTGCGCGGCCTCGAGAACGGCGTCACCCGCTTCCAGGGCGTCCGGGTCCCCGCCGCGAACCGCATCGGCCCCGAGGGCGCGGGCCTGAAGATCGCCCTGACCACCCTGAACACCGGCCGCCTCTCCCTGCCCGCCATGTGCGTCGGCGCCGGCAAGTGGTGCCTGAAGATCGCCCGGGAGTGGTCCGGGGTGCGCGAGCAGTGGGGCAAGCCGGTCGCGCTGCACGAGGCGGTCGGCTCGAAGATCGCCTTCATCGCGGCGACGACGTTCGCCCTGGAGGCCGTCCTGGACCTGTCGTCCCAGATGGCCGACGAGGACCGCAACGACATCCGCATCGAGGCCGCCCTCGCCAAGCTCTACGGCTCCGAGATGGCCTGGCTCATGGCCGACGAACTCGTCCAGATCCGCGGCGGCCGGGGCTTCGAGACCGCCGAGTCGCTCAGGGCGCGCGGCGAGCGGGCGGTCCCGGCCGAGCAGATCCTGCGCGACCTGCGCATCAACCGCATCTTCGAGGGCTCGACGGAGATCATGCACCTCCTCATCGCCCGCGAGGCGGTCGACGCCCACCTCTCCGTCGCGGGTGACCTCATCGACCCCGACAAGTCCCTCCAGGACAAGGCGAAGGCGGGCGCGCAGGCGGGCGTCTTCTACGCCAAGTGGCTCCCGAAGCTGATCGCGGGCCCCGGCCAGCTTCCGCGCTCCTACGCCGAGTTCCGGCACGGCGGCGTCGACCTCTCCCCGCACCTGCGCTACGTCGAGCGCACCGCCCGCAAGCTCGCCCGCTCCACCTTCTACGCCATGTCCCGCTGGCAGGGCCGGATGGAGACCAAGCAGGGCTTCCTCGGCCGGATCGTCGACATCGGCGCCGAACTCTTCGCCATGAGCGCCGCCTGCGTCCGCGCCGAGCTGCTGCGCAACCGGAACGACCACGGCCGCGAGGCCTACCAGCTCGCCGACGCCTTCTGCCACCAGGCCCGGCTCCGCGTCGACGCCCTCTTCACGCGCCTGTGGTCCAACACGGACGACCTGGACCGCAAGGTGGTGAAGGGCGTCCTGGCGGGTGCGTACGAGTGGCTGGAGTCGGGCATCGTCGACCCCTCCGACGACGGCCCGTGGATCGCCGACACCCACACCCCCGACACACCCCGTCCCGACGTACGCCGGATCATCCCCGAGTGACGGACGACACCCGCGTGAGGGACGCGCTGTCCTCGCGGCCCGGCCTTACCGCAAGAATGGAGGCATGAGCGACAGTCCATCCCCCCGCGCCCTCGCCGACCCGCACCTCGTCTACGACCCGGTGACGGCCGACGGACCGAAGGACGTGGTGATCCTCGGCTCCACCGGGTCGATCGGCACCCAGGCCATCGATCTCGTGCTGCGCAACCCGGACCGCTTCCGGGTGACCGGCCTGTCCGCCAACGGCGGACGGGTCGCCCTCCTCGCCGAGCAGGCCCGGCTGCTGCGGGTCCGGACGGTGGCGGTGGCCCGCGAGGATGTCGTACCGGCGCTGCGCGAGGCCCTGAGCGCCGAGTACGGCCCGGGGGAGCCGCTGCCCGAGATCCTGGCCGGACCGGACGCGGCCACCCAGCTCGCCGGCTCCGACTGCCACACCGTGCTGAACGGCATCACCGGCTCCATCGGTCTCGCCCCGACCCTCGCCGCCCTGGAGGCGGGCCGCACCCTCGCGCTCGCCAACAAGGAGTCGCTCATCGTCGGCGGCCCGCTGGTCAAGGCGCTCGCCAAGCCGGGGCAGATCATCCCGGTCGACTCCGAGCACGCCGCGCTCTTCCAGGCGCTGGCGGCAGGCACCCGAGCGGATGTCCGGAAGCTCGTCGTCACCGCCTCCGGCGGACCCTTCCGCGGCCGGACCAGGGAGGAGCTGGCCTCCGTCACCGTCGAGGACGCCCTCGCCCACCCCACCTGGGCGATGGGCCCCGTGATCACCATCAACTCCGCGACGCTCGTCAACAAGGGCCTGGAGGTCATCGAGGCGCACCTGCTGTACGACATTCCCTTCGACCGCATTGAGGTCGTCGTGCACCCGCAGTCGTATGTCCACTCGATGGTGGAGTTCACGGACGGATCGACGCTCGCCCAGGCGACGCCCCCCGACATGCGGGGCCCGATCGCCATCGGTCTCGGCTGGCCGGAGCGGGTCCCGGACGCGGCCCCGGCCTTCGACTGGAGCAAGGCCTCGACCTGGGAGTTCTTCCCGCTCGACAACGAGGCCTTCCCCTCGGTGAACCTCGCCCGGCACGTCGGTGAGCTCGCGGGCACCGCCCCGGCGGTGTTCAATGCGGCCAACGAGGAGTGCGTGGAGGCGTTCCGCGGCGGCGCGCTGCCGTTCAACGGGATCATCGAGACCGTGACCCGGGTCGTCGAGGAGCACGGCACCCCGCGCACGGGAACCTCGCTCACCGTGGCGGACGTCCTCGAAGCGGAGACCTGGGCGCGCACCCGGGCCCGGGAACTGACGGCGATGACGGCGGAGGCCCGTGCATGACGACCCTGATGATGATCCTCGGCATAGTCGTCTTCGCGGTCGGCCTGCTGTTCTCGATCGCCTGGCACGAGCTGGGGCATCTCTCCACGGCCAAGCTGTTCGGCATCCGCGTGCCGCAGTACATGGTCGGCTTCGGCCCGACCATCTGGTCGCGCAGGAAGGGCGAGACCGAGTACGGCATCAAGGCCATCCCGCTCGGCGGCTACATCCGCATGATCGGCATGTTCCCGCCGGGCCCCGACGGCAAGCTGGAGGCCCGCTCCACCTCCCCGTGGCGCGGCATGATCGAGGACGCCCGCTCCGCCGCCTTCGAGGAGCTGAGGCCGGGCGACGAGACCCGCCTCTTCTACACCCGCAAGCCGTGGAAGCGGGTCATCGTGATGTTCGCGGGCCCGTTCATGAACCTGGTGCTGGCCATCGCGCTGTTCCTGGTCGTGCTGATGGGCTTCGGCGTCACCCAGCAGACCACCACGGTCAGCGAGGTCCAGAAGTGCGTGGTCCCGCAGAGCCAGGCCCGCGACACCTGCAAGAAGACCGACCCGGACTCCCCGGCCGCCGCGGCGGGCCTGCGCGCGGGCGACAAGATCGTCGCCTTCGACGGCGTCCGCACCGACAACTGGAACCAGCTCTCCGACCTGATCCGCTCCCACCCCGGAGAGAAGGTCGCGATCGTCGTCGACCGCAAGGGCGAGAACGTCACCCTGCACGCCACCATCGCCACCAACCAGGTCGCGAAGAAGGACGGCAACGGCCAGATCGTCGAGGGCGAGTACGTCACCGCCGGCTTCCTCGGCTTCAGCGCCGCCACCGGCGTGGTCAAGCAGGACTTCGGCGACTCGGTGACGTGGATGGGCGACCGGGTCGGCGAAGCCGTAGACTCCCTCGCCGCCCTGCCCGGCAAGATCCCCGCCCTGTGGAACGCCGCCTTCGACGGCGCCCCGCGCGAGCCCGACTCCCCGATGGGCGTGGTCGGCGCGGCCCGGGTCGGCGGCGAGATCTTCACCCTGGACATCCCGCCCACCCAGCAGCTCGCCATGGCGCTGATGCTGGTCGCGGGCTTCAACCTGTCCCTGTTCCTGTTCAACATGCTCCCGCTGCTCCCGCTCGACGGCGGGCACATCGCGGGCGCCCTGTGGGAGTCGCTGCGCCGCAACACCGCCCGGCTGCTGCGCCGCCCCGACCCCGGCCCGTTCGACGTGGCGAAGCTGATGCCGGTGGCCTATGTGGTGGCCGGGATCTTCATCTGCTTCACGATCCTGGTGCTGATCGCGGACGTCGTTAACCCGGTCAGAATCTCGTAGTCACACCGCGTTCCCGGCGGCCCGGCGGCATTCACCCGCCGGGCCGCCTCCCGTTCGAGTGGTTCTCGGGTGTGATGTGCTTAGGTCTGGGCCGGTGCCGTAATCTCGAAGCCCGGAGCCCGCCGCTGAACGGGACCGGACCTTGATCCACGACTTGGGGTTGCACAGCAGATGACTGCGATTTCTCTCGGCATGCCGTCCGTTCCGACCAAGCTCGCCGAGCGCCGGAAGAGCCGGCAGATCCAGGTCGGATCCGTGGCGGTCGGCGGGGACGCGCCGGTCTCGGTCCAGTCCATGACGACGACCCGTACGTCGGACATCGGCGCCACCCTTCAGCAGATCGCCGAACTGACCGCCTCCGGCTGTCAGATCGTCCGGGTCGCCTGCCCCACCCAGGACGACGCGGACGCCCTCGCGACCATCGCCCGCAAGTCGCAGATCCCGGTCATCGCCGACATCCACTTCCAGCCGAAGTACGTCTTCGCCGCCATCGAGGCGGGCTGCGCGGCGGTCCGGGTGAACCCGGGCAACATCAAGCAGTTCGACGACAAGGTCAAGGAGATCGCCAAGGCGGCGAAGGAGCACGGCACCCCGATCCGCATCGGCGTCAACGCGGGCTCCCTCGACCGGCGGCTGCTCCAGAAGTACGGCAAGGCCACCCCGGAGGCCCTCGTCGAGTCCGCCCTCTGGGAGGCCTCCCTCTTCGAGGAGCACGACTTCCACGACATCAAGATCTCGGTCAAGCACAACGACCCGGTCGTCATGATCGAGGCCTACCGCCAGCTCGCGGCGCAGTGCGACTACCCCCTCCACCTCGGCGTGACGGAGGCGGGCCCCGCCTTCCAGGGCACGATCAAGTCGGCGGTCGCCTTCGGCGCGCTGCTCTCGCAGGGCATCGGCGACACGATCCGGGTGTCCCTGAGCGCCCCGCCCGTCGAGGAGGTCAAGGTCGGCCTCCAGATCCTGCAGTCCCTCGGCCTCCGCCAGCGCGGCCTGGAGATCGTCTCCTGCCCGTCCTGCGGCCGCGCCCAGGTGGACGTGTACAAGCTCGCCGAGGAAGTCACCGCCGGCCTGACCGGCATGGAGGTCCCGCTCCGCGTCGCCGTCATGGGCTGCGTCGTCAACGGCCCCGGCGAGGCCCGCGAGGCCGACCTCGGCGTCGCCTCCGGCAACGGCAAGGGCCAGATCTTCGTCAAGGGCGAGGTCATCAAGACCGTCCCCGAGTCCAAGATCGTGGAGACGCTGATCGAGGAGGCCATGAAGCTGGCGGAGCAGATGGAGGCGGAGGGCGTCGCGTCGGGCGAGCCGTCGGTGTCGGTAGCCGGCTGACGGAGGGCGCGGGGAGGCGCCCCCGAGCTCTTGGGCGCGCCCGCCGACCAAGCAAACGCAGAGGTACAGTGCGGAGACCAGCAGCTGACCCCGGAGGGCTCCGTACGTGCTGACCCAGACGACCTCCCGGGTCCTCGAACCGAGCGACCTGGACGCCGCGCTCGCCGTCCTGCACCGCGAGCCGGTCCACAACGCCTTCGTGACGTCCCGGGTCCAGGTCGCCGGCCTGGACCCCTGGCGCCTCGGCGGCGAGATGTGGGGCTGGTACGAGGACGGCATGCTCACCTCGCTGTGCTACGCGGGCGCCAACCTCGTCCCGATCTGCGCCACCCCGCGCGCCGTCCGCGCCTTCGCCGACCGTGCCCGCCGGGCCGGCCGCCGCTGCTCCTCCATCGTCGGCCCCGCCGAACCCACCGCCGAGCTGTGGCGGCTGCTCGAACCGCACTGGGGCCCGGCCCGCGAGGTCCGCGCCCACCAGCCGCTGATGGTCACCGACCGGATGCCGGACGACATCGCCCCGGACCCGTACGTCCGCCGCGTCCGCAAGGACGAGATGGAGACGATCATGCCGGCGTGCGTGGCGATGTTCACCGAGGAGGTCGGCGTCTCCCCGCTGGCCGGCGACGGCGGCCTGCTCTACCAGGCCCGGGTCGCCGAACTCGTCGGCTCCGGCCGCTCCTTCGCCCGCCTCGACGAGCACGGCAAGGTCGTCTTCAAGGCGGAGATCGGCGCGGCGACCCCGCAGGCCTGCCAGATCCAGGGCGTCTGGGTGGCCCCCGAGTACCGGGGAAGAGGCCTGGCCGCTCCCGGCATGGCGGCGGTCCTGCGCTACGCCCTCGCGGACGTGGCCCCCGTGGTCAGCCTGTACGTGAACGACTACAACACGGCGGCGAGAAGAACGTACCGCCGAGTCGGCTTCCAGGAGGTCGGCGCCTTCATGAGTGTCCTGTTCTGAACTCCCCAGGCGCGGGGCCGTTATCGATGTACGGCTACCGCCGCGTGGGCGCGACCAGCCACAATCAGCCCGCACCCGGCGGACAAGCGAAACCCCCCTGTAGGCTCCCCGCATGCTTCGCGACATCACGATCGCCGCCTTGGACCTCCCCGCCCACGTCGACGAAGCGCTGGCCGTCCAAGCCCTGGCCTTCGGCCTCGGCCCGGACGAAGTCGCCGTACGCCGCCAGATCGTGCTGCGCCACATGACCTACCCCGGCGCCCGCGCCCTCGGCGCCACCACCCCCGAAGGCCGCCTCGTGGGATTCGTCTACGGCATGCCCAACAGCCGCACCCACTGGTGGTCCACGATCGTCGAGCCCTACCTCCGCGCCCAGGGCAACGACGCCTGGCTTGACGACTCCTTCGTGATCACCGAGCTGCACGTCCACCCCCGCTACCAGAACCGCGGCATCGGCCGCGCCCTGATCACCACGATCACGGACACCGCCACCGAGCCCCGCTCGATCCTCTCCGCGATCGACACCGACAGCCCGGCCCGCGGCCTCTACCACTCCCTGGGCTACCAGGACCTGGCCCGCCGCGTCCTGTTCCCCAGCGCGCCCCGGCCGTACGCCGTGATGGGTGCCCCGCTGCCGCTGCGCCGCCGCTAACCGATTTCCACCGCCCCGTACTGCCCGGCTAACCTCCTAGCCACCACCCTTACGCAGCAGGAGTACGAGAACCATGGCCAACGCACCGGTCCAGCGCATGTCCCAGTTGATGGCGAAGACCCTGCGCGACGACCCGGCCGACGCCGAGGTCCTCAGCCACAAGCTGCTCGTCCGCGCCGGCTATGTGCGCCGGACCGCGGCGGGCGTCTGGACCTGGCTGCCGCTCGGCAAGAAGGTCCTCGCCAACGTGGAGCGCATCGTCCGCGAGGAGATGGACGCCATCGGCGCCCAGGAGGTGCTGCTCCCCGCCCTGCTGCCGCGTGAGCCGTACGAGGCGACCGGCCGCTGGGACGAGTACGGCCAGGAGCTGTTCCGGCTGAAGGACCGCAAGGGCGGCGACTACCTGCTCGGCCCGACCCACGAGGAGATCTTCACCCTGATGGTGAAGGACCAGGCGTCCTCCTACAAGGACCTGCCGGTGATCCTCTACCAGATCCAGACGAAGTTCCGGGACGAGGCCCGCCCCCGCGCCGGCATCCTGCGCGGCCGTGAGTTCCTGATGAAGGACTCGTACTCCTTCGACCTGGAGGACGAGGGCCTCGCCCGGTCCTACGCCCTGCACCGCCAGGCCTACCAGAAGGTCTTCGAGCGCCTCGGCCTCGACTACCGCATCTGCGCCGCCACCGCCGGCGCGATGGGCGGCTCCAAGTCCGAGGAGTTCCTGGCCCCCGCCGAGGCCGGCGAGGACACCTTCGCGGACTGCCCGAACTGCGACTTCGCCGCCAACACCGAGGCGATCACCTACGAGCTGAAGCCGGTCGACGCCGCCGCTGTCCCGGCCGCCGAGGACATCCCCACCCCGGACACCCCGACCATCGAGACCCTGGCCGCCTCCCTCGGCGTCCCGGCCTCCGCCACGCTGAAGAACCTCCTGGTGAAGGTCGACGGCGAGATCGTCGCCGTCGGCGTGCCCGGCGACCGCGAGGTCGACATGGACAAGGTCGAGGCGCACTTCGCCCCGGCCGTCGTCGAGATGGTCACCGAGACGGACTTCGCGGGCCGCACCGACCTGGTCCGCGGCTACGTCGGCCCGCAGGGCCTGGACAAGGTGAAGTACGTCGCCGACCCGCGCGTGGCGCCGGGCACGGCCTGGATCACCGGCGCCAACAAGCCGGACACGCACACCAAGAACGTGGTCGCGGGCCGTGACTTCGAGGTCGACGAGTACGTCGACGTCGTGGTGGTCCAGGAGGGCGACCCCTGCCCCAAGTGCGGCACCGGCCTCAAGCTGGACCGCGCCATCGAGATCGGCCACATCTTCCAGCTGGGCCGCAAGTACACCGACGCCCTCAAGCTGGACGTCCTCGGCCAGAACGGCAAGCCGGTCCGCGTGACCATGGGCTCCTACGGCATCGGAGTCTCCCGCGCGGTCGCCGCCCTCGCCGAGCAGACCGCCGACGACAAGGGCCTGTGCTGGCCCAAGGAGGTCGCCCCGGCCGACGTCCACGTCGTCGCGGCGGGCAAGGCCCTGCAGACCGAGCTGGCCCTGGACATCTCCGAGAAGCTGGCGGCGGCCGGAGTGCGCGTCCTGGTCGACGACCGGGCCGGGGTGTCCCCGGGCGTGAAGTTCACCGACGCCGAGCTGATCGGCGTACCGCAGATCCTGGTGGCCGGGCGCCGCGCGGGTGAGGGCGTGGTCGAGCTGAAGGACCGCAGGACCGGCGAGCGCGAGGAGCTGACGGTCGAGGAGGCCGTCGCGCGCCTGACGGCGTAATGGACGGCAGGGGTGCGGGGGCGACGGCCCCCGCACCTCGGGCTACAGCCAGCTCGCGAACTCCAGCAACAGCTCCGCGTCCTGCTCCCGGCCCACCCGCCGGGCCCTGACCCCCGACTCCACCGCCCGGAACAGCGTCCAGCCGCGCAGCCGCTCCTGTTCCACGTCCAGCGACTCCGCGAGCCGCTTCACCCGGCGGCGGGTCGTCGCCGCGCCCGACGGCGAGGCGATCAGGTCCTCCACCCGGTCGCGCACCAGCCGCGCCAGGTCGAAGGCGCACTCGCCGACCACCGGGTCCGGCCCCACGGCCAGCCACGGCATCCGCTCCCCGGCCAGCACCTTGCTCTGCCGGAACGTGCCGTGCAGCAGCCGCTCCTCCGGCGGCGCCGCCAGCAGCTCCGCACGCGCCGCGAGCGCCACCTCGACCAGCGGCGCCACCTCCGCGTCCGCTTCCGCGCTCGCCCGCATCGCCGCGGTCTGCCGCCCGGTCCGTTCGGCAACCGTCTCGAAGGTGTGCGCGCCGCCGTCAGCAGGTGGCGCCACCCAGAGCCGGCGCAGCGTGCCCGCCGCCTCCAGCAGCGCCTTCGCCTCCGGCAGCGACCGCACCGACACATCCGGGTGCAGCCGCTCCAGCAGCAGCGCCCCGTCGGGCGAGTCCTCCTCCAGCAGCTGTACGGCACCCCGTCCGCCCCAGTGCGCGAGCGCGGCCCGCTCGCTCTCCGGGCGGGCCCGGGGCGGCGCCAGCTTTAGCACGGCCGGGGTCCCGTCCGGGCGCCGTACCAGCACCACCAGACTGCTGCGACCACCCGGCACCTGCACCCGCTCGACGGTCAACTCGCGTAGCGCGACGGCCCGCTCGGCCGTCTCGGGCAGCTTCTCCAACCAGTCGTCACCGTCCGGTGCCGTCTCACCGAGCGCCCTGACCAGACGCCGCGGCGGTTCGAAAGCCATACGCGAGTCGTTCCCTTCCGGTGCGCGTTACGTCGTGGGCGTCGCGGACGCCGACGCGGTGCCCGCCCGTTCGGCGAGCCCAGGGAAGGCTACGCTCCCGCCCCGCCAGCGCACCGCCCGCACCGCCGCCTCCCGCAGCGCGGCCGCCGCGGTGCCCCGGCGCTGCCCCTCGGCCGCCCGCACCAGGTCGGAGTAGACGCCGGCCACGCGCTCCTCCAGCTCGGCGGCGAGCCGCACGGCCGTCTCCGAGTCCGTCACCGGGAACGGCAGCGCGTAGCCCGCGGCCGCGGCGACCGGCTCGCCGCCCAGATCCCGCACCTCCCGCGCGAGAGCGTCCCGCCGCGCCCGATGCGCGTCATACGCCGTCCGCGCCTCGCCACGCCGTTCCTCCCGGATCCGCCCCCCGACGACCCCGTACCCGTACACGGCCGCATGCTCCGCTGCCAGCGCCGCCTGCAAAGCACCCAACTCCCGCTCCGCCGCCTCGGTCACCTGCCCGCCTCCGCCATGAGATCCACCGCTGCCACCACTGCCCCAGCCCGCCGCCGCTCCGCGACCCCGCTCATCGGGCCGCCTCGGCCACGCAACGCGCCGCTGCCGCGGCCGGCCGCCGCTCCGTGGCCCCGCTCATTCGATCGCTCCGAGGCCGCCGACCGGGCTGTCGGCTGCTCCGCCACCACGCTCACTTCGCCGCCTCCGTCAGCAGGTACGCGTGCGCCGCGCCGGACGCGGCCACGGAGGCCAGCAGGCGGGCCAGTTCGCCCGGGGCGTCCATCAGGGCCTTCGCCCGCCGGTCGGCGAGAGCCCGCTCGGCGGCCGCCAGCTCGGTGAGGGCGGTCTTCTCGTCGCCGGGCACGGCGGGCGACGGGGACGCGGAGGGCGCGGCGGACGGTGACGACGAGGGCGTGGCCCGCGTCGAGGCCGTACCGCCGCCTCCGAAGGCCTGCCGGTGCCGTACGACCTCCGCCCGCAGCGGCTTCAGCCGCTCCGCCAGCTGGGGGTGCGCGGCGAGCACGGCGTCGTAGTGGTCGAGCAGCCGCCCGCTGTCCCTCGCGGCACGCGCGCGCGTCCGGGCGACGGCCGACGGGCTGCCGCCCCGGGCGCCGTCGGAGTCCTCGGAACCGGCGGTGCAGCCCGTCAGGAGGGCGACCCCGGCGGCCGAGGCGAGCAGGGTTCTTCGGCGCGGCCCCGAGGGGGTGCGCGACGGCGGGGGGTACGGCACGGCTGGCGTCCTCGGAGGCTCGTACGAACGTCATGAGCGGCACCCGGCGGCCCGCCCGTGATCACGGTACCCGCGCACCTGTCCGACACCACTCATCGGCACCGCCCGGACACCGGTGGACGGCAACACTCCCCGGGACCGGATACCCTTTGACCTGACACGCGACCCATCCCACAACAGCACACGCGGCCGAGGAGTCACCCGGATGAGCACCACCCAGAGCGAGAGGCTGCGAGAACTGCTGGAACCGCTCGTCAGCTCCCAGGGCCTGGATCTCGAAGAGATCGCAGTGGACTCTGTCGGACGCAAGCGGGTGCTGCGCGTGGTCGTCGACTCCGACACCGGGGCGGACCTGGACCAGATCGCCGATGTGAGCCGCGCGCTCTCGGCGAAGCTCGACGAGACCGACGCGATGGGCGCGGGAGCGTACGACCTCGAGGTCGGCACCCCGGGCGCGGAACGCCTCCTCACGGAACACCGGCACTATGCGCGCGCCACCGGCCGGCTGGTGAGGTTCCAGCTCACGGAGGGCGGCGAGCTGGTCGCCAGAATCCTCACGGTCGACGACGAGGGCGTCGAGCTGGAGGTGCCCGGAGTCAAGGGGCGCAAGCCCACCGCGCGCCGCCTCGCCTTCGGCGAGATCGCCAGGGCGCGCGTCCAGGTCGAGTTCAACCGCAAGGACAAGAAGGAAGAGGAGGCGTAGCCGTGGACATCGACATGAGTGCCCTGCGGGGCTTGGTACGGGAGAAGGAGATCTCCTTCGACCTGCTGGTCGAGGCCATCGAGTCGGCCCTCCTCATCGCCTACCACCGCACCGAGGGAAGCCGCCGACACGCGCGCGTGGAGCTCAACCGCGAGACCGGTCACGTGACCGTGTGGGCGAAGGAGGACCCCGAAGACCTCGAGGAGGGCCAGGAGCCCCGCGAGTTCGACGACACCCCGTCCGGCTTCGGCCGTATCGCCGCCACCACCGCCAAGCAGGTCATCCTGCAGCGGCTGCGCGACGCCGAGGACGACGCGACGCTCGGCGAGTACGCCGGCCGCGAGGGCGACATCGTCACCGGCGTGGTCCAGCAGGGCCGCGACCCGAAGAACGTGCTCGTCGACATCGGCAAGCTGGAGGCCATCCTGCCGGTGCAGGAGCAGGTGCCCGGCGAGTCGTATCCGCACGGCATGCGGCTGCGGTCGTACGTCGTTCGGGTGGCGAAGGGGGTCCGCGGTCCGTCCGTCACCCTCTCCCGCACGCACCCCAATCTGGTGAAGAAGCTCTTCGCGCTGGAGGTGCCGGAGATCGCCGACGGGTCCGTCGAGATCGCCGCCATCGCACGTGAGGCCGGTCACCGTACGAAGATCGCCGTCCGCTCCACCCGTTCGGGCCTGAACGCCAAGGGCGCCTGCATCGGCCCGATGGGCGGTCGTGTGCGCAATGTCATGGGCGAGCTGAACGGCGAGAAGATCGACATCGTCGACTGGTCGGACGACCCGGCCGAGATGGTGGCGAACGCGCTGTCCCCGGCCCGGGTCTCCAAGGTCGAGGTCGTGGACATGGCCGCCCGGTCCGCCCGGGTCACGGTCCCCGACTACCAGCTGTCGCTGGCGATCGGCAAGGAGGGGCAGAACGCCCGCCTCGCGGCCCGGCTCACCGGCTGGCGGATCGACATCCGTCCGGACACCGAGCAGACCGGGGAATAGATCCAAGCCGCGCGGCGCTTAGATCACGACAGGTTGTCGCGCGGCAACTGTTCGAATCCTGCCCCAAAGGGGTGAGGTGCGTACGGGGAGGTAGACTGAGGAGTGTCTGGCCGGACGCGGGTCCGCGCATGCCCTGAACGCACCTGTGTGGGGTGCCGGGAACGAGCGGCCAAGACGGAGCTGCTGCGCATCGTGGCGATCAAGGACGAGTGCGTCCCCGATCCTCGCGGTACGCTGCCCGGCCGGGGTGCGTATGTACACCCCGCACTGGTCTGTCTCGACCAGGCGGTTCGCCGCCGGGCGTTCACGCGGGCACTGCGCGCCCCGGGAGCGCTCGAAACAAAGGCGTTGCGCCGGTACGTCGAGCGGACAACAGTTGCCGACCAGGCAACACGGTAAGAAAGCGTGCCGTACGGAACCCCCCGTGCGGCTTGGTACCTCGCGAGTCGAAAGCAGGTCGAGATTGCGATGAGCACTCGATGAGTACGCGATGAGTACGCCCATGAACTAGCGACGGTCCGGCCGCAACCCGGACCTCAAAGGAGCGAAGTGGCTAAGGTCCGGGTATACGAACTCGCCAAGGAGTTCGGTGTGGAGAGCAAGGTCGTCATGGCCAAGCTCCAGGAACTCGGTGAATTCGTCCGTTCGGCGTCTTCGACGATCGAAGCGCCGGTTGTACGCAAACTGACTGACGCCTTCCAGGGCGGTGGCAACGGCAAGTCCGCCGGCAAGCCCGCCCCGCGCAAGGCTGCCCCCAAGCCCGCCCCCGCGCCCTCTCCGGCGCAGGCGGCACGTCCGGCTGCTCCGAAGCCGGGCGCCCCCAAGCCTCCGACGGCCCCGCAGCCCGCGGCTCCGGTGGCCCAGCAGCCCTCGGCTCCCGCGCCGGCCCCCGGCCCGCGTCCGGTGCCGGGTCCCAAGCCCGCGCCGCGTCCGGCCCCGGCCGCCCCGGAGTTCACCGCTCCGCCGTCGGCTCCGGCTCCGTCCGCCGCGCCCAAGCCCGGCGGTCCCCGTCCGGGTGCCCCGAAGCCCGGCGCCCGTCCCGGCGCGCCCGGCCAGGACCGGCAGCAGGGCGGTCAGCGTCCCGCCGCCGCCCAGGGCGGTCGTCCCGGCGGCCAGGCACCGCGTCCGGGCGCTCGTCCGGCCGGTCCGCGTCCGGGCAACAACCCCTTCACCTCCGGTGGCAACGCCGGTATGGCCCGCCCGCAGGCCCCGCGTCCGCAGGGTGCCCCGCGTCCGGGTGGCCCCGGTGCCCCCGGCGCCGGTCCCCGTCCGCAGGCGCCCGGCGCCCAGGGCGGCGGTCCGCGTCCGCAGGCTCCGGGCGGTTCCCGTCCGACTCCGGGCTCGATGCCGCGTCCGCAGGGCGGTCCGCGTCCCGGCCCGGCCGGCCCGCGTCCGAACCCCGGCATGATGCCGCAGCGTCCCGCTGCCGGCCCGCGTCCGGGCGGTGGCCCCGGCGGCCGCGGTCCCGGTGCCGGCGGTCGTCCGGGTGGCGGCGGCGGTCGTCCCGGTGGCGGCGGCTTCGCCGGTCGTCCCGGTGGCGGCGGTGGCGGTGGCTTCGCCGGTCGTCCCGGTGGCGGCGGTGGCGGTGGCTTCGCCGGTCGTCCGGGTGGTCCCGGTGCCGGCGGCGGTGGCCGTCCCGGCTTCGGCGGCCGTCCCGGCGGTCCCGGTGGCCGCGGTGGCACGCAGGGCGCCTTCGGTCGTCCCGGTGGTCCCGCGCGTCGTGGCCGCAAGTCGAAGCGGCAGCGTCGCCAGGAGTACGAGGCCATGCAGGCCCCGAGCGTCGGCGGCGTGATGCTGCCGCGCGGCAACGGCGAGACCATCCGTCTCTCCCGCGGCGCGTCGCTCACCGACTTCGCGGAGAAGATCAACGCCAACCCGGCGTCGCTCGTCGCGGTCATGATGAACCTCGGCGAGATGGTCACCGCGACCCAGTCCGTCTCCGACGAGACCCTCCAGCTCCTCGCCGACGAGATGAACTACACGGTTCAGATCGTCAGCCCGGAGGAGGAGGACCGCGAGCTGCTCGAGTCCTTCGACATCGAGTTCGGTGAGGACGAGGGCTCCGAGGAGGACCTGGTCGTCCGTCCGCCGGTCGTGACCGTCATGGGTCACGTCGACCACGGTAAGACCCGACTGCTCGACGCCATCCGCAAGACCAACGTCATCGCGGGCGAGGCCGGCGGCATCACCCAGCACATCGGTGCCTACCAGGTCGCGACCGAGGTCAACGACGAAGAGCGCAAGATCACCTTCATCGACACCCCGGGTCACGAGGCGTTCACCGCCATGCGTGCCCGTGGTGCGAAGTCGACCGACATCGCGATCCTGGTCGTCGCGGCCAACGACGGCGTCATGCCGCAGACGGTCGAGGCGCTCAACCACGCCAAGGCGGCCGACGTGCCGATCGTGGTCGCGGTCAACAAGATCGACGTCGAGGGCGCCGACCCGACCAAGGTGCGCGGTCAGCTGACCGAGTACGGCCTGGTGGCCGAGGAGTACGGCGGCGACACCATGTTCGTCGACATCTCCGCCAAGCAGGGTCTGCACATCGACGACCTGCTGGAGGCCGTGATCCTCACGGCCGACGCCTCGCTCGACCTGCGGGCCAACCCGAACCAGGACGCGCAGGGCATCTCGATCGAGTCCCGCCTCGACCGCGGCCGTGGTGCCGTGGCGACGGTCCTCGTCCAGCGAGGCACGCTGCGGGTCGGCGACACGATGGTCGTGGGCGACGCCTACGGTCGTGTGCGCGCCATGCTCGACGACAACGGCAACAACGTCGCCGAGGCCGGCCCGTCGACGCCGGTCCAGGTCCTGGGCCTGACCAACGTCCCGGGTGCGGGTGACAACTTCCTGGTGGTCGACGAGGACCGTACGGCCCGTCAGATCGCCGAGAAGCGTGCCGCCCGTGAGCGCAACGCGGCCTTCGCGAAGCGCACGCGCCGCGTCTCCCTGGAGGACCTGGACAAGGTGCTCAAGGCCGGCGAGGTCCAGCAGCTGAACCTGATCATCAAGGGTGACGCTTCCGGTTCGGTCGAGGCCCTCGAGTCCTCGCTGCTCCAGCTGGACGTCGGCGAAGAGGTCGACATCCGCGTCCTGCACCGCGGCGTCGGTGCGGTCACGGAGTCCGACATCGACCTGGCCATGGGCTCCGACGCCATCGTCATCGGCTTCAACGTCCGCGCGGCCGGCCGCGCGGCGCAGATGGCCGAGCGCGAGGGCGTGGACGTCCGGTACTACTCGGTCATCTACCAGGCGATCGAGGAGATCGAGGCGGCCCTCAAGGGCATGCTCAAGCCGGAGTACGAAGAGGTCGAGCTGGGTACGGCGGAGATCCGCGAGGTCTTCAAGTCGTCCAAGCTGGGCAACATCGCCGGTGTGCTCATCCGGTCCGGCGAGGTCCGCCGCAACACCAAGGCCCGCCTCATCCGAGACGGCAAGGTGGTCGCGGAGAACCTCACGATCGAGGGCCTGCGTCGCTTCAAGGACGACGTCACCGAGATCCGCGAAGGCTTCGAGGGCGGTATCAACCTCGGCAACTTCAACGACATCAAGGTCGACGACGTCATCGCGACGTACGAGATGCGCGAGAAGCCGCGCGCGTAAGGCCTAGTGCCTGACAGTGGCCGGCGGGACATGTCTCCCGTCGGCCACTGCGGCTTGCCCGGCGGGGGCCCGGCCCCGGCAAATACGGTCGAACCCCCGGCAGGGGCAAGGTACCGTTCTTGATGTCCCTGCCCGCCCGAACGGCAGGGCCATCGATCCCGTACCGGCGGGTGAACCGGTTACACATGTATGTGGGGACGCTGTCCTTCGACCTGCTCCTCGGCGACGTACGGTCGCTGAAGGAGAAGCGCTCCGTCGTCCGCCCGATCGTCGCCGAACTCCAGCGGAAGTACGCGGTGAGCGCGGCCGAGGTGGACCACATGGACCTCCATCGGCGGGCCGTGATCGGCCTGGCCATGGTGTCCGGCGACGCGGGGCACCTCAGCGACGTACTGGACCGGTGCGAACGGCTGGTCGCCGGCCGCCCCGAGGTGGAACTGCTGTCGGTGCGCCGGCGTTTCCACGGCGACGACGACTGACCACCCAGGCGCAACAACGCACAGCGCAAGAACGCAGAAGAGAAAGAACGGGAGACGGACCAGTGGCCGACAACGCGCGGGCTAAGAGGCTGGCGGACCTCATCCGAGAGGTGGTGGCCCAGAAGCTGCAGCGCGGGATCAAGGACCCGCGGCTCGGCTCGCACGTCACCATCACGGACACCCGGGTGACGGGCGATCTGCGGGAGGCGACCGTCTTCTACACCGTGTACGGGGACGAGGAGGAGCGGAAGGCCGCCGCCGCCGGACTGGAGAGCGCCAAGGGCATCCTGCGCTCCGAGGTCGGCAGGGCGGCCGGGGTGAAGTTCACCCCCACCCTCACCTTCGTCGCCGACGCCCTCCCGGACACCGCCCGCACCATCGAGGACCTGCTCGACAAGGCGCGGCAGTCCGACGCCAAGGTGCGCGAGGCCGCCTCCGGCGCCAGGTACGCCGGTGAGGCCGACCCGTACAAGAAGCCGGGCGAGGACGAGGACGACATCGCCGAATGAACCGCAAGCCCACCCCGCCCGACGGCCTGGTCATCGTCGACAAGCCGTCGGGCTTCACTTCGCATGACGTCGTGGCCAAGATGCGCGGCATCGCGAAGACCCGGCGCGTCGGACACGCCGGCACCCTCGACCCCATGGCGACGGGCGTCCTCGTCCTCGGCGTGGAGCGGGCCACCAAGCTCCTCGGGCATCTCGCCCTGACCGAGAAGGAGTACCTGGGCACCATCCGCCTGGGCCAGACCACGGTCACGGACGACGCCGAGGGCGAGGTCACCTCCACCACGGACGCCTCCAAGGTCACCCGCGACGCCATCGACACCGGCATCGCCAAGCTGACCGGCGACATCATGCAGGTGCCGTCCAAGGTCAGCGCCATCAAGATCAACGGCGTGCGGTCCTACAAGCGGGCCCGCGAGGGCGAGGACTTCGACATCCCGGCCCGCCCGGTCACCGTGAAGTCCTTCGCGGTCTACGACGTCCGGGACGCCGTCACCGACGACGGCACCCCCGTGCTCGACCTGGTGGTGTCGGTGGTCTGCTCCTCCGGCACCTACATCCGCGCCCTCGCCCGCGACCTGGGCGCCGACCTCGGCGTCGGCGGCCACCTCACGGCGCTGCGCCGGACCCGCGTCGGGCCGTACAAGCTGGACGCCGCGAAGACGCTGGACCAGCTCCAGCAGGAGCTGACCGTGATGCCGATCGCCGAGGCCGCCTCCGCGGCGTTCCCGCGCTGGGACGTCGACGCCAAGCGGGCCCGGCTGCTCACCAACGGCGTCCGGCTGGAGATGCCCGACGAGTACGCGGGCGCCGGCGCGGTGGCCGTCTTCGACCCCGAGGGCCGCTTCCTCGCGCTGGTCGAGGAGCACCGGGGCAAGGCGAAGAGCCTGGCCGTCTTCGGCTGACCGTCCCGGGCGGGTGTGCTGCCCGTGGAGCGGCGGCGGTCACGGGGTGTGGCACTGCCGCCGCTCCACGGTCCCCCCTCGGTTCCCCCACCCCTAGGGTGTATCCATCGGCCCCCGTTCGTTCACCCGTCCGGGCAGGCGCTCGGAGTGAACCAGGGGAGCACAAGGGGGCGCGTTCGCCACGCGAGCTGTCCTGCTGATCACCCCGCCCCTACCGTCGGTCCAGGGGCACAGGCGTACGGCGGGGAGGTTCGACCATGGCGGCACGGGGCCGGCGGGACGGAGACCCTGCGTATGACGACCGGCAGGCGGCGCGCACGCACCCCCCGCACGAGCCGCCGCCTCCGCCCCGCGACGGCAGCCTCGTCCGCATCCACGACCTCGCCGGACGCCCGCGCGGCCTCGGCTTCCTGGCCGACCACCAGGGCATGGTGCTGACCAGCCACGAGGCCGTCGACGGCCTGCCCCGGCTGGTCCTGCACACCGCCGCCGGCGACCGCAGCTGCGTGGTGACCGCCGATGCGGTGATCCCGTTGCCCGAGCGAGACCTGGCCCTCGTCCGCACCCGGGGACTCGGCGGGGACCCGCTCCCGCTCACCGTCCGGGACCGGATCGAGACCGGCGCCTACGTCCGGGTCGCCGCGGGCTGCTGGCGCGAGGCGCGGGTGCTGGGCGGGACGGAAGTGACGTACACCGCCACGGACCGCTGTCACCGGCTCGACGACGCCCTGGAGCTGGCCATCGGCACCGCCGGCCGGGACGCGCTGCGGCTGGGCGGCGGCGCGGCCGGGGCACCGGTGCTCGACGCCGAGACCGGCGCGGTCGTCGCCGTCGTCGGCACGGCCCTGCGAGCCGGGCAGCGCGAGTCCGGCTTCGCGGTGTCCCTGCGCCCCGCCACCGACGGCCCGCTGGCCGAGCTGCTGACCCGCAACGCGGCGACCGTCCCCGCCTACGGCGCCGATCTCAACCTCGCGGGGGCCCTGGAGCTGACGGCCACGTCCGTCGGGCAGGACGGTCCGCCGGGTGTGCTGGGCGGGAGCCGCGCGGCTGGAGACGCTGGGCCGGTCGTGCGGGGTCGGGTCGCGTTCGACGCGGGGGGCTTGGAGCCGACCGCCACGTCCGGCGGGCAGGCCGGCCCGCCCGGTGTGCTGGGCGGGAGCCGCGGCGGGGCTGGAGACGTCGAGCCGGTCGAGCGCGGGGCGATCGTGCGGGAGCTCGCCGCGTTCGCGCACGGACCGGCGGCGGTGCTCGGCCTCGTCGGGCCGCCGGGCAGTGGTCGTACGACGGAACTCGCGGCGCTCGCCGCCCGCCGCCACCGGGGTGCCGAACCGGCGCCCACGCTGTGGCTGCGCGGCGCCGACCTCCAGGACGACGACACCTCGGTCGCCGACGCCGCCCGCCGGGCCCTGGACCGGGCCGCCCGTATCGTCTGCGCGTCCGGCCCGGCCGGGTCCGCGGCCGAGGTCACCCCCGACCGCCTGGCCCGCGCCGCGCGCACCGCGGGCCGTCCCCTGCTGCTCCTGCTCGACGGCCCCGAGGAGATGCCCCCGGCCCTCGCCCGCCGCCTGCCCGCCTGGACCGAGGGCACGACCACGTGGCTGCGGGAGACGGGGGCGCGGCTGGTGGTGGCGTGCCGGGCGGAGTACTGGGAGACGGCGGGCGCGGAGTTCCCGGCGGAGCTGCTGTACGCGTCCGAGGCCGGGGAGGCCCCTCGGCCCGGCGTCCCGCCCTGCGTCCCCCTCGGCGACCTCACCGAGGCCGAGGCCCGCGACGCCCGCGCCCGCCTCGGCATCCCCGACACCGCCCTCGCCGAGCCCGACGCCCGGCATCCGCTCACCCTCCGCCTGCTCGCCGAGGTCCGCGCCGCCGTCCCCGGCGCCCCCTGCGCCGCGCCCCTCGACCACAACGACGTGTTCTCCGCCCACCTGGACCTGATGTGCCTGCGCATCGCCGTCCGGCTGGCCGCCGAGAACGGTCTGCGCGGCACCGCCGTACGCCGTCTGGCCGCCAAGGTCGCCGGCCAGGTCCACGAGGCCGCCCGCCGCAGCCTGGGCCCCGGCCAGGGCGAGCTGGACCGCCTCTCCTTCGAGGCGGTCTTCCCCTGGGGCCCCGCACCGGCCCGGCTCGGCGGCGGCACCGGCTGGGCCTCCGCCGTCCTCACCGAGGGCCTGCTCGTGCCCGCGGGCCGCGGCTACCGGTTCGCCCACGAGGAGTTCGCCGACTGGATCCAGGGCATGCACCTCGACCTCGACGAGGCTCTGCGCGCCCTGGTCCACCGCCCCCACACCCCCGGGCAGGCCCACCCCCTGCCCACCCCGCACCACCGCATCGGCCCGGTCGTGCAGTCCCTGCTCTTCGTCGCCCGCCACCACGGCCCCGGCCAACTCGCCCGCCGGCTCGCCGAGCTGGCGCACGCCGTGGACGCCGACCCGCACTCCTGGTGGCCCGCCCGGCTGCTCGCCGAGGTCCTCCGGCGCGTCCCCGACGCCACCCCGTACCTCACCGTGCTGCGGCTGCTCGCCGACAGCGTCGTCGACTGGAGGCGCCAACAGCGCCCCGTGCCCGGCGAGTTCGGCCCCGGCTTCTGGAGCGGGCTGCGGCTGCCGGAGGCCGAACGCCTCGACCTCCTGCGCCGCCTGGTCCTCGCCGACCCGGCCCCGGACGCCGCGCCGGGCCCCCGCTACCTGGACGCCGTCGCCCGCCTCCTCGCCGCCGCCCCCGCCGCCGTACAAGCCCAGCTCACCCGCTGGTTCGAGGACGAGCGTCCGCTGCCCGCGACCCCGCACGCCACCGTGGCGGCGGCCGCGCAGGCGCTGCTGCACACCCACCGGCACCGGGCGGTGGACGACCTCACCGAGGTCCTGGCCGACAGCCCGCACGGGCGGGCCGCGGAACTCCTCGCCGTGCTCGCCGAGGACGAGCCGTCGGCGATCTGCCGGGCCGTGGACCGCTGGGCGCACGACAAACGGCCCGCCCGGCGGGCGGCCGCGGTGGCGTACGGGCTGCGCGCCGCGCCCCACGTCCGCGCCGAGGCCGACCGCGAGCTGCTGCGCTACGCCGCCCTCGCCCTGCTCGCCCGCCCCGCCGACGCCACCCTTCATGGTGGCGCGCTCGGGCTGCTCGTACGCGATCCCCGCACCCGCGCCCACCACCTCCCG
This sequence comes from Streptomyces sp. NPDC030838, assembly GCF_055572035.1. Lineage (NCBI taxonomy): Bacteria > Bacillati > Actinomycetota > Actinomycetes > Kitasatosporales > Streptomycetaceae > Streptomyces > Streptomyces sp. NPDC030838. Next base: position 39,167 of record NZ_JBVIED010000008.1, on the reverse strand, counting down.
CGCGCCCTCGACCACTTCCGGGCGGGCGACCCGCACCTCCCGGCGAGCGCCCTGGCCACGGCTCTGACCACCCACCCCGAGCCGGTACTCGACGCCTTCCGGGCCCGGCTGCACCGCGCCGACGGCGTCGTCGAGCTGCTGCACACCCTCGCCGACGTCACCACCCCCGCGCTGGCCGGCCGGGTCGCCGCCCTGGTGTGCGAGGCCGTGGCCCTGCGCCCGGACCTCGCCGGGCCGGTCGCCGCGTACGCCGACCGCCGGCTGGACCAGGGACCCGCCGCCCGCGCCGTACTGTTCCCGCTGGTCACCGGCCTGCTCGACGGTGGCCCGAGCCCCGTGCGGGCCGCTCTGGCCGCCGTGCTGGCCGCCCCCGGGCCGCTGCGCCGGGAGCTGCGCGACGCCCTGCTGGACGACGAGCGGGACCCGGCCGTCCTGGAGGCACTGCTGCGCGCCGCCGCCCGGCACGAGCCCGATGATCTGCGCGACCTGCTGCACCGCACCGGACTGCTCCTCGTCCGCACCCCCGACGGGGCCACCCGCTTCGACCGGAGCCTGGTCGACCTGGGCCGCGAGGTGCCCGGATTCGCCGCGCGGATGGCCGGCTGGCTGGCCGAGGCCCCCGGCGCGTGGGCCGCCGTGGTCGGTCCCAGCACCCGGCGGATGCTGGAGCATCTGGCGGGCGTACGGGTGCCTGCGTGAGCGCACGGCGCGCGCTGTCGGCGCCACGATTCGCCGTGCGCCGGGTGCGACGGTGCACCGCGCCGGGTGTGAAGGTGCACCGCGCCGGGGGCGAACCTCCACCGCGCCGGGTGCGACGATCCGTCTTCCGCCGGTGCCACGATCTGTCCTCCGCCGGGTGCGACGGGTCACAGCGCCGATGCCGATGCGGGCGGCGGGCACCCGGCATGGCACCCTTAGACCTGCATAAGAGGCAGCCGTAAGAGTCAGACACGGGTTCGAGGAGCGGTCACAGTGCAGCGCTGGCGTGGCTTGGAGGACATCCCCCAGGACTGGGGGCGCAGCGTCGTCACCATCGGCTCCTACGACGGAGTCCACCGCGGGCACCAGCTGATCATCCGGCACGCCGTGGAACGCGCCCGTGAGCTGGGCGTCCCCGCCGTCGTGGTCACCTTCGACCCGCACCCCAGCGAGGTCGTCCGCCCCGGCAGCCACCCGCCGCTGCTCGCCCCGCACCACCGCCGCGCCGAACTGATGGCGGAGCTGGGTGTGGACGCGGTGCTGGTCCTGCCGTTCACCATCGAGTTCTCGAAGCTGTCCGCGGCCGACTTCGTGGTCAAGGTCCTGGTCGACAAGCTGCACGCCAAGGCGGTCGTCGAGGGCCCCAACTTCCGCTTCGGGCACCGCGCGGCGGGCAACGTCGAGTTCCTCGCCGAGCAGGGCAAGATCTACGACTTCGAGGTCGAGGTCGTCGACCTGTACGTCACCGGTGAGGCGGGCGGCGGCGAGCCGTTCTCCTCCACCCTGACCCGGCGGCTCGTCGCGGAGGGCGACGTGGCCGGCGCCGCCGAGATCCTGGGCCGGCCGCACCGCGTCGAGGGCGTCGTGGTGCGCGGTGCCCAGCGCGGGCGCGAACTCGGTTTCCCGACGGCCAACGTCGAGACCCTGCCGCACACCGCGATCCCCGCCGACGGCGTCTACGCCGGCTGGCTGCACGCCCAGGGCGAGGCGATGCCGGCCGCCATCTCCGTGGGCACCAACCCGCAGTTCGACGGCACCGAGCGCACGGTGGAGGCGTACGCCATCGACCGCGTCGGCCTCGATCTGTACGGCCTGCATGTCGCCGTCGACTTCCTCGCCTTCGTGCGCGGCCAGGCGAAGTTCGAGACGCTGGACGCGCTGCTGGAGCAGATGGGGAAGGACGTGCAGCAGTGCCGGGAGCTGGTGGCGGCGGCGCAGGACGCCGAGTAGCCGCTTCCGCTCCTACGACGTGAAGGCGGCCGGTGCCTCGGGGCACCGGCCGCCTTTGTCATCTGCCGGGGGCTGTCGGGTTACTGCTGGGGCGGGGCCTCGGGGTGGCCCGGCTGGCCCGGCTGACCCTGCTGCGGCGGCTGGCCCGGCTGGCCCTGCTGCGGCGGCTGTCCGGGCTGGGGGTAGCCGGGCTGCGGCGGATAGGGCTGCTGGCCCGGCTGGCCCGGCTGTCCCGGCTGTCCGGGCTGTGCGGGCTGGGCGTAGGGCTGGGCCGGGGGTGCGTACGGCTGCTGGCCCGGCTGGGCGTACGGGGCGGGCTGGCCGCCGGGCATGGGCTGACCGGGCATGGGCTGGCCGGGTACGGGCGGCTGACCGGGCATCGGCTGCCCGGGCACGGGCGGCTGGCCGGGGAACGCCTGGCCCGGCATCGGCTGGCCCGGCATCGGCGGGGCCGCCACCGGGGGCGGGTTGCCGTCGCTGGTCCACAGGCCGTGCGCCTGCTGGTGGCGGGTGAAGTCCTCGGCGACCATGGCCGCGAGGTTGAAGTACGCCTCCCGCACCTTCGGCCGCATCATGTCGAGGTCGACCTCGGCACCGGCGGCCAGGTGCTCGTCGAAGGGGACGACCACCACGCCCCGGCAGCGGGTCTCGAAGTGCGCCACGATGTCCTCGACCTTGATCATCTTGCCGGTCTCACGGACCCCGGAGATGACGGTGATCGAGCGCGAGACCAGGTCGGCGTACCCGTGCGCGGACAGCCAGTCCAGCGTCGTGCTCGCGCTGCTCGCACCGTCCACGGACGGCGTGGAGATGATGATGAGCTGGTCGGCGAGGTCGAGCACGCCGCGCATGGCGCTGTAGAGCAGACCGGTGCCCGAGTCGGTGAGGATGACCGGGTACTGCCGGCCGAGGACGTCGATCGCGCGCCGGTAGTCCTCGTCGTTGAAGGTCGTGGAGACGGCCGGGTCGACGTCGTTGGCGATGATCTCCAGGCCGGAGGGGGCCTGGGAGGTGAACCGCCGGATGTCCATGTACGAGTTGAGGTACGGGATCGCCTGGACCAGGTCGCGGATGGTGGCCCCGGTCTCGCGGCGCACCCGGCGGCCCAGGGTGCCGGCGTCCGGGTTGGCGTCGATCGCGAGGATCTTGTCCTGCCGCTCGGTGGCCAGCGTGGAGCCGAGCGCGGTGGTCGTGGTCGTCTTGCCGACGCCGCCCTTGAGGCTGATGACGGCGATGCGGTAGCAGGACAGCACCGGCGTGCGGATCAGCTCCAGCTTCCGCTGCCGCTCGGCCTCCTCCTTCTTCCCGCCCAGCTTGAACCGGCTGCCGCCGGCCGCCGGGCGGCTGCTCTTCGCCTTCTGCTTCCTGCTGTTGAGCAGCCGGTCCGAGGACAGCTCCACGGCCGCCGTGTAACCGAGCGGCGCGGCACCGGGGTTGGTGGGCTGCCGCTGGTCGTGCTGGATCGGCTGCGGCCATGCGGCACCGGTGCGGGGGTCCACGGGCGGCTGGACGTGCGGGGGTTGGGCCTGCGGTGCCTGCGGCTGCTGGGCCTGGGGGTGTTCGGCCTGGGCGGGCGGCAGGGGCTGCTGGGGCTGCTGCGGCGTCGCCTGCGGGGGTACGCCCGGCTGACCCTGCTGGGCGGGCGGCTGCGGGAAGCCGTAACCGCCGGGCTGCGGGAAGCCGTACCCGCCTTGGGCGTTGGGGGCGGGCGGGGTCGGCGTGCCGGTCTGCTGGGGGCCCGCGGGGTAGCCGTACCCGCCTTGGGCGTCGGGCGTGGGCGGGGCGGGGGTGCCGGTCTGCTGGGCGCCCGCGGGGTACCCGTAGCCGCCCTGGGCCGGGGGCATGCCGGGCTGCGGGAAGCCGTAGCCGGGCTGCGCGGGTGGCATGGGGGCGGCGGGCTGCTGCTCCGCCGGGGCGGGCGCGGGCGCCTGGTTCCAGGCGGCGGGCGCGGCCTGGGGCGCCTGCGGCTGGAACGGCGGCTGCTGCGCGGGAATGTGCGGCTGGCCGGGCGCGGCAGCGGGCTGGGGCTGCTGCTGGGGCTGTGCGGGCCACTGGGCGGCCGGGGCCGGGGCTGCGGGCTGGTACGACGGCGGCAGCGGCGGCACGCCCTGCGGCGCGGGCGGGGGAGTCCAGGCGGCGGGGGCGTCCTGCGGGGCGGCCTCGGAGGGCTGGGGCTCGGCGGGAACGGCTGGCTGGGGGGCGGCGGCGCCGGACTCGGCGGTCTGGGGTGCGCCGGCCTCGGATGCGCCGTTCTCGGTCTCGCCCGACTGGGCGGTGGTGTCCTCGGCGGCGGGGGCCTCGGCGGTGGTGTCAGCGGCCTCCTGGGACTCGGCCGCCGAGGGCTCCGTGCCCTCGTGCTCGTTCGTGTTCTCAAGCTCGCTGGCCGTCTCCGCCGCCGGAGCGGCGCCCTCCGCGTCGTCCGCGTCAGAGCCCTCGGTGACGTCGTCGGCGGACTTGTCCTCGCCCTCGACGGCAGCGGGCTCGTCGGCGGCGGCCTCGGCGCGCTCACCCTCGGGCGTGACGGTGTCCTCGTCGGCCGCCTTCCGCCGGGCTTCGGCCTCGGCCGCAGCGGCCCGCTCCTCGATCTCCCGCTTCAACGCGACCGCGGAGAACCGCATGGTGGCGCCGCTCTCCAGATCGCCGTTGCCGGGGCCGTCCTCGTCCACGGCCGCCGGAGCGGCGACAGGAGTCGACGGCTGCGGCTGCTGCTGCGCCGACTCGGGCTGCTGCGGCTCGAATCCGCTGCCCTCCGGCAGCCTGGGCAGGGGCACGGGGGTCCCTGTGGGCGGTGCCGGAGCGGGTGCGGGCGGGGCGAACGGAGTGGCCGGAGCCGGAGCGGGCGGCGCCGGGTGGGCCGGCGGGACCGAGTGGGCCGGCGGGGTCATCGCGGACGGGTTCGCCGACGGATCGGTGGGCGGGACCGGCGGCACCGGGGGAGCGGCGGGCGCCGGAACCGATGCGCCGGAAGCCCCCGAAGCACCCGAAGCCCCGGGAAATCCCGCTCCGTCCGAACCCCCCGACGCGTTCTGCGTGTACCAGGCAGGCGGTGCGTAGTCGATGGTGAACTCGCCGGTCGTCTCGACGGCGGCCTCCGCGTCGGGCTGGTCATCGCCGGGCGTCGCCCAGCCCCCGCGGATCCCGTCCCGATCGCTGCTCACAGTTCCTCCTGGTGTGGTCGAGCACCCTCATAGCGTGCTGGGGCGACCATTGCTGTCGTTCGATTCATGGGCTGTCCCCCCGGGTCACCCCCGGAACGCGCATCACCCTGTGCGGGTACTCGCTACGTGCCCCGCCCCAGCCTAATCAAGAAAGGGGCGGGCACGGCAGGCGCGTCTGCCCCCTGATGCACGGCCGGCACAAAGCCGGGCGGTCGCCCTCGAATCGGCAGCCACTTCGGGGGGCTTCGCCGGTTCGTGCTTCCGGTTCGTCCTCCCGGTCAGACCTCCTGGTGAGTGCTCCCGGTCAGTCCTCCCGGTCAGTCCATCCGGCGGGCCACGCCCAGCAGACCGATCTCGGCGTCCGTGGGCTGGGTGACGACGTACTGGCGGTCGCCGTCCGTACACCACAGGGTGACGCCGTCGGCGAGGGTGGGCAGCGGTTCGTACTCGGCGCGGGGCAGTCCGATGACCCGCCCTATCTCCGCCGCCTCGTCCGGCGACACCCGCTGCACGCCGACCAGCCGCGCCTGCCGCATCAACCGGGGTGCCACCGGGCTCAGATAGGGCAGCAGCGTGAGCACCGACTGCCAGGGTGCCGACACCACGCGTCCGCGCGGCGGCCGCATGCCGCAGTCCCTGATGACCAGCACCGGGCTGCCCGCCGAGGCGCCGAGCGGAGGAACCCGGCCCACGTCGTGCACGGTCATCCCGGACTGACCGCCGCCCACCGCCTGGACCACCTGGGCCCAGTGCTGCGCGCGGCCGGTCTCGACGGCGACCCGCGCGCCGGTCGCCGCGGCGCGCAGCGCGAGCACCTGCGCCGTCCACAGACCGCCGATGAGCAGCACGTCGTAGGGCGTCGGACGGTTCACCCCGAGCACGGCGGGGTGGCCCTCGGCGGTGACGCCGACGACGACTCCGTCGTCCCCGATGGGCAGCGTCAACGTGTCGAACTCGTCGACGGACAGGGTGTGCCGCGGATGCCGGGGGCCCAGCAGCCCGAAGCCGGTGCGCAGCCGCTCCGCGAACCCGGCGGGCTGCGTGCCGTCGACGCCCGCGGCGGGGGTCTGCGGCGATGCGGTCGGGGTCGTCATGGCGGCCATCAGCGGGCACCTCCGAGCGGCAGGGTGGCCAGAACTCCGGGCAGCTGTTCCCGGTCCAGACGGGCGAGCCCGGTCCGCGCCTGCCGGGCCACGCGTTCCAGTTCCCGGCGCGAGGCGGCCAGTTCGGTGCTGCTGCGCCCGGTGACCCGCACATGTCCGGTGACCGAGACCTGCTGCTGTCCGCCCCGGGCCAGCGTCAGACTGAGCGTCGTCGCCAGCGCGGGCACGGCCGTCAACTGGGCGACGAGCTGCGGCAGTCCGGCACCGGAGCCGGTGAGCGCGGGCCAGCGGCGCACCCAGTACGTGGTGTGTCTGCGGTTGTCGCAGCGCCAGCTGCGGCTGGTCTCCTCGGTCCGCCGCCGGGGCGCCTCGCTCTGCCCGGCCTGCGCGGTCACCATCGGGTTGGCGCAGGCGGAGGTGGCGATGGCGGCCGTCACCTCCTCCTCGGTGAGCACGCTCACCCGGAACCCGGCACCCGTCAGCCGGCTCGCCAGATGCTCCGCCGACCGCACCAGGCACTTCTGCGCGCCGACGAGCCCGCCGCCGCGCGCGGCCACCGCCTCCGGGCACAGCTCAGGGTCCAGCTTCAGCGCGATCCACATGATGCGGACGGCGGGGGAGGCGGTCTGCGCCTGAAGCTGTGTGTAGTTGGTCACCACGACCGACTGCTGCGGCAGGTGCGGCGCGGGCGCGGGCTGGGTGTGCAGCACGATCTGTGCGGATTCCAGGCGGATTCCGTCGACATCCAGTGCGTCCCGCACCAGGGCGAGGGGGAGCGGGCGGCGGCTGCGCTCGGCGCGCAGTGCGCCGAAGTCGGCCTCGACCTGGAGGACCGCGGTGAGGAAGCCGCCGTCGCCGACCATGCCCACGGGGCGCTGGTCACGGTCGTTGCCCCGGCTGTAGCTGTACGTCCGCAGGCTCGGGTCGCATTCGACGGCGGGGGCGAGACCGGAGTCGGTGCCCGGCGGCACGGGGGTGTTCGCGGCCTTGCGGCGGCGGGCACGCAGGGCCTGCACGCCGGCCAGCCACTCGGGCAGGGAGCGCCCCCGGCGCCGTACGAGCGCGAGCACCACGAGAACCGCGGCGACGACGGCGGCCGGGATCAGCGCGTACGTCCCGATCACCCAGCCGCACACCACGAGCGCCGCCGCCAGCTCCAGCAGCACCAGCCGCTGCACGGCGAACGAGCCCCCGCGCCCCGAACGTGCCCTGAGGTGCGGCGTGACAGCGCCTGGCGTGGCGGCCGGGCCGCGGGAACCCGCCGGACCGGCGCTGCCCGATCGGCCCGATCGTGACCTCGATTGCGATCGCGACCGGGTCCGCGGTGCGGAAGCCATCACTCCAAAACCCCCGAATCTCTCCCGAAAACCCTTGTCCACACGCTCCTGCGAGTCCTGAGCGCCCTACCCATGACACACGCACGTCCACGCAACAGGCATAGTAGGGGCCGGGTCTGACAACCGAGGCACCAGAGGCAACCACGGGCGGGCGACGGCACACTCACCGTCCCCAGGGCTCCGCAACGGGGAGAGAGCGGACACAGATGGCATCACGCCGCGATGAACTCAACGCCTACACCTTCGCGAAGCGCCGCACACTGGCGTCCTTCCTGCGGCCTTCGCCGTCGGGTTCGGAGGAGGGCGCGCCGAAGCCGCTGAGCGCGGTCTGGCCCGGTGTGGTCGTCGGCGTGGTGATCCTCGCGGTGTTCGGCGGCATCGGTCTCTTCAGCCCCACCGCGCCCCGCGGCTGGGACGACCCGGGCGAACACGTCATCGTCGCCAGCGACTCGACCACCCGCTACGTCGTCCTGAAGACGAAGGGCGAGAAGCAGCTGCACCCGGTGCTCAACATGGCGTCCGCCAAGCTGCTCCTCGACCCCAGCAAGAACAGCATCATCACGGTCGACGAGAAGGTCCTCGACAGCGGCAAGCCCCCGCACGGCGCCACCATCGGCATCCCGTACGCCCCCGACCGGCTGCCCTCCGCCGGGGAGGCGGAGGCCGCCAAGCGCTGGGCGGTCTGCGAGCGCCCCAGCGACGGCGGCCGGGCCATCCAGAAGGCGGCGTTCGTCCTCGCGGAGAAGGAGTGGCCGAAGACCGAGGGCGCCAACAAGCTCACCGGGGGCGACCTGATGTACGTCGTCGCCCCGGACGGCAAGACGCAGTACGTCGTCGACTCCCGCGGCTGGGCCTACCCGCTCGCCGACCCCACCGACAAGGAACTCCTCAAGGCCCTCGACACCCAGGGCCGCGCGCCGCAGCGCGTGTCCCAGGACTGGCTCGACACCCTGCACAAGGGCGACGCGTTGTCGATCCCGTCCATCAAGGGCACGCCCGGCGCCCCGGCGGGCGCCTCCGACAGCCTCGGTGAGCACGACAAGGTCGGCATGGTCATCAAGGCCTACGACGGCACGCGCATGCAGTACTACGTCGTCCTCCCCGGCGAGGTGGCCCGGATCAGCGAGTTCACCGCCACCCTGCTGCTGAACAGCGGCGCCCTGGTCGCCGTCGGCCAGACCGGCGAGGCCCAGCAGGTCAGCCCCGGCGCCGTCGTCGACAGCACCACCTTCCTCGGCGACAAGCGGTGGCCGACGTACAAGCCGAAGACGGTCAACAACGGCACCAGTGCCACGACCGGCCGCAACACGGTCTGCAACGTCCTGCGCTCGGTCGACGCGAAGACCGGCGTGACGACCCTGTCCACCTGGGTGGGCACCGACTTCCCCGCCCAGCTGCCCACCGGCTCCTCCAGCGCGTACGTCACCCCGGGCTCCGGTCAGCTCTACCGCCAGTTCCAGGGCCAGGAGACCACCGCCGGCAGCGTCTTCCTGGTCACCGACACCGGTCTGCGCTACGCCCTCCAGTCCAACAGCGACAGCGCCACCGATGACAAGGGCATCGGCACCTCGGCCGAGCAGCGCAAGCAGCAGCTGGCCGAGGCGAAGATCGCCCAGACGAGGCTTGGCTACGAGAAGGTCGACCCCACCCCGATCCCCAAGGCGTGGTCCACGTTCCTGCCCACTGGCCCGCGCCTGTCCGAGGCGGCGGCGCGGCAGCCGCAGGGTTCGTAGCGGAAGGGCCTTGGTGGTACGAGTGCTGAAGGCAGGCGACATGAGGCGGTCCAAGGGCCGTGGACGTACGGCCGCGGCGACCCTGCTCGCCACGACGGCCCTCACGGCGACGACCCAACTCGCCCTCCCGGCGCCGGAGGCTCGGGCGGACGACGGCCAGTGCACGTTCCCGTCCAAGAAGTACGAGGGCCGCCCCTGGTCGCTGCAACGCGTCAACCTGGACGAACTCTGGGCCCAGTCCAAGGGCAAGGGCGTCCAGGTGGCGGTCATCGACACGGGCGTGGACGTCAAGAACCCGCAGCTGAGCAAGGCCGTCGACGCGTCGAAGGGCAAGAACCTCCTCCCCGCGAAGAACAAGAAGGGCGAGGAGATCGAGCGAGGCAACGCGAGCGGTACGACGGACACGGTGGGCCACGGCACCCGCGTGGCCGGCATCATCGCCGCGCGCCCCGCCAAGGGAACCGGCTTCGTCGGCCTGGCCCCCGAGGCCACGATCATCCCGATCAAGCAGAACGACGCCGAGGGCAACGGCACGGCGCTGACCCTGGCGAGCGCGATCCGCCACGCCGTGGACGTGGGCGCGGACGTCATCAACATCTCCCAGGACACGGCCAACGCGGTGCGGCCGGACGAGAGCCTGGAACAGGCGGTGAACTACGCCCTCGGCAAGCAGGTGGTGGTCGTCGCCTCGGCCGGCAACGACGGCCTGGGCGGCAACGTCAAGGTCACGTACCCGGCGTCGTACAAGGGCGTACTGGCGGTCGCCTCTTCGGACCGCAACAACGAGCGCGCCCCCTTCTCCCAGTCGGGCGACTTCGTGGGCGTGGCCGCCCCGGGCGTCGACATGATCTCCACGGTCCCCGGCAACGGCCACTGCTCCGACAACGGCACCAGCTTCTCCGCCCCCTACGTCGCCGGCGTAGCGGCCCTCCTGAAGGCCAAGTACCCCAAGTGGACGGCCCAGCAGATCGTCGCCCAGATCGAACAGACCGCGGAACGCTCCATCCCCGGCCACGACCGCCTCGTCGGCTGGGGCGTGGTGGACCCGGTGAAGGCCCTGACGGACATCGACCCCGCCAACCCGATCGAGTCCCCCCGCCCCGAGCAGAACCTCACGGGCGCGGAGGCCCCGTCGATCGCCCCTGTCCACTTCGGCGAGACCCCGGACGAGCGCAATACCCGTCTGGGGACGTATGTGGTGGTCGGGGGGCTGGTGCTGGTGGCCGGGTTGGGGGGTACGGCGGTGGCTGTGCGGGACGCCAGGCGCCGGCGACGGGGACTTGGAGGCCCGGCATGCTGACGCAACTGTCCGTGATCCTCTTCGTCCTGGCCGGCCTGCTGCTCCTCATGGCCTGCGTGAAGGCGGACCGCGTCCGCGGCTGGCGGCGATCCCTCAATCCCTCCGCGCCGGAGGTCCCCGACGCAGCGTTCGTCGTCGCCCGGATCGCCCTGATCGCAGTGGCCGTGGCCGGCGTGGTCGTGGGGGTCCAGGGGCTGGGGGTCGAGGACGACTCCAAGTGGAGCGACGACGAGTTGAAGAGCGCGGTGGAGCAGGCCACGTACGAGCTCGACGGGCACCTCTACCGGGTCGACGAGTCTGGTGAACCCCTCGTCTACTTCCAGGACTACGAGGGACTCATCGAGAGCGAGGTGGCCGAGAACGGTGGCGGCGACGCCCCGCAGGACGGTGTGGACGCCGCACCGCTCGGCACCAACACCGAAGCCGACGCGTACTTTAGGGTGACGGCGAACGGCGCGGGCGCCGAATTCTGCACCCACGTCAAGCGTGTGCGCTCCAAGAAGGACGACTACACCCCGCCGGGCCTGGACGAGGGGACGTACACCCAGCTGGCGTATCGGCTCGCTGTGACGACCCGGCAAGGGGCGTGCTGATCCGTCAGGAGACGTCGTCCAAGGTGACGGAAGGCGTCTCGCCGCGCTGAACCTGTTCGGCGCGTTCGGCGAAGACTGTGGCGAACCTCTTCAGAGAGTTCTGCACCTCGATGCCGACACCGGCTTCACCCATGGTCACCAAGATGACGCTGCCCACCCGGGCCTGAGAGAACACGGTCCGCGCCCCCTCCTCGCCGGAGGGACTCAAGCCGCTCACGGCATCGTTCTCGTCCCCGATCTTGCCGAGGCTCAGCTCACGAGGCTCGATGCTCCGCCCGCTCCAGGCCTTCCAGACGGGCTCGTAGGCCGACTGCGCCGCAGCCGAGTCCTCGTATGCCATGAGAACGAAATCGACCTGGGGCTTCCCCGGGCTCTTGAGAGCCGAGACACCGGTTACTCGCGCCTTCGAGCACTCCTCGGGCCCCTCGTAACACCGGGCCACCCCGAGCTCCCTCGCCTTCTTCTGGGGATAGGCGACGGGCTCGATGGCGACCTTCCATCCGGGGGTGCCCTTGGCGTCGGGCAGGATCGCCTCGGCCTGCTGGGCGTCGAGAGGACCGGCCTCGTCCCCGTTGCCGCCGCAGCCGACCAGGAGCACCAGGGCAGCGCAGGCCGCAGCTGTGTGTCGGTACAGACGGCGGGCCTTCCGCCGTTCTCGCGTCAGCGGCATGTGTCCGAGTCCTCGACAGCCTGGGTGTAGGCCGTGATCAGCTTCTCGGTGGCGTCGGCGTCGTCCACGGCGTCCGCGTGGACCTCAAGGGCCGTATAGAGGGTGTGGTCGGGGCGGTCAGGGTTGGTACAGGACTTCGTCTTCATCACCGCTCCGGTGCCGGAGTGGACGAGGCTGTCGTCCGTCAGCTCCGCCGACTCGAGCTGCGGCACCGAGTCGGCCACGTCCGAGATGCTGTCACCCTTCTCCCACCATTCCTGGCTCACGATGAGCGCCACCTTGCCGTCGACGTTCACCTGGCAGTTGCTCCTGCTGGGAACCGGGTTCTTCTCCTGGACCTCGATCGTCTTGCCGGCCGGGAGGAGTTCGGAGACCAGAGCAGGGTCCACGGTGACGCCGCACAGCGCCTTCGGGACGTCGTACTCCTTCTTCTCTTCCGAGCCCGAACAGCCGACCAGGGTGCCGAACGCCGCAACCACCAGCGACACTTCCGCGATTCGTCGAGCAAACAAGGGGAAAAGCCTCACCTTCGGTTCTGGGCGGAGCGGTGGCCGGTGAAGGAGTCACGCAACTTCACCGGCCGGTCGAGGGTCAGATGTCCGTGACGAGCTCCGGCGCGACGCGTTCCATGTAGTCACCGGCGTCAAGGTAGCCCTTCGAGGACTCGTCCTCCGCCCAGGTGGCCACATCGCCGGGATGCGCGTGGCCATGGGCCCTCGCCGCCTCCGAGGCCGCCCGCCGGGTGTACTTCATGTTGTTGTCCTGGCCGTTCTCCCAGTTCTCGCCCATCTTGGGGCCGGCGTCGTCCTTGGCGCTGCCCTCCGCGTCCTTGAAGAGCTGCTCCAGCACGACGCTCGTCACCGTTCCGGCGGCGCCGCCGACACCCGCGCCTACCGCGGGCGAGGCGATGAAGGACGTACCGACGCCGACACCGATGCCGACGGTGCCCGAGACGACGTTCTTCCACTGGGCCGTCGAGTGCGCGTACTCCTCGTCCGAGGACACGGCCTCGGACGCGACCGCTTCGTTGCGCCCCATGGCCAGGACGCCGGACACCTCGCCCGAGTGGCGGGCGATGGCGCGGACCGTGAGTTCCGGGTCGTGGTTGGGGCGGTGGCTCTCGGGCAGGTCGGGGTTGAGGTGGTAGTCCATCAGGTTGGCCATGTAGGCCTTCTGGCCGACCTCGACGGCGGCGTACCCCTCCGGGTTCTGGCCCACGGCGAACAGGAACCGCGACACGTCGCGGTGGTTCAGCTCGGCGGAGGAACCCGCGACGGGATAGAGGTTCTGCACCCGCTTCCAGGCCTCCTCCGCGTCCTCGTCGCCCTTGTCCGGATGCGGGTCCACGTCCGTCGACGCGCGGTTGATGTCGGGCAGGTACTCGGAGGCGATCTGACCGATGCTGTCGGACATGTAGCTGTTCTTCGTGAGGCGCTCGTTGTCCTCGGAGATGGAGTTCACGAGGCTCTCGAAGAGCTTCGTCTGGCCCTCGTTGTGCGCCGGCGTGTCCGCGGTCGGCAGCTCGCCCGCCGGGTGACCCGTGGTGGCCGCTTCGAGGGCGAGCGCGAGGTTGTTCTGACCGGTGTGGAGATCGTCGCCCTTGAGGTTCGTCTCCTGGGGCCACTCCCGCTCCTCGAAGAGGTACTGGAAGTTGGACAGCGTGACCTTGCCGTTCTTGCCGTCGCCGTCGGTGTCCCGCTCGAAGGGGTTGTCCTCGTCGTCCTTGTTGATGAACTCCTGGTTGAAGAAGTCCGTGGCCGCGTCGGGGCTGTTGGAGAGGCCCTTCAGATAGCCGGTGAGCGGGTCGGAGCCGCTGTCCTCGCCGATGCGGTTCAGCCACGGGTCCATGCCCATGTGCTGCCACGCCATGTTGGCGTGCTCTCCGTTGCCGGTGAGCTTGCGCTCGGTGGCCATGAGCTTGTTGCCGTAGTCCTTCAGGAACTGGTCGTCGTAGTCCCCGGTCCGCATCAGGTTGCTCATGACCTGGAAGCCCATGGGGCCGCCGCCGTTGTTGCCGTAGATCGGCTTGTCGCCGATGTCGATCATCGTGCGCTTCCACTCGGTCATCGCGACCGAGTCGCTCTGCGTGGCGTTGGCGAGCGTCGTGCCCAGGCTGCGCTGCAGGTCGTCGAACTTCTCCAGCCGCTGCTGCCCCAGCTCGTAGTTGCCCCGGTGCGGGTCGTTGACACCGGTCCAGAACTCGAGCGTCTTCTGCGGGCCGAGCGTCGTGGCGAACCGTTCGGCGAACAGATCGTCGTTACCGTACTTGTTGAGCCCGTTGAGCAGCCGGTCGAACTCCTCGGGAGAGAGGTCCTTCGGGTCCTTCTTCGCCAGCTTCGCCATCTCGTCGGCCTGCTTGAGGGCCTCGGCGGCGGTGTCCCGGTCCTTGTACGAGGCGTCCGAGAAGCCGAGCTTGCTCTGGTCGGCGATGGCCTGGAGGACGGTCTTGGCCGAGTTGTCGCTCTCCGTCGCCTTGTCCAGGATCTTCTGGAGCTGGTCGCGGAGCGCGGTGATCTCGGACTGGTTGTCCTTGTCGTACTGCGCCCGGCCCTCCGGCGGAACGTTGGTGGTGACGGTGAACCCGCCCTCATAACCGATGACGGTGAGATTCTTCTTCCGGCCGCCGTCTATCGCGTTGACGAGCTCCTGGTGATAGCCCTTGAGCTCGTTTCGCGTGTCCTCGAGGATCTTGTGGATGGTCGTCGCCTGCGTGTGCGCGTCGCTGAACTCACCGGCCGTCTTGCCGATGAACTCCTTCGTCACCTGGGCGTTCACACCGGCCCAGTCCGCCTTGTTCGCGGCCTGGTGCAGTTCGTCCTCGGCGTCCTTCTTCAGTGTCTCGAGGTGCTTGACCAGGGTCGACCAGTCCGTGACGGCGTCGTCGAGCAGCTTGAAGTTGGCGTCGCGCAGAGTTTCGAGGTCCATCGGTCTCTATCCCCAGAGTGTCGAGAAGTGTCGAGAGTGTCGAGAAAGCGCCGAGCGGTGGCTGAGCGGACCGGTGCGGTAGGTCCACTCCCGTGCGGGCGACACGAACGAAAATCCGCCGTTCACCCCATTCGCCGCTACTCTTCCTTCTTCTTCTCGTCCTTCTTCTCCCCGTAGACGGGATTCTTCTCGCCGGGCTGCCCGACGCGCTCGTCGAAACCGGCGTCCAGCGTGTCGATGCTGCTCATCTGGCGCACGATGAAGTTCTCGTCGCCGGCGTGGATCTTCTTGGTGACCTGCAGGTGGTTCGTGATCTGCGCGCAGGCGTCCATCAGGGACTTCAGCTGCTCTTCCCACCGGTTCGACACGTGCTGCAGCCCGGCCCCGAACGCGAAACCCTGCTTCGACAGGTCGCTCGCCGCGGAATCACTCGTGGGTACGGCGACACGCGCCTTGTCCCACAGTGCGTTGTACAGAGTGTGCGCCGACTTGCTGATCTTGGTCAGCGAGGCGTTCGCGACCTTCAGATCGCCGTACTTGGTCGGCCCACCGGCCGTCCCCGGCGACCCGTCCCCCGGGTCGAGCTGGTTCAACTGCATCTGCGCGGGCTGCCGCTCCGCAGCCTGAGTCTTGAGCTGCTCCCACTCGTCCCATGCCATGGGTGGACCCCTTCCCCCGTGCTGCTCGGCTGCCCAGAGCTGGTGTCGGGCTGGATGCCCTGGTTCCGGTGCTGTGTGGCTGATGGCCAACTTAGCAACCGCGCACAGGGCAGATCGGGGGCAGGCCTGATGTGTGTGCTTTGTCCGTGTGAAGGTTCGAAGAAGGTGTGCCGGCTGCGCCACGTTGTCCAAGGAGGAGGCGATCCCGTCACGGCTACTGCCGCCGCCCGCCCGTGGAGGTGTTGCGAAGATCGCAAAGGGTGCCTCGTGGCGGGGCGGCTGGGGCCTCGACAAAGCGGCAAATCGGTCAAACGGTGGTGCGTGCATGGGTCTCGTAACTGAGTTAATACACACCGCGGTTGGACCCGTTGTACAGGTTGACTACAGTGGTAAAAGCGTTGTCTGACGCAGCTCGCTTTGCGATCGTACGGCGAGCGAGTGATCGGTCTGGATCTGATCGGGGCCGATGGATGTCACGGGGAAACGGGGAGGAGCGTCGTGCTTCCAGCGGACATGGTGGGGGGCGTGTCGGCAGCCAGGAAGGCAGACCTGGAGGCCAGCGGTGAAGCGTTGAACGAGTTCGTCTCACGGGTGGACGCGGTGCTCCGGCGGCTGGAGGGGTCCGCCGGCAACCCTGCGAGGGTGGGCGCGCAGACGATCAGGGCGTCGTCCTTGAGCAACGGGCGATCCGACGTCTTTCCGGAAGCGCACAGTCTCTACACCCAGTACAACGGCGTGCACGAGCAGCTCACCAACCTGTCCAAGACGCTGCATCTGCAGATCGAGGCGATCGGTATCGCGGTCAAGGGTGCGTCCATCGGCTTCGACAACCTTGAGGAAGAGCAGCGTCAGCGGTTCTGGGCGATCCAATGGGAGATCGACCAGATCCAGGAGCGGAGGAGCGGCCAGCACTCCGGCGAGGGCAAGTCCGGGATGGGGGCCTGACGGTGACCGACGAGCAGCACAAAGCAGATCTGGAGCGCGCCTCCAATCAGAACTCCTTCGCCGATATCGCCCGGAACGTCGAGCACTCGGACGGCAACGGGCTCTTCACCAGGCTGGTGACCGACCCGCTGCGTGCGGTGGTCGGATCCACCGCCCCGGGCAAGGCCGTCTTCGGCAGCACGGACTTCGACGCGAAGAACCTCGACCTCAACGAGATGATCGACCTGGTCGAGCAGACGAACTCCGAGGATCTCGAATCGTCCGGCAAGGCCCTGTGGGACGCACGCGACGCCATCAAGGAGGCGGCGGACGAGCTCAAGGGCCGTATCGACAAGGTGCGTTGGCAGGGGCAGGCAGGTGAGGCCTTCCGCGAGTGGGGTGCCTCGCTCGTCACGAGTACGACCGACCTGAGCGAATTCGCGGGGAACGCGGGCGACCAGATCACCGCGGCCGCGGTGGGTCTGGCTTCGGTTCGCAAGGCGATGCCGGCACGTGACCCGAAGAACCTGAAGCGTCCGGAGAGCTTCACCGACGCGGAGAAGGCCGCGAACAAGGAAGATTACGACGCTGCCGTAAAGGTGGAGAAGGATCGCCAAGAGGCGATCAACCAGATGAATCGGTTGGCGTCGTACTACGCGGTGTCGAGCCAGCAGCTCCAGGCCTTGCAGGAGAAGCCTCCGACGTTCAAGCCGATGCCGAACGTCGGCGTGCCCGAGCCGAGGACGGCTGGCACTGGAGGTGGCGGAGGGACTGCCGGAGGCGGTGGCACCGCAAGGGCGGCCACCGGCGATTACCGTGCCCCGGTGGAGTCGCAGGGTCGCTCCGGCGTGGACGGCGTGAGCGATACTCCGATCCCTTCGTCACCTGGCACTGGCAAGGTGGCCTACCCGGACAGTCCTGTCGGTACGACCATCGACAGCGTCGGCACTCTGCCACCCACGACGACCACACCGACGACCGGGCACACACCGCCGATCAATGGCACCCCGCCCACTGTGGGCGGTCAGTCTGGCCCGTTCGAGAACTACGGTCCTTCGATCCCGAGCCGTGCCACCGGCAGGACGACGGGCGGAACGAGTGCTCCCCGCACGCCTGTCTCCGCTCAGGGCCGCCCCCAGCCCGGAGCGCCCAACTCCGCCACCGGACGCACCACGGGGCCGGGCGCCGCGAACCAGATGGGACGTCCCACGGCGACTGGCCAGGCGATGGGCAGAGGGGCGGGTTCAGGCTCGAAGCAGTTCCCGATGGGACAGTCGGGTGTGTCCGGGGGTACTCCCCGCGCTGGGGGTACGGCAGGGCCGCGGGCGAACGTCGGACCGGCCACCGGAGCAGGGCGTGCGAACGGCGTGGTCGGGGGACGGCCTACGACCACCGGCGGCGCTGCGGCGAAGAGTGGGCCGAAGATCCCTCGTGGCACGGTGATCGGCACCGGTCCGACGGCCAACCCCCGGCCGTCGACCGGCCCCGGACAGCGTGGCGTCTTCGGAGCCCCCCAGCCCGGCGCACGGCCCGGTGCAGGCGCGGCCGGTGCTGCTCGCGGCGGTGCCACGGGAGGCTCCAAGCCCGTGACCGGCAGCCCGACCGGGCGTAACTCCACCGCTCAGTCCGAGCGGAACGGCATGACCCGCGGAGGCGCGGGCCTCGTCCGTCGGCCCGGTGACAACGGCAAGCCCGACGACGAACGAGAAGCGCAGGGAGCGCCGCGCCCCGACTACGCGGTCGAGGACCCGGAGACGCACCTGCCCAACAAGCCCCGGCGCGACGTGCCGCCGGTCGTCAACTGAGCGCTAGCGAGGACTAACAACGCCATGAAGTCAGGGACGCTCCTCAGGACTTGGTGCGGTAGGCGAGTGCGTGCTGCGGGCGCAGTCGTCGGCGCCCTGGCTGTCGCAAGTGTGGGGCTGGCCCCGAACGCCTCCGCTGCTGACGCCCAGTCGCAGCAGTGGTACTTGGGACCGATGCAGACCGAGCAGATGTGGAAGGTCAGCACGGGTAAGGGCGTCAAGGTCGCTGTCATCGACAGTGGCGTGAACGCGAACACTCCCTCGCTCAAGGGGCAGGTTCTGGCCGATGAAGTCCCCGAGTCGGTGGCCTACGGTGCCACTGACGACTACGACGGCCACGGAACGAGCATGGCCGAGCTGATCGCCGGAACGGGTGCGGGAGGTGGCATCCA
The DNA here is from genome assembly GCF_055572035.1 of Streptomyces sp. NPDC030838. NCBI lineage: Bacteria > Bacillati > Actinomycetota > Actinomycetes > Kitasatosporales > Streptomycetaceae > Streptomyces > Streptomyces sp. NPDC030838. Next base: position 20,639 of record NZ_JBVIED010000008.1, on the reverse strand, counting down.
AGGGCTGGCACCGGGGGCCAAGATCGTCCCGTACCGGGTGCAAATGGCGGGGCTCGAAATGGGTGAGGAAAAGGAGAAGACGGCCCTGACCTGGGAGGCCCTGAAGGCGGCGGCGGACAGTGACGCCAAGATCATCAACATGTCTCTCGGGGGCATGACTTCCGAAGAGGACATGGCCGCCATCGAGTACGCCGCGTCCAAGGGCAAACTGCTCGTCGCAGCCGTGGGTAACGACGGCATTCCCGATGCGCCGGCCCGCTATCCGTATGTGATCGGTGTTGCAGCGGTCGACTCCACTTACACGGTGTCGAAGTTCTCGGAGAAGTCGTCGCACGGCTTTGCCGACCTGTCAGCGCCTGGTGAAGGGCTCCCCACCTGGTGCGACGAGACCTTCCGCTCGTACTGTGAAGCCAAGGGAACGAGCCAGGCAACCGCCCTCGTCTCCGCCGCCGCCGCCCTGATCTGGTCCGCCCACCCCGACTGGACGGTCAACCAGGTCACCCGCGCTCTCATCGACACCGCCAGCCGTTCCTGGCCGAAGGACAAGCCGAGCAAGTACGCGGGCTACGGAATGATCCGTCCCCGACTCGTCCTGGAGGACCCCACCTACGACGCGGGCGCACCGAACGTCGACCCGCTGGCGAAGGTGAACCGCGGAGACCTGTTGGCCAAGGCCGGGGAGAAGGGCCAGAAGGCCGGCAACGCGGGCAACGCCGGAAACACCTCGCCCGCACCGTCCGCTTCTGCATCAGCCGCGTCACAGGCTCCCGGAGAGGGTTCAACCGGTGGCACATCGGCGGCAGGATCGAATGCGGAAGCGGCCGCTGTCGACGACAGCGACAACACCCTGTGGATCGCCTTGGGCGCCGCAGCCGCGGCCATCGTGACCGGCGGCGCCGGCGCGGCCGTGCTGCGGGCGCGCCGCGCGAGGTGACGTGACCAGCGGCCCGAGCCGAGTGGCCACCTGGCCAGGGCCCGGGTCGGCCTCAGACCGCGCATCGTCTCGTCGAGGCGATGACGCGGAACCAATCGACCGGATAACAGAGAGTGGAAGGGAAGGCTGGTCATGGCTACCGACCAGAAGCTTGAAGATGCAGCAGTAGTCCAGCTGCAGAAGCAGATGTTCGAGAAGTACGAGAACATCCGCAAGCGGGTGCACAACCTGCAGGGCGTCATCGACGGCCTCGAGGGCCAGTGGCAGGGTATCGGCCGCGCCGAGTTCGACAAGAAGCAGTACGAGATCAACGAGTCGCTGAAGAACATCGGCGGCATCCTCGGCGAGGTCATGGAGGCCATGACCACGGCGCGCAACATCAAGGACTCGAAGGAAGACGAGGTCCGCGCGTCGGTCAACCGGATCAACCTCCAGGACGGTGCCCCCACCGTCCAGTCGTCTGCTTTCAACTCGATGTGACGCGTCCTGGACCGAGGGCATCGGTTCAGGACATCAGCATCGGCAGTTGACCGCACACCACCCGGTGACATCCGGAATCCGAGCGAGATGAGGTAGGCAGGCATGAGCCGTAACAGCGACGGTCTTTCCGTAACTTATGACGGGCTGGACTTCGCAGCCACGACGATCGGCAACGAGGCGAAGGCGCTCGAGCAGGACCTCCAGGAGCTGCGCAAGCTGGTCGAGAGCAGCAAGCAGTACTGGGCGGGTCAGGCCCAGGACCAGTTCGGCGAGAAGCTGCGCCGCTGGGACAAGGAGGCCAACGACATCCACCAGGCGCTGACGGGCATCGGCCACGTCGTCGGTCAGTCCGGTGGTACGTACATGGAAGGCGACAAGAAGGCCGCCAGCTACTTCCTGTAGTACACGGTCGGTTCGCAGAACAGTTCCAGGGTGGGCGCGCGCGGGAGGCGCCCACCCTGCTGTTGTTTCGGCGGCCGAACACGTGCCGTCGCCCGGTCACTCCGCCCGCCCAAACCGCACTCGTGCGGCCCCGTGCACCACAGCAGGGCGCCCCGCCCCACGACGACAACGGGGCCGCCCCCGCCGAAGCGGACGCGGCCCCGTGGCCGTGAACGAAGTGCCCGTCAGCGGTGCGCGTCCGGCACCAACCCCACCTGAACCAACGGCTTCCCCCGCTTCCGCGACACGAACACACCCCGCCCCGCGGGCATCGGCCGCGGCCGTACCCCGCCCAGCAGGTCGCCCTCGTTCGGGTCGCCCGCGAGAACCACGCCCTGGGCGCCGAGTTCCTTCATGCGCTGCATGAAGGGCTCGTAGCCGGCGCGGCCCGCGCCCGCGGTGGAGCGGGCGATGATGAAGCGGACGCCGACGTCCCGGGCGAACGGGAGCAGTTCCGTCAGGCCCGACAGCGGGTTGCCGCTGGACGTGGAGACCAGGTCGTAGTCGTCGATGACGATGTAGACCGTCGGTCCCTGCCACCAGCTGCGGTCGCGCAGCTGCTGCGGGGTGACGTCCGCGGTCGGCGTGCGCCGCTGCATCAGGTTGGCCAGCGCGTCCATGTGGTGCTGCATCTGGTTGGACATGGGGATGTACTCCGCCAGATGCGAATCCGGGGTCACGCCGAGCAGAGAGCGGCGGTTGTCGACCACGAAGAGCTTCGCCTCGTTGCCGTCGTAGCGCTCGGTGAGCCGCTGGATCAGCAGCTTCAGCAGGTTGGACTTGCCGGACTCGCTCTCGCCGAAGACGAGGAAGAACGGGTCCTGCTCGAAGTCCACGAACACCGGCTCCAGGTTGTCCTCGTCGAGGGCGAACGCGATGCCGCGGTTCGGGAAGCGGTTGCCGGGCGGGAGCTGGTGGGCCGGGAACTCCCGCGGCAGCAGGCGGACTTCCGGTGCGCCGGGCTGCTGCCAGTGGCGGGAGACCTCCGCCGCGAGCGCCTGCGTGGCCTCCGCCAGGTCCGTGTCCGAGGACAGGCCGTCGATGCGCGGGACCGCCGCCATGAAGTGCTGCCGCTGCGGGGTCTGACCGCGGCCCGGGACACCGGTCGGCACGTTGGCCGCGACCTTGCGGTCGAACTCGGAGTCCATGGGGTCGCCGAGCCGCAGCTCCAGGCGGTTCATCAGGTGGTCCTTGAGGTTTGAGCGGACCTCCATGGAGCGCGAGGCGGTGAGGATGACGTGCATGCCGTAGCCGAGGCCGCGCGCCGCGATGTCGAGGACGGCCGGCTCCAGACCCTCGTAGTCCTGGCGGAAGTTGCCCCAGCCGTCGATGACCAGGAAGACGTCACCCCACGGCTGGTCGGTCGTGGAGATGTCGCCGCGGGCCCGGCGGGCGCGGAATTCCGCGATCGAGGAGATGCCCGCCGTGCGGAAGTACTCCTCGCGGCGCGTCATGATGCCGTACACCTCGGCGACCGTACGCCGCACCTTCTCCGGGTCGAGGCGCGAGGCCACGCCGCCCACGTGGGGCAGGCCCGCCACCGACGACAGACCGCCGCCGCCGAAGTCCAGGCCGTAGAACTGCACTTCCTGCGGGGTGTGGGTGAGCGCGAACGACGCGACGATCGAGCGCAGCAGGGTCGACTTGCCGGACTGCGGACCACCGAGGATCTGCATATGGCCGGCCGCGCCGCCGAAGTCGGTCCACAGCGGGTCACGGCGCTGCTCGTACGGCTTGTCGACGATGCCGACGGGGATGACCAGCTGCCCCGCGCCCTCATAGCCGGGCTGGGTGAGGCCCCGGCCGGGCACCGCGGCCAGGCCGGGCAGCAGGGAGTCCAGCGACGGCGGGCTGTCCAGCGGCGGCAGCCACACCTGGTGGGCGGCCGGGCCCTGCGCCTCCAGGCGCCGCACGATGACGTCGAGCACGGTGTCGGCGAGCGCGTCGTCGGTCTGGTCCGGCTCCTCATCCTGGCGCTGCTGCGGCACCGCCGCGTACTGGACCGGCACCGGGGAGGCCGTGAAGAGGACCGGCCTGCGGTCCACCGGGAGCGGGCCGCCGAACGACGCCGCCTGCTGGGCGCTGGATCGGTACACGCCGGAGACGTACGCCGCCTTGAAGCGGACCATCTCGTCCGTGCCGAACTTCAGGAAGCCGGAACCCGGCACGTTCGGCAGCTCGTAGGCGTCCGGGACGCCGATCGCCGCGCGGGACTCGGCCGCGGAGAAGGTGCGCAGACCGATGCGGTACGAGAGGTACGTCTCCAGGCCGCGCAGGCGGCCCTCCTCCAGGCGCTGGGAGGCAAGGAGCAGGTGCACGCCCAGCGAACGGCCGATGCGGCCGATCTGCACGAACATCTCGATGAAGTCCGGCTTGGCGGTGAGCAGTTCGCTGAACTCGTCGATGACGAGGACGAGCGAGGGGATCGGCTGGAGCGCGGCTCCGGCCGCGCGGGCCTTCTCGTACGCGTGGATGTTGGCGTAGTTGCCCGCGTCCCGGAGCATCTCCTGGCGGCGGTTCAGCTCACCGCGGATCGAGTCGCCCATGCGGTCGACGAGGGTCAGGTCGTCGGCCAGGTTGGTGATGACCGCGGCCACGTGCGGCATCTGCGACATGCCCGCGAACGTCGCACCGCCCTTGAAGTCGGCGAGGACGAAGTTCAGCGTCTCGGAGGAGTGGGTGACCGCGAGACCGAGGACCAGGGTGCGCAGCAGCTCCGACTTGCCGGAACCGGTCGCACCGACGCACAGGCCGTGCGGGCCCATGCCCTCCTGCGCCGCCTCCTTGAGGTCGAGCATCACGGGCCGGCCGTCCTCGCCGACACCGATCGGCACCCGCAGCCGCTCGGACTGCGAGCGGGGCCGCCAGGTGCGCCGCGGGTCGACGGTGGCCGCGTCGCCCAGGTTCAGCAGATCCGTGAACTCCAGGTTGGCCAGCAGCGGTTCGTCGTCGTCGCCGCCCGACGCCATCCGCAGCGGCGCCAGCTGCCGGGCCAGGGCCTCCGCCCCCTCGTAGGACAGGACGTCGGGCGTGCCCTCGTAGACCATGCCGTGCGCCGACTCCAGGCGCAGTTCGCGCGGGTGGACGACGACCGAGAGGTCGCCGCGTCCGGCGGTGAGTTCGCCGGGTACGACCTCCAGGACCGTCACGCCCTGCAGGCCCTCCGGGCTGGCCAGCAGCGAGGTCGGCGGCAGGGAGACACCGTCGAGGACGACCACCAGGTGCGGCTGCTCGGGCACCGGCGGCGCGCTCGGGTGGAAACGCGGGCGGCCCTGGAGCCGGGCGCCCAGCAGGTCCTCCAGCTCCATCGGGTCCGTGGTGATCAGACGCCGGCTGCCTGCGCCGTCCGCCTCGCCCTTCGCCTGCACATGCGGCAGCCACTTGGCCCAGTCCCACTCGGGCGCGGACTCACGCCCGGTGGCGACGGCGATGACCAGGTCCTCGGGGGAGTGCAGCGAGGCGAGGGAAGCGGTCACCGCGCGCGCGGTGCCGCGTACCGTGACCGGATCGCCGCTGATCGACACGTGGTAGAAGGCGCGCAGCGAGACCGCCATCGGCAGGTCCTCGAGGGTGCTGTGCATGGCCAGGAAGCGCTGCATGGCGCCCGCCGTCAGCGGCTCCAGCTGGTCCACCGGCGCGGTCTCCGGCGGGACCAGCGGCGTGGCCAGGGCCTGCGGGCCGAGGCCCACGCGCACCTGCCCGAAGTCCTCGTCACCCGCGCGGCGCTCCCACACCCGGCTGCCCTCGGCGACCAGCGCCCACAGTTGCTCCGGTGAAGGATGCAGGTAGTACTGGGCGTCGCGCTGGGCCTTGGCGGTGTCCTGCGCCGCACGGCGGGTCTGCGACAGATACCGCAGGTAGTCGCGGCGGATGTCGGCGATCTGCCCCTGGGTGCCCCGCCGGTAGCGGATCAGCATCATGATGCCCATGGCGATCGTCGACGCGATCATCACCATGCCCATGATCTTCATGAAGGGCTGGGCCTGAGGGTTGAAGAAGAACACCACGGAACCGCCCATGCCGAGCATGGGCAGCAGTTGCATCAGGGCGCCTTCCTGCTGCCCACGAGGCAGCTCCGGCGGCGGCTGGAGCACGACCTCGCTCGTGGGCACTTCCCTCGGCAGTGCCCGCGGCGGGCGCTTGACGACGATGTGGCTCACTTCGCACCAATTCCCTTGCCGGACCGACCGTTCCGCTCGCCGCCCCGTGTCCGGCGAACGTCGATCGCGCAGCGCGATCCTACTGACAACCACTGACAACGGTGGGCGGTAGGGTGCCCGTGAGACGTGTGAGCAGTTGCGAATCGGGCCCCGCAGAAGCGGGCAATCCGCACTGTTCGATGCGAGTGCCTCCCGCACGGGGACCGGCTGCTCCGGGGCAACGCGGTGCATTACCGGCGGCGCGGGCGGCGCGGCACAACGTACACAGGATCGTTACAGGCGGTCGCGCGCTCGGCGCCGCGACCGCCGTCACCATCGACGAGGGGGAACAGCAGGTGAGCATGACGGCCTCCGCGCCCGCCGGCGCGACCGGCGGAGCGGGCACCGGAGCCCCTTCCGGGGCGGGCACAGGGTTCGGATTCTGCCGCGTCACCATCGTGGCGCCCGACAGCCGCATCGACGTGGCGCTGCCCGACGACGTGTCAGTCGCCGACCTCTACCCGGAGATCCTGCGGCTCTCCCGGCAGAGCTCCGCCGAGGGCGCCCCGGTCGGCTACCACCTCGTACGCCGGGACGGCACCGTCCTCGACGGTTCCCGCTCCTTCGCGGCCCAGCGCATCCTCGACGGCGAACTGCTGACCCTGCGTCCGTTCGCCGAGTCGCTGCCGCCCGCCGTCTTCGACGACGTCTCCGAGGCGGTGGCCTCCGCCGTCACGCAGGACCGCACCCTGTGGAGCGGCACCCTCACCCGCGCCGCCGGGCTGGTCGCAGGCGGGATCCTGCCCGCGCTGCTCGCCTTCGTGGTCTGGAGCTCGCAGCTCCGCCACGACATGCACAGCCTCCAGGGCATCCTCGCCGCCGTCACCGGTGTCCTGCTGGTCACCATCGCCTGCGTCCGCGCGCGGGTCTACGACGACCGCGGCTCGGCGGTCGCGCTCGGCCTGGGCGCCCTGCCGAACATCGCCGTGGCCGGCTCCGGGCTGCTCCCGCTGTCGGAGGGGCAGGGCATCGGACGGCTGCAGTTCCTGCTCGCGTGCGCGGCGGTCCTGGTCGCCTCCGTGGTGCTCACGCTCGTGTCGCCCAGCGGCGACGGCCCGTTCGTGGCGTTCGTGTTCGCCTCCACGATCGGCCTGCTGACCACGTTCGTCGCGATGCTCACGCATCTGAAGCCCATCGAGACGGCCGCCGTCAGCGCGCCGCTCGCGGTCTGCGCCCTCGCCTTCCTGCCCGGTCTGTCCATGCGCTTCGCACGGCTGCCGATCGGCTTCGAACCGCCCAACCCGGGCCGCGGCTACAGCAACGAGGAGACCGCCCCGCAGGAGCCCGTCGACCCCCAGCGCATCGCCGCCCAGGTCCGCCGCGGCCACGAACTGCTCGTCGGCCTCGTCGGCGGCTGCGCGCTCGTCACGGTCGGCGCGTCCATCGTCCTCGGCTTCTCCAGCAACGTCTGGGCGCAGCTCCTCGCCCTGGCCACGGGCATCGCCATGCTGATGCGCGCCCACCTGTTCCGCTACACCGCGCAGGTCGGCGCCACGCTCGCCGCCGGTCTCGCCGCCCTGGTCTTCCTCGGCCTCGGGCTCGCCCTGAACCCGCCGAACGCCTACCTGCGCGACGCCCTCCAGGGCGACACCGCCGGCCTCGACATCCGCTCGGTCTGGCTGGCCGCCGCCATCGCCGCGGCCGCCGCCCTGCTGACCGCGATCGGCCTGATCGCCCCGCGCAGCGGTGTCACGCCGTTCTGGGGGCGGTTCGTGGAGATCGCCGAGACGTTCGTCCTGCTGACGCTGGTTCCCCTGGCGCTCGCCGTGTTCGACGTGTACGCGTCGGCGCGGTCCATGGCGGGCAACTGAGCCGGTCGAGGACCGGGAAGTCGAGGAAAGGGAACCTCCAGCGTGAGCTTCGGCCCGCCTCCGTCCATGTACACCCAGTCCTCCGTGGCGGCGGACCAGCGGCGCAGGAAGCGCCGGGCGGCACTGCTCGGCGCCGTCGCCGCTGTCGTCGCGCTGGCGCTGTCCGCCGGTGCCTGGCTGTGGTGGCCCGAATCTGCGCCGGACGATCCCAAGCCCGCGGCCGCACCGGCCCAGGACAGACTCGACGTCCGGGAAGCCGTCGAGCGGCGCCCGGCGAGCACACGCGGCGTCATGGCCGTGCGGTTCTCCGCCGACGACATGGGCCCCGGCGAGCGCTACGAGATGCCGGGCATGTGGGCCACGGAGAAGATCCTCGCCAAGGGCGTCAACAGGACCCTCATCGGCCTGAAGATCGGCACTGACGCCGCCGTGGGCGAAGAGGCCTGGAAGCTCCGGCTGGGCGGACCGATCTGCGGCAAGACCCGGCATGCCACCGTCGAGAACCGGACCGCCGTGCTCTTCCGGGACAGCGAGGACAAGGAATCCCTCTGCAACCACGTCGCCTTCGTCGACCTCGACGACGGCAAGCTCGTGTGGCAGGCCGAGTTCCCGATCTCCGGCAACGGCTTCGGCACCCCCGACGGCGCGGGCACCCAGGACACCCCGGGTGTGACCCTGACGCACGCCACGGTCGCGGTGACGTGGGGCGGCGGCACGGACGCCTACGACATGGACAGCGGCAAGCTGCGCTGGCGGGTGAAGTCGCAGAAGAACTGCAACTCCCACGGCGCCGCCGGCGGCCGCGCGCTGCTCGTCCGGTTCTCCTGCTGGCAGGAGAACTCCAAGGGCACCACCTACAAGGTGCGCCGACTCGCCCCTGAGACCGGCGCGACCGAGTGGACGTACGCCCCCACCGCGGGGATCAAGGACGTCAGGATCGTCTCCACCGAGCCCGCCGTCGTCGCCACCTCGGCCGGTGACGTCGGCATCACCGAGATCATCGCGCTCGACGAGCAGGGCAGGTACCGCACCACCGTCCCGCTGCAGAACGGCGCCTACGTAGCCGAGTGCGCCGACGAGGTCACCTACCTCGCCGCCGACGAGTGCCCCTCCGTCGCGGTCGGCGCCGGGCAGGTCTTCCTGACCAGCAAGGAACAGGGCGACCTCGTCAACAACTCCAACTGGATCATCGGCTTCGACCTGACCACCGGAAACTCGGTCAAGAAGTTCGAGTCCGGCCGCAACGCCCTGCTCCGCCCGCTGCGGATGAGCGGCGACCAGCTCCTCGCGCTGCGCCAGAGCAGCGACCACATCTCGCCCATGGCGCTGGTCAGCCTGGACCCGAAGACCGGCACGGAGACCCCGTACCTCTACTTCGGCCTGCCGACCGAGGGCTGGACCCTCACATCCATGAGCCTGGCCGACACCGTCGTCCAGAACGGCCGCATTTTCTTCGGCGCCAAGGTGGCCGAAGGCCCGTCGGACGCCGACGGCAAGGCGTGGGTGTGGCTGGCCCTCGGCATCGAGAGCGCCGAGGCGAAGAAGCCGTAGCGACACGACGTACGCGCGCGTGTGCCTCGGAAGACGAGCCTCACGCGCGCGTACCCCCCGTCACTCCTGCCCCGCCCCCGCCTCCAGATCGAACTCCCCGTCCCGAGCCCCCAGCACAAAGGCCCGCCACTCCGCCTCGGTGTACCGCAGCACGGTGTCGGGGTCGAGCGAGGACCGCATGGCCACGGCGCCGCCGGGCAGGTACGCGATCTCGACCCGCTCCTCGTGCTCCTCCGTGCCCGGCGCGCCGTGCCACTCGACACCGGAGATGTCGAGCGCGTAGAGCTCGTCCCGCTCCCGCTCCTTGCGCGCCTTGATCTCCGCTTCCGTCTCCGTCATGCCGCCTCGGCCCCTTCCCCGCATGCCTGACCATGTACAACGGCTCACCCTAGTGGCCGCGCCTCCGCCGCCGGGCCGGTTCCGGTACCGCGCGACGAGCGCCGTCCACGTGCTGGTACCCTGAGTGACGGCCGTTTGTGTACGCGCCCCCGGAGCACCGCTCTGGAGGTCGCGCCCAGCGGATCCCCGCCTCCCGAGTAACGGAAGCTCCCCCGAGAAGAAGACCGGGGGCACTCGGTGGCCACTCACAGACTATTGAGGAGTACGCGTGTCGCTCGACGCCGCTACGAAGAAGCAGATCATCGCCGAGTTCGGTACCAAGGAGGGTGACACCGGCTCCCCCGAGGTCCAGGTCGCTCTGCTGTCCCGTCGGATCTCCGACCTGACCGAGCACCTGAAGACCCACAAGCACGACCACCACTCCCGCCGCGGCCTGCTGATCCTGGTCGGTCAGCGCCGCCGCCTGCTGCAGTACCTCGCCAAGAAGGACATCCAGCGCTTCCGTACGCTGGTCGACCGCCTCGGCATCCGCCGTGGTGCGGCGGGCGCCAAGTAAGACGCCGTGAAGGGAGCGGTTCCCACCCGAGGGGGCCGCTCCCTTTGCTGTACGTGCGGACTGTCACTGCCGCTTTGTAGTGTGGTAGCACAACGCATGTAACGCATGTCGTACGGCACAGAACGACGTGCGACAGAGAACGAGGAGAAGCGCACCTAGCCGCCGCCGGTCCTCGGTAGTGGCCCCCGGGGGGAAGCGAGCCCCGGGTGCTTCGATCGAAGACCGGCCCGCACAGCACGGCGCGCATCTCCGCCAGTCCCCCTGCCACACGGGCAGCGGGGACGAAGACGAGGAGATAACGCTAGTGGAGAACGAGACCCACTACGCCGAAGCCGTCATCGACAACGGTTCCTTCGGCACCCGCACCATCCGCTTCGAGACGGGCCGCCTGGCCAAGCAGGCCGCCGGTTCCGCCGTGGCGTACCTGGACGACGACACCATGGTGCTGTCGGCCACCACCGCCTCCAAGCAGCCCAAGGACCAGCTCGACTTCTTCCCGCTGACGGTGGACGTCGAGGAGCGGATGTACGCCGCCGGCAAGATCCCCGGCAGCTTCTTCCGCCGTGAGGGCCGGCCCTCCGAGGACGCGATCCTCACCTGCCGCCTGATCGACCGCCCGCTGCGCCCGTCCTTCAAGAAGGGCCTGCGTAACGAGATCCAGGTCGTCGCCACGATCATGGCGCTCAACCCCGACCACCTGTACGACGTCGTCGCGATCAACGCCGCGTCCGCGTCCACGCAGCTGGCCGGTCTGCCCTTCTCCGGCCCGATCGGCGGCGTCCGCGTCGCACTGATCCGCGGCCAGTGGGTGGCCTTCCCGACGCACACCGAGCTCGAGGACGCCGTCTTCGACATGGTCGTCGCGGGCCGCACCCTGGAGGACGGCGACGTCGCGATCATGATGGTCGAGGCCGAGGCCACCGAGAAGACCATCAAGCTGGTCGAGGGCGGCGCCGAGGCGCCGACCGAGGAGATCGTCGCCGCCGGTCTGGACGCGGCGAAGCCCTTCATCAAGGTCCTGTGCAAGGCCCAGGCCGACCTCGCCGCGAAGGCCGCCAAGCCGACCGCCGAGTTCCCGATCTTCCTGGACTACCAGGACGACGTGTTCGAGGCGCTGACCGCCGCCGTCAAGCCCGAGCTGGCCCAGGCGCTCACCATCGCCGGCAAGCAGGAGCGCGAGTCCGAGCTCGACCGCGTCAAGGCGCTCGCCGCCGAGAAGCTCCTGCCGGAGTTCGAGGGCCGCGAGAAGGAGATCTCCGCCGCGTACCGCTCGCTCACCAAGCAGCTGGTCCGCGAGCGCGTGATCAAGGAGAAGAAGCGCATCGACGGCCGCGGTGTCACCGACATCCGCACGCTGGCCGCCGAGGTCGAGGCGATCCCGCGGGTTCACGGTTCGGCCCTGTTCGAGCGTGGCGAGACCCAGATCCTGGGCGTCACCACCCTGAACATGCTCCGCATGGAGCAGCAGCTGGACACCCTCTCCCCGGTGACCCGCAAGCGCTACATGCACAACTACAACTTCCCGCCGTACTCCACCGGCGAGACCGGCCGCGTCGGCTCCCCGAAGCGCCGCGAGATCGGCCACGGCGCCCTCGCCGAGCGCGCGCTCGTGCCGGTGCTGCCGACGCGCGAGGAGTTCCCGTACGCGATCCGTCAGGTGTCCGAGGCCCTCGGCTCCAACGGCTCGACGTCCATGGGCTCGGTCTGCGCCTCCACCATGTCGCTGCTGAACGCCGGTGTGCCGCTGAAGGCCCCGGTCGCCGGTATCGCCATGGGTCTGATCTCCCAGGAGATCGACGGCGAGACGCACTACGTCACCCTCACCGACATCCTCGGTGCGGAGGACGCCTTCGGTGACATGGACTTCAAGGTCGCCGGCACCAAGGAGTTCGTGACCGCCCTCCAGCTCGACACCAAGCTGGACGGCATCCCGGCCTCCGTGCTCGCCGCCGCCCTGAAGCAGGCCCGCGACGCGCGTCTCCACATCCTCGACGTGATGATGGAGGCCATCGACCGGCCCGACGAGATGTCCCCGAACGCGCCGCGGATCATCACCGTGAAGATCCCGGTCGACAAGATCGGTGAGGTCATCGGCCCCAAGGGCAAGATGATCAACCAGATCCAGGAGGACACGGGCGCCGAGATCACGATCGAGGACGACGGCACGATCTACATCGGTGCCGCCGACGGCCCGTCCGCCGAGGCCGCCCGCGCCACGATCAACGGCATCGCCAACCCGACGATGCCCGAGGTCGGCGAGCGCTACCTCGGTACGGTCGTGAAGACGACCACCTTCGGTGCCTTCGTCTCCCTGCTGCCCGGCAAGGACGGCCTGCTGCACATCTCGCAGATCCGCAAGCTGGCCGGCGGCAAGCGCGTGGAGAACGTCGAGGACGTCCTCGGCGTGGGCCAGAAGGTCCAGGTCGAGATCGCCGAGATCGACTCCCGCGGCAAGCTCTCCCTCGTCCCCGTGATCGAGGGCGAAGAGGACGCTGACAAGAAGGACGACGCCGACCAGTGACGTCCCGTGGCTCCAAGGCGACGGCCCGCTCCTCCTCGGAGGCGCGGGCCGTCGCCCGTACCCAAACCCTCATCAAGGGCATGAACGGCATCGGCACCGTCCGCAAGACCACCCTCCCGGGCGGCCTGCGGATCGTCACCGAGACCCTGCCCTCGGTCCGCTCGGCGACCTTCGGCATCTGGGCGCACGTCGGCTCCCGCGACGAGACCCCGGCCCTGAACGGCGCCACGCACTACCTGGAGCACCTGCTCTTCAAGGGCACCACCCGCAGGTCCGCCCTGGACATCTCCTCGGCGCTCGACGCGGTCGGCGGCGAGATGAACGCGTTCACGGCCAAGGAGTACACGTGCTACTACGCGCGCGTGCTCGACGCCGACCTGCCGCTCGCCATCGACGTCGTCTGCGACATGCTGACCGACTCCCTGATCCTGGAGGAGGACGTCAACGTCGAGCGCGGTGCCATCCTCGAAGAGATCGCGATGACCGAGGACGACCCGGGCGACTGTGTGCACGACCTGTTCGCGCACACCATGTTCGGCGACAACCCCCTCGGCCGCCCGGTCCTCGGCACGGTCGACACGGTCAACGCCCTGACCGCCGACCGCATCCGCCGCTTCTACAAGAAGCACTACGACCCCACCCACCTGGTCGTCGCCTGCGCCGGCAACATCGACCACAACAAGGTCGTACGACAGGTCCGCGCCGCCTTCGAGAAGGCCGGCGCCCTGCGGGACCCCGACGCCCAGCCGATCGCCCCCCGCACCGGTCAGCGCACCGTGCGCACCGCCGGCCGCGTCGAGCTGCTCGGCCGCAAGACCGAGCAGGCGCACGTCGTGCTCGGCATGCCCGGCCTGTCCCGCACCGACGAGCGCCGCTGGGCCCTGGGCGTGCTGAACACCGCCCTCGGCGGCGGCATGTCCTCGCGGCTCTTCCAGGAGGTCCGCGAGAAGCGCGGCATGGCCTACAGCGTGTACTCGTACACCTCGGGCTTCGCCGACTGCGGCCTGTTCGGCGTGTACGCGGGCTGCCGCCCGTCGCAGGTGCACGACGTACTGAAGATCTGCCGCGACGAGCTCGACCACGTCGCCCAGCACGGCCTGTCCGACGACGAGATCGAGCGCGCCATCGGCCAGCTGCGCGGCTCCACGGTCCTCGGCCTGGAGGACACCGGCGCGCTGATGAACCGTATCGGCAAGAGCGAGCTGTGCTGGGGCGAACAGATGTCCGTGGACGACATGCTGACCCGGATAGCGTCGGTCACCCCGGACGACGTCCGCTCGGTCGCCCGCGACATCCTGGGACGACGGCCCTCGCTGTCGGTCATCGGCCCGCTGAAGGACAAACAGGCGGCCCGGCTGCATGACGCGGTCGCCTAACCTCCTCTCGGTGTCGCCAAATCTCCGTCGGTAAGGAAGCAACAAGATGAGCAAGCTGCGTGTGGCGGTCCTCGGTGCCAAGGGCCGGATCGGATCCGAGGCGGTCCGGGCGGTCGAGGCCGCCGAGGACATGGAGCTGGTGGCCGCCCTCGGCCGCGGCGACAAGCTGGAGACGCTGACCGAGACCGGCGCCCAGGTCGCCGTGGAGCTGACCACGCCGGACTCGGTGATGGCCAACCTCGAGTTCTGCGTCGGCAACGGCATCCACGCCGTCGTCGGTACGACGGGCTGGACCGAGGACCGCCTCACGCAGCTCAAGGGCTGGCTGGCCGACTCCCCGCAGACGGGCGTGCTGATCGCGCCGAACTTCTCCATCGGGGCCGTCCTGACGATGAAGTTCGCACAGATCGCCGCGCCCTACTTCGAGTCGGTCGAGGTGGTCGAGCTCCACCACCCGAACAAGGTGGACGCCCCCAGCGGCACCGCCACCCGCACCGCCCAGCTCATCGCCGAGGCCCGCCGCGCGGCCGGCACCGCCCCGGCCCCGGACGCCACGGCGACGGCCCTGGACGGCGCGCGCGGCGCGAACGTCGACGGCGTGCCCGTCCACGCGGTCCGCCTGCGCGGCCTGCTGGCCCACCAGGAGGTCCTGCTGGGCGGCGAGGGCGAGACCCTCACCATCCGGCACGACTCGCTGCACCACAGCAGCTTCATGCCCGGCATCCTGCTGGGCGCCCGCCGCGTGGTGACCACCCCGGGTCTCACCTTCGGCCTGGAACACTTCCTGGACCTGGGCTGACCCGCGCCATGCGAGCCAAGCTGTCCTACGCCGTCACGGCCGCCGTCCTGGTGTTCTACTTCCTCCTGGTCGGCAGCCGTGGCGTCATGCTCATCCAGTCCGGCACGCTCCTCACCGTGACCTTCGGCGTCGCGGTGCTGATCCTGCCGGTCATCGGGCTGTGGTTCCTGTGGAAGAACACCCAGTTCGTCCGCAAGGCCAACGCCCTGGCCGCCGAACTCGACGCCGAGGGCGGACTCCCCGTCGACGAGCTGAAGCGCCTGCCCAGCGGCCGGATCGACCGTGACTCGGCCGACGAGGTGTTCGCCCGCCGCCGTGCCGAGACCGAGGCCGCGCCGGACGACTGGCGCACCTGGTTCCGCCTCGCCATCGCCTACCACGACGCCCGCGACACCCCGCGCGCCCGCAAGGCGATGCAGCGCGCCATCGCCCTGCACGACGGCAAGACGGTGGAGGTCTGAGCCGTACGTACGACGCAGGAGGGGCCGGGCCACGCGGACCGGCCCCTCCTGCGTCTTCGTACGCCGTCGTACGTCCGGCCGGTCAGCCGCGCCCGTACTCCGCGGCCCACGCCTCGATCGTGTCCGCCGCCCGGTCGAAGGCCGTGGCGCGTCCCAGGAAGTCGGCGTTGTGCGTGGTCAGCAGTGGCGGCAGGTCCTCCGCGGACCGGTCCGTGGGGACGAGGGTCAGCGCCTGGCCCTGCACCGCGCGCGGCAGCCCCAGCCAGCGCACCGGCTGCTGCACCGTCCGAACGGCCACCACCCGGTCCCAGGAGATCGTGCGCGTGCGGAAGAAGCCCGCCTGTCGCAGCCCCCGCGCGCTCACCCACACGCCCATGCGCAGCAGCCGCAGCGCCATGGCGATCATCACCAGCGCGAGGCCGAAGAAGATCCCGCCCCCGGTCAGCGTGCCGGTCAGCGCGATGATGACCGCCGCGAACAGCACATACGAGGAAAGCAGCAGCCAGATCGCGGCGGCACCCACCCGCCAGGGACCGGGACGGTAGGGGCGCCGCCAGCGGTCGCGGTCGTCGAACGGCAGCGCGACGTCGTCCGCCGCGTCGAAGGCTCGGTCGGCCGTCAGGAAGGGCAGGGGCACGGCGGGTCCTCACTCGTTCCAGGCGTGGGCTGTGCCCGGTGAGGCTATCGACCTGTGTGCCGGCTCACCACCCTAGGGGGGCCGTCCGAGTCAGCGCGGGCTCAGCGCCCGTCGGACGCCTGGGACTGCTGCGTCGGCGTGGACGACTGGTCGAGCTCAAGCGCCGGCATCCCGATCACCACGGAACCCACCAGCGCGGCGACGATGGTCAGCCCCAGCAGCCAGCGCCCGGCTATCTCACCGACGGACGCGCGCTGACGGGGCGGGGGAGTGACATTGCTGCGGAACCTGTCGGCTTCGGCGAGGAAGGCGAAGGGTACGGGCTCGCGCCGACGGAACATGGGAAGTACGTCCTCCTTTGAGGGCTCTCACACACGGCTGTCGCTGATACAGACGCGCGAGTGCCCCGAATGGTGCCCCGTTTCACCATGTTCACTGGCGAATGTCGCGACCCGGCACCGAACGCCCCGTTGTCAGTGGCGGGCCGTAGAGTGGGCGCCGCCCGAGAGAAGTGATGGAAGGGAACCCTCCGCACCGTGACCGACACCCCCGCCGACGACCTGAAGCCCAGCTTCCGCAGCGATGTCACCGTCGAGCTGGTCAAGCACAGCGCGTCCGACGCCGACGTGCTCTTCGCCGCCCGCGTCTCGACCATCGGCGAGCAGTCCCTGGACGAGCTGAACAAGGACCCGGAGCGCTCCAAGGGCCTGATCAACTACCTGATGCGGGACCGGCACGGCAGTCCCTTCGAGCACAACTCGATGACGTTCTTCATCAGCGCCCCGATCTTCGTCTTCCGCGAGTTCATGCGGCACCGCGTGGGCTGGTCGTACAACGAGGAGAGCGGTCGCTACCGGGAGCTCCAGCCGGTCTTCTACGTCCCCGACGCGTCCCGCAAGCTGGTCCAGGAGGGCCGCCCCGGCAAGTACCGGTTCGTCGAGGGCACCCAGGCCCAGCAGGAGCTGGTCGGCCGCGTCATGGAGGACTCCTACCGGCAGTCGTACGAGGCGTACCAGGAGATGCTGGCCGCCGGCGTCGCCCGCGAGGTCGCCCGCTCGGTCCTGCCGGTCGGCCTGTTCTCCTCGATGTACGCCACGTGCAACGCCCGCTCGCTGATGCACTTCCTCGGCCTGCGCACCCAGCACGAGCTGGCGAAGGTCCCGTCCTTCCCGCAGCGCGAGATCGAGATGGTCGGCGAGAAGATGGAGGCGGAGTGGGCCCGGCTCATGCCGCTCACCTACGCGGCCTTCAATGCGAACGGACGTGTGGCCCCGTAGCGCACCCGTTCTGAGGTCGGGGACAGATGTACGGACCAGCCGTGCGAAGTGTCCGTATTGCGGCATTTAGCGAAGTTCATCTAGCCTGATCAAACGGACCCGGCACTGCTTGAACCCCCGAGCAGGCAGTGCCGGGCTCCACATTTGTCATGACTTATCCCTCCCCCCGAGGGCAGACCGCGCCTTGAGCAACGAGTAGCGTGTAACCCATGGCTCCGACCTCCACTCCGCAGACCCCCTTCGGGCGGGTCCTCACCGCCATGGTCACGCCCTTCACGGCGGACGGCGCACTCGACCTCGACGGCGCGCAGCGGCTCGCCACGCACCTGGTGGACGCAGGCAACGACGGCCTGATCATCAACGGCACCACCGGCGAGTCCCCCACCACCAGCGACGCGGAGAAATCGGATCTCGTACGAGCGGTCCTGGAGGCGGTCGGCGACCGGGCCCACATCGTCGCCGGCGTCGGCACCAACGACACCCACCACAGCATCGAGCTGGCCCGCGCCGCCGAGAAGACCGGCGCACACGGCCTGCTCGTCGTCACGCCGTACTACAACAAGCCCCCGCAGGAGGGCCTGTACCGGCACTTCAAGGCCGTCGCCGACGCCACCGAGCTGCCGGTCATGCTCTACGACATCCCCGGCCGCAGCGGCGTCCCGATCAACACCGAGACGCTCGTCCGCCTCGCCGAGCACCCGCGGATCGTCGCCAACAAGGACGCCAAGGGCGACCTGGGCCGCGCCAGCTGGGCCATCGCCCAGTCCGGCCTCGCCTGGTACTCCGGCGACGACATGCTGAACCTCCCGCTGCTCTCCGTGGGCGCGGTCGGCTTCGTCTCCGTCGTCGGCCACGTGGTCACCCCGGACCTGCGCGCCCTCGTCGACGCCTTCGTCTCGGGCGACGTCCAGAAGGCCACCGAGATCCACCAGAAGCTGCTCCCGGTCTACACCGGCATGTTCCGCACCCAGGGCGTCATGACCACCAAGGCCGCGCTCGCCCTCCAGGGCCTGCCCGGCGGACCGCTGCGCCTGCCGATGGTCGAACTCACCGCCCAGGAGATCGAGCAGCTCAAGATCGATCTTGCCGCCGGCGGGGTACAGCTCTGACATCAGACTTCGCGAAGCCGCCGCTTCGCAGCAACGAGCTCCACAACTGAATAGCGCAGGCCACCGGTGCCTGCACCCCACAACGACAACTGCTTCTGCACGAACGTCACGCGCGCCACGTGCCCCACCGGTACGTGGCGCGTGTGGTGAGGAGAGTCTTTTGAGTCATCCGCATCCTGAACTCGGCTCGCCCCCGCCGCTGCCCGAAGGCGGCCTGCGGGTCACCCCGCTCGGCGGCCTCGGCGAGATCGGCCGAAACATGACGGTCTTCGAGTACGGCGGCCGTCTGCTGATCGTCGACTGCGGAGTGCTCTTCCCCGAGGAGGAGCAGCCCGGAATCGACCTGATCCTGCCGGACTTCTCATCGATCCGGGACCGCCTCGACGACATCGAGGGCATCGTCCTCACCCACGGCCACGAGGACCACATCGGCGGCGTCCCGTTCCTGCTCCGCGAGAAGCCGGACATCCCGCTGATCGGCTCCAAGCTGACCCTCGCCCTGATCGAGGCCAAGCTCCAGGAGCACCGCATCCGCCCGTACACCCTGGAGGTGGCGGAAGGACACCGCGAGCGCATCGGCCCGTTCGACTGCGAGTTCATCGCGGTCAACCACTCCATCCCCGACGCGCTGGCGGTCGCCATCCGCACCCCCGCCGGCATGGTGGTCCACACCGGCGACTTCAAGATGGACCAGCTCCCGCTGGACAACCGCCTCACCGACCTCCACGCGTTCGCACGGCTGAGCGAAGAGGGCATCGACCTTCTCCTCACCGACTCCACCAACGCCGAGGTCCCCGGCTTCACGCCGCACGAGCGGGACATCTCCAACGTCCTGCGCCAGGTCTTCGCGGGCGCCCGCAAGCGGATCATCGTGGCCAGCTTCGCCAGCCATGTCCACCGCATCCAGCAGATTCTGGACGCGGCCCACGAGTACGGCCGCAGGGTCGCCTTCGTCGGCCGCTCCATGGTCCGCAACATGGGCATCGCCCGGGACCTCGGCTACCTGCGCGTCCCGCCGGGCCTGGTCGTGGACGTCAGGACGCTCGACGACCTCCCGGACCACGAGGTGGTCCTGGTCTGCACGGGCTCCCAGGGCGAACCGATGGCGGCGCTGTCGAGGATGGCCAACCGCGACCACCAGATTCGCATCGTCGAAGGCGACACGGTGATCCTGGCGTCGTCCCTGATCCCCGGCAACGAGAACGCGGTCTACCGCGTGATCAACGGCCTGACCCGCTGGGGCGCGAACGTCGTCCACAAGGGCAACGCCAAGGTCCACGTCTCGGGCCACGCGTCCGCGGGCGAGCTGCTGTACTTCTACAACATCTGCCGCCCGAAGAACCTGATGCCGGTCCACGGCGAATGGCGTCACCTGCGGGCCAACGCCGAGCTGGGCGCCATGACCGGCGTCCCGCACGACCGGATCGTCATCGCCGAGGACGGCGTGGCCGTCGACCTCATCGAGGGCAAGGCGAAGATCTCCGGCAAGGTCCAGGCGGGATACGTCTACGTCGACGGCCTCTCGGTCGGCGACGTGGGCGAGCCGGCGCTGAAGGACCGGAAGATCCTCGGCGAGGAGGGCATCATCTCGGTCTTCGTCGTCGTGGACTCCTCCACCGGCAAGATCACCGGCGGCCCGTACGTCCAGGCGCGCGGCTCCGGCATCGAGGACTCCGCCTTCGACGAGGTTCTCCCGAAGATCACGGAGGTCCTGGAACGCTCGGCCCAGGACGGCGTGGTCGAACCCCACCAGCTGCAGCAACTGGTCCGCCGGACGCTGGGCAAGTGGGTCTCGGACACCTATCGGCGCAGGCCGATGATCCTCCCGGTCGTCGTGGAGGTCTGACCCGCCGGACGACCTCTCGTCCGCGCGAACTGGGAGCGGGGCGCCTCGATTTGCATCGGGGCGCCCCGCTCCAGTACGTTTACGGCCCTGCCCCGGAGGGAACCCGGCAGCCTCGTGCTCCGGATCCAGTCCCCTCAAGGGGGCGGGAAATCCGACTCAGAATCTCTGATAAAGTCGGAACCGCCGGAAAGGGAAACGCGAGAGCGAGAACCTGGAAAGCACCGAGGAAATCGGATCGAGAAAAGATCTGATAGAGTCGGAAACGCAAGACCGAAGGGAAGCGCCCGGAGGAAAGCCCGAGA
>NZ_JBVIED010000007.1:0-391127 GCF_055572035.1 Streptomyces sp. NPDC030838 | reverse complement strand
GGCCGCGAGGTGCACCTGCGCTCCATGCAGCCGCTCGCCCTGCACCTGGCCAACTCGATCTTCCTCGGCGACTACCTCACCAGCGAGGGCCAGGCAGGCAAGGCCGATCTGGAGATGATCGCCGACGCCGGCTTCGAGGTCGAGGGCACCGGCGAGGTCACGCTGCCCGAACACCGGACGACGGCCGACGACGGCTCCCCGGCGGATCCGGCGGGCGGCGCACCCCGTACCGACCTGGTCGCGGTGCGCCGCCGGGGCGCGGGAACGAACCTCGCCCCCAACGCCTGATGAACCGTCAGGCGAGCAACTCCACCTCCGCCAGCGTCGGTTCACCGGCGAAGACCAGCCGGTAGTGCGCGTACGCGCCCGGCGAGGCCACCGAGAAGGCCCGGGTCTGGCGGTCCCAGCGGAAGGACTCGCCGGAGCGTTCGTCCAGGGTCCGCCAGGTGGTGCCGTCGGCCGAGCCCTGGAGGGTCCAGCCGGTGGGGGCCCTGGTGTGGTCCGCCGGGGAGGTCAGGGTGTACTGCACGGCCCTGGCCCGGCCGTCGACCGGCAGGTCCACCGTCGTCACGGCCGCCTCCGTCGCCGAGGTGTCGTCGAAGAGCGCACCCTCTCTCTTCAGGACGTCCGCGCGCGGAGCCGGCACCTCGTCGCCCCGGGTGATCGACACCGGCCCCGCGTGCTTGCCGGTGCCCCAGCTCGACGGCCTCGGGCCCATGTCGAACTCCAGGACGCCGCCCCCGGCGACGATCCGGTGGGGGAGCGACGTCGAGTGCCAGCGGTGGCCGTTGACCTTCACGCCCTGGACGTAGACGTTCCGCGCGCTGTTCTCCGGGGCCTTCACCACCAGGTCCTCGCCGTTCTCCAGATGGACCGTGGCCTTGGTGAACAGCGGTGAGCCGATGGCGTACTCGCCGCTGCCCATGACCAGCGGATAGAAGCCGAGGGCGGAGAAGAGATACCAGGCCGACTGCTCGCCGTTGTCCTCGTCGCCGTGGTAGCCCTGGCCGATCTCACTGCCGACGTACAGCCGCGACAGCACCTCGCGGACCTTCTCCTGCGCCTTCCAGGGCTGCCCCGCCGCGTCGTACATGTAGATCGCGTGGTGGGCCACCTGGTTGGAGTGGCCGTACATGCCCATCCGGACGTCCCGGGCCTCCGTCATCTCGTGGATGACCCCGCCGTACGAGCCCACGAACTCGGGCGACGCGGTCTCCGGCGTGGCGAAGTACTCGTCCAGCTTCTCGGCGAGGCCCTGTCTGCCGCCGTACAGGTTGGCCAGGCCCCGGCTGTCCTGCGGGGCGGTGAAGGCGTAGCCCCAGCCGTTGGTCTCGGTGTAGTCGTACCCCCACACCCGTGGGTCGTACTGCTCCGACGGCACCCGCCAGTCGCCCCGCGCGTCACGGCCCTGGAAGAAACCGGCCTTCGTGTCGAACAGGTTGACGTAGTCGCGGGTCCGGTCGAGGAAGTACTCCGACTCCTCCTTGTAGCGCCGCTCGCCCGTCTCGCGGTACAGCGCGCGGCCCATCCGCGCGATGCCGTAGTCGTTGAGGTAGCCCTCCAGTGCCCAGGACAGGCCCTCGTGGGTGTCGGTCGCGGTGTAGCCGAGGAAGGGCGAGGTGGCCATGCCCTTGCGGCCGACGCCGGAGGACGGCGGCACCACGGTCGCGTTCTTCAGGGCCGCCTCGTACGCCGCCTCCGCGTCGAAGTCCACGCCCTTGACGTACGCGTCCGCGAAGGCCACGTCCGAAGAGGTGCCGGTCATCAGGTCGGCGTAGCCGGGGGAGGACCAGCGGGAGGTCCAGCCGCCGTCCTTGAAGTGCTGCACGAACCCGTCGACCAGCTCGCCCGCCCGGGACGGGGTCAGCAGGGAGTACGCGGGCCAGGTCGTCCGGTAGGTGTCCCAGAAGCCGTTGTTGACGTACACCTTGCCCTCGACGATCTTCGCTCCGGTGTGCGTGGGGGTGTCCGGGCCCGGCATGGGGGAGAAGGGCGAGGCGTACTTGTACGTCGAACCGACCTTCTCATGGCCCGAATTGGGGTACAGGTACAGCCGGTAGAGGCTGGAGTACAGCGTGGTCAGCTGGTCCGGCGTCGCGCCCTCCACCTCCACCTTCCCGAGCAGCCGGTCCCACTGGCGCTGGGCGCGTGCCCTGACCTCCTCGAAGGACGTGCCGTCCGGGATCTCCTGGCGCAGGTTGTCCTTCGCCTGGTCGACGCTGATCAGGGAGGTGGCCAGGCGCAGGGTCACGGTGCGGTCGGCGCCCGCGTCGAAGCGCAGATAGCCCTTGACGCCGCTCGACGCGCTGTCCGTCACCGGCTTGTCGAAGACGCCGTGGACGAAGAGGCGGGTCGCGCCGGTCGACAGACCGGACTTCACGTCCGAGTAGCCGCTGACCGTGCCGGTGGCGGGGTCGAGGGTCAGGCCCGCCTGGTCGGTCACGTTGTCGAAGACCACGCTCGCGTCGTCGCCGGGATAGGTGAAGCGCAGCACCGCCGCGTGATCCGTCGGCGTCATCTCGGCCTTGAGCCCGTTCTCGAAGCGGACCCCGTAGTAGTGCGGCCGGGCCGTCTCGTTCTCGTGGCGGAAGGGCAGCGCGCGGGCGGAGCGGCCGGTGTCGGGGGTGCCCGCGGCCGCGGACGGCATCACCTGGAAGGTCTGCCGGTCGCCCATCCACGGGCTCGGCTCGTGACTGGCGCTGAACGCCTGGAGGGTGGGCAGGTTGTCCGCGTTGTTGGCCCGCGCGTAGTCGTACAGCCAGCTCAGCGACCCCGCGTTGGTGACCGGCGTCCAGAAGTTGAAGCCATGCGGCACGGCGGTCGCCGGGAACGTGTTGCCGCGCGAGAAGCCGCCGCTGGAGTGGGTGCCGCGCGTGGTCACCGCGTAGTCGGACAGGTGCGCCCGGCGCGGCTCCGGGGGTGCCACGTCCAGCGCCACGTCGTCCACCCACCCGCGGAACCGCGCCGGGCCCTTCGGCGCGTCGTACGCCACCAGGATCCGGTCGACGGTCTTCCCGGCCGCCACCGAGCCGATCCGCGCCACCACGTTGTTCCACTGGTTGACGTAGAGCACCTTGGCCGCGCCCTGGCCCTGCGGGGAGAGCCGGAAGCCGTGCTGGTCGGTGGCGCCCAGGTCGCTGAGGTAGGTGCCGTCCGTGAAGGCCAGGTCCACGGAGACGTGCGTGGCCGCGTAGTCGAGGTCGCCGTCGGCCATCGACGGGAAGACCCGGTAGGACAGCCGGGTGTCGCGGGTGACGGCCACGTCGACGTCGAAGACCCTGTTGTACGCGTACCCACGCCCGTCCGCGGTGTGCCGGCCGGCGTAGCGCAGGGCGCGTGTGCCGGTGAACCCGGCGCGCGCCTTCGCGGTGGGCGAGCCGCTGGGGCCGCGGTCGACCAGGGAGAGCATGTCCTCGGGGACCGGCCCGGCGTTGCCGCCGGTGGAGAACTGCACATCGGCGAGCTGGAGCAGACCGGCGCCGTGGTTCCTGGTGATGTCCAGCCGGAAGTGCCGGAACTCGGCGGGTTCGGCCAGGTCGTACGACTTCGTCTGGAAGCGTTCGGCGAAGGACTCGCCGGTGCGGGTGTCCAGGGTCTTCCAGTCCTTGCCGTCCGTGGAGCCCTGGAGGGTCCAGTCGGCCGGGTCGCGGGTGGCGAAGTCGTTGGCGGAGGTGAGCGCGTACGTCACCAGCTTGACCGGTTTGTCCAGGTCGAACTCGACCCAGCCGGTGGGCTCGAAGACCAGCCACTTGGTGCCCGGCTCCCCGTCGACGAGGTTCTCCTTCACCTCGCCGGCGCCGCTGTTCTCCCCGTTGGCCCGCACGTCGGTGACGTGCTCGGTGACGTTGCCCGGGATCCCGCTGCGGTAGCCGCCGTCGACGCCCGAGGTGCGCCGGGTGCCGTCCGGCGCGGTGTCGACGGTGTTCAGCCAGTCGGGTGCGGGGTCCCGCGCCTCGAAGGAGGAGGCGAACTCCCGGCCGGCGGCCTCGGGCGCGGCCGGCAGGGCGACCGCCGCGCCCGGCGAGCCGACGGTCAAAGCGACGGCGGCCGCCGCGACGACCGCCGTACTCCATCCGGGCCGACATCTGTGCCGATTTCTGTGTCGCATGGCTCAGCACCCTCCCTGCGCCGCCGGACAACGTTGTCAACTTCGAGGCGCAAGGATCAGTTGTGGCTCAAGTGGTCAAGGCTGTCAAGGGTGTTGGCTGCGCCATTCGAGCGCGGTCACCCGGGTTTTTGCGGCGGGCCGCCCGTCGGTGCCCCATATTTCCGCGAGGTCTCAACTCGGAAAAGACAAACGGCGAACCTTGCATTCGATCTTGCTCCGCTGGCGGGAAGTGGACTATACCTGTCGGCGATTCACACGAACCGCACATGCTTGTACGACTCCTTGTACGACCCTGCTTGACCCCACCGCGGTGCCGGGGAGGATCCGGTTCACCGCCTGAGTCCTGGAAGAAGGCGAGGACTTGAGCATGGGATCCACTTCCGCCGAGAGCGGCGCCGGGAACGGCGCAGAGAACACGGCCGCGCACCAGGGGGCCGACGGCGTCGGCCGGCGCGCCCTGATCAAGCGGTCCGCCGCGCTCGGGCTGGTCTCCGTACCCGCCATGGGCTTCCTGTCCGCCTGCGCCAGCGGCGGCGGTGGCGAGGAATCGAACGACGACACCCAGGGGGAGACCTCCAAGGACAACCCCTTCGGCGTGAAGAAGGGCAGCAAGCTCGACGTCGTCATCTTCAAGGGCGGCTACGGCGACGACTACGCCAAGGCCTGGGAGACCGCCTTCCAGAAGAAGTGGGGGGTGACCTCCACCCACACCGGCACCCAGGAGATCACCGGCAAGCTCCAGCCGCGCTTCAACGCCGGCAACCCGCCGGACATCGTGGACAACTCCGGCGCCCAGAAGATCAAGATCGACGTCCTGTACCGGAACGGCCAGCTCCTCGACCTCGCCGAGGTCCTGGACGCGCCCAGCGTGGACGACCCGTCGAAGAAGGTCCGCGACACCGTCATCCCCGGCACCCTCGACCCGGGCCTGCAGGAGGGCAAGGTCGTCGCCCTCAACTACATCTACACGGTGTGGGGGCTCTGGTACTCCGGCAAGCTGTTCAAGGACAAGGGCTGGGAGGAGCCCAAGACCTGGGACGACTTCCTCGCCATCTGCAAGGACGCCAAGTCCCAGGGCATCGGCGGCCTCGCCCACCAGGGCAAGTACCCGTACTACATCAACGTCGCCATCATGGACCTGATCGCCAAGAAGGGCGGCCTGGACGCCATGAAGGCGATCGACAACCTCGACCCCAAGGCGTTCGTCGGCTCCGACGCGGCGCAGGCGGCCGTCGAGGCGATCTACGAGGTCGTCGAGAAGGGCTATCTGATGCCCGGCACCAACGGCCTGACCCACACCGAGTCGCAGACCCGCTGGAACCAGTACAAGGCCGCCTTCATCACCTCCGGCTCCTGGCTGGAGAACGAGCAGCTGAAGCAGACCCCGGCGGACTTCGACATGAAGTTCCTGCCGATGCCGCTGCTCGACGGCAGCGTGATGCCGTTCGAGGCGATCCGGGCCGGCTCCGGCGAGCCCTTCATCATCCCGGCCAAGGCGAAGAACCTGCCGGCGGCCAAGGAGTTCATGCGGATGATGCTGTCGCGGGAGTGGTCGACGCTGTTCGCCAAGGAGGCGAACTCGCTGACCATCCTGAAGGACGGCGTGGACCCGAGTGTGCGGTTGCGACCGGGAACGCAGTCGACGGTCGAGGCGTCGAAGGCGGCCGGGGAGAACACGTTCCGGTATCTGTACACCGAGTGGTACAGCGAGATGGACACGGCGATCCAGAACGCGTCCAATGAGCTGATGGCTCGGCGGATTCAGCCCAAGGAGTGGTTGAAGCGGGCGCAAGCTGCTGTCGACAAGGCGGCGAAGGACCCGGCGTCCAAGAAGAACCGTCGCGAGTAGTTTTTCCGGGTGCGCCGTTGGGGTGCGGTGGTCTGCGGTCTGCCGGTCCGTTGTGGCTGGTCGCGCCCCGCGGCGGAGCCGCTAATAGACACAGTCCCGCGCCCCTTGGGTAGGGACAGCAGGGGCAGGTTTTTATGCGTAAGGGGCAGTATCGGTTCGTCGCGGGGTTTCTTCTCGTTCCTGTGGCGCTTTATCTGATCTTCGTCATCTGGCCGTACATCCAGACGTTCGGCTATTCGCTGACCGACTGGAAGGGCCAGTCACAGACCTTCAGCTTTGTCGGACTGGACAACTACAAGGCGTTGTTCCAGGACGACATCTTCATGGGGGCCATCTGGCACAACATCCTGTTCCTGGTGTTCATCCCGGTGATCACCATTCTGCTCGCGCTGTTCTTCGCCTTCATGCTGAACGCGGGCGGACGGAGCCGGGCCGGCGGGGTGTCCGGAGTCGCCGGGTCCCGGTTCTACAAGGTCGTCTACTTCTTCCCGCAGGTGCTGTCGCTGGCGATCCTCGCCGTGCTGTTCGGCGCGGTCTACCGCAGCGACAGCGGCGGCATGCTCAACGGCATCCTGGTCAAGCTCGGTCTGGTCGACGCCGGCCGGCCGGTGGAGTGGCTCAACGAACCGAACTTCGTGCTCTGGGCGCTGATCGTGGTCGTCGTCTGGCACGGCGTCGGCTTCTACCTGGTGCTGTTCTCCGCCGCCATGCAGTCCATCCCGAAGGACATCTACGAGGCCGCGCTCATCGACGGCGCCGGCCGCGCCCAGTCCTTCTTCCGCATCACCCTGCCGCTGCTGTGGGACTCCGTGCAGACGGCGTGGGTCTATCTCGGCATCGCGGCGATGGACATGTTCATCCTCGTCTCGACCATGACCTCGGGCGAGTTCGGCGGCGGCCCGGACCACCACAGCGAGGTCATGGCGACCGTGATGATGCGCAACTTCCTCTACTACGGCAAGAGCGGCTACGCCTGCGCCATGGGCGTGGTGATGCTGCTCCTCACCCTGATCCTGTCCGTGGTCATGCTGCGCGCCACCCGCCGCGACCGCGTCGAGTTCTGAGCGGGGAAGCGGGAGAGACGAGAGATACGACGATGAGCGCACCCCTGAAGGAAACCGCGCCGCCCCCGGCCGAGCGCACCGTGGACAAGGTCCCGCCGAGGGCCGGCGAGCGGCGCGGCGAGGGCGTCACCCTGAACGCCTTCTCGCACGGCTTCCTCGCCCTGTGGGCCCTGATGATCGTCCTGCCGCTGTTGTGGCTGGTGCTCAGCTCCTTCAAGACGGACGCCCAGATCGCCGGCTCGGCCTTCGGCTGGCCGGAGAACTGGAGCTTCGACGTCTTCAGCCGGGCCTGGGAGAAGGGCATCGGCGACTACTTCCTCAACACCGTCGTCGTGCTGGCCTTCTCGGTGCCGCTGACGATGCTGTTCGGCTCGATGGCCGCGTACGTGCTGGCCCGCTATCGGTTCTGGGGGAATCGCTTCCTCTACTACTTCTTCGTCGCGGGCGCGATGTTCCCGGTCTTCCTGGCCCTGGTCCCGCTGTTCTTCATGGTCAAACGGCTGGACATGCTCAACACCTATCAGGGCCTGATCCTGGTGTACGTCGCCTACTCCATGCCGTTCACCGTCTTCTTCATGCACGCCTTCTTCCGGACCCTGCCGACGGCGGTGTTCGAGGCGGCGATCCTGGACGGGGCCTCGCACACCCGGACCTTCTTCCAGGTGATGCTGCCGATGGCGAAGCCGGGCCTGATCAGCGTGGGCATCTTCAACACGCTCGGCCAGTGGAACCAGTTCATCCTGCCGACCGTGCTGATGCAGCCGCAGAGCGGTGACGACCCGGAGCGGTACGTCCTCACCCAGGGGCTGATCCAGCTCCAGCAGCAGCAGGGGTACGCCTCCGACCTTCCCGTGCTGTTCGCGGGCGTGACGATCGCGATGATCCCGATGCTGGTGGTCTATCTGTCCTTCCAGCGCCAGGTGCAGGCGGGTCTCACCTCGGCCACGCTGAAGTAGCGCTCCGCGCGCGACCGTGTGCGCACCGTTCCCGGCGGGGGAGCGGTGCGCACACGTGTGTGCATGCCCCCGGAAACTGTTCAACCTCTTGACGGGAGGTACCCCGGACGGCTCAGCTTAGAGTTCACTAGTTGGACATAGACGGGGCCTCATCGAAGCGGTCCCGCGCGCAGGAGGTCGTCGTGGAGACTCCGGGGTCGCAGTCGTCGCTGCACCGAGCCAACCTGGAGCGGGTCGTACGAGCCGTGCGGCTGGCGGGATCCCTCACCCAGGCGGAGATCGCGAGGACCACGGGCCTGTCCGCGGCGACCGTCTCGAACATCGTCCGGGAGCTGAAGGACGGCGGAACCGTCGAGGTCACGCCCACCTCGGCGGGCGGCCGGCGGGCGCGCAGCGTCAGTCTGAGCGGGGACGCCGGCATCGTGATCGGCGTCGATTTCGGACACACCCATCTGCGGGTCGCGGTCGGCAACCTGGCCCATCAGGTGCTGGCCGAGGAGTCCGAGCCGCTGGATGTGGACGCCTCCGCCGCGCAGGGCTTCGACCGGGCGGAAGAGCTGGTCAACCGGCTGATCGCGGCGACCGGCGTGGACCGCTCGAAGATCGCCGGGGTGGGTCTCGGCGTGCCCGGCCCGATCGACGTGGAGTCCGGCCAGCTCGGCTCGACCGCGATCCTGCCCGGCTGGACCGGTGCCAAGCCCGCCGAGGAGCTGCGCGGGCGGCTCGGGGTGCCCGTGTACGTGGACAACGACGCCAACCTGGGCGCCCTCGGCGAGCTGGTCTGGGGCAGCGGCAAGGGCGTGCGGGACCTGGCGTACATCAAGGTCTCCAGCGGTGTCGGCGCGGGCCTGGTGATCGACGGCAAGATCTACCGGGGGCCGGGCGGCACTGCAGGAGAAATCGGGCATATTACACTTGATGAATCCGGCCCCGTCTGCCGCTGCGGAAACCGGGGCTGCCTGGAGACCTTCACGGCCGCGCGCTATGTGCTGCCGCTGCTCCAGTCCAGCCACGGCACGGATCTGACCATGGAGGGTGTCGTCCGGCTGGCGCGGGACGGTGACCCGGGCTGCCGTCGGGTGATCGCCGACGTCGGCCGCCACATCGGCAGTGGAGTCGCCAACCTCTGCAATCTTCTGAACCCGAGCAGGGTGGTCCTGGGCGGTGATCTCGCCGAGGCCGGAGAGCTGGTGCTCGGGCCGATCAGGGAGTCCGTCGGCCGCTACGCCATTCCCAGCGCGGCGCGTCAACTCTCCGTTCTTCCCGGGGCACTTGGGGGCCGTGCGGAGGTGCTCGGAGCGCTCGCCCTCGCCCTGAGCGAGATGGGTGACTCGACCCTTTTGGATGGAAGCGTGTCCGGCTCCCTCCAGGCCGCCACCCCTGCCTTCACTTAGAGAACGGATGGCACCGTTGCCAACCCGTTAAGGATTTACTTCTTGACGTCGCACGTGTGGCCGAGTTGACTTCCAGCCACCTCGGCCGCAACGACGCGGCCTCGTCAGGGAGGTTTCTGAAGTGAACACGCGTATGCGTCGTGCCGCCGTAGCCATCGCCGCGGGTGCGATGGCCGTGTCTCTCGCCGCCTGCGGCAGCGCTGAGCAGGCCGGCGGCGACAAGGACTCCACCGGCTCGGCCCCCGCCAAGGGCGACGACATCAAGATCGGTCTGCTCCTGCCGGAGAACAAGACCGCGCGGTACGAGAAGTTCGACCGGCCCCTGATCGAGAAGAAGATCAAGGAGCTGACGGACAACAAGGCGACCGTCGAGTACAACAACGCCCGGCAGGACGCCAACCTCCAGGCCCAGCAGGTCGACACGATGATCACCAACAAGGTGGACGTGCTGATCCTGGACGCCGTGGACGCCAAGGCGATCAAGAACTCCGTCCAGAAGGCCGTGGACGCCGGCATCAAGGTCGTCGCCTACGACCGCCTCGCCGAGGGCCCGATCAGCGCCTACACGTCCTTCGACAACGTGGCGGTCGGCAAGACCCAGGGCGAGGCCCTGCTGGAGGCGCTGGGCGACAAGGCCGAGGACGGCCAGATCGTCATGATGAACGGCTCCGTCACCGACCCGAACGCCGCCCAGTTCAAGGAGGGCGCGCACTCCGTCCTCGACGGCAAGGTGAAGGTCGGCAAGGAGTACGACACCAAGGAGTGGTCGCCGGACAACGCCAACGCCAACATGGAGGCGGCGATCTCGGCGCTCGGCAAGAAGAACATCGTCGGTGTCTACTCCGCCAACGACGGCATGGCGGGCGGCATCATCACCGCCCTGAAGGCCGCCGGCCTCGACGTGCCGGTCACCGGCCAGGACGCCGAGCTGGCCGCCGTGCAGCGCATCGTCGCCGGTGAGCAGTTCATGAGCGTCTACAAGCCGTACGCGCCGGAGGCCGAGGCCGCCGCCGAGATGGCCGTCGCGCTGGCCAAGGGCGAGAGCCTGGACTCCATCGCCAAGGACAAGGTCTCCAGCGACAGCGCCAAGGACGTCCCGTCCGTCCTGGTCGACGTCACCTCGCTGACTCAGGAGAACATCAACGACACCGTCATCAAGGACGGCGTCTACACCGCCGACGAGATCTGCACGGCCAAGTACAAGAAGGCCTGCGACAAGCTCGGCATCGAGTAAACGGCCCAAGTCCCCGCACCGCGACGGGAGTCGGCGTCCGCCACTCCCGTACGGGACGGCCGCACTCCCTTCAGGCTCCACCGGCGCCCTCGCGCCTTATGACAGCCCCGCAAGCTCGCGCGGGGCGCCGGTCGGAACACCCGTCCGGGGCCGGGCCCCCGGATCACCCCCCAAACTTCTGCACAACCTCCCGCCGGGTCAGGCGGCGAAGGAGATGGTTCACGTGTCCGCTACGCCCGTGCTGGCGTTGCGCGGGGTCTCCAAGCGGTTCGGTGCCGTCCAGGCGCTCACCGACGTAGAGCTCGAGATCCACGCCGGTGAGGTGGTCGCCCTGGTCGGCGACAACGGCGCCGGAAAGTCCACGCTGGTCAAGACGATCGCCGGCGTGCACCCCATCGATGAGGGCGTCATCGAATGGGAAGGCAAGGCCGTAACGATCAACAAGCCGCACGACGCCCAGGCCCTGGGCATCGCGACGGTCTACCAGGACCTCGCGCTGTGCGACAACATCGACGTCGTCGGCAACCTCTTCCTCGGCCGTGAGCTGAGGAAGTGGGGCGTCCTCGACGAGGTCGAGATGGAGCGCCGCTCCCGCGAGCTGCTGAAGACCCTGTCGATCCGCATCCCCAGCGTGCGGATCCCGATCGCCTCGCTCTCCGGCGGTCAGCGCCAGACCGTGGCCATCGCCCGCTCGATGCTCGGCGAGCCCCAGCTGGTCATCCTCGACGAGCCCACCGCCGCCCTCGGCGTGGAGCAGACCGCCCAGGTGCTCGACCTGGTCGAGCGGCTGCGGGAGCGCGGCCACGCCGTCATCCTGATCAGCCACAACATGGCCGACGTCAAGGCCGTCGCCGACAAGGTGGCGGTGCTGCGCCTCGGCCGCAACAACGGCGTCTTCGAGGTCAAGTCGACCTCGCAGGAGGAGATCATCTCCGCCATCACCGGCGCCACCGACAACGCCGTGACCCGCCGTGCGGCGCGCACGACCGGGGAGGTTTCCAAGTGAGCACCGACAAGACCTCCGCCACGGCCGTCTCGAAGGAAGAGCACGTCGTGGAGAACCCCGAGGCGGCCGCCGCCGCGGTCACCGCGGTCGACCCCCGACTCCTCGTCCGCGAGGAGGGCCTGCTCGGCTACTGGACCGAGTTCAAGCGCAAGATGCGCGCCGGTGAGCTGGGCTCGATCCCGGTCATCCTCGGCCTGGTCATCATCTGCGTCGTCTTCCAGAGCCTGAACTCGGCGTTCCTGTCCGCGCAGAACATCAGCGACATCACCGTCACGATGGTCGGCACCGGCATGATCTCCGTCGGCATCGTCTTCGTGCTGCTGCTCGGCGAGATCGACCTGTCCGTCGGCTCGGTCAGCGGCGCGGCCAGCGCCATCGCGGCCGTCCTCGCGGTCAACCAGGGCTGGCCGGAGTGGATCGCGGTGCTGTTCGCGATCGCCGCGGGTGCCGCCATCGGCGCGGCGCACGGCTTCTTCTTCGCGGTGCTCGGCGCCCCCGCCTTCGCGGTCACACTGGCCGGTCTGCTCTTCTGGCTGGGCTTCATGCTCCAGACGCTGGGCGAGAACGGCACGATCAACCTCGACAGCGACGGCTTCATCGGCCAGCTGACCACGTACTTCTTCACGGACATCGCCGCCGCGTACGGCCTGGCGGCCGTGGTGACCGCGGTCTTCTTCATCACCTCGTTCCTGGGCAACCGGCGGCGCGAGGCCGCGGGCATCCCGTCCCGGCCGCTGAACGAGACGATCCTGCGCACCGCGCTGCTCGCGGTGATCTCCTTCGCCGCGGCGTTCATGTACAACCAGTACAAGGGCCTGCCGCTGGCCACGGTGATCTTCCTCGTGTTCCTGGTCGCCACGGACTTCGTGCTGCGGCGCACCAGCTACGGCCGCAAGGTCTTCGCGCTCGGCGGCAGCGTCGAGGCCTCCCGGCGCGCCGGTATCAACGTCACCGCGATGCGGATCTCGGTCTTCGCGATCTCCGGCGGCTTCGCGGCGATGGGCGGTCTCTTCCTGGCCTCCAAGATCGCCTCGGCGAACCAGAGCGCCGGTACCGGTGACCTGCTGATGAACGCGATCGCCGCGGCCGTGATCGGCGGTACCTCGCTCTTCGGCGGCCGGGGCCGCACCTGGAACGCCCTGCTCGGTGTCCTGGTGATCGTGTCCATCCAGTACGGCCTCCAGCTGGAGTCCATCGCCGAGCCGGTGAAGTACATGATCACCGCGGGTGTGCTGTTGACCACGGTGGTCATCGACTCGATCACCCGCCGCACCCAGAAGACGGCCGGTCGCGCGTAGGGCGATGCCGTCACCCCGTTGAACCTGTGCCCGGCGCCAATGGCGGTGCCGGGCACAGCCATGTCGGGCGGAACATTAGACTCGACAAGCCCGGCAACAGCTCGAAACAGCTCTACTGCAAGGAGGCACGGGTGCCGCTGCTGACCCGCATCAGGGGACCGCGCGATCTGGACCGGCTCAGCCTGGAGGAGCTGGACCAGCTGGCAGAGGAGATCCGGACCTTCCTCGTCGACGCGGTCTCCAAGACCGGCGGCCACCTCGGCCCGAACCTCGGCGTGGTGGAGCTCACCATCGCCCTGCACCGGGTCTTCGACTCCCCCAAGGACAAGGTGCTGTGGGACACCGGCCACCAGTCCTATGTGCACAAGCTGCTCACCGGCCGGCAGGACTTCTCCCGGCTGAAGATGAAGGGCGGCCTGTCCGGCTACCCCTCGCAGGCCGAGTCCGAGCACGACATCATCGAGAACTCCCACGCGTCGACGGTCCTGGGCTGGGCCGACGGCCTCGCCAAGGCCAACCAGCTGCTCGAACGCGACAGCCACGTCGTCGCCGTCATCGGTGACGGCGCGCTGACCGGCGGTATGGCCTGGGAGGCGCTGAACAACATCGCCGAGGCCAAGGACCGCCCGCTCGTCATCGTCGTCAACGACAACGAGCGCTCCTACGCCCCGACCATCGGCGGCCTCGCCAACCACCTCGCCACGCTCCGCACCACCGACGGCTATGAGCGCTTCCTGGCCCGCACCAAGGAGATCCTCGACCGCACCCCGGTCGTCGGCAAGCCGCTCTACGAGACCCTGCACGGCGCCAAGAAGGGCCTGAAGGACTTCATCGCACCGCAGGGCATGTTCGAGGACCTGGGCCTGAAGTACGTCGGCCCGATCGACGGCCACGACATCGAGGCCCTGGAGTCCGCGCTGGCCCGCGCCAAGCGCTTCGGCGGGCCGGTCATCGTGCACTGCCTCACCGAGAAGGGCCGCGGCTACCAGCCCGCCCTCCAGGACGAGGCGGACCGCTTCCACGCCGTCGGCAAGATCCACCCCGACACGGGCCTGCCCATCGCCTCCTCCGGCGCCGACTGGACCGGTGTCTTCGCCGACGAGATGGTCAGGCTCGGCGAGGAGCGCGAGGACATCGTCGCCATCACCGCCGCGATGCTCCAGCCGGTCGGCCTGGACAAGTTCGCCAAGCGCTTCCCGGAGCGGGTCTACGACGTCGGCATCGCCGAGCAGCACGGCGCCGTGTCCGCGGCGGGCCTGGCGACGGGCGGCCTGCACCCCGTCTTCGCCGTCTACGCCACCTTCCTCAACCGCGCCTTCGACCAGGTGCTCATGGACGTGGCCCTGCACAAGTGCGGGGTGACGTTCGTGCTGGACCGGGCCGGCATCACCGGCACCGACGGCGCCTCCCACAACGGCATGTGGGACATGTCGATCCTCCAGGTCGTGCCGGGGCTGCGGCTGGCCGCCCCGCGTGACGCCGAGCAGGTCCGCGCCCAGCTGCGCGAGGCCGTCGAGGTGACGGACGCGCCGACCGTGGTCCGCTTCTCCAAGGGCGCCGTCGGCCCCGCCGTACCGGCCGTCGGGCGCGTGGGCGGCATGGACGTGCTGCGCGAGCCCGGCACCGACCGCCCGGACGTGCTGCTGGTCTCCGTGGGCGCGCTCGCGCCGATGTGCCTGGAGATCGCCGTCCTGCTCGACCAGCAGGGCATCTCCACCACCGTCGTCGACCCGCGCTGGGTCAAGCCGGTGGACGAGGCCCTGGCCCCGCTCGCCGAGCGGCACCGGGTGGTCGTCACCGTCGAGGACAACTCCCGCGTCGGCGGAGTCGGCTCCGCGATCGCGCAGGCCCTGCGGGACGCGGGCGTCGACGTCCCGCTGCGCGACTTCGGCATCCCGCCGCGCTTCCTCGACCACGCCTCGCGCGCCGAGGTGATGGCGGAGATCGGCCTGACCGCCCCGGACATCGCCCGCCAGGTCACCGGGCTCGTCTCCAAGCTCGACGGCCGGTACGACCGCGCCACCGCCGACGAGATCGAGGCCGCCCGGGACTGACACCCCCGTACCGCCAGATGGGCCGGTTTCACCACTGTCAAGAGTGGTGAAACCGGCCCATTCGCGTGAAACCGCCCGCGTCGGGGCATACGCACTACGCCCCCTCTCGATCATGTCGAGGACGACAAGCGTGGGAGGTACGCCCGTGAGCAGCACCCTCTTCCGGACGAAGAAGGTCGAACAGTCCATCCTCGATACCGAGGAGCCGGAGCACGCCCTCAAGAAATCCCTCTCGGCCGTGGACCTGACGGTCTTCGGCGTCGGTGTCATCATCGGCACCGGCATCTTCGTGCTGACCGGCTCGGTCGCCAGGAACAACGCCGGCCCCGCGGTGGCCCTGGCGTTCGTCGCGGCCGGTGTCGCCTGCGCACTCGCCGCGCTCTGCTACGCCGAGTTCGCCTCCACCGTCCCGGTCGCCGGGTCCGCGTACACGTTCTCGTACGCCTCTCTCGGCGAACTGCCCGCCTGGATCATCGGCTGGGACCTGGTCCTGGAGTTCGCGCTCGGCACGGCGGTGGTGGCCGTCGGCTGGTCGGGCTACATCCAGTCGCTGATGGACAACGCGGGTTGGCACATGCCCGCGGCGCTCGGCAGCCGCGAGGGGGCCGAGGGCTTCGGGTTCGACATCCTCGCCGCGGTGCTGGTGCTGCTGCTGACCGCGATCCTGGTGGTCGGTGTGAAGCTGTCCGCGCGGGTCACCTCGGTCGTCGTCGCCATCAAGGTGACCGTCGTCCTCGTCGTGATCATCGCGGGCGCCTTCTTCATCAACGGCGACAATTACGACCCGTTCATCCCCGAGGCGCGGCCCGTGGAGGCCGGTCAGAGTCTCGATGCCCCGCTGATCCAGCTGATGTTCGGCTGGGCGCCCTCCAACTTCGGTGTGATGGGCATCTTCACCGCCGCCTCCGTCGTCTTCTTCGCCTTCATCGGCTTCGACGTGGTGGCCACCGCCGCCGAGGAGACCCGCAACCCGCAGCGCGACATGCCGCGCGGCATCCTCGGCTCCCTCTTCATCTGCACCGCGCTGTACGTGGCCGTGTCGATCGTCGTCACCGGTATGCAGCACTACAGCGAACTGTCCGTGGACGCCCCGCTCGCCGACGCCTTCAAGGCCACCGGGCACCCCTGGTACGCGGGCTTCATCAGCTTCGGCGCTGCCGTCGGCCTGACCACGGTCTGCATGATCCTGCTGCTCGGCCAGACCCGCGTGTTCTTCGCGATGAGCCGTGACGGACTGCTGCCCCGGTTCTTCTCCCGCGTCCACCCCAAGTTCAAGACCCCGCACCGGCCGACCATCCTGCTCGGTGTGGTCATCGCGATCCTGGCCGGCTTCACCCCGCTGACCGAACTCGCCGCGCTGGTGAACATCGGCACCCTGTTCGCCTTCGTCGTCGTGGCGATCGGCGTGATCATCCTCCGCCGCACCCGGCCCGACCTGCACCGCGCCTTCCGCACCCCGTGGGTGCCGGTCATCCCGATCCTGTCCGTGGCCGCCTCGCTGTGGCTGATGCTGAACCTGCCCGCCGAGACCTGGGTGCGGTTCGCCATCTGGATGGCGGCCGGCTTCTTCG
The DNA here is from genome assembly GCF_055572035.1 of Streptomyces sp. NPDC030838. Lineage (NCBI taxonomy): Bacteria > Bacillati > Actinomycetota > Actinomycetes > Kitasatosporales > Streptomycetaceae > Streptomyces > Streptomyces sp. NPDC030838. The sequence goes on along the minus strand of NZ_JBVIED010000007.1, from coordinate 374,593 downwards.
TGTACTTCCTCTACGGCCGCTCGCACAGCCGTCTCGGCCGGCACCAGGAGACCACCGTCGCAGACGTCATCGAGGGCCACCCCCACGAGGAGCCGTAGCCGGGACACCACCTACGGCGGGTCACCGACCCACCCGCACATCCGGCCCCGTATGTCCTGCTTCGGCGGGAAGTACGGGGCCGGATAGCGTACGGCGCATGCGCGCCGAGCACCCCGCCCCGACACATACCGTCACCGGACCGCGCGCGGGCCACGGCTACTGGCGACGGCTGCTGCCGGCGCTGGCCGTGCTCGCCTGCCTCACCCGCGTCCCGTCCTTCGCCCGGCCGTTGTGGAACCCCGACGAGGGCTATCTCGCCGTCCAGGCGCGGATACTGGCGCACGGCGGACAGCTGTACGAGACGGTCGTGGACCGCAAGCCGCCGCTGGTGCCCTGGCTCTACGAGGCGGCCTTCGCACTGGCCGGCTCGGGCTCGCTCACCTCCGTCCGGGTGCTCGCGATCCTCGCCCAGCTGCTCACCGCCGCCCTGCTGGCCTCCCTGGCCCGCCGCCGCTGGGGCGACCGCGCGGGCCGCACCGCCGGGGTGCTCTATCTGCTGGTCTCCGTCGGGCTCAACCCGGAGGACGCGCAGGCCGCCGGGTTCGAGGTGTTCATACTGCCGGGCACCGCCGCCGCGATGTGGTGCGCCGACCGGCGCCGCTGGGGAGCGGCGGGCGTGGCCGTCGCCTGCGCCTTCCTCGCCAAGCAGACCGGCGGGGCGGTGCTGCTGCCGGTGGCCTGGCTGTGCGTCACCTCCGGTGCCGCCCGCTCGGGGCTGCCGCGCCTCGCGGCCGGGGCGGCCCTGCCGGTGCTCACGGCGGCCCTGCTCACCGATCCGGCCGGTTTCCTGTTCTGGACGGTCACCGGATCCACGGCGTACGCCACCTTCACCGGCTCGGAGCTGCACGCCGTCACCCGGGGGCTGGGCAACGCCGCGATCCTGGCGGCGGCCTGCGCGGGCCTGCTCGCCCCCGTCGTACGGGCGCCGCGCACCGGGCCCGTCGACCTGTGGCTGTGGCTGGCCGCGTCGGCGGGCGCGGTGCTGGCCGGCTTCCACTTCTTCGGCCACTACTACCTGCAACTCCTGCCCCCGCTGGCCCTGTTGGCGACGGCGGCACTGCGAGCGGCGCCCCCCGAGCGCGTGCGGAGAGCGGTGCTCACCTCGGCCTGCGCCTGCGCCGTCTTCCTCGCCTGGGGCCTGACCGCCCCGCGCCCCGAACTCGCCCACGCCCAGCGCCTCGCCGAGGCCACCGCCCGCCGCACCGCCCCCGCCGAGCCCGTCCTGATCTGGGGCATGCACCCGGAGACGTACTGGCTCGCCGGGCGCACCCCCGCCAGCCGCTACCTCACCGCCGGGCTGCTCACCAACTACAGCGGCGGCCGCGACGGTTCCGGGGTCGGCGAGCGGTACGCCGTCGCCGGCACCTGGCCGCTCTTCCGCCGGGAACTGAGCACCCGCCCCCCGGCCCTGATCGTCGACGACTCCCGCGGCAAGCCCTACGCCCCCGAGCACCTGCCGACCCTGCACCGGCTGCTGGCGTCCCGCTACGAGGTGGTGGACAAGGTGGACGGGGCGGTGCTGTGGGCGCGGATCCGCTGAGCCCGCCGTCCCCTAACGGCGTACCGTACGCGGCCCCGTGACCTCCGCCCCCAGATCGGTGACCCGGCGGCGCAGTTCGCGGTCGGCCGTGACCACCAGGCAGGGCCGCTCACCGGCCGCGGCGACCAGTTCCACCATGCGGTCGTCCCCGCTGCCGGGCGCCGCGTCGACCCGGACCCCGGGCACCGAGTCCACGCCACGCGCCGCGCCCTCGACCACCAGCACGATCTCGGTGGGTCCCGCATGCCCCGGCAGCCCGTCCGCCGCCAGCCGGTCCCGCAGCCGCTCCGCCGCCCCGCGCCGGTCCCGCCACCAGCCGTCGGGCACCGACCCGACCACGTTCGCGGCGTCGACGATGACCAGGAGCGGGGTACTCATGCCCCCAGGGTCCCACGGGGCCGCCCGGCGGACGGCTCCCGGCGCCCGATTAGAGTGGGGTCGTGTCCATGGTCCGTACAGTGAACGGCGACTGGCTGGTACGAGGCCGCGACGGCCGGCTCGCCGTCTACACCACCCGCGACGAGGCCGTGTGGTGCCGGGCGGAGCGCCACCCGGGCGGCTCCTGGCTGCCGTGGCGCGCGGTGGGCGGCGACCAGCGCCTGCACTCCGTCCTCGCCGTCGGCCAGGGCGCCGACGGCTATGCCCACCTGGTCTCCTGGCGGCCCACCACCGGCGACGAGTCGGGCCTGGTGCACTCCACCCACTTCCGCGCGCACCTCGCCGCCCTCGACTGGATCCCGATCGGCCACCCCAACAAGAAGGGCGCGCGCACCGGCCGGCCCGCCGTGGCCGTCGACGCCGAGGGACGGGCGTACGTCTTCGTCGGCAACCGCGGCAAGGGCGTGCACACCGTCAACCAGAAGGAGCGCGGCGGCTGGAACGCCTGGCACGACCTGAAGGGCTCCAAGGTGCACGAGGAACTCGTCGCCGTCACCGCGGAGTCGGGCCGCGTCGAGCTGTACGGCACCAGCCCGGCCGGCGTCCTGCGGTGGCTCCAGGAGGAGCCCGGGGGGCGCCCGGTGATGGCCGATCCGCTCCCGGCGCGGGTCGAACCGGGCACGCTGGCCGCCCTGCCCACGTCCAAGGAGCACACGACGCTGTTCTTCGCGGACCCCGAGGGCATGCTCCACGCCTGGCGCCCGGGCACCGACCCCGTGCCGCTGCTCGCCGCCGCGGGCCCCGGCCCGCTGTCCGTGCTCCGCTGTGTCCTGGAGGGCCACGACTGCACCCTGCTGGCCCAGCGCTCGGCCTCCGGCCGGGTCGCCTTCGCCGCCTACCCGACCGAGCAGGAGTCGGCGGGCCTGTGGTGGACGGAGTCCGGCCCGCAACTCCCCGCGGGCACGAGCGTCTCGCTCGCGGAGGACGCCGAGGGCCGGGTGGTGGCCGCGACGGTGACTCCCGACGGAGACCTGCGCATCGCCCGTCAGAAGGACGAGCCGGGGCTGGCGTTGGCGGCCTGGCGGAGCGTCTGACGGCTCGTACGACGAAGGGCCCCGCACACCGGGCGGTGTGCGGGGCCCCTGGCTCTCGCCGTGAAGGGGTTACGCCGGGACGCTCGCCACGCCCTGCGGCAGGAACCGCTTGCCGTTCACCCGCTCGGAGACGCCCTCGCGGTCCAGGTACGGCGTGATGCCGCCCAGGTGGAAGGGCCAGCCGGCGCCGGTGATCAGGCACAGGTCGATGTCCTGGGCCTCGGCGACGACGCCCTCGTCGAGCATGAGCCCGATCTCCTGGGCGACGGCGTCCAGGACGCGCGCCCGCACCTGCTCCTCGGTGAGAACGGTGTCGCCCTGCTTCAGCAGCGCGGCGACCTCCGGGTCCAGCTCCGGCTTGCCGCTGTCGTAGACGTAGAAGCCGCGCTTGCCCGCCTCGACGACCGCCTTCAGGTTCGGGGAGACCTTGAAGCGGTCCGGGAACGCCTTGTTGAGCGTCTCGGAGACGTGCAGGCCGATGGCCGGGCCGACCAGCTCCAGGAGGACCAGCGGGGACATCGGGAGGCCCAGGGGCTCGACCGCCTTCTCGGCGACCTCGACCGGGGTGCCCTCGTCGATGACGTTCTGGATCTCGCCCATGAAGCGGGTCAGGATGCGGTTCACGACGAACGCCGGGGCGTCCTTGGTGAGGACCGCGGTCTTCTTCAGCTTCTTGGCGACGGCGAAGGCCGTGGCCAGCGACGCGTCGTCCGTCTTCTCGCCGCGGACGATCTCCAGCAGCGGCAGGACCGCGACCGGGTTGAAGAAGTGGAAGCCGACGACCCGCTCGGGGTGCCGCAGCTTCGACGCCATCTCCGACACGGAGAGGGAGGAGGTGTTCGTCGCGAGGATCGCGTGCGCCGGGGCGACCGCCTCGACCTCCGCGAACACCTGCTGCTTGACGCCCATCTCCTCGAACACGGCCTCGATGATGAAGTCCGCGTCCGCGAAGCCCTCGGCCTTGTCCAGGACACCGGTCACCAGCGCCTTGAGGCGGTTGGCCTTGTCCTGGTTGATCCGGCCCTTGCCGAGCAGCTTGTCGATCTCGGCGTGGACGTAGCCCACACCCTTGTCGACGCGCTCCTGGTCGATGTCCGTGAGGACGACCGGGACCTCCAGGCGGCGCAGGAAGAGCAGGGCGAGCTGCGAGGCCATCAGGCCCGCGCCCACGACGCCCACCTTCGTCACCGGACGGGCGAGGTTCTTGTCCGGGGCGCCCGCGGGGCGCTTGCCGCGCTTCTGCACCAGGTTGAACGCGTAGATGCCGGCGCGCAGTTCGCCACCCATGATCAGGTCGGCGAGCGCCTTGTCCTCGGCGTCGTAGCCCTGCTGGAGGTCGCCGTTCTTGGCGGCGGCGATGATGTCCAGGGCGCGGTAGGCGGCCGGGGCCGCGCCGTGCACCTTGCCGTCGGCGATGAAGCGGCCCTTGGCGACGGCCTGGTCCCAGGCCTCGCCGCGGTCGATCACCGGGCGCTCGACCTCGATGTCGCCCTTGAGGACCTGCGCGGTCCACAACAGCGACTGCTCCAGGAAGTCGGCGCCCTCGAAGAGCGCGTCCGCGATGCCCAGCTCGAAGACCTGCCGGCCCTTGAGCTGCTTGTTCTGGTTGAGGCTGTTCTCGATGATCACCGAGACGGCCTTGTCGGCGCCGATCAGGTTCGGCAGCAGCGTGCAGCCGCCCCAGCCGGGGACCAGGCCGAGGAAGACCTCGGGCAGGGAGAACGCCGGGACGGCCTTGGAGACGGTCCGGTAGGTGCAGTGCAGGCCGACCTCGACGCCGCCGCCCATCGCGGCGCCGTTGTAGTAGGCGAACGTCGGCACGGCGAGGCCGGACAGGCGCTTGAAGACGTCGTGGCCGCCCTTGCCGATGGCGTAGGCGTGGTCCCACTCCTTCAGCAGCTCGACGCCCTTGAGGTCGGCGCCGACGGCGAAGATGAACGGCTTGCCGGTGATGCCGACGCCGACGATGTCGCCGTCCGCCGCCTCCTTCTCGACCTGGTCGATGGCGGTGTTGAGGTTCGCCAGCGACTGGGGGCCGAAGGTGGTCGGCTTGGTGTGGTCGTGCCCGTTGTCGAGGGTGATCAGGGCGAACCGGCCCGCCCCGAACGGAAGGTCGAAGTGGCGCACGTGCGCCTGCGTGACGACCTCGTCCGGGAACAGCTCGGCCGCACCCTTCAGCAGCTCAGCGGTGGTGCTCACTTGTCCCCCTCGAAGTGCGGGTTCTCCCAGATGACCGTCGCGCCCATGCCGAAGCCGACGCACATGGTGGTCAGGCCGTAGCGGACGTGCGGCTGTTCCTCGAACTGGCGGGCCAGCTGCGTCATCAGGCGGACGCCGGAGGAGGCCAGCGGGTGGCCGAAGGCGATGGCGCCGCCGTACTGGTTGACGCGCTCGTCGTCGTCGGCGATGCCGTAGTGGTCCAGGAAGGCCAGGACCTGGACGGCGAAGGCCTCGTTGATCTCGAACAGGCCGATGTCGGAGACGGACAGGCCCGCCTGGGCGAGCGCCTTCTCCGTGGCCGGGATCGGGCCGTAGCCCATGACCTCCGGCTCGACGCCCGCGAAGGCGTACGACACGAGGCGCATCTTCACCGGCAGGTTGTTCTCGCGGGCGAAGTCCTCGGACGCGATGAGGGAGGCGGTGGCACCGTCGTTCAGACCGGCCGCGTTACCGGCGGTGACCCGGCCGTGCACGCGGAACGGCGTCTTCAGGCCGGAGAGGTTCTCCAGGGTGGTGCCCGGGCGCATCGGCTCGTCGGCGGTGACCAGGCCCCAGCCGGTCTCGCCGCCCTCCGGGTTGGTGCGGCGCACCGAGATCGGCACCAGGTCGGCCTGGATCTTGCCGTTGGCGTACGCCTTGGCGGCCTTCTCCTGAGAGCGCACGGCGTACTCGTCGGCGCGCAGCTTGGTGATCTGCGGGTAGCGGTCGTGCAGGTTCTCGGCGGTCATGCCCATGAACAGGGCGGACTCGTCGACCAGCTTCTCGCTCACGAACCGCGGGTTCGGGTCCACGCCCTCGCCCATCGGGTGGCGGCCCATGTGCTCGACACCGCCCGCGATGGCGATGTCGTACGCGCCGAAGGCGACGGAGCCGGCCACCGTGGTGACGGCGGTCAGGGCGCCCGCGCACATGCGGTCGATGGAGTAGCCCGGGACGGACTGCGGCAGGCCCGCGAGGATGCCGGCCGTGCGGCCGATGGTCAGGCCCTGGTCGCCGATCTGCGTGGTCGCGGCGATGGCGACCTCGTCGATCTTCTTCGGGTCCAGGCCGGGGTTGCGGCGCAGCAGCTCCCGGATCGCCTTCACGACAAGGTCGTCGGCGCGGGTCTCGTGGTAGATGCCCTTCGGGCCCGCCTTGCCGAACGGGGTGCGGACGCCGTCGACGAAGACGACGTCCCTGACGGTACGAGGCACGATGGCTCTCCTCCAGGGTGTGCGGGGTGGCACTGCTGCGGCACGCATGCACTGAGCGCGCGCTCAGCCCCATGCTACTTATGAGTAACGTAGCTGCCCAGTCCTGGTGGGTCGAGCGGTGAAGGTCACATCAGCGTGTCTGCCCACGGAGGTGGCTATCCCCTCGGGGGAGCCGTCGACCCCCGAGGCGTCAGCACCGGCGTCGGCACCGGATGCGACCCCGCCCCGTCCCCCGTGATCACCCCGAACAGCGTCCGCGCCACATCCGCCCCGAACCCGTGCACATCATGGCTCATCGCGGACAGCGTCGGATGCGTCAGCCGGCACAGCTGCGAGTCGTCCCACGCCAGCAGCGACACATCGTCCGGCACCCGCAGGCCCATCTCCGCGGCCACCGACAGCCCCGCCACCGCCATGATGTCGTTGTCGTAGACGATCGCCGTCGGCCGGTCCGGCGCGGCAGCGGTCAGCAGCGACCGCGTCGCCCGCGCCCCCGCCTCCCCCGAGAAGTCGGTGGCGACCTGCCAGGCCCCGGCGAGCCCCAGCTCCCGCGCCGCCTCGTCGAACGCGGCGGTGCGCAGCGCCGTATGCCCGAAGGCGGCGGCGCCGCCGACCCGGGCGATACGCCGATGCCCCAGCGCGGCGAGATACCGCACCGCCTCGCCGACGGCCGTCGTGTCGTCGGTCCACACCGAGGTCAGCGAGCCGGTCAGCGACGGATGCCCGACGGCGACCACCGGCAGCCCGAGCCGCTCGGCGACCGGCACCCGGGGATCGTCCGCCCGGAAGTCGACCAGGATCGAGCCGCCGATCTGACGCCCCTTCCACCAGGACTCCAGCAGCCCGGCCTCCTCGTCCAGGTTCTTCACCAGCCGCAGCAGCAGCGAGCAGGAGTGCTCGGTCAGCACGCTCTCCACGCCCGAGACGAACTCCATGTAGAACGGCTCCAGGCCCAGCATCCGCGCCGGCCGGCAGATCGCCAGACCCACCACGTCCACCCGTGACCCGGCCAGCGACCGCGCGGTCAGATTGGGCGCCCAGCCCAGCTCGCGGGCGGCCCGGAAGATCCGGTCCCGGGTGGCCTCAGACAGCCCCGGCTTGTGGTTGAAGGCGAGCGAGACGGCACCCTTGGAGACACCGGCACGCGCGGCGACGTCCTTGATGGTGACGCGAGGACCATGAAGGGCTGTCATCGGGAGGGCTCCATGCAGTACAGGGCGGCCCGGGCGGCGCCCGCGTCGGGATTCTCCCAGCCCCGCACACCGATGGTCACCCGCTCCCCGGGCAGCAGCGTCACCAGCCCGCGGTCGGCCCGCGCCGCCGGGTCCAGCCGGTCGGCCTGGAGCAGCAGATCCCGTACGAGCGTCCGGGCCGTCACCTCGACACCGCCCGGCACCAGCGCGACCTCGAACTCCGGCCGCGGATAGGGGATCTCCCGGTCCGGCGCGGGAAAACGCAGGGCCCGCACCCCGTCCGCCTCCGCGACCAGGAATTCCTTCGGCCCGTTCGGCTCCAGCTCGCGCGGCACGGGCACCGGCTCCACCGCCCGCCGCCCGGCGGTGAAATCCACCTCCACCGAGCCCAGCACCTCCCCCTCCACCGACATCCGGCGCAGCGCCAGCGCCCCCGACCACGCCCGCCCGGCCTGGTTGACCACGGCCACCGCGAGTCCGCCGTCCCGCTCCTCCCGCACGGCCAGCAGCCGGTCCGCGTACAGCCGTTTCAGCTCGTGGTACAGCGGCTTCTCCCGACCGTCCCCGTCGATCGCCGCCCACGAGGTCACCGGCCAGCAGTCGTTGAGCTGCCAGACGACCGTGCCCGCGCACACCGGCCAGTGCGACCGCCAGTGCTCGATCCCGGCGGCGATCGCCCGGGCCTGGTTGACCTGGGTGAGGTAGTGCCAGCGGTCGAAGTCGCCCTCCGGGAAGGCGAAGTGCCGCTCCAGGCCGCGCCGCAGCTTGCCGTTGCCGTCCTCGGCCTTCTGGTGGTGCAGCATGCCGGGGGAGTCGGCGGCGAGCTCCTCGCCGGGCAGCGCCCGCCGCAGCGTGGCGTACGCGGGCGGCGCCTGCCAGCCGAACTCGGCGACGAACCGGGGCACGCTCAGCCGGTAGTCGGCGTAGTCCTCCCGGTTCCACACCTCCCAGGAGTGGTGGGTGCCGTGCGCCGGGTCGTTCGGGTGGTGCCGCCAGGAACCCGACCACGGGCTGCCCGCCGTGTACGGCCGCGTCGGATCCAGTTCGGCCACGATCCGGGGCAGGACGCCCAGGTAGTACCCCTCGCCCCAGGAGTCCCCGGCCAGCCGCCGCTCCCAGTCCCAGTCGCGGAAGCCCCACAGGTTCTCGTTGTTGCCGTTCCACAGCACCAGCGAGGGGTGCGGCATCAGCCGTACGACGTTCTCCCGGGCCTCGGCCTCCACCTCGCCGCGCAGTGGCTGCTCCTCCGGGTAGGCGGCGCAGGCGAACGGGAAGTCCTGCCAGACCAGCAGACCCAGTTCGTCGCAGGCGTCGTAGAAGTCCTCGCTCTCGTAGATCCCGCCGCCCCACACCCGGATGAGATCCACGCCCGCGTCGGCCGCCTGCCGCAGCCGCTCCCGGTACCGCTCACCGGTCACCCGGGACGGGAACACGTCGTCCGGGATCCAGTTGACGCCCCGCGCGAAGAGGCGTTCGCCGTTGACGACGAGGGTGAAGCCGGTGCCGTGCGCGTCGGCCGAGGTGTCCAGCCTGAGGGTCCGGAACCCGATCCGCCGCCGCCAGACGTCGAGCCGGTCGGTGCCGTGCAGCAGGGTCAGCTCGACGTCGTACAGCGGCTGTTCGCCGTAGCCGCGCGGCCACCACAGCGCGACGTCCGGCACCCGGAGTCGTACGACCCCTGCCGTGCCGTCGATCTCGGCGCGCGCCACCGCCCCGCCCACCCGGGCCTCGACGGCGAGGTCCGCCTCGACCCGGCTCCGCTCCACGTCGAGCCGCAACTCCACCACACCGGTGCCGTCCTCCACGGTCACCAGCGGGCGGACGCGGGCGATCCGGGCCGTCGACCAGCGCTCCAGGCGCACCGGCCGCCAGATGCCGGCCGTGACCAGGGTGGGCCCCCAGTCCCAGCCGAAGGAGCAGGCCATCTTGCGCAGGTACTGGTACGGCTCGGTGTACGCGGCCGGGCGCTCGCCCAGCTGTCCCCGTACGGCCTCGGCCTCGGCGTAGGCGGAGGCGAACCGGACCGTCAGCCGACCGGCGAGGCCGGTGACGTCGAAGCGGTGCGAGCGGTGCATGTTCCGCACCCGGCCCAGGAGTTGTCCGTCGAGCCGGATCTCGGCGACCGTGTCCAGGCCGTCGAAGACGAGGTCGGTCTGCTCGTGCGGGGAGCGGGCGTCGAGGTCCCGCTCGTACGTCCACTCCCGCCGGCCCACCCAGGCCACCTCGGTCTCGTTCCGGCCGAGGAACGGGTCCGGGATCACCCCGGCGGCCAGCAGATCGGTGTGCACGCACCCCGGCACGGCGGCCGGAACCGAGGCCCCCTCGTGCCGCAGGATCCAGCCCTCGTCGAGCGGTGTGGCCTCCAGCATGCGCACTCCCTAAACCGGTCGAGCTCCACAACGGGACACGATTTAACAACCTTGGCGAGATAGAGACTTTACCGGTTAAGAAAGCGCTGTCAGAGTGCCGAATCAGCCAACCCCAACCCGCACGTGCTCGTCCGTCCCGTGAACGGAGCTGATGCACATGAACCGCCGCACCACCCTCGCCCTCGCCGCAGCCGCCCTGCTGCTCTCCGCGTGCACCGGCACGGGAGGCACGTCCCGGGGCGCGGACGCCGAGGCACCCGACGACCCGTCGAAGGTCAGTGGAACCATCACGGTCCTCACCGTGCGCACCGACCTCGTGCAGGACGGCACGATGGACCAGTACGCCGCCGAGTTCAACAAGACCTATCCCAAGGTCAAGGTGAAGTTCGAGGCCCTCACGAACTACGAGGCCGAGGTCAAGATCCGGATGAACACGGAGAACTACGGCGACGTCCTGCTGATCCCCGCGGTGATCGAGAAGGACGACTACCCGAAGTTCTTCGCCTCCCTCGGCACCCAGGAGGAGCGCGGCAAGAAGTACCGCTTCACCGACTTCACCACCGTCGACGGCAAGGTCTACGGGCAGAGCCCGGTCGGCGTGTCCCCCGGCTTCGTCTACAACAAGCGCGTCTGGAGGGAGGCCGGGATCACCGAATGGCCCACCACCCCGGCCGAGTTCCTCGCCGGTCTGAAAGCCATCAAATCCAAGACGGACGCGATCCCCTACTACACCAACTTCGCCGCCCAGTGGACCCTGACCGGCTGGACGTCCGTCAACGGCTCCGTCGGCTGCGACCCCGACGCCACCACCAAGCTCGCCGAGGGCAACCCCTGGGCCGAGGGCGCCGATCTGCGCGTCGGCGACACCCTGCTGCACGACATCGTCCACCAGGGCCTCGCCGAGAAGGACCCGACCACCACCAACTGGGAGGCCTCCAAGGCCCGGCTGGCCAAGGGCGAGATCGCCACCCAGTGGCTCGGCACCTGGGCCCTCGTCCAGTTCCAGGACGCCGCGCGCAAGGCCGGGGCGAACCCCGACGACATCGGCTTCATGCCCTTCCCGGCCCAGGTGAACGGCCAGTTCTGCGCGGTCGTCGGCCCCGACTACAACCAGGCCGTCAACGTCCACTCCGACCACAAGGAGGCGGCCCGCGCCTGGATCGACTGGTTCACCGACAAGTCCGGCTACGTCGAGGACAACCTCGCCATCTCCCCGCTCCACGACGCACCCCTGCCCGACGTGCTGAAGCCCTACGAGGAGCAGGGCGTGAAGTTCATCGAGGTGCACGACGCCCAGGGCGCCATCGTCAAGCAGATCGACAACGAGTCCGAGATCGGCATCTTCAAGCCCGACTACCGCCAGGACCTCGTCGACCTCGCGCGCGGCGCCCGCGACGGCGACCTGGACGGCTTCCTCGACGACCTCGGCAAGCGCTGGACCGAGACGCGGAAGGCCCTGGGGTCCTGATGGCGCACACCACCGAGAAGGCGCCCGACAGGGCCGCCGTCGCACCGCCCTCGCCACAGCCGGCCCCGGCCCCCCGCCGGGCCCGCCTGTGGCGGGGCGTCACCCCCTGGCTGTTCCTGCTGGCCCCGCTCGCGCTGCTGATCACCTTCACCTACGCGCCGATCGCCAACATGGTGGCCTACAGCTTCACCGACTGGGACGGCGTCAGCCCCGAGCTGAGCTGGACCGGCGCCGGGAACTACGCGGAGATCTTCACCCGCGAGGACCTCGTCCAGGTCTTCTTCGTCTCCGGCTACTACCTCGCCGCCTCCGCGGTGCAGATCGTCGCCGCCCTCTACTTCGCCACGATCCTGAGCTTCAACGTCCGCTTCCGGAACTTCTTCAAGGGCGTGCTCTTCTTCCCGTACCTGATCAACGGGGTGGCGATCGGCTTCGTCTTCCTCTACTTCTTCCAGGACGGCGGCACCCTCGACTCGGTGCTCGGCCTGTTCGGCGCGGACCCCGACCACGCCTGGCTGGGCGACCCCACCTCGGCGAACACCTCCCTCGCCGGCGTCTCGGTCTGGCGCTACCTCGGCCTCAACTTCGTCCTGTTCCTCGGCGCCATCCAGTCCATCCCGGGCGAGCTGTACGAGGCGGCCGAACTGGACGGGGCGAACCGCTGGCAGCAGTTCCGCCACATCATCGCGCCCGGCATCAAACCGGTCCTGACGCTGACCGTGATCCTGTCCGTCTCCGGCTCGCTGTCCGCCTTCGAGATCCCGTACATCATGACCGGCGGCGCGACCGGCACCGAGACCTTCGTGATCCAGACCGTGAAGCTGGCCTTCCAGTTCAACAAGACGGGGCTCGCCTCCGCGGCGGCCGTCGTGCTGCTGCTGATCATCCTGCTGGTGACCTGGGTACAGCGGCGCCTCGTTCCCGACGAGAGGGTGGACCTCGTATGACCCGCCGCGTGGTGGCCCGCGCCCTGGTGTACCTGTCGCTGATCGCCGCGACACTCGTCGTCCTGCTGCCGCTGACCGTGGTCCTCCTGACCTCCCTCAAGACGGAGGAGGAGATGGCGGACGACAGCGGCGCGCTGACGCTCCCCGACAGTCTCCTGAACTTCGCCAACTACGTGACGGCGTTCCAGGACGGCCGGATGCTCTCCGCGCTCGGGAACACGGCCTTCATCCTGCTCTTCGCCATCGGCGGCACCGTGCTGATCGGCTCTATGACGGCGTACGCGATCGACCGATTCCGCTTCCGCTTCCGGAAACTGGTGCTGGCGGCCTTCCTGGTCGCCGCGCTGGTCCCCGGGGTCACCACCCAGGTCGCGACCTTCCAGATCGTGACCAGCCTCGGGATGTTCGACTCCCTCTGGGCGCCGATCGCCCTCTACATGGGCACGGACATCGTCTCGATCTACATCTTCCTGCAGTTCGTCCGGTCCATCCCGGTCTCCCTGGACGAGGCGGCCCGCCTCGACGGCGCCAACGCCTTCACGATCTACCGAAAGATCATCTTCCCGCTGCTGAAGCCGGCGATCGCCACGGTCGTCATCGTGAAGGGGATCACCGTCTACAACGACTTCTACATCCCCTTCCTCTACATGCCCTCCGAAGACCTTGGCGTGATCTCGACGTCCCTCTTCCGCTTCCGCGGCCCCTTCGGCGCCCACTGGGAAACGATCTCGGCAGGAGCGGTCCTGGTGATCCTCCCCACGCTGATCGTCTTCCTGCTGCTGCAGAGGTTCATCTACAACGGCTTCATGAAGGGAGCGACCAGGTGAGAGTTCTTCAGGGGCGCGGGGAACTGCGCGAACAACCACAGAAAACCCGCACCCGCCGAACGAGAGGAACCCCTACGGCGCTTTGGCGGACAACGCCTCAACCAGCACCGGCACGACCAGCGCAACCTGCCACGGCCGAGCCCCATACGCCACCAGCGCCTGGGAAACGCCCTCCGCGTCAACACGCTGAGGCGGCTCCCAGCAGACGCGCCGCACCGCATCCGGGGCGATCAGGTTCTCCTGAGGCAGATTGAGCTCCTCGGCCAGCGCGGTGACCCCCGCACGGGCGGCGGACAGCCGGGCGGCGGCCGCGGGGTCCTTGTCCGCCCACGCCCGCGGCGGCGGAGGCCCGGTCACCGCCTGTCCGGGCTGCGGCAACTGCCCGTCCGGCAAGGACTTCGCCCGGTCCACGGCCGCCTGCCACTGCTCCAGCTGCCGCCGCCCCATCCGATGCCCGAACCCGCTCAACGCGGACAGGGCGTGGACGTTACCCGGAAGAGAGAGCGCGGCCTCCACAATGGCCGCGTCCGACAGCACCTTGCCCGGCGACACATCCCGCCGCTGGGCGATCCGGTCCCGCGTCTGCCACAGCTCGCGTACGACAGCCAGCTGCCGCCGGCGCCGGACCTTGTGCATACCGGAGGTACGCCGCCAGGGATCCTTGCGGGGCTCGGGCGGCGGAGCCGAGGCGATCGCGTCGAACTCCTGCTGGGCCCACTCCAGCTTGCCCTGCCGGTCCAGCTCCTTCTCCAGCGCGTCGCGCAGGTCGACCAGCAGCTCGACGTCGAGGGCGGCGTACCGCAGCCAGGGCTCGGGCAGCGGGCGGGTGGACCAGTCGACGGCGGAGTGGCCCTTCTCCAGGACGTAGCCGAGGACGTTCTCGACCATGGCGCCGAGGCCGACGCGCGGGAACCCGGCGAGCCGTCCGGCCAGCTCGGTGTCGAAGAGCCGGGTGGGCACCATGCCTATCTCGCGCAGGCAGGGCAGGTCCTGGGTGGCGGCGTGCAGCACCCACTCGACGCCGGACAGCGCCTCGCCCAGGCCGGACAGGTCGGGGCAGGCGACGGGGTCGATGAGCGCGGTGCCCGCGCCCTGGCGGCGCAGCTGCACCAGATAGGCGCGCTGGCCGTAGCGGTAGCCGGAGGCGCGCTCGGCGTCGACGGCGACGGGGCCGGAGCCTGCGGCGAAGGCGGCGATCACCTTGGCGAGGGCGGCCTCGTCCGCGATCACGGGCGGAATGCCCTCACGCGGCTCCAGCAAAGGGATCGGCGCCTCCGTAGCAGAAGATCCGCCGTCGTCCGGAGGAGCGCCTCCGGTGGTTCGCAGTGAACTGTCTGCTGCGGTGTCGTGGGCGTCGGTCACCTGTCAAGGGTATCCGTGGATGCACGGAGCCCGTCGACGGAACGTTCCGTCGACGGGCACCCGAGGGTCGTAAACCGGTCAGGTCGGGGAAACGGCGGGGTTCACGAGCCATCGGGACGTGGGCGGGATCAGCGGCCGGTCCCGTACACGTCGGTGGGCGAGGCGGGGGCGGGGTCAGTGGATGATGCCGGTGCGCAGGGCCACGGCGACCATGCCGGCCCGGTCGCCCGTGCCCAGCTTGCGGGCGATGCGGGCGAGGTGGCTCTTGACGGTCAGTGCGGACAGGCCCATCGAGACGCCGATGGCCTTGTTGGACTGCCCCTCGGCGACCAGCCGCAGCACCTCCACCTCGCGGCCGGACAGCTCGCGGTAGCCGCCCGGGTGGCTCGGAGCACCCGGGGGGCGGCGGTGCAGGCGGGCGGCGGCCGCGCCGATGGGGGCGGCACCGGGCCGGGTGGGGAGCCCGACGTTGGTGCGGGTGCCGGTGACGACGTAGCCCTTCACACCGCCCGCGAGGGCGTTGCGCACGGCGCCGATGTCGTCGGCGGCGGACAGGGCGAGCCCGTTGGGCCAGCCCGCGGCGCGCGTCTCCGACAGCAGGGTCAGGCCGGAGCCGTCGGGCAGGTGGACGTCGGCGACGCAGATGTCGCGGGGGTTGCCGATGCGGGGACGAGCCTCGGCGATGGACGACGCCTCGATCACGTCGCGCACACCGAGCGCCCACAGATGGCGGGTGACGGTGGAGCGGACGCGCGGATCGGCGACGACGACCATGGCGGTGGGCTTGTTCGGGCGGTAGGCGACCAGGCTTGCGGGCTGCTCGAGGAGAACGGACACCAGGCCTCCTGGGGTGCGGGACGGCTTTGAAGGTCACAGTCGTCTTCGGCAGCAAACCCGGAGGGCTTTAGGGAATGATCACGATCTAGTGAGTAGCAATCGGTGCAATTCGGACACGCGGTCGATCGTTCGGTGAACGAATCGGTTCGTTCGAGTGACGACTCCTGATTGAAAGTGGCCGTATCGACAAAGTGACGGTCGGCGAGGAGCGCCGACCGGGGGACCGGCGGCAGAGGAGTCTTGGCGCGAGGTCTCAGCGCGACTGCGGGCCCCGCCGCTGCGGCAGCGTCACCACCGACGCGTCGCCCGGACCGGCCGGCGGCAGCCCCGCCACCTGCGCCAGCAGATCGCACCAGGACGCCAGATGCGCCGCCGTCTCCGGGACGCCGCCCAGGCCCTCCCGGGGCGTCCAGGAGGCCCGGATCTCGATCTGCGAGGCGGCCGGACGCGCCGCCAGCCCGCCGAAGTAGTGGGAGCTCGCCCGGGTGACCGTGCCGCTCGGTTCGCCGTACGCCAGCCCGCGCGCCTGCAGCGCCCCCGTCAGCCAGGACCAGCACACCTCCGGCAGCAGCGGATCGGCCGCCATCTCCGGCTCCAGCTCGGCGCGCACCAGCGTCACCAGCCGGAAGGTGCCCCGCCAGGCCTCGTGCCCGGCCGGGTCGTGCAGCAGCACCAGCCGGCCGTCGGCCAGATCCTGCTCGCCGTCGACGACCGTCGCCTCCAGGGCGTACGCGTACGGCGCGAGCCGCTGCGGGGCCCGGGTCGGCTCGACCTCCACCTGCGGGCGCAGCCGCGCCGACCGCAGCGCGTCGACGGCGGCCCGGAAGACCGGCGGAGCCGTCTCGCCCGTATGCAGATCCTTCTCCTTCGGGTCGTCCATTCCGCCAGCGCCGTCCGACAGTCGTCCCTGAGCCGCAGCCATGCGGGGAAGATTAAGCGGAACGGGCGCCCGGCGCAGGGAGAGACACCCCGCCGGTCGCACCGGTGTGCGCAGGGCCCGGCCGGTGCCGTCAGCGCGCCGTGCGAAACTTGCCCCGTGAGTGCCAACCAGACGCAGCCTTCCGCGACGTACGACTCCGCCTTCCTCAGGGCGTGCAGGCGCGAACCCGTGCCGCACACGCCCGTGTGGTTCATGCGGCAGGCCGGGCGCTCGCTGCCCGAGTACCGCAAGGTCCGCGAGGGCATCCCGATGCTGGAGTCCTGCATGCGGCCCGAGCTGGTCACGGAGATCACGCTCCAGCCGGTGCGCCGGCACGGGGTGGACGCGGCGATCTTCTTCAGCGACATCGTCGTCCCGCTGAAGGCCATCGGCGTCGACCTCGACATCAAGCCGGGCGTCGGCCCGGTCGTCGAGCGCCCGATCCGCTCCCGCGCGGACCTGGCCCAGCTGCGTGACCTCACCCCTGAGGACGTCTCCTACGTCACCGAGGCGATCGGGATGCTCACCCGTGAGCTGGGCGGCACCCCGCTCATCGGTTTCGCGGGCGCCCCGTTCACCCTCGCGAGCTACCTCGTCGAGGGCGGCCCGTCGCGCACGTACGAGAACGCCAAGGCGATGATGTACGGCGACCCCGAGCTGTGGGCCGACCTGCTCGACCGCCTCGCGGACATCACGGCCGCCTTCCTGAAGGTGCAGATCGAGGCGGGAGCCTCGGCGATCCAGCTGTTCGACTCCTGGGCCGGCGCCCTCGCCCCCGTCGACTACCGGCGCTCCGTGCTGCCCGCCTCGGCGAAGGTCTTCCAGGCCGTCGCCGGCTACGGCGTCCCGCGCATCCACTTCGGCGTCGGCACCGGCGAGCTGCTCGGCCTCATGGGCGAGGCCGGCGCGGACGTGGTCGGCGTCGACTGGCGCGTCCCGCTCGACGAGGCCGCCCGCCGGGTCGGCCCGGGCAAGGCGCTCCAGGGCAACCTCGACCCGACGGTCCTCTTCGCCCCGCAGTCGGCGGTCGAGGCCAAGACCCGCGAGGTGCTGGACGCGGCGGCCGGCCTGGAGGGGCACGTCTTCAACCTCGGCCACGGCGTCATGCCGTCCACCGACCCGGACGCGCTGACCCGCCTGGTCGACTACGTCCACACGCAGACGGCGCGCTGACCGCTCACCACGTGTGCCGGGGCCGGGCCTGCCTGCCGAAGAGCAGGCCGCGCGGCTCCGGCGGCGGCGGGGTGCCCGGCTTGAGCGGCCAGGCGAGCAGCATGCCGACGAGGAAGCCGACGATGTGCGCCGCGTACGCGACGGTGCCGGCGTCGGCGACACCCTCGCCGGAGGAGTACACCGCCTGCAGCCCGAACCAGAAGCCCAGCACCAGCCAGGCCGGGAGCCTGAGCGGCAGGAAGATCAGGAACGGCACGAGGACCCACACCCGGGCCTTCGGATACAGCACCAGATAGGCGCCGAGGACCCCGGCGATCGCCCCGGAGGCGCCGATCAGGGGTTCGCCGGAGTCGTCGTTGAGGAGCGCGAAGCCGTACGTCGCCGCGTAGCCGCAGGCGGCGTAGAAGAGCGCGAAGCGCACATGGCCCATGCGGTCCTCGATGTTGTTGCCGAAGATCAGCAGGAACAGCATGTTGCCGATCAGGTGCAGCCAGCCGCCGTGCAGGAACAGCGCGGTCAGCACGCTCAGCTCCGGCGACTTGGCGTAGTCCGGCGGACCGACGACACAGCCCGGCCCCTCCGGGCCCACCGCGGTCTGGCCGGTCGGCACCAGCCGCGGCATCTGGTGATGGATCAGCTCCTGCGGCACGGCCGCGTACTGCTCCAGGAACGCGTACAGATGGCACTGCTGGGCGAGGGCGGTGTCCCCAGCCACGGAACCGGCCAGGCCGGGCATGAACACGAACACCAGCACGTTGGCGGCGATCAGCGCGTACGTCACCCAGGGCGTGCGGCGCGCCGGGTTCACGTCATGGACGGGGATGACCACAAGGGAGTACTGCCCGGGATGCGGGCGGCGAATACGCCTGAACGGTGCGGTTCAGGCGTCCGTATGTTCCGGCGACCGTCTCTGCCGCGACGACGTGAGGAACAGGCGATGAGTGACCGTGTGACCCCTCCGATGCACGCCCTGCCCGACGGCGAGGCGGAACTCGCCCTCGTCATCCGGCTTCCCTGGGAGGACGTGGCCCGGCTGGGCCAGGAGGCGGGGCGGCTGGCCGCGCAGATGCAGCGGCCGGTGACGTTGGATGAGGCGGTGAGTCATCGGTTGCGTTCCGCGCGGGTGCCTGCGGCGCATGCGAGGCCTGAGCAGGCGGCCTCCGTGGCTTCTCTGCCCAGGGTGAGCGGGACGGCTTAGGCCCGTTGCGGGGTGCGGGTTGAGTGTGGCTGGTCGCGCAGTTCCCCGCGCCCCTACTGGCCGCACCCGGCGATGAAATCGCACCCCTACGGCGCTTCCCGTACCTTCCCCGCCGCCTTTCGTGCAGCGACGAGCACCGGGTCCCACACCGGTGAGAACGGCGGGGCATAGCCAAGGTCCAGGTTGATCACCTGGTCCACGGTCAGCCCGGCGGTCAGCGCCACCGCCGCGATGTCGACGCGTTTGCCCGCACCCTCCCGGCCGACGATCTGGACGCCGAGGAGGCGGCCGGTGCGGCGTTCGGCGAGCATCTTCACGGTCATGGGGGAGGCGCCGGGGTAGTAGCCCGCGCGGCTGGTGGACTCGATGGTGACCGTCACGTACTGGAGGCCGGCCCGGCGCGCGTCCTTCTCGCGCAGGCCGGTGCGGGCGATCTCCAGGTCGCAGACCTTGCTGACGGCGGTGCCGACGACACCGGGGAAGGTGGCGTAGCCGCCGCCGACGTTCGTGCCGATGACCTGGCCGTGCTTGTTGGCGTGGGTGCCGAGCGCGATGTGCCTCTCCCGCCCGGAGACCAGGTCCAGCACCTCCACGCAGTCGCCGCCGGCCCAGATGTCCTCGTGGCCGCGCACCCGCATCGCCAGGTCGGTGAGCAGCCCGCCGTGCTCGCCGAGGGGCAGTCCCGCCGCGCGGGCGAGCGTGGTCTCCGGGCGGACGCCGATCCCGAGGACCACCACGTCCGCCGGGTACTCGGCGTCCTCCGTGGCCACCGCGCGGACCCGGCCTCCCCCAAGCTCTCGGCTGCGCTCGAGCAGGGAGGTACCCCCATCCCCGGTGAGGATCTTTGTCACCTCGGCGTCGTTCACCATGGTGATGCCCATGCCCGTCATGGCCTCGTGCACCAGGCGGCCCATGTCGGGGTCGAGCGTGGACATCGGCTCGCTGCCCCGGTTGACGACCGTGACGTCGTAGCCGCGGTTGATCAGGGCCTCGGCCATCTCGACGCCGATGTACCCCGCCCCGACGACCACCGCGCGGCGGCCACGCGTGCGCGTGAGGGTGTCCAGGAGGGCCTGCCCGTCGTCGAGGGTCTGCACCCCGTGGACTCCGGGCGCGTCCACGCCGGGCATGTCGGGCCGGACCGGCCGCGCCCCGGTGGCGATCACGAGATGGTCGTACGACGTCCAGGACTCGGCACCGGAATCGACGTCACGCGCGCGTACCCGCCGCCCGGCCGTGTCGATCTCCGTGACCTCCGTGCGCAGCCGCAGGTCGATGCCGCGGGCCCGGTGCTCCTCCGGGGTCCGGGCGATCAGCTGGTCGCGCTCGGGGACGTCACCGCCCACCCAGTACGGGATGCCGCACGCCGAGTACGAGGTGAAGTGGCCGCGCTCGAACGCCACGATCTCCAGCTCGTCGGATTCCCTGAGGCGGCGTGCCTGGGACGCCGCGGACATCCCCGCGGCGTCACCGCCGATCACCACCAGACGCTGCCGGGCACCCCGCGTACGGCTCATGTTCATGCGAACACGCTACGAGGGCCCGGCATTTCAGTCGCGCTCGCCGCCCCTCTCGCCGGCCTGCTCGCCACTCTCCTCGCCGGCCTCCGGGAGCGGGCCCAGCGCCGTCATCACGGTCGCGTCCGGCTCCGTCGCGCGGCGCGCCGACCGGGGCCGCACGAGACGGAGCCACGCCAGCAGGAGCAGCGCGGCCAGCGCGGCGAAGGGCAGCACCGCGGCGAGCGCCACGACGATCCAGCGCAGCATCGCGACGAACGCGTCCCAGCCGCCCCCGAGCGCGTCCCCGATGCCGGGGTCGTCGTCCTCGGCGGCCTTCGTCACCGGCTTCTCGGTCAGCGACAGGGTGATGGTCGCCAGGCTCGTGCGGTCCTTCAGGGACGCCTGCCGGGCGAGCAGCGCCTCCAGGTCGGCCTGGCGGCGGCTCAGTTCACCCTCCAGCGTCACCACGTCGGCGAGCTTCGTGGCCTCGTCCATCAGCGCGCGGATCCGTTCCACGCTGGCCCGCTGCGAGCGGATCCGGCTCTCCACGTCGACGACCTGCTCGGTGACGTCCTGCGCCTTCGCGGTGCGCTCCAGGAGTCTGCCCGCGCCCTCCAGCTCCTCCAGCACCTCCTCGTACCGGTCGACCGGCACCCGCAGCACCAGCTCGGTGTACTCCTGCTCGTCGTCCCGGTGGGTGGTCTCCCGGCCGATGTAGCCGCCCGCGCCCTCGGCGACGCCGCGGGCCTCGGCGAGCGCCTCGGGCACATCCTTCACCTGCACGGTCAGCGAGGCGGTGCGGATGATGTGGTTCACGGCCGGCTTCGGCGGTGCTTTCTCCTGGCCGGCTTCGGAACGGCTGCCGCCCGCGCCCTCCGCGTAGCCCGGCGCGGCCTTGGCCCCGTCGCCGCCCGAGGCGGTGGCGGAGTCGGCTCCGCCGCTGCATCCGGTGGCCGCGAGGGCGGTGGCGAGCAGCAGCCCGGCGAGAAACCGGCCGGAACGGCCTGCGGAACGTCGTGTGCGCATGTGGGCTACCCCCGAGGCTCGGTGCGAGTGACGCTCCTTCGACGCCAAGGCCGGGACGGACGTTCGACGGGTCCGGTTCCGAAGCGGTCACGGTCGGGCCTCGGCCGGGCCACGGGCCCTCGGCGGCGTTGTCAGTGGCGTCTGAGAAGGTGGAGGGCATGAGCGGAGTACGGAGCGACGCCCGGCAGGTCGTCGTCATCGGAGCGGGGATCGCCGGGCTGGCCGCCGCCCACCGGCTGCTGGAGCGCGGAGCGCGGGTCACCGTGCTGGAGGCGTCCGGCCGGGTCGGCGGCAAGCTGCTGCCCGGCGAGATCGCGGGCGTGCGGGTCGACCTCGGCGCCGAGTCGCTGCTGGCGCGCCGCCCCGAGGCGGTCGGCCTCGCCCGTGAGGTGGGCCTCGCGGACCGGCTCCAGCCGCCGGCCACCACGACCGCCGCGCTCTGGACCCGCGGCGCCCTGCGCCCCATGCCCAAGGGCCATGTCATGGGCGTCCCCGGCACCGCCGCCGCCCTGTCCGGCGTGCTCTCCGAGGAGGGCCTGCGCCGCATCGAGCGCGACGCCGAGCTGCCCCGCACCGAGGTCGGCGACGACGTGGCGGTGGGGGAGTACGTCGCGGCGCGGCTGGGCCGCGAGGTCGTCGACCGCCTGGTCGAACCGCTGCTCGGCGGGGTCTACGCGGGCGACGCCTACCGCATCTCCCTGCGCTCCGCCGTCCCCCAGCTCTTCGAGGCCGCCCGCACCCACGCCTCACTCACCGAGGCGGTCCGCGACATCCAGGCCAAGGCGGCGGCCAACCCGCAGACCGGCCCGGTCTTCATGGGCCTCGAGGGCGGCATCGGCACCCTGCCCCTCGCGGTGGCCGAGTCGGTGCGGGCCCGCGGCGGCGAGATCCTGACCGACGCGGCGGTGACGGAGTTGCGTCGCGAGCCCGACGGCGGCTGGCGCGTCGTCGCCACCGGGGACCGGGTGCTCCACGCGGACGCCGTGGTCGTCGCCGTGCCGGCACCCGCCGCCGCCGACCTGCTGCGCGCCGAGGCCCCGGCGGCCGCGGCCGAGCTGACAGCCGTGGAGTACGCCTCCATGGCCCTGATCACCCTCGCCTACCGCCGCTCCGACGTCCGCCTCCCCGAGGGCAGCGGCTTCCTGGTCCCGCCCGTCGACGGCCGGACCATCAAGGCGTCCACCTTCGCCTCCCAGAAGTGGGGCTGGATCGCCGAGGAGGACCCGGAGGCACTGGTGCTGCGCACCTCCGTCGGGCGGTACGGCGAGACGGAGATCCTGGGCCGCGACGACGCCGACCTCGTCGCCGTCTCCCGGCACGACCTCGCGGCGGCCACCGGCCTCGACGCCGCCCCGGTCGCCACCCGCGTCACCCGCTGGGACAACGGCCTGCCGCAGTACCCGGTCGGGCACCACGCGCGCGTGGCCCGCATCCGCGACCACCTCGGCAAGCTGCCCGGACTGGCCGTGTGCGGCGCGGTCTACGACGGGGTCGGCGTGCCGGCGTGCATCGCGAGCGCGTACGCCGCGGTGGACCAGCTCGGCGGTGACCTGCGCGGTGTGGAGCAGCTCACCGCCCACCCGGTGCAGAGCCTGCACGGCGGAGCGGGAGAATGAGGGCATGAGTGACGACGCCACCACCACCGGCCGGATCCCGAACAAGGGCAAGCTGGCCAAGGACCTCAACGAGGTCATCCGCTACACCCTGTGGTCCGTGTTCAAGCTGAAGGACGTGCTCCCCGAGGACCGCGCGGGCTACGCCGAAGAGGTCCAGGAGCTGTTCGACCAGCTCGCCGCGAAGGACGTGACCATCCGCGGCACGTACGACGTCTCGGGTCTGCGCGCCGACGCCGACCTGATGATCTGGTGGCACGCCGAGACCAGCGACCAGCTCCAGGAGGCGTACAACCTCTTCCGCCGCACCAGGCTGGGCCGCGCCCTGGAGCCGGTGTGGTCGAACATGGCGCTGCACCGCCCCGCCGAGTTCAACCGCTCGCACATCCCGGCGTTCCTCGCCGACGAGACGCCGCGGAACTACGTCAGCGTCTACCCCTTCGTGCGCTCCTACGACTGGTACCTGCTGCCCGACGAGGACCGCCGCCGCATGCTCGCCGACCACGGCAAGATGGCCCGCGGCTACCCCGACGTCCGCGCCAACACCGTCGCTTCCTTCTCCCTCGGCGACTACGAGTGGATCCTCGCCTTCGAGGCCGACGAGCTGTACCGCATCGTCGACCTCATGCGCCACCTGCGCGCTTCGGAGGCCCGGATGCACGTCCGCGAGGAGATCCCGTTCTTCACGGGCCGCAGGAAGTCGGTGGCCGATCTGGTCGCCGGGCTCGCATAACTTCCCAAAGCATCATCGCGCAACCCTGGGTTTCGGCTCCGGGTGCGGCGCACAGGCAGCGCGCCGCCCCGGAACCCGCCCCTCCAGCAGATACGCATCGACGTATCCGTTGACACACGCATTGGGCCCACCCGCGATCCCATGCGTACCGGCATCCCGCTCGGTGACCAGCACCGCCCCCGACAACCGCCGCTGCAACTCCAACGCCCCCTCATACGGCGCCGCAGCATCCCGCTCGGCAGCAAGAATCAGCGTCGCCGGCAACTCCCCGGGGCTTGTCCGCACATCAAGAGCCTCCTGACGCGGCGGGAGCCAGTACGCACAGGGCAGGTTCATCCACACGTTGTCCCACGTCTCGAACGGCGCCACCCGCGCCAGCCGCGTGTTGTCCCGGTCCCACACCGCCCACTCGGTGGGCCAGGGCGCGTCGTTGCACTCCACGGCCGTGTAGACCGCGCTCGCGTTCTCCGCCTCGGCCGCCGCCTCCCGGCGTGGCGCGGCCAGGTCGATCAGCGGCTGCGGATCGCCCTTCAGATACGCCGACAGCGCCTGCGCCCGCGCCGGCCAGTAGTCGTCGTAGTACCCGGCCTGGAGGAACAGGCTCTGCAGCTGCCCGGGCCCGACCTTCCCGCCGGCCGGCTCCGCGGCGAGCTGCGCCCGCGCCCTGTCGTAGCTGTGCTGCACGGCCTCCGGGCTGTCGCCCAGCCCGTACACGCCGTGGTGCCGGGCGACCCACTCCTTCAGGTCGGCCCAGCGGGCCTCGAACGCCGCCGACTGGGCGAGGTTGTTGCGGTACCAGATCTGCGCCGGGTCCGGGTTCACCGCCGAGTCGAACACCATCCGCCGTACGTGCGAGGGGAACAGCGTCGCGTACAGCGCCCCGAAGTAGGTGCCGTACGAGGAGCCCATGAACGTCAGCTTGTGCTCGCCGAGCGCGGCGCGCAGCACGTCGAGGTCGCGGGCGTTGTTGAGGGAGTGGTAGTGCCGCAGCGCGCCGCCGGAGCGCTCGGCGCAGCCGCGCGCGTACGCCTTCGCCTGCGCGATGCGTTCCCGCTTGTACGACTCCGAGGGGTGGGTCGGTGCCTGGCTCGGGCCCTTGAAGAAGCGCTTGGGGTCCTGGCAGGACAGCGGGGCGGGGCCGCCGACGCCGCGCGGTGCGTAGCCGACCAGGTCGTAGGCGGCGGCGATCCGCTTCCACGCGGGGAGCAGGCCGACCAGGGGGAAGTGGATGCCGGAGGCGCCGGGGCCGCCCGGGTTGAAGACCAGGGCGCCCTGCCGGGGCACCTTGTGCTTGCTGTTGTGCGGGTTCCGCTGGGTGGCCCGCACCCGGCTGACGGCGAGGTCGATCTGCGGGCCGTGCGGCCGCGCGTAGTCGAGCGGGACGCGGACGGTGCCGCACTCCAGGCGGCCCGGCATGTCCTGCCCGTCCGGGCACGCGCCGAAGTCGATGCCCTCGGCCGCCGCCCGCGCGGCGGCCACCGCGGTGCCGCGCTCCTCGGGGACCAGCGGGGCACCCGGCGCGCCGCCGGCGGGGGCGGCGCCGAGGGTGGTCAGCAGCAGGGCCCCGGCGGCCGTGTAGAGGGCGGCAGCTCTCATCGCGTACTCCCTTTCGGTGCGCGGCAGCGACAAAAGGGATGTTTCGTTCGCGTGTCGGTGAAGGCAAGCACCGGCCGCACGGTGTCGGCGCCAATGCTTCCACGCGCCCCCCGAACGGGTCCGCCGGAGGTTTCGGCGGACCCGTTCGGCGGGTGAGGAGTCGGCCCCTTCGGCGGGCGAGGAGGGTCAGCCGCGCCAGGAGGGTCCGGTGCGGTCGAAGGCCGCCCGCAGCTCCGGCTCGCCGACCGCGCGGATCCCGCGCACGGCGACCGACGTGAGGTACGCCCGGTCGTCGGCGGAGTCGCCCGCGTGCCGGGACAGCGCGGCCAGCAGCCGCTGCCCGGCCGGGGAGGCCCACCGCGAGTACGGGTGCGCCTCGATCCGCGCCAGGGCCAGACAGCTCAGAGTGAGGGCGAGCGGCAGCGCGAACCAGAAGGCGATCAGGGGACGGGCCAGTCCCGGCTCGCCGGGCAGCAGCAGCGCCGTCGTGCCCAGCGCGACCACGGCCACCGCGGCGGCCCGTACCCGCTGGACACCCGCCGCGACCGTCGTGCGGGCCCCGGCCGGGACGGCCAGGCCCGCGCGCACCAGCCGGTCGGCGAGCCCGCGCACCGCCTCGGTGCCGGAGGCGGCCGCCCGCACCGGGGCGATGGGCGACTGTCCCTCCGGCCCGATCGCCCCTATCACCGAGCGCTCCATCTCGTCCCGCCCGCGCGGGTCGACGACGGTCGCCCAGCCGGTGTGCGCGAGCAGCAGCCGGCGCTGGCGGGCCATCGAGACCAGGGTGAGATCGGCGACCCGCGCGGGGCCGCCGGACAGGAACGCCGCCTCGTAGAGCGTCAGATCGTGAGTCCCGGCCACGCCCGCGTCGGCCGTGCGTGCGGCGGCCAGGCACAGCGAGGTGCACGCCGCACCGGCGGCGGCCCAGGCGAGCAGCAGGAGAAGGACCCAGAACATGCCGTGTTTTTATGCCAGCGGTCCGACGAACGCCATGCCTCGTTCACTATCCGGACGGAGTGTTGTCGGTATGTGACGTTCCGTTTCGTGGGCTGGACACGGCCGGGGGCAGCGGATAACCGGTCGTCGGGTCCGGCGTCGGGGTGACCGGGACGGCCGGGGCCGGGTCGGCGGTGGGGCCCGGCGGTGCGGGGGAGCGGGTGAGCGGCGGTGTGCCGTCCTTCGCCATCTCCCGGGCCAGCGCGTCGAAGTCGACGTATCCGGTGGCCTCCAGCACCCGGATGTGGTCCAGGACGGTGGTGTTGGCGTCGTCGGCCAGCTCGCGGACCAGGGAGTTGCGGGTGCTCGCGCGGACCTCGGCGACGACCGGGAAGACCCGGCCGTGCGCGAGCCGCAGGAGGGTGGCGAACTGCCGGTCGTAGTCGGTGCCCTGGGCCGCGGAGAGGGTGGCGAGCCACTCCCGCTGCTGCTCGGTGGGCTCGTCGGGCAGTTCCAGGCCGAGCCGCGCGGCCACGTCCCGCACCCGCTCGTCCAGGAAGGTGTGCCCCTCGACCAGATGCCGGCCCGCCGTGTGCACGGCCTCGGTGGTGCCCTTGCGCAGGGCCTCCTGGCCGGCCGGCAGCCCCCACAGCCCGGCCAGCCGGACCTTGACGAGGAAGTCCCGGTCGAGGGCGGACAGCGGGCCGTACTCCGTCGACACGGTGCCGGCGTTCAGCGCGTCCAGTCCCGTCCCCGACCGGTCGGCGTACGACCAGATCGGGAAGACCAGCGCCAACAGGGTCGCCGTGAGGCCGGTGATGATGATTCCGGTGCCGCTGAGCAAGCCTCGGCCGGTGATGGGGGGTCGCGGTCGCATGGTGCCTCCTGGTGCGGCACCGCACGTTAGTGCGCTTCCCTTCCCCGGGTCGGCGTCTTACCGACAGGTCTACGCCAACTTCCGTACGGCGGAGAAGGGTTGGAGCGTGGGTGGTCGGCGGCCCGGGCGCCCGCGCCGGTCAGCGCCCGAGGAGCACCCGGCGGGCACCGCGCGCCAGCCGTACCGCCGGACGCGCCGAGTACGGCACCGGGCCCGACCGCTCCCGCCACCACGCCCGCACCTCCCGCCGCACCCGTGCCTCCAGCCGGCCGGAGCGCAGCAGGTGCTCGGCGAAGTCCAGGGCGTCGCGCCGGTAGCCGTCCGTCATCGGCCGGCCGTGCGCGTACGCGAGGAACTCTGTCCGATACGCGTCCCCGAGCAACTCCGGCAGCTCCGGCGCCAGCTTCGCCACGATCCCCGCCCGCTTCCCGGCCAGTGCCCGCGCCTGCACCCCCAGCCGCACCCGGTCGAACCCTTCCGGGGCGGGCGTCCCGGCGACGAGGGCGGAGAGCAGGGCGGTCTGGGCGAGGGCCAGGCGTTCACGGGCGGGGGCGGGGGCGGGGGCGGGGGCGGAGGCCGGGGAGACGACCGTCGGCGCCTCGGCCGGGGCGGTGGTCGCCTCGGCGGCCGGGGCCCCCGTCGCCCGGCCCCGGCCCGCCCGCAGTGCCTCCCGGATCGACCCCAGCTCTCCCTCCAGCTCCGCTGGTTCGGGGAAGTTCTCGTCGCGTTCCAGCAGCACGCCCGGCGGTGACACCCGGGACGCGAGGTCGGCCAGGATGTCGAGGACCGGCCGCGGGACGGGGTGGGCGTGGCTGTCGTGCCAGACGCCGTCGCGTTCGAAGCCGCCCGCGACATGGACGTACGCGATGGCTTCCAGGGGCAGTTCGGCGAGTGCCTTGGCCGGGTCCTCGCCGCGGTTGACGTGGTTGGTGTGCAGATTCGCCACGTCGATCAGCAGCCGGACGCCGGTACGGTCGGCCAGCTCGTACAGGAACTGACCCTCCGTCATCTCCTCGCCCGGCCAGGAGATCAGCGCGGCGATGTTCTCCACCGCCAGCGGCACCGGCAGCGCGTCCTGCGCGATCCGCACGTGCTCGCACAGCACGTCCAGCGCGTCCCGGGTGCGCGGCACCGGCAGCAGATGGCCCGCCTCCAGGCGCGGCGAGGCGGTCAGCGGCCCGCCCGCGCGGACGAACGCGATGTGCTCGGTGACCAGCGGCGAGCCCAGCGCCTCGGCCCGCTCGGCCAGCGCCGTGAGCCGGCCCGCGTCCGGCCGGTCCGCGCCGCCGAGGCCGAGGGAGACACCGTGCGGCACCACGGTCACCCCGCGCTCCCGCAGCCGCAGCAGCGAGTCGGGCAGATGGCCGGGGCAGACGTTCTCGGCGACGACCTCCACCCAGTCGATGCCCGGCATCGCCTCCACGGCGTCCGCTATCTCCGGCCGCCACCCGATTCCCGTCCCGAGTCGCTGCATGGTCCCCCACCTCACGTTCCTCACACGGCGTGAGGTGGGTATGGCCCCGCCACCGAAACCCGAACCCCGCCGGACACACCTTCAGAGCAACATTTGAGGTTCCCCGCGGCAGCACGGGAAGGACATCCGGGAAGCCAAGCCGACGACACGGAGGAAGTTCATGACCACGGGTCAGACGACGAATATCTTCTTCTGTCTGCGGGTTCCGCCGCGGCTGGTCGACGCTCTGGTCGACCTGCAACGCGACTGCCAGGAGCGCGTCGATCCGCAGCATCCGGAGCACATCCACATCACGCTGGGCTTTCTGCGCGGCGCCGACGAGCCCAAGCTGGCGCAGGCCCGGACGCTGGTCGGCGAACGGTCATGGTCGGCTCCCACGATCCGCCTGACCGGCGAGCTGCGGCACGGGAGCTGGACCCTGCAGAAGGATCCGGCCTACCGCTACGACGAGAAAGTCATCCAGAAGGGCGAACAGGTCCGGCTCGGAGTCGAGCACAGCCCGGAGCTGGCCCGTATCCAGCAGGAGATCACCCAGGGCCTGAACATCGTCGAGGACGGCTTCTGGCCCCATGTGACGCTGGGCCTGGCCCGGGAGAACTTCCCCGCCGCCGAGGTCCATGCCCTCGAGTTCCCGTCCGTGGCCGGAGCGGCGCCGAGCGTGGACATCCAACGAGAGCTGTCACCCACCGAGTTCGCCACACTCACCCGTAGGGAACTCGCCCCTGCCTGACCACACCGCACGTCCGCGGGGCCGCCACGGCCGCTACCGCAGCGCCGGATGCTCCGCGACCACCGTGCAGCTGCCGGGAGCGATCTCCGTGAACCCGGCATCCCGGACCACCGGCAGCCCGCTCACCGTCAGCTCCCGCCAGCGCGCCGGGTCCGCGGTGCGTACGGCGAGCGGGAAACCGGCGTCGCGCCAGGCCGCGCGCTCCTCGTCCGACAGCTCCCACCAGGCGAGCTGGGCGCCGTGCCCGGCCTGCGCCATCGCCTTGCCGGCCGACATCTCCACCTCGGGGCTCATCCACAGCACCGGGGCGCCTGGATCCGCCGCGACCGGGGGCTCCGGGTCGTCGAGGTCCGTGCCGGACACCTGGAGCTTGGCCAGCTCCTTCGGCCAGCCGTCCAGCGGCACCGGCGGGAACACCCGTACCTCCGCCGACTTCCCGGTGACCGTGATCCCGGGCAGCTCCGCCGCCCGCCGCCACTCGGCGCCGCGTGCCCGCCGGACGACCTTGCGGATCCGCGCGTCCTGCCAGTCCCGCATGGCCTCGGCCCACTCGCCGACGCCGGTCGACCGCTCGTCGGCGAGCATCACCAGCACGGCGCGGGCCGCCGTCTCCAGCGCGTCGGTGCGCGCCGGGGGCGCGGCCCGCTCGATACGTACCACCAGCGGAAGCACGAACTGCGGGGCCTCGTCACGGGCCGAGCGGGCGGAACGGAAGGGACTGCCGTCGGAAACGGCGGTGTCGGGAACGGAGGAATCCTGTGTCACGTCCTTCAGTCTGCCAGGCGGAAGATCGGTGGAGAGGGGCCGTATGCGGCGGGAACTACGACTGGAGGGCGTGGGCCGGCGTTACGGACCGCGCGGCTCCTGGGTGCTGCGCGGCGTCGACCTGTCCGTGCCGTCCGGCGACCTGATCCGGGTCGAGGGCGCCAACGGCACCGGGAAGTCCACGCTGCTCCGCCTGCTCGCGGGCCTGGACGCGCCCAGCGAGGGCAGGATCACCGGCCGCCCCCGCACCGCCTACGTCCCCGAGCGCTTCCCCCCGGCTCTCCCCTTCACCCCCGCCGGTTACCTGCGCCACCTCGGCGCCGTGCACGGCCTGCCCCGCACGGAGGCCGCCCGCGCCGCCGACACCTGGCTGGAGCGCTTCGGCGCCGGCGCGTACGCCCACACGCCCATGCGGCAGCTGTCGAAGGGCAGCAGCCAGAAGGTGGCCGTCGCCCAGGCCCTGCTCGCCGACCCGGAGCTGCTGGTGCTCGACGAGGCCTGGACCGGCCTGGACACCGCCGCCCGCGCCGAACTGGAGCGGGCCGTCGCCGAGCGGACCGCCGCCGGGGGCGCCGTCGTCTTCGTCGACCACGACCCGCGCCGCCTGGACGGTACGACCGACGCGGTGTTCACGGTCCGCGAGGGCGCCCTGCACCGTCGTACACGTACAGAGGAGTCCGCGGCGGCGACCGGCCCGCAGGTCGCCGTCGAGGTCCAGGGACCACCGGGCGCACCCCTGCCCGCCGAGGCCCGCCGGATCGCCACCTCCGCCACCGAGACCGCCCTCGGCGCCCACCGGCTCACCGTGCCCGCCACCCACTCGGACGTCCTGCTGCGCACCCTGCTGACGGCGGCCCCGCCCTGGCACATCGTCTCCGTGCGCACCCCCGCCGACCCGGAAAGCCCTCGATGACCGCCCTGCTCCGTTACCAGGCCGCGCTGCTCGTCCGTTCGCAGCGCTGGCTGCCGCCGTTCATCCTCTACGCCGTCTTCCTGGCCGTGAGCGTCCAGGGCGGGCAGCCGGTGCTCGACTCGCTCGGTTACGCGGCCGCCGCCCTGCTGCCCGTCGCCGCCTGGCTGACCCGGATCTGCGCCGACGGCGAACCGGCCGCGGCCCGCGCGTGCGTCGCCGCGGCGGCCGGACCCGCGCGGGCGCATCTGGCCTCGCTGCTGGTGGCGCTCGCCGCCGCGACGGCCCTCGGCGCCGTCGCGACCCTCGTGGTGACGCTGATCAGCCACCCGGCGAGCGCCGACGGGCAGATTCGGGTGTCCCGGCTCGCGGCCGGTACGGCGGGCCTGCTCGCCGCGTCGGCCTGCGCCCTGCTCGGCACCGCCGTCGGCGCGCTCACCAGCCGTCCGGTGCTGCGCTCGACCGGCCGGGCGGTGCCGGCGCTGCTGCTCGCCGCGCTGCTGGCGCTGGTGGTGACGGGCTCCCCGGCCAACGCGGCGGTCACCGGGCTGGTCACCGGCTCGCGCTCCGGCACCGTCCCGCTGCCGCTGCTGCCCCTGGGCGCGGCGGCGCTGCTCGCGGCGGCCGCGACCGCCGCGGCGTGCGCGCTCACCTCGCGCAGGTCAGCCTGAGCACGCGGTGCGCTGTGCCTCCTGCCACTCGCAGACCGGGCACAGGGTGATCCCCTTGTACGACTCGGGGTACTCCGTCGGCTCCCGGCACAGCACACACTCCGCGTACGGCGGCCCGTCCGCCTTGGGCGGCCTGGTCGCGTCGATCAGGCAGTAGTCGTTGACCTCGGCCTCGCTCATGCCTCCAGCCTAGGGCGTCATCGAGGTGCGGCCCGGATCAGTTCGGAGACCTTCACGAAGCGGAAGCCCTTGCGGCGCAGCTCCGGCACGATCGTGCGGATCGCCCGCTCGGTCGTCGGGGCGGCGCTGCGGGTGCAGTGCAGGACGACCACCGAGCCGGGCCGTACGCCCTCCAGCACCTGCCGGGCCACCGCGTCGGCGTCCGTCGCGAACGCGTCCCCGCTCACCACGTCCCACTGCACCGCGGTCACCCCGGTGCCGCTCAGCGCCCGCAGGGCCCGCCGGTCGTAGCAGCCGCCGGGGAAGCGGAAGTACGGCTTGGCGTCCGGCACGCCCGCCGCGCGGAAGGCGGCGTACGCCCGTTCCACGTCCGCCCGCATCCGGTCCTCGGTGACGGTCGGCAGGCCGTAGCAGTCGTCGGTGAAGGCGTAGTGGCTGTAGGAGTGGTTGGCGACCTCGAACAGCGGGTCCCGGCCGATGGACCGGGCCTGCGCCGGGTACTCCTCGGCCCAGCGGCCGGTCATGAAGACGGTGGCCGGCACCTTCAGCGTCCGCAGCGCGGCGATCAGCCGCGGATGGTCGAACCGTTCGCCCGCCGCCGCCCTCGGCCCCTGGTCGGCGGTCATGTCGGCGTCGAAGGTGAGCGCGACGGTCTTGTCGTCGTCGCGCCGGGGGCCGTGGTGGAACACCGGTGTCAGCCCGCCGGGGCCCGGGGCGAGGGTGGGCGGCCGGGAGGCGGCGGAGGACGCGAGGGCCGGCGGGGCGGCCCGGGAGACGGTGCGGGCAGCCTCGGGCGCCCCGCACGCGGCCAGCGCGGCGCCGAGCGCACAGACGGCGGCGATACGTCGTACGGGAAGGATCATCGTATGAACGTATGCGGGCGAAGGGGAGGAAACGGGCCCGCGTCGCCGTCGGTGCGCTCAGCGTCCGCCGGAAGTCACCCGGCCGGACGGCCGGGGCCGGACCCTATCCGCGCCAAGGGCCCGTCACCGCGAACGTCGTACCGGGCGTGTAGCAGTTGACGTACATCGTCCTGCCGTCCGGGGAGAAGGCGACGCCCGCGAACTCGCCCCACTCCGGCTCCTCCTCCGTCCCGATGTTCTGGCGGCCGCGCGCCATCGCGTACACCTCGCCCTTGCGCGTGACGCCGTAGACGTGCTGCGCCCCGTTGCCGTCCTCACAGACCATCAGGCCGCCGCTGGGTGCGAGACAGATGTTGTCCGGGGACTCGCCGGGAAGCCGGACGTCGGTGTCCGGGCCGAAGACGACCACCAGGGTGAGGCGCCGCTTGTCCGGGTCGTAGCGCCAGATCTGGCCGAAGTGGTCGGCCGCCGAGCCCTCCCGGCTGCGGGCGTAGGACGACACGAAGTACACGCTGCGCCCGCCCCAGTAGCAGCCCTCCAGCTTCTGCGCGCGGGTGATGCCCTTCTTGCCGTAGTCCTGGAGGCGGACCGGGGTCCGGGCGGCCAGCGGGTCCGGTACGTCCACCCACTCGACGCCGTCGAAGCGGGCGCCCGGCTCCTGGACGGCCGACAGGTCGGGCACGCCGGGGACCCGCATCGCCTGGAGGCGGCCGCCCGCGCGCAGGGCACCGGTGCCGCCGAGCGGCTTGTTCGGCAGGAAGCGGTAGAAGAGGCCGAAGGGCTGGATGAAAGCGTCCTCGGTCTCGTACACGATGCCGTTCCTCGGATCGACGGCCACCGCCTCGTGCTGGAAGCGGCCCATCGCGGTCAGCGGGACCGCCCCGGTGCGGCGCGGGTCGGCCGGGTCGACCTCGAAGATGAACCCGTGGTCCTTGGCGTAGCCGTTGGTGCCCGCCTTGTCCTCGGTCTCCTCGCAGGTCAGCCAGGTGCCCCAAGGGGTGGGTCCGCCCGAGCAGTTGACGGCCGTACCGGCGATGGCGACCCGCTCGTCCAGCACCTCGCCGTGGCGGTCCAGGGTGAGCGCCGTACAGCCGCCCTTGCCCGCCGGGTCGTAGGTGAGGCCCTCGACCGTGGGGACGCCGAGGCGGGCCGTCGCGCGGTTCTCGTGGTTGCGGACCAGGTGGACCCGGCCGCCGCGGCCGGGCAGGGCGGCCATGCCGTCGTGGTTGGAGGGCACCTTGCCCTCGCCGGAGCGCAGTTGGTCGCCCTCGCGGGAGAGCACCTTGTAGCGGAAGCCCTTCGGCAGGTCGAGCAGGCCGTTCGGGTCGGGGACGAGCGGACCGTAGCCGGTGTGGCCCAGTTCCTGGGCGGCGGCCGTGCCCGCGAACAGTTCGGAGACGGCTCCGGTGAACGCGATGCCCATTCCCAGGGCACCGGTGCGGGCGAGCACCTGACGGCGCGACACAGTCATGATGAACCTTCCTGCTGGCGGACAGGACAGTTGATCCGCTGTGTCTACCATTTCGATCGCGTCACGGGAACAACGCGCGTAGCACCCGTCATCACCCGTCAGGTGTCGAGCGCGGGCGGCGGCCGGTGCCCGGACTCCTCCTCATGGCCCCGCTCCAGGAAGCGCAGCAGCTCCACCGGGATCGGCAGCACCAGGGTGGAGTTCTTCTCCGCCGCGACCGCCATCACCGTCTGGAGCAGCCGGAGCTGGAGCGCGGAGGGCGCGTCGGCCATCTGGTGGGCGGCCTCCGCCAGCTTCTTGGAGGCCTGGAGCTCGGCGTCGGCGTTGATGATCCGGGCCCGGCGCTCACGGTCGGCCTCGGCCTGCCGGGCCATGGAGCGCTTCATCGTCTCGGGCAGCGACACATCCTTGATCTCGACCCGGTCGACCTGCACACCCCAGCCCACGGCGGGGCTGTCGATCATCAGCTCCAGGCCCTGGTTGAGCTTCTCCCGGTTGGACAGCAGATCGTCGAGGTCGCTCTTGCCGATGATGGAGCGCAGCGAGGTCTGGGCCATCTGGGAGACCGCGAACTTGTAGTCCTCGACCTTGATCAGCGCGCTCTGCGCGTCGACGACCTTGAAGTACACGACCGCGTCCACCCGGACGGTGACGTTGTCCCGGGTGATGCCCTCCTGGGCCGGCACCGGCATCGTGACGATCTGCAGATTGACCTTGTACAGCCGGTCGACGAACGGAATGATCATGGTGAATCCGGGCTGGCGTACGTTCTCCAGGAGCCGGCCCAGCCGGAAGACCACCCCGCGTTCGTACTGCTTCACGATCCGCGCCGCCGCCGCGACGTACACCACCCCCACGGAACCGACCGCCGCGGCCGCCGACAGCAGCTCCTCCACCATGACGACCTCCTCACCCAGAGGTCCGAAATGCCTGATGTTGCCACGATATGCCCGACGCCCGG
This sequence comes from Streptomyces sp. NPDC030838, assembly GCF_055572035.1. NCBI lineage: Bacteria > Bacillati > Actinomycetota > Actinomycetes > Kitasatosporales > Streptomycetaceae > Streptomyces > Streptomyces sp. NPDC030838. Next base: position 339,471 of record NZ_JBVIED010000007.1, on the reverse strand, counting down.
TCCGGGACCACGGTGGGCCCCGGCCGGGCGCCGGGCGGGATCGGGCCGCCGGATCAGGCGGCGACGGTGAGCTTCACCGGTTCGGTGCCGGTGGTGCTGTGCCGCTCGGCCCAGTTCTCCAGGGCCGTACGGCAGGCGTGGTCGAGGTGGTGCAGACCCGACAGGTCCAGCTCGACCGGGCGATCCTGGGGCAGCGACTCCAGGCTGTCGAGGATCTTCGGCAGCCGCAGGAAGGTCGCGTTGCCCGACAGATACGCCTGGACCGGGCCGGCGCCCTTGTCTATGACCTCCAGCTTGACGGCCGAGGCCTCCCAGGCGGTCTTGGCGACCGAGAGGGCGAGACCGATCAGGACGCCCTCGAACATGTTCACCGCGACGATCGCCACGGCGGTCACGACGAGGATCAGCGCCTCACCCTTGTGGCTCCGCCACATGTCGGCGATCTGGCGGAACGGAATCAGCTTCCAGCCGGCGTGGACCAGGATGCCGGCCAGTGCGGGGATGGGGATCAGGGCCAGGGCCCACGGCATCGCGGCGGCGAACAGCAGCAGCCACACACCGTGCAGCACACGCGACGCCTTCGTCTTCGCGCCCGCGTTGACATTGGCGGAGCTGCGCACGATCACCGCGGTCATCGGCAGCGCGCCGAGCAGACCGCAGACCGTGTTGCCCGCACCCTGGGCGATCATCTCCTTGTCGTACTGGGTGCGCGGACCGTCGTGCAGCCGGTCCACTGCCGCGGCGCTGAACAGGCTCTCCGCCGAGGCGATCAGCGCGAAGGCGACGATCGTGCCCCAGATGGCCGGGCTGGCCAGCTCGCCGAAGGCGTCCGCCCCGGGCGGCTGGATGACGCCCAGCAGGCCCTCCACCTCCACGGTGGCGACCGGGAGGCTGAAGGCGGCCGTGGCGAGGGTGGCCAGGACCACCGCGGCCAGGGCGCCGGGCACGGACTGCACGGCCTTCGGCAGCTTCTTCCACAGCACGATGATCGCGATGGTGCCCGCGCCGATCGCGAGCGAGGTCAGCGCCTCGCTGCTGCCCAGGGCGTCCGCGAACGCCCCCGGCAGGCCCACGATCTTGCCGATGCCGGTCTCCGGGGCCTTCAGGCCCGCCGCCGCGTAGATCTGCCCGGCGATGATCACCAGGCCGATGCCGCAGAGCATGCCCTCGACGACGGCGACGGATATCGCCCGGAACCAGCGGCCGATCTTGAGGAAGCCCATGGCGAGCTGGAGCAGACCGGCGATCAGCACGATCACGCCGAGCGCGGCCACGCCGAACTCGCTGACGGCCTCGAAGACGATCACGGTCAGGCCGGCGGCCGGTCCCGACACCTGGAGGCTGCTGCCGGGCATGAGCCCGGTGAGCAGGCCGCCCACGATGCCGGTGACGAGTCCGAGCTCCGCCGGGACGCCGGAGGCGACCGCCACGCCCACACACAGCGGCACGGCGACCAGGAAGACGACGATGGAGGCGAGGAAGTCCTGCCTCAGATAAGGGAACTTCGACAGCATGGTCATCAGTCCCTCAGAGGGTCTCGAACGTGTCGGACTCGGCGCGGTGTTCGCGCACGATGCCGGTGTGGACCTCGTAGTACCAGCCGTGCAGCCGGAGTTCACCCGCTTCGAGGCGCTTCTCGACGCACGGGTAGGAACGCAGCCGCAGCAGCTGGGCGAGGACGTGGTTCTGCACGGCCTCGGCGACCGTGGGGTCGCTGGGGTCGGAGCACTTGGGCTCGTCGGCGGCGTGCGCCAGCCAGTCGCGTACGGCGGGTACGGCCGCCAGGTCGTCGTGGCGCACCACCGCGCCGACCGCGCCGCAGTGGGAATGCCCGCAGACCACGACGTGCTTGACGCCGAGGACCTCCACGGCGTACTCGATGGTGGCCGCCTCGCCGGTGGGGGTGGCGGAGGCGTACGGGGGAACGATGTTGCCCGCGGTGCGCAGCTCGAAGAGCTGGCCGGGACGGGCGCCCGTGATCAGGGCCGGGACGACCCGGGAGTCGGAACAGGTGATGAACAGGACCTCGGGGGACTGGCCCGCAGCGAGGTTGGCGAACTCCTCAGGGCGCTGTCCGAACGTGCGGGCGTTGTCGATGAGGGGCTGCATGATGTGGTGACTCCTCCTGGCGCGCCGTGGGGGCGCGTCGGACGTGCATGACAAGGTGTGTGTGGGGGGCTGCTCTGCCGAATCAGCAGCGGAACACCTGGAGTGCGGCCGGAGAGTGGGCTCTTGAGGATCTCGACGTGCGGTCGTACGCGGCACTGGGCACGGGCGCGTCGAGTCCGGCCCCGGGTTCTCGTTCCCTGGCCGGCAGCGGCCGTCCGGCCGCGTCGGGTGTGGAACCGGCCGTGCGATGACGGTCGCGTTGGTACAGGGGACCGGTCGGGTCCCCGCAGAGCGGACTCGTGTGCGACGTGGGGGCCTCGGCGAGCGGCACCGTACCGGAAGGGATGGTTCCAGCCTGGGTGTCGACCGCGAGGTGACGGTCCATGTACGCGTGTGCGAACGATGCCGAAACGGCGAGGCACGGAAAGGCGAGCAGAACGGCGACGAGGACCGCGATCAGGGTCCTGGCCGTCGTAGCTCGGAACATGTGTTCCCTTCCGGTGTCATCCACGCCTCTAGTCCGGACCAACGGTTGGTCAACGGTCGGTCAAGAAACACGTTAACCCTGCAAAGTTGTTTGCAGGGTTAACTCAGCGTTTCGCGCGAAAGAGAGCCCAAAAAGCGCGGGTTGACTGGCCGGAACCAGACCTTGATCTTGAGTGGGTGGGTCCGGTAAAGGGGGGTTGGCCGGTTGCTAGTCGGCCTCGGTGGGCTCGACCAGGCGCTTGGCGTCGCGGGCCAGCGCGGTCAGCCGGGAGATCGCCCGGAAGTACTTCTTCCGGTAGCCGCCCTTCAGCATCTCCTCGCTGAACAGCCCGTCAAAGGGCAGCCCGGAGGCCAGGACCGGGACCTCGCGGTCGTAGAGCCGGTCCGCGAGGACGACGAGCCGCAGCGCGGTCGACTGGTCGGGCACCGGCCGGACGCCGGTGAGGCAGACCGCCTTGACACCGTCCGTCAGGGCGCCGTAGCGGCTGGGGTGAACCCGGGCCAGGTGGTCCAGCAGGTGCGGGAAGTCGTCGAGGGAGGCGCCCTCGGTGGCGTACGCCGTCTTCGTCACCAGTTCGTCGGAGTACGGCGCCGGGGCCTCCGGCAGGCCGCGGTGCCGGTAGTCCTCGCCGTCGATGCGCAGGGTGCGGAAGTGCGCGGACAGGCCCTGGATCTCGCGCAGGAAGTCGGCCGCCGCGAAGCGGCCCTCGCCGAGCTTGCCGGGCAGCGTGTTGGAGGTGGCGGCGAGCGCGACGCCGGCGTCGACGAGCTTGCCGAGCAGGGTCGACACGAGGACGGTGTCGCCCGGGTCGTCGAGCTCGAACTCGTCGATGCAGAGGAGGCGGTGCTCGGAGAGGGTCCGCACCGTCTGCTGGAAGCCGAGGGCGCCGACCAGGTTCGTCAGCTCCACGAAGGTGCCGAAGGCCTTCAGGGAGGGGTCGGCGGGGGTGGCGTGCCAGAGGGAGGCCAGCAGGTGGGTCTTGCCGACGCCGTAGCCGCCGTCGAGGTAGACACCGCGGGGGCCCGCCGGGGGCTTCGGGGCCTTGGCCCTGCCGAAGCCGAAGAAGCCGCGCCTGGGAGTGCCCTTGCCGGAGGCGTGCGCGCCGCCCAGGCCCGCCGCGAAGGAGTCGAGGACGCGGACGGCCTCGGTCTGGCTGGGCTGGTTGGGGTCCGGGATGTACGTGCTGAAGCGGACCGAGTCGAAGCGGGGCGGCGGGACCATCTCCGCGACCAGGCGCTCCGCGGGGACGTGCGGCTCGCGGGCGCAGAGGGAGAGGGGGGATGCCGCGTCGGCTATCGGGGGGCGGGGCGCGGGGGCGGGGGTGGAGGACACGGTTATCCATGCTAGGGCCTGTGGGAGGGTGCCTACTGAGGTGCCGGGGGCCGACGTCTTGCGGGTGCGGGTTCGTCGTGGCTTGTCGCGCAGTTCCCCGCGCCCCTGAGGTCGGTCACCTGGCCCCTTTCTCGAGAAGCTCGAGAAGTGGGCGTCCCCCTCCCGTGGAACACTGCTCCGCATGCGACGCCTGTTCCCTGTGGCCGCCGAGGCCGATGATCGTGAGTGGAGTCTCGCCGAGCTGGCGGAGGCCTATGCCTATCCCGTGCCGGGGCCGGGGGAGCCGGCGGCCTGGCTGCGGGCCAACATGGTGTCCACGCTGGACGGGGCCGCGCAGCACGACGGGCGGTCCCAGCCCATCTCCAGCGCGACGGACATGCGGATCTTCGGCACCCTGCGCGCGCTCGCCGATGTCGTGGTGGTCGGTGCGGAAACGGTCCGCCAGGAGGGCTACCGGCCCGCACGCGCGCGTGCCGAGTTCGCCGCCCTGCGGGAGGCCGCCGGACAGGGCCCGGCGCCCGCGATCGCGGTGGTCTCCGCCGGCCTGAACCTGGACTTCTCGCTGCCGCTGTTCACCTCGCCCCTGGTGCCCACCCTGGTACTGACCGGCGCCGCGGCGGCCCCGGAGCGGGTCGCCGCCGCCGAGAAGGCCGGGGTCCGGGTGGTGATCGCCGGTGACGGGATCGGGGTGGATCCCGCCCGCGTCGTACAGGCGCTCGCCGAGCTGGGGCACACCCGGCTGCTGACCGAGGGCGGCCCGCGGCTGCTGGGGCAGCTGATCGCGGCCGGGGTGCTGGACGAGCTGTGTCTGACGGTCTCGCCGATGCTCACCGCCGGGGACGCCCAGCGGATCGCCGGAGGGCCGGGTGTGGCGGTGCCCCGGCAGTTCGCGCTGGTGTCTCTGCTGGAGGAGGAGGGGTTTCTGTTCTCCCGCTACCGCCGGACATGAGTTCGTATGGAACCTGTCATTCCGTTTCGGCGGAATGTGCCGTTCCGTTTAGCTTCCGCTGGGCACACTAGGACTCGCAGTACCCGTGCGATCACGGGGCAGGATGGTTTCCGCAGGGCCTGGCACGGCCCACGGAGGACAGAGGGCCGCCAAGGCCCTCGAAGGAGAAGGGGCGCCTGGTGTTCACAAGCGTTTTGATGATCGAGAAGGCCCTGACGTCCGCCGACGTGGAGTTCGTCACCACCTTGCACGGGGACGAGCCGGTCCGCTTCCACGTCTTGCTCCAGCCGCGCGGCGAGCAGGCCGACCGCCTGCTGCGCGCCATCGACGACCTCGCTCTCGGCGCCGTCGAGGAGGCCGTGCACGAGGGGGAGACGCCGGAGGGCGAGGAGGCCAGAAGCGCCGGCGAGCAGGCGCTGGACGTGTCGCTGCAGGCCCTGCGCGCGGCGGGCAGCACGGCCGACGGGCGGCTGATCGAGGACCATCCGCTGGACGCGCTGAAGACCCTGGTCGAGGAGGTCGGGGCGGACGAGGTGATCGTCCTGACCGACCCCCACTACGTGGAGGAGTTCTTCCACCGGGACTGGGCGTCGAGAGCGCGGCACAAGGTCGGGGTGCCGGTGCTCAAACTGTTCTCCCACAGCAAGGCATAGGCTTGGGCGGCGCACCCCCGGCGGACCGCTGCCGGGGCGCGCTCACCGACGTACCGCATCTTGGGGAGAAGAACGCATGGCACCCGGCCTTCCTACCGCCATGGACCGACCGCACTTCATCGGCATCGGCGGCGCCGGAATGTCGGGCATCGCCAAGATCCTCACGCAGCGCGGCGCCAAGGTCGCGGGCAGCGACGCCAAGGACTCGGCGACCGCCGAGGCGCTGCGCGCGCTGGGCGCGACGGTGCACATCGGGCACGCGGCCGAGCACCTGGCCGACGACGCCAGCTGCGTGGTCGTGTCGTCGGCGATCCGTGCCGACAACCCGGAGCTGGCCCGCGCGGCCGAGCTGGGCATCCCGGTGGTGCACCGCTCCGACGCCCTCGCCGCGCTGATGGAGGGCCTGCGCCCGATCGCGGTGGCCGGCACCCACGGCAAGACGACCACGACGTCCATGCTCGCGGTCTCCCTCTCCGAGCTGGGCCTGAACCCGTCGTACGCCATCGGCGGCGACCTGGACGCGCCCGGTTCCAACGCGCTGCACGGCGACGGCGAGATCTTCGTCGCCGAGGCGGACGAGAGCGACCGCAGCTTCCACAAGTACGCCCCCGAGGTCGCCATCGTCCTCAACGTGGAGCTGGACCACCACGCGAACTACGCTTCGATCGACGAGATCCACGAGTCCTTCGAGACCTTCGCCGGCAAGATCGTGCCCGGCGGCACGCTGGTGATCTCGGCGGACCACGAGGGCGCGCGCGAGCTGACCCGCCGCCTCGCGGGCACGGTGAAGACGGTGACGTACGGCGAGTCGCAGGACGCCGACGTGCGCGTCCTGTCGGTCGTCCCGCAGGGCCTGAAGAGCCAGGTGACCGTCGAGCTGGACGGCGCGCCGCTCACCTTCACGGTCTCCGTTCCCGGCCGCCACTACGCCCACAACGCGGTCGCCGCCCTCGTGGCGGGCGTGGCGCTGGGCGTCCCGGCGGCGGAGCTGGCGCCCGCGCTGGCCGCCTACACGGGCGTCAAGCGCCGCCTCCAGCTGAAGGGCGAGGCGGCCGGGGTCCAGGTGATCGACTCCTACGCCCACCACCCGACCGAGATGACCGCCGACCTGGAGGCGATGCGGGCGGCGGCCGACGACTCCCGCATCCTCGTCGTCTTCCAGCCGCACCTCTTCTCTCGCACCCAGGAGCTGGGCAAGGAGATGGGCCAGTCGCTGGCCCTCGCCGACACCTCCGTCGTCCTGGACATCTACCCGGCCCGCGAGGACCCGATCCCCGGCGTCACCAGCGAGCTGATCATCGACGCGGCCCGCGCGGCGGGCGCCGAGGTGACGGCCGTGCACGACAAGGCCGAGGTGCCCGACGTGATCGCGGGAATGGCCCGCCCCGGCGATCTGGTTCTCACCATGGGCGCGGGCGATGTCACCGACCTCGGCCCGCGCATCCTGGACCGTCTGTCGAGCCAGTCGAAGTGAGGGGCTGAAGCACATGTCGTACGACGTCGAGAAGCCGGACGAGCAGTGGCGCGCGGAGCTGAGCCCGGCCGAGTACGCCGTGCTGCGCCAGGCTGCGACCGAGCCCGCGTTCACCGGTGAGTACACGGACACCAAGACCCAGGGCGTCTACTCCTGCCGGGCCTGTGGCGCCGAACTGTTCACCTCGGACACCAAGTTCGACTCCCACTGCGGCTGGCCGTCCTTCTTCGACCCCAAGGACACCGACGCGGTGGAACTCCTGGAGGACCGCTCGCACGGGATGGTCCGCACAGAGGTGCGCTGCGCCCGCTGCGGCTCGCACCTCGGGCACGTCTTCGAGGGGGAGGGCTACCCGACGCCGACCGACCAGCGGTACTGCATCAACAGCATCGCGCTGCGGTTGGCCCCCAACGAGGGCTGATCACCCTCCTGCGGGAGCACTGATCCGCACGGGCGAGCGAAGCCTTTCCCGGTCAGCCCGCCCGCATCCAGTGCCGGTCCGTGGTCCAGCCGAGCAGTCGGCGGGCCCGGCCGCCGTCCGCCGTGCCGTCGGAGTCGAAGGTGCCGCCCTCGGCGGCCCACCGCAGCCCGTGCAGGGCCGGTGCCAGGCGGGTGGCGACGTGGGCGGGGTGGCGGGACGTCTCCTCGTCCAGCCGGGCCAGGACGTCCCGCTGCTCTTCCGGTGTGCACAGGGACAGGTGGAAGAGCATCTGCCGCCAGGCGTATGCCGTGTCCTTGATGATGGCCAGGGGGCGCGGGTGGTGGTGGACGCGTGCGGTCAGCCGGCACACCGTGACGAAGCAGCGGCGGGCCAGTTCGGCCCAGCCGGGGTCCGGGGCGATGCCCACGCGGTGCACCAGCGTGGCCAGGTTGTGCGTGGTGAGGATCTGGGCCTGTTCGATGATCTTGCCCTCGGCCGCGACGGACCAGGACCGCTCGGGGCCCGTTCCCGCCCGCTCGGCGCACAGCTGCGCGAAGCCCGGTGACGTCCGCGCGCCGTGGGCACGGCTCAGGGACGCGCCCGCCTCGGCGATCGCCAGGTTGCGGACGGCCCGGTAGTCGATGCCGTAGTAGCGCTCGTACAGCGTGCCGGTGAGGAGTTCGGCCGCGATCCTCGCCGCCGTGAGGAACTTCGGGCTGAACGTGCCCATGAAGATGTCGGCGGCCAGCTCCTCCACGAACGGAGCGCCCAGGTCGGCCTGGCGGCCCAGCACGCTCAGTTCGCGGACGAGCGGGTTGGGCAGGATCGTGCCCGGGAAGGCCCGCACCGCCAGCTCGCCGAGCTGCCGCAGGACGGTGAGGGCGCTCGTCTCCGCCGCGTCGTCCTCGCGCCGCCCGGCCACCGCCCGCACCCACGGCAGTTCCTCGACCCGCACCTGCCGCTCCAGATTGAGCAGCAGCAGGGAGCGGCGGTTGCGGAACGCCCGGTAGTTCGCGGCCATCAGCGTGCGCAGCGTCTCCTCGCCGTACGCCTGAGCGGTGGTCACGGCGACCAGCTGCGGCACCAGTTCGGCCAGGACCTCGGCGGACGGTACGACGCCCCGGTCCACCAGCGTGCCGACGGGGGCGCTCAGCGCGGCCTCCACCGGCCGGCGGACCGCCGACGGCAGCACCGCTCCGGCCGGCAGGCCGGTCTCGCGGCTCTCCTCCGCCGTCACCGGGGTGAGGAGCGCGGCGGGGTCCGGGGTGCCGGTGTCCTGGGGCAGCGGCGCGAGCCGGCCCACCACGAGACGGGCCAGCGCGTGGTGCGAGGGGAGCGCCGCCTGCCCGGCCTGCTGCAGGCGCAGTGCGGTGTGCGGGGCGGAGCCGGGCAGACCGCGCCGCCGCACCATGCTCGCGACGGCGTGCCGCAGCAGGCCCAGCCGGCGCGGGTCCAGCGGGCGTCCGGCGACCGTCTCCTCCAGCGCGCCGCGCAGAATGCCCAGGTTCTCCTTGGGGTTGCGGTGCTTTCCGCACCGGGTGTGGCGCGCGGCCAGTGCCCGGTAGCGGTTCAGCAGGGCCGCCCCGCGCGCCTGCCAGTGGGCGTCCGGGGCGCGTCCGAGTACGCGGCCGTCGTCGCCGGCCGTCTCCAGCCAGTGCGCGAGGAGTTCGTCGGCGAACGGCAGCCATACGGTGAGCGCCTCGCGCTGGGTCTCGACGGCGGCGTTGGGCCGCCGCCGTATCAGGGTGTCCACCGCGTCGGAGACGGTGTGCCGGTGCACCGCCTCGGCACCGTCCGGCGCGGGCTCGGCCGTCGGCCGGGGCAGGAACCGCAGCCGTCCGGCGAACGGCTCCAGCTCGGCCAGCAGGTCCAGCGCTCCGGCCGTCTCCCCGTGCCGCACCAGCCAGGCCACCGTGAGCAGCGCGGCCTCCTCGGGCACGGTCACCTCGTACCGGCCGCCGTCCAGCAGCGTCCACAGCCAGTCGAGACCGGCCTCGGTGAGGCAGTGGCCGAACAGCGCGCGCCGGTCGGCCGGCAGCCCGAAGTGCCGGGCGACCTCCGTCTCGTACGGCTGCAGCGGGCCGCCCGCGCTCGCGGTGCCCGTGGCGAAGCCGCCCCGCACCACCTCGGGGGTCACCCAGGCCGGGAGTCCGGTCACGGGAGTGCGGGAGCCGACCTTCAGCCGGCCGTCCGCCATCCCCGCCAGCACGGCGCGCCAGCGCTGCCCGCGGACCGTCGCCCGTTCCCGGGTCCCGGCGTCCTCGTGGGTCAGCGCGGTCACGAAGGCCCTGGCCAGCTGGGTCCGCGCGTAGGACGGGGCCGCGGTGAGGTGCTGCTGCTCAGCGTCGTCGTTCATAAGCCGGCGTGGCAGGTTCCGCCCCTGCGCCCTCCGGGTCTCAAGCCCGGTGCTCTGCTGCTGAGCTACACGCCGTTGATCAGGTGATCAGCCGAGACGTTATGCGCGGGGGCTGGGGCCGGACAACCGAATTCCCGCGCCACGGCGGGGTTTCTCCGCCGCGGCCGCACTCCTACGCCCCCTCCAGCCGGCGCCGCGCGTCCGCGAGGAAGCCCTCCAGGGCGACGTCGAACGCCTGGTCCGCGCGGCGGCCGCCGACGGCGTCCAGGGCCTCGGCCAGCCGCGGGGTCGCCGTGGCGTCGGCGATCTCCCACATGGTCTCGGGGGCGGCGAGGTCCAGGGCCGAGCCGAGGACCAGGTTCTCCAGGGCGGTGAGGACCGGCATGACGTCGGGCAGCGGGAAGCCGGCGTCGAGGAGGAGGGTGACGGCCCGCTCGTACTGCGCGAGGACGCGGGGCGCGCGGACCGGGTTGGTCATCAGCAGCGGGATGGTGCGCGGGTGGGCGGCGAAGGCGGCCCGGTAGGAACGGGCCCAGGCGGCCAGCGCCCGGTCCCAGGGCCGTAGGTCGAGGGTGTGGGCGTCGATGCCGTCCGTCACGCGCTCGCGCAGCAGCTCGACGATGCCGTCCCGGCCGTCCACATGGTGGTACAGCGAGCCGGTCTGCACGCCGAGCCGGCGGGCGATCCGGGGGACGCTGAACTCGCCCTCGGCGTCGACGTGTTCGAGTGCGGCGGTGGTGATGCGCTCCCTGTCGAGCAGGGGTGTGCGCGGCCGTCCCATGGCGTGTGTCCCCCTCAAGGGTCTTCCCGAGTCTCTGAAGGGGAGGTTACATTGCGAAAACCGAAAGCCTTTAGGTTTACCGGCGCCGGACACCCCGCACGCCCGCCCCCCGTCCCTCTCGTCGTCTCCGACGCAGCCAGAAGGGCTTTCCCCGTGCCCGTCACCAGCTCCAGCAAGAGCGCCGCCGACGCTGCCGCCGACACCGCCCCGGCCCTGCGCACCGGCTCGCTCGGCACCGCCGACATCGCCTTCTTCGTCGTCTCCGCCGCGGCCCCGCTCACCGTCATGGCCGGTGTCGCCCCGCTCGCGATCCTGCTCGGCGGGATCGGCGCTCCCGTCGGCTACCTGCTCGCCGGACTCACGCTCGCCGTCTTCGCCATCGGCTTCACGACGATGAGCCGCCACGTCCGCAGCGGCGGCGCCTTCTACGCGTACATCACCCGCGGACTCGGCCGCGCCGCCGGCATGGGCGCCGCGCTGCTCGCCCTGATCGGCTACAACGGCATGGCGATCGGCGTCTACGGCCTGCTCGGCACCGCCACCCAGGACACCGTGCACGCCCTGACCGGCGCGGATATCCCGTGGCTGCCCGTCTCGCTCGCCGGCCTGCTGCTCATCGGCTACGGCGGGTACCGGTCGATCGACTTCGGCGCCAAGGTCCTCGGCGTGCTGCTCGTCGCCGAGACCGGCATCCTGGTCCTGCTCGCCGCCGGAGTGCTCGTGAAGGGCGGCGCGCACGGACTGTCCCTCGCCTCCTTCGCGCCGGACAACGTGCTGGTGCCGGGCCTGGCGGTGGTGCTGGCCTTCGCGTTCGCCGCGTTCACCGGCTTCGAGTCGACCGTGATCTACCGCCGCGAGGCCCGCGACCCGGCGCGCACCGTGCCGCGCGCCACCTACGCGGCGGTCGGCTTCCTCGGCCTGTTCTACGCCTTCGTGGTGTGGATCGCGATCCAGGCGTTCGGCGACGCGGAGGTCGTCGCCGCGGCCGGGAGCGACCCCGCCGGGCTCTTCTTCGCCGCCATCACCACCTACGTCGGCGCCTGGGCGGCCGACCTGATGCACATCCTCATCGTCAGCAGCGTCCTGGCCTCCCTGCTGGCCTTTCACAACGCCATCAACCGCTACGGCCTCGCCCTCGCCGAGGAGGGCATCCTGCCCAAGGCGCTGGCCCGGGTGCACCCGCGACACGGCTCGCCCTACGTCGCCGGCCTCGCCCAGACCGCCCTCGGCGCCGTCGTCGTCCTCGCCTTCGCCGTGGCCGGAGCCGACCCGTACGGGCAACTGCTGCTGTGGGTCAACACCCCCGGCATGCTCGGCCTGATGGCCCTCCAGCTGCTGGCCGCACTCGCCGTGCCGCTGTACTTCCGGCGGATCAGCCACAGCGAGGGCGTGGTACGCACCGTGGTCGCCCCCGTCGTCGCCGCGGCGCTGCTCACCGCGGCCCTCGTCCTGGTCGTCGCCCACCTGGACCAGTTCACCGGCGCGTCCGCGACGGTGAACACCGTGCTCGCCGTTCTGGTTCCCGCCGTCTTCCTCGCCGGGCTCCTGTTGGCCCGGCGACTGCGCCGCCACCGGCCCGAGGTGTACGAGCGGTTCGCGGCCGAGCCCGTACCCGACGCGGACATCGACTGACCCACCGACGCGGACATCGACTGACCCACCACCCGTATCCGACAAGGAGCCCGTATGCCCGCCGCAGACCTCGTCCTCACCGGTGCACGTGTCCGCACGCTCGACCCCGACCGGCCGTACGCCACGGCGGTCGCCGTGCGCGACGGGCGGATCGCCGCCGTCGGGGAGCGGGACGACGTACGCGACTGGCGCGGATCCGGAACCGAGGTCGTGGACCTGGGCGGGGCCTGGCTCGTGCCGGGGCTGGTGGACGGTCACAGCCACCCCGTGTGGGGCCTGGACATGGCCACCGGGCTCGACCTGTCCACCGTCACCGACCTCGACGGACTCCGCGCGGCGCTCGCCTCGGCGGAGCGGACCGACGGCTGGGTGGTGGGCTTCGGGCTCGACCACAACGTGTTCGGCGGGCGGGCCGTCGACCGGGTGCTGATCGAGGACGTACTGGGGGACACCCCGGCCTTCCTGCGGCTGTACGACGGGCACTCGGCTCTCGTCACCGGGGCCGCGCTCACCGCGGCGGGCGTGACCGGGCCCCGGACGTTCGCGCAGCGGTCCCACCTCGCCGTCGACGCCGACGGACGGCTGACCGGGCATCTGGTCGAGCACGCCGCGATGGACCTGGTCACCGCGGTCATGCCGCGTCCGGCGTACGGAGAACGGCGTGCGCGGCTGGTGGAGTTGCTGTCCGCGATGGCGGCCACCGGGCTCACCGGCGCCCATGTGATGGACCTCGGCGACCCCGAGCTCGTCGGGGCCGTCGCGGAGGAGACCGTCCTGCCGCTGCGGCTGCGCTTCGCGCCCTGGTGCATGCCGGGCGCGGACCACGACGACCTGGCGGAACTCGTCGCCCGGCAGGGCCTCGGCGGGCGGCACTGGCGGGTCGGCGGGGTGAAGTTCTTCATGGACGGCACCGTCGAGGGCGGCACCGCCTGGCTGGAGCACCCGGACTGCCACGGGCAGGGCACCGAGGCGTTCTGGCCCGACCCGGCCGCGTACAGCGAGGCCGTCGGCTTCCTGCACCGCGCCGGGGTGCGCACCGCGACTCACGCGATCGGTGACGCGGCCGTACGCCATGTCCTGGACACGGTGGCGGCGCTCGGGCCGGGGGCGCGGCTCGCGCACCGGATCGAGCACATCGAGTCGGTGCCCGACGACACGGTCGGGCGCTTCGCCGAGCTGGGCGTCATCGCCTCCATGCAGCCCCCGCACACCGGCTACACCCGCGCCGACCGGTCCGACGAGTGGTCCCAGCGGCTGGGCGAGACCCGCGCCGGACGGGCCTGGCGGCTGCGGGACCTGCGGGACGCGGGCGCGATCGTCGCCCTCGGCTCGGACTGGCCGATCGCCCACTACGACGCCCGCGCCGTACTCGCCACCGCGCGGGCGCCGCGGGGAGCGGCCTCCGCGCGGGCCGGACTCACCGGTCTCCAGGCCCTGGAGGGCTGCACCACCCACGCGGCCCTCGCCGCCGGTGAGCCGGCTGTCGCCGGGCGCGTCGCCGAGGGGTTCCGCGCCGATCTGACCGCCTTCGGTCTCGACCCGGTGGAGGCCCCGGCGGACGAGCTCGCCCAGGCACCGGTACGGCTCACCGTGACCGGTGGGCACATCGTCCATCGAGAGGTCTGAGCGTGTTGTGATGCAGGTCACGCAAGGTCTAGGGTGAAAACCGCCTGGCGTGGATCCCCGCGGTGAGGACGGCGTCGCCGGGTGAGGGAAGTGGTCCCGTTGACCATCGCCTGGGACGACATCGGCGGGCTCGTCGATGCGCATGAGCGGTTTCTGGCCGGCGCGCGGGTGGAGTCGGTCGTCAGGGACGCGGTGCTGGACTCCTGGAAGCGGTGCCGGTCCGTGGGGGTCCAGCCGCATGACCTGCTGATCCCGTACACACCGGACCTGGTCATGGAGGACCCGTTCCTCCGCGCCGCCGACCCGGTGCTGGAAGCGCTGGCCGCGTCGCTGGCGAACGTCAGCATGACCGTCGTGCTCTGCGACGGGCAGGCCCGGATGATCCAGCGGCAGGGCGGGGACCGGCAGCTGCGCGACCGGCTCGACGAGGTGCACTTCGCCCCCGGCTTCTGCGCGTCCGAGGAGGCCGCGGGGACGAACGGGGTCGGTACCGCGCTGACCGAACGGCAGCCCGTGTACGTGGTGGGACGGGAGCACTTCGCCGACTGTCTCTCGCCGTTCGCCTGCGCCGGGGCGCCCGTGCGTCATCCGCTCAGCGGGCGTGTCGAGGCGGTGCTCGATCTCACCTGCCTCAGGGACGACGGCGATCCGGCGATGCTCCGGATGGTGCGGGAGGCCGCCCGGGACATCGAGGCGCGGCTGCTGGAACAGGCCACGGAGCGGGAGCGGGCGTTGCTCGCCGCGTACCGGCGGACCTCGCGGCCGGGACCGCCCGAGCCGCCGGAGCACGGGAACGGGGACGCGCTCGGGCGGGTCGACCTGGCCGTGCTGCGGGAGAAGGCCGAGGAGCTGATCGCCACACCGCACCGCACCCTCGACGAGGTCACCCTCTCCGGCGGCCGGGTGGCGACGCTGCTGCGTCGGCCGATCCAGGGCGCGGCGGGGGAGACCGGTGTGGTCATCGAGGCGAGGGTGCTCGGCGGACCGCGACTTCGCCATGTGGGGCCGGCGGCAGCGGCGCCCGTGTCCGGTGGGGTGGCGGCAGCCCCCGTGTCCGGTGGGGTGGCGGCAGCGGCCCCCCTGTCCGACAGGGCGGCGGCAGCGGCCCTCGCGTCCGGCGGCGTGGCGGCGCCGGCACCCGCCGCCGCTCCAGCCGCCGCCGCACCCGCCGCCTCGCCCGCCGTCGTCATGCGGACCGTCGTACCGCGCACTCCGGCGACGGCCACGGCGACGGCGACGGCGACAGCGACAGCGACGGCAAAGGCCCCGGCCCCGGCACCGACCGCGGCCGACTCCGCCCACGGCCGTCTCCTCCTCCTCGGGGAGCCGGGCGTGGGGCGCCTGGCGGTGCTGGCGCGGCGGCGGCTGGAGTTGCTGCACGACGCCGGCGTGCGCATCGGGACCACCCTGGACGTGACCCGGACCGCCGAGGAGCTGACGGACGTCACCGTGCCCCGGTTCGCCGACTTCGCCGCCGTCGACCTGCCCGACGCCGTGCTGACCGGCGAGGAGCCGGGGCCGCTCGGCGCGACCGCCCCGCTGCGCCGGGTGGCCCTGGGTGCCGTACGGGAGGAGCCGGGGCTGTGCGGGGTCGGCGCGTCGGTCGGGCACGCCCCGGGCACGCCGCAGGGCCGCAGCCTGGACACCGGGCAACCGGTGCTGGAACCGGCGCTGTCCACGCCCGCTGTGGCGGGCGTCCACTCGCTGATCACGGTGCCGCTGCGGGCGCGCGGCGCCACCCTCGGCCTGGTCAGCTTCTACCGCTCCGACCGGCCCGAACCCTTCGAGGACGACGATCTGTCCCTCGCCCAGGAACTGGCCGGGCGCGCGGCGATCTGCGTCGACAACGCCCGCCGCTACACCCGCGAGCACACCACCGCCGTCGCCCTCCAGCGCAGTCTGCTGCCGCGCGGGCGGCCCGAGCAGAGCGCGGTGGAGGTGGCGTACCGGTATCTGCCCGCGCAGGCCGCCGGGGTGGGCGGCGACTGGTTCGACGTGATCCCGCTGTCCGGGGCGCGGGTCGCGCTGGTCGTCGGCGACGTGGTCGGGCACGGACTGCACGCCGCCGCCACCATGGGCCGGCTGCGCACCGCCGTGCACAACTTCTGCTCCCTGGACCTGTCGCCCGACGATCTCCTCACCCACCTCGACGACCTGGTCGGACGGCTCGACCGGGGCGAGGGCTGGGAGGCGGAGAAGACTCACCCGGACTCCGGGATCGTCGGCGCCACCTGTCTGTACGCCGTCTACGACCCGGTGTCCCGGCACTGCACCCTCACCCGCGCGGGGCACCCCCTGCCCGCGGTGGTGGACCCGGACGGCCGGGTGGACTTCGTGGACCTGCCGTCGGGGCCGCCGCTCGGGCTCGGCGGGGTGCCGTTCGAAACGGTCGAGCTGGAGCTGGCCGAGGGCAGCCGGCTGGTGCTGTACACCGACGGCCTGGTCGAGGACCGGCACCGGGACATCGACGCCGGCCTGGAGCGGCTGCGCTCCGTGCTGGCCTCCGGCGACCGGTCGCCGGAGGACACCTGCGAGGCGGTGCTCGACGCTCTGCTCCCGGACAAGCCCGCGGACGACGTGGCCCTGCTGGTCGCCCGGACGCACACGCTGGGGCCGGACCGGGTCGCCGAGTGGGAGCTGCCGAGCGACCCGGCGGTGGTCTCCCGCGCCCGGCTGGCGGTCATCGAGCAGCTGGCCGCCTGGGGCCTGGACGACTTGGCCTTCACCACCGAACTGGTCGCCAGCGAACTGGTCACCAACGTCATCCGGCACGCGACCGGCCCGGTCGGGTTGCGGCTGCTGCGCGACCGCGCGCTGATCTGCGAGGTCTCCGACGGCAGCAGCACCTCGCCCCGGCTGCGCCGCGCCCGCAGCGAGGACGAGGGCGGCCGCGGGCTCTTCCTGGTCGCCCAGCTGACCGAGCGGTGGGGCACGCGGTACACCACGGACGGCAAGGTGATCTGGACCGAGCAGCCGCTGCCCTGACCCTCAGGGACCCCTCAGGGGCCCTCGGGGACCCTCAGGGCGCCAACAGCTCGCCCAGCCAGTCGAGTTGGCGCCGTACATGCGCCGCCTCGCCGCCCTCGTGCCCGTTGAACGGGTAGGCGTGCAGCTCCCGGCGCGGATCGGTGCCGGTCAGCTCGCCGTAGCGGTGACAGGCGGCGTACGCCCCGCTGGGCGGGCAGACCGTGTCGCGCAGGCCGACGCCGAAGTGGGCGGGGGCGGTGGCGCGGCGGGCGAAGGAGATGCCCTCGACGTATCCGAGGGTGCGCAGGGCGGCCGTCTCGGCGCCGCGGTGCACGGCCAGGTAGGCGCTGATCTCGCCGTACGGGCCCGCGTCGGTGAGGTCGAGGGCGCGGCGGATGCCGCACAGCAGCGGGGCGGTGACCAGGACGGCCGCGAGGTCCGGGACCAGCCCGGCGACGGCCAGCGCGAGCCCGCCGCCCTGGCTGTTGCCGGCCGCCGCCACCCGCGCCGGGTCCACCCCGGGCAGGGCACGGAGTGCGGCGACCGCGCGGACCGCGTCGGTGATCAACCGCCGGTAGTGGTAGTCGTGCGGGTCCAGGAGCCCGCGCACCGCGGGTCCCGGGCCGCCGGGGGCCATGGCGTGCGGATCCGGGGTCGCGCCGCCGCTGCCGTACTGGTCGCCCTGGCCGCGGTTGTCCATGAGCAGATGGGCGTACCCGGCGGCGGCCCAGGTGAGCCGTTCGTGCGGCAGTCCCCGGCCGCGGCCGTACCCGGCGTACTCGACCACGGCGGGCAGCGGCCCCGATGCCCCCGCCGGGCGGGTGTACCAGGCGCGCACCGGGTCGCCGGCGAAGCCCGGGAACGCCACGTCCCAGGTGTCGACCAGCCGCAGTCCGGTGGCCACCGGGCGGGCGGACAGCACGGGGTCGGCCGGTTCGGCGTCCTTCAGCGTCGCCTGCCAGAACGCGTCGAAGTCGGCGGGCTCGTCGGGGACGGGGCGGTGGTTCTCCAGTTGGTCCAGCGGCATGTCGAACGCGGGCACGGGGCACCTCCCAGGACTCAGAACAGGGTTACCCCTCCGATCGTTACGTTCATGCCTCTGAAACTTTCGAATCCCCAGCGCGCCGAAAATCCCCTGCTCATGCGGGAGTTCAATGGATCGGGACGTCAATCCCGCCCAACTCGTCGTCCTGCGCCACCCATTGACACCCCTCTCACCCCCACTTAAGTTGCGGCACCATTGCCGGAACATTCGTGGAGGCATGAACTCACATGACCAACCGGACCGTCACGGCGCGCCGCACCTGGCGGCAGGCGCTGCGCCGCGACTGGCAGCTGTACTCGCTGGCGGTGCTGCCGCTGCTGTTCTTCCTGGTGTTCCGCTATCTGCCGATGATCGGCAACGTGATCGCCTTCCGCCGCTTCGAGCCCGGCGGGTCGATCCTGGGCGAGGAGTGGGTGGGGCTGCGCTATGTGGAGATGTTCCTCAGCGACCCCACCTTCTGGCAGGTCTTCCGCAACACCCTGTGGATCGGCGCGCTCACCCTCGTCTTCTGCTTCCCGATCCCGATCGTGCTGGCGCTGCTGCTCAACGAGGTGCGCACCCGCGCGCTGAAACGATTCGTGCAGTCGGTGTCCTACCTGCCGCACTTCCTGTCGATCGTGATCGTCGCGGGCATCACCCTGCAGATGCTGTCGACGGACGGCCCGGTCAACCACGTCCTCGGCTGGTTCGGGCACGAGCCGATCCGGTTCATCCAGGAACCCGAGTGGTTCCGCACCATCTACGTCGGCTCGGAGATCTGGCAGACCGCCGGCTGGGGCACGATCCTCTACCTCGCCGCGCTCACCACGATCGACGACGACCTGTACGAGGCGGCCCGCATCGACGGCGCCAACCGCTGGCAGCAGATCTGGCACGTCACGCTGCCCGGCATCCGGCCCACCATGATCACCCTGCTGATCCTCAACATCGGCACCTTCATGGCGGTCGGCTTCGAGAAGATCCTGCTGCTGTACAACCCGCTGACCTACCCGACCGCCGACGTCATCTCGACGTACCTCTACCGGACGGGTGTGGAGTCCAACAGCTTCAGCTACGCCGCCGCGATCGGCCTGTTCGAGGCGATCATCGGCCTGGTCCTGATCACCAGCGCCAACCAGCTCTCGCGTCGCACGGTGGGGACGAGCCTGTGGTGAAGCCGAGCCGTTCCTACCGCGTCTTCCAGGGGATCAACGGGGTCGTCCTCACCCTCGTCGTGCTGGTCACCCTGTACCCCTTCGTCAACATCATCGCCCGCTCCTTCAGCGGCGAACGGCAGATCCGGGCCGGTGAGGTGACCCTGTGGCCCAAGGGCTTCAACCTCACCACGTACGACATCGTCTTCCACGACGCGATGTTCTGGCGGAACTACGGCAACACCGTGCTCTACACGGTCGTCTCCACCGCCATCGCCATGGTCCTGACGACCTGTTATGCGTACGTCCTGTCGAAGAAGCACCTCAAGGGACGCGGTGTCCTGGTCGGGATCTCCGTGTTCACCATGTTCTTCACCGGCGGGCTCATCCCCAACTACGTGCTGATCACCAGCCTCGGACTGAAGAACACCATCTGGGCGCTGGCCCTGCCGAACGCGATCAGTGTGTTCAACCTGCTGGTGATGAAGGCCTTCTTCGAGAACCTGCCGAACGAGCTGGAGGAGGCCGCGCAGATCGACGGGCTCAGCACGTACGGCATCCTGGCGCGGATCGTGCTGCCGCTGTCGAAGGCGGTCATCGCCACGATGGTGCTGTTCTACTCGGTGTCCTTCTGGAACTCCTGGTTCGGGGCGTTCCTCTACATGGACCGCACCGAGCTGATGCCGGTCACCGTCTACCTGCGCAACCTCATCGCGGGCGCGACCGGCGGCGGCAACGCCGGCGCGGGCGCCGAACAGCTCAGCCAGGTCGGGGCGAACATCCAGGCCGTCACCATCGTGCTGACCTCGCTGCCGATCCTCTGCGTGTACCCGTTCGTCCAGCGCTACTTCGTCTCGGGCGTGATGCTCGGCGCGGTCAAGGGCTAACCAAAGGAGCAAGCGTGAAGAACGCAGGACAGCTGTCGCGGCGTCAGGTCCTCGCCGCCGCCGGCTTCGTCGGTCTCGCCGCCACCCTCGCCGGCTGCGGCGGCGACGGGGGCGGGGACTCCAAGGACCTGTCCAAGAAGCAGGACGGCGCGATGAAGAACTACCGCGCCGGAGAGCGGTTCAAGGCGGCCAAGCCGCTCACCTTCGAGGTGCTGCACAACAACAACCCGGTGTATCCCATGAAGGGCGACTGGCTGTTCTGGGAGGAGCTGACCAAGCGCACCGGCGTCACCCTGAAGCCCATCGCCGTGCCCCTGGCCGACTACGAGAAGAAGCGCAGCGTCCTCATCGGCTCGGGCGAGGCCCCGTTCCTGATCCCGAAGACGTACCACCCCTCCGAGGTCCCCTTCGTCTCCTCCGGGGCGATCCTCCCGGTCAGCGATTACGTCCACCTGATGCCCCACTTCCAGGCGACGGTGAAGAAGTGGAAGCTGGAGCCGGAGCTGGACTCCATCCGGCAGTCCGACGGCAAGTTCCATCTGCTGCCCGGCCTGCACGAGAAGGTCAAGTCCGGCTACTCGCTCGCCCTGCGCACGGACGTCCTGGACCGGCTCGGCCTGAGCCTGCCCACCACCTGGGACGAGGTGTACGAGGTCTTCCGGGCGATCAGGGCGGAGTACCCCGACCGCTACCCCTTCTCCGACCGCTGGAGCACCAACACCCCCTACCCGGCCGCCGCCCTGTTCAGCTACCTCGGCCAGGCGTACGGGGTGCGGGCCGGCTGGACGTACACCAACATCAGCTGGGACGCGAACGCGCGGACGTTCGTCTTCACCGGGGCCACGGACGCCTTCCGGCAGATGATCGAGTACGTGCGGAAGCTGGTCGCCGAGAAGCTCGTGGACCCCGAGAGCTTCACCCAGACCGACGACGAGGCCGTGCAGAAGCTGCTGGGGGAGAAGTCCTTCGCGATCAGCGCCAACCCGCAGGAGCTGGTCCAGAACTACCGCTACAACCTGGAGAAGCAGGTCGAGGGCGCGAAGATCGAGATGGTGCCGGTGCCGATCGGGCCCGCCGGCCCCGTGGTGCTGGGCGGCGCCCGCCTGGAGAACGGTGTGATGATCGCCGGCAAGGCGCTCGAAAGTGACAACTTCGTCGCGTTGATGCAGTTCGTGGACTGGCTCTGGTATTCGGACGAGGGCCAGCGGTTCGCCCGGTGGGGCGTCGAGGGCGTCACCTACACCCGCTCCGGCGGCCGGTACCGGCCGAAGGACGGCATCAGCCTCCTGGGCTCCGACCCGGACGCCCCGAAGGACATGCAGAAGGACTACGGCTTCTACAACGGCGTCTTCGCCTACGGCGGCAGCTGGGAGCTGGTCTCCTCCATGTTCGGGCCCGACGAGCAGAGGTTCCAGGACGCCATGGCCCAGCGGCGGCAGCTGCCCGTCGACCCGGCCCACCCGCTGCAGTCCGTGGAGCAGGAGCAGGCGTCGCTGTGGGAGACCCCGCTGCGTGACCACGTCACCCAGAACACCCTCAAGTTCGCCCTCGGCAAGCGCCCGCTGTCCGAATGGGACGACTATGTCGCCGAGCTGAAGGCGAAGAACATGGACCGGCTCGTCGACCTGCACAACAAGGCCCGCGAACGCTTCGAGAAGGAGAACGGGTGATCCGCGTCCCCGACGGACCGGGCCGTCCGTTCCCCGACGCCTGGCGCTTCTGCGTCGGCACCGGACGCCTGGACCTCGCCCTGCGCCGCGACTACCAGGAATCGCTGGCCCTCCTCCAGAAGGACATCGGCTTCCGGCACCTGCGGGGCCACGGTCTGCTCAGCGACGGCATGGGCGTCCACCGCCCCTACACCTGGGAGGGCACCCGCCGCGTCCACCACTCCTTCACCTACGTCGACCAGGTCGTCGACGCCTGTCTGGAGCTGGGTATCCGGCCCTTCCTGGAACTCGGCTTCATGCCGGAGCAGCTGGCCTCCGGCGATCAGACGGTCTTCTGGTGGCGCGGCAACGTCACCCCGCCCCGCGACGAGCGCGAGTGGGCGGCCCTGGTCCGCGCCACGATCGGGCACCTCGTCGACCGCTACGGCCTCGACGAGGTGCGGACCTGGCCCATCGAGGTGTGGAACGAACCCAACCTGCCCGACTTCTGGCAGGGCGCGGACGAGGCGGCGTACCACCGGCTGTACGAGGTCACGGCAGTCACCGTCAAGGAGGTGGACGCCTCGCTCCAGGTGGGCGGGCCCGCGATCTCGCCCGGCGCGGACGACTGGCTGGAGCGGTTCGCCGAGTTCACCGAACGGCACGACCTACCCGTCGACTTCGTCTCCAAGCACGCCTACACCTCCGGCCCGGCCCAGCATGTGCCGTTCGGCTCGTACCAGACGCTCGCCCCCGCGGAGCAGCTGCTGGAGCAGTTCACCGCGGCCCGCGAGCGTCTGAACGGCACCCGCCTGGCCGAACTCCCCGTCCACATCACCGAATTCAACTCGTCCTACTGCCCCGACAACCGCATTCACGACACCGCCTTCAACGCCGCCTACCTGGCCCCCGTCCTCGCCCGCGGCGGTGACCACGTCGACTCCTTCTCCTACTGGACGTTCAGCGACATGTTCGAGGAGGCCGGCGTCCCCACCGCGCTCTTCCACGGCGGCTTCGGGCTGCTCACCCACCGGCAGGTGCGCAAACCGACGTACCACCTGTACACCTTCATGGCCCGCATGGGCCCCGACCTGCTCGCCCGAGGCGACGACCACCTCGTCACCCGCCACCCCGACGGCCGCGTCATCGTCCTCGCCTGGGCGCCCGTCGACCCGACGGGCGAGACGCCGGGGCCGGAGCGGCACCGGGTGCGGCTGCTGCTGCCCCTCGACGCCGCGGAGGCCTTCGTCCGCCGGTCCACCGTCGACGAGGAGTACGGCAACGCCCGCACCGCCTGGCAGCGCATGGGCAGCCCCCGCTCACCCGACCGGCACCAGCTGGACATCCTGCACGAAGCCGCCGAGCCGGGGCGCCGGCATCTGCGGCTGCCGGTGGCCGACGGCCGGGTGGACCTGGACCTCACACTGGCCCGGCACGAGGTCACGCTCGTCGAGGTCAGCCCGGTCCGGGACGAAAGCCCGCCCTGGGAGGACGACCGACGGCTGCTCGGAAGGCGCCCGGAGTGAGCGCGCCGACGGTCTCCTTCGGCACCGGACCGCTCTCCCGGGCGGCCGCCCTGGTCCACACCCTCCTCACGGTCGAGGCCCTGCTGCTGGCGGCCGCCGCACCGGGCCTGGCAGGACTGCTCCTGCTGGGCCCCGACCCGTCGAACCTGCCCCTGGCCGCCGTATGCCTGCTGCCGCTGGGTCCGGCGGTGTCCGCCGCCGTCTACGCCCTGCACCACCGCAGCCGCGACCTCACCGATCTGCGTCCGGCCCGCGCCTTCCGGCGCGGCTGGCGGCTGAACGCCGTCCCGGCGCTGAAACTGTGGACGCCGCTGCTCGGCTGGCTCACCCTCATCGCCTTCACCCTCACCCACTTCTCCGCGACCGGCCTGCCCGGCTGGTGGGCCGCGCTGCTCGCGCTCATCGGTGCCGGATCGCTGCTGTGGGGCGCGCACGCCCTGCTGCTGACCTCGCTGTTCACCTTCCGCGCCCGGGACACCGCCCGGCTCGCCGCCTGGTTCCTGGTCCGGCACGGCAGCGCCACCCTCGCCGCCGCCTCGCTGCTGGTCCTGGCCGCCGGGCTGACCGCCCTGCTCACCGAGGTCCTGCCCGCCCTGCTGGCCGCACCGCTGCTGCTGTCCCTGCTGCACGCCGGCCGCCCCGTGATCACCGAGACGGAGAAGGAGTTCACCGAGAAGGGGAGGGACTTCACCGAGTCGCAGAAGGAGTTCACCGTATGACCGCTCCCCGCACCGACCGGATCCCGTACGGCGGCGACCACAACCCCGAGCAGTGGCCCGAGCCGGTGTGGGACGAGGACCACCGGCTCTTCACACGGGCCCGGATCGACACGCTCACGGTCGGCGTCTTCGCCTGGTCCCTCACCCAGCCCGCCGAGGGCACCTACGACTTCACCGTGCTCGACCGGATCCTCGACCGGGCCGCCGCCGAGGGCCGCCGGGTCTGCCTGGCCACCGGTACGGCCGCCCGGCTGGCCACGGCGTACCCCGAGGTCAACCACACCGACTTCGAGGGCCGCCGGCACCGCTACGGCCAGCGCCACAACTTCTGCCCCAGCTCACCGGCGTACCGACGCTTCGCCACCGCGCTCGCCGGACGGCTCGCCGAACGCTACGCCACCCACCCGGCCCTGCTCGCCTGGCACATCAACAACGAGTACGGCGGCCCCTGCTACTGCGAGCTGTGCGCCGACGCCTTCCGCGCCTGGCTGCGCGAGCGGCACGGCACCCTCGACGCCCTCAACGACGCCTGGTGGACCACCTTCTGGTCGCACCGCTACACCGCCTGGGAGCAGATCGAGCCGCCGAACGCCCTCACCGAGCACTGGCGCGGCCCCGACCACACCGCCTTCCAGGGCATCACCCTCGACTACTTCCGCTTCACCACCGACGCCCGGCTCGGCTGCTTCACCGCCGAAAAGGAGGCGATCCGCGCCCACGACCCCGCGACCCCCGTCACCACCAACTTCATGGGCATGTTCCGCCCCCTCGACTACCACCGCTGGGCCCCGCACCTCGACTTCGCCTCCTGGGACAGCTACCCGCCCCTCGACGCCCCGCCGACCTGGCCCGCCCTCGCCCACGACCTGATGCGCGGCCTGAAGGACGGGGCCCCGTTCTGGCTGATGGAGCAGACCCCGTCCACCACGGCCTGCCGGGACGTCAACCCGCTGCGCCGCCCCGGCGAACTGCGCCTGGCGAGCTGGCAGGCGGTCGCGCACGGCGCGGACGCGGTGCTGTACTTCCAGATGCGGGCCTCGCGCGGCGCCTGCGAGAAGTACCACGGCGCGGTCATCGGGCACGCGGGCCGGGACGACACCCGGGTCTTCCGCGAAGTCGCGGCGCTGGGCGAGGAGCTGGAGTCCTTCGGGAGCCACTCGCTCGGCGCCCGCACCCCCGCCCGGACCGCCCTGCTCTTCGACTGGGACAGCTGGTGGGCGCTGGAGATCTCCGACGGCCCCTCGCGGCTGGTCCGCTACCAGGACGTCGTGCACGCCTACTACCGGGCCGCGCGGGAGGCGGGCGCCGACGTGGACGTGGTCCCGGTGACGGCGGACCTCGGGCCGTACGACGTGGTCCTCGCGCCCGTGCTGCACCTGGTGAAGGGCGATCTCGCCGCCCGTCTCGAAGCCGTCGCCGCGCGCGGCGGCACGGTCCTCACCACCTTCCTCTCCGGCCGCGCCGACACCCACGACCGGGCCTTCCTCACCGATGTGCCGGGACCGCTGGCACCCCTGACGGGGGTGCGGGTGGACGAGTGGGACGCGCGCCCGGCGGACGTCGTCAACCCGGTCCTGCTGGGGGATCTCCGCGTGGACGCCCGGCTGGTCTTCGAGATCGTGCTGCCACGCGGCGCCGAACCCGTAGGGGTCTACCAGGAGGACTTCTACGCGGGCACGCCCGCCGTCACCCGGAACCGGTTCGGGGACGGCGAGGGCTGGTACGTCGCCACCGCGCTGGACCAGCCCGGCGTCGACTGGGTCGTGCGCCGGGTCCTCGACCGGCACGGCCGGATCGGCCCGTACGCCGGCCACCGCGACGTGGAGACCGCGCACCGCGTCGCCCCGGACGGCACCCGGCTGCTCTTCCTCCTCAACCACGGTGCCGGGACGGCCCACCTGACCGCCCACGCCGGCGGGACGGACCTGCTGACCGGCAAGCGGGTCGAGCGGGGCGACGCGCTCCCGCTCGACCCCCGGGGCGTCGTCGTCCTGCGGCTTCGGTAGAACCGCTTCAGTGGATCCGGCGGCCGTGCGCGTCCGGCACGCCGGACTTGCGGAAGAAGTAGCTGTTGATGTGGTCCCGCCACTCGCGGGCGCTGCGCAGCTGCTCCTCGTACCGCTCCGCCACGCGCGCGTGCCGCCCCGGCTCCACCAGGTCCGCGAGCGAGGCCCAGACGCGCCGGGCCTCCTCGACCTCCTCGACGCCCTCGAAGTGGGTGTCGTAGATGTGCTGGATGACCGTCTTGCCGCTGTGCAGGACGTGGTCGTAGGGCACGTGGTGGAAGAACAGCAGCAGCTCGTCGGGGCAGGTGTCCGGCGACTCGTACAGCGCCGACCAGGGCTTGGCGTACTGCGCGGCGTAGCCGGTGCCGGTGGCGCGGCTGCGGTCGACGCCGACGCCGTCGCGGTCGGCGAAGTGGTAGGTGCCCCAGGGGCTGTACTCGTAGCCGTCCACGCTCGGCCCGTAGTGGTGCCCCGGCTGCACCATGAAACCGACGCCGAGCGGGGCGGTGTACTTCTCGTACGTCCGCCACGAGTCCTTCAGCACCGCGTACACCCCGGCCCGCAGCCGCGCGGGCTCCTTCGTGCGCTCGGGTGTGAAGGTCAGCTCGATCCACTCGCCGAGGATCCGGTACGGATTGGCGTCGGGCTGCCAGCCGAGCCGGCCGACGGTGTAGAGGTTGGCCTGGGCGAGCGGGTGGCCGGTCCAGTAGGGGTCGTCCCCGGCGTTGGAGACGGCGACGAGACCGCCGCGCGCCAGCTCCCCGACGCTCGCCCCCGTCTCCCCCTCCGGGCGGAACCGCAGCACCTCGCTCCACATCGGCGCCAGCGCGCACACGTGCCGCTGCTGGCCGGTGTACTCCTGGGTGGCCTGCAGCTCCACCGCGATCCGGGTGTCCGGCATGGCGCCGATGACGGGGGAGACCGGCTCGCGGACCTGGAAGTCCATCGGGCCGTGCTTGACCTGGAGCACCGCGTTGGCGCGGAAGGCGCCGTCGAGCGGGGTGAAGTGGTCGTAGGCGGCCCGCGCGCGGTCCGTGGAGCGGTCCCGCCAGTCCTGGCGGTGGTCATAGACGAAGGCCCGCCAGTGCACGGTGCCGCCGTACGGGGCGAGCGCGTCGGCGAGCAGGTTGGCGCCGTCGGCGTGCGTACGGCCGTACGCGAACGGGCCCGGCTGGCCCTCCGAGTCGGCCTTCACGACGTACCCGCCGAAGTCCGGTATCGCCGCGTACACCCGCCCGGTCGCCTCCGCCCACCAGGCGCGCACCGCCTCGTCCAGCGGATCGGCGGTCGGCAGGCCGCCGAGGACGACGGGCGCCGCGAAGGTCACCGAGAGGTGGGTGCGGATGCCGTACGGACGGAACGCGTCCGCGAGCGCGGTCACCTCGTCGAGCCGGTCGGTGAGCAGGCGGGCCTCCTCCGCGTGGACGTTGACGTTGTTCACGGCCACCGCGTTGATCCCGCTCGCCGCGAGCAGCCGCCCGTAGGCCCGTACGCGGTCCAGGTCGCCGCGCGCCACGCCGTCCCGCCAGAACAGCGAGCCGCCCGCGTAGCCGCGCTCCACCTGGCCCATCACCGGGTGCACCGAGATGTTGTCCCAGTGGTCGAGCATGCGCAGGGCGAGCGCCGGGCGGTGCCTCTCGGGTTGCCGCTCGCCGGTGAAGGCGGCCGCCCCGAGGCGTACGACGTGGAAGAGGCCGTGGAGCAGGCCGTGCGGGGCGGCGGCGGTGACCGTGGTGCGGCCGTCGCGCCGCTGGAGGAGGAACCCCTCCCCGCCGAGCCGGTCCCGGTGCTCGGGGCGGGTGCGCAGCAACAGGTCGCAGGGCCGGGCGGGGTCCGGCTCCGCCACCCGGGCGGCCTCGCCGCCGAAGGCCGCGCAGGCCGCCGCCGCCTCGCCGTACACCGTGTCGGCCAGGAGGCCGGTCCCGTGGACGAGGACACGGCGGGAGCCCAGGGCGCGGAAGGCCTCCGGAGGCAGCCAGGCGGGATCCGGAGCGGCAGCGGACGCGGTCAAGGAGAACCCCCTCGGGTGCGCGGGCGGCGGGAGAGCAGGGGAGAGCGGGAAAGCCGGGGAACCGGGGACAGCCGGGGAAAGCCGTGGAAAGTATGGCCCGGGGCGGGCGGGCGCGGGAGAGGGCGATCACGGGGTGATGCGCGGTGTGGCCTGGTTTGGGACGCTTTGAGGGTGGTCGGGGTCGCGCGATGGATCCGCTACCGGCGCGGACCGGCGGGCGCCGGTCCGGCCCGGCTGGCCGCGCTGCGCTCGGCCGTCGCCGGCATCGGCACGACTCTCGACGAGAGCGCCACCTGCGCGGAGCTGACCCGGTCGGTCGCCCGGCACATCGGCGGGGTCGCGGCCGTGCTGCGCGGCACGCAGTACACGGCGGTGAGCGGGGACCCGGACCTGCTGAGCAGGCACCGGATCACCCGGGTGCCGGTCGCCAGCGGGGCGGACCACTACGGGACGCTCGTCTGCGCACGCGGCGCGGGTCGGCTGACCCGGAGGGAGACCGACGAGCTGCTGCTGCTCGCCGAACGGGCCGCCTCGCACATCCGGCACGCCCGCGAGCACGGACGGCTCAGCGGGCTCGTCGGCGACCTCCAGCGGGCGCTGCTCACCGAGCCCGGGCAGCCGCACCAGAACCTGGACGTCGCCCTGCGCTACCTGCCCGTCGGGCAGAGCACCCTCGTCGGCGGCGACTGGTGCGAGACCGTACGGCTGCACTTCGGGCGCACCCTGCTCGTGGTCGGCGACGTCATGGGCCACGGCCTGGAGGCCGCCGTCGACATGACCGCCTACCGGCAGGACCTGCGCTACATGGCCTCCGCCGACCTCCCTCCGCACCGTGTGCTGCGCCAGCTCGACGACATCGCCGCCGGGGCAGCGGACCGCCGGCCCGCCACCTGTCTGATCGCCCGCGTCGACCCCGCGCGCCGCCAGGTGACCCTGGCCAGCGCCGGCCATCTGCCGCCCGCCGTGATCGACGCGCAGGGCGGCACCTCGCTGCTGCCGGTGCCGGTCGGACCGCCGCTGGGCACCGGCCTCGGCGGCTACGAACCGGCCACCCACGGACTTGCGGCGCCCCAGGCGCTGCTGCTGTTCACCGACGGCCTCGTCGAACGCCGCGGCGAGGACATCGACCGCTCCCTGGACCGTCTGGCCGCCCTCCGCTTCACCGCCGGCGCCGGCCTCGACGCCATCCTCGACACCGTCCTCGCCCGCCTCGACGCCCAGCACGCCGAGGACGACGTGGCGGTCCTGGCGGCCCGGCCGCGGCCACGGCCGGGGGCGGGCGGGGAGAATCCCTGAGTTCGGGCGAGGAAAACTCCTGATCTTTTTCCGACGGCACGGCAACTCCCGCGCACGCGGCGGCGACTGACGGCTGGAACGGGGGTTCCGGCAAGTCGTCGAACGAGAGTGATCACGTGAGCGAGAGAGCAGCCCCGCGCCGGTCCCGGCGCAGGAGCAACGGACGCCGCAGGACCGTAGTCGTCACCGTGCTGGCCACGGCGCTGACCGGGGGAGCGGTCGTCACCGGAGTACTGATGTCGGCGTCCGCGTCCGGCCCGGGCGCCGGAACCTACCGGCTGGTGAACGCCGCCGACGACACCTGTCTGACCGCGCCGGGCACGAGCGGCGCCCAGGTCGCGTCGGCGGCGTGCGCCGGCGACGCCGCGCAGGTGTGGCGGCTGGCCGACACCGACGGCGGGTTCACCGTCACCAACGGCACGCTCTGCGCCGGCGTCAAGGACGACTCGGTGTCGGCCGGCAAGCCGGTGCAGCAGCAGGCCTGCGACGGCGGCGACGTCCAGGTGTGGCGGCTGAGCAAGTCCGGCGAGGGATACCACGTGGTCAACGCGGGCAGCGACAAGTGCCTGAACGTCAAGGCGGGGCTGGTCCAGCAGAACTCCTGCGACAAGGCGAACACCAAGATCTGGTCGCTGGAGGCGACCACCTCCACCTCCCCGCCCGCATCCCCGACGCCCACCGTCACCAGGACCACGGCCGCGCCCAGCCCCACGCCGACCTCCGCCCTCGGCGCCTGGCCGACCCCGGCCGGACAGCAGGCGGTGCCCGCCACCATCGAGGTCTCCGGCACCTACGACGGCGGCCTCAAGCGCTTCCACGGCTCCGGCGACCTCGGCAGCGACGGCCAGAGCGAGAGCCAGGGCCCGCTGTTCGAACTCGCCGACGGCGCGGTGCTGAAGAACGTGGTCCTGGGTGCCCCGGCCGCCGACGGCGTCCACTGCCTGGGCAGCTGCACCCTGCAGAACGTGTGGTGGGAGAACGTCGGCGAGGACGCGGCCACCTTCAAGGGCAAGTCGGCCTCGGCGACGTATCTCGTCACCGGAGGCGGCGCGAAGGGCGCGGACGACAAGGTGTTCCAGCACAACGGCGCCGGCACCGTGACCATCCGGGACTTCCAGGTCTCCGACTTCGGCAAGCTGTACCGCTCCTGCGGCAACTGCAAGACGCAGTACAAGCGGGCCGTCGTCCTCAGCAATGTGAAGGTGACCACCCCCGGCAAGGTGCTCGTCGGCGTCAACGCCAACTACGGGGACACCGCGACGATCTCCGGGGTGACCCTGACCGGGTCCGGCGCCCAGAAGATCACCGTCTGCGAGCGGTTCCAGGGCAACAGCACCGGCGCCGAGCCCACCTCCCTGGGCACCGGCCCGGACGGCACGCACTGCCGCTACGGAGCCTCGGACATCACCTACGGGTGACGCCCCGAGGGACCTACGGGTGAAGCGGCAGCCGGACGGCGAACTCCGTCCGGCCCGGCTCACTGGTCACCTCGAGGGTGCCGCCGTGCACCCGCACCAGGGAGGCGGCCACGGACAGGCCCAGGCCGCTGCCGCCCCGGTCGCGGCTGCGGGCCTTGTCCACGCGGTAGAAGCGGTCGAAGACCCGCTCCCGGTCGGCGGCCGGAATACCGGGCCCCGCGTCGGTGACCCGTACCAGAGCCGCCCCGGCCGCGACCGAGGCCTCCACGCACACCTCGGTCCCGGCCGGGGTGTGCACGGCCGCGTTGGTGAGCAGGTTGTCCAGCACCTGCCGGATCCGCTGCGGATCGAGCCACAGCCGCACCGGCCCGCCCCCGGTCCGCACGGTCAGCGGATGGTCCGGGTGGCTCGCCCGGAACGCGTCGGCGGCCTGCTCCACCAGCTCCGTCAGATCCGCCTCGGTCATCCGCAGCGGCGTCTCCACCTCGGCCGCGTCCAGCCGGGCGAGCAGCAGCAGATCGTCCAGCAGGAACCCCATCCGGGCGGCCTCGGCGCGCAGCCGCGCCAGGTGCTTCTCGCGTTCCTCCGGCGCGTTGGCGGCGGCGTACTGGAACAGGTCCGCGTAGCCGCGTACGGACATCAGGGGGGTGCGCAGCTCGTGCGAGGCGTCCGCGACGAACCGGCGCAGCCGCTGCTCGGCCTCCGCGCGCACCGCGAGGGAGTCGTCGATGTGCTCCAGCATGGTGTTGAAGGCGGTGCGCAGCTCCTCCACCTCCGGACCGCCCCCGGCGCGCGGGGCGCGCAGCGGCAGCCGGGCCGCCGACTCGGTCAGATCGTGCGAGGCGATGCCGTGCGCGGTGTGCGCCATGTCGCTGAGCGGCTTCAGCCCGCGCCGCAGCATCCGCCGCCCGAACACCACCAGCGCCAGCAGGGCGAGCCCGAACGCCACGACCTGGATCCTGATCAGCCGGCCGACGGTGTCCTCGATGTCGTCCATCGGCGCGGCGCTCACCAGCACCACCCCGGGTTCGACCTCGCAGGCACGCAGCCGGTAGGTGCCCGCGCCCTTGAGGTGCTCGGTGCGCAGCAGCTCCGTGGCCGCGGCGGTCTGCGCCCGGGCCAGGGAGGTGAAGTCGTCGACGTCCGCCGGCAGGTCGGCGGGGTCCTCCGGCCGGCGGAGCACGGCGGTGCCGTCCGTCACGTCGTACACGGCGTAGTACCAGCTGTAGTACTTCTTCCCGGAGAGGGTGCCGTAGTCCGCGATGCTCTTGGACTGGGCCACCTGGCCCTGCGCCAGCTGTGTGTCGAGCTGGGCCGACAGATAGTCCCGCATGGACGTCGTCAGCGCCGTGCCGACGATCGCGAACACGAGCAGCGCCAGCGCTCCCAGGCCCAGCGCCAGCCGGGTGCCGAGTCGCAGGCGCCGGTAGGCCGAGCGCAGGCGGCGGATCACCCGGCGGCCTGCCGGATCACATACCCGAAGCCGCGCACGGTGTGGATCAGCTGCCCGCTGCCCGCCTCGTCGAGCTTGCGGCGCAGCCGGCTGACGACCAGCTCCACCACGTTGGACCGGCCGCCGAAGCCGTACTCCCACACATGGTCGAGGATCTGCGCCTTGGTGAGCACGGTCGGCGACTTGCGCATCAGATAGCGCAGCACCTCGTACTCGGTCGGGGTCAGCGTCAGCAGCGTCCCGTCGCGCCGCACCTCCCGGGTGTCCTCGTCCATCGTCAGGTCCCCGACCCGCAGCACCGACCGCTGGAACCCGGGCCCTGAGCTGCGCCGCAGCACGGTCCGCAGCCGGGCCATCAGCTCCTCCACCGCGAACGGCTTGACCAGGTAGTCGTCGCCGCCCCGGGTCAGCCCCGCCACCCGGTCGGCGATCCCGTCGCGCGCGGTGAGGAACACCACCGGCACCATCGTGCCCGAGCCGCGCAGCCGGTCCAGGACGCCGAAGCCGTCCAGGTCGGGCAGCATCAGATCGAGCACCACGATGTCCGGGTGGAACTCGGCGGCCCGGCGCAGCGCCTGCTCGCCGGTGTTCGCGGTGACCGCCTCCCAGCCCTCGTAGCGGGCGACCGTGGCGACGAGGTCGGCGATGGGCGGATCGTCGTCCACGACGAGGAGTCGTACTTTTTCCACCCGTTCATAGTGCGCGATCCACCCGATCGGACCAGCCTCGCGCGGCACTCGGGCACCGATCGATACACACTTGAAAGTTGTACGACAGGAATTCGACAGCTCCGGGCGGCCAAGCTCGGTGTCCCCAGGCCCCGATCTAGGAGTTGCCGTCCGTGACGACCGTCCAATCGCCTCCCCGACCCCCCACGGCGATACGTCCCAAAGTGGTGGCGCGCACCGGTCTGTACGCCGTGCTCGCCGCCAACGCGGCCGTGGTGACCTTCTTCTTCGTCCAGGCCGGGTTCGCGTCCAACGCGCTGATCGTGCTGGGCCGCGCGGCCGGCCTGTACGGCGCGCTCGTCATGGCCTTCCAGCTGCTGCTGGTGGCCCGGCTGCCCTGGCTGGACCGCCGCATCGGCATGGACCGGCTCACCCTGTGGCACCGCTGGACCGGCTTCGCGCTGCTGTGGACGCTGCTCGCGCACGCCGTGTTCATCACCTTCGGCTACGCCGACTCCTCCGGGATGGACCCGGTGAACCAGCTGGTGGACCTCGCCGAGACCACCGAGGGTGTGCTCCGCGCGGTCGTCGCCCTCGCCCTGATCCTCGTCGTCGGCACCGTCTCGGCGCGCTTCGCCCGGCGCCGGCTGGCCTACGAGACCTGGCACTTCATCCACCTCTACACCTACCTCGCGGTCGTCCTCGCCTTCTCCCACCAGGTCACCGTCGGCTCCACCTTCGTCTCCTCGCCCGTCGCCACCGCCTACTGGTGGACCCTGTGGGGCGTCGCGCTCGGCTCGGTGCTGCTCGGCCGCCTCGTCCTGCCCCTGTGGCGGAACCTCCGCCACCAGCTGCGCGTCTCGGCCGTCGTTCCCGAGAACGACAACGTCGTCTCCGTCCACGTCACCGGCCGCGACCTCGACCGGCTGCCCGCCCTCGCCGGCCAGTTCTTCCTCTGGCGGTTCCTGACCCGCGACCGCTGGTGGCAGGCCAACCCGTTCTCCCTGTCGGCGGCACCCGACGGCCGCACCCTCCGGCTGACCGTGAAGGCGGCCGGCGACGGCAGCGCCGCCCTGCGCCACCTGCGGGTCGGCACCCGGGTCTTCGCCGAGGGCCCCTACGGGGCGTTCACCGCGATGCACCGCACCCGCTCCGACGCCGTACTCGTGGCGGGCGGCGTCGGCGTCACCCCCATCCGGGCGCTCCTGGAGGAGCTGCACGGCCACGCCGTCGTGATCTACCGGGTGGCCACCGAACGCGACGCCGTGCTCTACGACGAGCTGCGCGAGCTGGCCCTGGCCAAGGGCGCCGAGCTGTACCTGATCAGCGGCCCGCCCCAGCCCGACCAGCTGGCACCGGCCGCGCTCGCCCGACTCGTCCCCGACATCGCCGACCGGGACGTCTACCTCTGCGGCCCGCCCGGCATGACGGCCGCGGTCCGGCGCAGCCTGCGCGAGCTGGGCGTACCGGCACCGCAGATCCACTTCGAACGCTTCAGCCTGGCCGGATGACAGGCACGACGGGAACGAGGGAAACACCGTGAAACGAGCACTGCCTGTCCTGGCCCTGACCGTCGCCGGCCTGGTCCCCGTCTGGCGCTACGCCCCGTCGCCGGAGACCACCTCCACCGGCGAGGCCGCGGCGGCGCAGGCACCCTCCGCGTCCGCCCCCGCCGCCTCCTCCGACGTGGTCGCCGGTTCGACCGTCGCCACGGAGAAGGGCGACGTGCAGGTGGAGGTGACGTTCGAGGGTGAGCGGATCGCGTCGGTGCGGATGCTGAAGCAGCCGAATCATCCGCAGACGGCGAACGCGGTGCCGAAGCTGATCGAGGCGACTCTGGAGGCGCAGAGCGCGGACGTCGACACGGTGTCGGGTGCGACGATCACGAGCGAGGGCTACCGGGAGTCGTTGCAGGCCGCGCTCGACGAGCGGGCCGCGGCGGCGTCGGCCTCGCCGTCCCCCGCCTCGCAGGTGGTGGCGGGTTCGACGGTCGCCACGGAGAAGGGCGACGTGCAGGTGGAGGTGACGTTCGAGGGTGAGCGGATCGCGTCGGTGCGGATGCTGAAGCAGCCGAATCATCCGCAGACGGCGAACGCGGTGCCGAAGCTGATCGAGGCGACTCTGGAAGCGCAGAGCGCGGGCGTCGACACGGTGTCGGGTGCGACGATCACGAGCGACGGCTACCGGAAGTCCCTTCAGGCCGCGCTCGACGCGAAGGGGGCCTGACATGCGGCGGGTCGAGCACGTCATGGGCTTCCCGGTCTCGCTGCGGATCGACGACGCCGAGGTCCCCGAGGGGCTGGCGGACCGGGTGTACGCCTGGCTGCGCGAGGTCGACGAGCGCTTCAGCCCGTTCCGCTCCGACAGCGAGGTGTCCCGGCTGGACCGGGGCGACATCGCGCCCGGGGACGTCAGCGCCGACCTCGCCGAGGTGCTGGCCATCGGCGAGCGCTACCGGATCGCCACCGGCGGCGCCTTCGACGTCCGGATGCCCGGGCGCGGCCTCGACCCCTGCGCGGTCGTCAAGGGCTGGTCGGTGCAGCGGGCGGCCGACCTGCTGACCGCCGCCGGGGTACGGCGGTTCTGCCTCAACGCCGGGGGCGACGTCGTCGTCGCGGGCGGGCCCTGGCGGGTGGGCATACGGCACCCCGAACACGCCGACCGGGTCTGCGCGGTGCTGGAGCTCACCGACGGCGCGGTCGCCACCTCCGGCCGCTACGAACGCGGCGACCACATCCTCGACGCCCGCACCGGCCGCCCCGCGACCGGCCTCCTCGGCGTCACCGTCATCGCACCCACCCTCACCGAGGCCGACACCATCGCCACCGCCGCCTTCGCCCTGGGCCCGGACGGCGTCACCTGGGCGGCCGGCCAGGACGGCTGCGAGGTGTACGCCGTCGACGCGGACCGCCGGGTCCGGCGGACGGCGGGGGTGCCGCTGGCAGCCACGCAGGCGGCCTGACCCTGCGGACGGCACAACAGCCGTACCGGCGAAGGGAATCGGCGGCGGCGTGTTGATCTGGTGGCCACATGACGGGTCTAGACTCTCCGGGCAACGGCCCGCCGCCCGGCGCGAGCGGGCAGCGGCTGCCAGACCCGAAGGGTGTTCGGCGTTTTGATACGGATGGATTCAGTCACCAAGCGGTACCCGGACGGCACGGTGGCGGTCGACCGGCTGTCACTCGAGATACCGGACCGTTCGATCACGGTCCTGGTCGGACCGTCGGGCTGCGGCAAGACGACGACCCTGCGGATGATCAACCGGATGATCGAGCCGAGCGAGGGAACGATCCTCCTCGACGGCGCCGACATCCGGCAGCGGCCCGTCAACGAACTGCGCCGCTCCATGGGGTACGTCATCCAGCACGCCGGGCTCTTCCAGCACCGCACGATCGTCGACAACATCGCCACCGTGCCCCGCCTGCTCGGCTGGCGCAAGGACAGGGCCCGCGCCCGCGCCCGGGAACTGATGGAGCGGGTCGGCCTCGACGCCTCCCTGGCCCGCCGCTACCCCTACCAGCTCTCCGGCGGCCAGCAGCAACGCGTCGGCGTGGCCCGGGCGCTGGCCGCCGACCCGCCCGTCCTGCTCATGGACGAGCCGTTCTCCGCCGTCGATCCCGTCGTCCGCAAGGGCCTGCAGGACGAACTCCTCCGGCTGCAGGAGGAGCTGGGCAAGACCATCGTCTTCGTCACGCACGACATCGACGAGGCCGTCAAGCTCGGCACCATGGTCGCCGTCCTGCGCACCGGCGGCCGGCTCGCCCAGTTCGCGCCGCCCGCCGAGCTGTTGTCGAACCCCGCCGACCCCTTCGTCGAGGACTTCCTCGGCGCCGACCGGGGCATCCGCCGGCTCTCCTTCTTCCCCTCCGCCGGGCTGGGCCTGCTCACCGCGCCGATCGTCGCCGTCGACGCCACCGCCGAGCAGCTCGCCGCCCGCGCCACCGACGGCACCCCCTACCTCCTCGTCACCGGCCTCGACGGCAGGCCCCTCGGCTGGGCCGAGCCGGGCGACCTCACCGCCGGGGACATCAGGCCGGAGCGACTGCTGCCCTGCGGGCGGCCGTTCACGGCCGGCACGGACTCGTTGCGCGCCGCGCTCGACTGCGCGGTGCTCTCGCCCACCGGCTGGGCGGTCGCCGTGGACGGTGAGGGCCGGGCGGCCGGGGTGGTCTCGCAGCAGACCATCGGCGAGGCCATCCGCGGCGCCCACGCGAACGACGGAAAGGCCGAAGGAGAGACCGTGGGAATGGCCGACGGAAAGGCCGAGAAGGTCGCGCGATGAGCGAGCTGTTCGACATGCCCAGCGACCTCCAGAACAGCTACCTCGGCCTGGTCGCCCTGCATCTGCGCATCGCCCTGCTCCCCGTGCTGGCCGGGCTGCTCGTGGCGTTGCCCGTCGCCCAGCTGTGCGTACGGCTGCGCTGGCTGTACCCGCCCGTGCTGTGGGTGACGACCGTGCTGTACGCCGTCCCGTCGCTCGCCTTCTTCGTCGTCCTCATCGACTACACCGGCATGAGCGAGCTGACGGTGATGATCCCGCTGGCCGTCTACAGCCTCGTGGTGTTCGTCCCGGCGCTCGTGGACGGCGTCCGCTCGGTGCCCCGGGAGACCCTCGACGCCGCCACCGCCATGGGCTTCGGGCCCGTACGACGCTATCTCCAGGTGCAGTTGCCGATCGCGGCCCCCGCCGTCATCGCCGGCCTGCGGGTGGCGTCCGTGTCCAGCATCTCCCTGGTCAGCGTGGGGATGCTGATCGGCAACCAGGGAGCCCTCGGCAACCTGCTCAACAGCGGCATGATCTACCACCAGCCGCGCCTGATCTGGCTGTCGGTCGTCGGTACGGCCGTCCTCGCCCTCCTGGTGGACGCGGCCCTGATCCTGCTGCGGACACTGCTGACCCCCTGGATGCCGTCCGCGAAGGGGACAGCCCGGTGAACGTACTGAACTTCGTCGACGCCTTCTTCAGCGACGGCGCCCACTGGCGCGGCTACGACGGCATACCCACCCGCGTCCTCGAACACGTCCAGTACACGCTGCTGGCACTCGGCATCGCCGCCGCCGTAGGACTGCCGGTCGGCCTGCTGACCGGACACACCGGGCGCGGCGGCAACACCCTCGCCCTGATCGCGACCGCCGCCCGCGCGCTGCCCAGCTTCGGCCTGATGGTGCTGATGTTCGTCATCCTCGGGCTCGGCCTCGCCCCCGTGATGATCCCGCTGGTCGTGCTCGCCGTCCCGCCCATCCTGGTCACCACGTACGAGGCGATGCGCTCCGTGGACCCCGCGCCGGTGGACGCCGCCCGGGGCATGGGGATGGGCGAGGCGCAGGTGCTGTTCCGGGTCGAACTCCCGGTCGCGCTGCCGCTGATCCTGAGCGGGCTGCGCTCGGCGGCCATCCAGATCGTCTCGACCGCGACCATCGCCGCGTACGTCAGCTTCGGCGGCGTCGGCCGGTACATCGTCGACGGCCTCTACCAGCGCGACTACGAGAAGGTGGTGGGCGGCGCCACCCTCGTCGCCGCGCTGGCCCTGGCCACGCTGGGGGTGTTCTGGGCGGCGGGACGGCTCGCGGTGTCGCGGGGCGTGCGCCGTAGCGGATGAGCCGGGGGCTCAGCTCTCGGCCCGCGCCAGCGCCAGCTCCAGGACGACGAGCAGCGCGTCCCGCACCGACCCGCGTTCCCGGGCGTCGAAGACGACGACCGGGACGTGGTCGGCGACGTCCAGCGCCCAGCGGACCTCGTCCAGGGCGTGCTCGACCCGTCCGTCGAAGGCGTTGACGGCGACCGCGAACGGGATCCGCCGGTGCTCGAAGTAGTCCACGGCCGCGTAGCAGTCGTCGAGGCGGCGGGTGTCGACGATGACCAGCGCGCCGACCGCGCCCTCGACGATGTCGTCCCACATGAACCCGAACCGCTCCTGCCCGGGCGTGCCGAACAGATACAGCTTCAGCGTGGGGTCGATGGTCAGACAGCCGAAGTCCATGGCCACCGTCGTGGTGGTCTTGCGCGGGGTGTGGCTCAGATCGTCCACCCCCGCCGCGACCTCGGTGATGGCCGCCTCGGTGGTCAGCGGCTCGATCTCGGAGATCGAGCCGACCGCGGTGGTCTTGCCCACGCCGAAACCGCCCGCGATCACCATCTTCACCGGCAGCGGCGGCCGTACGGCGGTCCGCGCGGCGGCGCCGGGGGACGTGCCGGGGAGGGCGACGGGCTCAGTCGGTGTCACGGAGTACCCCTCGGGAGTCGGGGATGGCCCGCAGGCCATCGATAACCCTGCGCAGGACGGAGGCGTCATGGGTGGCGGCCGTGTCCGGCACGTGCACCGCCAGATGCCCGGCGGCCCGCAGATCCTCCGCGAGCACCCGGACCACGTTGAGATGCAGCCGCAGCCGGGCCGCGATCTCCGCGAGGGACTGCGGCCGCGCGCACACGGCGACGATGTCGTGCTGCTCGAAGGAGAGCCGGCCGAGCGCGTCGAGCCCCTCCGCGGTGGCGATCACCTGGGTCTCCACCGGCATCGGCCGCTCCGCCGCGGCCTCGCCGGCGCCCGCCACCCGGCCCGCGGTGACCAGGAACGGGCGTACGGCGGGGACGGGGCCGACCGGTTCCGGCTCCTCGTCCGGGCCCGGGGACGGCGGGAAGCCGTCGGCCATGGATGGTCTCCCGTTCAGCCCGTCGGCGCGGCGCCGACGCTGTTCTTCAGCTCCAGCACCAGCTGCGGGCTGAGCGCGGCACCGGCGCGGTTGGCGAACAGCGTCATCTCGTACGCGATGTTGCCGAGCTTGGCCTCCTTGTCGGCGACCACGCCGAGCACGGCGCCGCTGCCGATCGCGGAGACCAGCACATGGCCGCCCTCCAGATCGATGATGACCTTGTTCAGCGCGCCCAGGCCGTAGTTGCCGGAGGCGCCGGCGGCCAGGCTGGTCAGGCCGGAGACGATCGCCGCCAGCCGTTCCGAGTGCGCGCGCTCCCGCAACTGCGCCACCGCGATGAGCAGTCCGTCCGAGGACACCGCGATGGCGTCCACGACGCCCGCGGTCTCGGTCGCGAAGCGGTTGAGCAGCCAGGTGAAGTCGGCTGCGGCGGCCCGCAGGTCGTCCGGTGCGGTGTCTCCGGCGGGAGTGCCACCTGTCTGCGTGCTCAACTCTCCGCTCCTTCCGGGGGATTGGTCTGTGGGTGCGGGTGGGGGGTCTCGGGTGCGGTGCGCGGGATGTCCGGGCGGGGGATGCCGGTGCCGTTGCTGTCGCGGTGGGCGCGTTCGACGGCCGCCTCGAACTCCTCCAGCGCGTCGCGCACCGCCTCCGCGTCGGCCGGGCGCACCGCCTGACGCGCGGCGTGCGGGTCGGCGTCCGCGCCGAACGTCGTGCGCAGGGTCGCCCCGCGGACCCGGCGCTTCAGCGGACGGACACCGCCGTCCGCCGGGGCGGACTCGGTGCGGGCGCGGGGGATGAGCGGGGCCCTGCCGGTGTCGGCGGCGCGGTCGGGGGTGCGGTCGGCGGCGCCGGGTTCGCGCCGGGGCAGCCTGCGGGGGAGCGGGGCCGCGGGGCCGTCGAGGGCCGGGTGCTCTCCTCGTACGGCTTCCGGCTCGGCGTCGGCCGCCGGTCCGCGGTCCGGTCCGGCTCCGTCGTCCCGTACGGCTCCGTCGTCACCCCGTACGGCTCTGTCACCCCGTACGGCCGTCACCGCACCGCCGTCCCGCGGCCCGCCGTCCGCCGGGACCTCCGCGGCGGGCACCGGGCCGGAGGCCGACGGTGGCGCGGCGGGGACCGTGGGTGCCTCGCCGCCCGGGGCGGTCGCGGCGGTCGTCAGCAGCAGCGCCGGCGGGAGGGCGATCTCGGCCGTGACACCGCCGCCCGGGGTGCGGGACAGGGTGACCCCGATCTCCCAGCGGCGCGCCAGCGTGCCCACCACGAACAGGCCGAGCACCTTCGTCGGCACGAGGTCGAGCCGTTCGCGGCGGATCAGCCGGGCGTTCTCCTCGGCGAGCCGTTCCGCGCTCATGCCGAGGCCGTGGTCGGCGACGGTGACCGTCGCCCCGTCCGGGCCGCCCTGCACGGTGACCTCGACGGCGCTGCCGGCGGGCGAGAACGACACGGCGTTCTCGAGGAGTTCGGCGACCATCAGGGTGAGGTCGCCGACCACGTCGGGCTCGACCATGACCTCGGTCCCGGCGTGCAGCTCGACCCGCTGGTAGCCCTCGATCTGCCCGAGCGCGGCCCGTACGACGTTGGTGAGCGCGGCCGGGCCCGCGTCCAGGACGGCCTCGCGGATGCCGGCCAGCAGCATCAGGCTGTCGGCGTTGCGGCGCAGCCGGACCGCGATGTGGTCGATGCGGTAGAGCCGTTCCAGCAGCGCCGGATCGGTCTCCCCACGCTCGACGGCGTCGATCAGGGCGAGCTGCCGGGTGGTCAGATTGCTCACCCGGCGGCCCACGTTGCCGAACATCTCGGCGACGTTGCGCCGGCTGAGCACCTGCCGTTCCAGCAGCGCGGCGGCGGTGGTCTGGACGTGGTTGAACGCCTCGGCGAGATCGCCGATCTCGTCCCGCGCGGTCACCGGCACCTCGCTCAGCCGCACCGGGGCGTCGTCCTCGGCGTCGTCGTCGGCCACCCGGGCGAGTTCGCGTCCGGCGACGTCGGCGACGGTGCGGGCGGCGCCGGTGAGCGCCTGCACCGGGCGTACCACGGAGCGCCGTACCGCCACCGCGAAGGCCAGCCACAGCGCGAAGCCGAGCAGGGCGAGGCCGAGCAGCCAGCCGGCGTTCCACCAGGCGTCGGAGGAGGCCTCGTCGGCGCGGTCGGCGATCTGGTCGATGAGCGAGGCGGTGATCTCCAGCCGGGTCGCGGACTGGTCGCGGTAGGCGGGGTAGGCGGCGAGCGCCTCGTTGAACTTCTCCCGGATCAGCTCCGGCGTGCCCGCCTGGAGCCCGCTCGGGTCGATCTGGAGCTCCGCGTACTGCCGCCCGATGACGGCCTGCGCCGCGCTGTGCTCGATGCCGCGCAGCTCGGCCGCCTGCGCCTCGGTGGCGAACCGGCCGAAGCGGTCGGCCTGGTGCTGGTACAGCTCGTGGGCGCCGACCGCGTTGATGAACTCGATCAGCGCGTTGGAGTCGCCGGTCGACGCGGAGAACACGCTGGTCTCGAAGGAGCTGTGGGCGGCGTCCGCGCGCAGCAGCGAGTCCAGGAGATTGCCCGTGAAGGTGGCGGCGAGGGCCTGGTTGCGGTCCAGGCCGAGCCCGTCGATCAGTCCCTTGGCGACGCCCGTGTACGCCGGGTCGATGTTGTCGGCGGGCAGATAGCCCTGCTCGATGGTGGCGCGCAGGCTGTCCAGGCCGCGGAGTTCCCGCAGCGCCCGCGCCTCGGTGTCCGGCAGCCGGTCGCCGAAGGTGTCGCGCACCTTCTCCACCTGGGCGTCGACCGCGTCCCGCGCCTCGCGGTAGCCGGTCACGGAGGGTTTCGTACCGGCCCCCGCCGCCTCGTGGCGCACGGACAGCAGGACGGCCTGCTGGTGCTCGGCCTCCACCCGGTCGACCAGGGCGGCCACCTGGGTGCTGTCCCGGACGAGCCGCGCCGCGCTCGCCGCGTCCCGGGCCCGCTCGACCTGATCGGCGATCAGATAGACGAGCACGGCGGCGAGTCCGGCGAGCGGCACGCCGACCAGGACGTTGAGCTTGCGGCGGAACGGCCACCGGTCGGCGAAGCCCCGGATCCCCGCCTCGTGCGTGGACATCGGGCCTCCTTCATGACCGTGTGGGATCGACTTGTGATCGGCTCAGACATGTGTGCAGGCATGTGTGCAGACGTGTGTGCAGACATGTGTGACTGGCGTCAACTCCGGGGAGACTACCGCCTCTTGAGATGATCGATCACGACTGCACGTCAAGAATCCGTTACAACCCGCTCTGATTCCTTGGGAGTTCGTTCGCTTTTCCTACACAACTTGCCGGTTGGAGAGGCTCAACCGACCACTTGTTGAAGGCGATTGTGATCAGGTGGCTCTTGACTGACCGAGAACGCGCTGGATTGGATCGATGACAGCGCAAGGCCACCCACCCCCTCCACTCCCTCAGCCCGGAACGGGAACCGTGACTTCTACCGTGAAGAGCAGCTGGTCCAGAACGAGACACCGCGGCGCGGCCGCCGTCGCGCTCGCCGTCACCGCGGCGCTGGTGGCGGGCTGTGGCTCGTCCGACGACGACAAGGCCGACAACCCGCTCGCGGAGGACAAGGCGGCCGGCGGCACCGTCGTCGTCGGCTCCAACAACTTCGCCGAGAGCATCCTCCTCGCCGACATCTACGGCGAGGCGCTGAAGGCCAAGGGCATCAAGGTCACCTACAAGCCCAACATCGGCAGCCGCGAAACTACCTACGGCCTGCTGAAGAACGGCTCGATCACCGTGCTGCCGGAGTACAACGGCTCGCTGCTCGCCTACCTCGACCCCGAGGCCGAGCAGAAGTCCGCCGAATCGGTGAACGCCGCCGTCAAGACCAAACTCGACTCCAAGCTGACGCTGCTGGAGTCGGCGCCGGCCGAGGACAAGGACTCCGTCTCGGTCAACGCCGAGACGGCGAAGAAGTACGGCCTGAGCGCGCAGTCCACGCTCGCCGACCTCAAGGACATCGCGCCCGACCTGGTCATCGGCGGCTCGCCCGAGTTCCAGACGCGGCACCAGGGGCTGGTCGGCCTGGAGAAGGAGTACGGCCTGAAGTTCAAGTCCTTCAAGGCGCTCGACGCCGGTGGACCGCTGACCCAGGCCGCGCTGGCGAAGAACACCGTGCAGGCCGCGGACATCTTCACCACCGACCCGACCATCACCAAGGAGAAGTTCGTCGTCCTCCAGGACCCGAAGAACCTCTTCGGCTTCGCCAACGTGACCCCGCTGGTCCACAAGAGCGGGCTCTCCCAGGAGGGCGTCGACACCCTCAACGCGGTCTCCGCCAAGCTCGACACCAAGACGCTGCTCGACCTGGACTCCCAGGTGCAGCTGGAGAACAAGGACCCGCTCGACGTGGCCAGGTCCTGGCTGAAGTCGGTCGGCCTCGACTGACCGACCGTCCATGAGCACGGCCACGGACGAAGCGCCCCTCCTGCCCGACCCGCCGGAGACGGCCGCCGGCGTCACCCTCGACGGTGCGCACCTCACCGTCGAGGACGTGGCCCGGCTCGCCGACGGCGAGGCGCGGCCGGTGGTGGCGCCGGAGGCCGAGGAGCGGGTGCGGCGGTCCTGGCTCGCCGCCCAGCGGCTCGCCGCCGCGGGGCGGTTGTACGGGCGCGCCACCGGCGTCGGCGCA
This sequence comes from Streptomyces sp. NPDC030838, assembly GCF_055572035.1. NCBI lineage: Bacteria > Bacillati > Actinomycetota > Actinomycetes > Kitasatosporales > Streptomycetaceae > Streptomyces > Streptomyces sp. NPDC030838. Next base: position 295,584 of record NZ_JBVIED010000007.1, on the reverse strand, counting down.
CACCGCTCGGTGCCGGTCGGGCCGGACGACGAGGCGGACCACGGACTGCGTCTGCTGCGCAGCCACGCGGGCGGCGCCGGAGCACCGCTGCCCGCCCGCCACGCTCGCGCGATGCTCGCCGTCCGCACCAACCAGCTCCTCGCCGGCGGCTCCGGCATCCACCCCGACCTCGTCCACGCCCTCGCCGAAGGCCTGCGGCTCGGCCGGCACCCCGCGGTCCCGGAGTACGGCGGCCTCGGCACCGGCGACCTCACCGCCCTGGCGGAGACGGGCCTCGCGCTGATCGGGGAGCGCCCCTGGCTGCCCCACGGCCCCGGCCCGGCCCCCGCCCCCGTCATCCTCCGCCCCGGCGACGCGCTCGCCCTGCTCAGCAGCAACGCCCTGGCCCTCGGCCAGGCGGCACTCGCCGCGCACACCCTCGGCACCCTGCTGCGCGCCACGCACGCCGTCGCCGCGCTGTCGCTCGCCGCGGTGTCCGGATCGCCGGAGGCGTACGCGGCACCGGTGCACGCCCCGCGCCCGTACCCCGGAGCCGCGCACGCCGCCGCCGAGGTGCGCCGCCTCCTGGCCCTGCCGGACCGAGCGCCCGGCGTCGGCCGCCGCATCCAGGACCCGTACGGCTTCCGGGCCTTCCCCCAGGTGCACGGCTGCGCCCTGGACGCGGCGGACGCGCTGCGCCGGATTGTCGAGACGGAGATCAACCGCCCCTCGGAGAACCCGCTCATCGCCCCCGACGGCACCGCGGCCTACCACCACGGCGGCTTCTACGCCGCCCCGCTCGCCCTCGCCCTCGACGGGCTGAACCTCGCCCTGCTCCAGACCGCCCAGCTCTCCGCCGCCCGCCTCACCGCGCTCGGCCGCCCGGACCTCACCGGACTGCCCGCGTTCCTCGCCACCGGCCCGGCGGGCAGCTCCGGCACGATGATCCTGGAGTACACGGCCACCTCCGCCCTCGCCGAGCTGCGCGCCTGCGCCGCCCCCGCCTCCGCCGGGCACGCCGTCCTCTCGCACGGCCTGGAGGAGGCCGCCAGCTTCGCCTCGCAGGCCGCCCGCCAGACCCTGCGCGCCGCCGACGCCTACCGCACCGTCCTGGCCTGCGAACTGGTCACCGCCGTACGGGCCCTGCGCATGCACCCGTCCCCGCCCCGGGCTCCCGCCTTCGTCACCGCGGCCGGATCCCTGCCCTCCGGCACCGACGACCGGCCCCTGACGAAGGACCTGACGACGGCGGGGGAGCTGCTGACCGCGCTGGCGGAGCTGTAGCCGACGCCCGCTGTGTCTTGCCCACCCCGTACCGGTAACCGGCCCCGCACAGCGGGCCAATCCGGTCACTAGGGGTCAACTCGCGGACCGCGAGGGTGGATTTCCGGCCGGATCGAGGGTTTCCCCTGTATCCGGGTGACCTGCTCTTTGCCTATCGTTCGAGCACAGCTGACCCACAGGTAACCCCTGCAACAGGTTCACGCTCGCGCCTGGCCGGCCATCGCGCTCGCTTTTCGGTAAGCCCCCCTCCGCTTCGACGACGAAGCGCCCGACCGCCGCTCCGAGCTGCCCGGAGTACGGCCACGAAAGGCACGCCCTTGCGTACTTCCCCGTCCCTGCGACGCAAGCTGATATCCGTCGCCGCGGTCTCCGCGGCCCTGCTGACGGCCGGCACCGCCTCGGTCGCCGTCGCCCAGGAACCCGCTCCCCAGGCCTCCGCCGACCTCGCGGCCCGCACCGAGGCCGCCCCCGGCGTCGTCACCGAACGCCTCATCGTCGGCTACGAGTCCGGCGCCTCGGAGGCGAAGTCGAACAAGGCCGCCGAGGCCGACGCCGTCGCCAAGGGCAAGGAGGCCGGCGAGAAGCTGGACTTCCAGCGCCGCCTCGGCACCGGCGCCGCCCTGGTCGACCTCGGCGAGGACCTGACGAAGGCGGACGTCGCCGACGTCATCGCCGAGTACCAGGCCGACCCGCAGGTCGCCTACGTCGTCCCGGACCGCCTGAACAAGCCGCAGGCCGACCCGAACGACACCGACTACGCCAAGCAGTGGGACCTCTTCGAGGCCACCGCCGGCATGAACGTGCCGGGCGCCTGGAACACCACCACCGGCACCGGCGTCACCGTCGCCGTCATCGACACCGGCTACGTCGCCCACTCCGACCTCGCCGCGAACATCGTCGGCGGCTACGACTTCATCGCCGACACCGCCGTCGCCGTCGACGGCAACGGCCGCGACAGCGACCCGTCCGACCCGGGCGACTGGTACGCCGCCGGCGAGTGCGGCGCGGGCATCCCGGCCTCCAACTCCTCCTGGCACGGCACGCACGTGGCCGGCACCATCGCCGCGGCCACCAACAACGCCAAGGGCATGGCGGGCATCGCGTACGGCGCGAAGATCTCCCCGATCCGCGTCCTCGGCAAGTGCGGCGGCTACGACTCCGACATCATCGACGCCATCACCTGGGCGTCCGGCGGCACCGTCTCCGGCGTGCCCGCGAACACCAACGTCGCCAAGGTCATCAACATGAGCCTCGGCGGCGACGGCGCCTGCACCAGCGCCACCCAGAACGCCATCAACGCGGCCGTCAACCGCGGCACCACGGTGGTCGTCGCGGCGGGCAACGACAACGAGAACGTCTCCGGCCACTCGCCGGGCAACTGCAACAACGTGATCTCGGTCGCCGCAACCAACCGCACCGGCGCCAAGGCCTCCTACTCCAACTACGGCTCCCTGATCGACATCTCGGCGCCCGGCGGCCAGACCAGCACCGGCACCGCGAACGGCATCTACTCCACGCTGAACTCCGGCACCAAGACGCCGTCCACCGAGTCGTACGCCTTCTATCAGGGCACCAGCATGGCCACCCCGCACGTCGCCGGCCTCGCCGCGCTGATGAAGTCGGCCAACTCCACGCTGACCCCGGCCCAGATCGAGTCGGCGATCAAGTCCAACGCCCGTCCGCTGCCCGGCGCCTGCTCCGGCGGCTGCGGCGCGGGTCTCGCGGACGCCACCAAGACGGTGCAGGCGGTGAGCGGCTCCGGCGGCTCCACGGGGGGCACCACCTTCACCAGCACCACCGCGGTGAACATCCCGGACGCCGGTTCGGCGGTCGAGTCCCCGATCACCGTCAGCGGCCGCAGCGGCAACGCGCCGTCGGCCCTGCAGGTGGGGGTCGACATCACCCACACCTACCGCGGTGACCTGGTCATCGACCTGGTGGCGCCGGACGGTTCGACCTACCGGCTGAAGTCCTCCAGCTCCTCGGACTCCGCGGACAACGTGCTCACCACCTACACGGTGAACGCCTCCAGCGAGGTCGCCAACGGCACCTGGAAGCTGCGGGTGCAGGACGTGGCCGCGCAGGACACGGGCCGTATCAACAGCTGGAAGCTGACGTTCTGATCGAGGTCTGAACCCCTCCCTGGGCGGGCGGGCCGGACGGTGCGGATGGGCACCGTTCGGCCCGCCTTTTTCGTTTTGCCCTAAACAAAGAACCGCGCATCCGGTCTGTTTCGGGGAGAGTTTGTCATATGCCGAGGCTTCGGATCGTAAGGTTCCGGTCATTGGCCTCCTGGATCTCCCCAGGTTGGGGCTACGATGAACTGCGTCAACTCATCTGCGGGGAGGCGGCGTAGGAACTGACGGTGTGGCACATGCCAGCGGGGTGTGAGCTATCGTGTACACCCTGTTAGTAACAAACGGCATGGCCCGTTCTTTTCAGCCAGGAGATCGAGACGATGGCGAGGCAGTTACGCGCCGAACAGACCCGGGCGACGATTATCGCGGCCGCCGCCGACCTGTTCGACCGGCACGGCTACGAATCGACCAGCCTCAGCGACATCGTCGACCACGCCCACGTCACCAAAGGCGCCCTGTACTTCCACTTCGCGGCCAAGGAGGACCTGGCCCACGCCATCATGGAGATCCAGTCCCAGGCCTCGCGCCGGCTGGCCCGCGAGGTGGACGAACGGGACTGCTCCTCGCTGGAGGCGCTGATGCGCATCACCTTCGGCATCACGCGGCTCGCCGTCGAGGGCCCGGTCGCCCGCGCCGGACTGCGCCTGGCCACCGCGGGCGTGGGCATACGTCCCCCGCTGCCGCACCCGTTCACCGAGTGGCTGGACATCACCTCGCGCAAACTCCTGGGCGCGGTCAAGGAGTCCGACGTCCACCCGGACATCGACATAGACGCCGTCGCCCACTCCCTCGTCAGCTTCTTCGTCGGCACCCGGGTCACGGGCCGTTCCCTCGAACCCCTCGTCCGGCTGCCCCGCCGGGTGGCCGAGATGTGGTACGTCCTGGTCCGTGGCCTGGTCCCGGTGACCCGCCGCCCGCGTTACCTCAGCCTGGTCGCGCAGCTGGAACGGGAGGCCAGAACCGCCTGACCGGCCCCGCCGCCCACGGCGGGGCCCGCGGCCTCGCACGGTACGGTGAGGCGCATGCCCGACACCGCCCCCGCGCCCGTGCTCCGCGCCGACCGGCCCGGCTCCTTCCCGCACGGTGTGCTGGCCGAGCGCCACCCCGCGATCATCCGGCAGGTACAGGAGTCCGTCCCGTACGACCCCGACCGGCGGCGCGCCCTCGACGCCCTGCTGGCGAACTGCACCGAGGGCGTCATCGAACCCCTCCCCGCCGACGCGCCCGACCTGAAGCGCTGGCAGGACTGGGGACTCGACGCCCACACCGGACAGTCCTGGTTCGACGTGCCCTGGCTGTGGTCCGAGAGCTACTTCTACCGGCAACTGCTGCAAGCCGTCGGCTACTTCACCACCGGCCCCTGGCAGGGCATCGACCCCTTCCGCCCGGCAAAGCTCGCCGAGCTGGACGCACCGCAGACCGACGAGGAACTGGCCGCCCTCGACACCCTCGCGGACCGCCCCGCCGACGAACGCTCCCGCGCCCTGCTGCACGGCTCCCTCTGGGGCAACCGGGCCGACCTCGGCTTCCGCCTCTCCGCCGAGGGCGCCGACATCCGCGCCGCCGTCCCCGGCCTGCTCGCCGACGACAGCGAGACCCTCTGGTCGCTGCTCCCGCCCTCCGGCGCGGGCACCGTCTGTCTGGTCGCCGACAACGCGGGCCGGGAACTCGTCCCGGACCTGCTGCTCATCGCCGACCTCCTCGAGACGGGCCGTGTCGAACGGGCCGTCCTGCACGTCAAGCCGTACCCCTACTACGTCTCCGACGCCACCACCGCCGACGTTCTCGACGCCCTGCGCCGGCTGACGTCCGCACCGGGCACGGCCGCGGCGTACGGCAGACGGCTGTGGTCGGCGATGACCGACGGCCGCCTCACCCTCCGCGCCCACCCCTTCTCCAGCTCCCCGCTGCCGTACGCCGAGATGCCGGACGACCTGCGGGCCGACTTCGCCGCGGCCACGCTGACCGTGGTCAAGGGCGACCTCAACTACCGCCGTCTCGTCGGCGACCGACGCCACCCCGCCACCACCCCCTTCGCCTACCTCACCGCCTACTTCCCCGGCCCCGTCGCCGCCCTGCGCACCCTGAAGTCCGAGGTGGTCTGCGGCCTCGACGCCGGAACCGAGGCCGCGCTGACCGCCGCCGAGGGGGAGCGCTGGCGGATCGCCGGCACCCATGCGCTGATCCAGGTCAGGGTGTGAACCCGCGCTGATCCGGATCAGGACGTGATCCGCACCGGCAGCGACTTGATGCCGTTGATGAAGTTCGACACCAGACGTCTCGGCGGCCCTGCGGTCCGCAGCACGGGCAGCGCGCGCAGCGCCTCCCCGTACAGCACCCGCAGCTGGAGCCGGGCGAAGTGCGCGCCCAGACAGACATGCGGTCCGTCCCCGAAGGACACATGCGGATTCGGCGCCCGGCCGAGATCCAGCCGGTCCGGCTCGGCGAACACCCGCTCGTCCCGGTTGGCCGCCGCATGGCAGACGACCACCTTGTCCCCGGCGCGGATCCGGCGCCCCGCCAGCACCGTGTCGCGCGCCGCCGTACGGCGGAAGGTGAGCACCGGCGGATGCCAGCGCAGCAACTCGTCGACAGCCGTGCCGAGCGGTGTCGCGCCGGCCCGCAACCGCTCGTGGGCGGCGGGGTGTTCGGCCAGGGCCAGCAGCCCGCCGGGCGCGGCGCCGCGCACCGTGTCGTTGCCCGCCACCGTGAGCAGGAAGAAGAACATCTCCAGCTCGGCGTCGGCGAGTTCGCCGTCCTGGGCGAGGGTGGTCAGCACATCGTCGCCGGGGTGGCGTCGCTTGTGCGCGGCGAGCTGCTGGGCGTAGTCGAACATGTCCCGCAGGGCCGCGGGGGAGCGCGGGTTGACCGGTCTGCCCCGCTCGTCCCGCACCGGTGGACCGGCCTCGTCCGGGTCCTGGTAGCCGATCACCCGCTGCGTCCAGTGCAGCAGCAGCTCCCGGTCGCTCGCCGGGACGCCGAGCAGGTCGGACAGGTTCAGCAGGGCATAGTCGTCGGTGACGGCGGCGACGAGGTCGACGGTGCCGTCCCCGGCGCCGGCCGCTTCCACGGCCCGGGCGAACAGCGTCCGGGCCCGCTCCTCGGCGATCGCCGTGAACCGCTCGATCCGGCCCGGCGTGAAGGCCCGGCTCACCAGCCGCCGCAGGCGGTTGTGGTGCGGTGGGTCCTGGTTGAGCATCATGCGGCGGATGAAGGGCAGGTCAGCCGGGTCGGGGTCGCGGATCTGGGTCGCGCCGAGATACGACGAGAAGGTCGCCGCGTCCTTCAGCACGCGCACCACGTCGGCGTGCCGGGTCACCGCCCAGAACCCGGGCCCGGCCGGCCAGCCCAGCACCTCGGGCTCCTCCTGCCATGCCACCGGGTGATGGTCACGCAGCACCCGATAGGCGTCGTAGGGCACGCCGGCGGCGTACTGCCGGGGGTCGAAGACGTCGGGGACGGGCGGGGCGTCGGGCAGGGTCATGGGCGCCCCTGGTCGCCGTCGCTGTCGCCGTCGTCGTCGTCGGGGCCGTCCGCCCGCAGGAAGTCCTCCACCACCCGGATCAGCTCCAGAGGGGTCTCGTCCATCGCGTAATGCCCGGCGCAGGGCAGCTCGTACAGCTCCGCGCGCGGATACCAGGCCAGCCAGGTCGAGCGCAGCAGCTCCGCCGAGAGCGCGGGGTCGAGCGCCCCGGCGACCGCGAGGGCCGGGACCGGCGTGCCCTCGACGCGGTCGTGGAAGTCGTCCCGCGCCCAGGAGTCCAGCCAGGCACGGAAGGCCTTCGCGTCGCTCCGGGCGAGGGAGCGGTCGACCATCCGGTCCAGCCAGGCGGCGGGGCGACGGCCGCCGGTGGTGACGTCGATGATGGCCCGCCGGTTCTCCGGCCGGTGCGCCGCGTCCGCGAACAGCTCCCACTGCTCCGGCGGCAGGGCCAGCCCCGAGGCGGGGACGGGAGAGACACCCACGATCCGGCGTATCCGGTGCGGGGCGACGGCCAACAGCCGCTGGGCGATCGCGCCGCCCATCGAGTGGCCCACCACCGAGAACCGCTCCCAGCCCAGCCGGTCGGCCAGCTCCACGAGGTCCAGGGCGGCCTCGCCGGTGGTGTACTCGCCCGGGGTCTCCCGGGCTTCGCCGTAGCCGCGCAGGTCGACCAGCGCGTACTGGAACGCCTGACGGTTCAGGTCCGGCAGCACCGGGGCGTACGCGGAGCGGTCGGCGAACCAGCCGTGCACGGCGAACACCTTGTGGGCGCCGTCGCCGTGCAGTTCGTGAGGGAGCGGGAAGGAAGTCATGGCATCACCGTGGCCGGAGGTCGGGAGGGCGGCAAGAGTGCGTACGAGGGAGGAACGGACCCGCTCCGGCCGGAACTCCCGAACCGCCCGCGGTTCACGCGATGGTGTGATCATGTGCGCCTGGACGGATGTCCCGGTGGGGGCAGGGGTAGGGCCCCGGCCATGACGCAGCCGTTCGAACTCCCGCACTTCTACATGCCGTATCCCGCACGGCTGAACCCGCATGTCGACGAGGCCCGGGCCCACTCGACCGTGTGGGCGCGCGAGATGGGCATGCTGGAGGGCTCCGGGATCTGGGAGCAGGCCGACCTCGACGCGCACGACTACGGCCTGCTCTGCGCCTACACCCACCCCGACTGCGACGCGGACGCCCTCTCGCTCATCACCGACTGGTACGTGTGGGTGTTCTTCTTCGACGACCACTTCCTGGAGACCTTCAAGCGCAGCCAGGACCGCGCCGGCGGCAAGGCCTATCTGGACCGGCTGCCGCTGTTCATGCCACTGGACCTCGACACCCCCGTGCCCGAGCCGCGGAACCCGGTCGAGGCGGGCCTCGCCGACCTGTGGGCCCGCACCGTGCCCTCGATGTCGGCCGACTGGCGGCGCCGTTTCGCCGTGGCCACCGAGCACCTGCTGAACGAGTCCCTGTGGGAGCTGTCCAACATCAACGAGGGGCGGATCGCCAACCCCGTCGAGTACATCGAGATGCGCCGCAAGGTCGGCGGTGCCCCCTGGTCGGCGGGGCTGGTGGAGTACGCGACCGCCGAGGTGCCCGCGTCCGTCGCCGGCTCCCGGCCGCTGAGGGTGCTGATGGAGACCTTCGCGGACGCCGTGCACCTGCGGAACGACCTGTTCTCCTACCAGCGTGAGGTCGAGGAGGAGGGCGAGAACAGCAACGGCGTGCTCGTCCTGGAGACCTTCTTCGGCTGCACCACCCAGGAGGCCGCCGACACCGTCAACGACGTCCTCACCTCACGGCTCCACCAGTTCGAGCACACCGCGCTCACCGAAGTTCCCGCGCTCGCCCTGGAGAAGGGGCTCACCCCGGCCGAGGTCGCGGCGGTGGCGGCGTACACGAAGGGCCTGCAGGACTGGCAGTCCGGCGGCCACGAGTGGCATATGCGCTCCAGCCGCTACATGAACGAGAACGCCACCGCGACCGGCCCCGGGCTGAGCGTCGGCGTGCTCGGCACGTCGGGCACCGACGTCCGCGCGCTGCTCACCTCGGCGGGCGCCCAGCGGCTGCGGGCCTGGACGCACCGGCCGTACCAGAAGGTCGGACCGTCCCTCATCCCCGACATCCGCATGCCGTACCCGCTGCGCCTCAACCCCGGCCTCGACGGGGCCCGCGCCCGCCTCCTGCCCTGGGCGCACCGCATGGGCATCCTCAGCGAGGGTGTCTGGGACGAGGACAAGCTCCACGCCTACGACCTGCCGCTGTGCTCCGCGGGGCTCGACCCGGACGGCTCCGCGGAGGCCCTCGACCTCAGCGCGCAGTGGCTGGCCTGGGGCACGTACGGCGACGACTACTACCCTCTGGTCTTCGGCCACCGCCGCGACATCGCCGCCGCCCGGCTCACCACCGAACGCCTCTCCGCCTGCATGCCGCTCGCCGGCGAGACGCCGGTCGTCCCGGTCAACGGCATGGAGCGCGCCCTCAGCGACCTGTGGCAGCGCACCACCGCCGGCATGGACGAGGACGCCCGCCGAGGGCTGAAGGCCGCCGTCGACGTGATGACGGAGGCCTGGGTGTGGGAGGTGGCGAACCAGCTCCAGCACCGTATCCCCGATCCCGTCGACTACCTGGAGATGCGCCGGGCCACGTTCGGCTCCGACATGACCATGAGCCTGTGCCGCATGGGCCACGGTCCCTCGGTCCCGCCGGAGGTGTACCGCAGCGGCCCGGTCCGCTCGCTGGAGAACGCGGCCGTCGACTTCGCCTGCCTCCTCAATGACGTCTTCTCGTACCAGAAGGAGATCGAGTACGAGGGGGAGATCCACAACGCGGTCCTGGTCGTGCAGAACTTCTTCGGCATCGACTACCCGACCGCACTCCGCGTCGTGGGCGACCTGATGAACCAGCGCATGGAGCAGTTCGAGCACGTGGCCGCGACCGAACTGCCCGTCGTCTGCGAGGACTTCGATCTGTCGGACGAGGCGCGCGCCGGGCTGGACAGCTATGTGACCGCGCTGCAGAACTGGATGGCCGGCATCCTGAACTGGCATCGCTCGGTGGACCGCTACAAGGCCGAGTGGCTGGCCGGCCGCACCCACGGCTTCGTCCCGGACCGGGCTCCTGCGGTCCCCGTCCCCAGCCGGGCCGGCTGACCGCCCGAACTTTCTCGTACGGAATGGGGCATTCAGTGAACCTTCGAGGGGGTGAACGGACTCTTCTGGGGTGAGGGGAACAGAGTCGACAGAACACACGGGGGTGTTCGACCTTGACCGACATCATCGAGAGGCCCGCCGGGCAGCTCACCGTGGGCGACGACAAGGAGCGGCCCGCACCGGCGGACCTCACGCCGTACGTCGCCCCGCTGCCCGTCCCGCCGGTTCTGCGCCCGGAGACCGGCGACGTCCTGCGCGAGACCGAGATCGCGCTCCGTCCCACCTGGGTGCGCCTGCACCCGCAGCTGCCGCCGACGCTGATGTGGGGGTACGACGGCCAGGTCCCGGGCCCCACCATCGAGGTGCGCCGCGGGCAGCGCGTCCGCATCGCCTGGACCAACCGCATTCCCAAGGAGAGCGAGTATCCGGTGACCTCCGTCGAGGTGCCGGTCCGCGCTCCGGGCACGCCACCCGCGACCACCGAGCCGGGCCGCGAGGGCGTCGAGCCCAACAAGGACGTGGCCGCCCTGCCCGCCTGGTCCGTCACCCATCTGCACGGCGCGCAGACCGGCGGGGGCAACGACGGCTGGGCGGACAACGCGGTCGGCTTCGGCGACGCCCAGCTCTCCGAGTATCCGAACGACCATCAGGCGGTCCACTGGTGGTATCACGACCACGCCATGAACATCACGCGGTGGAACGTGATGACGGGCCTGTACGGCACCTACCTGGTCCGTGACGACGAGGAGGATGCCCTCCATCTCCCCTCCGGGGAGCGGGAGATCCCGCTGCTGCTGGCCGACCGCAACCTGGACACCGACGAGGACGGCCGCCTCAACGGCCGGCTGCTGCACAAGACGGTGGTCGTGAACCCGTCCCACCCGGAGACCGGCAAGCCGGTCAGCCTGCCCTTCACCGGCCCGTACACCACGGTCAACGGCCGCATCTGGCCGTATGCCGAGGTGGCCGCGGCCTGGTACCGGTTCCGGCTGGTCAACGCGTCCAACGCGCGGATCTACGAGCTGGTCCTGGTCGACGAGGACGGCGATCCGGTGCCGGGCGTCGTGCACCAGATCGGCAGCGACGGCGGGCTGCTGCCCCGCCCGGTCCCGGTCGACTTCGACGAGACCCTGCCCACCCTGACCGCGGCCCCCGCCGAGCGCTTCGACCTGCTCGTGGACTTCCGGGGCCTCGCGGGCCGCACCCTGCGGCTGGTCAACAAGGGCCCCAACCAGCCGGCCGGGGTGCCCGACCCGGCGGGCAACGTGCGGTATCCGGAGGTGATGGAGTTCCGCGTGGGCGACTGCGAAGAGCCCGACACCTTCGAGCTGCCCGAGGTGCTGTCCGGCTCCTTCCGCCGGCTCACCCACGACATCGAGCACGGCCACCGGCTGATCGTCCTCACCCCGCCCGCCACCAAGGGCGCCGGCGGCCACCCGGAGATGTGGGAGATGATCGAGGTCGAGCACCCCGGCGAGATCCAGGTGCCCACGGACGGCGTCATCCAGGTCACCGGCCCGGACGGCAAGACCCGCACCTACCGGCGGATGGCGCGGACGTTCAACGACGCCCTCAACTACACCATCGCCGAGGGCAGCCACGAGCAGTGGAGCTTCCTCAACCTGGCGCCGATCGTCCACCCCATGCACATCCACCTGGCCGACTTCCAGCTCCTGGGCCGCGACGCCTACGACGTCTCGGGCTTCGACCCGGCGATCGGCGGCACCCGCACCCCGATCCGGTACGACGCGGGCACCCGGATCCCGCTCGCGCCGAACGAGCACGGCCACAAGGACGTGTTCCGGGTGCCCGGGAACCAGATGCTCCGGGTCATGGGCCGGTTCGACGGGGCGTACGGCCGCTTCATGTACCACTGCCACCTCCTCGAACACGAGGACATGGGCATGATGCGGCCGTTCGTGGTCATGCCGCCCGAGGCACTGAAGTTCGACCACGGCGGGGCACACGGCGGCCACGGGGAGGGTCACACGGGCTGACCGGCAGAGGGTCACACCGGCTGAGGCGCCTCCCGCGCGGCGGCGTGTTCGACCGCGGCTCGCGCCAGCGCCCCGATCACCGGGTGCGGGTGCGAGCCGTCACCGGACAGCTCCGGCTGGAAGAGCGTCGCCACGAAGAAGGGATGACCCGGCAGTTCGGCGATGCGGACGGCGCCGTCCTCGTCGTATCCGGAGAACCGCAGCCCGTGCGCGCGCAATGTGTCCAGGTGCCGGGAGGGGCCGTAGTTGCAGGAGTAGCGCTCGACCGTGCGCTCCGAGCCGAGGAGGGAGTGGATCAGGGAGCCGGACTCCAGTCGTACGGCGGCCTCGTGGCCGGCCAGTGAGCAGGCGAGCGGCTCGATGAGGAAGTCGTCGGCGTCGGGGTCGTTCTCGGCGTGCGCGACCCGGGTCAGCCCGCACACCGAGCGGGCGAACTCCAGCAGCGCGTGCTGGAAGCCGCCGCACGTGCCGAGGAACGGGATGCCCTCCTCCCGCGCGGTGCGGATCGCGGCGAGCACGCCCGCCTCGCTGCGGTACGGGCTGCCGGGCACCACCCACACCGCGTCGAACCCGCGCACCGCGCCCTCGGCCTCGGCGTCCTCGGACGGGATCCAGTACGGGTCGAGGACGAGCCGGTCGCGGCCGGCGAGCGCGTCGAGCAGCAGCGGGATACGGGTGTGCGAGACGACGTTGGGGCTGCGGTCGCCGACCAGGGCGACCCGCGCGGTGCGGGTTGCGGTGTGTGTCATGGCGTTCATCCTCCGCGCGGCCTCTTGTTCACGTCCAACGATGATCTCTGCATCATCGATAAGCGCTGCTGATGAGAGGCTGGCCCGCATGGACCCGCACCTCCTGCGCACCTATGTCACCGTCGCCCGCCTCGCCTCGTTCTCGGAGGCCGCGCGCGAGCTGGGCTACACCCAGTCCGCGGTGTCCCAGCACATCGCCGCCCTCGAACAGGACCTCGGCGCGTCGCTGCTCACCCGTCGCCCCGTGGCCCCCACCGCCGCCGGGGAACGGCTCCTGGAGCACGCGGGCCCGCTGCTGCTCCGGCTCGACGCGGCCCGCGCGGACGTGGCCCGGATGGCGGCGGCGCCCGCGCACGGGCTGAGCCTCGCGGCCTCTCCGACCGCGCTGGGCCCCCGCGTCCTCTCCGCCCTCCCGCCGGCCGGCGTCACCCTGCGGGTCCTCGCCCGCGACGAGATCCCCGGGGCCGTCGCCACCGGCACCGCCGACCTGGGCCTCGTCGACGGCCTGGCCGCGCCCAGCGACCCGCTGCGGCTGCCCGACGTGGCGCCGCTGACCACCGAGGGCGTCGGGGAGGAACCGGTCTGTGTGCTGCTGCCCGCCACGCATCCGCTGGCCCACCGCACCGGGCTGCGCCTCGGGGACCTCGCCGACGCCCGCTGGCTGGACGCCCCTGACGCGGCCCTGCCCTTGGCCCAGCTGCGGGCCGCGGCGGGCGGCCGGGGCTTCCGCCCCGCCCTGCGCTACGAGGGGACCGACGTCCGCGTCCTCACAGCGCTGGCCGCTGCCGGTCAGGGCCTGACGCTGCTGCCCCGCGCGGCGGCCGTCTCGGTGCCGGGCGCGGTCGCCGTCCCCGTCGTCGCCCCACGCCTCGTCCACCGCACGGAACTGGTGTGCGCGGGCGCGCCGAGGGGAGCCGCGGCGGCCGTCGCGGAGGCTCTGCTCGTCCGCGCCTGACCTGCGCCGAGGGCCTGAAGGCCAAGACCTTCCCGTTCTTGACCACCGGTCAGTCTCACTCGTTCGTGGCACGTCGTGCGCCGGTGCGCCGGGTAGAGCACCAGCCGGAGGCGATCCATGGAAGAGACTGCGTTGCGTCCCAAGCCGATGCCCGGTCAGGAGCCCGGCGGCGGCGGCCGCCCCGGCGGCTCGCCCCGGCGCCCGCACGCCACGCGCCGGCGCGGACGCCGGCTCACCACCCTGCTGCTCGGCCTGTTCGCCGGGGCGGTCCTGGTGCTGTCCGGGGTCGGGCTCGGGACGGTGGGCGCCACCGTGATCGGCATGAACAAGCTGGCCGAACTCCAGCGCGAGGCGGAGCGGCAGGGGGCAGGGCCGTCCACCCGGTCCGCCCCGGCCCGGTCCGGCGCGTCCGCGTCGCCCGCGCCCTCCCCGTCACCCGCCGGGGCGATCCTCGGCGTGGAGGTCGTGAACGCGGAGAAGTCCGGCGCCCAGGTCGTCGGGGTCCATGTCCCCGGCCCGGGGTACGCGGCGGGCCTGGTCCGCGGTGACATCCTGCTCACCTTCGACGGCGCCCGGATCGACTCGGCGGCCGACCTGGTCCGTGCCGTCGACCGGGCCCGGCCGGGAGAGGCGGTCACGGTGACGGTGCGCCACCAGAGCGGCGGCTACCAGCAGCTCGCGGTGGTCCCGGGCGTGGTGACCTGACGCCGGCCCCGCGCGGTGCGGTCACACCACCCGGAAGTGGCTCGTGAGCCGTCCCTCGTCGTCCAGTACGTGGAAGGCCAGCCCGACCGGCGCGTCCCGGTCGGCCGGCTGGTCACCCTCCCAGGGCAGCCGCAGCGTCCAGGTCACCCCCGGCCCGACGACCAGCGGCCGTCCGGCGAAAGCGCTGGCGGCGGGGGTGTGCGCGTGCCCCGTGATCAGCCCCGCGATCTCAGGGCGGCGCGCCATCAGCGCGGCCAGCCGGTCCGGCTCGCGCAACGGGTAGGCGTCGGGCAGCGGGTGATGCAGTGCCACCGGCGGATGGTGGAAGGCGAGCAGGGCCGGACGGCCGTCGCCGAGCCCGTCGAGTGTCGCCTCGATCCAGTCGTACGTCTCGTCCGCCAGCGCTCCGTCGTCCCGTCCGGGGACGCTGGAGTCGCACATCAGCACGGCGGCCCCGTCGAAGACATGCGCGTCGTTGACCGGTCCGTCCGCCGCCGGCCGCCCCAGCAGGGCCTTGCGGTACGGCGCCCGGGCGTCGTGGTTGCCGGGGCAGGTGAGGACCGGGAAGGGGGCCTCGCCGTCGCACAGTCCGAGGATGCGGGCGGCCTCCTCGTACTCCGCCTCGGTGCCGTGGTCCGCGATGTCCCCGGTCACCAGCAGGGCGTCCACCCGCCCCGGCAGCCGCCACAGCCGGTCCCGCACCCGCTCGGCACGCTCCGTGGCCCGTGCGCTTCCGTCCAGGTGCAGATCGCTGATGTGGGCGAGTACGAGCACGACGCGGCCTCCCATGGCTGACACTCGTTAACGGTATGGCGGCATCAAAGCATTAGATCTAATGGGTGATCAACCCTCAGCCGTTAGAAACTCGATTGGCAGAATTGCGAAAACCACTGGTCGACCCCTTCCGCGCGGGGCGACGATGACGCCCATGCTGAGCACCCTCCTCGCCTTCCTCGGCGCCTGCACCCTGATCGCGGCCTCGCCCGGTCCGAGCACGGTGCTGATCATCAAGCAGTCGCTGCGCAGCCGCCGTTCCGGCTTCCTGACCGTGCTCGGCAACGAGACCGGCGTCTTCGTCTGGGGCGTGGCCGCCGCCTTCGGTCTCACCGCCCTGCTCACCGCCTCGGAGGTGGCGTACGACGTGATGCGCGTCGTGGGCGCGGTCGTCCTCGTCTGGTTCGGCGTCCAGGCCCTGCGCCAGGCCCGCCGGATGCGGCGCACCGGCGAGGCCGCCGAGGTCTGGCAGGACGTGGAGCGCAGCGGCTGGTCGGCCTACCGCGCGGGGCTGCTGCTCAACCTCGCCAACCCCAAGGCGGCCGTCTTCGCGCTGTCCTTCCTCCCGCAGTTCGTCCCCGAGGGCGCCCCGCACCTGCCCACCATGGTCGGCCTCGCCGCCCTCTGGGCCGTCTACGAGGTCGGCTACTACGGCCTGTACGTGTGGTTCGTCGGCCGGATGAAGGCCGTCCTGTCCCGCGCGGGGGTGCGTCGGCGGCTGGAGCAGGTCTCCGGCGGCGTACTGCTGCTCCTCGGTGCCCGGATGGCACTGGAGGGCTGACCCGTGGCCGTACGTCCGTCCGAAAGCTTCGAAAGCTCCGAAGGCTTCGAAACCTCCGAGGGCTCCGAAAGCTTCGAAAGCGCCGCGCACCGGCTCGCGCGGCCCCCGCTGTCCGGGCAGGATGCTGCCCGTGGTTCCCACACCGCCCAGGAGGCCCGGATGACCGGCAGTAGCACGCCCGCGCCCTTCACCGCCGACGACTACCGGGCCCGTATGGAGCGCGCCGCGCGCGCGGCCGCCGACGCGGGGCTGGCGGGGCTCCTCGTCGCCCCGGGCCCCGACCTCGTGTGGCTCACCGGCTACGCGCCCACCGCCGTCACCGAACGGCTCACCCTGCTCGTCCTCGCCGCCGGCCACGACCCCGTCCTCGTCGTCCCCACCCTGGAGGCCCCGGACGCCGAGAAGGCCACCGGCGCGCCCGCCCTGACCCTGCGCGACTGGACCGACGGCAAGGACCCCTACGCCGTCACCGCCGCCCTGCTCGACGACAAGGGGCGCTTCGGCGTCAGCGACAACGCGTGGGCCATGCACCTGCTGGGCCTGCAGAAGGCGCTGCCCGGCACCTCCTACGCCTCCCTCACCGAGGCCCTGCCCATGCTCCGCGCGGTCAAGGACGAGGCGGAACTGCGGCTCCTGGCGGCGGCGGGAGCCGCCGCCGACGCAACGTTCGAGGAGATCCGGAAGGTTCCCTTCGCCGGCCGCAGGGAATCCGACGTCGCCGCCGGCCTCGCCGACCTGCTGCGCCGGTACGGGCACGAGCAGGTCGACTTCACCATCGTCGCCTCCGGCCCGAACGGCGCCAACCCGCACCACGAGGTCGGCGACCGCGTCATCGAGCGCGGCGACATGGTGGTCCTCGACTTCGGCGGCCTCAAGGACGGCTACGGCTCCGACACCTCCCGCACGGTCCACGTCGGCGAACCCACCGACGAGGAGCGCCGGGTCCACGACATCGTCCGCGAGGCACAGGAGGCGGGCTTCCGCGCGGTGCGGCCCGGCGTCGCCTGCCAGGAGGTCGACCGGGCGGCCCGCGCGGTCATCGCCGACGCCGGATACGGCGAGTACTTCATCCACCGCACCGGGCACGGCATCGGTGTCACCACGCACGAGCCGCCGTACATGATCGAGGGCGAGGAACAGCCCCTGGTGCCCGGCATGTGCTTCTCCGTGGAGCCCGGCATCTACCTCCCCGGCCGGTTCGGCGTCCGCATCGAGGACATCGTGACCGTCACCGAGGACGGCGGCCGTCGTTTGAACAACACCCCGCGCGAGATGGTGATAGTGGACTGACCGCAGTCCGCGATCCCGTCCCCGTACGCCCGCACACGACAACGGCCCGACCATGACCCAGGCACCGACACCCACCGCGGACACCGTCCGCCGACTGGTCCGCTCCCTGCTCAAGGAGGGCGCGGACACCGCCGCAGGCCCCGACGTCCGGCCGGTCGCCGGCGGCGAGGAGGCCGTCACCTGGTGGGTCGGCACCCGCCATGTGCTGCGGCTCGCCCCCGACGCCGAGGCGGCCGTCCGGCAGCGCCGCGAACTGCGGCTGCGCGACCTGGTCCGGCCGCACGTCCCGGTCGCCGTGCCGACCAGCGTGGCGCACGGCGAGTGGGCGCCCGGACTCACCTACACCCTGGACACCAAGGTGCCCGGCGGCTCCGGCGAGCAGCACGACGTCTCCGCCCTCGGTGAGGCCGACCTCGCCGGGGTGCTCACCGGCCTGCGCGAGGTGCCGCTGCGGCAGGCCGAGGCGCTGGGCGTGCCGCGCACCGCCCCGCGCTCGCTGGAGGCGCTGCGCCGGGCCGCCGTACGGGCCGCCGAACGCCTGGCCGAGGCCGACGAGTTCGACGCGGCGCGGCTGCGGCAGCTCACCCCGCCCGCGGCCGGCCAGCTCGCCCCGCAGCCCGGCGGCGCGGTTCTGGTCCACCACGGGCTCACCGGCGAGCACCTGGTGGTCAGCACGGACGGCCGGGTGCGCGGTGTGCTCGGCTGGGCCGACACGGTCGTCGGCGACCCGGCCGAGGACATCGCCGGACTCGCCCGCGCCGTCGGCGCCCCCGCCGCCGTCCGCGCCGCCACCCTCGCCGGCTACGGCGCCCGCCCCTGCCTGCGCGGCCTCTGGCTGGCCCGCTGCGACAGCGTCCTCCAGCTCGCCGAAACCCTCTCCGGCCGCCCCGTCGCCCCCTTGCCCCTCCTGCGCTCCCAGCTCCGCCGCGCCTGGGAACCGATCCTGCTGGAGCGGGTGACGGACCTGCGGGCCGACGCGGCGGACGACACGCCGTAGGGAGGCCGGGGCGGGCCCCGGCTCAGCCGGCCGTACGGCGGGCGCGCCCGCTCACGGCTGTGCCAGCACCACGCACGACTCCCCGGGCACCCGCAGCAGCCCCTCCGCGTCCGGGACGTCCACGGGCTCCCACGCGGCGAGAACCGCGGCCGGGCGGGAGCCCAGGGGGATGGCCGTGGGCTCCTTGCCGAGGTTCACGGCGACGCACACGTCACCGCGCCGGAAGGCGAGCCAGCGGGCCTCCTCGTCGTAGGCCACCTTGATGTCGGCGAGGTCGGGGTCGGTGAGGTCGGGCTGCTCGTGCCGCAGGGCGACGAGGCGGCGGTACCAGGCGAGCACGCGCGCGTGGGGCTCGCGTTCCCGCTCCGACCAGTCCAGGCACGAGCGCTCCCGGGTCGCCGGGTCCTGCGGGTCCGGGACGTCCTCCTCGGCCCAGCCGTGCGCGGCGAACTCCCGCCGCCTGCCCTGCCGTACCGCCTCCGCGAGCTCGGGATCGGTGTGGTCGGTGAAGAACTGCCAGGGCGTGCCCGCCGCCCACTCCTCGCCCATGAACAGCATCGGCGTGAACGGCCCGGTCAGCGTCAGCGCGGCGGCGCAGGCCAGCAGCCCGGGGGAGAGGAGGGCGGACAGCCGGTCGCCCTGGGCCCGGTTGCCGACCTGGTCGTGGGTCTGGCTGTAGCCGAGCAGCCGGTGCGCGGCCACCCGGGTGCGGTCCAGCGGGCGCCCGTGGCGCCGGCCGCGGAAGCTGGAGTACGTGCCGTCGTGGAAGTACCCGCGCGTGAGCGTCTTGGCGAGCGCCTGCAGCGGAGCGCGCGCGAAGTCCGCGTAGTAGCCCTGCGACTCGCCGGTCAGCGCGGTGTGCAGGGCGTGGTGGAAGTCGTCGTTCCACTGCGCCTGGAGCCCGAAACCGCCCTCCGCGCGCGCGGTGACCAGCCGTGGATCGTTCAGGTCGGACTCCGCGATCAGGAACAGCGGCTGGCCCAGGTCGGCGGCCAGCCCGTCCACCGCCGTCGACAGCTCCTCAAGGAAGTGGTACGCGCGCGTGTCCACCAGCGCGTGCACCGCGTCCAGCCGCAGCCCGTCGATCCGGTAGTCCCGCAGCCACGCCAGCGCACTGCCGACCAGATACGCGCGCACCTCGTCCGAGCCCGGCGCGTCCAGGTTCACCGCCGCGCCCCAGGGCGTCTGGTGCGTATGGGTGAAGTACGGGCCGAACGCCGGAAGGTAGTTGCCCGACGGGCCCAGGTGATTGTGGACGACGTCCAGGACCACGCCCAGACCCAGCTCATGGGCCCGGTCCACGAACCGCTTCAGTCCCTCGGGCCCGCCGTACGGCTCGTGCACCGCCCACAGCGAGACCCCCTCGTATCCCCAGCCGTGGCGCCCGGGAAACGGGCACACCGGCATCAACTCGACGTGTGTCACGCCCAGTTCGGCGAGGTGGTCCAGCCGCTCGGCCGCGGCGTCCAGGGTGCCCTCCGGTGTGTACGTGCCCACGTGCAGCTCGTAGAGGA
Organism: Streptomyces sp. NPDC030838; assembly: GCF_055572035.1. Taxonomy (NCBI): domain Bacteria; kingdom Bacillati; phylum Actinomycetota; class Actinomycetes; order Kitasatosporales; family Streptomycetaceae; genus Streptomyces; species Streptomyces sp. NPDC030838. The sequence goes on along the minus strand of NZ_JBVIED010000007.1, from coordinate 275,797 downwards.
CCGCCCCCGGCAGCGGGCGTCCCGGCCACTCCGCACGCCACGCGTAGCGCCCCTGGTCGACGACCGCGCTCAGCCCGTCCGGGCCGTCCGGCTGCCGGCGGGAGCGCGGGTCCGGCAGAACGGGGCCGTCGTCCACGGCGAAGCCGTACCGGGTGCCGTCCCGCGCCTCCGCCTCGGCGATCCACCACCCCACGCGCTCCGGATCGCGCTCCATCGCGCGCGTGCCCCCCTCGCAGTGGAGCGTCACTCGGCCGGCCTGCGGTGCCCACACCTCGAACTGCACGGACGGTTCCCCTTCGTCTGCTCACCGTGATGTAGCCCGTCCATGGTGCGTCAAATGAGATCAATCCGCTTTTGCATCTTCCCTTTTGCCGCAGGTGTCGTCAGGTACGCGCGCGTGGTGGCCGTTTCTCCGGTTTCTGGACACCCGGGGTTCACTGACCGACAATCACCAGCGTGACGTCGTCTTTCGAGTTCCCGATCTCTCTCCCGCGGCCTTCGGACGCGGAGCGCGACCAGGCGCTGAAGGTCCTGCGTGACGGCGTCGCCATGGGCCGGCTCTCCCACGACACGTTCATCCGGCGCATGGAGCTCGCCCTCGCCGCGCGCCGCTCCGACGAGCTGGCCGCGCTCACCGCCGATCTGCCCACCGAGGGCCGGTTCTCCCGGCTGGTGTTCGGCACCGTGGAGGCGGTGTCCGGGTTCTCCGAGCGGCTGCGCCGCGCCTGGCAGGCCGAACGGCTGCCCAAGCTCCTGCTGCCCCACCCGGCGGTCGGCAGCTCGCTGCGCATAGGCCGCGACCCCGCCAGCGGTCTGAGACTGAGCCACGAGACCGTCTCGCGCGTGCACGCCGAACTCGTCCGCCAGGGCGGTATGTGGATCCTCCGGGACCTCGGCTCGACCAACGGCACCACCGTCAACGGCCGCCGCGTCATCGGCGCCACCGTCGTCCGCGAGGGCGACCAGGTGTCCTTCGGGCAGGTGGGTTTCCGCCTCGCCGCGCACTGAGCCGGCGCTCAAATCAGGTCGGTGTCCGCGGTGTTGACGTACACCTGAAGTCGTGACTGACTGTGCGTACACCACATACATCAGGTGAAGCGACGGCACCACGGAGGTGTGCTCTGCCGCCCCTCCTCCGCTACCCGACCGTCGACGAGCTGGGCGCCCGGGCCGCCGCCCTCGTCGCCCGCCACCCCCGGGACGCGCGGCTGCGCCGGGTCGGCACCTCCCGCGCGGGCACGCCCCTGTGGCTGCTCTCCGTCGGCCACGGCGGCCGCCAGGCCCTCGTCGTGGCCGGACCGCACGCCAACGAGCCCGTCGGCGGGGCCACCGCGCTGCGCCTGGCCGAGCGCGCCCTCGCCGACCCGCGGCTCACCGAGGGCACCGACGTCACCTGGAACCTGCTGCTCTGCCTCGACCCCGACGGACTGCGCCGCAATGAGGGCTGGCTGGCGGGCCCGTACGACCTCGGCCGCTACTTCCGGCACTTCTTCCGCCCTGGCTTCCTGGAACAGCCCGAATGGCTGCCGGACGGCGCGGCCGGGGCCACCCTGCCGGAAACCCGCGCCCTGCTCTCGCTCCAGGATGAGCTGAAACCTTTCTTCCAGTGCTCTCTGCACGGCGTCGACGTCGGCGGCGGCTTCGTCGAACTCACCCGCGACCTGCCCGGCCTCGCCCGGCGCGTCGCCCGGATCGCGACCCGGCTGCGCATCCCGCGCGAACTCGGCCCCTACGACACCCTGTACTGGCCGAGCCTCGGCCCCGCCGTCTACCGCATCCCGCCGCCCCGCCGCGGCGACCGGGTCGCGGCCATCACCGAGGCCGCTGTCGAGTCCACGTGGTTCCACCCGCACCGGTACGGCACCGTCACGGCCGTCGTGGAGGCGCCGATGTGGGGCGTCGCCGCCGTCGAGGACGGCTCCGCGCCCGCCGACCCGGAGGCGCGGCTGCGCACCGTCAGCCGCACCCTGCGGCACGACACCCGGCTGCTGCGGGACCTCCTGGCCCGGCTGGCCCCGTACGTCGCCGGCACGCCGGACGCGGACCGCCTGCTGGCGCCGGTCGACGACTATCTGCTGGTCTGCCCCGGCCTCGCCGACGCCTGGGACCCCGACGTCACCGACCGGGCCCGCCCGCTGCCCCCGCTGGACACCGCCCACCTGACCGCCCTGCGCATCGCCGGGCGCCGCCTCGCCCTGCGCACGGCGGGACTGCTGCACCAGCTCGTCACCGGGGCCGGCCGCGACCCGGCGGGCGTGCTGCCCGAGCTGGACCGGCTCCTCGACGCGTGGTGCGCCGACTACCGCGACGGCTGCGGCGCCGAGTGGATCCCCGTGCCCCGTCAGACCGAGTACCAGTCCCGCGTGGTGCTCGCGGCGTTCGAACTGGCCGCGGGGCAGCCGCCCGCGCGCTCCCGTTCGGGTGAGCCGGACTGGGGTTCCGAGCCCGTCGTGCCGATGCACCGGGAATGACGTACACCATCACAGCGAAGGCCGTACGGCGCTGCCTGCCGACGACGGCCGCCCTGTTCGCCGTCCTCGCCGCCGGGGCGGCACCCGCGCGGGCGGCGGCCGAGCCGGTCCGGGAGACCGGCCCGAGCACCTGGCTCCAGCTCACCGTCACCCGGGACGACGTCCTTGCCCCGGGCCCCTTCGGCTCCCTGCGGCCCGGGCGGCACGTCTCCGGCGACACCCGCGGCGCCCTGCTGCTGTGCGACCCGCCTCATGGGCACGCACGGGCCGCCGAGGCCTGCTCCCAGCTCGACGCCGCGGAGGGCGACATCCGCCGGTTCCCGCTGAAGGACGTCACCTGCCCGATGATGTACGCGCCGGTGACCGCCCACGCGTTCGGTGAGTGGCAGGGGCGGCCGGTCGACTACCGGGAGACGTTCTCGAACTCCTGCGCGATGGAGGCGGTGACGGGGGCGCTGTTCGCCCTCGACGGCTGACGGGTGCGTCGTGCGAGGAGCCGGCTGGGTCAGGCCGCGCGGTCGCGGGCGTGCAGGGCCGCGGCGACGACCGTGCGGGACTGGTGCTCGACCTGGTGCTCCAAGGGCACCCAGCGGGCGCGGAACCGTTCCGCGAAGGCCTCGCTCCAGGTCGCCACGAGCCGTTCCAGCCGTGGCACCGCGCGGTCGTCGGCCTCCCGCAGCACCCGCAGCAGCATCGCCGCCGCGCGCAGCGGCAGCCGCCGGGCGAAGGCGTCCACGCTGCCGACGTACGCCATCGTGTGGTCCGCGGGCGGTGTGTGGATCCAGTCCGCGGCCAGCCCCGGCACCAGCTCCAGCGCCCACCGGGCGGCCCGCAGCAGGGGCCCGTCGAGCCCGTCCAGGCGCGGCAGCGCCTCGGCGAGGACCTCCTCCACCTCCCGCGCGTCCCGCAGCAGCCGGTCCGCCAGCCGCCGGATCGCCGCGGCGGGGGCGGGATGCGGCGCCGGGTCGTCCACCAGGTCGCTCGCCCACATCGGCACCTCGACCACCGCGGTAAGCCCGCCGTACCGGTGCGCGTGATACCAGGTGCTGTGCCGCGCGTCGTCCGGCATGCTCGGATACGCGACGGAGCCGGGCGCGGGCATCACATGTATCCCGGGGCCCGAGGCGGGCCAGCCCGCGGCGTCCGAGGCGCCGGTCTCCACCGGAATGTGCAGCTCCGCCGCCGACTTGCCGAACGGCTCCGCGAGACCCGGTATGTCCCTGGTCAACTGCACCCAGCTGCCGCCCAGATCCGTCCCGTGCAGGGTCACCTGGAGGTAGGGGCGCAGCTCGTCGATGAGCCCCGTCAGGGCGCGTGTCTCGGGCGGCAGCCGGTCCGGGGGCAGCACGGCCGGCGACCACTCCGGCTGCTCCGGGCCCGCGGGCCGGAAGAAGCCGTGGTGATAGTCGAGCAGGCTGCGCGGCGCCGGCGTCACATGCAGGCTCGCCCCGTCCGGGTCCGCGCACAGCAGGAAGTGCCAGGACGTCCCCGACCGCAGCGCCTGCTCGGCCACCACCCGCTGGGCGAGCGCGAGGAGCGTGGAGCCGCCGGTCGGCTCGTTCGCGTGGGCGCCCGCGACGACCAGCACCGCGCGGCGCGCACGGCCCACGGACAGCACATGCAGGGGGCGCCCCGCGCGGGACACACCCACCTCACGCAGGGTGCACAAGCCGGGGTGCGAAGCAGCCAACGCGCGCGCGGTGGAGACCAGTTCGGCCACTGTGGGATAGCGCAGCTCCGGCAGGTGACTCACCCCCGTTTGTCCGCCCGGCTTCGCACCGGCAGTACCGCATGGCCCGCAGGCGGTGTCAAGGAACCGACGGGGGAGGCTCCAGGGGGCGCCCGGATGCACATCCGGCCTGTGCGCGGAGCGCACGCCCCGGTGCTGCCGCCGCCGGGGTCGGCATGTGCGCCGTGCCCTCGCACGTCGGGCGCGGCGCCGTCGGCGAGGACTGTGCGGTGCTCTCGCCCGACCCGCCCTGGAAGCGCCCGCTGGGCGTCTTCTCGCGCGTACCCCCGACCGGCGTCGTGGAGGCCTTCGTGGCCCTCCTCCGCGCCCGCCTGCCACCCACCACGGCCCCCACGCCGACCGCCTCCGTATCGGCCACTCCGGCGCCGACCGCACCGGCCGCTCTCGCGCCGGTGGCCCCCGCCCCGGCGCAGACGCCCCGGCACCAGTCGCCCCGACCGCCCCGGCCGCCCCCGCGCCGGCTTCGCCGCCTGGGCCGACCCAGGCGCCGGTCAGCCCGCCTCCCCGACCCGCTCCAGCAGCGCCACCGGCAGTCGCTCGAACAGTTCCTCCACGCGCGCGTGCCCGCTGAACTCCCGCCCCGGGGTCAGGACATCGGTCCAGCGTCCCGGCGGCAGCGTCAGCCGGGTGCCGCGCCAGCCGCCCGCCTCCGCCAGCCGCAGTGACAGCCGGGTGACCGCGGTGACGACCTCGCCGGAGCGCGCGTACGCCAGCACGTGGTCCGCCGCGGGCCCCTCGGCGGCCAGCGGGGCGTACGTCGCCGCGCCCCCGAACACCTCGGGCCGCCGCGACCGCAGCCGCAGGGCCGCCGCCGTCAGCGCGCCCTTGTCGCCGGGGTCCTCGGGCGGGAACCGCACGAGCCGCCGGTTGTCCGGATCGACCAGGGTGCGGCACTCGGCCTCGGTGCCCTGGTAGACGTCCGGCACGCCCGGCATCGTCAGATGGACCAGCGCCACCCCCAGCACGTTGGCCCGGATGTGCGGCTCCAGCTCGCGGCGCAGGGCGGCCACCCGCTCGCCCGGCGCCCCGCAGGGCCCCGCCGCCACGAACGCCGCCACGGCGTCCTCGTACGGCGGCTCCTGCTCGGTCCAGCTGGTGAACATCCCGGCCTCGCGCACATGCTTCAGCAGCGCCGCCCGCACCCGCTCCGGGTCCGCCGGGCCCAGCCCGAAGACCGTCTGCCAGGCCGCCCAGGCCAGCTGTCCGTCCGGCGCGCCCACGTCGGCCCGGCTCACCTCGCCCAGCACCTCCGACCAGCGCTCCGGACACTCGGTCAGCACCGTCAGGGCCGCCCGCACGTCCGCGCTGCGCTTGGTGTCGTGCGTCGACACGACGGTCCCGCCGACGGGCCAGTCGCGCTGCACGCGCGCGCAGTAGGCGTGGAACTCCTCGGGGGACACCGCGGGGCGCCCCGGGTTCCCGCCCACCTCGGTCGCCGACAGCAGCGGCACGTACCGGTAGAACGCCGTGTCCTCCACCGACTTCGCCCGCAGCGCCGACGCCGTCTGCGCGAACCGGGTGCGGAACTCCCGGCGGTCCGGACCGTCGCCGTGTTCCCCCAGCAGCAACCCGCGCACGACGTCGACCGCCCCGGCCTCCTCCGGGACGGCGAACGCCCGCCGGGCCTGCGCCGCGTGCTCCTCGGTGACGACCAGGGCGGCGTCACCGGACTCGTAGGGCCGGTAGACCTCCAGCCGGACGAGCAGCTCCCGCAGCGCGGTGTGCAGCGCCCAGGGCGCCCGGTCGCGCAGCGCCGGATCCGGCGAGGCGGCGCACAGCCGGCTCGCCACCCGGGTCAGCCGGTCCACCTCGGTGGCCAGCTCGTGCTCCAGGACCCGGTACGCCGCCCGCCGCGCGGTGGCTTCCCAGTGCCCGCCCCGGTCGGTCTGCGGGGCCGCGAACCGCCGGTACCGGGCGAGCAGCTCCCCGGCGCCCGCCGGGTCCGTGAAGACCCCGTCGACGTGCCGCAGGGCGTCGTAGCCCGTGGTGCCCGCGACCGGCCAGGCGGCGGGCAGGTGCTCGCCGTCGGAGAGGATCTTCTCCACGACCGTCCAGCGCCCGCCGGTCGCCTCGTGCAGCCGCCGCAGATAGCCGTCGGGGTCGGCGAGACCGTCGGGATGGTCGACGCGGAGCCCGTCCACGACCCCCTCGTGCAGCAGCCGCAGCAGGGTGGCGTGCGTGGCGTCGAACACCTCCGGGTCCTCCACCCGCACCCCGATCAGCTCCGAGATGCTGAAGAACCGCCGGTAGTTCAGCTCCGTCCGCGCCAGCCGCCACCACACGGGCCGGTACCACTGCGCGTCCAGCAGCTGCGGCAGCGGCAGGTCCTCGGTGCCCTCGCGCAACGGGAACGCCTGGTCGTAGTAGCGCAGCAGCTCGCCGTCGACCCTCAGGTGCGCCAGCTCCGCGCCGAGCGGATGCCCGAGCACCGGCAGCAGCACCTGGCCGCCCTGCGCCTCCCAGTCGATGTCGAACCACCGCGCGTACGACGACTTGGGGCCCTCGCGCAGCACCTCCCACAGCGCCCGGTTGTGCCGCGGGGCCATGGCCATGTGGTTCGGCACGATGTCCACCACGAGCCCGAGACCGTGCTCCCGCGCGGTGCGGGACAGCGCGCGCAGCCCCTCCTCGCCGCCCAGTTCGCCCCGCACACGCGCGTGGTCCACGACGTCGTAGCCGTGCAGCGAGCCCGGGACGGCCTCCAGGACGGGGGACAGGTGCAGGTGCGAGACGCCGAGCGAGGCCAGGTACGGCACGGCCGCCGCGGCGGCCCCGAACGGGAACTCGGGCTGGAGCTGGAGCCGGTACGTGGCGGTGGGCACCGTGGGGTCGGGTCGCTCAGGTGTCATGGAAAGCTACGTACCCGTCACGCCGGGTTTCGTGTCATCGTCCCCTGCGTGCACACCCGCGCGCGTGGCTAGCTTCGAGCGATGGGAAGCACCGGGTTGCGCCGCACGCTGGGGACCTACCGCGAGGTGGTCGGACTGACCGGGCCGCTGCTGCCGGCCGTGTCCTTCCTGGGGCGGCTGCCGACCGCCACCATCCAGTTCGGCAGTGTGCTGCTGGTCGCCCGCACCAGCGGATCGCTGGCCGTCGCGGGCCTCACCGGCGGCGCGCTGGCGCTCGGCCAGGTGGCGTGCGGGCCGCTGGTGGGGAGGCTGGCCGACCGGCACGGGCAGCGCCCGGTCGTCCTGGCCTGCTCGCTGCTCAACGCCCTCGCGATCACCGCGCTGGTGGCCGGGGCGCTCGCCGGTCCGCCCACGCCGCTGCTCGTCCTCCTGGGGGCGTTCGCGGGCGCATCCGTTCCGCTGATCGGGCCCCTCGCGCGGACCCGTCTGGTGGCCCTCGCCCGCCGCTCCGGGGCCTCCGACGCCACGGTGGGCGCGGCCCTGTCCCTCGAGAGCACCCTCGACGAGATCTCCTTCGTCCTCGGACCCGCGCTGGTCGGCCTCGCGGCGGTCGTCGCCCATCCGGGCCACGCCCTCGCCGTCGCGGCCCTCCTGGTGGCCGTCTGCGGCACCGGCTTCGCCCTCCACCCGACGGCCCGCGCCACTGCACCGGCCACCCGCTCCGATCCCGGGCCCGTCCAGCGCTCGGCCGCCCGCTCCGATCCCGGCCCCGTCCAGCGCTCGGCCGCCCGCTCCGATCCCGGCCCCGTCCAGCGCTCGGCCGCCCGCTCCGATCCCGGCCCCGTCCAGCACTCGGCCGCCCGCTCCGATCCCGGCGGCCCCGTCCGGAACTCCGCCACCCGCCCCGACCCCGGCCCCGTCCAGCCCTCCGCCGCCCGCCCCCGCATGCCCCGCTCCGTCCACTCCCTCCGCGCTGCGCTGGCCCTCCAGGGAGCGATGTTCGGGGCCTGCCAGGCCGGGATCACCGCGCTCACCGAACGCCTCGGCCAACCGGAGCAGGCCGGTCTCGTCTACGCCGCGATGGGCGTGATGAGCGCGGTCGCGGGGCTCGCCATGGCGGCCGTACCCGCCCGCTTCGGGCTGACGGCGCGCTGGCGGGCGGCCACCGCGGCGGCGTGCGCGCTGTCGCTGCCCCTGCTGGTGACGGACGGCCTGGGCGCCCTGTACGCCGTCGTGACCGTCCTCGGCGTCGCCTACGCCCCCCACCTGATCACGGTGTTCGGGCTGACCGAACGGGTCGTGCCGCAGGCGCGTCTCGCCGAGGCGATGGCCTTCGCGACGAGCGCGCTCGTCGGCGGCCAGGCCCTCGCGCTCGCCGTCACCGGCCGCCTCGCCGAGTCCCACGGCCCCGGCGCGGCGTTCGCGGCGGCGAGCGCGGCCGCCGCACTCGCCTGCGCGATCGCGCTGACGGCGCGTCCGGCGACGTACCCCGAACGCGCCGTACGCAATGCAGGCGCCGCTGCCGCAGACCGCGCGGAAACACCCCTCCCTTAGGCAGGCCGCTGCAACACCGTCAGGCTCCGGTCGATCAGCCGCAGCCGCTCCCCGGCCGCCACCTTCGCGCCGGTGCCCGGCGGCACCCCGTCCGGCATGGCGGTGTCGACGACGACCTGCCACTGCCGGCCGTGGTCGACCGGCACCAGGAAGTCCAGCGCCTTGGGGGAGGCGTTGAACATCAGCAGGAAGGAGTCGTCGGTGATGCGCTCCCCGCGCGGACCCGGCTCGGAGATCGCGTTGCCGTTGAGGAACACCGTCAGCGCGGACGCCTGCGCCGACTCCCAGTCCCGTTGGGTCATCTCCCGGCCCTCGGGGGTGAACCAGGCGATGTCGGACAGCTCGTCGTGGGTGCCCTCCACCGGACGCCCGTGGAAGAAGCGCCGCCGCCGGAAGACGGGGTGGTCCTTCCGCAGCCACACCATCGCCCGGGTGAACTCCAGCATCTCCCGGGGCAACCCCTCGCCCTCGCCGTCCGGCCAGTCCACCCAGGACAGTTCGCTGTCCTGGCAGTAGGCGTTGTTGTTGCCGCGCTGGGTGCGGGCGAACTCGTCGCCGTGGCTGATCATCGGCACGCCCTGGGAGAGCATCAGCGTGGCGATGAAGTTCCGCATCTGCCGTGCGCGCAGCTCCAGCACGGCCGGGTCGTCGGTCTCGCCCTCCACCCCGCAGTTCCAGGACCGGTTGTGGCTCTCGCCGTCCCGGTTGTCCTCGCCGTTGGCCTCGTTGTGCTTGTGGTTGTACGACACGAGGTCGTGCAGGGTGAAGCCGTCGTGGCAGGTGACGAAGTTGATGGAGGCCAGCGGGCGCCGCCCGTCGTCCTGGTACAGGTCGGACGAGCCGGTCAGCCGGGAGGCGAACTCCGCGAGCGTGCGCGGCTCGCCCCGCCACAGGTCCCGCACGGTGTCCCGGTACTTGCCGTTCCACTCGGTCCACAGGGGCGGGAAGTTGCCCACCTGGTAGCCGCCCTCGCCCACATCCCACGGCTCGGCGATCAGCTTCACCTGGGACACCACCGGGTCCTGCTGCACCAGGTCGAAGAAGGACGACAGCCGGTCGACCTCGTGGAACTGCCGGGCCAGGGTGGCGGCGAGGTCGAAGCGGAAGCCGTCGACGTGCATCTCGGTCACCCAGTACCGCAGCGAGTCCATGATCAGCTGGAGCACGTGCGGGGAGCGCATCAGCAGGGAGTTGCCGGTCCCCGTGGTGTCCATGTAGTAGCGGGGATCGTCCGCGAGCCGGTAGTACTGCGGGTTGTCCAGGCCCCGGAAGGACAGCGTCGGGCCCAGGTGGTTGCCCTCGGCGGTGTGGTTGTAGACCACGTCCAGGATGACCTCGATGCCCGCCTCGTGCAGCGCGCGGACCGCCGACTTGAACTCCAGCACCTGCTGCCCGCGGTCGCCCCAGGAGGCGTACGCGTTGTGCGGGGCGAAGAAGCCGATCGTGTTGTAGCCCCAGTAGTTGTTGAGGCCCATGTCCACCAGTCGGTGGTCGTTGACGAACTGGTGTACGGGCATCAGCTCCAGGGTCGTCACCCCCAGCTCGGTGAGGTGCTCGATCAGCGCCGGGTGGGCCAGCGCGGCGTAGGTGCCGCGCAGCTCCTCCGGCAGCCCCGGATGGCGCATGCTCAGGCCCTTCACATGCGCCTCGTAGATCACCGTCTTGTGGTACTCGGTGCGCGGGCGCCGGTCGTCGCCCCAGTCGAAGTACGGGTTCACCACGACCGACGTCATGGTGTGCGGGGCGGAGTCCAGGTCGTTGCGCCGTTCGGGCGCGCCGAAGTGGTAGCCGTACACCTCCTCGCCCCAGTCGACCGTCCCGCTGATCGCACGGGCGTACGGGTCGAGCAGCAGTTTCGCGGAGTTGCAGCGCAGACCGCGCTCCGGGGCGTACGGGCCGTGTACGCGGTAGCCGTACCGCTGCCCCGGCATCACGCCCGGCACGTACGCGTGCCGCACGAAAGCGTCACTCTCCCGTAGTTCCACCGCCGTCTCCGAGCCGTCGTCGTGCAGCAGACACAGCTCTACTCGGTCCGCGGCCTCCGTGAAGACCGCGAAGTTCGTGCCGGCGCCGTCGTAGGTGGCGCCGAGGGGATACGCCTCTCCAGGCCAGACCTGCATGGATACGACTCTTCCAGGTGTGCCGCGCCACGGGGGGTCCCTTGGCCCCGAGTCTCCTTCGAAATGAGGGAACCTCCCCTGCGTTACTTCCCTCTTACCGGGCGACCAGTGCATACGAGGTATGCCGAACCAGCGGGGCAAGACGTACTCCCATGCACGCCGGGGGAGTAGGGGGACGATGTGCGCGACACAGTGCGACGCCATCTGGGCACAGTGGTGGCGGCTACGGGGATCGCGGTCGCGGGGACCGCGCTCATGGTGGGGATCACCCTGCCGGGCACGGCGGGGGCGGACGACTCGGCCGGGGGGCCGGGCTCCCGCCCCGCGACCGAACAGGTGACGGGAGGTCAGACACCCGACGGGGAAGGACAGGCGGCGGTCGAGCCGGGCGTCGTCGAGGAGGCGCCGGCCGAGGGTGAGAAGGGCACGGGCCGTGACCCGCTCACCGACGACGAGGTCGACCGGGTGGCGAGGATCGCCCTGAACCGGCAGCTGCTCCAGTCCAGTGAGGACGTCGACGGGGACCGCGGCCCGCAGCGCCTCGACATCGAGCTCGCCGAGCCGGAGGCCGACGAACTCGACGCCGCCGACGCGCCCCGGCGCGCCGACGTCACGTTCTACGACTACCGGGACGACACCCTCGTCACCAGGACCGTGAACCTGGACACGGGGAAGGTCGAGCGGACGCAGACCCGGCACGGCGTCCAGCCGCCGCTGAGCCGCGCCGAGAAGGCCGAGGCCGCGAGGATCCTGCTCGCCGACCCGCTGAGCGCCGGCCTCAAGGCCGACTACCGGGACGCCACCGGCAGGGAACTCACCTCGCCGGACCAGCTCGTGCTGTCCAGCATGGTCTACCGGTCCGTTCCGGGCGCCCAGCCCGCCGTGCTCGACAAGTGCGGCGAACACCGCTGCGCGCGGCTGTTCCCCAAGGTCGTCAACGGCCCGTGGATCGACGCCCGGCACCTGGTGATCGACCTGAGCGCCCGCAAGGTCGCCGAACTCGACCGCTGACCGCGCGGCCGGACATCACCGGACCGACCTCAGTCCGTTTTCCCAACCTGCTCCTGACGCAAGGGAGTCACTCCGTCATGCGCATGAAGAGATTCAGCCGTGCTCGCGCGCGCACGGCCCTGGCCCTGGCCGTGGCCGGGCTGGTGGCCGGCGCCACGGGTGGAGCGGGGCCGGCCGCCGCCCAGCCGAAGGCGGCCCCCGCCCCGCCCGCCGACTGCGGCGCGGCCCATCGCATCGAGCAGAAGCTCGCGAACGGCACGACCTGGCGGATGTGCTGGCGCCAGCACAGCATGGCCGGGATCATCCTGGAGGACATCTCCTACCAGCCGCCCGGCGAGGCCCGCCCGATCAAGGTCCTCAACAGTGCCAAGCTCGCCCAGATCCACGTGCCGTACGACGACGGATCGGAGGAGTACGAGGACCTGACGGTCGAGAACTTCGGCGACGGCCTTCAGGACCTGGCCGCGGGCGAGTGCCCGGGCGGCACCATACGGACCGTCAAGGTCCGCCACCCCGAGGGCGGCTCCAGCGACGTCAAGGGCCTGTGCACCACGACCCGCGCGCGGGGACACGCCTACCGCATGCAGAGCGAGAAGCCGTACGGCAGCCCGGGCAAGCTCTACCAGAAGCAGGGCAGGGACCTGCTCGTCTACGCCGTCAACAAGGTCGCCTGGTACGAGTACATCACCGAGTGGCGCTTCCAGGACGACGGCACCATCCACATGAACGTCGGCGCCACCGGCAGCCTCGCTCCCCAGGACTACGACGCCGCCGACGGCCAGGGCTGGCCCCTCGGCAAGGGCGCCAAGGCGAAGGCCCTCAGCCACAGCCACAACGTCTTCTGGCGGCTCAACTTCGGCCTCGACGGCTCCTCCCAGGGCCGTATCGAGCAGTACGACTCCAAGGTCACCCCGCAGGCGCCGGGCGACCGCGCCCCCAGCAACACGACCACCCGTACCAAGGTGACCAGGGAACTCGCGGGTGATGCCAGGAACATGCGCTGGTGGCGCGTCGTCAGCGCCACCGGCAAGAACAAGGACGGGCACCCGCGGTCCTACGAACTGGTCCCCGGCGCCACCGCGAAGTACCCGGGCCGCGGCTTCTCCAAGCACGACGTGTACTTCACCCAGTACAACAAGTGCGAGCAGTACGCCAGCGGCAACCCGGGCTGCGACGAGAGCCACCCCGAGAGCGTGGACAAGTGGGTGAACGGCCAGACCCTGAAGAACCCCGTGGTCTGGGTGAACGTCGGCTTCCACCACATCGCGCGGGACGAGGACCAGCAGCCCATGCCGGTCCACTGGCAGGGCTTCTCGCTCGCCCCGCGGGACGTCACCGCTATGAATCCGCTCACTCCCAAGGAGCTGGCCGGTACGAACGGCCAACTCGATTAAGGAGGTTGGGAAAAGGACACTGCCCATCCGGCTGCACCGCCGACCGCTCCCGGAGTACCCTTCCTTGATCGTTGACGCGGGGAGTGCCCGGGAGTGGAAGGCGGTGCGCGGGTGGGCTCGGGAGGCCTGGAGTTGCCCCCTGGTGACGAGGGTCACGAGGGGAACTCCACAGACGTCCCGCCCGGCACGGTGTCCCTGGCCAGGCCGATGGAGCCCAGCTCCATCGGCCCGGAACTGGACTGGGACGCCGAGGCCTGGCGCGAGGTGCGCACCCGCGCCCAGCGGGCCGGCCGGGCCTACATCTGGCTGAACCTCGTGGAACAGCGCTTGCGCGCCGTCGTGGCCGCCGTTCTGCGCCCCATCTACGAGCCCGTCCACGGCGACGACTGGGTGGTCGCCGCCGCCGGGCCGGCCGGCCAGGAGTGGGTGCAGCGCGCGGTCGCGGTCCGCGAGGTCAGCCGCCGCAAGGGCTACCTGCTCGACCCGGCCGACGACAACGTCCTCAGCTTCCTCACCCTGCCGCAGCTGCGCGAGCTGATGGTGCAGCACTGGCCGTGCTTCGAGCCGTACGTCGACGAGCGCCGCGACGTCGAACTCGCCCTGGACGAGCTGGAGGTCACCCGCAACGTCGTCTCCCGCAACCGGGCGCTGTCCGAGGCCGTGCTGAGCCAGGCCGAGCGTGCCTCGGCGCGGCTGCTGGAGATCCTCGGCGCGGGCGGCGACGTGCCGTCGGCGCGCCGGCTGCCGGTCGACGCGGTCGAGGACCTGGTCGGCGACCGGTACGCCGACGTGGTCGCCGTCCACCCCGACCGGGTGCGGCTGCTGCGCCAGTTCCCGGCCGAGGACATCTTCGGCGGCGCCCGCCGCCTCGACGCCATCGGCATCGGCCTCAACCTGCTGGTGCAGAACTTCTCCGGACGGCGGCTGGTCCGCCTCGCCGAGGCCGGCTGCCGGGTCCGGCTGCTGTTCCTCAACCCCGCCTCCAGCGCGGTCAAGCGGCGCGAGCGCGAACTGGGCATCAAGCGCGGCGAACTGAGCCGGGCCGTGGAGATGAACATCCTGCACATGCGCCGGGTGCGGGCCCGCCTGCGCGACCCCGGCGCCTTCGAGATCCAGGTCTTCGACGAGACCCCGCGCTTCACCGCCTATCTCGTCGACGGCGACGGCTCCGACGGCATCGCCGTCGTGCAGTCCTATCTGCGCCGGACCCGCGGCATGGAGGCACCGGTGCTGGTGCTGCGCAACGGCGGCAGGGTGGTCAGGTCGGACGAGCCCGACGGAGGGCTCGACGCCGGTCTCTTTCCCACCTATCGCGAGGAGTTCGAGGTGGCCTGGGCCGATTCGCGGCCTGTGTCCTGAAATGCCGTCCGCGGTCATGCCGTCGACGGCGGGACGCGCGGCCGGTGGGGCGGCGGTAAGCGGAACGCGGTCCACCGATTGTCAGTGGCGCATGCGAGGGTGGAGGCCACTGGGGGAAAGCACCACCAAGAAGGGGGACCACCCATGGGCTGGCACCGGGAGCTGCTGATCGGCTTCGACCTCGAGACGACCGGGACGGATCCGCACACCGCACGCATCGTCACGGCCGCCGTGATCGAGGTCAGGGACGGGCAGCCCCTGGGCCGCAGGGAATGGCTGGCGGACCCGGGAGTCGAGATCCCGGCGGACGCGGTCGCCGTGCACGGCATCAGCAACGAACGCGCGGCGGCCGAGGGCCTGCCCGCCGACCGGGTCGCGGACGCCGTCGCGGACGTCCTCGCGGGGTACTGGAAGGCGGGCGTCCCGGTCGTCGCCTACAACGCCTCCTTCGACCTGACCCTGCTCTCCGCCGAACTGCGGCGGTACGGCCTGCCGTCCCTGCGCGACCGCCTAGGCGGCCGGGAACCGGCCCCGGTCGTCGACCCGTACACCATCGACCGCCGTGCCGACCGCTACCGCCGCGGCAAGCGCACCCTCGAAGCCGTCTGCACGGAGTACGGCATCGCCCTCGACTCCGCCCACGACGCCTCCGCCGACGCCCTCGCCGCCGCCCGGCTGGCCCGCGCGATAGCCGGCCGCCACCCCAAGATCGCGGCCCTCGGACCGGCGGAGCTGCACCGCCGCCAGATCGAGTGGTACGCCGAGTGGGCGGCGGACTTCCAGGACTTCCTGCGCCGCAAGGGGAACGCGGCGGCGGTGGTGGACGGAGCGTGGCCGGTGCGGGAGCTGAAAACCGCGGCCGCCGGCTGACCAACCGCTCCTCAGAACGGATACCAGCGCACCGTCTCGTCCCCGTCCCGCAGCGACGCCACCCGCCGCTCGAACTCGGCCAGCGCCCTGGGGTTGCGGGGCGCGTGCTGGGCCACCCAGGCGCAGCTGGCCGTCTCCCGGGCGCCGCGCAGCACGGCGCAGCCCTCCCAGGCGCGTACATCCCAGCCGTAGGTCTCGGCGAAGGAGTCGTACGCCTCGGCGGTCAGCCCGTACCGGTCGTGGGAGAGAGCCATCACCACCAGGTCGTGCTCGCGCAGATCGGCGGAGAAGGTCTCCAGGTCCACCAGCACCGGCCCGTCGGGGCCGATGTGCACATTGCGGGGCAGCGCGTCGCCGTGGATCGGCCCCGGCGGCAGCTGCGGGGTGAGCGCGGCGGCCGCCGCCGCGAAGCCGTCCCGCCGCTCCCGCAGATACGCCGCGTCCGCGGGGTCGATCGCGTCGCCCGCGAGCCGCAGCCAGCGTTCCACACCGCCCAGCAGGTCGCGGGGCGGCAGCTCGAAGGAGGGGGAGGGCAGTGCGTGGACGACCCGTAGCAGTTCGGCCAGATCCCGCGGCTCCGCGGGCCGTACGGCATCGGGCAGCCGGTGCCACACCGTCACCGGATGTCCGTCGACGAGCAGCGCCTTCGGCTCGGCCGCCCGCACCGCGGGGACACCGGCCTCTTCCAGCCACTCCGCGATGTCCAGCTCGCGGCGGGCCCGGTCCAGCAGTTCGGCGTCGCGGCCCACCTTGACGACCAGGTCACCGGAGCCGAACACGGCGTTCTCGCCCAGGGCGAGCAGCCGGGCGTCCCCCGCCGGGCCGGGCAGCACCCCCGCCGTGGCCAGTACGTCCCGCGCCTGAGCCTCGTCCATCGTCCGCCTCCGTCTTCCCTCGTCGAGCCGTCGAGTCCCCGTTTCGCGGTGGCCGGTTTCCGCCACCCGCCGGCCAGTCTCGCATCCGCACAGGTCGGACCGTGTGCGCGGTGCCTTGACGGCGTATACCGCCTTCACGACCATGACGGAGGCCCGCCGGGCCCGGACCGTCACGAGCCGCGCAAAGGAGCCGAAACGTGACCGTGGTGACCGAGGTCGGGCGCGCGCCGAAACGCCCGCCGAGCCCGGACCGCCGGCGGCGTGGCGGCGGCCCCGGGGCCTGGTTCCTGGTGCTGCCCGCGCTCATCCCGATCCTGGTGCTGAGCGTCGGACCGCTGCTGTACGGGGTCCTGCTGGCCTTCACGGACGCCCAGTCGGGCCGGACCGAGCCCACCCAGTGGATCGGCGGGCTGAACTTCACCGACCTGGCGCGGGACACGCTGTTCTGGGAGTCCTTCCGGATCGGCCTGGTGTGGGCGGTCGGGGTGACCGTGCCGCAGTTCCTGCTGGCCCTCGGCCTCGCCCTGCTGCTGAACCAGAACCTGCGGCTGAGATGGCTCGCCCGGGCACTCGCGATCATCCCCTGGGCGATGCCCGAGGTGGTCGTCGGCATCATGTGGCGGCTGGTCTACAACCCGGACGCGGGGATCCTCAACGAGACCCTGCGCGACCTGGGTCTCGGCGACGGCCGCGACTGGCTCAGCGGCCTCGGCACCGCCCTGCCCGCGGTGATCGTCGTCGGCGTCTGGGCCGGTATGCCGCAGACCACGGTCGCCCTGCTCGCCGGACTCCAGAACACCCCACGGGAGCTGCACGAGGCGGCGGCCCTCGACGGCGCCGGCGCCTGGCGCCGCTTCCGCACGGTGACCTGGCCCGCCCTGCGCCCGGTCGCGCTCGCCATCACCGCGCTGAACTTCATCTGGAACTTCAACGCCTTCGCCCTGGTCTACGTGCTGACCAACGGCGGCCCCGGCGGCCGTACCCGGCTGCCCATGCTCTTCGCCTACGAAGAGGCCTTCCGCTACGGGCAGTTCGGTTACGCGGCGGCCATGGGCTGCGTCATGGTCGCGGTGATCTCGGTGCTGCTCGCCCTGTTCCTGGTCGGCCGGCTCAAGGGAGGTGACGACGCGTGAGGACCCGCACGGGGGCCCGGATCGGACAGTACGCGGCGCTGCTCGCGTATCTGCTCTTCCTCGCCTTCCCCTTCCTCTGGCTGGTCTCCACGGCCTTCAAACCGCCGCGCGAGCTGGGCAGTCTGCACCCCACCTGGATCCCCGAGAACCCGACCCTGGCCAACTTCCGGCAGGCCTTCGACGAGCAGCCGCTGCTCCAGGCGGCGCTCAACTCGCTGCTCGCCGCGGCCGGGGCGGCGCTGGTCGCGGTGGTGATCGCCACGCCGATGGCGTACGTCATGGCCCGCCACCGCACCCGGCTGGCGCGCGCCGCGACCGGATGGGTGGTGGTCAGCCAGGCGTTCCCGTTCGTGCTGGTGATCATCCCGCTGTTCCTGGTGCTGAAGAACCTGCGGCTGATCAACTCCCTGGCGGGGCTGGTGCTGGTGTACGTGGTGTGGGCGCTGCCGTTCGCGCTGTGGATGCTCGTCGGATACGTCCGGGCGGTGCCCGCCGAGCTGGAGGAGGCGGCCGCGGTCGACGGGGCCGGACGGCTGCGGACGCTGGTGTCGGTGACCGCGCCGCTGCTGGCGCCGGGCATCGTGGCGACGGCCCTGTTCGCGTTCATCACCGCGTGGAACGAGTTCTTCTTCGCGCTGGTCCTGCTCAAGTCCCCGGAGAAACAGACCCTGCCCGTGATCCTCACCCACTTCATCGGCGCGGAGGGCGTCGCCGACCTCGGCCCGCTCGCCGCCGCCGCGTTCCTCGCCACCCTGCCCTCGCTGGTCGTCTTCGCGGTCATCCAGCGGCGGATCACGGGCGGCATGCTGGCCGGGGCGGTGAAGAGCTGATGCGGACCCGAGTCCCGGCCGTCCTCCTCGCGGTCCTCCTGCTGCTCGCGGGCTGCTCCGGCGACGGCGGGGGAGACGAGGGCCACGACGGCAGGATCACCCTCCGCTTCCAGTCCCTGGCCTGGCAGCAGGAGTCCGTCGAGGCCAACAAGGAGCTGGTGGCCGAGTGGAACGCCGCCCACCCCGACATCCACGTCGAGTACGTCCAGGGCAGCTGGGACAGCGTCCACGACCAGCTCCTCACCTCCTTCGAGGGCGGCGAGGCCCCGGACATCATCCACGACGCCTCCGACGACCTCGCGGACTTCGCGTACGGCGGCTATCTCGCCGACCTGACCGACCTGCTGCCCGAGCGGCTCAAGGCCGACATCCCCCAGCGGAGCTGGGACACGGTGACCTTCGGGGAGGGCATCTACGGCGTGCCGTTCCTCCAGGAGCCGAGGGTGCTGATCGCCAACGCGACGTGGCTGAAGGAGTCGGGTGTCCGCATCCCGACGCCCGAGAACCCCTGGAGCTGGGCGGAGTTCCGCACCGTCACCCGGCAGCTGTCGGGTGACGGGAAGTACGGCGTGGCCTGGCCGCTGAAGGAACCCGTCTCCGCCACGCTCAACCTGTCGCTGTCGGCGGGCGGCCGGCTGTTCCACCGGGGCGCGGACGGCAAGGTCACCGTCCGCTTCGAGGCCGCCGACGCGGTCATGCCGCGCACGGTCCACGACCAGGTGAACACGGACCGCAGCGCCTCGCCCACCACCCTGGGCAGCGGCGGCTCGGACACCCTGCCCGGCTTCTTCGGCGGCCGGTACGCGATGGTCCCGCTCGGCTTCTCCTACCGCCAGCAGATCGCCCAGCAGGCTCCCGAGGGCTTCGACTGGCAGGTGCTGCCCGCCCCGGCCGGCGCCGACGGCCTCGCGCAGGGCGTCAGCCCGCAGACGCTGTCCATCGCCGAGGACAGCCCGCACAAGAAGGAGGCCGCCGCGTTCGTCGACTTCCTGCTCCGGCCGCCGAACATGGTGCGTCTCGCCCTCGGCGACTGGATGCTGCCCACCGGCACCGAGGCCCTGAAGGACCCGGCCCTGCGCACCACCGAGCACGACTGGGCCACCGGCACCGCCCTCGCCGCCCACCTCCGCTCCGCGCCCGCCCAGTCGGTCCGGGGCTACCCGGAGTGGAAGGACAAGGTGGCGACCCCGGCGTTCCAGGAGTACTACAGCGGCGCGATCGACCTGGACGAGCTGCGCCGACGCCTGGAGGAGGACGGAAACCTGGTGCTGGCCCGCTACCAGCGCTGAGCATCGAGAAAAAACTTGCACGAGACGTCTCGTCTCGTTTAGTGTTCCGGGCATGACCTCTCGCGCCCATATCGCCATGTTCTCCATCGCCGCCCACGGCCACGTGAACCCGAGCCTCGAGGTGATCCGGGAGCTCGTCGCGCGCGGGCACCGGGTCACCTACGCCATCCCGCCGGTCTTCGCGGACAAGGTCGCCGGGACCGGCGCCGAACCGAAGCTCTGGAACTCCACCCTGCCCGGCCCCGACGACGACCCGTCGGCCTGGGGCTCCACCCTGCTCGACAACGTCGAGCCCTTCCTGAACGACGCCATCCAGGCCCTGCCCCAGCTGATCGAGGCCTACGAGGGCGACGAACCCGACCTCGTCCTGCACGACATCGCCTCCTACCCGGCCCGCGTCCTCGCCCATCGCTGGGGCGTCCCCGCGATCTCCCTGTCCCCGAACCTCGTGGCCTGGAAGGGGTACGAGGAGGAGGTCGCCGCGCCGATGTGGGAGGAGCCGAAGAAGACCGAGCGCGGACAGGCGTACTACGCCCGCTTCCAGGCCTGGCTGGAGGAGAACGGGATCACCCGGCACCCCGACGCGTTCGCCGGGCACCCCGACCGCTCGATCGTCCTCATCCCTAAGGCGCTCCAGCCGAACGCCGACCGGGTGGACGAGAGCGTGTACACCTTCGTCGGCGCCTGTCAGGGCGACCGCGGCGCCGAGGGCGACTGGCAGCGGCCCGCCGGCGCCGAGAAGGTCGTCCTGGTCTCGCTGGGCTCGGCCTTCACCAAGCAGCCGGAGTTCTACCGCACTTGCGTCCGCGCCTTCGGCGACCTCCCCGGCTGGCACGTGGTGCTGCAGATCGGCAAGCACGTCGACCCGGCCGAGCTGGGCGACGTACCGGCGAACGTGGAAGTCCACTCGTGGGTCCCGCAGTTGGCGATCCTGAAGCAGGCCGACCTGTTCGTCACCCACGCCGGTGCGGGCGGCAGCCAGGAGGGGCTGGCCACGGCGACCCCGATGATCGCCGTGCCGCAGGCCGTCGACCAGTTCGGCAACGCGGACATGCTCCAGGGCCTCGGCGTGGCCCGGCGGCTCGCCACCGAGGAGGCCACCCCGGAGGCCCTGCGCACGGCCGCCCTCGCCCTCGTCGACGACCCGGAGGTCGCCCGCCGCCTCAAGGACATCCAGGCCGCGATGGCCCAGGAGGGCGGCACACCCCACGCCGCCGACCTCATCGAGGCCGAACTGGCCGCCGCGCGGCGGCCGTAGCCGTCAGACGTACGACGTGGTGTCCAGGCGCGCCTTGTAGATGATCGCGCCCTCCCGCGCCCGCGCCACTCCGCTGACGTTGAAGTGGACGTACTTCGTGCCGAAGACGTTGCCGTTCTCGACCGCGCCCGTCCACATCTGCTCGCCGGAGGAGTGGCGTACGTACGACTTCACGTACCGGCGCTGGTGCAGCGTGGTCTTGGTCATCGACGCCTTGTCGACGGCGTACACCCCATAGGTGTCGGTGACCAGCAGGCGGCCGGGACGCTGGTGGTCCGGCTGGAGGTCGTGGGCGCGGGTGAAGGAGTCCAGGCGCCGCGCGGTGTCCTCCACCAGCTTCGCCGAGTTCGCCGTCGTCACGATCCGGTAGGCGGTCAGCCGCTTGCCGCCGCTCACCCACAGCCGCTCCAGCTGCGGGTCCCACAGCAGACCGTGGGCCTGGTGGAACGGGATCGGGCTGCCCGCCCGCACCAGCGAACTCGCATGGCTGTTCGTCGGGCGGAACACATGCAGGCTGCCGCCGGTCGCCGCGCCGCCCCCGCTGCCGTAGCTGCGCCCGGCGACGACGACCACGCCCGTGCCGCGGGCGCGTTCGATGGAGTGCGGGTAGTTCCTCACGTCCGACACCGACCACAGCAGCTTCTTGTCGCGGCGCCGGTAGATGCTCGCGGTGCCGGTGGTGGAGGTGCCGGTGACCGCGAGCAGGATCTCCCCGTCACCGTCGGTGGCGCGGAAGCGGTGCTCCATCGGGTGGCCCGAACCGGCCGGGTTCAGCTGCCACTTGATGTTGCGGTCGGTGAACGGCTTGTTCCGGTCGAAGAGAAAGATCTTCCCGGAGTTCACGTCTCCGATGAGCACGTTGAACGCGGCGGGCGCGGCGCTCGCCTCCGGTGCGGTCAGCAGTCCGGCCGCCGGTGCGGCCACGGTCCCCGCGAGCGCGCCCTTCAACAGGCTTCGTCTGTCCACGAGTCGTCCTCCCCCTGGTCGACAACAGGTCGTCGCTCGGTCAGCCAGACGGAAGCGAGGGCCCGTCGGTTCCCCCGGAACCGACGGACCCTCAGCCGAGGAGGACGGAATCAGCCCCTCCGCAGGCTCGTGCCTTTCTTTCAGACCCGCAGCGGCTCGGGGTCGGCGTCCTCGTCCCGCACCGGCCGCGCCACGACCGCCTCCGGCACCTCGTCGTGGGTGAGGTCGGGCAGCCGGTTCATCCACCGCGGCAGGTACCAGTTGCGCTCGCCCAGCAGCGCCATCACCGCGGGCAGCAGCACCCCCCGGATGATCGTCGCGTCGATCAGCACCGCCGCCGCGAGGCCCACGCCCATCTGCTTCATGGACTGCATGGACAGCGTCCCGAAGATCGCGAACACGGCGACCATGATGACCGCGGCGCTGGTCACGACCCCGGTCGTGGTGACCACCCCGTGGGTGATCGCGTCCTTGGTGGTCCGGCCGCGCAGCCGCGCCTCGCGGATCCGCGAGACCACGAACACGTGGTAGTCCATCGACAGACCGAACAGGATCACGAAGAGGAACAGCGGCAGCCAGCTCACGATCGCGCCGACACCCTCCGCGCCCACCAGCGAGGCGCCCCAGCCGTGCTGGAAGACGGCGACCAGGATGCCGTAGGCGGCACCCACCGACAGCAGGTTGAGCACGATCGACGTGATGGCGACGGTCAGCGACCGGAACGACAGCAGCATCAGCAGGAAGGCGAAGACCACCACGAAGGCGAAGACCGGGACGACCGAGCCGACGAGCTGGTCGTTGAAGTCCTTCGACCCCGCGACCTGCCCGGTGATCGGCGCCTCCACACCGTCGACCCTGCCGAGCGTGGCCGGCCGCACCTCGTCGCGCAGCTTGTCCAGGCTCGCGCCCGCCTTGTCCAGGTCGGAGCCGCCGACCAGCGGGACGTAGACGAAGGCGACGTTCCGCTCGTCGTGCAGCTTGATCTCGACCGGACCACGCGAGGCGCCCGAACTGACCGCCCGCTCACGGAAGTCGGCGAGCGCGTCGCGCACCTCGGGCGCGTTGATGTCGTCCGCCCTGACGACCACCTCGGCCGGCTCGGAACCGCCCGGGAAGGCCTCGTTGACCCGGTTGTACGTCTGCACGATGGGCAGCGAGTCACCGAACTCCTGGTCCAGGGTGAGCTGCTGCGTCTTCATGCCGACCGCCGGGGCCGCGATCGCGAGCAGCGCACCGGCCGCCACCACCACGGACACCACGGGCCGGGCGAGCACGCCCTTCAGTACGGCGGTCCAGAACCGGCTCTCCCCGGTGCCGCCCCCGTCGCGGCGCCGGCGGGACAGGAACGGGATCCGCCCCTTCTCCACCCGCTCACCCAGCAGCGACAGCAGCGCCGGCAGCACGGTCACCGAACCGACCATGGCGACCGCCACCACGACCAGCGACGCCAGCCCCATCGCCTCGAACTCGGCGAGCCCGGTGAACAGCATGCCCGCCATCGCCACGCACACCGTGACACCGGAGACGACGATCGCGCGGCCACTGGTCGCGGCGGCGATCCGCAGGGCCGTGTGCGCGTCCCGCCCGGCGGCCCGCTCCTCGCGCTCGCGGCGCAGATAGAACAGGCAGTAGTCGACCCCGACGGCCATCCCCACCAGCAGCATCACCGAGTTGGCGGTGTCGCTCATCGGCATCACGTGGCTGACGAGTCCCATCAGACCCATCGTCGCCATGATCGCGGTGATCGCCAGCAGCACCGGCAGCAGCGCCGCCACCAGCGCGCCGAACGCGATCAGCAGGATGCCCAGGGCCACCGGGACGGCGGAGTACTCGGCCTTCCGGAAGTCGTCGCTGAACGCGTCGTCGAACGTCTTCATCATGCTCGCGCCGCCGATCTCCTCGATCCGCAGCGCCTCGTGGTCCTTCTGGACCTCCTCGACGGCCTTCAGCACGGGCTCCACCCGCTCGCCCGCGGTGTCCGACGCGCCGCGCATGTCGAACTGCACCAGCGCGCTGCGGCCGTCCGCCGAGATCGTCTTCGTGTCGTACGGCGAGCTGACGTCGGTGACCCGGCCGGTGGCGTCGACCGCCCGCATCACGGCGTCGACGGCGGCGCGGAACTCCGCGTCGGTCGCCTTCAGCCGGCCGTCCTTCGACTGGATCAGGACCGTCTCACCGGCCGGTTCCTCGATCCCCGCGTCCTCGACGATCTTCGCCGCGGTGTGCGTCTCGCCCTTGAGCTGGTCGCTGTCCTTGACGTCGACCCGGCCCGCCGCCGAGCCGAGCCCCATCGCCAGGACGACGAACAGCACCCAGATGCCGACGGCCGCCCAGCGATGCCGGGCGCTCCAGCCGCCGGCCCGGGCGGCGAACCCCCGCACCCGTGTTCCTCCGTTGGACATGACGTCCCCCCTGCCGGTCTTCATGCCGGGCTGCCCCTCGTGTGCGGTGGCGGCCCCCTGCCGCCACCTTTCGCTTCGAAGGTATGGGCCGGATAAGGCCATCTCGTCGTGCTGCCCGGTGAAGCGCGGGGCCCGCGACTCCTCCCCTCGGCCCCCCGCTCCTCACCACTGAGGAGGACCCCGGCCCCTTACATCTATCGGGACATCCCCGGTCGACAGGCGACCGACGCACGCGAGTTGTGGATGACGCAACCTCGTTGAATAAGTCACAGAGGCGTGTAGCGGTTGATCCACAGCCGTGCTTTCGGCCAGAGTTTCGCGCGACGCCCCACCCCGAGACGGCGGTCGTCGTGCCCGCCCCCACGGGGCACGACGGCCGCCTAGGGTGGGGCGGGTGACGATGTATGCGGCGCTGTTGCGCGGAATCAACGTGGGCGGCAGCAAGAAGATCCCGATGGCCGACCTGCGCACCCTGATGGAAGGCCTCGGCTACGACGGCGTACGCACCTATCTCCAGAGCGGCCAGGCCGTGTTCGCCTCCGGCCACGGCGACGAGGCGTCCCTGGCCGCCGAACTCACCCGGGCGATCGAGCAGCGGTACGGCTTCACGGTGGACGTCATCGTGCGCGACCACGCCTATCTCAAGGCGGTCGCCGACGCCTGCCCGTTCCCCGCCGCCGACCTGGAGCCCAAGCAGCTCCACGTCACCTACTTCTCCGCCCCCGTCGACGAGGACCGCTTCGCCGGGATCGACCGGGACGCCCACCTCCCGGAGGAGTTCCGCCTCGGCGACCGCGCCCTCTACCTCTACGCCCCGGACGGCCTCGGCCGCTCCAAGCTCGCCGACGTCCTCTCCCGCCCCCGCCTGACCAAGGGCCTGATCGCCACCACCCGCAACTGGAACACCGTGCTCAAGCTGGTGGAGCTGACCGCGCCAGAGTGACGGTCCGCAGCTCCCGGTAGCCGCTGCGCGAGGTGTACGACAGCATCTCGCCCGTCACGGCCAGCCGCGGATCCCGGGCCAGCCGCAGCAGCTCCTCGTCGGTGCGGGCGGCGGCGACCGCGTCGAACAGGGCGAGGCGGTCCTCGGTGAGGCCGGCGTCGGTCCGGACCGGCGGTCCCCAGACGTCCCAGGGCAGCAGCTCCACGCGGGCCAGCGCGGCCAGGTCCAAGGGGATGTTGGTGCCGACGTACCACAGGCCGGCGAGATCGTCGTGACCCCACACCCCGAAGGT
Organism: Streptomyces sp. NPDC030838; assembly: GCF_055572035.1. Classification (NCBI taxonomy): domain Bacteria; kingdom Bacillati; phylum Actinomycetota; class Actinomycetes; order Kitasatosporales; family Streptomycetaceae; genus Streptomyces; species Streptomyces sp. NPDC030838. The sequence continues at coordinate 250,431 of NZ_JBVIED010000007.1, read as the reverse complement.
CCGCGGATCCGCCGTCCCCTCCCGGCACCTCCGCCAGGCCTCCCCGGCGACCAGGAACTGGTCGCGGGGCACGTCCCGCGGGTCGAAGGCGAGTGCGTACGCCGGATGCGTCACCTGCGCGTCGATCAGCCGCCAACTCCCGTCCGGCAGGCGGTACTCGGTCACCCAGTGATCGTCGTGCCAGCCCTCCGTGAAATACCGCGCGAACCCGCAGCGCAGCCGGGCCGGCGTGCCGGTGGCCCGCAGCAGACCGCACAGCAGCAGCGAGAAGTCCCGGCACGTCCCCACGAACCGGTCGCCGTACGCCCGCTCCTCGGTGAGCGGCGCCGGATCCCGCTCCCGCAGGATCCGCAGCACCTCGCGGACGTAGCGGGCCTCCGGGTCGTCGTGCTGCCGGTCCTCGGGAATCTCGTACCCGAGGCGTCCGCTCTCCGCTCGATGGATGATCAGGTTCCGGACCACGGCGGCGAGTTCCGCCGGGTCGCGCGGAAGGTCGCTGACGTCCAGGTCGCCCGGATCGCTGTACGGCGTCTGCTCCAGATAGAGGTCCATGCCGTGGACCCTCGACCCTGCCCCAGGGACAAGGTCAACCGGGCCGCCGGAACCTCTCCGCGCACCACACTGTCGCTCCCGCCGACGGACGCCCCGTGGGCCGCGGACGGCATCCGGGGCCTGCGCTCCGTCCCGCCCACGCCCACCGGCCGCGGCGAGGAACCCGCGCCTCTCCCGTCCCGGCCCACGCTGCCCCTGGAAGTGGCCCTGCTCGGCCTGGGTGCCTAGGCCTGGGCACGAAGGCGCTACGCGCCGACCGCCGCCAGCATCGGTGCCCGTGCCGCGTCGTACCGCTCCAGCAGCAGACGGGCCACCTCGGGCGCCGGGCCCAGGACGTCGGCGAGGACGTCCGCCTCGGCGGCGCCGCGGGCGATGCGGTCCGGGAGGAAGCCGGGGGCGAAGACGTATGGGGCGACCGCGACGCGGGCGCAGCCGAGGGCGCGCAGCTCGCGCACCGCGTCCTCGGTGCGGGGAAGGGATGCGGAGGCGAACGCAGGCCGCACGGCGCACCAACCGGTGTGCCGCCACTCCCGCGCGATTTCTGCGATCACTGCGATCGCCTCCGGGTCGGTGGACCCCGCCGAGGCCAGCACGACCCCGGTCGAGGACTTGTCGGCTGGGGTCAGCCCCGCCTCGTACAGCCGCCGTTCCAGGGCGGCGAGCAGCAGCGGCGACGGGCCCAGCACCTCCGCCTGACGGATCCGCAGCCGGCCCGGCGCCTCCCGCAGCACGGCGGGGATGTCCGCCTTCGCGTGGAAGGCGCGGGTCAGCAGCAGCGGCAGCGCCACCACCTCGCGGACGCCCTCCGCTGCCAGGGACTCCAGCACCCCCTGCACGGACGGGATGTTGAAGTCCAGGAAGCCGGTCTCCACCCGCAGCCCCGGCCGCTGCGCGCGCACCCGCTCCACGAGGGCGTGCACGGTCGCGGCGTGCCGCGGGTCGCGGCTGCCGTGGGCGATGACCACCAGAACGGGGCGTACCGGCTTCATGAGGTCAGCCCTTCACCAGCAGACCGCGGCTGCGCAGCACCCGCCGCTCCAGCGGGCTGAAGATCAGCAGGTCGATCGCGATACCGACGATCAGGATGAGCAGGATGGCGAGGAACACCATCGACATGGAGCTGGTGTTGCGGCCGTTCTCCAGCAGTTGTCCGAGCCCCACGCCGAGGTCGGGGGAGGAGGCGATGATCTCCGCGGCCATCAGCGACCGCCAGGAGAACGCCCACCCCTGCTTCAGGCCCGCGAGATAGCCGGGCAGCGCGGCCGGCATCACGATGTGCCAGGTGCCCTTCAGCCCCGTCGCGCCCAGCGTGCGGCCGGCCCGCAGATACAGCGGCGGCACCTGGTCGACGCCGGACAGCAGGCCGTTGGCGATGGATGGGACCGCGCCGAGCAGGATGACGGCGTACATCATCGAGTTGTTGAGGCCGAGCCAGATCACGGCCGGCGGCACCCACGCCACGGACGGCAGCGACTGGAGGCCGGACAGGATCGGTCCGATCGCCGCCCGCACGAACTTCACCCGGGCCACCAGCAGGCCCAGCGGGGTGCCGATGGCGAGCGCGAGCAGGAAGCCGAGGAGGCCGCGCGAGACGGACGTCCAGATGTAGTCGAGCAGGGTGCCCTGGAGCCAGGCCGTCCGCACCTCGCCCCACACGTCGGCGGGGGAGGGCAGCTTGGTGGGGTTGTCGACGATCCCGAAGGAGACCAGCGCCTGCCACACCACCAGCACCAGCGCGATCGCGGTGACCGGCGGCAGCACCTTGCGCAGCAGCGTCTCGCGCAGCGGGGTACGGCCCGACTCGACCGTCTCCAGGGCGTCCAGACCGGCCTCCAGGCCGGCCAGGTCGCCGCCGTCCTTGACGGGTGCGTCGACGGACGTGTCAGTGCTGGCCATGACGGCGGATCTCCCCACGCAGTTCTTCGGTGATCTCACGGGACAGCTCCGCCACGGCGCTGTCCTCGATACGGCGCGGCTGCGGGATGTCCACCGTCCACTGGCGGGCGATCCGGCCCGGGCGGGACGACAGCAGCACCACGCGCTGCGCCAGCCGGACCGCCTCGCGCACGTTGTGCGTGACGAAGAGGACGGACAGGCCGGTCTCCGCCCAGATCCGGGTCAGTTCGTCGTGCAGCACGTCCCGGGTGATGGCGTCCAGCGCCGCGAACGGCTCGTCCATCAGCAGCAGCCTGCTGTCCTGGGCGAGCGCGCGGGCCATCGCGACACGCTGGCGCATACCGCCGGACAGCTCGTGCACCCGCTTGCCGTACGCGCCCTTCAGCCGGACCAGTTCGAGCAGTTCCTCCGCCCGCTGCCGGCGCTCGGCCTTGGCGATCCCGCGCAGCTTGAGCGCCAGCTCGATGTTCTTGCCCGCCGTCAGCCACGGGAACAGCGCGTGCTCCTGGAACATCAGGGCGGGGCGGCCGTCCGTGGCGATCGACCCCGCGGACGGCCGGTCCAGGCCGGCCACCAGGTTGAGCAGGGTGGACTTGCCGCAGCCCGAGGCGCCCAGGAGGGTGACGAACTCGCCCGGCGCGACATCGAGACTGATGTCGTCCAGCACGAGCTGCTGCCCGGACGGGCCCGGGAACGACTTCGAGACATGCTCGATCCGGGCGGCGTGCGCGGCCGACGTCTCGGTACCGTCGGCGGCCTTGGCGAGGGTCGTGGCCATGGTCGTCACCTCCTGGGAACTCTCGGGATGCGGGATGCGGGATGCGGTTACCGGGCGCCGAGTCCGGCGTCGTCGACCGCTGCCTTGCCCTCGGCCGCGAGGATCTTGTTGAGCAGGGTGAGGTCGTAGATGCCCGTCAGGTCGGGCTTCTCCAGCAGACCGGCCTTCACCGCGTGTCCGGCCTGGGCGTCGAGGGTGGCGGCCAGCGGGTCGTCGAGGAAGGCGATCGACGGCCAGGCCGGGTCGAGCACGTCGGCGGGCAGCGGCTTGCCGGTGTCGGTGGCCAGTCGCTCGTTCGCCGACGCCTTCGCCTGCTCCGGGTGGGCGTTGATCCACTTGTTGGTCTCGACCGACGCCCGCAGCACCGCCTCGACGGCCTTCGGGTGCTTCTTCACGAAGTCCTGGGACACGATGATGTTCGTGATCACGAACTTCTTGTCCGGCCATAGATCGGACTCGTCGAGCAGCACCTTCGCGCCCTCGGCGACCAGCTTCGACGCGGTCGGCTCCGGCACCCACGCGCCGTCGACGGAACCGGACCTGTAGGCGTCCGGTGCGATCTTGTTGTCGGTGCGGACGACGGAGACGTCGCCCTTGCCGCTCTGCGCGTCGACCTTCCAGCCCTGCTCGGCGATCCAGTTGAGGAACGCCACGTCCTGGGTGTTGCCGAGCTGCGGGGTGGCGATCTTCTTGCCCTTGACGTCCTTCAGGGACTTGATCTTGTCCGGGTTGACGACCAGCTTCACTCCGCCGGACGCCGAACCGCCGATGATGCGGAGGTTCTTGCCGCCCGACTTGACGTAGCCGTTGATCGCCGGGGACGGGCCGATCCAGCCGATGTCGATCGACCCCGAGTTCAGCGCCTCGATCTCCGACGGGCCCGCGTTGAACGTCGCGTACTTCGCCTCCGTGCCGCCCAGCGCCTTCTGGAAGAAGCCCTTCTCACGGCCGACCAGGGCGGTCGCGTGGGTCAGGTTGCCGAAGTAGCCGATGCGGACCGAGTCGAGCCCGTCGATCTTCTTCGCGCCTGCGGCGACCTGCACGTCCTCCAGGTCCTTCGCCTGGGAGCCGTAGCCGCAGGCGGCGAGCGCGAGCAGCGGGAGCGCGGCGATCACCGCGAAGAGGCGGCGCAGGGCGGGGGTGGCAGGCACGGGGATGTTCCTCTCGGAGGCCCGGCGGTCACGGTCGGATCAGCGCGTGGCCGGGGGGTCGGCGGGTTTTCGGCGGCGGCGTACGGGGTCCGCGGATGTCATCGAGAACATCGAACACATCGCGCACATCGCCGTCCGCCGCCGAAGAAAGGGGAGTTCATGCTCAGAAGTCCCACCCGTCGTCCTCGGCCTCGTCCTTGACGGGCTCCGGAGAGGCGAACGACTCGCCGACCATCCCGGCGGTGAGGGTCGTGCCGTCGTTCGGGTCGATCAGGATGAACGAGCCCGTGCGCCGCGAGTCGGCGTAGGAGTCGACCGGCAGCGGCTCGGCGGTACGGATCTTCACCCGGCCGATGTCGTTGGCGACGAGCCGGCCCGGGTGCGGGTGCAGGGACAGGTCGTCCAGGGTCAGCCGGGACGGGATGTCCTTCACGATCGCCTTGACCGTGCGGGTGCCGTGCTTGAGCAGCACCCGGTGGCCGACGGTGAGCGGGGCGTCGGCGACATGGCAGACGGTCGCCTCGACGTCCTGCGTGGTCGCCGGGGCGTCCTTGCTCGGCACGATCAGGTCGCCGCGCGAGATGTCGATGTCGTCCGCGAGCAGCAGGGTCACCGACTGCGGCGTCCAGGCCACGTCGACGGGCTCGCCCAGCAGGTCGATGCCGGTGACGGTGGTCGTGCGGCCGGACGGCAGCACCGTCACCCGCTCGCCGACGCGGAAGGTGCCCGCCGCGATCTGCCCGGCGTAGCCCCGGTAGTCGGGGTGCTCGGCGGTCTGCGGCCGGATCACGTACTGCACGGGCAGCCGGGCGTGGCAGTGCGCCAGGTCGTGGCTGACCGGGACGGTCTCCAGGTGCTCCAGCACGGTCGGGCCGCCGTACCAGTCCATGTTCGCCGACGGCTCCACGACGTTGTCACCGGCGAGCGCGGAGATCGGGATCGCGGTGACCTCGGGGACGCCGAGTTCGAGGGCGTACGCGGTGAACTCCTCGGCGATCGCCGCGAAGACCTTCTCCTCGTAGCCGACGAGGTCCATCTTGTTGACGGCGAGGACGACGTGCGGCACCCGCAGCAGCGCGGCGATGGCGGCGTGCCGGCGGGTCTGTTCGACGACGCCGTTGCGGGCGTCGACGAGGATCACGGTCAGCTCGGCCGTCGAGGCGCCCGTGACCATGTTCCGCGTGTACTGCACATGGCCGGGGGTGTCGGCGAGGATGAACCGGCGCCGGGGCGTGGCGAAGTAGCGGTACGCCACGTCGATCGTGATGCCCTGCTCCCGCTCCGCGCGCAGACCATCCGTCAGCAGCGCGAGGTCGGGGGCGTCCTGGCCGCGGCTGCGGGAGGCGTGCTCGACGGCCTCCAGCTGGTCGGCGAGGACCGACTTGGAGTCGTGCAGCAGCCGTCCGACCAGGGTGGACTTGCCGTCGTCGACGGAGCCCGCGGTGGCGAACCGCAGCAGGGTGGTGGCCGAGAGTTCCTCGGTCGTGGTCGTGCTCATGCTTAGAAGTACCCCTCGCGCTTGCGGTCTTCCATCGCGGCCTCGGAGAGCTTGTCGTCGGCGCGCGTCGCGCCCCGCTCGGTCAGCCGGGAGGCGGCGATCTCGGCGATCACGGCGTCCAGCGTGGTCGCGTCCGAGTCGACGGCGCCCGTGCAGGACATGTCACCGACGGTCCGGTAGCGGATGAGCCGCTTCTCGACGGTCTCGCCGTCCTTCGGCCCGCCCCACTCGCCGGCGGTCAGCCACATGCCGTTGCGCTGGAACACCTCGCGCTCGTGGGCGAAGTAGATCTCCGGCAGCTCGATGCCCTCGCGGGCGATGTACTGCCAGACGTCCAGCTCGGTCCAGTTGGACAGCGGGAAGACACGGACGTGCTCGCCCGGCGCGTGGCGGCCGTTGTACAGGTTCCACAGCTCCGGCCGCTGGCGGCGCGGGTCCCACTGGGAGAACTCGTCGCGCAGCGAGAACACCCGCTCCTTGGCGCGGGCCTTCTCCTCGTCGCGGCGCCCGCCGCCGAACACGGCGTCGAACTTCTCGCTCTGGATCTTCTCCGTCAGCGGCAGCGTCTGCAGCGGGTTGCGGGTGCCGTCCGGGCGCTCCTTGAGCACCCCGCGGTCGATGTAGTCCTGCACCGAGGCCACGTGCAGCCGCAGGTTGTGCTTCGCGACCGCGCGGTCCCGGTATTCGATGACCTCGGGGAAGTTGTGCCCGGTGTCCACGTGCAGTAGCGAGAACGGCACCGGCGCGGGCGCGAACGCCTTCAGCGCCAGGTGGAGCATGACGATGGAGTCCTTGCCGCCGGAGAACAGGATCACCGGCCGCTCGAACTCGCCCGCCACCTCGCGGAAGATGTGCACGGCCTCGGACTCGAGGGCGTCCAGGTGCGAGAGGGCGTACGGGGTGTCGGTGCCCTCGTCGATCGTGGCGACGGTCGTCATGCCAGTCCCCTTTCGGTGAGCAGCGCGTACACGGACGCCGCGGACTCCTGCACGGTCTGGTTCTGGGACTCGATCCGAAGGTCCGGAGACTCGGGCTCCTCGTACGGGTCATCGACGCCGGTGAGCCCCTTCAGCTCGCCCGCCGCCTGCTTGGCGTACAGGCCCTTCACATCGCGTACGGAGCACACCTCGACCGGGGTCGCCACATGCACCTCGACGTACGGCGTCGAGTTCCCCTCGTGCCGCTTGCGCACGGCGTCACGGCTGTCCGCGTACGGCGCGATCACCGGGACGAGGGCGAGCACGCCGTTGCGGGCGAGCAGTTCGGCGACGAAGCCGATGCGCTGCACGTTGGTGTGCCGGTCCTCGCGGCTGAAGCCGAGGCCCGCCGAGATGAACTCGCGGATCTCGTCGCCGTCGAGCACCTCGACACGGCGGCCCTCCTGGCGCAGCCGGCCGGCCAGCTCGTGGGCGATGGTGGTCTTGCCGGCGCTCGGCAGACCCGTGAGCCAGACGGTGGCTCCGGTCGTCACGTCAGTCTCCTGAATCGTCGTGGTCATCCGTGCAGCCCGCACTCGGTCTTGGCGCGCCCCGCCCAGCGGCCGGCGCGCGCGTCCTCGCCCTCCAGGACACGGCGGGTGCAGGGGGCGCAGCCGACGGAGGCGTAGCCGTCCATCAGCAGCGGGTTGGTGAGGACGCCGTGCTCGGCGACGTAGTTGTCCACGTCGTCCTGGGTCCAGCGGGCGATCGGGGAGATCTTCACCTTCCGGCGCTTCTCGTCCCAGCCGACGACCGGGGTGTTCGCCCGGGTCGGGGACTCGTCGCGGCGCAGACCGGTCGCCCAGGCGGCGTAGCCCTTCAGGCCCTCCTCCAGCGGCTGGACCTTGCGGAGCTTGCAGCACAGGTCGGGGTCCCGGTCGTGCAGCTTGGGGCCGTACTCGGCGTCCTGCTCGGCGACCGTCTGGCGCGGGGTGAGGGTGATGACGTTGACGTCCATCACGGCGTCCACCGCGTCCCGGGTGCCGATGGTCTCCTCGAAGTGGTAGCCGGTGTCGAGGAAGACGACGTCGACGCCGGGCATCGCGCGGGAGGCGAGGTGGGCGACCACCGCGTCCTCCATCGAGGAGGTCACGCAGAACCGCTTGCCGAAGGTGTCGGCCGCCCACTGGAGGATCTCCAGCGCGGAGGCGTCCTCCAGGTCACGGCCCGCCTGCTCGGCGAGCGCCTTCAGCTCCTCGTTCGTCCGCACGTCCTGAGCCGTCGTCATATCCGGTCCCCTCCCGTGGTGTCCTGCCGAACCCCGCGGGCCAGCAGCCCGAGGAACTTCAGCTGGAAAGCGCGATTGCAGGCCGCGCACTCCCAGGCGCCGTGACCTTCCTCGCTCGGACGAAGGTCCTCGTCGCCGCAGTACGGGCAGTAGAAGGGCGCCGCGCGCTCGCTCATGACAGCGCCTCCTCGGAGGCGCGCGCGGCCCAGGTGGCGAACCGCTCGCCGTCCTCGCGCTCCGCCTGGAAGCGCTTCAGGACCCGCTCGACGTAGTCGGGCAGCTCCTCGGAGGTGACCTTCAGACCGCGCACCTTGCGGCCGAAGCCGGCCTCCAGGCCGAGCGCGCCGCCCAGGTGCACCTGGTAGCCCTCGACCTGCTCGCCCTGGTCGTTGAGGACCAGCTGCCCCTTGAGACCGATGTCCGCCACCTGGATACGGGCACAGGCGTTCGGGCAGCCGTTGATGTTGATGGTGATCGGCTCGTCGAAGTCCGGGATACGGCGCTCCAGCTCGTCGATGAGGGAGGAGCCGCGCGCCTTGGTCTCGACGATGGCGAGCTTGCAGTACTCGATGCCGGTGCAGGCCATGGTGCCGCGCCGGAACGGGGAGGGCTTGGCGGTGAGGTCCAGCGCCTCCAGGGACTCGACGAGCGAGTCGACCTGGCCCTCCTCGACATCGAGAATGATCATCTTCTGCTCGACGGTGGTACGGACCCGGCCCGAGCCGTGCGCCTCCGCGAGGTCGGCGATCTTCGTCAGCGTGGTGCCGTCGACGCGGCCGACGCGCGGGGCGAAACCGACGTAGTAGCGGCCGTCCTTCTGCCGGTGCACACCGACGTGGTCGCGCCAGCGCTCCAGCGGCTGCGCGGGGGCGGGCCCGTCGACCAGCTTGCGCTTGAGGTACTCGTCCTCCAGCACCTGCCGGAACTTCTCCGCACCCCAGTCGGCGACCAGGAACTTCAGGCGGGCGCGGGTGCGCAGCCGCCGGTAGCCGTAGTCGCGGAAGATCGAGATGACGCCCTCGTAGACGTCCGGGACCTCGTCCAGCGACACCCAGGCGCCGAGCCGGACACCGATCTTCGGGTTGGTGGACAGGCCGCCGCCGACCCACACGTCGAAGCCGGGGCCGTGCTCCGGATGCTCGACACCGACGAACGCCACGTCGTTGATCTCGTGCGCCACGTCGAGCAGCGGCGAGCCGGAGATCGCGGACTTGAACTTGCGGGGCAGGTTCGAGAACGCCTTGTTGCCGATGATCCGGCGCTGGATCTCCTCGATGGCCGGGGAGCCGTCGATGATCTCGTCCTCGGCGATGCCGGCCACGGGCGAGCCGATGATCACGCGGGGCGTGTCACCGCAGGCCTCGGTGGTGGACAGGCCGACCGCCTCCAGGCGGTTCCAGATCTCGGGCACGTCCTCGATCCGGATCCAGTGGTACTGGACGTTCTGCCGGTCGGTGATGTCGGCGGTGCCGCGCGCGAACTCCTGCGAGATCTCGCCGATCACGCGCAGCTGCTGGGTGGTCAGCCGGCCGCCGTCGATGCGGACGCGCAGCATGAAGTACTCGTCGTCCAGCTCCTCCGGCTCCAGGATCGCGGTCTTGCCGCCGTCGATCCCGGGCTTGCGCTGGGTGTACAGCCCCCACCAGCGCATCCGGCCGCGCAGGTCGTTGGGGTCGATCGAGTCGAAGCCGCGCTTGGAGTAGATCGTCTCAATGCGTGTCCGCACATTGAGACCGTCGTCGTCCTTCTTGAACTGTTCGTTGCCGTTGAGCGGGGTGAAGTGACCCGCGGCCCACTGACCCTCGCCGCGGTGACGGCTCACCTTGCGGCGGGGAGTCGCGGCGGCAGGGTTCTGCGGGGTGGCGGCCATGGTGGATACGTCCTTCGGGACAGGCGGAAGCGGCTCTGACCTGCGCGTATGGCGCTTCTAGGCATACGTGCGCATCGTCGCGCAGGGGCAGACAGAAGAGGGGGAACCGGGATGCTGGCGGGCTGTCAGCGCGCCGGACAGATGGCGCTGGACATGCGGCCGAGGTCGACGTGCCGTCGACTCACCAAGGCGATTCCAGTTCCAGACATGACGGAAGCGTGTCATGGCGATCTGGACACAGTCCAGCTTCGTCCAAGATGCGGACACCCCTGTCTCGCCTGGCAAGACAGGGGTGGTGTCGGTCACATCGGCCGCAGAGGGCCTTGTCGTCGCAGGTCAGGCAGGGTATGACCTGGCGGTCGGGCAGGGTGTGGCCCCACGGTCAGGCAGGGTACGCGCCCGGCCAGGGGCCCGGCGTGGCGACCTCCGCCTCCTCCTCGACCTTGGTGTCGAAGAGCCTGAAGCCCCGGCGCAGGTAATTGTCCATGGCGTGCTCGCCGTCCTTGCTGCACGTGTGCAGCCAGACCCGTTTGGTCGGCAGGCGCTCCGGCCACCGCTCGGCGAGGTCCCAGGCGCGCGCGGCGCCGTACGACAGCAGATACCGGCCGATCCGGCGACCCCGGAAGGCCGGGATCAGCCCGAAGTGGAGGATCTCCACCACGCCGTCGTCCTGAGGGTCCAGCTGGACGTATCCGGCGGGCGTGCCCCGGTCGTAGGCCACCCAGGTCTCCGCGCCCGGCCGCTGAAGTTCCTCCTGCCACTGGGCGTACGTCCAGCCCAGCCGGTCGGTCCAGCGGATGTCCCCGCCCACGGCCGTGTAGAGGAAGCGGCTGAACTCGGGGGAGGGCACCTCGGCGCGGACGATCCGGATGTCGCCCTCGGGCTCGGCGGCGGGCAGGAGGTCGCTGGGAGCTGTCTGCTCCAGAGACCAGGTGGTCACGGGGATGTTCGGCATGCCCCTCAGGGAACCATCTACTCCAGAGACCTGTCGATCGTGTTCAGTCCCAGCGAAAACAGCGTCCGCCCCGACTGCGACCAGACCTCCCCGGTCTCCTGCCAGTGGGAGAGGGGCCCGGCCGGTCCGCTCCAGCACTGGTACGTCCCGTCCGGACCGCACTGCGCCGCCTCCGCGCCGTCGCCGTCCAGCCGGACCAGCGTGCCGTGCCCGTCGAAGGCACCGGCGCTGCGGGCCAGGTACCAGCGGGACCGGTGGGCGAGCACCCCCTGGACCCCGGCCGCCTCCGTCTCGTACACCTCGACCGGCTCGGGATCCGGGAGCCCGGCGCCGGGGCCGGAGGTGCCGGTGTCCAGGGCGTAGCGCCACAGGCGGGCGGGCCGGTCGGCGTCCGCCGGTACCGCCTCGCTCACCGCCAGGCTGTCGGGGGCGGTGCTGCGGTCGAGGGAGAGCGCGCCGATCCGGGCGTCGCCGGTGAGCCGGTACGCGGCCACGGCGGACAGCGTGAAGCCGGTGCCGTGCCGCCGTATGCGGTCCATGTCGTAGACGTAGAGGGTCCGGCCGTCGTCCCCTGTGGCCAGCAGCTTGTCCTGGTACCAGACCAGCCCGGACAGCGGCGAGCGCAGCGGCCGCGGGGAGCGTCCGCCGTCCGCGGGGACGACGGGCAGCACCCAGGTGTACGTCATGCGCTCGGCGTCGACGACGGCGATCCGGGCGCGGCCCCGCGCGTCGCTCCACCCGGACAGCAGCACCCGCTGCCCGCCCCAGCGGCCGTCGTCGTCGGCGTCCCCGGAGCCGGTGACCGCCCCGGCCCGCGCGTCGCGGGTGTCGCTCTCGTCCCAGCACCAGGCGCGGCCGGCCGCCGGGGTCACGGGCAGCGCGGCGCGCTCCGGGGCGGCGCAGTCGTCGGCGGGGCGCAGGGCGCGGTCGGCGACCGCGAGGACGTCGGCGACCCGGACGGCCGGGTCCGGGGCCGCCGGGTAGGTCTCCTCGTACAGGCGCAGCTCCCGCAGCGCGGACGCCGAGGTGAGCGGCTTCAGCGGCCCCGGGCGGGCGCCGTCCGTCGCCTGGGAGGCGCTGATCATGGTGGCGGCGGCGGTGAGCGCCAGCGCGGTCCCGGCCAGGGTCGCGCGCAGCGCCTGGCCCCGCTTGCGCCTGCGGTGTCGGCCGCGATGCTTCATGAGTCCTCCCGAGGGACCAACTGCGCCGCGCGTGCCGCACGTTGAGCATGACGCAGGTGGGGTGGCCCGTAGGGGGATGCTACGGCAGGGGGCGGGGGTCGCGGACGAAGACCCCGCAATTGATCCCGAGAGGTCCGCGAAGTCCGTGCGCTGGGCTCCTGTTCACGGCACCGTGGCCGCGTGCCGCGCTCTGACCACCGCCGGGGCGGTCGAGTGGGGCAGCAGGTCACATGGATCGTCCGGCGGCAGCACGGTCACGTCCACGTCCTCGCAGAAACGATACGGTCGGTGTTCCAGGAACCCCCCGAGGTACCGCCGCACCCGCGACAGCTCGGCGCGCACGGTCACCGTCCGCGCGGCGTCCCCGAACATGTCCTCGGCCAGCCCCGCCGCGCTGCGCCCGGAGCGGTGCACGGCCAGCAGATACAGCAACTCCGCGTGCCGGGGGCTCAGTTCGTGCGTCCACGAGCCCAGGCTGCCGGAGACCGTGACCGTCCAGCGGCGCGGCTGCGTCAGGTCCAGCACGATCCGGGTGGCGGTGCCCCTCGGCAGCGGCTCGTCCTCGGTGGCCCGCACCAGCCAGCCCCCGGCCAGCGGCTCCACCGCGCACGCCCCCAGCGCCGGCAGCCACCGGCGGCCCGCCGACAGCGACTTGGGCAGCGTGATCCGGTTGGTGTACGGCATCCCCGTCACCGCCGCCGTCCAGCCGTCCCGGTCCACCACCAGCGCCCGCCCGCCCAGCCGGGCCAGCGCCGGCGCCGCCACCGCGCGCAGCCGCTCCAGGGCCGTCAGGTGCAGCTCGCGCAGCCGCGCCTCGGCGAGCTTGGCCACCGAGTCCACCCAGGCGAGGGTGGCCGGATGCATGGTCTCCAGCGGGCCGCTGACGTCCACCACGCCGATCAGCCGCCCGTCGCGCGGATCCGTGATAGGCGCACCGGCACACGTCCACGTGGCGTGCGACCGTACGAAGTGCTCGGAGGCGAACACCTGCACCGGCCGGCGCACCACCGCCGGAGTGCCCACCCCGTTGGTGCCGACCGTGTTCTCCCGCCAGTCGGCGCCCAGCAGGAACCCCAGCGCGTCCGCCTTGCGCAGCACCGCCGCGCTGCCCTCCCGCCACAGCACCCGGGCGTCCGCGTCGGCGACCACCATGATGTGGTGCGCGGCGTCCGCCACCGACACCAGCCCCTCCCGAAGCACCGGCAGCACATGCCGCAGCGGGGAGTCCTCGCGCCGCCGCCGGACCTCCTCCGCGGTGAGCAGACCCGACCGGAAATCGTGCTCGGGATCCACCCCGCCGCGCAGCATGCGCCCCCAGGACTCCTCGATGACCGGCCGGGGAGCGATGGGCGCGCGCTGTCCGGAAAGGGTGGCGTCGCGCACCTCGCTCAGCACCCGCGCCGCCCGCGCCGCGTCGGTGGCGGCGAGTCGCGTCACGTTCAACGGCGAGTTCGCCACAGTTGGCCTCCGGGGAATTGCCTCTCGGGCAACCGGTGTCAAGCCTTCCGGCCGACGGTTTCCGGTCGCGTGGTGATGGGTGTCCCATACTGCCGCTCGCCCGGGACGGAGGGGCATACTCCGGTCACCGACACCGAACAAGTTGCAACCCCTTGCAACCCTGGTGAACCTGTATAGGTTGATTGAAACTTGAGCGACGTCGCCCGTGCGGCGCTCGTGGCCTCAACGGGCCAGAAGGGGCAGGGGTGGTGCCGTGTCGGCGCAGCACCACCCCTGCTGACGTATACGAGCAGGTCAGCGGAGGACGGGCCGCGTCAGCGGAGGACGGGCCGCGCCCGCTCCACGATCGCCCCCAGATCCAGCGTGTGCGGCAGCGTCCCGAACGACGCGCCCCAGTCCCCGCCCAGCCGGGACGCGCAGAACGCGTCCGCCACCTCCGGCGGCGCGAACCGCACCAGCAGCGAGCCCTGGAGCACCAGCGCCAGCCGCTCCACCACCCGCCGGGCGCGCGCCTCCACGCCCTCCAGGTCGGCGAGTTCGGTGAGCAGGTTCTTGATCGCCGCGTCCAGCCGGTGGTCGGCGCCGCGCGCCCGGCCGATCTCCGTCAGCGTGGCGTTCAGCGCGGCCGGCTCGCGCCGCAGCGCCCGCAGCACGTCCAGCGCCTGGACGTTCCCCGCGCCCTCCCAGATCGAGTTCAGCGGCGACTCGCGCACCAGCCGGGGCAGCCCGGACTCCTCCACGTACCCGTTTCCGCCCAGGCACTCGGCGGCCTCCACCGCCACCGCCGGGCAGCGCTTGGTCACCCAGTACTTGGCGGCGGGCACCGCGAGGCGCAGGAAGGCGCGTTCCTGCTCGCCGCCGTCGTCCCAGGCGGCCGCCAGCCGCAGCGCCAGCGTCGTCGCCGCCTCCGACTCCAGCGCGAGATCGGCCAGAACATTGCGCATCAACGGCTTGTCGACCAGCTTGCCGCCGAACGCCTCGCGGTACGCGCAGTGGTGGATCGCCTGGGCCACCGCTTGCCGCATCAGCCCCGCCGAGCCGAGCACACAGTCCAGCCGGGTCGCCGCGACCATCTCGATGATGGTCCGCACCCCCCGGCCCTCCTCACCGACCCGGCGCGCCCAGGTCCCGTCGAACTCGACCTCCGCGGAGGCGTTCGACCGGTTGCCCAGCTTGTCCTTCAGCCGCTGGATGCGGAAGACGTTGCGGGTGCCGTCCGCCAGCACCCGCGGCACCAGGAAACACGTCAGCCCGTCCGGAGCCTGGGCGAGGACCAGGAACCCGTCCGACATCGGCGCCGAGCAGAACCACTTGTGCCCGGTCAGTTCGTACGTGCCGTCCTCCGCCAGCGGCGTCGCCGCCGTGGTGTTCGCGCGGACGTCGCTGCCGCCCTGCTTCTCCGTCATCCCCATGCCGAACAGCACCCCGGCCTTCCGCTCGGCGGGCCGCAGATCACGGTCGTACACCGTGGACGTCAGCCGCGGCACCCACTCGGCGGCCAGCTCCGGGTCGGCGCGCAGCGCGGGCACCGCCGCGTGGGTCATCGACAGCGGGCAGCCGTTGCCCGCCTCGACCTGCGTCCACACCAGGAAGGCCGCCGCCCGCCGGACGTGCCCGCCGGGCCGCGCCCAGGCCGCGGTCAGCCCCGCCGAGACACCCTTGCCGAGCAGCCGGTGCCAGGCCGGGTGGAACTCCACCTCGTCGATCCGGTTGCCGTAGCGGTCGTGGGTGCGCAGCCGCGGCGGAAACTCGTTCGCCTGCACCCCCCACTCCTGCACCTGCGCCGACCCGGCGGTCCGGCCGAGGGCCGGCAGCTCCGCGCGCGCGTCGTCGATCAGCTCCGGATCCAGATGCCGCTCGACGGCCGCCACCAGCGCCCGGTCGGCGGAGTAGACGTCGTAGCCGGCCAGCGGCGGGGCCTGATTGGTCACGGTGTGGGTGCTGCGTGCCATGACGGGAACCTACCCCGCGGTACGGGCCGGGTCACCCGGGGGCCCGGCAGGGTGAGCGTGACCTCGTACGGCGGATACCGTTGGGTCGTGCAGCCAGCAAGTGAAATCCCCGAGCGACCCTCCGGCCGTCTTCACCGGGCGCGTGCCCTCTACCGGAACGTCTCCAAGCGCAGGACCGCCTGGCTGTTGCTCAAGGACACCGTCAATTCGTGCATCGAGTACCGCATCCTCGGTCTCGCCGCCGAGGCCGCGTTCTTCACGCTGCTGTCCGTGCCGCCGCTGCTGCTCAGCCTCATCGGCCTGCTCGGCTACGTCGACGACTGGACCGGCACCGACACCATCAGCAGCCTGGAGTCCAACCTCCTGGAGGCCTCCCGCACCGTCCTGTCCGACAAGGGCGTCACCGAGATCGCCCAGCCGATCCTGGACGACGTGATGAAGGGCGGCCGCCCCGACGTCATCTCCATAGGCTTCCTGTTCGCCGTCTGGTCGGGCTCCCGCGCGGTGAACGTCTTCATCGACACCATCACCGTCATGTACGGCCTCGACGGCGTCCGCGGCATCGTCAAGACCCGGCTGGTGGCGTTCCTGCTGTTCATCGCCGCGCTGCTGATCGGCTCGGTCGCCCTGCCGCTGATGGTGGCCGGGCCGGACGCGGTCGTACGGATCCTGCCCTGGTCGACGACGGTGGTGCAGGTCCTGTACTGGCCCGTGGTGATCGTCCTGTCCATCGCCTTCCTGACGACGCTCTACCACGTGTCCGTCCCCGTCCGCTCCCCGTGGATCGAGGACGTGCCCGGCGCCCTGGTCGCCCTCGCCATGTGGGTCCTCGGCAGCTTCCTGCTGCGGATCTACCTGACCAACACCATCGAGGGGGCGACGATCTACGGCTCCCTCGCCGCCGCCGTCGCCGTCCTGCTGTGGATCGGGGTGTCCGCCTTCGCCGTGCTGGTCGGCGCCGCCGTGAACGCCGCCATCGACCGGGTCTGGCCGGCCGCCGCCACCGCCGCCGCCCGCGAGGCCAACGAGCGGATGCGCGAGGCGCAGGTCGCCGAGTACGTCGCCCGCGCCGCCGCGGCCGCCCGCGAGGCCGACCCCGACGACCCGGACATGCCGTCGGAGTTCCCGGAGCGCTGGTCCCGCTTCCTGCCCCCGGAGGACGTCACGGCCCGCCTGCGCACCCACGCCAAGAGCGCACCGAAGGGCGACACCACCACGCCGGAGGAATGAGCCGGGGCGACCGGCCCTGGGCCGTGTCCGCAAAGTCCCTCCCCCAGAGGGGGACCCCCGGCCCCGCGACGCCTGGCACGCTCCCCCGAGCTCTTCGAGCAGGGGGCACCCCCACTCGCCGCACCGAGCGAAAGCCCGAGTACGTCCAGTACGAGGGCTTCCGCCCGGCACGCCGAGAGCACGCACCAGACGCCGTGGGGCCCGCCCTCCGGGCGGACGACGGGACTGTGCGGACACGGCCTACCCCGCCGTCCAGGCGCCGGCCGCCGCGGCCTCCGTCGCGTACGCCGCGAGGTCGCGCGGCTCACGGCCCAGCACCCGCCGGACGCCGTCCGAGAGGTACGCGTTCCGCCCGTCGAGCAGCGACTCGAACAGCTCGACGAGGAACGTCACCTCCTCGGGCGGCAGCCCGAACCCGGCCAGCCGCTCGCCGTACGCCCGGGCCGGCACCGGCCGGTACCGCAGCTCCAGCCCCGCCGCCCGCGCGGCCTCCGCCACCGCCTCCCCGAACGTCAGCAGCCGTGGCCCCGACACCTCCACGACCTCCCCCACATACCGGTCGCCCGCCGTCAGCGCGGCCACCACCACCTCCGCGACATCCCGCACGTCGACGAACGGCTCCCGCACCTCACCGCCGGGAAACACCAGCTCCCCGCTCTCCCGCAGCTCCTCCGCCAGCGGGCCCTCGGAGAAGTTCTGCGCGAACCACGCGGCCCGTACCACCGTCCAGTCCGCGCCCGAGGCGCGCAGCGCCGCCTCGGTGGCCAGCGCCTGCTGCTCGCCGCGCGCCGACAGCAGCACCAGCCGCCGTACACCGAGGGCGACCGCCTCCCGCGCCAGCCGCCCGACCGCCTCGGTGGCCGCCGGTGCGCCCACGTCCGCCGGGTGCACCAGATACGCGGCGTCGGCGCCGCGCAGGGTGTCTGCCCAGCCGGCCGGGGAGTCCCAGTCGAATCCATGGGCGCGCGAGGCGGGCCGTACGGTCAGCCCGGCCGCCCGCGCGGCCTCGGCCACCCGGCGCCCGGTACGGCCGGAGGCGCCCGTCACCACGACGGTCATGTCCTTGGTCTGCGTCTTCATCGCCCTGTTCGCTGTCATGCCGTCAGTCAACCGTCGCCGCCCGCACGGTCCCATCGCCGAACGGCTCATTCCCATACGCGCGCGTCTACGCTGGCCGGATGGACGCCCTCGCAGCCCTGCTCGCGGGTCCCCGGGCCCGCGGCGCCTTCCTGATCCGGGCCTGCTTCGACCCGCCGTGGGCCGTGCGGGTGGCGGACCGGGCGCCGCTGACGGTGATGGTGATGGCCCGCGGCGACGCCTGGATCACCCCGGAGGCGGGCGAGCCGGTGCGGCTGGCCGCCGGCGACCTGGCCGTCGCCCGTGGCCCCGACCCGTACACCTGCGCCGACCACCCCGACACCGCACCGCAGGCCCTGATCCTGCCCGGCGGCGAGTGCCACCACCCCGACGGCCGCCCCCTGAACGGCTCCATGGACCTGGGCCTGCGCACCTGGGGCGACCGGCTCGACGGTACGGCCGTGATGCTGATCGGCACCTACCAGTGGCCCGGCGAGGTCAGCGCCCGGCTGCTGGACGCGCTGCCACCCCTGCTCACCCTCCCCGCCGACGTCTGGGACTGCCCGCTCACCCCGCTGCTCGCCGAGGAGATCACGCGTGACGCACCCGGTCAGGAGGTCGTCCTCGACCGGCTGCTCGACCTGCTGGTCATCGCCGCGCTGCGGGCCTGGTTCGCCCGCCCGGACGCGGAGCCGCCCGGCTGGTACCGGGCGATGGCGGACCCGGTGGTCGGCCGGGCGCTGCGGCTGCTCCAGGACGACCCGGCGCACCCCTGGACGGTGGCGGCGCTCGCCGCCAAGTGCGGGGTCTCGCGGGCCGCGCTGGCCCGCCGCTTCACCGAGCTGGTCGGTGAGCCTCCGATGAGCCATCTCACCGGGTGGCGGCTGGCCCTCGCGGCGGATCGGCTGCGCGAGAGCGAGGACACGCTGGAGGCGATCGCGCGGCAGGTCGGTTATGGCAGTGCGTTCGCGTTGTCCAGTGCGTTCAAGCGCGTGTACGGGGTGAGTCCGCAGGAGTATCGGGCGCGGGCGGTGTAGGGGCCGGGATTCGCCGTTGGCCTGACGGGCCGCGGGCTGTGGTCGGCTGGTCGCGCAGTGCCCCGCGTAGGCTGGCCCCCGTGTACACGGAGCGGGTCTCGTCGCTGGTGGAGCTGGTGGACGCGACGGTGTGGACGAACACTCCGGCCGGGAGCGGGCTGGGGCGGGTGCTGCCCGACGGGTGCATGGACCTGCTGTGGAGCGAGGGGCGTCTGCTGGTCGCCGGCCCCGACACCCGTGCGTACGTCCCCGACGGCCCGCCCGCGCCCTGGACCGGCGTCCGCTTCCCGCCCGGCGTCGCCCCCGCCGTGCTCGGCGTACCGGCGCACGAGCTGCGCGACCGGCGGGTGGAGCTGACCGAGCTGCGCCCGGCGGCGGAGGTACGGCGGCTGCGCGCCCGTGTCGAGGCGGCGGCGGACCCGATGACCGGCCTGGAGGCGGCGGCCGCGGACCTCGCCGCGGTCGCGGACCCGCCCGACCCGCTGCTGCACCGCCTGGTCACGGCCCTGGCCGCGGGCCGCCCGGTCGCCGCCACCGCCGACGCGCTCGGCGTCGGGGCCCGCGGTCTGCACCGCCGCTCGCTGGCCGCCTTCGGCTACGGCCCCAAGACGCTGGCCCGCGTCCTGCGGCTGCAACGGGCCCTCGCGCTGGCCCGGGCCGGGGTGCCGTACGCGGAGACGGCGGCCCGGGCGGGCTTCGCCGACCAGGCCCATCTGGCCCGGGACGTCAAGGAGCTGACGGGTGTCACCCTGGGGCGGCTACTGGGCGGGTAGCGGCGCGTAGAGGTCGACGCCGTTGCCGTCCGGGTCGTGCACCACGGCGTACCGCTGCCCCCAGACGGCGTCCCACGGCTTCAGCTCGCCGTGGCACCCGGCGCCCACCAGCTCCTCGTACACCGCGTCGACCTCGCCGGGACTGTCGCAGCGCAGCGCCAGCGAGGCCCGCGAGGCGTTCCCGGACGGCGGTCGCCACCCCGGATGGAAGGACTTCACGGTCTCCTCGCCGTCCAGCATCAACCGCAGCCCGCCGGGCAGTTCGGCCTCCGCGTGCGGCTGCTCCTCGGCCCCCTCGGGGAAGGCGAAGCCGAGGCGGCGGTAGAAGGCGACGGAGGCGGCCATGTCGGAGACGACCAGGCCGATGGCATCGAATCGTGGACTCATACGGTCACGGTAGGAAGGGCGGTGGCGGGGCGTCTTGAAGGAATCGGACACCGGCCGTCCGGCAGAACGCACGAGCCCCGTCCCTCCAGCCGGAGGAACGGGGCTCGTGCATCGGAGCGCCGGGCAGGCCTTGCACCTGCATCTCCCCGCAGGAAGCGGGGCGTCTTTCCTTGGACCACCAACGCCTGACCGGTGACCGGGAGTTCCGGTGGCCGGGCAAGATCGACTATACCCCAGGGGACGGGATCCGTCCAAGCGCGGGGAAGAGCCCACCCCGGCGTGCGGTTCGTCTCCTAGGATCACCGGCATGGCCGACCCGCTCTTCGGACACCCCCGGCTGGCCGCGCTCTACGACGTGCTCGACTCCGACCGCGGCGACCTGGACGCCTATCTCGGGACCGCCCGGGAGTTCGGCGCCCGGCGCGTGCTGGACATCGGCTGTGGCACGGGCGTCTTCGCCCTGCTGCTCGCGGAGCGCGGCGTCGAGGTCGTCGGCGTCGACCCGGCCGGGGCCTCTCTGGACATCGCCCGCGCCAAGCCGGGCGCCGAGCGGGTGCGCTGGGTGCACGGCGACGTGACGGCGCTGCCACCGCTGCGGGCGGACCTCGCCACGATGACGGGGAACGTCGCCCAGGCCATCGCCGACCCGGCGGCCTGGCGGCGGACCCTGCGCGGGGCCCGCCGGGCCCTGCGGCCGGGCGGGCACCTGGTCTTCGAGACCCGCGATCCGGCGCGGCGCGCCTGGGAGGAGTGGAACCGGGCCGCCACCCACCGCGTGACGGACGTACCCGGCGTCGGCACGGTCGAGAACTGGGTCGACGTGACGGACCTGGACGGCCCGTTGGTGACCTTCCGCTGGACCTTCGTGTTCGCCTCGGACGGGCAGGTGCTGACCTCGCACTCGACGCTGCGGTTCCGGGAACGGGACGAGGTGGCGGCGGACCTGGCGGCGCACGGCTTCGCGGTACGCGAGGTCCGCGACGCCCCGGACCGGCCCGGCCGGGAGTTCGTGTTCGTGGCGCGGGCGGGCGTCAGTCGAAGGTGACCGGCCCGCGCGGGGTGTCGATGGTGAAGGAGATGCCGACCGGGCCCTCGGCGAGGGGAAGTCCGGTGTCCAGGGCGGCCAGCAGCGGCCGGATCTCGTCCGGGTCGGGAGCCGTCGCCGTCATCCGCAGCAGGGGTGTGACGGGCAGTCCGCCGGCGGTGGGGTGGCGGGAGGTGCCCCAGTCGATGAGGAACGGCACCAGGCCGGAGGGATGCGCGGCGACACCGTCCGTCAGCCGCCACTCCAGCAGGGTGCCGTCGGGGGTCCGGCGGCTCATCGCGTGGGCGGGACCGGGGTCGTAGCCGCGGGCGCGGGCGGAGGCGATGGCCGCGTCCACGTCGGCGGTGCGGATCGCCCAGGTCACCGTGCGCGGGCCGGTCAGCCCGTCCACCCCGAACGGGCGGGAGCCGGACGGGCCCGACTGCTCCGGGTCCGGGCCGATGATCTCCAGATACCCGGCGCCGCCCAGACCGACCAGGTAATTGCGGGTGCCGAGCCCGGCGTGCGTCCCGCCGACGGCGGGGGCCACCCCGGTGCGCCGCGTGAAGTCGGCGACCGTCGCCGCCAGATCGGGCGTGGCGAGCACGAGGTGGTCCAGGTGTGCGGGAATCGTGTTCATCGCCCCCGAGGCTACGCAACCCCCGCCCGGCTATGGAACATCTGTGCGGGAAGATGGAGGGCATGATCCGTCTGCCGCGTGCTCTGACGTACGCCTCACTGCCGCTGTCCGCGCTGCTCATCGCCGGCTGTGGCGACCAGGGCAAGGCCGCCGACCCGGGCGAAGTCGCCACCCGCGCCCGTGCGTTGGGCATCGCGCCCGAGCACGTCTACGCCCTCGACGCCGACGGCTTCACCGTGGCCCAGCAGTCCGTCGGGGTGTACGGCGGCGACGGATTCTCCGCCGTCTACGTCTCCCGGTCCACCGGCGGCCGGCTCCAACTCCGTGTCGACCGCACCGAGATGACCGCCGCCACCTGCCCCGGACAGCCCGTCGGCGACTCCTCAGGAGGGCGGACCGAGTGCCGGAAGGACGGTGACGCCTGGTACCGCAGCTCCGGCGACCAACGCGAGTACGCCGTCCCCAAGGACGGCCATGTCGTGCGGGTCGGCGCCGGCCCCGGCGTCGGCCGTGACGTCCTGCGCGAGGCCGCGCTCGACGCCCACCGTCCCACCGCCGAGGAACTCGACGCCCTGCTGCCGGAGGGCGAGGGAGGTACCGAACCCGTGGAGCGCGGGGATCTGCCTCCGGAGGGCGACGGGGCACCCGACAACGACGTCGACGCGGGCGGCTGAACCCGCCGCGAGGGGCGAAACTTTCGCGTCGGCCGCCATCCCTGGGACGCGTCCCGCCGCCCGCATAGGGTCGTGCGCATGGCACCGCGACTGCTCGTCTTCACGCGCACCACCGCCTACCGCCACGACTCCATCCCGGCCGCCGTCGCCGCCGTACGCGCACTGGGGGAGTTCGAGGTCGACCACACCGAGGACCCGGCGGCCCTCGAAGCGCCGCTGGACGGGTACGCCGCCGCCGTCTTCCTCTCCACCAGCGGTGACGTACTGACCCCGGCCGGGCGGGAGCGGCTCGCCGCGTATGTCGAGGCGGGCGGCGGGTTCGTGGGCGTCCACGCCGCCGCCTGCACGGAGTACGGCTGGCCGTTCTACGGGCGGATGCTGGGCGCCTGGTTCGACCGGCACCCCGCCCATCAGCCCGGCAAGGCGATCGTGGAGGACCGTACGCATCCGGCCACCCGGCATCTTCCCGCCGTCTGGGACTTCACCGACGAGTGGTACGACTTCCGCACCAACCCGCGCGGCACCGTTCGCGTCCTGGTGTCCGCCGACGAATCCTCGTACGAGGGCGGCGGGATGGGCGCCGACCATCCCCTCGTGTGGTGCCGCGGCCAAGGGTCCGGACGCGTCTTCTACACCGCCCTCGGTCATACCGCCGAGGCGTACGACGACCCGGACTTCCGGGAGCACCTGCGCGGCGGGATCGCCTGGGCGGCGGGGCTCGCCTCCTGACCCGAGGCGCTCAGCCGCGCGGCGGAGCCGTGCTGTCGCGGAGCACCAGGCGGGTGGAGAGTTCCGTGCGGGTGCTCTCGGGGCGTTCGCCGTCCATCATCCGGACCAGCAGCCGCAGGGCCGTCGCCGCCATCTCCGACAGCGGTTGGCGGACCGTGGTCAGGGCCGGGCTGGTCCAGCGCGCCTCGGGGAGGTCGTCGAAGCCGACGACGCTCATGTCGTCCGGCACCCGCAGCCCCCGCTCGGCCAGCGCGTCGTACACCCCCAGCGCCATCCGGTCCGAGCAGACGAAGACCGCCGTCGGCGGCTCGGGCAGATCGAGCAGCTCCCGCATGTGACGGCGGGCGACGGCCTCGTCGAACCCGGCCTGCCGGATGTACTCGGGCCGCTGCGGCAGGCCCGCCGAGGCGAGCGCCGAACGGTAGCCGGCCAGCCGTGCCCCGCTGCACATCGTGCGCCGGCGGCCGGTGATCACGGCGATCCGCTCATGACCGAGGGAGAGGAGATGCTCGGTCGCCGTCACCCCGCCCTGCCAGTTCGCCGCGCCCACCGACACCACACCGGGCGGCGGTTCGAGCACCGGGTCGATCATCACGAACGGGATGCGGTGCTGCTCCAGCCAGGCGTACTGGGTCTCGGTCAGCTCGGCCAGGTTGAACAGCACCCCGGCCGAGCCGCGCGCGGTGAGCTTGTCCAGCCAGCCGCGCCCGGGGCGCCCGGCCCGGCCGCCGCGGGCGAGCGCCGCCGAGACGACGACGTCCAGACCGGCGTCGTGCGCCGCCTCCTCCACCCCGTGCAGCACGGCCCCCGACCAGGAGCTGTCCAGGGAGTGCACGACGAGGTCCACCATGCCCGGGGTCTTCGCCGCGTCGAAGCGCGGTCTGCGCACATAACCGAGCCGGTCCAGCGCCTCGGTGACCCGGCGGCGCGTCTCGGGCGCCACGTCCTCACGGCCGTTCACCACCTTGGACGCGGTCGGCACGGACACGCCCGCCTCCCGGGCCACCACCGCCAGCGTCGGACCGGCCGCCGCGCTCGCACGTGCCGTTCGGCCCATCGGAACCACCCCTCCGGCCCGCCCGAGGGCCCTCGAAAGTTGCGACCAGCACTCTGCTCCCGGGTCGTCGCCACGACCGTATAGAAAGCGCTTCCTACCCTAGGCGTGCGACAAGGAGACGTGAAGACGCGGAATCGGGGGAGTGCGACTGTCTGAACTTTCGAAACGCCGGACGCCTCGGCCGGAGGCGCGACGCGAAGGCCGTCAGTCCGGGGTGCAGACCAGCCGGAATCCCCGGAAGTCGGCCGTGAAGGAGGCGTCCACGAGATCCCGGGCGTGGATGCCCGCCATCGCGCCGGTGAACCGCAGCCGCGACCCGTGATCGTCGGACAGCTTGCCGAAATCGAGCGGCGGGCCGACCGGCGTACGGACCCCGTCGCGCAGGTGCCAGAACCGCGCCTCGGCCCCGTCGACGGTCACCCCCAGCGTGACCCGCGTCCCCGCCTCCACGACCGCGACCTCGCGCGTGCCCTCCTCGTCGCGCTCCACCAGGCTGAGCACGGTACGCCCCGCTCCCCGCCACTGCTGCCCGCGCTGCTCCTCGCCCGAGGGCTCCGCCCAGGTCAGATCGAGGCTCAGATAGGACAGGCCGTCGTACCGCAGTACCAGCCCGGCCGCCTGCGTGAAGGTCCGCGGCCGGGCCTCCACCGTCACCTCCGCCTCCGCCCGGTGCTCCGTGATCCGCCGGGCGAGCAGACTGTGCGCCCAGCGCGACTCGGGACCGTGCCGCCCGCGCAGCCGGATCCAGCCCGGGCGGCTGGTGGTGTCCGCCCAGGAGGGATCCGGGGGTTCGCGCAGGGTGCTCCACGGCCAGCCGAGCGGGTCGGCGGGATCGGTGGCAGGCGATATGTCGGGATGGTGCTTTGTCGGTACGTCGGGTTGGGGGCTTGTCGGTACGTCAGGAGGGAGGGGTGTCGGTACGTCGACCTCGACCGCCGGATGCCGGCCCCCGTGCCGCAGCCGCGGCCACCCTTCCGCGTCCCAGGTCAGCGCCTGGATCGCCGTCTCACGGCCGAGAGTGCAGCGCGGTCCGGCGGGGGTGTGCACAGGGCGGGCCGCGAGGTGGCTCAGCACCCAGTCGCCGTCCGGTGTCCGCGCGAACTCGGCGTGCCCGGCCTTCTGCAGCGGCAGCGACGGATCGTCCCGGGAGGTCAGCAGCGGGCGGTCGGCCGGCTCGTACGGGCCGGTGATGGTGCGGCTGCGGGCCGTCAGCACCCCGTGCTCGAAGCCCGTGCCGCCCTCGGCGAGGACCAGGTGGTACCAGCCGCCGTGCCGCACCAGCTTCGGCCCCTCGACGAGCCGTTCGCGCTGGAGCAGGAGGTGGGTGTCGCCGACGGCGGTCAGGGTGTTCCGGTCCAGCTCGGTCAGCACGATCCCGGCGAAGCGGCTGCCGCCCGGGCGGTGGTCGTTCTGGAGGTTGAGCAGCCACAGGCGGCCGTCCTCGTGGAACAGCGCCGGGTCGAAGCCGTGGCTCGCCACCCGGCGCGGCGCCGTCCACGCACCGTCCACCTCCGTGGCCGTACTGACGTACGTGTCGAGGTCGAAGTACGGCGTGCCCACCGAGCGGACGATCGCGTAGACCACCCAGAAGCGCTCCCCGTCCCAGCTCAGCGAGGGCGCCCAGACGCCGCCCGAGTCGGGGACCCCGGCCAGCGAGCCGCCGGGGACCGCGCCCCGGACATGGCCCGCGTACTCCCAGTGCGCGAGGTCCCGCGAGCGGTGGATCGGGATCGTGGGGAACCACTCGAAGGAACTGGTCGCCACGTAGTACCAGTCGCCGGCCCGGACCAGCGACGGATCCGGTGCGAAACCCCGGATCACCGGATTGCGCAGCCGGGTCACTTGAGGGCTCCCAGGGTGACGCCCGTCCGCCAGTACCGGCGCATCGCGACCATCATGATCGCCATCGGGACGATGGACAGCAGCGCGCCCGTCAGCACCAGACCGGTCAGGTCGACGCCCGACTCGAGACGCTTGCCCGACCAGTTGTACAGGCCCAGGTTGAGTGTCCAGTTCTCCTCGCCGCGCAGCACGGTCAGCGGCAGGAAGAAGGCGTTCCAGGTGTTGACGAAGGCCAGCAGGAACACCGTCGCCCCGCCCGTGGTCATCATCCGCAGCACGATGCTGAAGAAGATCCGCAGCTCGCCGGCGCCGTCGATGCGGGCCGCCTCCAGCAGTTCGAAGGGGATCGTCGACTCGGTGTACACCTTGGCCAGATAGACGCTGAACGGGTTGATCAGACAGGGGATCAGCATCGCCCACGGGGTGTCGACCAGGCCGATCTCCGAGAACAACAGATACAGCGGCAGCGTCAGCAGGGCGATCGGGATGAGGAACGAGCCCACCACGCAGGCGAAGACCAGACTGCGACCCGGGAAGTCGAAGCGGGCCAGGCCGTAGCCGGTGGCGAGGGCGATCAGCGTGCCGCCGAGGGAGCCGACGCCCGCGTACAGCAGGGAGTTGGCGGTCCAGCGCAGGAAGATGCCGTCCTGGTAGGTGAACAGCTGGTGCAGGTTGTCCCACAGGTGCATGCCGGAGAACCACAGGCCGTTGCTCTGGTAGAGCGCGGTGCGGTCCTTGGTGGCGGCGACGATCAGCCACCACACCGGGAACAGACTGTATGCGGTCGCCAGTATGAGGCCGACCAGGAGGAAGCGCTGCCCGCCGCGCGAGCGGGCGGCCGGATCCGGGGTCGTACGGCGGCGGACGGCGCGCGGCGCGGACGACTTCGTACGGTCGCCTGCATACTGTCCGCGGTTTTCAGTGAGCGTCATTCAGTCCGCCTCCCTCGAGGTCAGCCGGTAGAAGAGGAAGGAGGCCACGCCGAGGACGAGGGCGAGCAGCACCGACAGGGCCGCGGCGTAGTGGTAGTCGCCGGCGTTGAACGCCTGGTTGTAGATGATCATGATCGGGGTGAAGCTGTCGTTCACCGTCTGCGGGGTGACGTTCCGGAACAGCGCGGGCTCGTTGAAGATCTGCAGCATCTGGATGATCGACAGCAGACCGGTCAGCACCAGCGCCCCGCGCACATACGGAATCTTGATGCTGCGCGCGATCCGCACCTCCGAGGCGCCGTCCAGCCGGGCCGCCTCGAACAGCTCCCGGGGCACGCCCTGGAGCGCCGCGTAGATGATCACCATGTTGTAGCCGATGCCGTGCCAGGTCAGCAGATTGCCGATGGACGGCCACACCATCGACGGCGCGAAGAAGTTCCAGTCGAAGCCGAGGAGTTCGCCGAGCGGGGTCAGCGGGCCGACCTCCGGGCTGTACAGGTTGATCCACACGATCGCCGCGACCACGCCGGGGATCATGTACGGCACGAGCAGCATGATCCGGAACCGGCTCGCCGCCCGCGCGGTCACCGCGTCCAGGAACAGCGCCAGCACCAGGCTGATCAGCAGCATCACCGGGATCTGCACACAGGCGAACAGCACCACGCGCAGGATCGAGCCCAGGAACGCCGCGTCGGTCAGGCCCTCGCGGTAGTTGGCCAGCCCGGCGAACTCACGGGTCGAGCCGCCCAGACCGAGCCCCGACTGCCGCTCGACGAAGAGCGACTGGTGGACGGCGTAGCCGATGGGCAGCAGGTACAGGAAGACGAAGCCGAGCTGGAAGGGCACCGTGAAGGCGGCACCCTTCCAGCGCAGAGAGCGAATCATCGGTGGTTGCCTCAGCCCTTGACGCTGATGCCGCGGGACTTCAGGTCGTCGACCGTCCACTTCTGCATGTGCGCCAGCAGATCGGTGACCTTCTGCTCCTTGCTGATCACCTTCGCCCAGCCGGCCTGCAGCTCGGTGAACATCGCCGTCCAGTTCGGCCCGTAGGTCCAGTCCGTGGTGACGGTGGACAGGCTGTCCTTCACGATCTTCTGCGCGGGCTGGTAGTTCTTCCCGAGCAGCTTCTCGGAGATCGACTCGGCGACGTAGCTGTCGCTGTCGGCCAGCGCCGGCATCACTCCGTTGCCGGTCTCCGGGCTCGCCATCGTCTTCACCGCGCCGGTGTCCGTGGACATCCACAGCGCCGCCTCGGCGGCCTGCTCCTTGTGCTCACACTGTTCGGTCACCAGGGTCACGCTGCCGGTGAGGTTGGTGCCCGCGGGCGTCTTCGGCGCCTCGCCCTCGAACGTCGGCCACGGTGAGAGCGCCCACTTGCCGAAGGACTTGGTGAAGTTCTGCACCATGCCGGCCATCTGCCAGGTGGAGATCTGCCGGGTCGCGGTGTCGCCGTCGTCGAAGCTGCGCTGCACGGCGGCGTAGTCGGCGAAGGACAGGGTGGCGTTGAGGTCGTTGTCGATGACCTCCTGGATCACCTTCGCGGCCTTCAGCGTGCCCTCGTCCTGGAAGTTCACCTTCCAGGCGTTGCCGTCGATGGTGTACCAGTGCGCGCCGGCCTGCATGGCGAGCACCTCCAGGGTGCTCGGGTCCTCCCCGGCGTAGTTGGTGATCTTGATGCCGTGCTTCTTCAGCTCCTTGCCCGCGGCGATGAAGTCGTCCCAGGTCGCCGGGGGTTCGAGGCCGTACTTGTCGAAGATGTCGGTGCGGTAGATGGTGAAGTTCGGCGCCGAGCTGGTCGGGACGCCGTACATCTTGCCCTGCACCTGCGCGCCGGACCACGAACCCGGGTTGAACTTGTCCTCGCTGGAGCCGACGTACTCGGTGATGTCGGCGAGCGCGCCCTGCGCCACCCAGCTGGTCACGTACTCGGCGGTGTTCTGCACCAGGCAGGGCGCGTTGCCCGCCTTCACCGCGTTGGTCAGCTGCTTCTGCATGGTCAGCTGGTCCGTGACCTTCGTGTACTTGAGCTTGACGTCCTTGTGACTGGCGTTGAACGCCTTCACGACCGCCTCCTGCCCGTTGGCCCAGCCCCAGAAGGGCAGGGTGACCGGACCGGAGCCCGAGGAGTCCCCGGAGTCCGAGTCGGAGCCGGATCCGCCGCAGGCGGCGAGCAGACCGGTGAGCGCGAGGCCCGCGACGGCGGCGCGGGCGAACCTTCTCCGAGGGCTGGTGAAGTTCATCTGACCGTGATCCTTAGGGAAGTAGGCGTCTTCGAGCGAGAGGACGGCGGCTCGTACTGGCCAGGAAGCGGCGGCCGTAGGCGGCGGCTCGGCGAGTGGGGGAAGGGCCAGGCGGAAGCTGTAGTAACCGGTTGCTGTGGACGGTAGGACGAGCGGTCCGCCCAGAGCAAGAGGCGGGCTGGAAATTGTTCCTGTCGACAGGTCAGGAGCGCGCGCCGTGGCAGGGGCCGATACGTCCCCGTTCACTGAGCGACAGCACAGGTCAGAGCTGGTTGGAAGCGGCCGCCGGGTCGTGCCGCGGGAGGTGTGCGCGCTCCGGTCATGGCCGAGTAACCGGTTACGAAAAGGATCTCCGCAGCAGCTCAGCCACGCGGGGCCGGCGGCCGTACGGACTGCCGTACGACGACATGGGTGCCCAGCACCAGATGCTCCCCGTCGCCGCCCCCGCGCCGCCCCGCGCCGCCCTCCCGCCGGTCCGCGACCGCGCGCAGCGCGACCCGGCCCATCTCCTCGTACGGCACGTGCACCGTGGTCAGTTGCGGGGTCAGCTGGGAGGCCAGCGGGATGTCGTCGTACCCGACGATCGACACGTCCTCCGGCACCCGCAGTCCGGCCGCGCGCAGCGCCTGCATGGCGCCCGCCGCGACCACGTCCGTTCCGGCGAGCACGGCGGTGAAGTCGGCCTTCTCGCGCAGCGCCGTCTCGACGGCCCGGTAGCCGTGCTCGTAGTCGTACGGGCCGTGCCGCACCATGCCCGGGTCGAACGGCACCCCGTAGGCCTCGAAGGCGCGCTGTGCGCCCCGCAACCTGCCCTGCGCGGTGGTCAGCTCGGCGTGCCCCGGCAGCACCAGGATTCTGCGGTGCCCGGCCGAGAGCAGATGGCTGGCCATCGCGTAGGCGCCGGACTCGTTGTCGTAGTCGACCGTCGTGGCCGGTACGCCGTCGCCCTGGAGCGGCGGGCGGCCGACCAGCACGAGATGCGAGCCGGCCGCGTCCAGGGAGCGGGCGAAGCGGGCCATGCGCAGCTGGTACTCGTCGTAGTCGTACGCCCCGCCCAGCAGCACCACCGCGGCGACGCCCTGCTGGCGCATCAGGTTCACCAGGGCCAGCTCCCGTTCGGGATCGTCGCCCGTGGTGCCGACCAGGGAGAGCCAGCCGCGCAGCGTGGCCGCGCCCTCGACGCCCTTGGCGACATGGGCGAACGCGGCGCCGGTGATGTTGTTGATGAGGATCGCCACCGTCGGCGTCCCGCCGCCCGCCAGCGAACGGGCGTGCGCGTTGGTGACGTAGTCCAGGTCCCGTACGACCTTCATCACCCGGCGGCGCAGCTCCTCCGAGACCGGGTAGTTGCCGGACAGGACGCGCGACACGCTCGCCACCGAGACGCCGGCGCGCTCGGCCACGTCCCGGATGGTGGCCCGGCCTGCGTCGCCGGCCGCCTTGCGCTGACTCACCGTTGGGGCTCCTTCGTCGCCGTCGGGGCCCGGCCGCCGGGGTGCCGGGGGCCCCGCCGCCCGGTGCCGGTGCTGCGGGCCATGAAACCGTATCCCATCGTTACTCCAGGTCGAACGGCCTGTGGACAACCGTGCTTCGGCTGAGCCGAGGCGGACCCGAGGCGGCGTCAGGCCACCCGGGCCAGGTCCGCGCGCCGCACCTCGTGGGCCGGCGGCAGGCCCTGCGCGAACCGCTCCAGCTCCTCCACGACGATCCGCCCCAGCCGCTCCAGCTCGTTGCCGAGGGAGCCCGCGATGTGCGGGGTGAGGAACACGTTGGGGAGGGTGTAGAGCGGGGAACCGGCGGGCAGCGGCTCGGGTTCCGTGACGTCGAGGACCGCGCTGAGCCGGCCCGACACCAGCTCCTCGGTGAGGGCGTCCTGGTCGACCAGGGCTCCCCGCGAGGTGTTGATCAGCACGCCGCCGTCGCGGATCAGGGCGAGCCCGGCCCGGTCCAGCATGTGATGCGTCTCGGGGATGTCCGGGGCGTGCAGCGTGACGATGTCGCTGCCGCGCAGCAGCTCCTCCAGGGAGACCGAGCGGGCACCGAGCACGGCCGCCTCGGCGGCGTCCACGTACGGGTCGTACAGCAGGATCTCGAAGTCGTACGGCCGCAGCAGCTCCAGCAGCCGGCGGCCCACCCGCGAGGCGCCGATGACGCCGACGCGGCGGCCCAGGTTGCCGATGGCGGCGGTCTCGGCGGGCGGCGGGTAGGCGTGCGTGACGCGATAGCGCTCGCGCTGCGCGAAGGCGTCCTTCCCGGCCAGGAGGATCATCGCCAGGGTGTACTCGGCGACCGGAACCGCGTTTCCGGTGACCGCGCTGGAGACGGTCACGCCGCGCTGCCACAGGGCGTCGCCGACCAGCGAGCGCACCGAGCCCGCCGCGTGCAGCACCGCGCGCAGCCCGGGCACGGCGGCCAGGGTGTGCTCGTCGAGGCGGGGGCAGCCCCAGCCGGTGATCAGAACGTCGGCCCGCTTGAGCGCGTCGGTGGCGGTCGGATCGGTGAAGTCCCGTACGACCAGCGCGGGATCGAGCTCGGCGGTACGCCGCAGCCGGGCCATGAGCGGGTCGGGGAAGAGCAGCGGAAGGTGCACCGGATCCATGGCGAACACGGCCCTGGGCAACTGGGCGCTGGGCATGACTCTCCTGACGTGCGAAGAAGGGGGAAACGTTTTCTGAAAGCGTCTTCTACCGTAGATCTGCGGTGGAGCGAGGGTCAATCGCCCGGAGGGGGCAGGTGATCCGCAAAGTTTTCGAATCGGGGGTGGGGGACGGGCGTCGGAAGGACGGGGGCGATGGCGGGCTGTCGCAGCAACCGGTTGCTGCTTCGGGCGAACTGATCGCCGCAGGCCGCGGCCGACTCCCGCGGCCCCCGCGAACGGCCCCGCAGTGGCGGCCCACCAGCTGCGATTCCACGGCCCGGGCCACGCGCCCCCCGGTCCCGGAGTTTTCGAAAGTCCGCGCGGCCCCTTGACGTGCTTTCCGGACAGGAAGAAGCTGCGGCCACTCGGTCATGGCAACCGGTTGCTACTCGTTACTGCCGCCGATCGTCGGCACGTTTCCCCGCACACGTTCCCCCGAATCAGAAGGTGAGGCGTCCATGCGCTCCCACGCCGGTGCTCCCCCCAGTCGTCGCCGGTTTCTCGCCATGTCGGCGGGCGGCGCCCTGGCCGGTGCCCCGGCGCTCGGCGGCTGCGCCCTCCAGGTGTCCACCGGCGTGAGCGGCGGCTCCGGCGAGACCGTCACCCTGATGGTCAACCCCGACGACATCGCCCCTGAGCTGCTGAAACAGGCCCGGAAGGAGCTTGGCATCCGGGTCGTCACGGTGAAGTACGACATCACCAAGCTGATCGCGATGCTCACCAACGGCACCCCTCCCGACCTGGTCCGCGGCGTCGGCGCGGTCGACGCGCCGTACTTCGCCGCCCGCGGCGTCGCCGAGAACCTGGACCCCTACTTCGCCCGCAGCACCCTCCTCAGGTCCGACGACCTCGACCCCGTCAACGACGTCTGGCGCTACGACGGCACCACCCAGGGCAAGGGCCCGCGCTACGGCATGGCCAAGGACTTCTCCCAGGACGCCATGTACTGGTACAACACCGGGCACTTCGACGAGGCCGGTGTCGAACTCCCCGGCGAGCGCGAGCCGGTGACGTACGAGGAATGGCTGGAGAAGGCCAGACGGCTCACCCGCCGCAAGAACGGCCAGACCACCGTCTTCGGCGGCAGTTACCAGGGCCTCAACAGGGCGATCCTGCTGACCAACCTGACCGCCGCCGCCGGCGGCAGCCTCTTCCACGACGACTTCGCCCGCGTCGACTTCACCACCCCCGAGGCCCGCCGGGCCCTGACCTGGTACATCGACTACTGCAAGGCCCGGGTCGGGCCCAGCCCGGTGGAGCCCGACCCCAACGCCTGGGACGGCCCCACCTACATGGCGAGCCGCATGGCCATGTCGAACAGCGGCTACTGGCTCGGCGGCCTGATCAACACCGACCCGAAGGTGGCGAAGGTGTCCCGGCTCGCCCCCGCGCCCGTCTTCGACGGCGGCCCGCGCCTCAGCTCCTGCCAGGGCGGCACCGGGCTGTGGATGCCGGCGAAGGCCCGCAACAAGGACGCCGCCTGGCGGGTCTTCGAGTGGTTCTTCGCCGAGGCCCCGGCCAAGGCGCGCGCCGCGGGCGGCTGGGGCATCCCCACCCTGAAGTCGCTGCGCCCGCTGATGCCCGCCGCCGACGAACACCAGAAACGGGTGCTCGCCGTGCAGGAGGCCGAGCTGGCGCACTTCTCGGTGGTCTCCTTCACCCCGTACGCCAAATCGGAAGGCCTCGACGCCCTCTTCAACGGGCTCGTCCCCGACGCGATCCGCGGCGGGATGTCCGTCGACACCCTCGCCGGACGTCTGAACGCGGCCATGAACGAGCAGCTCAAGCGCGGTAAGGAGCAGGTGGGATGACCGTCGAGCAGATCCCCTCGGCCACGGACCCGGCCCGGCGGCCCGGCACCCCGGCCGCCGCCGGCCGAGCCCGCCTCGCGTCCCGGCCCCGCCGCCACTCCCTCGACGCCCGCAGACACCGCGCGTTCTACCTCTTCGCCTCCCCGTGGATCACCGGCTTCCTGCTGCTGACCATCGTGCCGATGGGGTACGCCCTGTGGCTGAGCTTCACCACCTTCGACGGCATCTCCCCGAACTGGCGCTTCGTCGGCCTCGGCAACTACCGCGAGCTGCTGGGCGACCCCGTCACCTGGGAATCCCTCAGCCGCGCCGGACTGTTCGCGGTGACGTCCGTCCCGCTGTCCATCGTCGCGGGGCTGGGGCTCGCGGTCCTGGTCAACCGGCCGCTGAAGGCCCGCGGCCTGTTCCGCACCCTGCTCTATCTGCCCGCGGTGGTGCCCCCGGTCGGCGCGGGCATCGCCTTCAAGCAGCTCTTCGACACCAACTCCGGCGCCGCCAACGGCGCCCTGAACCTCTTCGGCATCGACGCCCTCGGCTGGCTCAACGACCCCTACGCCCGCTACGTCCTGCTGATGACCGTGCTCTGGAGCGCCGGCAACATCATGATCATCTCGCTGGCGGGGCTCCAGGACGTGCCCCGAGAACTCCACGAGGCGGCCCGGATCGACGGCGCGAGCGCCTGGCGCGCCTTCCGCAGCATCACCGTGCCCCTGCTGTCCCCGGTGCTGCTCTTCCAGACGGTCACCGGAGTGATCGCCTCCGTGCAGACCATCATGCCGCTGCTGCTCGCCGCGGACGCCACCCCGGCCGGGATCACCAACCTGCCCCGGTCCAACTACCTCTACATGATGCACGTGTTCGCGCAGTACTTCGCCGTGGGCCGGTACGGCTACGCGTCCGCGCTGCTGTGGGTGCTCTTCGTCCTGATCCTCATCGTGACCGGACTCATCTTCAAGGCCACGTCCGGCGTGGTGTTCTACAACGTCGACCCGGAGGCGAAGAAGTGACCGCCAGCAGCCTGCCCTCGACCGCCCCGACATCCTTGGGCTCCTCGGCGTCCGGGACCCGCGTGAAGGTACGCGTCAACCGCCTCGTCCTCTACACCGTCCTCGTCGCCGTCACCGGCCTCTTCCTCGGCCCCTTCGGCTGGCTCGTCATCGCCGGCCTGAAAACCCCCGCCGAACTCGCCGAATCGCCGGTGCGCTGGCTGCCCGAGACCTTCCAGTGGCACAACTTCACCGACGCCTTCCAGCTCATCGACTTCACCGGCTACGCCCGCAACTCCCTGATCATCGCCCTGATCTACGCCACGCTCGTCACCCTCAGCTCCGCCTGGGTCGGCTTCGGCTTCGCCCGCCTCACCGCTCCCGGCAAGAAGGTCCTGTTCGGCATCCTGCTCGGCTCGATGATGCTGCCGCAGATGGTCACCCTCTTCCCGACCTATCTGATCTTCGCCCGGCTCGGCATGGTCGACACCTACTGGCCCTGGGTGCTGTGGGGCCTGTCCGCCGCGCCCTACCTGGTCTTCCTCTTCCGGCAGTTCTTCGCCGGCCTGCCGCGCGAACTGGAGGAGGCCGCCATCGTCGACGGCTGCGGCTACGCCGGCATCTTCTGGCGGATCTTCCTGCCGCAGTCCTGGCCCGCCCTCACCGCGAGCTTCATCATCGCCTTCACCTGGACCTGGGGCGACTTCATCGCCCCGATGCTGCTGCTGTCCACCGACCGCACCACGCTCGCCGTCGCCGTCATGACCACCTACGTCACCGACGCGGGCACGCCCGTCGCCAACCTCCAGGCCGCGGCGTCCGTGATGTACGTCGTCCCCATCCTGCTGATCTTCCTCGTCGCCCAGCGCGGCTTCGTCACCGGCGTGTCCACGACCGGCCTCAAATGACCACCACACCCCTCTCTGTCGTATCTCTTTCCTAAGGACCTTCACCATGAACGACACCCAGGGCTCCGGCCTGAGCCGGCGCACCGTCCTGCAGGCCGCGGGCGCCGCGGCGACCGCCTACACGCTGATCGGCACGGCAGCCGGCAGCGCCGCGGCGGCGGACGACAGACCCGAGGCCGCCGACCGGCTGGTGATCCACCCCGTGCCGGGCACACTGCCGGTCAACACCACCTTCGTGGTCAAGGCCCGCACGCCCGGCGGCCAGTGGAAGCCGGTGCCCGTCCTGCGCGCCACCACGAAGACCATCAACGAGAAGACCGGCGGCGGCGTCATCCGCCCCACCTCGGTCGCGAGCCTGGACTTCTCCGGCACCGTGGAGGTGCAGGTCACCTGGTCGAAGGGAACCATCCCCGCCGCGCGGATCCGGCCCCTGTCGTATGGCATCCGGCCTGAACTCGGCGGCGACACCCTCACCTTCAGCCTCACCGAGCCGCGCAACCTCTCGATCGAGATCGACGGCGACATCTACGGAAACCTGCAGCTGCACGCCAATCCGATCGAGAAGACGCGGCCGGAGCAGGACGACCCGGACGTCATCTACTTCGGTCCCGGCCTCCACACCCCCTCGGGCGGCGTGGTGAAGGTCCCCAGCGGCAAGACCGTGTACCTCGCCGGCGGCGCGGTGCTCAAGGCCCGTGTGGAGTTCGTCCGCGTCGAGAACGCCCGGCTGCTCGGCCGGGGCATCATCTGGGACTCGGACGCCGCCACGCTGGTGCAGTTCTCCAGGAACATCGAGATCGACGGCATCCTCGTCCTCAACCCGAAGTCCGGCTACTCCTGCACCATCGGCCAGTCGAAGCAGGTCACCGTCCGCAACCTGCGCTCCTACAGCTCCGGTCAGTGGGGCGACGGCATCGACGTGTTCAGCAGCGAGGACGTCCTGATCGAGGGCGTGTGGATGCGCAACAGCGACGACTGCATCGCCATCTACGCCCACCGCTGGGACTACTACGGCGACTGCCGCAACGTCACCGTCCGCGACTCCACCCTGTGGGCCGACGTCGCCCACCCAGTGAACATGGGCACCCACGGAAACCCGGACAACCCCGAGACGATCGAGAACATCGTCTTCAGCAACATCGACGTCCTCCAGCACCGCGAGCCGCAGGTCCTCTACCAGGGTTGCTTCGCGCTCAACCCGGGCGACCGCAACCTGATCCGGGGCGTCCGCATCCAGGACGTCCGCGTGGAGGACTTCACCTGGGGCCAGCTGATCAACATGCGGGTCATGGCCAACCGGTACAACGCCGCGCCCGGCCGGGGCATCGAGGACGTCTACGTCCGGAACCTCAGCTACGACGGCACGCACGCCGGCATGGCGATCCTGACCGGCTACGACGCGGACCGCCCCATCAAGAACCTCACCTTCCAGAACCTGACCGTCAACGGCACGGTCATCCACGACAAGATGCGCAAGCCCGGCTGGTACCTGACCACCGACATGGTGCCGGCGTTCGCCAACGAGCACGTGCAGGGCCTCCGCTTCCTGGACGCGGCCACGGCGGCCGCCACGGTGACGCCCGAGATCACCAGTGCGGGGGAGGCGACGGCCACCGCCCGGCAGGTCTTCAACCACCTGGTCACCGCGACCGCGCTGCCGACCTCGTTCGGCGCCGAGGGCCTGCCGAAGGGCCTGGAGTTCGACGACAAGACGGGCCTGATCTCCGGCATCCCGCAGGTGCCCGGAACCTACACCGTCACCGTCTCCGCCACGAACACCGTGGGCACGGCCACCAAGGCCCTCTCGATCACCGTGCAGCACCCCTGAGCCAGGAGTCATACCGTGCAAGCCCTCAGCAGACGGACCTTCCTCGGCGCGGCGGGACTCGCCGGCGTGGCCGGCGGCGGACTGCTGTCCGCCCTCGCCGCCACGCCCGCGTGGGCCCACACCGTCGACGCGGCGTTCTCCTTCGCGCACCCCGGCCTCCTCCACTCCCGCGCCGACCTGGACCGGATGCGGTCCGCGGTGGCGGAGGGCCGGGCACCGATCGCCGCCGGCTTCGCCGCCCTGGCCGCCGACTTCCGGTCCCAGCACGGCTACGTCGTCCGCAACACCGGCCAGATCACCACCTGGGGCCGCGGCCCCACCGACAACACCGCCCAGGCCGTCACCGACGCGGCCGCCGCCTACCAGAACGCCCTCATGTGGGCGATCACCGGCGACGTACGCCACGCCGACAAGGCCCGCGACATCCTGGACGCCTGGGTCGCCTCCCTCACCGGCATCACCGGCGCCGACGGCCAACTCGGCGCCGGTATCCAGGGCTTCAAGCTCGTCAACGCCGCGGAGATCCTGCGGCACAGCGGCTACGACGGCTGGCCCGAGGAGTCGGTACGGCGCTGCGAGCGCTCCTTCACCGACGTCTGGTACCCCGCGCTGTCCGGGTACTGCCTCTACGCCAACGGCAACTGGGACGTCGCGGCGCTGCGCACCATCCTCGCCGTCGCCGTGTTCTGCGACAACCGGGTGATGTTCGAGGACGCCCTGCGCTTCGCGGCCGCCGGCTCGGGCAACGGCTCGGTGCTGCACCGCATCGTCACCGCCGCCGGCCAGGGCCAGGAGTCCGGCCGCGACCAGGCCCACGAGCAGCTCGCCGTGGGACTGCTCGCCGACGCGGCCGAGGTCGCCTGGAAGCAGGGCGTGGACCTCTACGCCTTCGCGGACGACCGCATCCTCGCCAACTTCGAGTACTTCGCCCGCTACAACCTCGGTGACGACTCCGTCCCCTTCACCCCCGACCTCGACCGCACGGGCAAGTACCTCAAGACGGCCGTCAGCGATCGGCAGCGCGCGGTGTGGCGTCCCCTGTGGGAGATGGCGTACGCGCACTACGCCGGCCGGCTCGGCAAGCCCGCCCCCCACACCGAGAAGGTCGTCTTCCGGGGCACCGGCGGGACGCGCGTGATCGAGGGCTACCAGGAGGACCACCCGGGCTGGGGCACCGTCACCCACGCCGGGACGACGGCCGCCTCTCCCACCGCGCCGACGGCCCCCGCCGGGGTCACCGCGACCGCCGACGGCGACGCCGTCACCGTGACCTGGCTGCCGGCCGCGTGGGCGACGACGTACACCGTGCGCCGGGCCACCCGCCCGGAGGGGCCGTACGAGGAGATCGCCTCCGGCGTCGACAAGCCGGTGTACAGGGACACCGGCGTACGCGCCGGACGGACGTACCACTACACGGTCAGCGCCACCAACTCTCGGGGCACCGGCCCGGATTCGCTCCCGACCGCTCTCACCGCGGGTCTCCCCGAACCCTGGTCCACCCAGGACCTCGGCGAGGTGCGGATCCCCGGCTCGGCGGTCTTCGACGGCGAGCGGTTTCTGCTGGAGGCGAGCGGCACCGCCGACACGTACCGCATCGCCCATCTGCCGCTGCGCGGCGACGGCACGGTCACGGCGCGGATCGTCTGGCCGGTCAGCTCCCAGTACTCCAAGCTCGGCGTGACCGTCCGGGGCTCCCTCGACGAGGACGCCGCGCACGCCTCGATGCTGATCCAGGGGCTGCCCCTGCACACCTGGAGCGGGGTGTGGACCGTACGGCCGGAGCAGGGCGCGGAGATCCAGGCGACCGGCTCCACCCCCGTACCGCCCTCCCAGCAGCGGGCGATCACCGTGAACGCCGCCTTCCCGCTCTCCGACCTCGGTGCGCTGCCGGAGTCCGCGACGCCGCTGGAGGCGCCGTACGTCGAGGGCGCGGGGGACGGCTACCGGCTGCGGGCGCCCTACTGGGTGCGGGTGACGCGGAAGGGGCGGCGGTTCACCGGGGCGATCTCGGCAGACGGTATGCAGTGGACAGTCGTCGGCACGAGCGAGGTCGACGGTATACCGCACACCGCATACGCCGGTCTCGTCCTCACCTCCTGCCTCGGCGTCGACCAGCCCTACGCCGAGACCGGCACCGGCGCCTTCGACAACGTCAGCCTCGTCACCGCCTCGGGCCAGGGCGAGTGGACCACCCCGCGCCCCACCCACACCCCCACCGACCTCACCGCCCGCACCGGCCCGGACGCCGTCGAGCTGAGCTGGACCGACCCCGACCTCGCCGCCCGCTACAAGGTGCTCCGCGCCACCGCCGCCGACGGGCCGTACATGACGCTCGCGGCCGGCGTCGGCCCGGTCGGCTTCGGCACTCGTATCCGGTATACAGACGCCACCGGCACCCCCGGCACGACGTACCACTACGCCGTCGCCAAGACGAACTGCGGCGGACGCGGCCCGCTCTCACCCGCGGCGCGCGCGGCCATGCCGACGCCTTCGGCACCCCGGCTCACCTCGGCGGCCGTCGCGTTCGCCAACCAGGGCGCCCCCTTCCGGCATCTCCTGCGCGCCGCCCACGAGCCCGTCCGCTTCACCGCCGACGGCCTCCCCGACGGCCTGCGCCTGGACCGGCGTACCGGCCTGATCACCGGAACCCCCACCGGGACGGGCGAGTTCACCGTCACGACCACCGCCGCCAACGCGGCCGGCACCGCCTCCGGCACCCTCGCCCTCACCGTCGGCACACCCCCGCCCGCCCCCTGGACCCACGGCGACCTCGGCGACCCCGTCCTCGACGACCGGGCCTTCGGCACCTTCGGCGTGGTGGCGATCCGCACGCCCGGCAGCACCTCGTACGCCGACGGCACCTTCACCGTGCGCGGCGCGGGCCTCGACCTCACCGTCAACAACCAGGGCATGACGGGACAGTTCGTACGGCGGACCGTCACCGGCGACTGTGTGATCACCGCCCGGCTGGTCTCCCGCACGGGCGCGAGCGCCGACCGGGTGGGGCTGCTCATGGCCAAGTCGCTGTCGCCGTTCGACCAGGCCGCCGGAGCGATCG
Organism: Streptomyces sp. NPDC030838; assembly: GCF_055572035.1. Lineage (NCBI taxonomy): Bacteria > Bacillati > Actinomycetota > Actinomycetes > Kitasatosporales > Streptomycetaceae > Streptomyces > Streptomyces sp. NPDC030838. The sequence continues at coordinate 210,064 of NZ_JBVIED010000007.1, read as the reverse complement.
TCTCCGGCGGGACCACCGCGCAGCTCATGCTGCGCACGACCGTGGCCGGAAGGTCCACCTTCACCGGGAACGGGGCAGCCACCCTTCCCTCCCTGCTGCGACTGAAGCGCGTCGGGACCGCCTTCACCGCAGCCCTGTCCACCGATGACGGCGCCACCTGGACCCCCCTCGCCGAGGGATCGATCCCCGGCTTCGGTGACGCCCCCTACCACGTGGGCCTCGTGGTCTGCTCACGCAACCCCCAGGTCCGCTGCACCACCGAGTTCGACGAGGTGAGCATCACCCCCATGTAGATCCTCCACGGAATGGAGATGCACGAATGAGCCGCACTTCCCCCCACAGGCACCTCCACACACCAGAGTTGAGCCGCCGCGGTCTGCTGAAGACCGCCGGCGGTCTCACCGCCGCCCTCGCCGTCGGCGGGTCCGCGGCCGTGCTGACGGGCAGCACGGCCGACGCGGCCCCCGCGACCTTCACCCACCCCGGCATGCTGCACAACTGGGGTGACATCAACCGCGCCAAGGTCAGGGTCGCCGAAGGCACCAACCCCTGGCTGTCCGGCTGGAACCGGCTGACCGCCAACTCCCACTCCCAGTCCACCTGGACGCCCCGCCCCACGGCCACGATCATCCGCGGCGGCGACGGCCAGAACTACCCCCAGCTCTACAACGACATCCACGCCGCCTACCAGAACGCGCTGCGCTGGCACGTGGGCGGCACCGCCGCGAACGGCGACTGCGCCGTCCGTATCCTCAACGCCTGGTCGTCCACGCTCACCGAGATCACCGGCAATGCCGACCGGTATCTGGCCGCCGGCCTCTACGGCTGGCAGTTCGCGAACGTCGCCGAGCTCATGCGCGGATACGCCGGGTTCGACCTCAACCGGTTCAAGACGATGATGCTCAACGTCTTCTACCCGCTCAACGACCGGTTCCTCCGCGAGCACAACGACGCCTGCATCACCAACTACTGGGCCAACTGGGACCTGTGCAACATGGCCTCGATCATGGCCATCGGGATCCTGTGCGACGACGGCGCCAAGTACGACCAGGCCGTCGACTACTTCGAGAACGGAGGCGGCAACGGCTCCATACGCCGCGCGGTCCCCTTCCTGTACCCGAACGTCGAGGGCTACGACCTCGGCCAGTGGCAGGAGTCCGGCCGGGACCAGGGGCACACCGTCATGGGCATGGGCCAGATGGGCGCCCTGTGCGAGATGGCCTGGAACCAGGGCGACGACCTGTACTCCTACGACGGCCGCCGCTTCATGAAGGCCGCCCAGTACGTCGCCAAGTACAACCTGGGCATGAACGTGCCCTTCACCACCTACACCTGGGGCAGCGGCCAGAACTGCGCCCAGCAGTCGCAGACGGTCATCGGATCCGGCTCCCGCGGCCAGGTCCGCCCGGTCTGGGCCATGCTCCACTACCACTACAACCGGCGCCTGTACCTCGACGACAAGTACATCGCCCAGATGTGCTTCTCGGTCGCCCCCGAGGGCGGCGGCGGTGACTACGGCTCCACCAGCGGCGGCTTCGACCAGCTCGGGTTCGGGACGCTGATGTACGCGAAGTAGGAGCATTCCGCCTTCGGAATACGGTATACGGTATGCGCCACCCGTGTGCATGCCGTATACCGCCTACCGTCACCCTCCACCGGAATACATCCGCGCGATGCGATGCTCTGATGTGAACGAGCGGCTAGCGCGCGAGGAGCTGGTGGCGGATGACGGCAGGAGACCTGACAGACCGGACAGGCCCCGTGGTCCACACGCCGTACGGGGCCGTACGCGGCGGATACGAACGCGGCGTCGCCGTGTTCCGGGGCATTCCCTACGCGGCACCCCCCTTCGGTCCGCACCGCTTCCGGCCGCCCGTCCCGCCCGAGCCCTGGACCGGGGTCCGGGACGCGCTCGCCTTCGGGCCGACCCCGCCGAAACCGCCCTACTCCGAAGCCTTCGCGCAGTACCTGTCCGACCCGGTCGTGCCCGGCGACGACTGTCTCAACCTCAACGTGTGGACACCTGAGCCGGGCCCCGGGGCCCGGCTCCCGGTTCTCGTCTGGCTGCACGGCGGAGCCCTGACCAGGGGCTCCTCCAGCGTGCCGGTGTACGACGGACACACCTTCGCCCGGGACGGCGTCGTCTGTGTGTCGATCAACTACCGGCTGGGCGTCGAGGGCTACGGACTGTTCCCGGACGCCCCCGCCAACCCCGGCCTGCGCGACCAGCTCGCCGCCCTGCGCTGGGTGCACGAGGCGATCGAGGCGTTCGGCGGCGACCCCGACCGGATCACCCTGGCCGGGCAGTCCGCCGGCGCCATCAGCATCGGCGCCCTGATCGCCGCCCCGCAGGCCCAGGGCCTGTTCCGGCGGGCCGTCCTGCAGAGCGGGGCGCCGGAGGCCGCCGAACGGGACAAGGTACGGCGCATGGTGCGCCGGATGGCCGCCCGGCTGAGGATCCCCGCGACGGCCGAGGCCTTCGCCGCCGTCGACCGGGAGCTGCTGCTGCGCACCCAGGCCGAGGTCGGCCGGCTCAGCAGCCCCGTCCTCGGCGGTCCGGCCTTCGGGATCGTCGTCGACGGCGACCTCGTGCCCCGCGACCCGCTGCAGGCACTGGTCGAGGGCGAGGCCGCGACCGGGGCCGAACTGCTCCTGGGCTGGACCAGGGACGAGTACCGCCTCTGGCTGGTTCCCGGCGGCCTGCTGGAGCGCGTCGACCGGCTCGGCCCCGTGGCCCTCGCCGGTGCCATGGCCCGCTGCCGCACCGGTCACGAGGTGCCCCGCGGCTACCGCGCCCTGCGCCCCGAGGCCGGCACCGCCGAGATCGTCGGCCAGATGGTCACCGACCACCTGCTGCGCCGCCCCCTGCACCGCCTGGCCGACGCCCGCCCCGGAACGTCGTACGTCTACGAGTTCGCCTGGCCCTCCCGGCTGCCCGGCCTCGGCGCCTGCCACGCCCTGGAGCTGGGCTTCGTCTTCGACAGCGGCGATGTGCCGGAGTCGGCCAAGCTGGCCGGCGAGGGCGCCCCGCAGGAGCTGGCCGACGCGATGCACACCGCCTGGGTGCGGTTCGCCACCGACGGGAACCCCGGCTGGGAGCCCTGGGATCCCGCACACCCCGTACGGACTTTCGGCGACGGTGAACCGTATACAGCATACGGCCCACGGGATGCCGAACTCGCCGTGTGGACCGTTGCCCCCGCCGCTACGCCTCCGGAATCCACACCCGCATCGGTCCCGGTCGACGGTTCGCCCACACGCAGTACGGAACCGCGGTCAGTCGTGCGTCTGCTCCGTCGCTCCGGCGGCGACCGTCGGCACTGATGACCGACACCCCGCCCAGCAGTTCCGGCCGGCGCTCGACGGCGAGATGGGCGCCGTACGGCAGCGTCAGCTCGTCGAACCGGACGCCGGGCTCCTGGTCGACGCCCTCCAGGCAGTAGACCAGCGGACCGTACTCGATCGCCACACAGCCGCGTACCGCGTCCACCCGCGGATCGGGCCTGGTCAGCCGGGGCATCAGGTCCAGGTCGAGGGTGAGCGTGTCGCCCGGCCGCCAGCGGCGGCGCAGCCGCAGCCAGCCGGGGGCGGTCTCGGTCGGCGTCTCCCCGTCGGGGGCGGAGGCGGTGAAGTCGGGGCACCAGGAGGGGATGCGGAGCGACAGCGTCCAGTCGGCGTCGGCCGGCGCCTCCTCCACCGTGACCGCGATCCGTCCGTCCCACGGGTAGTCGGTCTCCACCCGGACCCGGCCGCCGCCCGCCTCGTAGACGCCGGTCGCGTACTGGTGCAGCTGCAGGCCCTGCGCGTCGCCGCTCGCCAGGTAGTGGGGGAGCGAGGCGAGCAGCCGCATCACATTGGGCGGGCAGCAGGCGCAGCGGAACCAGGGGGTGCGGCGGGCCGCCTTGTCGGCCTCGTTCGCGCCCTCGTACTCCTCACGCACCTGGAGCGGATTGACGTACAGCCAGCTGTCGCCGTCGAGGCCGACACCGGACAGGAAGCCGTTGTAGAGGGTGCGTTCGATCAGGTCGGAGTACTTGGCCTCGCCGGTCAGCAACGCCATCCGCCACGACCACTGGATGGACGCGATCGCCGCGCAGGTCTCCGCGTAGGCCCGGTCCGGCGGCAGTTCGTACGGCTCGCCGAACGCCTCGCCCTCGTGCCGGGCGCCCACCCCGCCGGTCAGATAGGTCTTCGCCGACACCATCGCGTCCCACAGTCGCTCGGCGACCGCATACAGTTCACCGTCGCCCGTCTCCGACGCCAGATCCGTGACCCCGGCCATCAGATACAGCTGCCGTACGGCGTGCCCGGCGACCGACGTCGCCCCGCGCACCGGCGTGTGGTCCTGCCAGTAGGCGCTGCCCAGATGCGGGTTGACGTCCGGGTCGAGCAGGCTGTGGCCGCGCCGGTCGACGAAGTACGCGGCGAGGTCCAGCCAGCGCCTCTCGCCCGTCTCCCGGTACAGCTCCACCAGCGCGGTCTCGATCTCCGGATGGCCGCACACCCCGTCGATCGCCTTGTCCGGGCCGAACACCGCGTCGACGTGCGTCGCGAACCGCACGGCCACGGCGAGCAGATCGAACCGCCCGGTGGCCCGGTGGTGGGCGATGCCGGCCTGGAGGAGATGGCCGGCGCAGTACAGCTCGTGGCCCCAGCCCAGCTCCCGCCACCGCCGGTCGGGGTGGGCGACCTGGTAGTACGTCTGGAGATAGCCGTCGGCGTCCTGGGCGTCGGCCAGCAGGCGGCTCAACTCGTCGATGTCGCGGGCCAGTTCCTTGTCGCCGGGCTCGTCGGCGAGCTGCCAGGAGGCCGCCTCCAGCCACTTGTGCACATCGGAGTCCTGGAACGGGAAGTCGCCGGTGAAGGCGCCCTCGCCCGCGGCGGCGGCCCGCAGGTTCGCCAGGTTCCCGGCGCTCTCCAGCCGTTCGGGGCCCTGCGGAATGCTCGCCTCGGCGTTGGTCCGCCGACGGGCCGCCCAGAATCCGCCGGTGATCCGCGCGGCGGCCGGTGGGCGCAGGGCGGTGCGGGCACGGGCGGTGGGGCGGATCGGACCGGTGCTCATGGGTGCGGGACTCCCGTTGTCTGCCCGATGTCTCCCGTCGTCCCCTGGCGCCGGACACGGATGGAAACCGGTTGCTGTCCTGGAGAGGATAGGGAGGGGCCCGGGCCCGGACAAGATCCGGGAGAGAAATCGGGGGTGGACCCCGGCCCACGCGACAAGCGCCAAGTGCTTCCCATGCGCCCCCTTCACGCCGCAGGCGCCCAACGCCCGGGACTTACCGGCGGCCGAAAGGCGAGCTACACCCGGCACATGGCAGCTGGACTGGTCCTACTCGCGGTGATGGCCGTCATCGCCGTCGCGATATACGCGCACACCCGGCCGCTCCCGCCGGGCACATGCCGGACGTGCCGAGGCAGGGGCGTCACCTCCACGACCGAGACGAAATGGCGGACCGAGGTCACGTACCCCGGCGGGAAGCGGCAGACCGTGCAGCGCCCGTCGCATACGTGGCAGTCGGTCACCTGCCGCTCGTGCCGAGGCACCGGCAGGGCCCACTGACGACGGCGGACGGCGCGAAGGCGCGGGTCAGCGCGTCTGACCCAGCGGCGCCACCGAGTTCCGTACGACGACATGCGTGCCCAGGAGCAGATGCTCGTCGGGCGTCTCCGGGCTGCGCCCCAGCGCGGTGCGGACGGCGAGGCGGCCCAGTTCCTCGTAGGGCACGTGAACCGTCGTCAGCGCCGGGTGCAGATCGCGGGCGAAGGGGATGTCGTCGTAGCCGGCCAGCGAGACGTCCCGGGGCACGTCCAGGCCCGCCTCGTGCAGGGCGGTGAGCGCGCCCGCCGCGACCATGTCGGTGGCGGCCACGACGGCGGTGAACTCCAGCCCGTCCGCGAGGGCCCGGCGCATCAGCCGGTGCCCCGAGTCGCGGGTGAAGTCGCCGTGCAGCAGCAGCGCCGGGTCGGGCTCCACGCCGCGCGCCCGGTGGGCGGCGAGATAGCCGCGCTCCCGGCCCAGCGCCGTGGTGTGGTCCGGCTTGCCGCCGAGGAAGAGGATCCGCCGGTGGCCCTGCGCGAGCACGTGCGCCACCAGGGCGTGGGCGCCGCCCTCGTTGTCGTACTCGATGACCGTCACCGGCGCCCCCGGCCCGAGCGGCGGCCGACCGCACAGCACCAGCCGGGAGCCCGCCGACGCCAGCGAGTCCGCCATCCGCCGGGTGCGCTCCCGGTACGCGGGGGTGTCCGCGCCGCCGCCCACCAGGATCACCGCCGCCGCGCGCTGAGCCCGCATCATCTCCACGAAGTCCAACTCGTGCTGTACGTCGCCCTCCGTGCTGCACACCAGGCACAGATGCCCGTGCCGGGCCGCCTCCCGCTCCACACCGTGGGCCATGTGCGCGAACGACGGGCCGGTGATGTCCTCCAACACGAACGCGAGGGACGGCGTTCCGGCGCCGGCCACCGCCTTGGCGCGGGCGTCGGCGACGTAGTCCAGGTCGCGCACCGCCCGCAGCACCCGGGTGCGGGTCGCCGAACTCACCGGATACTCCCCGCCCAGCACACGCGACACCGTCGACGCGGACACCCCGGCCCGCGCCGCCACATCCCGGATCGTGCTGCGGCTTACGCTCCCGCTCTTCCTCGTCATACCCGCTCGCCCCTTTCCCCCCTGCCCCGGCAACCACCCCGGGAACTGCGGGAACACGGCGGAAACCGGTTCCCGGTGCGGTGGAGGCTAGCAGCGCCGGGCAGGGGCGAGGAGACGGGTGCGGCGGTAGTGCGGGGACGACGACCGGCGCGCCGGAGCGGGCGGGGGAGCGGCCGCACGCTCACGCCGTCGGGCGTGGAACCGTCCCGGCTCTCACCCCGCCCGCAGCGTCTCCGCGATCGAGGCGATGCCCTCGGGCCCCACCCGGCAGCAGCCGCCGATCAGCCGTGCCCCGGCCGCCCGCCACCCCTCGACCTGCGCGGCGGTGAAGGTGGCGCGGCCGTTCCAGGCGCGGGCCTCGGCGTCCCAGGCCTCGCCGCTGTTCGGGTAGACGACGACCGGCTTGCCGGTCACCCGGGCCGCCGTCGCGACCGCCGCGTCCACGTCGCGCGGGGCGCAGCAGTTGACGCCCACCGCGATCACCTCGTCCACCTCCGCGGCGAGCGCGAACGCCTCCTCCAACGGCTGGCCGGCACGCGTGTGTCCACCGTCGACCGTGTACGACAGCCAGGCCGGCACCCCGAGCCCGCGCACCGCCCGCAGCAGCGCCGCCGCCTCGTCGGTGTCCGGCACCGTCTCCAGCGCCAGCACGTCGGGTGCCGCCGCGGCCAGCACCTCCAGGCGCGGCCGGTGGAACCGTTCCAGCTCGTCGACCGAGAGCCCGTAGCGACCCCGGTACTCCGACCCGTCCGCGAGCATCGCCCCGTACGGCCCGACCGACGCCGCGACCCACAGCGGCCGGGTGACGCCCCCGGCGTGCGCCCGCCGGGCCGCCTCCCGTGCCAACTCGACGCTCAGCGCGATCAGTTCGGCCGCCCGCTCGTGACCGATACCGCGTTTGGCGAAGCCCTCGAAAGTGGCCTGGTAGCTGGCGGTGATGGCCACGTTCGCGCCCGCCTCGACGTAGGCGAGGTGCGCCTCGGTGATCGCCTCGGGCCGCTCGGCGAGCAGCCGCGCCGACCACAGCTCGTCGCTCAGGTCGTACCCGGAGGACTCCAGCTGGTTGGACATGCCGCCGTCCAGCACGACGGTCCCGGCGGCGAGCGCGTCCGCGAGGGAGGGGGTGCGGGAGGGCGGGGGTGCGGGGGTGTCGCTGGTCATGTCACGACGCTAGTCGATGGCGCAGGTGAGAGCGGCCTTCGGCGGCCCAGGACTCCTGTCCATGACCCACGGCGCGGTGATCCTGCCACTCTGTGACTCACGTCACAAGCAGTTCCTGTCAGCAATCGGGGCGCTGTCCCGCTCACTCACCAGGAGCAAGCGAACCGACAGGAGCGACACATGAAGCACCGCATCGTCGTCCTCGGCGCCGGCTACGCCGGGGCCTACGCGGCCGGGAACCTGGCCCGCCGGCTGTCCCCGGAGGACACCGAGATCACCGTGGTCAACGCCGAGCCGGACTTCGTCCAGCGGCTGCGGCTGCACCAGCTCGCGGCCGGCCAGGAGATCGAGGCTCCGAAGCTCGCCGACGTCTTCGCGGGCACGGGGATACGGCTGCGCCTGGCCCGTGTCACCGCCGTCGACCCCGAGCGCCAGGTCGTCGCCGTGGCCGACGCCGACGGCGGCGGCGAGCTCGGCTACGACACGCTTCTCTACGCGCTCGGCAGCCACGTCGCCGACAGCGGCGTCCCCGGCGTGGCCGAGCACGCCTTCGACGTCGCCGGCCGGCCCTCGGCGCTGCGCCTGCGCGAGCGCCTGGACAGCCTGGACAAGCGGGGCGAAGGCGGGAGTGTGCTGGTCGTCGGCGACGGGCTGACCGGCATCGAGACCGCCACCGAGATCGCCGAATCCCGGCCCGGTCTGTCGGTGACGCTGGTCGCCCGCGGCGAGCTGGGCGCCCGGCTCTCCGCCGGAGCCCGCGGCCACCTGCGCCAGGCCTGCGACCGGCTGGGCATCACCGTCCTGGAGCACACCAGCGTCGAAGCCGTGGAAGCGACACGGGCGTTGTGCGCCGACGGCACCATCGTGGCGTCCGACGTGACCGTGTGGACGGCCGGGTTCGCGGTCCACCCCATCGCCGCCGCCAGCGGGCTGGAGGTCACCGAGCACGGCCGGATCGTCGTCGACCGCACCATGCGGTCGGTCTCGCACCCGAACGTCTACGCCGCCGGCGACAGTGCCTACGCCCTCGGCGAAAACGGCCGGCCGCTGCCGATGTCCTGCGCCTCGGCCGGGTCCACCGGCCGGCAGGCCGCGGAGGCGATCGCCGGACGCCTGACCGGCCGCAAGGTCGCCGACATCAAGCAGGTCTACCTGGGCAATCACATCAGCCTCGGGCGGCAGGACGGGATCCTGCAGACGGTCGACGACGAAGCGCGGGCCAAGCCGAAGTATGTGGGCGGCCGGAAGGCCGCGCGGATCAAGGCGGGCATTCTCAAGATGTCGCTGTGGGGCGTCTCGCATCCGACCTTCGGCCTGCCCAAGCGCAAGCGCCACGTGACCGCGTCGCCGGATGCGTTCGCCGTCGAGGCGGTCGCGTAGCCGTCTAGGGTGTTCCGCGTGGACAGCACCGCTACTGATCGCTTCGACACCAGTCGGTTCGAGGCCAGCCGGAACCGGCTGGCCTCGCTGGCATACCGGCTGCTGGGCTCGGCCACCGACGCCGAAGATGCCGTGCAGGACGCGTTCCTGCACTGGCAGTCCGCCGACCGGCAGCTGATCAAGGTGCCGGAAGCATGGCTGACCAAGGTCGTCACCAACCTGTGCCTCGACCGGCTCCGTTCGGCACAGGCCCGCCGCGAACGCACCGTCGGCGCCTGGCTGCCCGAACCGCTCCTCGCCGGCGACCCGATGCTCGGCCCGGCCGACACGTTCGAGCAGCGCGAATCGGTCTCGCTGGCCGTGCTGACGCTCATGGAGCGCCTGTCGCCCGTCGAGCGGGCCGTCTACATCCTGCGCGAAGCGTTCTCCCACAGCCACGCCGAGATCGCCGAGATCCTCGACATCACCGAGTCGGCAAGCCAGCAGCACCTCCACCGGGCCCGGCGCCGCGTCACCGCCGCGCGCCGCCGCGACGGCGGCGAAGTCGACCCCGCGTCCGCCCGCAGGGTCGTCGAGGAATTCCTCGCCGCTGCCACCTCGGGCCGCACCGAACGGCTGGTCGCGCTGCTCACCGACGACGTGACCGCCATCTCCGACGGCGCCGGCCTGGCCGAGACGCTGCTGCGGTTCGACACTCCGCGGCGCGTCGCCGCCATCGCACGGGCCGGCTTCCGGCCCACAGCCGCGAAACGGCGATTCGCCGGCGGCACGCCCGCCATCCACTACGCGCTCGTCAACGGCACCCCCGCCATCCTCGCCGTGGTCGGCGACCGGATCGTCGGCTCCGTGACGTTCGACATCACCGACGGCAAGATCGCGACCGTGCGCGGCATCGCCGCCCCCGCCCGCCTCACCCGCCTCACCGAAGCCTGGCGGCAGCACGAACCGGACACGCCGCTCATCGCCCAGTGGTGACCCGACGCCGACCACGGCACGTGATCACGTGAACAGCGAGCGCCCTGCCACCGGCCCGCAGCCGATGGCAGGGCGCCGCTCTCGGTGCACCGGCGCTGACCATCCCTGGTGACGCCGTTACCGGCGGGCTCGCACCAGCGGCAGCGCACCTCACGGCACCGCTCGCGCGTTTCGTCCTGTCGGCCCCGTTGACCTCTCCCTAACACGCCCTTACCTTGTGCGCGTTCGGAATAGCAGATGGTGTCCGAAATCTCGAACCCCGAGTGATCGAGAGGCAGTCCGCATGAGCCGCGCCGACGACCTTCCCCCCACCTCCCACCCGGCCCCCAACCGCCGACTCGTCCTGAAGGGCGCCGCTCTCGCCGCGGGCGCCCTGGCCGCCGCCCCCGCCACGGCGACGGCGGCCCCCGCCACGACCTCCCCGAAGGCAGCCCCGTACGTGAACCCCCTGGTCCTCAACCGCGCCGACCCGCACATCAACCGGCACACCGACGGCTTCTACTACTTCACCGCCACCGCCCCCGAGTACGACCGGATCATCCTGCGCCGCTCGCGCACCCTGAACGGACTGTCCACCGCCGCCGAGTCCGTCATCTGGCGGGCCCACCCCTCCGGTGACATGGGCGCGCACATCTGGGCGCCGGAGCTGCACCGCGTCGACGGCAAGTGGTACATCTACTTCGCCGCCGCCCCCGCGGAGGACGTATGGCGGATCCGCATCTGGGTGCTCGAGAACTCCCACCCCAACCCCCTCCGCGGCACCTGGGTCGAGAAGGGCCAGATCAAGACCGCCTGGGAGACCTTCTCCCTGGACGCCACCACCTTCACCCACCGCGGCACCCGCTACCTCGCCTGGGCCCAGCACGAGCCCGGCATGGACAACAACACCGCGCTGTGGCTGTCGAAGATGGCGAACCCGTGGACGCTGACCGGACCTCAGATACGCCTGACCACCCCGGAGTTCGACTGGGAGTGCATCGGCTACAAGGTCAACGAGGGTCCGTATGTCCTCCAGCGCAACGGCCGCGTCTTCATGACCTACTCCGCCAGCGCCACCGATCACCACTACTGCGTCGGCCTGCTGACCGCCGACGCCGACAGCGACCTGATGAACCCGGCGAGCTGGTCGAAGTCCCCGACCCCCGTCTTCACCAGCAACGACACCACCAAGCAGTACGGCCCCGGCCACAACTGCTTCACCGTCGCCGAGGACGGCCGTACCGACGTCCTCGTCTACCACGCCCGTCAGTACAAGGAGATCGTCGGCGATCCGCTGAACGACCCCAACCGGCACACCCGCATCCAGAAGCTCGGCTGGAAGCCGGACGGCACCCCGGACTTCGGGATCCCGGTCGCCGACACTCCGGCAGGGGCGGAGGACTGAGATGAGACGCCCGATGAGACGCGCCCACGCGGTCCTCCTCGCCCTCTGTCTCACCCTGCTCGGCTCCCTCGCCACCGCCGGGCCCGCCCAGGCCGCACCGCAGACCATCACCAACGGAACCCGGTTCACCGACACCTCGGGCAACCCCGTGCACGCCCACGGCGGCGGCATCATCAAGGTCGGCTCGTACTACTACTGGTTCGGCGAACACCGCAATGCCGACAACACCTTCCGCTACGTCGACGCCTACCGCTCCACCGACCTGAAGAACTGGGAGTTCAGGAACCACGTCCTGACCCAGGCCACCCACCCCGAGCTGGCCGTCGCCAACATCGAGCGGCCGAAGGTGATGTACAACGCCTCCACCGGCAAGTTCGTCATGTGGATGCACAAGGAGAACGGCTCCGACTACAGCGAGGCCCGCGCGGCCGTGGCCGTCTCCGACACCGTCGACGGCGACTACACCTGGCGGGGCAGCTTCCGCCCGCTCGGCCAGCACATGTCCCGGGACATCACGGTCTTCGTCGACACCGATGGCACCGGCTACATGGTCTCCGCCGCCCGCGAGAACTACGACCTGCACATCTACCGGCTCACCGCCGACTACACCGGCGTCGCCGGCCTGGTCGCCAACCCGTGGCCGGGCGGGCACCGCGAGGCGCCGGCCCTGTTCAAGCGGAACGGCGTCTACTTCATGCTGACGTCCGGCGCGACCGGCTGGAGCCCCAACCAGCAGCAGTACGCCACGGCGACGAGCCTCGGCGGTCCGTGGTCGACGATGTCCAATGTGGGGGATGCGGTCGCCTACGGATCGCAGACCGCATACGTTCTACCGGTGCAGGGATCCTCGGCCACGTCCTACCTGTATCTCGGCGACCGCTGGGGCAACTCCTTCGGCGGCACGGTCAACGACTCCCGCTATGTCTGGCTGCCGCTGACCTTCCCGACCTCGACCTCGATGTCCATGTCCTGGTCCCCGGAGATCACCGTCGACACGGCCACCGGGACGGTCACCGGCACCAGCGCCACGTACAACACGCTGATCGCCCGGCACTCCGGCCGCTGCGCGGACGTCACCAACCAGTCCCAGTGGGCGGGCGCGCAGATCAAGCAGTACGACTGCAACGGCGGCGGCAACCAGAAGTACTGGTTCAAGTCCGTCGGCGGCGGCTACCACCAACTGATCGCCCGGCACAGCTCCCTGTGTGTGCAGGAGAACGCGAGCACGGTGACGCAGGAGAACTGCAACGCCTCGTCGACCGCCCAGCAGTGGTCGCTCACCACCACCGGCTCCTACGTGAACGTCAAGTCCCGCGCCACCGGCGAGTGCCTGGACGTGAACGGCGCGTCCACCGCCAACTCCGCCGCGATCATCACGTACACCTGCAACGGAGGAACGAACCAGCAGTGGACGCGCGGGACATGAGAACCCGTAGAGCCCGTGGAACCCTCAGGCCAGCAGGTCGATCGCGTCGATCGCCGTGCCCGCGCTGAGATAGGAGGTGGTCCCCGAACCGCTCACCACGTTGATCTTCAGCGTGTTGTACTGGCTGGTGTCCGTCAGCCAGGCGCTCGCCGGGACGCTGTAGGTGAACGTGTGGTTGTTCCCCCGGTACGAGCCGTTGGTCAGCGACCGCGTGTCCGGCTGGGTGGGCGGTGAGGGGATCGCCGACGTCCAGGTGTCGTTGACGACGATCTGCGGCCGGCCGTTGGCGTACGCCGTCGTCACCCCGATGCGCAGGGTGTGCGCGGCGGCGGCCTGTGCGGCGGTCAGCCGGAAGTAGACGACGATGCCGCTGTTGACGTCCTTCCAGAGGTAGCAGGGGAAGGCCGACGTCTCCGTGCCGCTGCCGATGACGACGTTGCCGGTCCAGGGGGCGGCACGGACGTCGGCGGGATGGGCGTACGTCATCAGGTCCGCGTTCTTGAAGCCCTTCGGCGTGCCGGTCCACTCGCCGATGCGCCAGATGGCGCTCGCGTTGGCCGGGTCGTTGGTCGACGGTATGGAGATGGTGTTGAGGGTGGTCGTCGCTCCGGCGGATACCGTCACCTGTGTGCTGTATACGGCCAACTCGTCTTTGTGGACAGTCAGCGTGTATGTGCCCGGCAGTACACCGCCGATCGAGAAGTAGCCGTCCGTCGACCGCGCCGCACCCCAGTACTGCGCCGCCGCGTTGGCCAGCCCCACCGTGTACGGATACGCCGTGTTCCGCCCGGTGATCCCCACGCCGGCCACCCGGCCCCGCCCGCTCGCGCCGACGTACCCGGCGATGCCGAGCGAATCCGCCCACGGAGTGGTGAGCGTCCCCGGGAACAACGACGACGACGGCGCGCCGCCGTCCGTGAGGGCGATGACGTACGGGCCCTGGAGGCCGAAGCGCTGGGCTTCCGTCTGGTTCTGGCCGTAGTACAGGATCTCGTACAGACCACCGCCATCGGCGCTCTGATGCCGCAGCAGAGACCGATAGAAGGGTCCCCCGGAAGCCTTCTCGTGGTTGCTGCGCACGATCCACAGGCCCACGCTGCCACTGCTCCAGCCGACGTAGTCGTAGTCCATGACCCGCAGCTTCGAGTAGTGCTTGGAGCGGGTCTGGCCGTCGGACTTGGCGAACACGTCCGAGGCCTCGATGACGGTCGGCGCGTAGGTGTACGAGTCGGGCTCGTCGTTGAGGAACAGCCCCGCCTTCACGCGCAGGATGAACCGGGTCGCCGAGACCGAGTCGTCGGCCTTGTTGGTCCACAGGTAGATGTTGTTCTCGCCGCTGCGGGCCGCGTAGTAGTGCCGCAGCGTGCCGTACGTGACCGAGATCAGGATCGTCGACCCGGACTGCTGGAGCGTCACGGTGGAGCTGCCGAGGCCGGACTCGATGTGCGAGTTCCGGCCGCCGTAGCCCTGGTATTCCGTGCCCCGGTAGACCAGCGAGGTCAGATCGCCGTTGGACTTGCTGACCTTGAAGACCAGTTGGGCGCCGGTGTCGACCACGTAGTTGCTGCCGTCGTCGCTCCAGCCGAAGGCCGCCGCGGACGCGGAAGGGGCCAGCGGGCCGCCGAGGGCCGCCGTGCCGGCGGCGGCCGCGGTGCCGAGGACGAAGCCGCGGCGTCCGACCGGTCGGTGCGCGGATCCGGACATGGGGGTGCCTCCTTCGGGAGGTGTGGGGGTTGCGGGTGACTGGCAGGTTGACAGTTGAATCGATTTTCCGAAAGGGCTTTCCCCGCAAGAAGGTTGTGACTTGTAGGAAATTTTCCCGAGGGCTAGAAAGCGCTTGCCGGATGCGGTACGGTCCACCGCCAGACCACGTCGTCGTGATCGAGGAGCCGGGAATGAGACGTTTCAGTATCGCCGCGCTGGTGGCGGCGACCTTGGGCACCGCGCTGTCCGCCGTGCCCGCCCACGCCGAGAGCGGGCCGCGCCCGCTCGGCATCGAGAACTGCACCGCCGCCGCCTGCCACTTCGACGTCCCGCCCGGCACCTACGACGTGAAGGTCCTCCTCGGCGGCGAGACCGCGTCCAGCACCCGCATCACCGGCGAGACCCGGCGCGCCCTGCTCCCCGAGACCGCCGCCCCGGCCGGCGAGCGCGTGGCCCGCAGCTTCACGGTGGACGTCCGCACGCCCGAGGGCGAGCCCACCGGCCCCGCCGGCACGGCAGGCCTGGACCTCTTCCTCGGCGGCTCGGCCCCCGCCCTGGCCGACATCCGCGTCACCCCGACCACCCGCCACACCCGCCAGATCTTCCTCATCGGCGACTCCACGGTCTGCGACCAGCCCGGCGACCCGTACGCCGGCTGGGGCCAGGAACTCCCGCAGTACCTCCGCAAGGGCCTGTCCGTCGCCAACCACGCCGACTCCGGCGAGAGCACGGTCACCTACCGGCAGAACCCGCAGCTGTGGGCCACCGTCCAGCCGCGCATCCGCCCCGGCGACCTGGTCCTCATCCAACTCGCCCACAACGACAAGACGACGGACGGGCCGACCTACCGGGCCAACCTCGAGGCCTTGGTGGACGGCGTCCGCCAGTCGGGCGGCGAACCGGTCCTCGTGACTCCGATCGTGCGCCGCTGGTTCAACCCGGACGGCACGCTGAACAACAACACCGCCCTGCTGGTGAACGGCCTCGGCGTCGACCACCCGGCGGTGATCCGCTCGGTCGCCGCGGATCGGGGCGTGCCGCTGATCGACCTCACGGCGAAGACCAAGGCGGTGGTCGAGTCACTCGGCGTGGAGGCCTCCAAGGCGCTGTACCTCTACAACGAGAAGCGCGACAACACGCACACCTCCGTCCACGGCGCCACTGTCTACGCGGCCCTGGTCCGCGACGAACTCCTCGCCCAGCACCTGGTGCCGGAGGGCCTGGTCCGGGCGGGCTGAACTCCTGGGGCGCCCTGACCGGAACCTGGGCGCCCCAGGATCGGGCCGCGGGTTGACGTGTTCAACGGGTCGGCGCGCGTGCGGCAGCCTCGTCATCTGCCACTGGGCCGGTGTCGACCTCATGCGGCCCGCACTGCGGGAACCGCGACGCGCGTCACGGCCCGCCCCATGGAGAGACGTCAGACCTGCTCCAGGGGTCGGTGAGGCCCGCTGGGAAGCTCCGCCTTGATCGTGTCGCCCGGGCGCACCGCGCCGCCCTTCTTCACGATGCTCATGATTCCGGCCTTGCGTACGATGTTCCCGGCCTCATCGCGGCCGACGACCTGCTTCAGCAGCCCGTCCTGGAAGTTGTCGATCTGCACGCAGGGATTGCGCAGGCCGGTCACCTCCAGCACTGCATCGTCGCCGATGCGCAGCAGCGTGCCGACCGGCAAGCCGAGCAGATCGATGCCACGGGTGGTGATGTTCTCGCCGAGGTCACCGGGCATCACCTTGAATCCCTCTGCACCGACCTCGGCGAAGAGCTCTTCATGGATGAGGTGCACCTGGCGCAGGTTCGGCCGGGTGGGGTCCTGCGCGACGCGTGAGCGGTGCTTGACCGTCACGCCGGCATGTACGTCACCCTCCACACCGAGCCCGGCGAGCAGCGTGATGGTGTCCCGGTTCGGCTTGGTGAACGAGTACTCGCCGTTGCTGCTGACTGCCGTCACTATCCCGCTCATCCTCGAAGCCCCTCCTGAGTGGCAATGATCAGCCACGACCCTAACCCTCAAGCCTCAAGGGACGGGGAATCGTTTCGGTGCCACTCGTCCGTGTGATGAGCGCGTGAGCGCCTGCTGGGCCGGGCAGCGATGCGGCGACTCGAACCATCCGCCGAGTCACCGCCAACAAGTCGTCGCTGAAAGGAATTCGCCATGCGTCGAATCGCTGCCCTCGCCCTCGGAACCGCCGCCTTCCTCGGGGCCCTCGCCATGCCCGCCAGTGCCGTTCCGGACCCCGTGGCCACCGTGGACTGCGCAGTTCAGGAAGTCACGGGCCTGGTTGACTTGGCCAGCCCCGGAGTGCCTGCCGAGGTCCCTGGCACGGGTTGCCTCGCTCCTTGAACCAAGCACCACTACGCCTCGAACTCCGTGGCGGTCATTGAGTCCGGACTTGGCCCCTGAGCGAGACATGTGACCACCGAGTCAGCCGAGTTGGGGCTGGGGGTGGATCTGCTCGACGCGGTCACGCTTGGTGTGCGTGTCCCCAGGCGGTGGCCGTGGCAGCAGTCGGGCTTCGCTTGGATGCGGAGCCCGATGGGTCGGCCCTGCTGTCGGTCCGACCTCGGGTCGGGGATCCTAGGGCCTGTTCTAGCTCACTGGGCGGCATCCGATGGCTCGTACCAGAGGCTCGTCATCGGGGAGCGCATGGTCCAGCCCAGCGAGGAGTAAAGCGCCCGACCCTCGGGCGTGCCGACCAGGAGGCCAGTCCTTGCACCGGCCTCGTACGCGGCGCTCTGCAGCGTGCGCATCACCAGGCCGCCGAGGCCCTTGCGCCGGTGCTCGGCGGCGGTCTCGACCTGGTCGACCACGACATGGTCGCCTACCTGGGCGATCTGTCCACGGGCGGCGAAGTGCCCGGCACGCGTGCGGACCAGTACTCGGCTGACGCCGCCCCGGGTCCAGCTGGTGAGCGTGTAACCGGCCGGCACCTCAGGGCTCTCCGGTACTAGGTGACAGGTCATCAGAAAGCCGGGACTGTCGCGCCGCCAGCCCGGCCCGACCCAGGGCAGGACCGCCTGGTCCTCGGCGAACAGCTTCAGCCACGTCCCGGGCGCGCTCGTCGCGGCGACGATCTTGCGCACATCGGCCTCAGAGGGCTCCGGCAGAACGTGCCGGGCGACGTGCTTGGGCTGCCCGACGTCGATCGTCCACCCCCACGACTCGTCGACCGGGTCCGAGCTGCCGCGGGAGACGACCCAGCCGTTGATCCACATCCACACGAGCTCACTGATCCTGGTGTCCGGCATCGCCGCCCGTCCCCCTGAATGGTAATAGGTGATAGTCCAAAACGGACCTTACGCAACAGGGGTGGGATTTGACCATAGGAGCAGGTCGCTTGGCCAAGAACCGCGAGCGATGGTCACGGGTAGCCACTGGGACTGTTCCGAGTTCAGATCGCCGACGCCGGGCGATCACGGCCCGGTAGAACTGCGGTGTGACCGTCTACGGTCGGTTCCAGCTGTGGGTGGCGGCTGGAACCTTTCAGGCATTGATGGACGGGATGATCGCCAAGGCCGCAACGCGGGGGCAGGTCGACCTCAGCCTGGTCAGCGTGGACTCCACGGTGGCCCGCGCGCACCACCACGCGGCCGGGATGGTCGTCGACCCGGAGTTGCTGCGGAATCTGGAGAAGGCCGTCGCGGAGGGAAAAGGGCTCCATAAAAGGGGCAAAACGAAGCCTTATTGGCGGCGCCCGACCCGGCCGACGAGACGGACGACGCGACTCGCGAGCAACGCCGCCGCGTGCGCCTGCCGCCGGGCCCGGCTTCGCGCGGCCGAGCTGGGGCGCTCGCGCGGCGGGCTGACCACCAAGACCCACCTTGCGGCCGAGCGCCGCTGTCGGCCGTTGTCCTTCTTGCTCACGCCCGGGCAGGCCGCCGACAGTCCCCGCTTCATCCCGGTCGTCGAGCGGATCAAGGTCCGCGGTCCGGCGGGCCGGCCCCGCACCCGCCCGGACGCGATCGCCGGCGACAAGGCGTACTCCTCCCGCGCCAGCCGCACCTACCTGCACCGACGCCGGATCAGGAGCGTCATCCCGGAGAAAGCCGACCAGACCGCCAACCGTAGGAAGAAGGGCTCGCGCGGCGGCCGTCCCGTCACGCACGACGCCGACCTCTACAAGGACCGCAACACCGTCGAGCGCTGCATAAACAAGATCAAGGAGTGGCGCGGTCTGGCCACTCGCTATGACAAGACGCCCGACGGCGTTATCGGGACGGGGGCCCAACGGAGTTGGAAGCGCGGTTGATGACGCATCTGGCGACCTGTGGCTATCCCGTGCCGAAGGTGTACGAGGTCACGGGTCCCGACATGATTCTGGAGCGGCTGAACGGGCCGACGATGCTGGATGTGCTGGCCCGGCAGCCGTGGCGGGTCGGCTCCATCGGCCGGACACTGGGCCACCTCCACGACCGGTTGCATGCGTTGTCGGCGCCGACGTGGCTGCCTCAGCGGTTCTCGACGGCAGGTGACGACCGGGTGCTGCATCTGGACCTGCACCCGGGCAACGTGCTTCTGACCCGGCGCGGCCCGGTGGTGATCGACTGGCGCAACGCGGGCGCTGGTGATCCCGCTGCGGATGTGGCGATGACCATGGTGACGGTCGGCAGCGCCGAGATTCCCGGCATGGCCGCCCGCCTGGGGCGGAGCCTGCTGGTCCACAGCATGCGCAAGGGCTGCCAGACCGAGCCCGCGGGATGTATCCGGGAGGTGGTCGAGGCCAAGCTGGCCGACCCGAACCTGACGCCTGCGGAGACGGCGTGGCTGCGGCGTCGTCTCGGCGGCCAGACCGGACAGCCAGGCTGCTGATCGGTGGCCGGGCGCGTGCGGGTACGCCTGGTCCGCCGGTGTGGATCGGCGGGTTCTGGCCGCGACGCCCGCCGATGCGGCGGGCAGCGCGGTGGGACGGCGCGGTGCCTCTTTTCGAGACTGCCCGGCATGGGCACGTGCCCGATGTGGCAGAGGTACGGGAGCTTGTCGGTTATGTGCGCAAGCACCGTATGGGCGGGGCCGAGCGGCCCTTTGAGTTCGTGCTTGGCGGTGCCACGTCCTCGGATGCCGTGACGGCCAAGGACGTGATCGGTCCGCTGCGTGACGCCGGCGCCACCTGGTGGGACGAGCGGCAGGTCCAGACGGGCCCCGATCTGGATCACCTGCCCCCGGTAATGCGCCGGATCGAGGCTGGGCCGCCGGTGATCTGATCAGCCTTTCGAGGGCGTGCCGGGTTTGTCGGTGGGGGTGGCCCGCCCGGGGTGATCCCCGCTGTCTCCGCCGGCGCCAGGTTCCGCGTGCGCGAGGGTCCACGCCAGTTCGTGCATTGTCGGCGGCACCATCGACAAGATGGCGGAGAGCCCATTTGATGATCCAGAATGATTGGATGGTCACGCTTGAGACTCCCCGTTTGATTCTGCGTCGCTGGCGCGAGGAAGACGTTGCGTCCATGGCTGCCATCAATGCCGACCCCGAGGTCATGCGGTGGATCCGTGACGGGAGCGTCCGTGACGAACAGCAGACCCGCGATGGGATCCAGGCATGGGAGACCGAGTGGGAGTCACAGGGCTTCGGCCTGTTCGCCGTGGAGATCCGGTCCACTGGCGAGCTTGCCGGGTTCACCGGCCTTTCGGTGCCCAACTACTTGCCGGAGGTACTGCCGGCGGTTGAGATCGGCTGGCGGCTGGGACGTTCCCACTGGGGGCAGGGCTTGGCCACCGAGGCCGCTGCGGCCGCTGTACGGTTCGGGTTCGAAGAGCGGGGGCTGGAGCGGATCGTCAGCATCACTCAAGTGGGCAACGACGCCTCCGAACGGATCATGACCAAACTGGGAATGCATCCGGTCCGTGAGACCGTCAATCCCACCGGCGGTCGGCGAGTCCGGGTGTTCGAGTTGTCGTCAGACCAGTACCTCGCAACCACTCGTTGATGGCGGCAACGAGGACGGTAGCCTCCTGGCGGACCGCGAGTTTGTCGTACCTGGTGGCCACGGCAGCCCGCACGCGGTCGGGGCAGACGCGCGGCCGACCCGGCCCTGTGCGGGGCACACGGACCTCCTCCAGCACCCGTTCGAACTGCGGCGATTCCCCCCGCTGCCCTGCCGTCACCACGATCGACATGGGCTTCTGCCCCTGCTCGACAGCCCAGTGCAGCTTGGTCGTGAACCCGCCACGCGAACGCCCCAGCCCGTGATCACCGGGCTCGTCGAAGACACCGCCCGGTGGTCGTGCCGGGAGCGAGGCAGCTACCGGCGGCGGCAGAGGAACTCACCGTGCGTCGGCGTACGGGACGCACGCGAGACGACGTCGAAGCCGGCCCGCTCCAGCATGCCCTCCAGGACCCAGGCGTATGTGGAGAACTCCTCCCGCACATGCGCCTCGAAGTCCGCCCGGGTGAAGCCCCGGCCCTCGGGGCGTCCTGCGGTGTCGATCCACCGCTGCAGATGCTTCGCGGCGTCGGCGGGCTCGAAACTGAAGATGACATCCCACAGGTAGAAGGTGCCTCCCGGCCGCAGCATGCCGGCCGCGTTGAGGAGTGCCTGCTGCTTCCAGAAGTCCGGCAGCTGGTGCAGGGCCGACTTGGTGGTCACCACGTCCGCGGGCCCCGCCCGGTGGGCGTAGTCCAAGAATCCCGCCCGGTGCCAGTGTGCGCCGGCACCGGCCCGCTTCGCCCGGGCCTGGGCGAAGGCGAGCATCTCCTCCGAGACGTCGACGCCGTGGGCCTCGGCCCCGCGTCTTGCCGCCTGGACCACCAGCGAGCCGGTGCCGCAGGCCAGGTCGACCAGGCGGGTGCCCGCAACGACGCCGAGGCGGTCCAGCAGCGCGTCGTCGGTGTCCGGGTCGGTGCCCTGGTTGCGGTCGTAGGCGGCAACCGCGGCCGGGCTGCCCAAGTCGATGCCGACGGGCTCGTACTCACGGAAGAACCATGCGGGGCGTGGGCGGGTGCTGTCGCTTCGTGGCATGACCCGTTTGTAGGGTCCGGGCAGATCCAGCGGCAACAGCAACATCCGAAGCATGGCGTTCCGGAAGGTGAAAGATGCAGGACCACGACCAGTACCGGCTCTTCCTCCATCTCGCCTCAACTCTGAGCTTCACCCGGACCGCGGCTGACTGCCACGTCAGTCCCGCTACGTTGTCCCGGACCGTGCAGCGCCTGGAGACCGCCACCGGGCACCGGCTACTGGACCGAGGCCCACACGGCGTCGCACTGACCGAGCACGGCCACCGCTTCCGCCGCTACGCGACCGAAGCCCTGGAGCTGTGGGACCGCTACCGCGACAACGACCTCACAAGGGACCAACTCAGCGGGCAGCTCCGGGTGTTCGCCTCTGTCACAGCCTGTCAGAGCCTGCTACCTGACCTGCTCGCACCTCTGCGAGACGCCCATCCCCGGGTGCGGATCTCAGTGCGGACCGGTGACGCCGCAGCCGCCCTCGCACTCCTCGACGACGGCGAGGCCGACCTCGCCGTTGCGGCCCTGCCCTCCCGAGTTCCGGCCACCCTCCTCACCCGCACCGTCGCCCGCACCCCCCTCGTCCTCGTCCGAGCCGACCCACCGCCATCAAACGCGCAGCTTCCGGCTCCGGACGAGCCGTTCGTACTCCCCAGACAGGGCCTGGTCCGAGACATCGCCAACCGGTGGTTCCGCCGCCTCGGCATCACACCCCGCATAGCCGCAGAGGCCGACGGACACGAAGCCCTGCTCACCCTGGTAGCCCTCGACTACGGCACAGGCATCATCCCCGACCTCGTCCTGCAGCACTGCAGCATCCGGCACCGGCTCCATGCCGCCCCGACCCCGTCCAGCCCCGGCGAACTCACCATCGCCGCGTGCATCCGGCGCACCGATCTCCACCGACCCTTGGTCGCCGCCGCCTGGGCAGCCACAAGGCCCGGTCACCCCTTACGGTCACAGCACTAGCGGCGGTCAGCCGAGTGCGCGGCGCAGCGCCCGAAGCGGATCGAGGTCCGGGAAGTTGCGTCCCGGCGCGTAGGAGGTTGTCATGTCGTCCGCGGAGCGGAGAGCATGCTCCGGCGGGTGCATGAAAGCGGTTGCTGGCATGGCGGACCCGTGGCCCGGACCGAGCAGGAGAGAAAGAGGACCGATGCAGCTGCCTCCCGAGGACCGCACCCTCAGCCCGTACACCGGCTACACCCGCGCCCACTGGGAGGCGGCGGCCGACGCGCTGCTCGCGGCGGTGGAGCCGTACGCCACCGAGGACTTCGCGCTCTACCACCTTCCCGGCGACCGGGAGAGCTGGTCCGGCCGGCTCTCCGACGGTCTGGAGGGGTACGCCCGCACCCTGCTCCTGGCGGCCTTCCGTCGTGACGAGACCGCGTTGCAGCGCTACGCCGACGGGCTCGCGGCCGGCACCGCGGGGGTCTGGCCGCGGGTGGAGAGCCGTACCCAGCCGCTGGTCGAGGCGGCGTCGATCGCGCTCGCGCTGCGGCTGACCCGGCCGCTGCTGTGGGACCGGCTGGACGACGCGGTGCGGCAGCGCGCGGTGGACTGGCTGACGGACGCGGTCGACGCGGAGGCGTGGCCGTGCAACTGGGAGTTGTTCCCGGTGACCGTCGGCGGGTTCCTCGAGGAGATCGGGTACGAGACGGCGGCGTCCCGGGCGGCGATCGAGCGCGGGCTGGAGCGCATCGAGAAGTGGTATCTCGGCGACGGCTGGTACACGGACGGGGACGGCCGGAAGTTCGACTACTACAACGGCTGGGCGATGCACCTGTATCCGGTAGTGCATGCGTGGCTGGCGGGCGACAGTGAGCTGTTGGATGTATACGGTCGACGGCTGTCGGAACACCTCGCCGACTACGCCCGTCTCTTCGGTGCCGACGGCGCCCCCCTCTACCAGGGCCGCTCCCTCACCTACCGCTTCGCCACCACCGCCCCCCTCTGGCTCGGCGCCCTGACCGGCCATACGCCGCTCCCGCCCGGCGAGACCCGGCGGCTGGCCTCCGGCGCCCTCAAGTACTTCCTCGACCGGGGCGCGGTCGACGAGCGCGGCCTGCTCACCCTCGGCTGGCACGGGCCCGATCCGGCCGTCCTCCAGGGCTACTCCGGACCGGCCTCCCCCTACTGGGCGAGCAAGGGCTTCCTCGGACTGCTTCTGCCGGCGGACCACGCCGTGTGGACGGCCGCCGAGCAGCCGGGACCGGCAGAGCGCGAGGACGCCGTCACCCCCGTCGGCCCGCCCAACTGGCTGCTTCAGTCGACCCGTTCGGACGGCGTGGTCCGGCTCCACAACCACGGCAGTGAGGACGTCCGCTACGACCCGCACTACACGCGCCTCGCCTACTCGACCGCGACCCGGCCCGACGCGTCGTACGACAACAGCGTGATCGTCGGCGGTGACGCGAGCCGTACGGACATCGTGCCGCTGGGCGTGGGCGACGGCTGGGCGGCGTCGCGGCACACGGCGGGCGGGGGAGCGCGGGTGTCCAGTGCCGTGCTCGCGCACGGGGCCGCCGAGGTGCGGGCGTACCTGGTGACGGACGCGGCACCCGGCACGCCGGTGCGGGTCACCGGGTGGGCCCGCACCTCGGCGGAGGACGGCCCGCGCGCCGAACTGGTCCCCGTCGTCGGCCTGTCCGACGCGCTCGCGGGCGTCACCGGCGTCGGCGGCACCCTCTTCGTCGCCCTGGCCCGTCTCACCGGCGAACCGGACCCCGCACCGCTCGCCGACGCGGTGACCGTGCGGGCGGACGACGGCACCGGGGAGCTGGAGGTGCGCTGGAGCGGAGGCCCCGCGCTGCGGGTCCGGCTGGACGCCGACGGGGTGGACGTCAGGCCCCTGTGAGGGCGTCGGGCAGGATGTGCCCGCGCGACGGCGTCCGCCATGCGGCCGCTCGACACCCACGGCTGCCGGCGCATGTCCTGGTCCGGCTGCTGCGGGACCCCGACACCGCGCAGACCGCCGCCCGCCATCCGGGCCTGCCCGTCGAGGGGATGCACTGGATGCTGGAGCGGCGGCCGTAGTCGCCCGGTAGGCCCGGCGCCACACTTCGGCCGGTGCCGAACGGATCCGGGCCTACCGTTCCCGTATGACCGCCTTCGCCGAACTCCACCACACCGACGACCCTCTGCTCCTGCCCACCGCCTGGGACCACGCCTCGGCCCGGCTGTTCGCCGCGCAGGGGTTCCCCGCGATCGGCACCACGAGCCTCGGTGTCGCGGCGGCGGCCGGAGTGCCGGACGGTACGGCGGCGACTCGCGAGGAGACCCTGCGCCTGGCCCTCGCCCTCGGGTCGGAGCCGTGTCTGCTGTCGGTGGACGCGGAGAGCGGGTTCAGCGACGACCCGGGGGAGGTGGGGGAGTTCGCCCGGCAGCTGGCCGTCGTGGGCGCCGCGGGGATCAACCTGGAGGACGGACTGGGCTCGCCCGCCCTGCACGCCGAGAAGATCGCGGCGGTGAAGGCGGCGGCACCGGGCCTGTTCGTCAACGCCCGCACGGACACGTACTGGCTGGGCGACGGCGACCGCGAGGACACCAGACGCCGTCTGGAAACCTACCGGCGGGCCGGCGCCGACGGCGTGTTCGTCCCCGGCCTCACCGACCCCGCCGAGATCGCCGCCCTGGTCCGCGACCTCGACGACACCCCCCTCAACATCCTGTACGCGCCCGACGGACCCGCCGTCGCCCACCTCGCCGACGTGGGCGTACGCCGGATCAGTCTCGGCTCGCTGCTCTACCGGCGGGCGCTCGGCGCGGCCGTGGACGCGCTCACCGAGATCCGCGCGGGACGGCGGCCGGGCGGCACCGGACCGTCGTACGGCGAGGTACGGGCGTTGAGCGGTCAGCCCGGTGCCGGCACCCCGAAGATCTCCGCGACCCGGTCGGCGAACACGACCGGGTGCTCGATCGTCCCGAGGTGACCGCCGGGCAGCTCGGCGAACCCGCCTCCGGACCGCTCGGCGAGGAACTCGGCGGTGCGGTACAGGAGTCGGCCGCGTGAGTCTTCGCCCGCCGCCAGGGTGAGCCGGGCGGCGGCCGGTGGCGTCGGCTCCGGGACGTAGGAGGTGAACGGGACCAGGACGTGCGCCAGGAACAGGGCTATCGGCTGGACCAGCTCCTCGGCGGGGGAGAGGGGTTGCCCGTCCGGCAGGGGGTCCGGCGCCCGCTCCTCCAGCACGGCCGTGAGCCGCACCGCGGCGGCCGCCGGTCCCGCGGCGCGGTAGGTGTCGTACACCTCCCGGAACTCCGCCCGCCGCCGCGCCCCGTCGGGCAGCGCGGCCACACACGGCGGCTCGTGCGCGACGACGTGCCGCAGCCGCCGGGGGTGCCGGGCGAGCAGGTCGAGCGCGGCGATGCCGCCGGAGCTGGTGCCGAGGACGTAGGCGGACTCGCCGTCGGGGAGCACCGCCTCCAGCACGTCCCGGGCGCCGTCGCTCCACGCCTCGACCCGCTGGTCGCCGACCGGCCGGCCGAGCCGTCCGTGGGCGAGGCCGAGCGGGTCGTACGTCACCACCGTGAAGCGTTCGGCGAGGCGCTCGGTGAGCGGGCCGAGGCCCATCGGGTGCCCGGCGCCGCCGGGGAGGACGAGCAGCACGGGCCCGTCGCCGCACACGTCGTGGTCACTCATGGGTGTCGCTCTTCTCCTCGCTCTTCTCCTCGCGCGGCCAGTGGGTCAGGGCCGTGTGCAGGGCGTCGACGGCGCGGTCCCAGGACCGCTGTACGTCGCGGGGTGCGCCGAAACCGCCGCCGGCCTCCAGGACGCAGTAGCCGTGGAAGGTGGCGCGCAGCAGGCGCACGGCGTCGGTCAGGTCGGGTTCGTCCAGGCCGTAGGCGCGCAGCATGCCGTAGGTGATCTCGGCGGTGCGGCGCAGGGCCGGGGAGTCGGCGATCGCGGACTGGTCGACGCGGGTCTGGGTGGCCGCGTACCTGCCCGGGTGCTCCAGCGCGTACGCCCGGTAGGCGTTCGCGAACGCGGCCAGCGCGTCCTTGCCGGCGCGGCCGGCGACGGCCGCCGCGATGCGGTCGATCAGCTCCCCGCCGGCCCGCAGGGCCATCCGGGTGCGCAGGTCCTGGAGGTTCTTGACGTGCGAGTAGAGACTCGCGTCCTTCACCCCGAACCGGCGCGCCAGCGCGGACAGGGTCACGTTCTCGAACCCGGCCTCGTCGGCGAGTTCGACGGCGGCTGCGACGAGGCGGTCGGTCGTGAGGCCGGCTCTGGGCATGGGGCACCTCCCTCTCCGTGCTGAAGGCTAGCCTAGTAGCTCTAGGAAGAAGCCTAGTCCCCATCGGAAGCGGACGGACTCCCGGACTGGAATCCTGGGGTGACGATGTGGATCGTCTGTGTCGTCGCCGTCCTGGTCGCCGCGAACGCGCTCAACAACTGGCTGCTGCGGGGACCCGTCGCGTACGTCCTCGTCTGCGTCGCCGCGACGGCCGTCCTGCTGCTCATCGCCCGTTGGGACGGCCTCACCCGGGCCGATCTGGGGCTCGACTCGACCGGTCTGCGGCGGGGGCTGCGATGGGCGCCCGTACTCGCCGGTGCCGTCCTCGTCGTCCTTCTGCTGCTCCTCGCCGTTCCGGCCGGCCGGGACGTGTTCCGGGATGCCAGGGCCGTCGGCCTGTCCCCGGAGGAGGTGCTCGGCCGGGCGCTGGTACGGGTGCCGTTCGGCACCGTGCTGCTGGAGGAGACCGCCTTCCGCGGTGTGCTGTGGGCCATGATCCGGCGACGGCACGGAACGGCGTGGGCCACCACCGTCTCGTCGCTGCTCTTCGGCCTGTGGCACATCATGCCCTCGCGCGGGCTCACCCGCTCCAACACCGCCGCCGCCGAGTTCTTCGGCGGCGGTCCGGCGGGCGTCGTACCGGCCGTCACGGCGGCGGTCCTGGCCATGGCCGCCGCCGGGGCGGTCCTGTGCGAGCTGCGACGCCGCTCCGGCAGCCTGCTGGCACCGGCGGCCCTGCACTGGGCGGTCAACGGCTTCGGCTACGCGCTCGCCTGGGCGGCGAACCGATGGTGGCTCAACTGAGGTCCGCTGAGGTCCGCTGAGATCGGCTCAGTCAGCCGATCGGTGCGTACACCACGCCCAGCTTGTCGATCTCGTCGCCCGAGCGGCCGGTGAAGCCGACGATCCGCCAGCCGGACGGTGCCGTGAAGGTGGCCGTGTCCGTCGTCGGCGTACCGGCGGAGAGCGTGCGGCCCTTGTCCGTGGTGAACGCCGCCGAGAAGATCCGTGTCCGGCCGTCCTTCTGGCCCCGCGTCAGTTTCACGGACGTGAGGTGCTCACCCGACCCGAGCGTCAGCGTCGTCGCCGTGCCGCCCGCACCGCCGTGGGACAGGACCGTACCGCCGTCGTGCGTCAGCGACACGGCGTCCAGGCGGGCGCCGCCGCGCAGGGTCAGCGTGCGGGGCGACGGGGTGGCCGGCAGGTCGTCGGCGTCGTTGAAGGCGGTGCCGTGCGGGCCGCCGAAGAAGTCGCTCGCCTTGAGGGACGGGTTGACGGTGTAGGAGAAGCCGACCGTGTGCGGGAAGTGGTCGGAGAGGTGCTCGCCGTCGGAGCGGAGGAAGGACGCCCACTCGTTGTTGTAGTGAGTGGCGTCGAGGGTGACGAGGTCGCTTCCTCGATACAGGACCTTGTCGACCACCTCGCAGTCGTTCGTCGGTGCCGCAGCGTCGCAGACCAGCGCGTCGCTGCCCTGGGCCGGGGAAGTGCCGCCCTTGACCAGGTCCACCCAGGGGTCCTTGAGGCCGTTCTCGCCGATCAGCGTGCGGATGTTGTCACCGGTGCGGGTGTACCGCGTGTTCGTGTCGCCCATGACGATCACCGCGTTGCCCGCGGAGTTGGCCTGGACGAAGTCCGACAGCTGCTCGATGTTGGCGCGGCGGGCGGCCAGCGCCGCGTCGGTCACATCCGCGTTGGTGTGCACGTTGTAGAGGTCCACGAAGACGCCCTCGGCGAGCCGGACCCGGGCGAGTGTGAAGCCCTTCGGGGTCAGGCAGTCGGTGCCGGTGCAGTCCTTCCAGTCGACCCGCTGGAAGTCCTCGAAGGGGTGGTCGGAGAGGGTGTTGAGGCCGTCGCCGATGCCCGCTCCGCCGCTGGTCGCCGTCCGGTACGGGTGGGTGTCGTGGGCGTAGAGCGAGGCGTGGTAGTTGAAGTCCTCCTGGACGTTGACGATGTCGTACGGGCCGAGCCGCCGGCCGATCAGCGGTGTGTTGGTCTCCGGGTCGCTGTCGCCGAGGCCGAGGGGGAGGCCCGCGATGTTGTACGTCAGCACGGTGAACGAGCCGGTGCTCGCCGCCGCGGCGGGGGTGGAACCGGCGGTGACGAGTCCGGTCGCGGCCAGGGCGGCGGCGGTGAGGGCGCCGAGCAGTCTTCTCATGGCGAGGGCGTCTCCAGGGGAGGGGGAGCAGAAGTGAGCAGTGCTCAGCTTCTTCGTCAACGCCACTGACGTACAAGGGGAGTTGGGGAAGCTGTGAACGGCGGGACGAGCGGCCGTGTCCGGGACTCCTGATGCTCACCCCTGAGTCGTTCAACATTCATCTTCCACCTCGATCCTCCTCACGCGGCGCAGCAGCGCGCCCACGAAGGCGGCCGCGGAAGGCAGCGGCATCGAGGAGGCACACCATGGGCCACGCCCACCACCACGGCCACGGCCACGGGCATCACCACCATCACCACGACCACGCGCACGACCACGCGGCCCTGCCCGCCGCCTTCGACACCTCCGTGCCCGACGAGGCCCTGACCCCCGAACAGCAGTCCCGCCGCTCGCTGTTGCGCCGCGCCGGACTGCTCGGCGCGGGCCTGGCCGCCGGGAGCGTGCTCACCCCGCAGGCGTCGCCCGCGTACGCCGCCTCCGCGGGCCGCAAGCGGGACGGCTTCCTGTGGCTCGCCGGCGACCACCACATCCACACCCAGTACAGCAGCGACGGCAAGTACCGCGTCGTCGACCAGGTCCGGCAGGGCGCCCGGCACGGCATGGACTGGCTGGTCATCACCGACCACGGCAGCGCCACCCACGCCCGTATCGGTGTGGAGAAGGTCAACCCCGACATCCGGGAGGCCCGCGCGGCCTACGAGGACACCCTCGTCTTCCAGGGCCTGGAGTGGAACATCCCGGCCGCCGAGCACGGCACCGTCTTCGTGCACCCCGGCAAGAACGAGGTCGCCGTCCTCAAGCAGTTCGAGGCCGACTACGACGGCGGGGTCAAGGGCGCCGGCGACTCCACGCCCGCCAACGAGGCCCTCGCCATCGCGGGCCTGAACTTCCTCGCCGAGCAGGTCCAGCGCCGCAAGGTCAAGGACGCCCTGATGCTCGCCAACCACCCCGCGCGGCGCGGCGTCGACTCCCCGCACGAGATCCGCGCCTGGCGCGACGCCACCGACCCCGGCCACCAGATCGCCGTCGGCTTCGAGGGCGCCCCCGGCCACCAGGCCGCCGGCCTGCCCGCGCCGCTCGGCATGGCCCGCGCCCGCGGCATCTACGACAACAACCCCAGCGCCAACTCCTTCGCCGGCTACCCGCCCGAGTCCTACCGCACCTGGGGCGGCTTCGACTGGATGACCGCCACCGTCGGCGGCCTGTGGGACAGCCTGCTCGCCGAGGGCAAGCCCTGGTGGATCACCGCCAACTCCGACTCCCACCAGGTCTACGGCGACACCGCCGTCCGCGGCCCGGGCGGCGACTTCAACGCCAACGGCCGCTACGAGGATCCCGTCTACGGCGGCAGGATCGACATCACGCAGGGCGACTACTGGCCCGGCCAGTACAGCCGCACCCACGTCGGTGCAGACGGTTTTTCGTATGCGGCCGTCATGGACGGCATCCGCGCCGGCCGGATCTGGGTCGACCACGGCCAGCTGATCAGCGCCCTCGACGTCCGGCTCGCCGGCGGCGGCCGCTGGGCAACGCTCGGCGGCGCCCTGCACGTGAAGAAGGGCACCCGGGTCACCCTCACCGCGGACGTGGCCCTGGCCGGCGGCCCCAACTGGGCCGGATTCGTGCCCCACCTGGCCCGGGTCGACGTCATCCAGGGCGACGTCACCGGCGAGGCGAAGGACAGGGACACCTTCACCGCCCCCACCGCCAAGGTCGTGAAGTCGTACGAGGTGAACAAGTCGACCGGCACGGTCCGCCTCACCTACGACCTCGGCCAGGTCGACCGCCCGGTCTACGTCCGGCTGCGCGGCACCGACGGCAACCGCACCGCCGTGGGACCGATGGGCGCGGCCGTCGACCCGGCGGGCCCGGCGATCGACATCGTCGGCGACGCCGACCCGTGGCGCGACCTGTGGTTCTACTCCAACCCGGTGTGGGTCCTGCCGTCATGACCCCGCCGTACGTCACCCCGCCGTACGTCCTCACCGTGGACCCGGGCCTGACGGACCTGCGCGCGGCCGACCACCTGCTGCGGACGCTCGCCGCCGAACTCGCCCTCCCCGAGGGCATCTTCGGCTGCACGCACCTGCTGCGGGACGGCCGGCCGCGCGTGGCCCTCTCCCTCGCCACACCGGTCCCGGCACCCCGCGAGCGCCTGCTCGCCCAGGGGTACGAGGTGACGGACGGCGCCCCCGACGCGGTGGGCCGCGCGGTGCTCTACCCGGGCGCCGCCGGCCTCACCGGCACGCTCACGGTCGCGGAGCTGCTGTCCCGCTCCGCGATCGACCGGGTCAGCGTGCTGGGCGCCGCCGGGGACCCCGACCCGCGGACGCTGCTGGTGACCCGGGACCATGTCCGCCCCCAGTGGCAGCGGGGCGAACTGGTGCTGACCGCCATGCCCGCCGCGGGCGGCCGGCTCACCCCGTTCGAGGTGCCGGATCCCACACCGTGCTGCGCCGACCACTGACGCGGCACCGACCCCGGTCCTGACCCGACCCGCTTGGTGGTGTCCCTGACGCCGGGTGCGGCGGAAGCGGCCGGCCGGTCACCCGCGCGGGGACCGGCCGGCCGCCGCGTCAGCTCCGTGCCTCCGAGAAGACGAAGGAGAAGGTGGCCGGCTCGGCGCGCAGGTGGTACTGCGGCAGCGCGCCGGGGCCGCAGGACTGGGAGCCGATGCCCATCTGCCCGTGGTCGAGGTTCACCCACACCGTGTCGCCGGGC
Organism: Streptomyces sp. NPDC030838; assembly: GCF_055572035.1. NCBI lineage: Bacteria > Bacillati > Actinomycetota > Actinomycetes > Kitasatosporales > Streptomycetaceae > Streptomyces > Streptomyces sp. NPDC030838. The sequence continues at coordinate 178,338 of NZ_JBVIED010000007.1, read as the reverse complement.
GTCAGGTCGGTGAGGTGCTGCGCGGCGTCCAGCTGCTCGTTCGTCCAGCGCCGGGCGCTGAACCAGAACGCCGGGTCGCCCTCGATCCGCAGGCCGCCCAGCTCCGCCCAGCGGACGTCGGCACGGGCGCCGTTCTCCTGGGGGCGGACGTATGGCGTCTGCAGATCGTCGACAGTCGACCGCCAACGGCCGACCATCGACGCCATACCGGTGTCCGGATACGCCTCGCCCGGCCCGCCGCCGAACCACGTCACCTCGTCCGCCCGCGCGAGCCCGAACCGGACGCCGAGCCTCGGCAGCGGCACCGTCCAGTCGCCCTCGGGCGTCACGGAGACGGTCAGCCGTAGCCGGTCGCCGTCCGACGTCCAGCGATATACGGTATGCAGTCCGATGTCGACGGCCGCCGGCGCCACCCGCGTCCGCACCGTCAGCGCGTCGTCGCCCAGCTCCACACCGTCCAGCCGGTGCCGCATCCGGTGCAGGCCCAGCCGGCGCCACAGCAGGCCGTAGCGGGCGTCCGGCTGCCAGGGTGCCCCGTTGTCGTTGTCGGTGGGCGCCCGCCACACGTCCAGCCGCAGACCGGTCACCTCCACCCCGCCGAGCGTGCGCAGCGCACCGGTGCGCAGGTCGAAGGAGGCCGGGCCCAGATACACCAGCCGCTCGCTCGCCGCGGGCCGTTCGCTCGCCGCCACCGACGGCACCACCGGTCCGCCGACCGGCAGTTGGCCCCACGCGACCACATGGTCCTTGGCTCCCCACGCCGTCGCCTCGGCCAGGAGCGCCCGGACCGTCCACTGCGTCTCCGCACCGGCGGGAGCGTCGGCCGGCGGGCGCGGCAGCTTCACCTCCGCCGACTCGCCCGGCGCCAGCGCGGGCACGGACAGCGGTCCGGCCTCGACCGTCTCTCCGTCGACCTGGTACGACCACTCGAAGGCGAGCGCGGACAGATCCGCGAAGTCGTACCTGTTCGTCACCCGTACGGTGCCGTCCCCGCCGTCGCCCTCGATCCGGACCGGCTCGATCACCTTCTTGAACTCGGTCAGCCCCGGCGACGGCCTGCGGTCGGGGAACACCAGTCCGTCGCAGACGAAGTTGCCGTCGTGCAGTTCCTCGCCGAAGTCACCGCCGTAGGCGAAACCCAGCGCCGGGTGCTTGATGCCGTGGTCGATCCACTCCCAGACGAAGCCGCCCTGGAGCCGGTCGTACGACTCGAACAGCCGCTGGTAGTCCGCGAGTCCGCCGGGGCCGTTGCCCATGGCGTGCGCGTACTCGCACAGGATGAAGGGGAGGGCGCGGCGCTTCAGGGTGCCGCCGTCCAGGCCGCGGCCGATCTTCTCGACCTCGTCGTGGAAGGCGTACATCCGCGAGTACATGTCCGTGTCACGGCAGTCGAGGTCACCCTCGTAGTGCACCAGCCGCGAGCCGTCCCGGCCGTGGATCCACTCCGCCATGGCGGTCAGGCCGCGCCCGGTGCCCGCCTCGTTGCCGAGGGACCAGATGACCACCGACGGGTGGTTCTTGTCCCGCTCCACCATGCGGGCGGCGCGGTCCAGCAGGGCCGGGGTCCAGCGGTCGTCGTCGACGGGATTGTCCCGCCAGGACTGCTCCACGAAGCCGTGGGTCTCCAGATCGCACTCGTCGATCACCCACAGCCCGTACTCGTCGCACAGGTCCAGGAACGCCGGGTGCGGCGGATAGTGCGAGGTGCGCACCGCGTTGACGTTGTGCCGCTTCATCAGCAGCACGTCCTCGCGCATGGTCTCCAGGTCGAGGGCGCGCCCCCGCTCGGCGTGCCACTCGTGGCGGTTGACGCCCTTGAACAGGACCGGCCTGCCGTTGACCTTGATCAGACCGTCCTCCAGGACGACGGTCCGGAAGCCGATCCGAAGCGGCACCTGCTCGCCCGGCGTGGCCAGCACCCCGTCGTACAGCCGGGGCGTCTCCGCCGTCCACGGCTCCACCGGGACCGTGACCGCCTCGCCGGTCGCGATGTCGAGGCCCAGCTCAGGGACGGTGACCCGGCCGGCGACCTCGGAGTCGACGCGCAGGGTGCCCTCGCCGCTCACATGGTCGTAGGAGGCGTGCACGAAGAAGTCGCCCGCGGCGCCCTCGGGGCGGTGCAGCAGGGTGACATCCCGGAAGATGCCCGGCAGCCACCACTGGTCCTGGTCCTCCAGGTAGGAACCGGCCGACCACTGGTGGACACGGACCGCCAGTACATTGCCTGCAGTTTTCAGTAGATGGCCGACCGCGAACTCGTGCGGCAGCCGCGACCCCTTGAACTCGCCCAGCTCCGTGCCGTTCAGCCAGACCCGGGCGCAGGACTCCACCCCGTCGAAGCGCAGCACCGCACCGCCGTCCGCCGGCCAGTCCGCCGGCAGGTCGAAGACGCGCAGATGGTCGCCGGTCGGGTTCTCGGTCGGGACGTGCGGCGGATCGACCGGGAAGGGGTAGAGGTGGTTGGTGTAGATGGGGGCGCCATGGCCCTGGAGCACCCAGTGGCCCGGGACCGCGACCTCCGCCCAGCCCCCGGCGTCGTACCCGGGCTGGGCGAACGCGTCGTCCTCGGCGTCCGCGGTCGCGGACAGCCGGAACTGCCAAGTACCGTTCAGGGAAAGGGACTGCGCCTCGGAGGACGCGTACCAAGCGCGGGGCGGCAGAGTGCCGCGGCCCGGCGAGACGTCCTCCACATAGTCGATGGCGGTGGGGGTGGTGCGGAAAGACATCGGTCTCCAGGTCTCGAGAAGAGAGCGTCAGCCCTTGATGCCGGTCTGCGCGATCCCCTGGACCAGCCAGCGCTGGAGGAAGAGGAACACGAACACCAGGGGCAGGATGGAAATGGCCGTGGCCATGAAGATCAGATGGAAGTTGACGGTCTGGTTGGTCATGTACGAGGAGAGCGCCACCTGGACGGTCCACGCGCTCGGGTCCTGGCCGATGACCAGGGGCCACAGGAAGGAGTTCCAGCCGCTGATGAACGTGATCGTCGCCATCGCCGCGAAGAAGTTCAGCGAGTTCGGCACGACGATCCGCCAGTACGCGCCCCAGTAGCCGAGCCCGTCCACCCGCGCCGCCTCCTCCAGCTCCTTGGGGAATCCCAGGAAGTACTGCCGGAACAGGAAACAGGTGAAACCACTGAACAGGCCCGGGATGATCAGACCGCGGTAGGTGTCCACCCAGCCGAGTGACGACACCAGCACGAAGCTGGGCACGAAGGTGACGGCGGTCGGGACCATCAGGGTCGCCAGAACGGCGTAGAAGACCTTGTTGGCGTGCCTGTACGGGATGCGGGCCAGACCGTATCCGGCGAGCGAGCAGACCAGCAGCGTGCCGACCGTATGCAGGATGCCGACGACCGTCGAGTTCCACAGGGAGCGGGCGAAGTCGACCGTGGGATCGTCGAACGGCTCGGTGATGTTGCCCCACTGGATGTCGGTGGGGAAGAACTTCCACTCCTCGCCCGTGATCTCCGGGTCCGTCATCAGGGCGTTGCGGACGATCAGATAGAAGGGGACGAGGAAGAGCAGGGCGGCGACGGAGGTCGCGACATAGAGCCCGGCGGAGCCCATCACGCCGCCGCGCCGTCCGCGCCGCGGCCCGACCGGTCCGGCAGCCGGCTTGTCCAGTCCGGGAGTCGTGGTGGTCACTTGGACTCCTCACCCCTTCCGAAGCCCATGAACTTGCCCTGGAGCAGGGTGACGACGCAGATCAGCAGCGTCAGGAGCACCGCGCCCGCGCTGCCGGCGCCGTAGTCCTGGTTCTCGCCGAGGGCGACGTAGTACAGCTCGACCAGCGGCGGACGGCCCCAGGTGGCGTTCGACAGCAGATTGAAGAACTCGTCGAAGGCCTGGTACGCCTGCACCAGCAGCAGCAGGATCACGGCCGTCGAGGTGGCCCGCAGCTGGGGCAGGGTGATGTACCGGAAGGTCTGCCAGCCCGGCTTCGCCCCGTCGATGGCGGCGGCCTCGTACAGCTCCTGCGGGATGTTCTGCAGGGCCGCCAGGAACAGGATCATGAAGAAGCCGGCCTGGAGCCACAGCCGGACGGTGACCAGGACCAGCCAGTACCACGGCGGATCGGGGCTGGCCAGCCAGGCGATGTTGTCGATGCCGAACCAGCCGAGGACGGTGTTCATCAGCCCGAAGCGGACCCCGCTGAAGATCGACATCTTCCAGATGAGGGAGGCGGCGACATAGCTCACCGCCGTCGGCAGGAAGAACACCGACCGGAAGAAGGCCCGCATGAACCGCAGCCGGTTCACCATCAGGGCCAGACCCAGCGAGAACGCCCAGGTGGTGGGCACGATGAACGCGGCGAAGACGGTGAAGGTGACGAGCGACCCCATGAAGTCGTCGTGCGTCAGCATGTACCGGTAGTTGTCGAAGCCGATGAACTCGCTCGGCGTGACCGTGAACCGGGCGTCGAAGAAGGAGAGCCAGAGGCTCCAGCCGATGGGGATGTAGACGAAGACCGCGAGCCCGATGAGGAACGGGCTGGTGAAGAGCCAGAAGTTGAAGGTGCTGCTGCCCCGCAGCCCCCGCCGCGGCCGGGCCGGGGAGGCCGTGGACGCCGGGGCGGGGCCCTTGAGGTCGCGCGTGGTGGTGGTCGACATGACGTGGATTCCTGTCCGCCGGCCTATCCGAAGAGCTTCTTCAGCTCGCGGTTGACCTTGCCGTCGGCCTTGTCCAGTGCGGCCTCCGGGTCGCCGCTCGCGCGGACGCAGTCGGCGACGACGTCCTCGATCGCGTCGATCATGGCCTGGGTGAAGCCGATGTTGTCGAAGTGGCCGTACTCGTTGAACAGCTTGACGCCCTCGGCGGGCAGCCCCGACTTCAGCTTGTCGGCGGACTCGGCGATCGAGGTGCGCGGCGGGACGTGGAAGCCGTAGGAGAGCGACCAGTCCTCCTGGTACTCCTTCTGGTCGATCCACAGCCACTTCACGTACTCCTTGGCCGCGTCGACGTTCTTGCCCTTGGCGTTGACGAACATCGACCAGCCGCCGTTGTAGACCGACGGCTTGCCGGCGTCCGTCACCTTCGGGAAGGGGAAGATGCCGAGGTCGTCGCCGAGCGCCTGCTGCATCTGCGGCATCGCCCACATGCCGCACCACTGGATCGCGGTCAGGCCCTGGTTGAGCGCGGACGGGTCCCAGAAGTCGGTCGGGGCGCCGAGCAGCAGGTCGCCGCTGGTGAACAGCTTGCGCAGCTTGACCAGGCCCTCCTTGACCCCGTCGGTGTGGTAGGCGATCTGGTTCTTGTCGTCGAGGGTGTCGGCGCCGGCCGCCCAGATCAACGGCCGGACGACCGCGTCCAGTTCGTTGCCGAGGAAGACGCCCTTGACCTTGTCCGTGGTGAGCTTGGCCGCGACTTCGATCAGCTCGTCGAGGGTGGTCGGGACGTCGACACCGGCCTTCTCGAACATCGACTTCCGGTAGAAGAAGAACTGCGGGTCGTCGATCATCCGGATGCCGTATATCTTGCCGTCGACCGTGTGCGAGGCGATGTCGGCCTGGTTGAAGTCGTCCTTCACCGGCTCGACGATGTCGGTCAGATCGGCCACCTGACCGCTGCGCACGAGCTGGATCTGCGGGTGGAACTCGAACAGGTCCGGGGCGTTGTCCGTGAGCAGCGCCGAGAACAGCTTGCTCTCGAAGTTCTCGCCGGTGATCCACTGCGTGGTGACGTTGGCTTCCTTGTACGCCTTCGCGTACCGCTTGATGGCCTGCTCGGTACCGGCCTCGCCGTACGCGTGGAAGTACTGCACCAGGTTCTTGCCCGAACCGGCGCCGCCGCCCCGGCCGTTGTTGCCGCCGCACGCGGCCAGCCCGCCGGCGGCGGCCAGGCCCATCGCGGCCCGCAGGACGGATCGGCGGTCCCAGGAGGTGTTGCTGAATGCCGGCATGCTGACGTCCTTGTCTCTGAGTGCGGCTGCGGTCGGTGCCGGACGCTAACCTTCGGCTAAGGCTTCGGCAAGGGGTTGGACGAAGTCTGTTCGAAACGTTGCGTCAGGTTCGGAATGCCGAACGTGGCAGGGTGGCGGGACCCCGCGTCAGCGGCGCCCGCCACCCTCCCCAGGGGATGAACCGGGGATGAACTACCGCCGGAACCAGGCCTGGTTGGTGCCACCGGTGCAGCTGTAGAGGATCACCCTGCTGCCGTCCGCGGTCGCCTGCCCGCTGACGTCCAGACACTTCCCGGAGGCCTCGCTGACGATCTGTCCGTTGGCGTTCAGCAGCCAGCGCTGACCCGCCTCACCGGTGAACCCGGCGCTGGTCGTCAGGCCCGAACTCCCCGCCGTCAGATACCCGTTGGCGCCCTTCAGGCCGCCCTCGGCGTCGTACGACCACGACTGCTCGGCCCCGCCCGTGCAGGTGGCGATCGCGGCCCCCGAGGCGTCCGCCGTCAGGCACTTGCCGGAGTGCTTGCCCTGCCAGGCCCCGGTGACCGCCGATGCGCCGTCGCCCTTCTGGTCGAGGACGTACGTCGTGATGGAGCGGGCGGGGAGCGTCGAGGAGACCGTGCCGCCGCTCACGGAGGGCTTGCCGACGGAGGCCCAGTCCTCGGTGGCCGAGGTGCGCACCGCCTTGGTCGCGCGCAGCGGCGTCTTGCTGTTGAAGCGCAGGTTCAGCGCGGTGTCCGTGGTGTTGTGGTTGTTGACGACCACGACCCACTTGCCTTTGCGGTCATAGGCGCTGACCTCGACGCCGTCCGGCACGCCGGTCACGTTGTGCATCACCGCGCCCGGCTTCACGAACTTGCTGTACTGGCCGAGCGCGTAATAGCGCTTGGTGAAGTACAGCGTCTGGTTGCCGTTCGTCGCGTAGTCCGGGTCGTAGTAGATCAGGCCGTCGTTCCAGCCCTGGTCGTTCCTCGCGTACGGGTCGGTGCCGATCATCTCCGACAGGGCGACCCACCAGTGGAACGCCGAGTCGTGGGCGGTCGCGAAGTCCTTGTACACGATCCGCGACAGGTTCAGACCGCCGTCGATAGTCGGGTCGTACTCCTGTGCCCATCCGGTGCCGCCCTTGCCGAAGCAGCAGATCTCGGTGGACCAGGACGTCTTCCCGACGGACTTCGAAGTCTCGTAGACCTTCGCCCGGTTGGCGTCGGACGGGTTGTCGTAGGTGTGGTGGGCCAGCTTGTCGACGTACTGGGCCGTGCCCGGCTCCGAGATCCAGCGGGGAACCTCGTCGTTGAACTTCACCGTGCTGGTGGACTCGTCGGCGATGATGCCGGTCTTCTGCTTCCGGGCCTGCTGCTCGGCGCCGAGCGCCCGCACGATGTCGTCGCGCTGCGGCACGTCGACGAGCATGCCCTCCTGGCCGCAGGAGTCGAAGCTGTTCGTCGGCTCATTGAAGGGGCTGATGTAGTCGAGCCTGACGCCCCGCTTCGCGAAGTGGTCGGTGACGTCGGCGATGTACTTCGCGAAGTCCCGCTCGTGCTCCGTCTTCAGATGGCCGCCGCAGCTCTTGCCGTTGGTCTTCCACTCGGCGGGCGCGCTGTTGACGAAGCCGATCAGGTCCTCCACGCCGTACTCGGCGGCGTAGTTCAGAAACGTACGGCCCGCCTTGTCCCTGCTCCAGTCGTACGTGCCGTCGTCGTCGCGGAAGTCCTCGGGGGCGCGGGGCGCGTAGGTCACGCCGGTGCCGCCTCCGCCGATGTTGTAGCGGTAGGCGCTGAGGTCCAGGCCGTCCTTGGAGAACAGCAGCTTGCCGACCCGGGCCTGGACCTCGGGGTCGAAGTTCTTCAGGTCGTTGACCCACCAGGCCCCGGACGCGCCGATGTTGTCGATGGTCTGAGCGGCGTGGGGGGAGACCTCGGCGGCGGCCGCGGACTCGGCGGCGGTCGATGGAGGTGCGGATATCAGGGCTCCGGTGACGGCCAGCGCGGCCGCGGCCGTCCCGAGGATCGATCTGCTGGTGCGCAACGTGCATCCCTTCCGTCGTCATGAAGGCGGTGCGGTACGGCTCCTTGCGGGGGTGGTGCTGCGTCGTACGGCCCTCTGCCCGACCGACTGCAGCGCGCCCTCCAGCGCGAACGTCGCCGCGCCCAGGCACACCGGGTCGGTGGGGATCGGGGAGAGGACGATCTCGGTGGCGGCCAGCGGCCGCCGCAGCGCGTGCCGGGCGACGGCCTCGCGCACCTCGGCGAGCAACGGCTCGCCGAGCGTGGCCGCGACCCAGCTGCTGAGCACGACCACTTCGGGGTTGAAGAGATTGACCAGGTCGGCGATGCCCGCGCCGAGATAGCGGGCGGTGTCCCGGACCACCTTCACCGCCACCGGATCGCCCGCGGCGACCCCCCGCGCCAGCGCGTCCACGGTCGCGGTCTGGTCCTCGGGGTGCAGCAGGGCGCTGCGGGGACTCAGCTCCCGCAGGTTCAGCATGATCCCGGGCGCGCCGACATACGTCTCCACGCAGCCGTGGTTGCCGCAGTGGCACAGCCGGCCGTCCAGGACGAGCGTGGTGTGCCCCCACTCGCCGGCGCTGTTGCTGACCCCCCGATGCAGCCCGCCGCCCAGCACCAGCCCGGCACCGACCCCGGTGCCCAGGTTCACCACCACCGCGTCGCCGCGCCCGCGCGCGGCCCCGAACCACAGCTCGGCGACCGCGCAGGCGCGCAGCGGGTTGTCCAGGTAGAGGGGGTAGGCGATGTGCTCGGTGAGCAGATCGAGCAGGGGCACGTCGTGCCAGTCCCAGTTGGGCGCGTACTCCGCGACCCCGGTGTCCCGGTCCACCTGCCCCGGCACGCTCACCCCGACGCCCAGCACCCGGGCACCCTCGACGCCGGCCTGCGCGACCACCGCGCCGACGGCCGCCGCGACATGGCCGACCACCTGCTCGGGGCGGCTCTCGCCGGGCCGCATGTCCTCGTCGGCGCGGGCCAGTACGTTCAGCGCCAGGTCGAAGAGCTCGACATGGACGTAGGTCTCCGCGATGTCCACCCCGATCAACGCGCCCCCCGACGCGTTGACGGCGACGAGGCCCCGGGGGCGCCCGCCCGCCGAGTCCTCGAACCCGACCTCGGTGATCATCCCGAGGTCGAGCAGCTCGCCGACGAGGGTGGCGACCGTGGCGAGGCTCAGCCCGGTGGCGGCGGCCAGCTCCTGCCGGGAGGTGGGGGACTCGGCGATGATCTGGCGCAGCACCTCGTAGCGGTTCGCGGTGCGGATGTCGCGTGATGTGCGCTTCACCAGATGTGTCCCCCGTCCCTTCGGCTCGTGCGGAACCGGGCACGTCGGCACCGGCGCGGCCGCAAGGCTATGGGGAACGTGGACTTTCGACAAGGGGTTAGGAAAGGGGCTTTATAAAGTCGGGCCTCGTCGGGTCAGTCGTCCAGGACGTGCCGCACGAAGGCGTTGGCGAACTTGCCCTCGGGATCCAGCGCCCGGGCGAGCGCCCGGAAGTCGCCGAGCCGCGGATACCGTTCCCGCAGGACCGCCGGCGGTGTCGTGAAGACCTTGCCCCAGTGCGGCCGCGCGCCGAAGCCGTCCAGTGCTCGCTCCACCTGCCGGACCACCGGCAGCACGGCCGCCGTATCGGCGACCCAGGTGAAGTGCAGCGCCACCGAGTCCCGCCCGTATGCGGGACTCAGCCACTGCTCGTCGGCGGCGACCGTACGGATCTCGCAGGTCTGCAGTACGCCGGCGACCGCATCCCGGATCCCGTCGATCGCATACAGCGCATCGACCCCGGCCTCCCGCGGCAGCAGATACTCCGACTGCAGCTCGTCCCCGCTGCTCGGCGTGAACTCCGCCCGGAAGTGCGGCAACCGCTCGTGCCACGGCCCCGCCACCCCGAACTGCGCGGTGCAGTTCACGGCCGGCATCCCCGGCACCGGATGCATCGCCTCGGTCGCGGGCGCGGCCCGGTCGAACCCGGCGTACGGCTGATCGGTCCGCCGCTTCACCCACACCTGCCGGAAGCCGGGCGCACCCCAGTCGGTGAACAGGCTGACGCTGTACGCCGCCCCCATCACCGCCTCGAAACCCGCCAGATCCAGCCCCGCCAGTGGCAGTTCGGTGAACACGTACTGCTCCACCTCGAACGCCGGCTCCAGATCGAGCGTGAGCGCGGTGACGACCCCGAGCGCCCCCAGCGCGGTGACCGCTCCCTCGAACCCCACGCCCTGGTCGGCGCCTCGAGCCATCCGCACGGTCGTCCCGTCGGCGACGACCAGCTCGACCTCCCGCACGGCCGCCGCGAGCGGACCGTTGGCCATCCCCGACCCGTGCGTACCGGTCGCCACCGAACCGGCCACCGAGATATGCGGCAGCGAGGCCATGTTCGGCAGCGCCAGCCCGTGCCGGTGCACCGCGCGAGCCAGCTCCGCGTACCGGACACCGCCCGAGACCCGCACCGTACGGGCGGCGGTGTCCACGTCGATCGCGGGCGGCAGGTCGGCCAGGGACAGCAGCACGCCCTCGGGGCCCGGCTCGGCGATCTCGTTGAACGAGTGCCCGCTGCCCAGCACCCGCACCCGCGCGCTCTCCGCGACGAGCGCCCGCAGCGCGTCCAGGGAGCGGGGGCGGTGCAGTTCCTTGGCGGTGTAGGTGATGTTGCCCGCCCAGTTGGTCACCGGTGCGGTCTCGTCGGTCACGGGTACGGTCTCGGTCATGCGGTGCTCCCTCCCCGGGGGAAAATCGCGAACGAGGCAGTTTGACGTGCTCCCTGGTCTCAAAGTCCAGGGATTCCGGCCTGGGTCGTCTGACCCTTCCGGGGGCTTCCTGCTTCACCGCGCTGTGCGGGCACGTGTGCCCGTCTTACCGGCGCTCCACAGGCGTTTAGCGTCTCCGCCCGTCCGGCGGCGACGATACGGCGTCCTTCGAAGAGGACGTTGCGGGCTGCGTTGTGGTCGCGGTTGTGCACGGCGCCGCACGCGCCGCACGTCCACTCCCGGACGTGGAGGGGTTTCGGGCCGTCCCGGAATCCGCAGGCCGAGCAGACCTGCGAGGACGGGAAAGCACGATCCACCTTGGCGAAGGTGCGGCCGTGCAGAGCCGCCTTGTACTCCAGCATGTCGACGAACGCGGACCATCCCGCGTCGTACACGGACTTGGCGAGCCGGGTACGGGCGAGGCCGGACACCGCGAGGTCTTCCACGTACACCGCTTGGTTGTCGCGAATGATCTGTGTGGAAGCCTTGTGGTGCCAGTCCCGCCGCTTGTCGGCGACCTTGGCGTGCTGGCGTGCGACCTTGACACGGGCCTTGTCCCGGTTCTTCGATCCCTTGGCCTTGCGGGACAGCTCCCGCTGAAGACGCTTGAGCTTCTTCTCGGCCCGGCGCAGGAAACGCGGGGCGCTGATCTTCGTCCCGTCTGAGAGGACCGCGAACGCGGACAGGCCCAGATCGATCCCGGCGTCGGTGTCCGCCTCGGGGAGGATGTCCGGCTCGGTGTCCACGACGAAGCTGAGGAAGTACCGGCCGGAGCTGTCCATGATGACGGTCAGGGACGTGGGCGCGGCCGGAAGCCGGCGGGACCACTTGACCTTGAGGCTGCCGACCTTGGCCACGTACACCGTGCCGTCGTCCTGGAGGGAGAAGGCGTTGGTGTTGAGGCGGATGGACTGCCGGGTGTCCTTCTTCGACTTGTAGCGGGGAGGGCCGACCTTGCGGCCCTGCCGCTTGCCCTTGAGGCTGTCGAAGAAGTTCTTGTAGGCGGCATCGAGGTCCCGTAGGGACTGTTGCAGGACGACCGCCGACACGTCGGCGAGCCAGGCGCGCTCGGCGGTGCGCTTGGCCTGGGTGATGCGAAGCCGGGACAGCTCGGCAGACGTCACATACGGCAGCCCGGCCGAGTGTGCTTCCTTCCGGTCGCGCAGGCAGTCGTTCCACACCACGCGGGCGCACCCGAACGCCTTCGCCAGCGCACGGCGCTGGGAGGCGTCCGGATAGGCCCGGTAGTTGTAGCGGAGCTGCATGACGAAAGACCCTACTCTCCTGGTGCACTACCCGCCCAAGGTCGCCGTCTCCAAGCTGGTCAACAGCCTGAAGGGCGTCTCCGCTCGCCGGCTGCGGCAGGAGTCCACCGGCCGGATCAACCGGGCCATCACGCACGGGCGCCTGTGGTCACCCTCGTACCTCTTCGCGTCGTGCGGCGGGGCGCCGTTGGCGATCGTCCGCCAGTACATCGAGCAGCAAAAATGTCCGCTTCATGGTGCACGTCAGAGCAGCCTTGAGATGCATTCATCCCCGGCGTGAACGCCGGGGCTTTCTGCGAAGAGTCCCGGTAACGGGCGGCGGGTAGAGAACGGTTACTGAAACAGCGAGGGGATATGCCCTGCAGGTATCTTGCCCATCCAAGATGGACCGCACTAGCGTCGTAGAGAACGTTTACTATCCGCAGGCCTTCCGCCCCGCCTTCCTCCTCCTGCCCCGACTGCGAGGTCCCCGCATGCCCGTCTCCAGAAGATCCGTCCTGGCAACGGCCGCCGCCGGCACCGGCGCGCTCGCGCTGACCGGCTGGTCCCCGACGACGGCCGTCGCGCAGGTCGCCGCCGGGCCCGGGGCCGTCGGCGCGGCGGACGCCGGACGGCTCGACGTCATCGACTTCGGCGATCCCGACTCGGAGACCCTGCACGCCTTCCACGGCCCTGACACCGCGGTCGTCGACGGCCACTTCGGCGACCGCGCCCGCGTGTCCAAGCCCCTCGCCACGCCCGGTATCAAGGGCGGCGACCTGCGCTTCACCCTCGCCGTCGACCCGGTGCGGCAGACCTACCTCACCGTCAAGTTCTGGGGCGGCGACAGCTCGGCGTACAAGACGATCGCGTACATCAACGGCGAGCAGATCGGCTACCGCCGCTCCGGCGACTACGAGGCCCTGAACACCGGCACCAGCCGCCCGCTGCCCGGCCGGTTCTTCTACGCCACGATCATGCTGCCCCTGGAGCACACCCACGGCCGCGCCGAGGCCGAGATCACCCTGCGCACCTACGACAGCGCCTTCAGCGGCCAGGTCACCGCCGACTCCCGCGGCTACCACCGCGCCTACACCCACACTGGCGCCCACCTCGACCTCACCGGCGACCCGCAGGCGGACTTCACCCCGCCTACCGACACCGTCCCCGCCCTCCCCGCCGACCGGCAGCAGGCGCTCGTCGACGGCTACGTGGCGAGCCAGGTCAAGCTGTTCCACGACTTGTCCGCCAAGGTCGACGCCTCGCCCGCCGCCAAACTGTCGATCGTCCGCTACGTCGAGGAACTCTTCTTCTACGCGGGCGCCTTGGCCCGCGCCGACTGGTGCCCGGGCCGGACGCCCGCCAAGCGCCGCGCCGCCCTCCTGCGCGTCTTCAAGTGCGTCGACAACCACACCAAGGACTACTACGGCAACACCACACTCCTCGCCCGGGGCGGCCACCAGGGGGACTGGGGCGGCTACTACGGCGCGCTCGGCCAAGCCCTCTACCTGGTCGAGAACGTCATCGCCGACAATGATGTCTACGGCAGCGAGGCCTTCGAGGCGTTCCTCGACGAGCCGTTCACCACCGGCACGGAGGAGGGCGAGACCTCCCTGAAGGACGTCGACTTCGACGGCGGCCCGCTGACCCGGCGCGCCGCCTGGGAGCGGGTCCTCAAGGCCAACTTCGACTACGCCCGCTCCCGGCTGTCGTACATCTACAACCAGGTGATGTACACCTACGAGGGCGCCTGGGAGGCCCACGAGGGCCTGCGGGTGATCGGCTCGCGGTTCTACGAGGGCAGGGCGCGCAGCCATCGCATCGCGGGCGAGGCGCTGGGCTGGGAGCCGTTCCTCGGAGAGGAGGTGCTAGTCGGCCCGGACGGGAAGGACCTGGACCTCTTCCACTCCCTCTTCCAGCACGACACCACTGCCCGCTGGACCGCCGACTACATCCGCTACGTCATCAAGGGCCTCGCCCGCTCCAAGCTCGACCGGGACGGCAACGTCGTACGCCGCCTCCCCCTCGGCCGCCACCACACCACCGTCACCGAGGCCGGACACACCCGCGAGAACGGCTACGTCGCCAACTACGGCGAGGCCACCAACTACCTCCCCGAATGGTTCCACCGCACCTGGGGCCACGCGGGCGACGAGCCGCTCAACGACCGCATCCTGGAGCTGGCGCTGCGCAATCTACACGCCCGCTCGCACGCCCGGATGACCGACCTCGACGACAACCTCAAGCGCACCATGCGCATGGAGATGGTCATCGACGAACGCAACACCAACTACCCGGGCTTCCCCGGCTATGTGCTGCGCATCTCCGAGGGCAAGCTGCTGCACTACGTCTCCCTGGCCCGCCACATCGCCGAGCACCCGGACCGGTACGCCGGCGAGGAGTGGCGCGCCACCCGCGAGCACGCCCGGCAGGCGGTCGGTCTCGCCCAGCAGCAGATCGCCGACGGGCAGTACTTCGGCACGTTCTCCGCCGTCGCCGCGAAAAACAAGTACGACCTCGAACTCGGCGGGACTTGGGCCTGGCTGAAGGAGCAGACGCCGGCCGGGATCGTCCACCCGCACACTGACTTCGCCTACTACACCCCCGCCGAACTGACCGCCCTGGACGTGAACACCCGCGCCTACCAGCGGTTCGCCTGGGTCGACGTGGACTGCATGTTCGTGTCGCTGCGCGACGGCGACCTGCACCTGTGGGGCCACCTCAACGAACGCCAGCGCGGCTTCGCCCGCAACGGCCGCCTCCACGTCCGGCTGCCGGACCGAGACCACATCGTGCAGATCGCCACCAACGGGCGGTTCGCGTTCGAGGACTACTGGGCCCGCATGGACAACATCGACGTCGACTTCATGGAGGACCAGCAGATCGGCGGCGCCGACGCCCCGCAGTCTCTCGCCGGGGAGATCGCCCCGATCACCCACCAGCCCGGCGTCGGCACGGTCCGCCGCGAGAACTTCGAGGCCGACCACCCCTACTCCGGCTACCCGGACCTGCTGACCGCCCGCTGGGGCCGCTACCTCTTCGTCTTCAACACCACCCGCGCCGCCTACGGCAACGAGCGCTCCCACGAGGTGGAGGTGCCGTCGGCGGGCGCCGACGTGCTCGACCTGGTGAGCGGCGACCGGCTGCCGGTGCGCGACGGCCGGGTGACCGTACCGCCGAAGACGGGCCTGGTGCTGCGGCTCGATGACGACGGGACCGGCGAACGGGGGCCCGCGCACGTCGACTTCGCGCATGTCCTGCCTGGAGACGGCGCCCTCACCGTCACCTGGCAGACCACGGCGGGCGCCGAGCACTACGAGGTCCGGCGGGCGATCCGGCGCAAGGGGCCGTACGAGGTCGTCGCCGAGCGGGTGACGGGCCGCCACTTCACGGATCGCTCGGCCGCGTTCGGCGAGACGTACTACTACACGGTCACCGCCGTCAACGCCCACGGCCGCGGCTGGCCCTCGCACGCCCTGCGGGCCCGGCTTGCCGCGCCCGAGTCGCCGGGGCTGCGCGGCTCCGGCTGGCGGGACGACGCGCTGGCCGGGGCGCTGCCGGGCAGCAGCCTGGTGCGCGGGCCGGTGGTGCGGATCCTGGGGGCGCGCGGCGACGGGCTCGGTGAAGGCGACGACTACCGGGTGGATGCCCGGGACATCGACGACCAGCTGCACTTCGTCAGCCGCCCGGTGCCCGGCGGTTTCACCCTGACCGCCCGCGTCGACCGGGCGCGCGGGCCGCTGACCGGACTGATGCTGCGGGACCGGCTCACGGCCGACACCCGGCACCTGTACTTCGGCGCGGACGCGGAGGGCCGGCTGGTCTTCCACAACCGCACCCGCGACAGCCGCCACGACTGGCAGGACGACATTCGCTCGCCGGTCGCCCGGCACCTCGATGGCCACACCCTCGCCGCGACCCCGTATCTGCGCCTGGTCCGCGACCTCGCCACCCACCGGGTGCACGGTCAGGTGTCGGCGGACGGCGAGGTTTGGACGACGGTCGCCTCGCTGTTCACGCCACTGCCGTACGCGGTCCACGCGGGCCTCGCGGCCACCGGCGACGGCGAGTTCACCAGGGTCGCGGTGTCGCCCCTGCCCGCCGGAGCGGTGCTGGTCCACCTCGCGCGGGACGCCGACACGGTGAGCGTCCGCTGGAACAAGCCGGAGGACGCGGTGGCGTTCACGGTGTCCCGCTCGACGGACGGGGAGCGGTGGGAGGAGCTGGTCGACGGTATACGGTCGTATGCCTACGGCGACCAGGGACTCCGTCACGGCCGACGCCACTACCGCGTCACCGCCACGCTCGCCGGCGGCGGCACCCGCACCTCAGGAGTCGCCGTCGCCGAGGCCGAGACGCTGGCACGGGTGCTGGCCCGTGCCCACGCCGTCGACCCGGCCGAGTGGACCAAGCGCAGCCACGCCGCCTTCACCGCCGAACTCGACCAGATCGAGCAGGCCACCGGAACGGACGACGACACCCGCATCGACCAGGTGTACACCGCATACGAACTGCTCGTCTCCCGAGAGACACTGCTGCGCCGCACCCCGGTCACCGCGGCCATGGTCGCCGCGTCCACCATCGAGTGGCCGGGCCGTGGCACCACCGCCTCCAACGCCTGGAAGGCCTTCGACGGCGACCCGGCGACGTACACCGATACTCTCGCCGCCGAGAGCTGGATCGACATCGACGCGGGCGCGTCGGCCCCGCTGCGCGTCGACGGGGTGCGGATCCTGCCCCGCGCCGGGTACGCGAGCCGGGCCGCGGGCACCGTGCTGCGCGGCTCGGCGGACGGCGGCGCCACCTGGACCGACCTGCACACCGTCGGCGCCACCACCGAGGGCACCTGGTACGAGGCCACGCTCGCCGAGACCGCCGTCTTCCCGCGCCTGCGGCTGTACGACGGGCACAACGGGCGGTGCAACCTGGCCGAGGTGGAGTTCTGGTACTACGCGGCGGAGGAGGATTGAAGAATCTGACGAATCAGACGAAAGCGGTCCGAAATGTCGAGGCTGGCGGACCCGGCTGCACATCCCCGAAGCCATGAGGCATACCGTGAGAAGTCGCACGCCGCACCACGAAGACGCCGCAGGGAGGAGACACGGATGGGCAGCCGCACCGCGCTCGTCGAGGATCTGATGGAGCGCTTCCCGCATGTGCCGCGGGAGGCGGTCTTCAAAGAGGACCTGCTGCGCGGGGGTGTGGCCTTCGACCCGTCCGCGCTCAGCGACAACGAGGCCGGGGAGGTGAAGCCGAAGTCGTACTTCATCTTCTCCTTCGACCACGGCACCCTGCCCGAGCTGGGCGAGGCCGCGCTGCGCCGCCCGCCGGAGGAGATCATCCTCACCGGAGGGCCGTACGACCTGCGCCGGACCGTCGTGTCCGTCCGGGTGAACCCGTCCTCGCCGTACCGGGTCGCCGCGAACGAGGACGGTGTCCTCGGTCTCTACCTCGACGGCAAGCGCATCGCCGACGTCGGCGTGCCGCCGATGCCCGAGTACTACCGCCACACCCTTTCCAACGGGAAGTCCGTCATGGAGGTGGCCCCCACCATCCAGTGGGGTTACCTGATCTACCTCACCGTCTTCCGGGTCTGCCAGTACTTCGGCGCCAAGGAGGAGTGCCAGTACTGCGACATCAACCACAACTGGCGCCAGCACAAGGCCGCCGGTCGACCGTATACAGGAGTCAAGGACGTCGAGGAGGTCCTCGAGGCCCTGGAGATCATCGACCGGTACGATACCCAGAAGGCGTCCACCGCCTACACTCTCACCGGCGGCGCCATCACCAAGACCGTCGCGGGCCGTGACGAGGCCGACTTCTACGGCCACTACGCCAAGGCCATCGAGGAGCGCTTCCCCGGCCGCTGGATCGGCAAGGTCGTCGCCCAGGCGCTGCCCAAGGCCGACGTCCAGCGGTTCAAGGACTACGGCGTGCAGATCTACCACCCCAACTACGAGGTGTGGGACCGCCGCCTGTTCGAGCTGTACTGCCCCGGCAAGGAGCGCTACGTGGGCCGCGACGAATGGCACCGGCGGATCCTCGACTCGGCGGACGTCTTCGGCGCCCGCAACGTCATCCCCAACTTCGTGGCCGGCGTGGAGATGGCCGAGCCGTTCGGCTTCACGACGGTCGACGAGGCGATCGCGTCGACCACAGAGGGCCTGCGCTTCTTCATGTCGCACGGCATCACGCCCCGCTTCACCACCTGGTGCCCGGAGCCCACCACCCCGCTCGGCAAGGCCAACCCCCAGGGCGCGCCGCTCGAGTACCACATCCGGCTGCTGGAGGCCTACCGCGCCACCATGGACGAGTTCGGCCTGACCTCCCCGCCCGGCTACGGCCCGCCCGGCCCCGGCCGCGCCGTCTTCTCGGTCAGCTCGTTCATGGACAGCCTGCCCGCGCAGGAATCGGTGGCGGAGGAGCCGGTCACTGCGGGACAGTGAACGGGGCACTGCCGGACAGTGAACCCAGGGACAGCGCTTGTCAGTTGTGGGGGAGCCGTGAAAGGGTCGTGCCCGCCCCCGAGGTTCCCCACAACTCCCCTTTCCCCTGTGGTGAGTTGACCTCGCATGTGCACGCAGGAGACACATGCCCGACCTGCCGACCCCCCAGGACGCCACCGAGGCGGCGCTGTTCACCGAGTGCTGGGACACGGTCCTCTCCTACGCCGACCTGTGCACCTCCGGATCCGCCGCGGCCACCCGGCTCGCCCGTGAGGCGTTCGCCCGGGGGATCCGCGAAGCGCGCGGCACCGACTCCGCCCTGCCGCGCGGCACCGGCCGCCGCCCGCCCCGGCTACCCCGCATCCCGCTGCTGCTGACCGCCGTCCGCACCACGGCCGCCGCCTGGGAGACCGCCGGGGAGGGCCACCGCCTCGACCCCGACCTGCGGCTGTGGCTCACCTCCGACAAGGCCGCCCGCTACACCGGCCCCCCGGCGCGCCGGCCCCTCGCCCTGCGCGCCCTGCGCGACATGCAGGAAGCGGACGCGGCCCTGCTCTGGCTGGCCGAGGTGGAGGCGCTGCCGCTGCCCGTGGTGGCCCGGCGGCTCGGCCTCGACCCGGCCGGCGTCGCCGCCGAACTCGCCGAGGTGCGCCGCCTGTTCCGGGACCGCTGCCGCCGCGCCCACCTCGACGCACCGCTCGACGCGGAGTGCGGCCGCTACGCCCGTCTGCTCGACGCGGTCACCCGCACCCCGGTCACCGAGACCCCCGACGACCTGTCCCGGCACCTCGCCCGCTGTGTCGACTGCGCCGAGGCCGCTGCCTGTCTGCGGCTGCCCGGCGGCGGACTGCCCGCCGCCCTCGCCGGCGGCGTGATCGGCTGGGGCGGCCTCGCCTATCTGGAGCGCCGCCGCCGCGCGGCCGAGGTACGGCTCGGCGCGGGCCGCCCGGACGTGCCCGACCACGATCCGGAGGAGAGCGGCCGGCACCAGCCGCGCGTGCTGCGCAACGGCCTCCTCGTCGCCGCCGTCCTGGTCTCCGTGCTGGCGCTCGCCGTCACCCTGATGCCCTTCGACGGCACCGGCGGCCGCGTCGCCGCCCCGCCCGGCGACACCGCCGACCGCCAGCCGGTCGCCGACCCCCGCCCGTCCCCGCCGTCTCCGCCCGCCTCCCGGTCCGCCGCCCCGGCACCCCGTACGACGGCCCCGCGGAGCCCGTCCGCCACCGCCGCCGGTACGTCCGGCGAGCCGGACCGCCGGGACACCGCCCCCGACCCCGAACCCCAGGGCACCGCCACCTCCACCGCCCCGGCCGCCCCCGCACCGGACCCCGGCCGGACCGAACCCCCCGCCTGCCACGTCACCTACGAACTCGTCGGCCAGTGGCCCGACGGCTTCCAGGCCGGGGTCACCGTCCGCACCGACCGCGCCCTCGACGACTGGCGCGTCGCCTGGACGTTCCCCGACGGCCAGCGGGTGAACCAGATGTGGGATGCCACCCACACCCAGGACGGCGCCCGCGTCACCGCCCGCGCCGCCCACTACAACAAGGCGGTCCCCGCCGACGGCACCTTCTCCTTCGGCTTCCTCGCCTCTTGGCGGGGGAAGAACGCACCGGGCCACGACTTCGAGCTGAACGGGCGGGAGTGCACCACGGCCTGATCCCCAAATTGCGTTGACGCGCCGCCGCGCCCGCGGGCTACAGTGGCGGCGCATCACCGTGATGCGTGTGAACGAACGAGTGTGGACGAGGAGGTGTCGACCGATGGCTGTCATTGCGATGGGCGCTGCCCGCATCCAGGAATCCGTCAGGTCCACCTCCGTGGCCGCCGGCTGACGACCTCACACCGCGCCGGGGCCGCCCTTGTGAAGGGTCACCCTTGACTTCCACCTCGCTTTCCTCCTCTTTCTCCGCCCTCACCCCCTACGGCTGGGACGCCGCCTGGGCGGACGAGTTCACCCCGTACGCCGGCGAAGGGCTGCTGCCCGGACGGGTCGTACGGGTCGACCGCGGGCAGTGCGACGTGGTCACCGCCGACGGCGTGATCCGCGCGGACACCGCGTTCGTCACCCCGCACGACCCGATGCGGGTCGTCTGCACCGGCGACTGGGTCGCCGTCGACCCCGCGGGCACCCCGCGGTACGTACGCGCCTATCTGCCGCGGCGGACCGCGTTCGTGCGGTCCACCTCCTCCAAGCGGTCCGACGGGCAGATCCTCGCGGCCAACGTCGACCAGGCCGTCGTCGCCGTCTCGCTCGCCGTCGAGCTCGACCTCGGCCGGATCGAACGCTTCCTGGCGCTCGCCTGGGAGTCCGGGGCGCAGCCCGTGGTCGTGCTCACCAAGGCGGACCTCGTCCCGGACCCGGTGACGCTGGCGCACCTCGTCCAGGACGTGGAGACCAGCGCGCCGGGCGTCCCGGTGCTCACCGTCAGCGCGCACGACGGGGACGGGGTGGACGTGCTCACCGCCGTCCTCGGCACCGGCACGTCCGTGCTGCTCGGCCAGTCCGGCGCGGGGAAGTCCACCCTCGCCAACGCCCTCAAGGGCGAGGACGTCATGGCCGTACAGGCCGCCCGGGACGTCGACGGCAAGGGCCGGCACACCACCACCACCCGCAATCTGCTCGCCCTGCCGGGCGGCGGAGTGCTCATCGACACGCCCGGACTGCGGGGCGTGGGCCTCTACGACGCCGAGACCGGCGTCGGACAGGTGTTCTCCGAGATCGAGGAACTGGCCGAGGACTGCCGGTTCCACGACTGCGCCCATGAGGCGGAGCCGGGCTGCGCGGTGCTCGCCGCCGTCGACTCGGGCGAGCTGCCGGGCCGCCGGCTGGACAGCTACCGCAAGCTCAAGCGCGAGAACCAGTGGATCGTCGCCAAGACCGACGCCCGGGTCCGCGCCGAGCTGCGCCGGGACTGGAAGCGCAAGGGCGCGGAGGGCCGGGCGGCGATGGAGGCCAAGCGGAGGGGGTGGCGGTAAGGCGCCCGACACCGGGCTCGGCGCCCGACACCGGGCTTGGCGTCCGACACCGGGCTCGGCGCCCGACGCCGGGCTCGGTGTCCGATTTCCGCCAGCCGTACCTCCCGCCCCGGCGGAGACTGGATCCCGTGAGGGATTCCATGAAGGACTCCGTGATGGACGAGGACACCAGGTACGAGGCCGTACGCAGCCGGGACGCCCGGTTCGACGGGGCGTTCTTCTTCGCCGTCGAGACCACCGGGATCTACTGCCGGCCGAGCTGCCCGGCGGTGACGCCGAAGCGGCGCAACGTGCGGTTCTTCGCGACGGCCGCCGCCGCGCAGGGCTCCGGCTTCCGGGCCTGCCGGCGGTGCCGTCCGGATGCCGTGCCCGGCTCGGCCGACTGGAACGTCCGGGCGGACGTCGTCGGCCGGGCCATGCGGCTGATCGGCGACGGCGTGGTCGACCGGGAGGGTGTCGCGGGACTCGCCGCGCGGCTGGGGTACAGCGCGCGGCAGGTCCAGCGGCAGCTCACCGCCGAGCTGGGCGCGGGCCCGGTCGCGCTCGCCCGGGCGCAGCGGGCGCACACCGCGCGCGTCCTGCTCCAGACCACCGGGCTGCCGGTCACCGAGATCGCGTTCGCGTCCGGCTTCGCCAGCGTGCGGCAGTTCAACGACACGATCCGCGAGGTGTACGCCATGACCCCGAGCGCCCTGCGCGCCGCCGCGCCGCGATCGGGCGGCCACACCGCCCGCCGCCCGGGGACCCCGACCGCCGGCATCCCCCTCCGCCTCGCCCACCGCGGCCCCTACCAGGCCGCCCCCGTCTTCGACCTCCTGCAGCGAGAGGCGGTCCCCGGCGTCGAGGAGGTGACGGGCCCGCCCGGCGAGCGCCTCTACCGCCGCACCCTCAGGCTGCCGTACGGCACGGGGATCGTCGCGGTCGAGGAGCGGGCGGGGCGCGGACGCCCGGGCAGCGGCGTCGCCCACCCGGGCGGCTGGCTCGACGCCCGGCTGCACCTGACCGACCTCCGCGATCTGACCACCGCCGTGCAGCGCCTGCGGCGGCTGTTCGACCTCGACGCCGATCCGTTCGCCGTCGACGAGCGGCTGGGCGCCGACCCGCGGCTCGGTCCGCTGGTCGCGGCCCGCCCTGGGCTGCGGTCGCCGGGCGCCGCGGACCCGGAGGAACTGGCGGTGCGGGCGCTGGTGGGCCGGACGGCCGCCGAGGATCTGGTGCGGCGGTACGGCAAGACGCTCGACGCGCCCTGCGGCGGCCTCACCGACCTCTTCCCCGAACCGGCCGTCCTCGCCGAGGCCGAGCCCGACGGCCCGCTCGGCGCCCTCGCCGCCGCCCTCGCCGACGGCGCCGTACGGCTGGACCCCGGCGCCGACCGTGACGACGCGCAGGCGGCGCTCAGTGCGCTGCCCGGCCTGGACGCCGCGACCGTCGCCGTCATCCGCACCCGCGCCCTCGGCGACCCGGACGTCGCCCCGCCCGGCGCGGACATCCCCGACACCTGGCGCCCCTGGCGCTCGTACGCCACGCGACACCTGCGCGCAGCAGGGGAGTGGGAGTAAGACGTGAACACGTACTGGACGCACCTCGACAGCCCCGTCGGCCGGCTCCTGCTCACCGCCGACCCGGACGGCGCCCTGACCTCGCTGTCCGTGCCCGGCCAGAAGGGCGGCCGGACGGTCGGGGAGGGCGGGCGGGAGGACGCCGGCCCCTTCCGCGAGGCGGCCGGACAGCTCGCCGCGTACTTCGCCGGCGAGCTGAAGGAGTTCCACCTGCCCCTGCGCACGCACGGCACCGCCTTCCGCGAGCGGGTCTGGGCGGCGCTCGAGACCATCCCCTACGGGGCGACCACGACGTACGGCGAGATCGCCGCCCGGATCGGTGCGCCCCGGGCCGCCGTACGCGCCGTCGGCGGTGCGATCGGGGCCAACCCCCTGCTGATCGTCCGCCCCTGCCACCGGGTGATCGGCGCCGACGGATCCCTCACCGGATACGCGGGCGGGCTCGACCGCAAGGTATGGCTGCTCACGCTGGAGGGCGTGCGTATCTAGGCGTCTGGGCGCGCGGCGTCCGGGCGTCGGGGCGTCGTCCAGACCCAGCTGTGGATCCACCGCGGATGGATGCGGAGCAGCTCCTCGCCGAAGTACGGGCCCAGATCGTGCGGACCGGTCAGCAGCGGGAGGCCCTAGGTCGCACGGACCAAGGCGCCCGTACGGGCGACGGGGGCAGGGTCAGCCCCAGAGCACCGCGCCCAGCCACGCCCCCGCGATCAGCAGGCAGGTGAACAGCTCCGCCAGCACACTCCACCCGCCCGAACGCATCGCCGATCGCAGGGCCGCCCGCGCCTCGCCCGCCCGGCCCAGGCGCAGCCGCTCGGAGAGGTAGATGCCGGCCATGAAGCCGGGGATCGCGCCCAGCACCGGCAGCAGGAAGAAGCCGAGCAGCGCGCCCACCCCGGCGTACACCGCCATCCGGGGCGTGCCCCCGCCCGCCCGCAGCCGTCGCGGCGGCAGCGCCCAGCGCACCACCTGCGAGAGGAACAGCGCGCCCGTGGCGCTCACCAGCACCCACCAGGTCACCGGCTGCGGATCCTTCAGGGCCCACCACATCACCGCGGCCCACACCAGCCACGACCCCGGCACGCCGGGCAGCAGCACTCCGCACAGGCCGAACAGAATGACCACGCCGACCAGCAGGAGCTCCCACACTCCCATGAGCCCAGGGTGCCGGAGCCCGCCGCGCCGCGCAGTCCCGCGTGCGGCACGGCACCCCCGGCGTCACGGCCGCTCGCGCGCCACCCAGCCCCGTTCGCAGGCGTGCCAGCCCAGCTGCATCCGGGTCGTCACCCCGGTCAGCTCCATCAGCCGCTTCACCCGGCGCTGTACGGTCCGCAGGCCCAGGTCCAGCTGTTTGGCGACGCTCGCGTCGGTCAGCCCGGCCAGCAGCAGCGACAGGATCTCCAGATCCGTGCCGTCGGGGCCGTCCGGGCCCCGCTCGGTGACGCCGGACGCGCCGAGCCGCAGCGGCAGCGCCTGCCGCCACACCGACTCGAACAGCCCGGACAGCAGCTCCAGCAGCCCGCTCGCGTGCACGACGAGCGCGGCGGGCTCGGCGGTGGGACGGGTCAGCGGCACCAGGGCCAGCGAGCCGTCGGCGACGACCAGTTTCGTCGGCACCCGGTCCACCACCCGCACCTGCTCGTCGCGGCTGAGCGCGGCGGTCAGCTCGGTGATGCCGTACGGCTGGTCGAGCACGGCCCGCTCGACGACCACGCGGTAGCGCACCCCGCGGGCGGCGGCCTGCTCCTCGGCGTCGTTCTCCATCCCGGTGACGGCCACCGGACGGCCGGTGACCAGCGCGCACACCTCCTCGCTCGCCCCCAGCTGCAACTGGAGGAAGCGCTGGGTGACCGCCGCCGCGCCGATCACCACCTCGACCAGGTCGTGCACGGCCGGCTCGGCGGCCGCCGCCCGGTACTCCTCGGCGAGCAGCGCCGCGGTCAGCTCCGCCTTCTCCAGTTCGTGCCGCCGCTGGGCGAGCAGCGCGCCCAGCGCCACCCCCGGCGGGGCGGCCACCCAGCGGCCGGGGCGGCCCGAGGACTGGGCGGCGAGCCCGTGCCGCTCCAGTCGGCGAAGCGCCCGCTCGGTGTCCTGCTCGCCGAGCGCCAGCCGGCGCGCCAGATCGGACACGTCGGCCGCGCCGACCGCGACCAGCGCGCGGTACGCCGACTCATGCCGCTCGTCCAGCCCTATCGCTGCCAGCACCAGACTCCGCCCCTCCCCATTCGGCCGGTCCCGCGGTGTCCACGGGTGGCGGAAAACAGCCACGGCGCAAACCCGCCGCCGAACATCATCGCCGTACGCCCTGGGCCTCTGCGAAGGTGGGGTCACCGGCGCGGACGGGGCCGGGTCTCGTGCCGTCGCCGGGCGGTTCTCCCGTGGGGGGTGGAACCGCTCGGCGGCCACCATCGCCCGCCGCCCGTACCGCTGTTCGACGCGTCGCCCGACACGCCGACCCACGCGTCACGGCGTACCGGATTTTCCTGATGCCCCGTTTTCTTCCGGCCCCCGCCGTGGACAATTACCGGCATGAGCCAGCAGGGGGGAAGGCCCACCGGTCACTCCGACGACTGGTGGGGGGAATTGTACGACGACTCCGTCGACGACACGGGCCCCACGCCCACGCCGGACTCGCTGGACGACAGGTTCGCCTCCGCGTCCGGCGCGGTGACCGGCGGCCCGCCCGCGCCCCCGCCCCGCGTACCGGCACCACGCGGCGGGCCCATTCCGCGGCCGGAATCGGCCGGTCCCCGGCCCGAGGCACCCGGTCCGCGGCCCGAGGCCGCCACTCCGCCGCCCGAGAAGGCCACTCCGCCACCCGGGGGACCCACCGCCTCGGCGACCGGAAGCACCGCGCCACCCCCGCTCCCCAGGTCCGCCACGTCGCCCACGGCGCCCAGGCCCCCCGCGTCTTCCTCGCCCCCCGCCGGCCGGGCGAGCACCCCTGCGATACCCCCCACCCCGCTCGCGTACGTAGGCTCCGGCCCCCCGACCTACGACCCCGAGCCCACCGCCCTCCCCACCGCCGACCCCGACGACCTCGGCGATCTCGTCCCCGACACGGTGCTCGACGGCGCCCGCTACGGCACCTGCACCCTGCGCGCCGCCTCCCTGCGCGGCGACTCCGCCCGGTACCGCGGCGAACCGCGCCGCGACGCGCTGCTCACCGCCCGTTTCGGCACCGGGGAACAGGCGCTGCTGCTGGTCGCGATGGCCACCGGGGCGCGGGCGACCCCGCGCGCCCACCGCGCCGCCGCCGAGGTGTGTCAGTGGATCGGCAGAGCCGTCGGCCGCAGCCACGCCCGGCTCGTGGAGGACATCCGCGCGGGGCGCCGCGGCGACCTGAAGTCGGGCCTGCACCGGCTGACCGACCGCAGCCTCGGCAGACTCCGGGCCGGCGCCGCCGACCAGGGCCTGCGCCCCGAGGAGTACGCCGCCACCCTGCGCTGTCTGCTGCTGCCCGCCGACCCCGAGTGCCGGACCCGGGTCTTCTTCGGCGTCGGCGCGGGCGGTCTCTTCCGGCTCCGCGACGGCGCCTGGCAGGACATCGAACCGCAGGTCACCGAGGTCGTCGGCGAGCCCGTCGTCGGCTTCGGCTCGCCGCCGCCCGAGACCGCGGAGGGCGACCGGCTCACCATGGACCTGGGCATCCCCACACCCCCGAGCCCGTACGACCCGCTCCCCGAACCGCCCCGCGAACCCTTCCGCTTCCGCGCCTCCGTCGCCCGACCGGGTGATGTCCTGCTGATGTGCACCGAGGGCCTCGCCGAGCCCCTGCGCGGCGAACCCGAACTCCCCGCCCACCTCACCGAACGGTGGTCGCACCGGGAACCACCCGGCCTCGCCGCGTTCCTCGCCGACGCCCAGGTCCGGGTGAAGGGGTACGCCGACGACCGTACGGCGGCCGCCGTTTGGGAGGCGTAACCGCGCACTGTGTGGATTCATGGATCGAGGGGCCTCACCGGACGTGCCGCACAACGAAGGGGCGCAGGGATCCATGGCCAAGCAGAACGTCGCCGAACAGTTCGTCGACATCCTCGCCCGCGCCGGCGTGAAACGCCTGTACGGCGTCGTCGGCGACAGCCTCAACCCCGTCGTCGACGCGGTCCGCCGCAACTCCGCCCTCGAGTGGATCCATGTCCGGCACGAGGAGACCGCCGCCTTCGCGGCCGGCGCCGAGGCCCAGATCACCGGGAAGCTGACCGCCTGCGCGGGCTCCTGCGGCCCCGGCAACCTCCACCTCATCAACGGCCTGTACGACGCCCACCGGTCCATGGCCCCCGTCCTCGCCCTCGCCTCGCACATCCCGTCCGGCGAGATCGGCCTCGGCTACTTCCAGGAGACCCACCCCGACCGGCTGTTCCGCGAGTGCAGCCACTACAGCGAGCTGATCTCCAGCCCGCGGCAGATGCCCCGGCTGCTGCAGACCGCCATCCAGAACGCGGTCGGCCGCTCCGGCGTCAGCGTCGTCTCGCTCCCCGGCGACATCGCAGCCGAACCGGCCCCCGACCGGGTCGCCGAGACCGCCCTCGTCACCGCCCGGCCCACGGTCCGCCCCGGCGACGAGGAGATCGACAAGCTGGTCGACCTGATCGACCGGGCCGAGAAGGTCACCCTGTTCTGCGGCAGCGGCACCGCGGGCGCGCACGCCGAGGTGATGGAGTTCGCGGAGAAGATCAAGTCACCGGTGGGGCACGCCCTGCGCGGCAAGGAGCACATCCAGTACGACAATCCGTTCGACGTCGGGATGAGCGGGCTGCTCGGCTACGGCGCCGCCTACGAGGCCACCCACGAGTGCGACCTGCTCCTCCTGCTCGGCACCGACTTCCCGTACAACGCCTTCCTGCCCGACGACGTCGCCATCGCCCAGGTCGATGTACGCCCCGAACACCTCGGCCGCCGCTCCAAGCTGGACCTCGCCGTGTGGGGCGATGTGAAGGAGACCCTGCGCTGTCTCATCCCCCGGGTGAAGACGAAAGAGAACCGGCGCTTCCTCGACAAGATGCTGAAGAAGCACGCGGACGCGCTGGAGGGCGTGGTCAAGGCGTACACCCGCAAGGTGGACAAGCACATCCCGATCCACCCGGAGTACGTGGCCGCCGTCCTCGACGAAGTCGCCGACGACGACGCGGTGTTCACGGTCGACACCGGCATGTGCAACGTCTGGGCGGCCCGCTACATCTCGCCCAACGGCCGCCGCCGCGTCATCGGCTCCTTCTCCCACGGCTCCATGGCGAACGCGCTGCCGATGGCGATCGGCGCGCAGTTCACCGACCGCCGCCGCCAGGTGGTGGCGATGGCCGGCGACGGCGGATTCGCCATGCTCATGGGCGACTTCCTCACGCTCGTCCAGTACGACCTGCCGGTGAAGGTCGTCCTGTTCAACAACTCCTCGCTGGGCATGGTGGAGCTGGAGATGATGGTCGCCGGACTGCCCTCGTACGGCACCACCAACAAGAACCCCGACTTCGCCGCCGTCGCCCGCGCCTGCGGTGCCTACGGCGTCCGCGTCGAGAAGCCCAAGCAGCTCGCCGGCGCCCTCAAGGACGCCTTCAAGCACAAGGGCCCCGCCCTCGTCGACGTCGTCACCGACCCCAACGCCCTGTCCATCCCGCCGAAGATCAAGGCCGAGATGGTGACCGGGTTCGCGCTCTCCGCGTCCAAGATCGTGCTGGACGGCGGGGTCGGCCGGATGCTCCAGATGGCCCGCTCCAACCTCCGCAACGTGCCCCGGCCCTAGTCGTACGGCGCCCACGCGCGGGCCGAGGTGTCGTACGTGTAGCGGGGCAGGCCCTCGATGGCGCTGGTGCGGAACGGGCGGCCGTGGTCGTCGACGCGGACCGTGCCGGTGCGGCCCTGCGACGACCAGTCCAGCTCCAGCCACCAGCGGCAGTCGCAGCCCGCCGTCCGCGCGGTGACCAGCAGCACCTCCGGGTCCTCGGCGGACACCCGGTACGGCAGCCGGACGGCCGGGATCGGCGTGCCCGCGTCGTTCCCGGCGACCGAGCGGGCGATCGGCCGGTCCTTGTCCAGGTCCACCGCGAAGTGCCGCGGTGTGAGCGCGCCGCCGCAGCCCTGGTCCATGGCGTACGCGTTGCCCGGCGCGGGCTCGGCCCGCCCGGCCACCCGTACCCGCAGCGCCTCCAGGACCACGGCCGTGGAGGACAGGCCCTGCACGGAGATCCGTACGTTCGTCTCCCTGCCGTGCACCGCGCCCTGCGTCGCCGCCCAGGTCCCGGCGTCCTGCGGGGCCGGGGGCGGCGGCACCTGGGCGGGCGGCTTGCCGACGACGTAGTCGTGGCCGCAGCCCTGCGCCCAGACCTGGGAGTCGGCGGTCCAGGCGAGGGGGACGGCGGGGGCGGGGTGTGGGGTGGGGGTGGTGCGTTCGGTGGGTGTGGTGCCGGGGGCGGCGGGCTTCTTCGTCGGCGTGGTGGGTGACGGGGTCGTCGAGGCTCCGTCAGGGGGCCGGGTCTCCGTGGACGTCGAGGGGCCGCTCGACGTCCGGGGCGCGGGCGTCGTGGCCGTCGTACGGGACGACGGGGCCGCCTCGGTGGCGGAGCGGCGGTCGGTGGGCAGCGCGGCGAGGCTGCCCACCGTGGCGAGGAAGGCGCAGGCGACGGCGGCGGTGACGGCGAGACGGCGGCGGTACCAGGGGACAGGGGCCGGGACCGGTGCTTCCTCCGGCACCGGGGGTGGAGTCGGTTCTGTTTCTGTTTCTGTTTCTATCTCCGGCGCCGGGGCGTTCGTCCGCGCGGCCGCCTCCGGGCGGGGCCGCTGCCGGGCCGCCAGCGCCGCCAGCCAGCGGCGGTGCAGTTCCACGCGCTCCTCGGGCGTCGCCCCGCACAGCGCGGCGAACCGCTCCACGGGCGCGAAGTCCTGCGGGACCGCGTCGCCCGCGCAGTAGCGGTGCAGCGTCGAGGTGTTCATGTTCAGGCGGCGGGCGAGCGCACCGTAACTGCGGTCCGTACGCCCCTTCAGCTCTCTCAGCAGCGTCGCGAACTCCGCGACGTCGTCGTCCTGTCCGGACACCTTTCCCCCGGTGCGCTCGCGGGCCCGGGACGGCATCCCAGGCACTCCATGTATCTGCACGTCAGAGGGGGTGGGATGGTTCCATGCCGACGGATCCTGCGTCCCCGGTTGCGCCCGCCGCCGTGCCCCGCCGATGCTCTTGGTGTCGCCCCGAGGGCCGGTCCGACCAGCCGGCGGAGGGCGGCAGTCCACACTCATGCACTCGCACACGGGGAGACCCATGCCCATCCGCACCCGAGCCGGCGCGCTCACCGCACTCGCCGTCGCCGCACTCACCGGCCTCACCGCACTCGCCGCCCCCGCCGGAGCGGTGACCGCGCCCGCGTTCCTCTCGGCCGCCGACCTGCCGCCGCACCCCTCCTCGTCCTGGACCGCCGGGGAGGTCACCGACGGGGTGCCGGACGAGCTGCGGCTCTGCCTGGACGAGGTGTTCCCGGGCTACGACTCCCGCTACCGCCCGTTCCACACCGACCTCGACACCAGCGCCCGCCAGCTGACCATCGTCACCGGCACGACGGCCCAGGCGAAGGCGCTGGCCGACCTGATGAACCAGGAGATCCGGTCCTGCGCGGCCCGCATCGAGCAGCGCGACCCCGAGGTCGAGGCCGCCTACCGGAACTACGGCGGCATACGGGTCGAGGAGGGCGCCCGCGTCCACGGCCTGCACACCGAGACGTCCTGGGGCGCGACGGACATCCGTCTGCTGTCGGTGGGACGCGACGGGCGGACGGTGACCGTCGTGGAGTGGTCGCAGCTGGGCGACTTCGGGGACGCTCCGGTGCCCGCCTTCAAGAAGACGACGGCCACCGCCGTGAACAAGCTCTACTGATCCGGCGGACCACCGCCCGCGGTCCCGGTGACCGCCCTCCCGCCACGGGGGTCGGGACGGCGGGCGCCGGGACCGTCGTATTCCGGCCACTTTCGCCCGGGCCGTTCCGGGGCGGGAACGGTTGCAGATATGCCGCCGCCGAGGAACCACCCGCCTCACCTCTTGGCCGGTTACGGCCGGAGCGGCAGTCCGCAATAGACAGGTGAGCCGATCTCCACCGGTCGGCTCCGGGGCCCGACGCGCCGTACGCGCCGGCCGTGCCCGCTCCGGCCGCTCCAGGCCGCCCCGGCCGTGGCCGAACACCTGGGCGTCGGCGATCCGGCATGACTGGCCCGCTGCCGACCGGGCAAGGATCCCCGTGAACGTGTTCGAGCAGGAGGGGAACCGAACCGACATCGGCACGCGGGCGGGGGAGATGAAGAGGCAGGCACGGGGAGGCGGGCCCGGCACGGTCGGGGCTCTGTCGACAGGGACGGTGGAGGACGAGGCCGACGGCGCCGCGGAGCGGATACCGGCGCCGCAACTGAGGCGCAGACTCGGGCGGGCGGACCTGCGGGCGGTCCCGGAGGCCCGCCGGGCGCTGCGCGAACTGCTCCGGCACTGGGGGAGTCCGGACTGCTCGGCGGTGGCGGAGCTGCTGACCAGCGAACTCGTCACCAACGCGCTGGTCCACACCGACGACGAGGCGATCCTGACAGCCACCATGGGACCGCGCGGACTGCGCGTGGAGGTACGGGACTTCGTGGCCCGTCGGCCCCGGCTGCGCCGCCCGGACACCGACGACGGCACGCACGGCCGGGGGCTGGTGCTGGTGGAGTCGCTGGCCGCCGCGTGGGGCGTACGGCCGCACGCGGTGGGCAAGTCCGTCTGGTTCGAACTGGACGCGGACGCGGCGTGAACGGAACGGGACGGGGTGCGGCCCGTCGTGGCCGCACCCCGTCCCCTCGTCGCCCGGTCCCCGGTCCGGGCTAGCCGAACTGCTGCTCCAGGTCCTTGAGCTTGCGCTCCAGGGAGTCGAGGCGCGGCAGGGCCATCGTGTCGTCCTCCGCGGTGAGGTCCACGGTGATCCGGTCAGCGGATCCGCTGCGGACCGGCTGCAGGGAGGGCCGGGCGCGTACCGGCAGTTGCTCCGGCGCGGATATGGCAGGCTCCGCGGTGACCATCTCGGAGCCCTGCTCCACCGACGGCAGTTCCACCTGCCGTCCGCCGCCCCGGCCGACGAAGCCGCGGTGGCCCCGGCTGATCGCCTTCAGCTGGGCGCGCTCCAGGCGCTCCTTGTCGCGGCGGCGCATCCGCTCCTGCTCCTTCTGGCGCTTGTCCTCGCGCACCTCCTCGACCGCCTCGTCGAGGCTGCGCACGCCCTCCAGGAGCATCAGGGACCAGGCCTTGTACGTCTCGCGCGGGGCCCGCAGCCAGCGCACGACCCGGATCTGCGGCAGCGGTCTGGGCACCAGTCCCTGCTCGCGCAGGGCGGCCCGGCGGGTCTGCTTGAGGGCGCGGTCGAAGAGGACCGCGGCCGACAGGGACATGCCCGCGAAGAAGTGGGGGGCGCCGGCGTGACCGGCACCGCGGGGTGCGTGCACCCAGTTGAACCAGGCGGCGGCGAAGGCGAAGGTCCACACGAGTATCCGGGAGCCGAGCGCCGCGTCACCGTGGCTGGCCTCGCGCACCGCGAGCACGGAGCAGAACATCGCGGCGCCGTCCAGACCGAACGGCACCAGGTACTGCCAGCCGCCGGAGAGGCCGAGGTTCTGCTCGCCGAAGCCGACCAGGCCGTGGAAGGAGAGCGCCGCCGCGACCGCGGCGCAGCAGAAGAGGAGGACGTAGGAGACGGTGCCGTAGATGGCCTCTTTGCGTCTGCGGCGTTCCTCGTTGCGCTCCCACGAGTCGTCGGCGCTCGAGTCCTTCCCCGCGGCCCGCTTGCCGCGCGCGAGCACCGCCACCGCCGCCAGCATGCCCAGGAGCAGTACGGCGCCCGGAAGCAGCCAGTTCAGCGATATCTCGGTCAGTCTCATCTGGGGGTTCCCTTGCATTGGGATAGGGCGTAACGACGCCCGCCATAGTGGCCCAGACCCGCGGAACCTCAGGGGGTTTCGCGGCAAGAGGCCGCCAAGGAGGGGGAAGGGGATACCCAGGACGACGATATGCTCGAACTGCCGTCTGGCAGGCGGTAGTTGAGTTCGAACAAGACCACCCGTGCGGGCGGTTCCGTGGAAAGTTCCGGCGGCGCGAATGTGCTTGTGGGGCGGAAGTGACGGTGGATCAGCCCGCCGCCGCGGCGGTCAGCTTGGCGATCCGGTCCGCGTCGCAGGTGCGCGGGCAGGTGGCGCAGGTGTCCTCGGGGCGCAGGGTGTAGAACATGCAGCAGCTCGCCCGGTCACGGGTGGGCAGCGACTCGCCGTCCGGGCCGGTCAGCTCGCGGAAGGCCGCCGAGCCGACGTACGGCCTGGTCGCCCCCGGCAGCAGCAGCTCCAGCTCGCGCCGCGCCCGCTCCTGCTCGCCCAGCAGATGGGCGACGTACCACAGCCCCTCGACGACCTCGTCGGTCGCCATGCCCCACAGCGCGCGGCCGCGCCGGCGCATCCGCGGGCCGAAGCCGCCGAGGACCGGTTCCAGATGCTCGGCGACCGCCGCCCGCACCTCGGCGCGCAGCGCCTCCTCGCCGGCGACCACCCGGGCGCCGGGCAGCGCGGCGGCCGGGTCGCCGGGCAGGCAGGCGAAGCCGGCCGGCCGCACGGCCATACGGCCGATGGAGAGGCCGGGAGTCGAGCGGTCGTACGAGACATGCGTCACGGGGTAGCGGGGGACCCGCCGGTGCAGGAACCATGGGACGGTGATCAGCAGGCAGGCGGGCCAGGCGTACCGGTGCAGGCCGAAGCTGCCGACCACGTCCGGGCGGGCCTGCTGGCCGTAGTCCCGGACGATCTGGGCGTCGTCCCAGGCCAGAAAGGCGTCGAGGCCGGCTCCGCCCTCCGCGAGCGAGGCGGCGGCGACCCATCCGCCGCCCCGGGGGGCCGGGTCCTCGATTCCCAGTTCGGTCACGGTGAGCCCCGGAAAGACGTCGGTGAGGCGGGCGTACGCGTCCGCGACGGCCGAAGACGGCACAGGCATACCGGGACCGCCCCTTCGGGGTCGAGTAGAGCCAGGTCGAGAGGTAAGCCTTACCTTACCCAATCGATCGGAAGTTTGAACTACCGCCGGGTGCGCCTATGGTGCTTGACGGACGAGTAACAACCCGCCGTAATCTCCCCAACCACCGACAACCGACGACAACGGACGACAAGCCCGTCAGGAGGCACCCGTGAAGCAGGCCGCGCACGGCTCCGCCGGGACGGACCCCGGAGCTTCCGGCCCTCCGGCGGGCAGCGGTGAGGCGGCCGCCACCCGGGTGCCGCCGCAGGCGCGGGCCTCGGCGGCCGGCGGGGACACGGCCGGCGGGGGTGCGGCCGGCGCGGCGGCGCGGGGTGAGCACACGCACAGTGAACAACCGATTCCGCAGGCGCGGCCCGCGACCCCGGAGCCGCCCCGTCCCGTCGTGCAGCGGTCGTCCGTGCGCGGGCAGATCCTCCAGGCGCTGCGCTCCGCCCTGGTCACCGGGGAGCTGCGGCCCGGCGAGGTGTACTCCGCGCCCGCCCTCGGCGAGCGGTTCGGGGTCTCGGCGACGCCGGTCCGCGAGGCCATGCAGCAGCTCGCGCTGGAAGGGGCCGTCGAGGTCGTCCCCAACCGGGGCTTCCGGGTCGTCGAGCGGGACGCGGGGGAGCTGGCGGAGCTGGCCGAGGTGCGGGCGCTGATCGAGGTGCCCGTACTGCTGCGGCTCGCCCGCACGGTGCCCGCCGCGCGGTGGGCCGAGCTGCGGCCGCTGGCGGAGGCGACGGTGCGGGCGGCGGCGTCCGGGTGCAGGGTCACGTACGCCGAGGCGGATCGGGCGTTCCATCGGGCCGTGCTGGGGCTCGCGGGCAATGGGCAGCTGGTGCGGATCGCCGATGATCTGCATCGGCGGGTGCAGTGGCCGCCGGCGGGGGTGGCCGGGGGTCGTAGCCGTACGGAGCTGATGGCCGACGCGGCCCAGCATGTGGGGTTGCTGGACGCGTTGATCGCGGGGGACGCGGAGGCTGTGCGGGTGTTGGTGGGGGAGCACTTTCCCGGCGGTGGGGCGTGAACCGGCGTCGACGCCGGGCAGGGGTGGGACGCGCGGCCCGGCGCTGACGGGGTGCCTCCCCCAAGCTCTTCGAGCAGGGGGTACCCCCAGCGCCCACCCTCGGCTGCTTGGGCGGAGCCCTAAGCAGTCGCCGCCCCCGCCTCCGGCGGTGCCAGATGGCGGGCCAGCCACGTCGGTACGCCCCCCAGCAGCTGGAACAGCCGGCGCGCCTCCTCCCGCAGCCGTGACGCCTCCGGTTCCGTCTCCGTGTCCGCCAGGGACACCAGCGCCGGGGCCGTGCCCACCAGATAGCCCAGTTCCTCGCGGATCCGCAGGGACTCGGCGAAGCCGTGCCGCGCCTCGGCCAACTCGCCGTCGCGCAGGGCGAGTCCGGCGAGGTGGCGCCAGGTGAAGGAGAGCAGGAGGGCGTCGGAGTGGGTCGTGGCGCTCGCGTGGGCGCGGCGGTACGCCGCGCGGGCGGCCTGGGGGGAGCGGGTGAGGTTCTCCGCCAGCAGGCCCCGGCGGAAGTCCAGCAGGGCCCGGGCCGGTGCGCCCGGAGGGATCAGCGCCGCCGCCCGGCCGAGCGCGGCGCGCGCCTCGTCGGCGCGGTCCCGCACCCCGAGAAGGGTGGCGGCGTACGCCAAGTACCCGCGTTCACAAGCGGCCGCGCCCCGTTCGTCGTCGCCGTGGGCCAGCGCCTCCGCGGTGCGCAGCGCGTCCTCGGCCTCCTCCCAGCCCCGCTCGGTGTACAGACAGCGTTCCACCAGCAGCGCGGCCCGCTGCAACGCGGCGGCCGCGGTGACCGGTTGGAGCAGGGCGGCCGCGTCGGCCCAGCAGGCCCGCGAGCGCAGCCGCCATACCGCGGTCTGGAGTGGATCGTCACCGTCGGTCGTTCCGTTACCAGACATGGCGGTATACGCCACCTCGCCCTCCCCGAGCACGCCATCGAGCTGTTGAGTGGTGGCGGCATCTCAGCACGGATCGCCCGGCCCGGCCAAGAGGGTGGGTGAAGGATTTCACAAAGTCGTGGGACTCCGGGCCCGCCGAGGTTTCGGCTCGTACGCGGCCCGTACCCGGCTGTTCCTCAGCTCATCCGCAGCGCCAGGAAGAAGTCCAGCTTGTCCTCCAGGCGGGACAGGTCACGGCCCGTCAACTGCTCGATCCGGCCCACCCGGTACCGCAGCGTGTTGACGTGCAGGTGCAGCCGCGTCGCACAGCGCGTCCAGGAGCCGTCGCACTCCAGGAACGCCTCCAGGGTCGGGATCAGCTCCGCGCGGTGGCGGCGGTCGTAGTCGCGCAGGGGGTCCAGCAGACGGGCGGTGAAGGCGCGGCGGACGTCGTCCGGGACGAAGGGGAGCAGCAGGACGTGCGAGGCCAGCTCCTGGTGGCCCGCCGCGCACACCCGGCCGGTCCGCGCCGCCGCCACCCGGCGGGCGTGCCGGGCCTCCTCCAGCGCGCCGCGCAGCCCCTCGGCGGAGTGCACGGCCGCGCTGACGCCGAGCGTGACCCGCCCGTCGCCGTCGAGACCGGCGGACAGCGGCTCGCGTACGGCCGTCAGCAGCGCGTCGGCGAGGACGCCGGTCTCGGAGCCGTCGTGCTCGGCGGAGACGGCGGGCAGCGGGACCAGGGCGATCGCCTCGTCGCCGGTGTGGGCGACGGCGATGCGGTCCGAGGGCTCCGGCCCGGTCGCCAGCGGGTCGACCAGGATCTCCTCGAGCAGCGACTGGGCGACCGGGCCCGGCTCGATCTCCCCGCCGTCCCACTCGACCCGGGCGACCACGACCTGCCAGTGCGGGGCCGCGCCCAGGCCGGGCAGCAGCACCGGGGCGGCCACCCGCAGCCGGGCGGCGATCTCGGCGGGCGCGGCGCCGGTCTGCACCAGCTCCAGCACCTCCTGGGCGAGCCGCCGGCGCACGGTGCGCGCGGCGTCCCGGCGGTCGCGTTCGACCGCGATCAGCTGGGTGACGCCGTGCAGCAGGTCGAGCCGTTCCTCGGCCCAGTCCCCGGCGTCCGCCTCCACGGCGAGCACCCAGTCCGACAGCACGGTCTCGCGCACGTCCCGGGAGGCCCGCGGGGAGCGTCCGCTGCTGCGGATCGGGAAGAGCGAGTACGTCGCCGAGCCGACCAGCACCCGGTGCGGGCCGCGCCGGCCGGTGCGGGCGGCGGCCAGGTGCTCGGCGGCGAGCTTCGCGCACAGTTCGGCGGGCAGCCCGGGCCCGGCGACCTTGGGCCCGGCGATCAGCCGTCCGGTCGGCGACAGCACCCAGGCGCGCAGGTCCAGGTCGGAGCCGAGCAGGTCCAGCACCACGTCGGGGCCGCCGCCCGCGGGGCCGGAGGTCATCATCCGCCGGTGCCGGTCGACGACGGCCGCGAGGTCGCCGGCGCGCTCGCCGGACACCTGCCGGACGACGTGCTCGGTGATCGTCGCGAAGGCCACCGACTCGTGCACCGCGAACAGCGGCAGGCGGTGCTTGGCGCAGGCCTGCACCAGGTCCTCGGGGACGTCGCCCAGCTCGGCCTCGCCCGCGGCGAGGGCGGCGACACCGGCCTGGACCAGGATGCGCACGAAGGGCTCCGAGTCGGCGGCGTCCCGGCGCCAGGCGAGACCGGTCAGGACCAGCTCGCCGCCCGAGAGGTAGCGGCTGGGGTCCCGGAGGTCGGTGGTCATCACGCCCCGCACGGTGCGGTCCAGCTCGTCCTCGCCGCCGAGCAGCCTGAGGCCCAGCGCGTCGGTGTCCAGCAGTGCGCGCAGCCGCATTCTCGTCGCCGCCGTTCTTTGTCTCGAAACCTACGATGAAACTGATGGTCTTGGTGGATTTGGTGCGCGGGCTGTTCGACGGGCCGACACATGGTCGTCCGGTGCGGTTGCTCGCCGTCTCCTCGGAGGTGTCCCAGGTCACGCGGACGGGCCGGACGTTTCCAGAGGAAAACAGAGGGGTTACTGAGGACCTCCGTTCATACGAATCTACAAGATGACCACCCTGGCCAGCCAACTCCTTCATGGTTTCTGCGACTGACCCCGCTGGAGTACGGCGCTGTGTACTGGCTCCACTCCGCGTTAACAGCACATGAACGAGCCGGGCCCGCCGCACACGGATTGGCTCAATCTGTACGACCCACGAGACGATGAAGAGAGCCGGTCATGGACTTCCTTCGCCCCGCCAGTTGGGAGGAGGCGCTCGCCGCGAAGGCAGAGCACCCCACCGCTGTGCCGATTGCGGGTGGCACCGATGTGATGGTCGAGATCAACTTCGACCACCGCCGGCCCGAGTACCTCCTCGACCTCAACCGCATCGGCGAGCTGACCGAATGGGAGGTCGGCGAGGACTCCGTGCGCCTGGGTGCCTCCGTCCCGTACACCAAGATCATGGAGAATCTGCGGGCCGAGCTGCCGGGCCTGGCCCTCGCGTCGCACACGGTCGCCTCCCCGCAGATCCGCAACCGCGGCGGCGTCGGCGGCAACCTCGGCACGGCCTCCCCGGCCGGTGACGCCCACCCCGCGCTGCTCGCGGCGGGCGCCGAGGTCGAGGTCGCGTCGGTGCGCGGCAGCCGCCGTATCCCGATCGACGAGTTCTACACCGGCGTCAAGCGCAACGCGCTCGCCCCCGACGAGCTGATCCGCGCCGTCCACATCAAGAAGGCGGACGGCCCGCAGCAGTACTCGAAGGTCGGCACCCGCAACGCCATGGTCATCGCCGTGTGCGCGTTCGGGCTCGCCCTGCACCCCGAGACCCGCACGGTCCGCACCGGCATCGGCTCGGCCGCCCCCACCCCGATCCGGGCGAAGGCCGCCGAGGAGTTCCTGAACGCCGCGCTGGAGGAGGGCGGCTTCTGGGACAACGGCAAGATCATCACCCCGTCGGTCGCCAAGCAGTTCGCGGAGCTGTGCTCGGCCGCCTGCAACCCGATCGACGACGTCCGGGGCACCGCGAGCTACCGCCGCCACGCGGTCGGCGTGATGGCCCGCCGGACACTCACCTGGACCTGGGAGTCGTACCGCGGCGCCCGCCGCGCTTCGGAGGGAGCTGCGTAATGCGCGTCAACTTCACCGTCAACGGACGTCCGCAGGAAGCCGACGACGTCTGGGAGGGCGAGAGCCTGCTCTACGTCCTGCGTGAGCGCCTGGGCCTTCCCGGCTCCAAGAACGCCTGTGAGCAGGGCGAATGCGGCTCCTGCACGGTCAGACTCGACGGCGTGCCGGTCTGCTCCTGTCTGGTCGCCGCCGGCCAGGTGGAGGGCCGTGAGGTCGTCACCGTCGAGGGCCTGGCGGACTACGCCAAGGAGCGCGCCGAGGGCGGCTGCGCGAGCGGCGCCTGCGGCACCTCGCTGGACGCGGCCAAGCGGTGGGAGTCCAAGCCCGCCGACTCCCAGACCGGCGAGGGCACCGAGCTCTCCCCGATCCAGCAGGCGTTCATCGACGCCGGCGCCGTCCAGTGCGGCTTCTGCACCCCCGGCCTGCTCGTCGCCGCCGACGAGATGCTGGAGCGCAACCCGAACCCGACCGACGCGGACATCCGCGAGGCCCTGTCGGGCAACCTGTGCCGCTGCACCGGTTACGAGAAGATCATGGACGCGGTCCGCCTGGCGGCCGCCCGGCAGTCAGAGGGGGTCTGACCATGCCGACCAACGGCGCACCCACCAAGATCACCCAGGGCTCCCAGACCAAGGGCGGCATCGGCGAGTCCACGCTCCGCCCCGACGGCACCCTGAAGGTCACCGGCGAGTTCGCGTACTCGTCCGACATGTGGCACGAGGACATGCTCTGGGGCCAGATCCTGCGCTCCACCGTCGCCCACGCCGAGATCGTGTCGATCGACACCGCCGAGGCGCTGGCCATGCCGGGCGTCTACGCCGTGCTGACGTACGACGACCTGCCGACCGAGGTGAAGAACTACGGCCTGGAGATCCAGGACACCCCGGTCCTCGCGCACGGCAAGGTACGCCACCACGGCGAGCCGGTCGCGCTCGTCGCCGCCGACCACCCGGAGACCGCCCGCCGCGCCGCCGCGAAGATCAAGGTCGAGTACAAGGAGCTGCCCGTCATCACCGACGAGGCCTCCGCGCTCGCCCCGGACGCGATCCTCGTCCACGAGAACCGCGACGACCACCACTCCGGTCACGTCCCGCACCCGAACATCGTCCACCGCCAGCCGATCATCCGCGGGAACGTGGAGGAGGCCCGCAGGCGGGCCGACGTGATCGTCGAGGGCGAGTACACCTTCGGCATGCAGGACCAGGCCTTCCTCGGCCCCGAGTCCGGCCTCGCCGTCCCCGAGGAGGACGGCGGCGTCCACCTCTACATCGCCACCCAGTGGCTCCACTCCGACCTGCGCCAGATCGCGCCCGTCCTCGGCCTGCCCGAGGAGAAGGTGCGGATGACGCTGGCCGGCGTCGGCGGCGCGTTCGGCGGCCGCGAGGACCTGTCGATGCAGATCCACGCCTGCCTGCTGGCGCTGCGCACCGGCAAGCCCGTGAAGATCGTCTACAACCGGTTCGAGTCCTTCTTCGGGCACGTCCACCGCCACCCGGCCAAGCTCTACTACGAGCACGGTGCCACCAAGGACGGCAAGCTCACGCACATGAAGTGCAGGATCGTCCTGGACGGCGGCGCGTACGCCTCCGCCTCCCCGGCGGTCGTCGGCAACGCCTCGTCCCTGTCGGTCGGCCCGTATGTCATCGACGACGTCGACATCGAGGCCATCGCCCTCTACACCAACAACCCGCCCTGCGGTGCGATGCGCGGCTTCGGCGCGGTCCAGGCGTGCTTCGCCTACGAGGCGCAGATGGACAAGCTGGCGGCGAAGCTGGGCATGGACCCGGTGGAGTTCCGGCAGCTCAACGCCATGGAGCAGGGGACCATCATGCCGACGGGCCAGCCCGTCGACTCCCCGGCCCCGGTCGCCGAACTGCTGCGCCGCGTCAAGGCGATGCCGATGCCGCCGGAGCGCCAGTGGGAGTCCAGCGAGGGCGCGGACGTACGGCAGCTGCCGGGCGGTCTGTCCAACACCACGCACGGGGAAGGCGTCGTACGGGGTGTCGGCTACGCGGTCGGCATCAAGAACGTCGGCTTCTCCGAGGGCTTCGACGACTACTCCACCGCCAAGGTGCGCATCGAGGTGATCAACGGCGAGCCCGTGGTCACCGTGCACACCGCGATGGCGGAGGTCGGCCAGGGCGGCGTCACCGTCCACGCGCAGATCGCCCGCACCGAGCTGGGCGTCGCCCAGGTGACCATCCACCCGGCCGACACGCAGGTGGGCAGCGCCGGTTCGACGTCCGCCTCCCGGCAGACGTACGTCACCGGCGGCGCCGTGAAGAACGCCTGCGAGCTGGTGCGCGAGCGGGTCCTGGAGATCGGGCGCCGCAAGTTCGGCTCCTACCACCCCGCGTGGGCGACGGCGGAGCTGCTGCTGGAGGGCGGCAAGGTCGTCACCGACGGCGGCGAGGTCCTCGCCGACCTGGTGGACGTCCTCGAGGACGACGCCGTGGAGCTGGAGGAGGAGTGGCGGCACCGGCCGACCGAGCCCTTCGACCTGCGCACCGGCCAGGGCTTCGGCCACGTCCAGTACTCCTTCGCCGCCCACCGCGCGGTCGTCGAGGTCGACACCGAACTCGGCCTGGTCAAGGTGATCGAGCTGGCCTGCGCCCAGGACGTCGGCAAGGCGCTCAACCCGCTGTCCGTGATCGGCCAGATCCAGGGCGGCACCACGCAGGGTCTCGGCGTCGCGGTGATGGAGGAGATCGTCGTCGATCCGAAGACGGCGAAGGTGAAGAACCCCTCCTTCACGGACTATCTGATCCCCACCATCCTCGACACGCCGACCATCCCGGTCGACGTGCTCGAACTCGCCGACGAGCACGCCCCGTACGGGCTGCGCGGCATCGGCGAGGCCCCCACCCTGTCGTCGACCCCGGCCGTCCTCGCGGCGATCCGGAACGCGACCGGGCTCGAGCTCAACCGGACGCCGGTCCGCCCCGAGCACCTCACC
The DNA here is from genome assembly GCF_055572035.1 of Streptomyces sp. NPDC030838. Classification (NCBI taxonomy): domain Bacteria; kingdom Bacillati; phylum Actinomycetota; class Actinomycetes; order Kitasatosporales; family Streptomycetaceae; genus Streptomyces; species Streptomyces sp. NPDC030838. Next base: position 136,473 of record NZ_JBVIED010000007.1, on the reverse strand, counting down.
GGCACCGCGTAAGACCCTCCGGGCGGCGCACAGGAACGTCACAGCCTCCCCGCGCCGCCCGGAGTACCCCACAAGCACCGCACCGCTCGCGGCACTTGGAACAACACGACTGAATCGTTCGTCTCGGGCCGTCCCCCGGGTCGTGCGGCCGAAGCACCTTCCCAAATCCCGCCCGTCGCCGACGGCGGCCGGCGGGTGCCCCTTTGAACCTTGGGAGTAGGCCCACATGACCCAGCAGTCACTGGAGCCGAAGACCGTCGCGGAGGACGCGGGTGCGGGAACCCGCGTTCCGGCCGGACGCTCTTGGCTCGACCGGTACTTTCACATATCCCACAGAGGATCCACGGTCGCGCGTGAGGTGCGCGGCGGCATCACCACCTTCATGGCGATGGCGTACATCCTCCTCCTCAACCCCCTGATCCTGTCCGGCAAGGACGCGGCGGGGGACACGCTCGGCCAGAAGGCGCTGATCACCGCGACCGCGTTCGCGGCGGCCCTCACCACACTGCTGATGGGTTTCGTCGGCAAGGTCCCCCTCGCGCTCGCCGCGGGCCTCTCCGTCTCCGGAGTACTCGCCTCCCAGGTCGCCCCGCAGATGACCTGGCCGCAGGCGATGGGCATGTGCGTGATGTACGGCGTGGTCATCATGCTGCTGGTCGTCACCGGCCTGCGCGAGATGATCATGAACGCCATCCCGCTCGCCCTCAAGCACGCCATCACCATGGGCATCGGCCTGTTCGTCGCCCTGATCGGCTTCTACAAGGCGGGCTTCGTCCACCAGGGCGAAGGGACCCCGGTCACCCTGGGCCCCGCCGGTGAACTCGCCGGCTGGCCGGTCCTGCTGTTCGCCGTCACCCTGCTCGGCATCTTCATGCTCCAGGCGCGCGGGATCCCCGGCGCCATCCTGATCGGCATCGCCGGCGGCACCCTGCTCGCCGTGATCCTCAACGCGGCCGGTGTCATCGACCCCAAGCAGTGGGCCGGCGGAGCGCCCGAACTGCGCGGCAGCGCGGTCTCCATGCCCGACTTCTCGATCTTCGGCAACGTCGAGTTCGGCGGCTGGGGCGAAGTCGGCGCGATGACCGTCGGAATGATCGTCTTCACGCTGGTGCTCGCCGGGTTCTTCGACGCGATGGCGACCATCATCGGCGTCGGCACCGAGGCCAAGCTGGCCGACGACAAGGGCCGGATGCCGGGCCTGTCCAAGGCGCTGTTCATCGACGGCGCGGGCGGCGCGATCGGCGGCGTCTCCGGCGCCTCCGGCCAGACCGTGTTCGTCGAGTCGGCGACGGGCGTCGGCGAGGGTGCGCGAACGGGGCTCTCCTCGGTCGTCACCGGCCTGTTCTTCGCGGCCTGCCTGTTCTTCACCCCGCTGACGGCGATCGTGCCGGGCGAGGTCGCCGCGGCCGCCCTGGTGGTCATCGGCGCCATGATGATGATGAACGCCCGCCATGTGGACTGGGCCGACCGCGCCACCGCGATCCCGGTCTTCCTGACCGTCGTGATCATGCCGTTCACGTACTCCATCACCGCGGGTGTCGCCGCCGGCGTCATCGCCTACGTCGCCATCAAGACCGCCCAGGGCAAGGTGCGGGAGGTCGGCGCCTTCATGTGGGCGCTGACGGCGATCTTCGTGGTGTTCTTCGCCCTCAACCCCATCGAGGGATGGCTGGGCGTGCACTAGCCGCCCCCCACCGCCCTCCCCACACCGCTGTTAAGGAGACCGACAGATGCTGGACATCGCCGAAGAGCTGCACCGGTGGGTCGAGCAGGGACGCGACTTCGCCGTGGCCACCGTGGTGGCGGTCGGCGGGAGCGCCCCGCGCCAGCCCGGCGCCGCCCTCGCGGTCGACGCCGACGGCACGGCGATCGGGTCGGTCTCCGGCGGCTGTGTGGAGGGGGCGGTCTACGAGCTGTGCCAACAGGCGCTGGAGGACGGCGAGACGGTCCTGGAGCGCTTCGGCTACAGCGACGAGGACGCCTTCGCGGTCGGCCTGACCTGCGGCGGCATCATCGACATCCTCGTCACCCCGGTCCGGGCGGGCGACCCCGTCCGGCCGGTGGTGGCCGCCGCGCTCGCCGCCGCCTCGCGCGGCGAGGCCGCCGCGGTGGCGCGGATCGTGGCGGGACCGGCCGAGCTGCGGGGCCGCGCGCTCCTGGTGCGCCCGGACGGCTCGTACGACGGCGGCTTCGGCGCCCACCCCGAACTGGACCGCACGGTCGTCGGCGAGACGGCCGCCTTCCTGGACGCCGGCCGCACCGGCACCCTGGAGATCGGAGAGCAGGGCTCACGCTGCGGAGCACCGCTCACGCTGCTGATCGAGTCCTCCGTCCCCGCGCCCCGCATGATCGTCTTCGGCGCGATCGACTTCGCGTCGGCCCTGGTACGGGTCGGCAAGTTTCTGAACTACCACGTGACGGTGTGCGACGCCCGCCCCGTCTTCGCCACGAAGGCCCGCTTCCCGGAGGCCGACGAGATCGTCGTCGAATGGCCCCACACCTACCTGGAGCGCACGGAGGTGGACGCGCGCACGGTCCTGTGCGTCCTCACCCACGATGCCAAGTTCGACGTCCCGCTGCTCCGGCTCGCCCTGCGGCTGCCCGTGGCGTACGTCGGCGCCATGGGCTCGCGCCGCACCCACCTGGAGCGCAACGAGCGGCTGCGCGAGGTCGGCGTGACCGAGCTGGAACTGGCCCGGCTGCGCTCCCCGATCGGCCTGGACCTGGGGGCCCGGACGCCCGAGGAGACGGCCCTGTCCATCGCCGCCGAGATCGTCGCGAACCGGCGCGGCGGCAGCGGCGTCTCGCTCACCGGCGCGCACACCCCGATCCACCACGACACGCCGTCGGCCCCGGCGGGACGGATCGGCTCGGTGGCCTGACGGGGCGGATCGGCTCTGTGGCCTGACTGGGCGGATCGGCTCCGTGGCCTGACGGGGCGTCACCCGCCTGGTCGCGTCACGGCTGCCGCAGCAGCCGGTTCACCGCCCGCCCGAACACCGCCCGCGCCGCCCCCTCCAGTGGCCGGTCGAAGAGGGCGGGCAGCAGCCGTACGCCCAGCTCCTCCCGCCAGATCACCCGCGCCCGCCCGCCGGGGCCCGGCCGGACCTCCAGCTCCGCCCAGCCGAGGACGACCCGGCCGCGCTTCTCCAGCCGGCACCGGCCGGGCGTGTCCTCGCCCGGCGGCTGCCACACCGTGACCTCCATCCGGTCGTCGACCGCGAGCGGGCCGAGGCCCGAACGGGCCACGAAGACCGTCCCGACCCCGCTGGGCGGGGGAGTCAGCACCCGAACGCGGGTCAGCGGTACGGCGTCCGCGTGCCGCGGCCACTCGGTGAGCCGGCGCCAGGCCTCGGGCAGGGGGAGCGGTGCCGTGCGCTCCAGGGTGAAGGTGACCACGGGACGATCTTAGGGAGCCGCCCGGCGGCCAGCGGCAGACGGTGGAGTCGAGGTGCCCTGACTGCCCCTCAGGACGCGTCTCCGTAGCGGGCGGCCATCGCGGCGGCGCGCTCGCGCAGGGAAGTGCGCAACGCCCCCGGGGCCAAGGCCTCCGCGTCCGTGCCGAGCTGCCACAGGGCCCACTCGGCGTGCCGTAGATCCTGGAACGTCACCTCCAGCCGCAGCCGGCCGTCTGCTTCGCGTTCCGCGGCGCGGACGGCTACCGCCATGCTCAGCAGATCCTCCCGCCGCCCCGGGGTCACCCGTATCAGCACGGCGATGTGGTCGCTGGACAGAAACCGCGCGCAGCGTTCCCGCCAGACCCGGTCCAGATCGACCCGGTCCGGTCGCTGTGCCGGTTCGGGGAGTTCCTCGGCGGCCAGCACCCGCGACAGCCGGTAGGTGCGGTCCGCACCGGATCTCGTGGCCAGCAAGTAGCCCCGCTCCCGTACGGTGACCAGGCCGATCGGGTCCACCGTGCGCCACTGTGCCGTCTGGCCCGTGGCCGCGTAGTGCATGCGCAGTCTGTGTCCGGCGAGCACCGCGCGCCGGATCTCGAGCATGGTCGCGCCGGGCACCTCCTCGGTGACCGGCCGACGTGAGAGCAGGTCGGTCTCCGGCTCGACGAGAAGTCGCTGCGCCGCGTCGCTCGCGCTGACCCGATGGTCTTCGGGCAGCGCGTCAACCACCTTGCGCATGGCCGAAGCGAGCGCCGAGCCGAGGCCGAACACCTGCTCGCCGCGCGCCGATCCGGCGGTCAGCAGGGCAAGGGCCTCGTCGTGGTTCAGTCCGGTGAGCTCGGTCCGGAAACCGGGCAGCAACGCGAACCCGCCGTGCCGGCCGCGTTCGGAGTAGACCGGGACGCCGGCTGCGGACAGCGCCTCGATGTCGCGCAGCACGGTACGGGTGGACACCTCCAGCTCGCGGGCGAGCGTCTCCGCGGTCAGCCGACCGCGCTGACGCAGCAGCAGCACCAGCGAGACCAGCCGATCGGCGCGCATGCGAGGACCTTATCGAATACATGACCAAGGGTGTCGTGATGTGTTGGAAGGCTCGTCGGACGTCGGGGCGATGGCGACCACCGCGCCGATGGACGTACGTACTCCCGATGAATCCGATGGAGCTGATGTGGCAGTGGAACGAACGGCGGTCAACCCGGTGACGTGGTCGGTGGAGATGGGGTTCAACCAGGGTGAGCTCGTCTCCGGGCACACCCGGACCCTGTACTGCTCCGGACAGACCGCGATGGGCGATGACGGCAAGCCCCGGCACGACGGTGACATGGCCGCACAGTTGGCGTTGAGCCTCGACAACCTGGAGGCCGTGCTCGGCGAGGCCGGCATGTCTCTCGCGAACCTCGTCCGGCTCAACGTCTACACCACCGACGTCGATCTGCTGTTCTCGCACTACGGCGTGCTGGCGTCGCGGCTGGGCGCCGCCGGGGTCTCCCCGGCCACCACGATGCTCGGGGTGACACGGCTGGCGATCCCCGGCCAGATGGTCGAACTCGAGGGGACCGCCGTCGCGTGACGCGACCTCGCCGCCTGCGCAGCGCTCCGCTCCCGCTCCCGCGGGGAGCCGAGCGCTGCCGGCACCCTTCTCCGGGGTGCGCGCGACCGGGATGCGCGTCACCTGCCGGTGGATGACGCTGGAGGTGTGGAGGCCACGTGGTCCGGGATGATCCGGTTCGGGTTGGTCGCGCTGCCGATCAGGCTGTACGCGGCCACGGAGGAGCATCCTGTGCACCTTCACGAAATCCACATCGAAGACGGCAGCCGCGTCGAGCAGCGCTGCTTCTGCGAGGCCGAGAACCGGGAAATCCCCCGTGAACAGGTCGGCAAAGGGTTCGCCCTGGCGGACGGGCGCACGGTGCCGCTCACGGAGGAGGACCTGGCCCGTCTGCCGCTGCCCACAACGCGGATCGTCGACGTGCTCGGCTTCGTGCCCTACGAGGACATCGACCCGATCAGTTACGGACGGCCGTACTACGCGGGTCCCGGACCGGGGGCCGACCGCGCGTACGCCCTGCTCGTCGAGGCACTCGCCCGTACCGGCGATGTCGCGGTGGCCGAGGTCGCCCTGTGCGGCCGGGAGCGCCTGGCGCTGCTCCGCCCCCGCCACGGCATGCTCGTCCTTCAGACGCTCCTCTGGCGGGACGAGCTGCGCGACCCCGGAGACCTCGCACCCTGCACGCCGGTCACCGACCAGGAGCTCGAGCTGGCAGAGGTGCTGATCCGGGAACTCACCGGCATCGACATCGGCGACGTCCACGACGACTACGGTCACGCCCTTGAACAACTCGTGGACGCGAAGATCGCCGGCCGTGAGCTCGCCGAGCCACCGGAGCCCTCCCCGGCGCCGGACCTGGTGGCAGCCCTTCAGGAGTCCGTGGCCCGCGCGAAGGCTGCCCGCGACGTGCGCGGGATACCGAAGAAGACCTCCGCCGAAAAGGCCGCCGACCAGAAGCAGCCGGCCAAGAAGGTCGCGGAGAGGACGGCGCCCCGTCGGCCACGGAGCGTCTAGCCGGGCTGGGCGCCCGTGTCGACGTCGCCCGGCGGCTCAGGGGCTTTCGTGGTGAGGCGGTCGACCGCCGCGACGGTCCCCAGGACGGCGGTCATGGCGGCCATGGGCGCCCAGCCGGCGAACGAGGTGGCCCAGCCCAGGGGGACCGCGGCGGTGGCGCCGATCAGCCGGTCTCTGACTCGCCCGGTACCGAACACGGCCCTCAGAGCCGCGTGCCCCAGCAGGAAGAGAGCGGTTCCGCAGCCGAGCCACCACGCGTGCGCGTGACCGCCGAAGTGGTGGAGCGCGTCGGTGATGCCCGCGGCGATCAGCACGATGCCGATGACCATGACGAGGAGGACGATCCCGAACAGCCAGGCCATCGTCTGCCGCCGTGCCAGGCCGGCTCGTTCCAGGGCCGTGGCGACGCGGTCCTCGTCCTCGTCGAAGTACACCCACCAGATGCCGGCGGCGAGCGCGATGCCGAGGGCGACACCGACGGCCAGCCGCGCGTCGACGGCTTGTCCGCCTGCTCCGATGCCGATGGCGACAAGGGATTCGCCGAGGACGATCAGGAGGATCAGTCCGTACCGCTCCACGAAGTGGTGGGGTTCGACCACGAAGCCCTGCATGCGGACGAGGACCGGCTGCAGGTAGAGGACGGGGACGGCGATGCCCCAGCACACCCAGGACCAGCCGGGCGGTACGTACAGCGCCAGCAGGATGAGCAGTCCCGCCGCCGTGTTGAAGGGGAAGCTGAAGCGGATGGCGCGGCGTGCGGAGGGTTCGCTGGAGGTGAGGTAGAGCAGGCAGTGGATGAGGACGACCGCCAGATAGGCGAGGGGGAAGGCGAGGCCGCTCCTGTCGAAGGCGAAGGGCAGGTCGAGGCCCAGGACGAAGAAGGCGACCATGGCCAGCGTCAGGACGAGCCGCACTTCGACGGCGTCGGGCCGTACCGCGTTGGTGAGCCATCCGAAGCCCAGGAAGATCCACCACAGGACCACCAGGGGCAGCAGGGCGCGCAGGAGCCCTTCGGCGCCGGGATGCGCTTCCACCTCGTGAGTCACCCGGGTGATGACAAACACGAACACCAGATCAAGGAACAGCTCCGCTCGGGTCACCGTGCCTCGGGCGGCTTCCGAGCGCCACAGCGGGCGCCGGGGCGGTTGCGCGTTCATGTGGCAGTCCTGGTTCTGGTCGACTCCCGTATCGCCTGCTGTGACCCGCGGGGCCTCAGCGGTGTACGCCCACCTACGCCAACCTGCCACATGAGGCAGCATGTCGCTCGCCACCGGCGGGAGGCGCCGACGCCGACGCTCCCTAGCGGTAGACCTTTCCCGGCTCCGCCTTCCCGGGCGCCAGCAGCTGCGGCACGGTCACGAAGACGTACCCCCGCTCCTTCAGCGCGTCGATGATCCCGGGAACGGCCGGCACGGTCCCGTCGTAGATGTCGTGCAGCAGGATGATCCCGTCGCGGCCGGCCTGCTCCAGCACCCGCTTCTCGATCAGCGCGGAGTCGTTCGTGGTGTAGTCCTTCGCCGTCACGGTCCACAGCACCTCGGCGAGCCCGAGCTCGCGGCAGATCTCGTGCACGGTGTCGTCGGTACGGCCCTGGGGCGGGCGCATGAGGGTCGGGCGGCGGCCGGTCAGGCGCTCTATCGCCTCGTTCGGGCGCTCCAGCTCCTCGCGTATCTCGTCCTCGCCGAGGCTGGTGAGGATCTTGTGGTCCCAGGTGTGGCTGGCGACCTCGTGGCCCTCGTCGGCCATCCGCTTCACCAGCTCCGGGTACTTCTCGATGTGCCGCTTGCCGAGCAGGAAGAAGGTCGCGGGGACCCGCTTGTCCTTCAGGATGTCGAGCAGGCGGGCGGAGTGCTCGCTGGGGCCCGCGTCGAAGGTGAGCGCGATGCACTTGGCCCGGCGGCAGTCCACGGTGCCGAAACCGGCCGCCTGGGCGCCGGCCGCGGCCTGGGCGCGGACGCTGCTCGGGGCGGTGGTGTCGAGGCTCGTGCACCCCGTCAGCACGAGCGTGAGCGAGAGGGCCGCGGAGGCGATCGCCGCCGTTCGGAACCCGGTCCCCCGTCTTTTCATCTTCTTGGTCGCAGAAGGCATGCCGGGACTATACATCGCGTGTATACGCGCGGTTTATAGTGCCTCTGGCCTACCCGGAGCCCGCTCCGGCGTTTGATCCGGCCGCACGTTGGCACCCGCGGAAGAGCACTTCGCGAGCAGTTCGCGAGCAGTTCCGTAAGCGGTTCACGAGCGGTTCGCGAGCGGTTCGCGCCAGGGGAGCCGACGCCGGAAGGGGGCGCGCATGACCGCCTACGCCGTGGTGATCCCCACCCTCGCCCGCGACTCCCTCGCCGACTGCCTCGGCGCGCTCGCCGCCTCCATCGGACCGAAACCGCGGCAGATCGTCCTCGTCGACGACCGGCCCCACCCCGAACCCGGCTCCCTCGACCACCCCTTGCACGTCCTCGGCGACCTGCGCCCGCGCGCCACCGTGCTCGCCGGAGGGGGCCGCGGCCCCGCCGCCGCCCGCAACACCGGCCTGCGCGCGGTCACCACCCCGTGGGCCGTCTTCCTCGCCGAGGACGTCCAGCCCGGCCCGCACTGGTGCGCCCAGCTCGACCGCGACCTCGCCGCGGACGCCCCCGACATCGCCGGCAGCCAGGGCGTCATCGCCGTACCCCTGCCCGGCGGACGCGCCCCCACCGAGGCCGAGCGCGAGACCGCCGCCCGGGCCCGTGCGCGCTGGAGCACCGCCGACATGGCCTACCGCACCGACGCCCTCAAACAGGCCCGCGGCTTCGACGAACGCTTCCGCAGCGCCCACCGCGCCGACATCGACCTCGCGCTACGGCTGCTCGACGCCGGGCTGCGCATCCGGCAGGGCCGCCGCACCAGCCGGATGCCCGTGCCCCCGGCCGACCGCTGGGCCTCGCTGCGCGCCCAGCGCCGCCACGCCGACGACGCCCTGATGCGGCGGCTGCACGGCCCCCGCTGGTGGCACCGGGCGGTCGCCCCGCCCAGCCGCCCCGCCGCGTCGCTCGCCGTCACCGCCACCGGTACCACCGCCTGCGCGCTCGCCGTGGCCCGACATCGCGAGGCCGCCCTGGCCGCCGGGCTCGGCTGGGCCGCGGGCACCGCCGCGTTGGCCCGGGCGCGCATCGCCCCCGGACCGCGCATCCCGGAGGAGGTCACGACCCTGCTCGTCACCAGCGTGCTCATCCCGCCCGCCGCCACCTGGCACCGGCTCGCCGGAAGCTGGCGGCACCGCGACGCGCCGCCCTGGCGGGAGGTGGCCGGATGACCCGCGTCCGGGCCGTGCTCTTCAACCGCGACGGTGTACTCGTCGAGGACGCCCCCCGGTCCCCCGACGACGTCCGCCCGGTGCGCGGCGCCGCCGAGACCCTGTGGCATCTGCGCCGGCACGGCCTGCGCACCGGCGTCCTCACCCTGCGCGGGCCGCTCACCGAGGCCGAGACACGCCGGGTCGACACCCGCGTCGACGAACTCCTCGGCCCCTTCGACGTCTGGGCGGTCTGCCCGCACGCCCCCGACGAGGACTGCCACTGCTGTGCCCCCGAACCGACCCTGCTGCTGTGGGCTGCCGGACGGCTGTGCACCCACCCCGCCGCCTGCGCCCTCGTCTGCGACAGCGCCGCCGACGCCGAGGCCGCGCACCGGGCGGGCGCCCAGGCCCTTCTCGTACCGACGACGCGGCGGACGCGCCCGGAGGAGGAGACGACGGAGGCCAGCGTACGGGTCGTGCCCGATCTCGCGGCCGTGGCCCGGGCGCTGGCGCCGGACAGAAGCTACGGGGAGCCGTAGGGGGAGCTGAGTGGGGGAGCTTGAGCGAAGCGAGGGCCGACGCCCGGTCGGCCCTCGTTCAGTCGCCGCCCTCCGGGCGTTCGCCCTTGGGGCCACGGCCGCGTTCGGTGCGCGGGCCGCGGCTGCGGTCCCCGAGGCTCCGCGCGGCAAACGCTCAGCTCCGTCCAGCGACACAGCAGCCGGAACACCGTCGAACGCATACGAGCACCGCGTACAAGCGACCGCCGAGTGGATGCCGAGGAGTGCATACAGCGAACCGTCTGCACCACCCCGTTACGCGGTCTGCCGGCGACCGTCGATTGCATACAGCAGATCGTCGGCGGCATCTCGTACACCGCCCGCCGCGAACTCCCGCCGCACCCGCCGAGCCTCCTCCCGCCCCGCACCCAGACACCACTCCCACCACCGGTCCAACCCACCGGCGTCGACCCCCTCGGCGGGCAGCAGCGCGGGCCAGCCGCAGGCGTGGGCCTGGGCGGTGACCTTGGCGCCGCCCGCGACCGGGTCGACGGCCAGCGCGGGGGTGCCCGCGCGCAGCGCCAGCACCAGGCCGTGCAGCCGGTCGGTGACGACGAGGTCCAGCCGGGCGAGGATCGCGTCCAGCTGCGCGGGCGTCGCGCACAGCCGCCAGTCGCGCGTGTCGAGCCGGGTCTCCAGTTCCAGGCGCGCACAGTCCTTGCCGACCAGCCAGCGGGTCACCCGCTCGGCCACCAGGTCGTGCCGCCGCTGCGGCCCGTACTCGTGCTGCCCGTGGGTGAGGATCACCCCGACCACGGGCCGGGCCGGTGCTGCCGGTGCGCGCGCCGCCAGATCGGTGGTCGGCCCGGCGCCCGGCGCGTCCCGGGCCAGCACCCGGTGGAACCCGGTGACGGCCGGCGCGCCGGGGTCGAGCACGGACGTGCCCACCGCGATCCGCACACAGTGCGCGAACCGCCGGTGCAGCCGCTCGATCTGCGGACCGTGCAACGGACCGCACACGAACACCAGATGGGAGTACCGCTCGGCCCGCACCTCGTCCAGATGCGGTGCCGCGGGCCGGAAACCGGGGCTCCAGACGACGTCGTACGCCCACCCCGCCCGCTCGAGCACCTCCTCGACCCGGGCGAGCGCCAGCACGTCCCCGGCGGTCGCCTCCCCGTCCCGGAAGCTGAACCACCCGGTGAGCAGAATCCGTCGTGGCGCGGTCACGGCCGGTCGAGTGCCCGGGCGGGACACGGCCCAATCGTGCCGGTCAGCCCTCCACGCCGGTGGCGTGGTGGGCCGCGCCCACCGGTTTCGACTCGGGGGAGCCGCGCTGGCGCAGGTAGATGGAGAGGATCGCCATCGAGGCGACCGCCAGCAGCTCGGACTGCCAGTTCTGCAGGGTGCGGTTCCAGAAGTCCGCGGAGGTGAGGTACGCCCCCCACGAGATGGGCGCCTCCAGCTGCCGCAGCCGTTGCTCGTCGTAGGCGACGACGCCGGTGACCGACTGGGCCAGCCAGGACACCAGGAAGATCGTCCCCATGACGATGCCGAGGGAGCGGGAGTAGAGCAGCCCGCGCCAGCCCTTGTCCCGGGCCCAGCGCGGCGAGTCGTCCCGCGCGTGCTCGCCGACCATCTGGTCCTTGTCGGACTCGGTCCCCGCCTTGTGCAGCTCCTTCGACTCCGGGGAGCCGCGCTGGAGCAGCCAGACGGTGCCGAAGATGTAGAGGAAGAACTGCAAGTACTCCGACTGCCAGTTCTCGGTGACGTCCACGGCGAAGTCCGAGGAGGCGATGTAGGCGGCGAAGCTCACGGTCGCCAGGCCATCGGAGCGGAGCTGGTTGTTGAAGTCGGCGTGCCCGGAGACCGCCTGACCGGCCAAGGTGATCAGGAAGCCGGTCAGGAAGGCCAGTCCGAGGCTGTTGTGGCGCAGGAAGCGCGCGACGCGGTTCACCGGTTCATCAGCCCCAGTGCCAGGAAGTACGCCAGCCCGGCCGCGATGACGATCAGGGTGGTGGCGAAGAGCGTCCTCACGATCCTCACCCGCCCTTGACCGCGCACTGGTACGGCCGCTGGGGCCGTGGCACGCACCCGGCCGCGGTCACCTTCCAGCCGGTGGGGAAGTGGGACAGGAAGACGGTGTCGTGCTCCAGCACCACCCGGGCCTGCCCGCCGTAGACGTCCACCCGCCGCACCGCGCCGCCCGCGGCCGGCTTCTCCTCGCCGAGCGCCCGTACACAGGGGGCCTTGGCGGTCTGTTCCAGTTCCTCCCGGGTGGCGGGGGCGAGGGCGGCGCACAGGGGGGCGTACCGTCCGGCGGCGAGCAGCCGCTCGAACCGGGTGACCTCGGCGGTGACGGCGTCCCGGCGTTCCGCCAGGGAGCCGCAGCCGCCGACGGCGGCCAGGACCGCCACGACAGCGACCCCCCGGCTGTACCGCCGTCCCGGCATGCTGCCTCCCTGCGACTCGTACCCGGCTCCATCGGACGGCCGGCCCGGGAGGCCCGCAACCGGGACGGGGCCGATCGGATCAGCGGAGGGTGAGCCGGTACGTCAGCGGGGAACGGCCGGTGACGAGCACCCGGACGCCGTCCGGGGTGAGGGAGCCGTTCATCCAGGTGTAGCGCTCGCCCGGCTCGACGACCGGCGGCTGCTTGCCGCCCTTGCCGTTGCCGGGGCCGAACACGATCCGGTCCTCGCCCACGGTGTACGCGGCCTCCCCGCTGACCAGCTGGTAGGTGTCCGGTTGGCCCGCGACCGGCTCCAGCCCGTCGCCGGTGAGGGTGCCGCCGCGCCGGAAGCACAGCTCCAGGGCGAGCGGCACCGCGGACTGGGACACGTCGAAGTCCAGCTCCCAGCGCCCGTCGCCGGCTTCGCGCACCAGCACCTCGGTGCGCAGGGTCCGCCACTCCTTCGGCCGGTGCGGGAAGTCCATCGCCGACCAGAAGCGTCCGTCGTTCGTGAGCGGATAGTCCCCGTCGGGCCTGCGGTGCTGGGGCGGCAGCGGCTGGTGGAACGCGGCCCGCACCTCGGCGAACAGCCGCCACCCGCGGTCCGTCCGCTCCAGGGACTCGGCCCGGAAGTGGCCGGTGGAGAAGAACTGCGGGGACAGCCGCACCGAGTCCAGGATCGCCGCGCCCCGGCGCATCTTGAAGAACGTGGGGTTGGTGGACAGGCCGGAGGAGATGGCGCGCACCTCGGGGAAGTCGGTGCCGCCGAAGACGGTCGCGGTGTGCGTGCCGCGCCGCACCCGCACCAGCCGGCAGTCGGTGTCGTGGTGCACGTAGCGCTCGGGCAGGGCGCTCGGCCGGGGCAGCGGGCGGGCCAGCTCGGGCCGGTCCAGCACCTCCGCGAGCCGGTCGCCGAGCGGGGTCTCGCCGAACGTCTGGTCCGTGCCGCGCTCGTGCAGCAGCGCCGCCACCGCCGCGAACCGGCCGTCGCCGTCGCGGATCGCCATCTCCCGGTACTGGAGCCAGAATTCGGGCAGGTACCGCAGCGCCGTCTGGTCCTGCCGCCGCGAGTGCACCGACTCGATCTCGCCGTTGGGCTCGATGACGTGCAGCGTGGCCTTCAGGTTGGCCCGGACGGCCGCGTACAGGTCGGTACGGCCGTGATGGCGGGCCAGTGTCAGCAGCGCCGGGTTGGTCACCACCGCCGAGTAGGTGGGGCTGCGCTCGCTGTACTCGCCGCCGGGCAGCAGATCGATGCCCTCGGCCAGCCAGGCGTCGATCCGGCGGGCGTAGGACGGGTCGGGCCAGCGGTCGTGGACACGGGAGAGCGCCGAGCAGACCAGCCAGCGGTGGTTGGCGGTGTGCACCCCGCCGGTCGCGAGGCCGGGGCCCGCCTTGCGCAGGACACCCTCGACGACCTCGCGTACGGCCTCGGTGGGCCGGTGGTCGTCCTGATCCAGCAGACTGTATGCGATGTTCAGGTCGACGACGGAGAACGCCGTGTCCGGCGGCGAGTGCACCGCGCCCTGGTCGTAGAGGCCGTCGTCGTACTGCTCCTCGGCGAGCGTGTCGGCGAGTTCCCGGAGCGGGCCGAGCAGGGCGGGGGCGTGATGGTATGCGGAATCCCGATGAACGTATACCGAGGTGAACGTGCGCAGCGCACGGGCGGCGGCCCGTGCCCGGCCGCGATCGCGCAGATCGGTGATGGTCTCCCCGTACGTCCTCAGCAACCCGGCGACCCGCGCGTCGGCGGCCTCGGTCAGCAGGGCGAGGAACGCGTCGTCGGTACGGGGTTCGGCGGCGGCGGGCCGCGCGGCGATCCCGCCGGCCGCGGTGGCCGTGGCGGTGGAGGCGAGGAAGGTTCTGCGGGCGATCACGCGGTCTCCTGTCGAACGTCTCGTGCGTCTCGTAACGTCGTACGTCTCGTACGTCTCGTGCGTAGTGGGTCTACGGCGGTCAGGGCCGCCGTACGTCCATGGCGCTCAGGGCTGCCGTACGTTCACGGCTGTCACAGCCGCCGCACGTCCACGGCGGTCAAGGCCAGGGCCAGCGGTCCCGGTGCGAGGAAGGCCAGCGGCAGCAGCATCCAGCCGCACAGCACGGCAGCCGCCAGCGCCAGCAGGACGAGGGCGCTGCCGCCGAGGTCACGTACGGCGTCCCGGGCGGCGGCGCGCACCGCGGCGGGCCAGTCGGTCACCGACTCGGGCCGGGCGCAGGCCCGCAGGCCCACCACCGCGGCGCCCGCGCCGATCGCCCCGGCGACCACCGCGAACAGCGGAGCGCCCGGCAACCCGGCGCCCGCCAGCGCCAGATCGGCGGCCAGCAGCAGCCCGCCCGCGAGGGCCAGCGCACCCGCGACCAGGTCCCCGGCCCGCAGCCGCCGCCACAGCAGGGCCGCGTACCGTCCGGCCGTGGCGGGCCGTGCCTCGCGCACCCCGCGCAGCACCGCGCAGGCCGTGGACAGCGCGGCCGGGGCGGTCACCAGGGGCAGACAGGCGACGGCGGTGGCCAGGCCCACGCTCAGCACGTCCGCGAAGAGGGTCGCCCGGGGGCCGAACAGCTCACCCGGCTCGCGGGTCGTCCGCCCGGCGCTCATCCCTTCACCCCCGAACTCGCCATGCCCTCCACCAGGAACCGCTGGAAGGCGAGGAAGAACAGCACGATCGGCAGCAGCGCGATCACCGACATCGCGAACATCGGGCCGAACGAGGACTGGCTGGAGGCGTCCACGAACGCCCGCAGCGCCAGCGTCAGCGTGAACTTCTCCGGCGAGAACAGGTAGATGAGCTGGGTGAAGAAGTCGTTCCAGGTCCAGATGAAGGTGAAGATCGCGGTGGTGATCAGGGCGGGCCGGGTCAGCGGCAGGACGACGAGGAAGAAGCTGCGGAACGGGCCGCAGCCGTCGATCCGGGCCGCCTCCTCCAGCTCGCGCGGCAGCCCGCGCATGAACTGCACGATGAGGAAGACGAAGAACGCCTCCGTGGCCAGGAACTTGGGCAGGACCAGCGGCCAGTAGGTGTTCACCATGCCGAGCTGGTTGAAGATGATGTACTGCGGGATCAGCACCGCGTGGTGCGGCAGCATGATCGTGGCGATCATGAACGCGAACAGCGGTCCGCGGAAGCGGAACCGCAGCCGGGCGAAGGCGTACGCGGCGAGCGAGCACGACAGCACGTTGCCGACCACCGCGCCGCCCGCGATCAGCAGCGAGTTGGACAGCAGCCGTGCCACGGAGACGTCGTTGACGCCGTCCAGGGCGGTGTCGTAGTTCGCCCACTCCAGGCGGCTCGGCAGCAGCCGCAGACTGGCGATCACCTCGTCGGCCGGCTTGAGCGAGGTGGCCAGCAGCCAGGCCAGCGGATACAGCATCACCAGCAGCGCGGCCAGACAGCCGGCGTGCAGGGCCACGCGCCGCCAGGGAATCGCCCTGCGCGCGGCGGGAGTTGCCGTGGTCATCGGGCTCCTCCATCGGTGTCGGCGGCGTAGAAGACCCACGAGCGCGAGGTGCGGAACAGCACGGCGGTGACCACGCCGATGACGATCAGCAGCACCCACGCCATCGCGGAGGCGTATCCCATGTGGGAGGCGACGAAGCCGCGGTCGTAGAGGTAGAGCGTGTAGAAGAGCGTCGAGTCGGCCGGGCCGCCCTTGCCCGCGCTGACCGCGAAGGCCGGGGTGAAGACCTGGAAGGCCTGGATGGTCTGCAGGACCAGGTTGAAGAACAGCACGGGGGACAGCATCGGCACGGTGATGTGCAGGAACTGCCGCCACCGGCTCGCCCCGTCCACCGCCGCCGCCTCGTACAGCTCGCCCGGGATCTGCAGCAGTCCGGCGAGGAAGATCACCATCGGCGCGCCGAACTGCCACACCGTCAGCAGCGCCACCGCGAGCAGCGCCCAGCCGGGCTTGTTCACCCAGCCGCCGGTGCCCAGCAGGTTGTCGACCGTGCCGCCGTCGTTGAAGATGGCCCGCCACACCAGGGCGATGGACATCGAGGCGCCGAGCAGCGACGGCGCGTAGAACGCCGAGCGGTAGAAGCCCCGGCCGCGCCGCACCGACTTCAGCGCCAGCGCCACCGCGAGGGCCAGGGCGAGCTGGAGGGGTACGGCGATGACGACGTACGTCAGCGTCGCGGCCACCGAGCGCCAGTAGCGCGGGTCCTCGGTGAACATCTGGGTGTAGTTGCGCAGGCCCACCCAGCTCGGCGGGTTGAACAGGTCGTAGTCGGTGAAGGAGAGGTAGAGCGAGACGGCCATCGGGAGCAGGGTCAGGCCGGCGGCGCCGAGCACCCAGGGGGAGAGGAACACCCAGGCGGCGCCCTCGCGTCGGCGCCTGCGCGGGGTGCCGGTGGCGGTGGTCCGTCCGGCAGGTGCGGCGGTGGTTGCCGCCTCTGTGGTGGTCATGACCTCAGCTCCGCCCTCGCCTCGGTGAGGTAGTTCTCGGCCGCCTCGCGCGGTGACATCCGCTCGTACGACACCTGGTCGTAGTCGCGCTGGAAGGTGGTCTGCAGGGCGCTGTCGCCCGACGGGGGCGCCTGCGGCGGGGCGTCGAGTTCGCCCTCGACGGTGGCCTGGTAGTCGTAGATGACCTTGTCGAAGTCCGTGAGGTCCGGGGCGATCTCCTCGCGGAGGGAGGCGTTCACCGGGAGGCTGCGGGTGGCGCCGAGGACCTTCGCGGCGGCGGGGTCGTTGAGCATGAAGTCGACGAGTTGGGCGGCGGCTTCCGGGTGGCCGGTGTCGGCGGCGACGCCCATGAACATCGACGGTTTGAAGTACTGGCCGGGCGTGCCGTCCTCGCCGGTCGGCATCGGCGCGAGTGTCACGCCCTCGCCGACCAGCGGGACGAAACCGCTGGCGGGCGCGTCCCAGTTGATGTCGACGATGGCCTTGCCGCGCCCGAGCGGGGTGTTCTCGACGGTGCCGTCGAGCTGGGTGGTCTGCTCGGCCGGCGAGACGACGCCCTCGCGGCGGAGCTTGTCGGTGAAGGTCCACCACTCGGTCAGATCGTCGGCGGTGAAGCCGAGTCCGCCGTCCTCGGTGTAGAGGGCCTTCCCGCGGCCGCGCAGCCACACCTCGAAGGCGTCCTCGCTCTGGCCGGGGTCGGTGGCGGCGGGCCGGCCCGTCTTCTCGGCGAGGGCGCGCATGGTGTCGGCCCATTCGGTCCACGTCCAACTGTCGCCGGGCAACGGTATACCGGTGGCCTTCCAGCGCTCGGCGTCGTAGACGATGGCCTCGGTGCCCCGTCCCTGGGCGACCGCATACAGTTTTCCGTCGACCGTACCCGAGGCCAGCAGCCCCGGGTCGATCTCGTCCGTCCGCAGCACCGAGCCGAGCCGGCCGAGGTCGTACAGCACACCGCCGGAGGCGTACTGGTCGATCATGCGGTAGTCGAGCTGCATGACGTCCGGGGCGTCACCGCCGGCCGCCTGGGTGGCGAGCTTCTGCTTGTAGGTGTCGTAACCGGAGAAGGAGGTCTGCACCTCGATGCCGGGGTGCTCTCGCTCGAAGAGCGCGACCGCCTCCTCGGTCCTGGCCGCCCGGTCCGGATTGCCCCACCAGCTGTACCGCAGCACCACCTTGCCGTCCGTACCGCTCGATCCGGCCCCGCCCGAACAGCCGGCCAGCACCGCGCACAGTGCGAGCACGACCGCCGTGACACAGGACCTCCTCGTCCTGCTTCCGGGCATGCGGTCACCTCTCTCCCGACTCTGGAAAGCCCTCTGGGAAGCCCTCTAGAAAGCGCTTGTGCCCCTCTGGGACCCTAGAGACGTCCGGATGTCACGACAAGACCTGTGCGCACATCATCGGAACGAAAGGCTCCGCATGACCTTGGACACCGCGCCCCGACGCCGCTGCGCCGTGGTAGGCCTCGGCTCCCGTGCCCGGCTGTACACCCGGGCCCTCACCGGACCGCACGCCGACCGGGCCGAACTCGTGGGCTTCTGCGACGTCAACCGGCACCGCATGGCCGTGCACAACGACTGGATCGCACCCGCCGGACGGGTCCTCGTGTACGGGGCCGAGGACTTCGACGCGATGCTCCGCCGCGAGCGCGTCGACCTGGTCGTCGTCTGCACGGTGGACCGCACCCACGACGACTACATCGTGCGGGCCCTGGAAGCGGGCTGCGACGTCGTCACCGAGAAGCCGATGACCACCGACGCGGAGCGCGCCCGGCGGATCCTCGACGCCCGCCGCCGCACCGGGCGTTCGTTGCGCGTGGCGTTCAACTACCGCTACAACCCGGTCCATTCGGCCGTACGGGAACTCCTCGCCGCCGGAGAGATCGGCGAGATCGGGTCCGTGCACTTCGAGTGGCTGCTGGACCTGCGGCACGGCGCCGACTACTTCCGCCGCTGGCACCGCGAGAAGGCGAACTCCGGCGGCCTGCTCGTGCACAAGTCCACCCACCACTTCGACCTCGTCAACTGGTGGCTGGACGCTGCGCCCGACACCGTCTACGCCCAGGGCGGACTGTTCTTCTACGGCGACGAGGCCGGCCGCCGCCGGGGCCTTGCCCGCCCCTACGACCGCGCCCACGGCTCCCCGGCCGCCCAGGGCGACCCCTTCGCCCTGCACCTCGCCGACGAGCCGCTGCTCAGGTCCCTCTACCTGGACGCCGAGTCCGAGGACGGCTACCACCGCGACCGCAACGTCTTCGCACCGGGCGTCACCATCGAGGACGACATGGCGGTCCTGGTGCGCTACGACTCCGGCGCCACCCTGACGTACCACCTCACGGCGTACGCGCCCTGGGAGGGCTACCGGATCGCCTTCAACGGCAGCGAGGGCCGCCTCGAACTCCTCGTCGAGGAGACCACCTGGTCCCGCCCCGGCACCCAGAGCGCCCTGCACGGCGCCGAGACCGACCAGGACGCCGGCCGCACCGAACTCCTGCTGCGCCGCCACTGGGAACGCCCCCGCGAGCTCAAGGTGCCGACGGGCGAGGGCGGCCACGGGGGCGGCGACGTACGCATGCTGGACGACCTCTTCGGACCGCCCTCGCCGACGGCGGACCCCCTCGGCCGCGCCGCCGACGCCACCGCGGGTGCCCGCTCACTGGTGACGGGGCTGGCGGCGAACCGGTCGCTGGCCTCGGGGGAGGCGGTGCGGGCCAGGGACGTCCTGGCGGTCTGACCGACTGCCTGACGGACCGTCGGCTACGGGCGCCACGGCACCAGGCCGGGCGGCAGCTGGGCGTCCTTCGCCTTGTCGCCGGGCTGGAGCCGGTCGGCGTAACCCGCCTCCGTCCACACCAGTTTCTTGAACTGCTCCGGGCTCAGCACCCCCGGCCAGGGGCTGCCGCCCGGGCAGAACACCGCGGTGCAGCGGTGGCAGTAGTGCGCGGGCCGCCACACCCGGTCGGCGCGTCCCGCCCCGGCCTCGGCGGCGGCCTTGTCCCGCCGGTCGTCGCGCACCACGAAGAACGTGCCGACCAGACAGACCAGGGCCAGCACGGCGCCGCCGACCGTGTAGAGCGGCTTGTCCTGGCCGACTCCCGTGGCCGCGAGCGCGACGCCGATGCCGGTCAGCACCATGCCCTCGGCGAAGTGCACCCACGCGTCGCCGCCCTTGTCGGGGCCCGGGGCCAGCCGACCGTACAGGTCGTGCCGTGTCGCGCCCTTGCCGGTGCGCGCCTGTTCCACCGGGCGCACCTCGGTGCCGCCGCAGGCCGGGCATGCCACGCCGGCCGGGTATCCGATCGCTTCTGCCGCCATGAAGATCAGCTTATCGGTGTTCGTCGGCCATGGGGCAGCTCGTCCGGTGGGCCGCCGCCGAGGTGCTGGTCAGTCGGTGCCCTTGGGGTGCCGGAGGTCCGGTTTGGCCGGAGGCTTCCCGGCTGCTCGCCGCGCCACGGCTCGCCTGGCGTGTGCCAGGCTGACGCGGCTGTTCAGGGTGTCGGGGTGGGTGTCGCCGAGGATCCGCTCGCGCTGGGCGACGGTCGTCTCGTACAGCGGGACGGCCCGTTCCGGAGTCCCCGCGGTCATGTAGGCCAGGGCCAGTTGGTCGCGGCTGTGCAGGGTGTCGGGGTGGGTGTCGCCGAGGAGCTGCTGGCGCTGGGCGAGGGTCGTCTCGTACAGCGGGACCGCCCGGCCCAGGTCGCCCGCCGCCCGGTAGGCGTAGGCGAGGGTGGTGCGGCTGTGCAGTGTCTCGGGGTGGGTGTCGCCGAGGATCTGTTCGCGTTGGGCGAGGCACGCCACGGCCAGCGGGATGCCCCGTTCGCGGTTTCCTGCCGTGACGTAAGCCCAGGCGAGGGTGTCGCGGCTCCTCAGGGTGTCGGGATGAGTCTCACCGAGGACGCGTTCGAACTGGGCGAGGGTGGCCTCGGCCAGCGGGAGGCCCCGTTCGAGGTTTCCTGACGTTACATAGGCCCAGGCGAGGGAGTTGTGGCCGTCCAGCGTAGAGGGGTGCGTGTGGCCGTGGGTCCGTTCGCGTCGGGCGAGAGCCGTCTCATACAGGGGGATAGCCCGCCCCGGATCTCCCGCCGTGAGGTAGATCCCGGCGAGGTTGCCCAGACTGACCAGCGTGTCGGGGTGGGTGTCGCCGAGAATCCGTTCGCGCAGGGCGTGCACCGCCTCGCCCAGCGGGACGGCCCGCAGCAGATCCCCCGCCTCCAGGTAGGCGGCGGCGAGGTTGCTCCGGCTTCGCAGCGTCTCGGGGTGGGTGTCGCCGAGGATCTGTTCGCGTTGGGCGAGTGTGGTCTCGTGCAGAGGGATGGCGCGTCGCAGATCCCCCGCCTCCAGGTAGGCGGTGGCGAGGTCACTCCGGCTGGCCAGGGTGTGGGGGTGGGTGTCGCCGAGGATCCGTTCGCGTTGGGCGAGTGTGGTCTCGTGCAGGGAGATGGCCAACCTCAGGTCTCCCGCCGCATGGTGGGCCCAGGCGAGGTTGCTGCGGCTGTGCAGGGTGTCGGGGTGGGTGTCGCCGAGGATCCGTTCGCGTTGGGCGAGTGTGGTCTTGTGCAGGGGGATGGCGCGTTGTAGATCCCCCGCCTCCAGGTAGGCGGTGGCGAGGTTGCTCCGGCTGACCAGGGTGTTGGGGTGGTTGTCGCTGAGGCTTTCTTCGCACTGGGCGAGGACAGTCTCGTGCAGGGGGATGGCGCGTCCCAGATCTCCTGCCACCAGGTAGGCGGCAGCGAGGTCGCTCCGGCTGGCCAGCGTACGGAAATCCATGTCGCCGAGGACTTCTTCGCACTGGTCGAGGACTGTCTCCTGCAGGAGGATGGCGCGTTGTAGATCCCCTGCCTCCAGGTAGGCGGTGGCGAGGTTGCTCCGGCAGGTGAGGGTGGCGGGATCGGTATCGCCGAGGAACCGTTCGCACTGGGCGAGAGTCGTCTCGTGCAGGAGGATGGCCTGCCCCAGATTCCCCGCCGCCTGGTAGGCGAGGGCGAGGCTGCTTCGGCTGATCAGGGTGTCGGCGTGGGTGTCGCCGAGGGTCCGTTCATGTTGGGCGAGTGTGATCTCGTGCAGCGGGATGGCCCGTCGTAGATCCCCTGCCTGCTCGTAGGCTGCGGCGAGGTCGCTCTGGCTGAGCAGGGTGTCGGGGTGAGTCTTGCCGAGTACGCGCCTGCGGTGCTGGAGCATGGCCTCGTACAGGGGAATGGTGCGGGCCGAGTGCCCCTGTTCGTGCATGCGCTGAGCGGCGGCGTCGTACCGGTCGCCGAGTGGGTCGTCGCGGTGTCCGGGCGGGGTGGTGGCGGCGAGGGCGATCAGGTGGGGGATGAGAGCGTCCCACTGTGCTGCTGAGGCGGCGTCCTGGCCGGGGAGCGGGGTGAGGGCGCGCAGGACGGCTTGTTCGGCTCGTTTGCGTCCTGCTCGGGGGCGGCGGTCCGCGCGGAGCGACAGGCGCGCGCGGGTGGGGGTGCGCAGGACGGTCTGGACGAGGCGGTGGACGCTGATGGTGGTGTCGCCGACGGCGGCCATGCTGTAGGCGGCCACGGTGCCGAGTGCCCGGGCGAGGGCCTCGGGGGTGGTGGAGGGCGGGAGGAGCAGGGCGTGGGGGATGTCGTCGGGCGCGAGCCACGCCGCCGTGTACAGGACGTCCACCGCCAGGGGATTGCGCTGCGCCAGGGTCTGGAGGGTCACCTGCCAGATGCCGGTGATGGTGTGCTGGTCGTCGAGGCCGTCGGCGCCCTTGCCGAGATGGGTGCCCAGGGTGCGGTGGTAGGCGTCGATCGTGATGCCGGGGTTCTGGGCCAGGTAGGCGCCGGCCTGCTTCAGGGCCAGCGGCAGATGTCCCAGGGTGGTGGCCAGCGCGTGGGCTTGGGCCACCTGGCGAGGGCTGGGCGTGATGTCCCCGAGGACCAGGGCGCACAGCAGGGCGACCGCGTCGTCGGGCGCCAGGGTGCCCAGAGTGAGAGCGGGTGTGCTCTCGGGCCAGCCGCGCGTGCGGCGGCTGGTGGCCAGATGATGCCCGCCGTTCAGCGAGCCCAGGTAGGGGATCAGGTGGGCGGGATCCTCGACGTTGTCGTAGACCAGCAGCCAGCCCGGGTGCCAGCGCAGCCACTGCTTGGCCCACGCCACCTGGGCCTTGGGCGCGGCCGTGGCCGCCCAGCCGGGGACCAGTTCCTGGGTCAGTTCCGCCAGGGACCGCTCGATGGCATCCGGGGAATCCGCTTTGATCCACCAGACGAGGGAGTGGTCCGCACGGTGACGGTGGGCGTAGCGCAGGGCCAGGGTGGTCTTGCCCACTCCGCCCAGCCCGTGCACCAGGCTGACCGGGGTGATGGCGCTGTCCCGGCGGGCGGTCAGGCTGCGCCGCAGCCGGGCCAGTTCGTCCTCCCGCCCCAGGCACCGCCCGTCCGGATCCAGGTTGGAGGTGCCGGCGGGGGTGTCGATCCGGTCCGGGGCGTGCAGCGCGTCCGTGGGCAGGTTGACCACGTCGCCGCTGATGGCGGTGCCGATGCTGCCGGCGCCGATCGAGCGGGTGCCGGTCGCCCGGATCCGGCCGATCGAGGAGGTCTCGCCCGGCGTGGGTGCGCCACCCACACCACGATCTCGGCGTCTCACCATGCCGCCCCCGCCGCATGCGCCTCGCCGCCGGACCAGTTCCGGCCACGACTGCGCTCAGAGTAGGCGCGCTGTCCGGCGCATACAGGGTGCTCGGGGGAGCCCACTGGGGGCGCACAGGTGCACGGGGCGCGCCGCGAGCCCGTGTCACATCGCAGCGGTTCTGATTCGTCGAAGAGGCGAAGAGTTCAAGACGCGAAGACACCGGCCGTCGGAACAGCGCGACCGGTGGCACGCCGGTATGTGATCACGAGGGGACGAGCATGGGTCTGGCGCACCTGGGGATGACCGCCGATCAGGAGCGGCTGTACCGCTTCCTGTTGCGCAGCCCGTACGCCGGACTCGACCGGGCGCGGGTCGAGCTCGGCTTACCGGACGTGGCCCGGGTGGCCGCGGAACTGCGGGACCTGGGGCTGGTGCACGGGGAGTCGACGGCGGTCACTCCCGCGACCGCTGTCGACCTGCTGGTACGGCGGCGCGTGGAGGAGACCCAACGGCGGCTGGCCGGACTGAGCGTCGCCTGGGACGTGCTGGCCGAGCTGACCGAGGAGTACCGCAGCGGACGCCGGGTGCAGCTGGTGGAGCATCTGACGGACAGCGCGTCCGTCGCCGCGCGCATGCGAGCACTGCTGGAGCAGGATCCACGGGAGTTCGCGCACCTGAAGAAGTGGGCCCGTGAGCCCGGCAGCGCGTACGACGGCGCCCCGTTCACCCGCCTGCCGGCCGGCCGACTGCGCAGCCGGACCCTGTTCTCCGCGCAGGTACTGCACGAACCGGGACAGGAGGCCCACGCGCGGTCCTGGCACGCCCTGGGCGTTCTGCACCGGGTCACCAGCGAGAGGTTCCGGCACCTCGCGTTGATCAACGACTCCGTCGCGTTCGTCCAGGCCGACCCCTCCGACCCGGCGGCCGGAGCGCTCCAGATCCGCCAGCCCGGGGTGGTGGCCATGCTGGCGGAGCTGTTCGAGGGCATGTGGGACCGCGCCCGGGACCTGGACGACCTGCCGCTGTCGGCCGACGAGCAGCGCGTGCTGCACGCGCTGACCCGTCATGGCACCGACGAGGCCGCGGCCCGCTCCATCAACGTGTCGGTCCGCAAGTTCCGTGCCCACGTGGCCGACCTGATGAGACGGCTCGGAGCGAACAGCCGCTTCCAGGCCGCCCTGCGCGCCAAGGAACGCGGCTGGCTGTGAGCGTCCGGGCAGCGAACCGGGGAACCGGCGCCTACGCCATGAGCGCGTCGACGACCTCACGGGCGGTGCGCCGGGCGGAGGCGGGGTTCTGGCCGGTGACGAGACGGCCGTCCCGGACGACGTTCTCCGCCCAGTCGTCGGCGGCCGCGTGCCGTGCGCCCTGGGCGACCAGCCGGTCGGAGAGCACGAACGGGATGATGTCGATCATGCCCCCGGCGATCTCCTCCGACTTGGTGAAGGCGGCGATCCGCTTCCCGTCGACGAGGTAGGACCCGTCGGACAGGGTGAGGCCGACCAGGGCGGCCGGGCCGTGGCACACGGCCGCGACCACGCCGCCGCCCTCGTAGACGGCGCGGGCCAGACGGGCCAGTTCGGGGTTGTCGGGGAAGTCCCACATGGTGCTGTGGCCGCCGACGAAGAAGACGGCGTCGTAGCGGTCCGGGTCGACGTCCCGGGGGCGTGGGGTGTCGGCCAGTTGCCCGGCGGCCTGGGCGAAGAAGGCGGTCTGGTCGGGGTCGGCCGGATCGACCTCGTCGCGCGGCGGCTCACCGCCCGCCGTGCTGACCAGGTCGACCTGGAAGCCGGCCGCGCGGAAGACCGCCCACGGGTGGGAGGCCTCGGCGGCGTTGAATCCGCCCGGCCGTCCGCTGTCGCCTAGGGTGGCCATGCTGGTCAGCACCATGAGAATGCGCCTGCTCACTGCGATGTCCTCGGTGTCCTCGTCCTTGTGTGTCGGCGTGGGTGCGGATCAGGGACGTACGGGACCGCTGCCCGCGCCGGTCCGGGCGATGGCGGCGGCGATCTCGTCCAGGTCGTCGCGGGTCAGCGCGACCGCTGCCGCGCCCCGCCAGCCGTCGACCTGCTCGGGTCGGCGGGCGCCGACGATCGCGCCGGTCACGCCCGGCCAGGCCAGCGCCCAGGCGATGGCGACCTCCGCGACGGCCACCCCGTGCCGCTCGGCGACGGGTCCCAGCGCGTCGGCGAGAGCGAGGTTGGCGGCCAGGCCGGTGGTGAAGTCGGCGTGGGCGGAGCGCCAGTCGTCGGCGGGCAGGGCGGCGGCGCGTTCGGCGGTGAAGGCGCCGGTGAGCAGCCCGGACTGCAGCGGCGAGTAGACGATCACGCCGGTGCCGTGCTCCGCGGCCCAGGCGATCTCGGCGGCCGCGGAGCGGTTGATCGCGGAGAACGGCGGCTGGATCGCGTCGACATGGGCGACCTTCTCGGCACGGTCCAGCAGGTCCGGCGTGTGGTTCGACAGGCCGATCGCGCGGACCTTCCCCTCGGCCTTGAGGTCGGCCATGGTCTGCCAGTACTCCTCCAGCGGCGTCGCGTTGGGGGAGACCGCGCCATTGCCGTCGCCGGCGTACTCCAGGGACTCGCCGGTGTCCGGCCAGTGCACCTGGTAGAGGTCGATCCGCTCGACACCGAGGCGGCGCAGCGAGTCCTCGACCTCGCGGCGCACGCTGTCGGGGCGCATGATCCGGTGAGGTGCCGCCGTGGGATGGTCGGGGTCCCAGACCAGCCCGGCCTTGGTGAAGACGAACGGCCGGTCACCGTCCGGGAGATCGGCGATCGCCCGGCCGACCAGCTCCTCCGAATGCCCCAGGCCGTAGACGGCGGCGGTGTCGATCCAGTTGACGCCGCACGCGAGGGCGTGCCGGATCGCCGCCACCGACTCGGCGTCGTCGGTGGCGCCCCAGCCGAAATGCCAGCCCGAACCGGAGACGGCCCAGGAGCCGAAACCGACCCGGGTGATCTCCATCCCGGTGCCGCCGAGCGGAAGGGTCGGCAAAGGAGTGTGCGCAGCCTTCTCGGACATGTTCCTCTTCTCGTGATTCCGACGCAGAAGTGGCCGCCCGGACCAGGGCGTACCGACCGTCGTGATCACCAGCGTCACGGGCGGGTCCTGCCGCACACAAGGCGGTGAAGCTGCAGACTCCGCTGCAGGATCCTGCACGTCCGAGCCGCCGACGCCTCGCGTCTCGGCAAGGCCGCGGACCGGCGCCGGGAACCGCCACGGCATCCGCCCCACTCTCTGGGGGTGAGGGTCGGTCCTGTCGTATCGCGCATGTGTGGGGGGTTGTTGTGAGCCGTGTGCTCTATGACGAGCGGTCGTGGAACCCGTTGGCGCGAACCGTCGAGCTGACCGAGGACGGGCTGCGCAGGGGCGGCCGGGACACGCCGCTGAACGAGCTGAACCTCGCCGCCATGGCCGAGGCGTTCCAGCGCGGGTACTGGCTCGGTGGCGGCGGGACGGAACGCCCGTTGGCACGTCTGGCGGACGGACCCGGCATCGTCCCGGTGACCCGCGTCACCGGCACCACCAGACCGCTGAAGGTGCGACGGGCCGCGGAGTTCGCCCGCGCGCTGGGGGACTTGGCGGTACGGCACTGCGGCGGGCCGGAGCAGGTGGCCGCGCTGGCGGCCCGGGCCCGGGCCGAGGGCGTACCGCTGTGGATCGCGCGCCGGTTCGCGCCGGGGCCCGCCGGGCCGGTCGCCGTCGCCGTGGACCGGAACCTGGTGCGGGTGGACGTGTGGGGCCCGGGTGCTCCCGTCGTAAGGATCCGGGCGCCGTACGGCTTCCACCGCCAGGGTCACGATCCGTCCCAGGGGCTGCGTCTGACCGTCGGCGACGTCCCGGCGGAACTCGTCCTCCTGAAGAAGAAGCGCAAGGCCAAGAGGCGTGTGGAGGTACGACTGCCGGGGCAGCACTGGGAGTTGCGGCGGGAGACCGCGAGGAGTTCGTGGCTGCTGCGCGACGAACGGCGGGTCGCCTTCCTGATGCGGCCCCGGGGACGACCGGAGCCCGAGCCCGGCAGTGTCCTGCTGCCGCTGACGCCTGTGCGGTACATGAGCTCCGACCCGCTGGACGCCGTCATGGCGCAGGCCTTCGCCGTCGCCTTCGGGATCGGGGACACGACAGGGGCAGCGCGGTTCCGGACCGAGCGGCGCCGGCCGAACGGCGGCGAACCGATCGCCGCCGACGACTGGTGGGACCGCCCCTGGTTCAGCAACCTCGGGAGAGGGCGGGACGACAACGAACCCGGCGGCGCCGACGGCTGGGGCGCGGACGGCGGCGAAGGCGGGGACTCCGGCGGGGGAGACGGCGGCGGCGGTGACGGCGGCGGAGGCGGTGACGGCGGGGGCGGTGGCGGCGGTGACTAGCAGGGCGGTGCCGACGCTCTCGACGACGACCGCGTCGAGCACCGTCGCGCGGCAGGCCGCCCTCCCGACGGAACGGCGGCTCAGCGGCCGATGGCGCAGGCGTCGCCGTTCAGCGTGAAGCGCGGCGGCGGCGAGGCGTCACCGGTGTGGTCGGCGAGGTATCCGAGGGTCACGCTCGCGCCGGGCGCGATGGTGGCGTTGTACGAGGCGTTCGTCGCCGTGATCGTGTTGCTTCCCTGGGTCAGGTTCGTGTTCCAGTCGGAGACGACGGTCTGCCCGAGGGCCAGCGGGAACTCCAGCGTCCAGCCGTTCACGGCGGTGCCGCCGGTGTTGGTGACCGTGAGGTCGACCGTCGTGCCGGTGCCCCAGGACGTCACGGTGCGGTCGACGCGGCAGGTGGGTTCCGACCGCTCGAACGACACCCGGTGCAGCCCGCCGGGCAGGTCGTTGACGACGTAGAACTCGCCTTCGGCCGTGGTGCCGATCGACGTCACCTGCGTGGGCATCTCCCCGATCTCGGCCTGCTCGTAGCCACCCCGGCCGTCGGGGCGGAGCGCCCAGACCGTGGACGAGCAGTAGTCGGTGGCGATGTACGTGCCGCCCACCAGGTCGGCGTACGCGCGACCCCGGTAGACGTGGCCGCCGATGACCGAACAGCCGCCGGTGTAGGGCGAGTACGTGAAGACCGGCTTCGTGTACTCCTCGCCGGGCGGGCAGTGGCCGCCCTCGAACCTCTCCAGGCCCTCGTAGCAGGACCAGC
The DNA here is from genome assembly GCF_055572035.1 of Streptomyces sp. NPDC030838. NCBI lineage: Bacteria > Bacillati > Actinomycetota > Actinomycetes > Kitasatosporales > Streptomycetaceae > Streptomyces > Streptomyces sp. NPDC030838. The sequence continues at coordinate 108,172 of NZ_JBVIED010000007.1, read as the reverse complement.
CGAGGTTGGCGCCGCCCCGTCCGGGGGCGAGATGGTCGACCTCCTCCCAGCGGCCCTGGCCGACGTCGCCGATCCACAGCGAGCCGTCGGCGCTGTCGAAGGAGAACCGCCACGGGTTGCGCAGCCCGTACAGCCAGATCTCCGGGCGTGCGCCGGCGGTGTCGACGAAGGGGTTGTCCTCGGGGACGCAGTACGCGAGCGTGCCGCAGGTGCGGCCGACGTCGATGCGGAGGATCTTGCCCAGCAGGGTGTCCAGTCGCTGCCCGGCGCGCAGCGGGTCCGCGGAGCCGCCGCCGTCGCCGATGCTCCAGTACAGGTGGCCGTCGGGACCGAAGGCGAGCTGACCGCCGTTGTGGTTGCTGTACTCGGCGTGCTCCTGCGAGAGCAGGACCTCCAGCCGGGACTCGTCGAGCCGGTAGCGGGCGAGGGTGACGGCGCCGTCGGGCAGTGCGGTGTACGCCAGGTAGACGTCCTGGCTGTCGGCGAAGTCGGGCGGAAGGGCGATGCCGAGCAGGCCGCGCTCGTTGCCCGATTCGTCGATGGCCGAGGTGATGTCGATCAGCGGGGTCCGGGCGAGGCCGGTGTCCGGATGGTAGACGCGGACGGTGCCGGGCTTCTCCGTGACGAACAGGCGGCCGGTGCCGTCGTCGGGGGCGGCGAGTGCGGTGGGGCGCCGCAGCCCGTTGGCGACCTGGGTGGTGGTCGCGTGCAGCGACGGCAGGGGCACGGTGCTCTGTGCCGCGGTGGGGGCGGAAGGCGCCGCCGAGGGCCGTGCGGCGGCCGGCAGCGGGGCGAGTGCGGTCAGCAGGAACAGGAGGACGACCAGCAGGGGACCGGTCGCGTGGCGTCTCAACATGTCGGCTCCAGGAGGGAGGACGCTTGCATGCCGCGACTCTCCGGCGGAGTCGTTCAGTGCTGGGGCACCTCGGTCGCCCGCCACCACCCCGCCAGTTCGTCGATGATAGGTAGTACGGAGTAGCCGCGCGGCGTCAGCCGGTAGCGCACCCGGGGCGCGGAACCGCCGACGTTGTGGACCGTGCGGTCGACCATGCGCATGTGGAGCAGGCGGTGCAGGGCCCGGTCCAGGGGCTTGTTCTCCGCCATGCCCGCCGAGCGGGCCAGGTCGTTGTGGTAACGCGGGCCCTCGGCGAGCTGGACCAGGACGGCGAAAACCCACTTGCCGGACAGGATGCGCGCGGCCTCGTAGGCGTCCTGGAAGTGCCCCTGTGTCTCGGGCTGTGCGGGGAATTCCGGAGAATGCGCGGTGCCTCTGGAATCCGACGCCCTCCCGGGATTCGGTAATTCGGACACGCGGATCCGGTCCGCTCGAGACACAGAGTTCCCCCCTTGCGGTCGTCCTGTTCGGGCCGCCCTGAGATCTGGAATTGCCGTGTCGGATGGAGAATTGGGGCTGTCGTTCCGATCACGGTAGACAACGACGGTTTAACGGTCCAGTACGTCGGCCGGGTTCGACCGGATTCAACCGGTGGATGTGCGGAACGGTACCCCTCGGCCATTCCGGGATTCCGGACCGCGGGTGCTTTTCCCTTCAACGTGCCCGGAACAGGGCGACCGAGCCCACGACCGTCACCTCGTGGTCCGTGAAGACCTTCGCCAGGGCCGCGTCGAGGTCCTCGATCCGGTCCCGCCGGTTGCACATGATCCCGCGCCGGTTGGCCAGGGCCAGCTGCCACCGCGCCGACCGGTTGTGCCGGACGCCCGCCCCGGGGATCGTCGCCCCGAACAGCGTGCCGCCCGGGCGCAGCACCTGCCGGGCGTGCTCGAAGACCACGGCCTTGTCCGGGAGCGTTCCCGGCAGGCAGTGCAGCAGGTGAACCATGCCGATGGAGTCCACGAGCCCGCCCGGCAGGCCCCATGGCCGCAGCACGTCGGCCTGATGGACCCTGGGGGCGTAGCGGCGCAGGCGGTGCGACGCGGCGGCGAGCGCGTGGGGGTTCAGGTCCATCAGCGTGAGGTCCGGCACCGGCACGGGGAAGCGGCACTCGTCGAGCAGCACCCCGGTGGCGACACCGATGTCGAGGTGCCGCCCCGAGACGTGCCGGTCGTACAGCGCGACGAGCCGGTCCTTCGGACAGCGCCAGGTGAGCGGGGAGTTGACGCGGTACACGAGGGTGTCGTAGGCGCGCAGGAACGAGCGCGTGTACAGCGCCTGGCCCGCGTGGACGGACGGGGCGGGGGGTTCCACCGGGACCGGCACCTCAGTCGTGCTCCGGTCGCGGGGACAGCCGCACCAGGGGGATCTCCCGCGTGGTGCGGCGCTGGTACTCCGCGTAGCCCTTGAAGCGGCGCACCACGTGCCGCCACACCGCGGCACGCTCGTCCGCGTCCAGTACGTGCGCCCGCACCGCCCGCACCCGGTCGCCGACGCGCAGGACCGCGTCCGGGTCGGCCAGCAGATTGCGGTACCACCTCGGGTGGCCGGCCGACCCCCGGTACGACGCGACGACGATGACGTCGGGCCCGTCGGGAAAGGTGAACAGGGGCACGGAGTAAGGCTGTCCGTCACGGGGCCGCCGGGTGGTCAGGATGCCCACCTGGTTGCCCAGCATGCGCGTGCCGAGCCGGCCCCCGGTCCGCTCGTACAGGGCGATGTGCACGGCGTTGTTCGCGCGCTGAACCAACCGGCTCCACCGGGTCACGGTCCGTCCGGTCCGGACCTCGCGCGGCGTCGTCGTCATGCTCGGGTCCTCCTGGTCGGCGGCGGTCTGCCGGTCGTACGGGCTCCGTGGTGCCGTACTGCCGTGGGGTGTGCCGTCGCCCCGGCCCGGTGGCGTGCCGTCGGCGCGCCGTACACGCTCCGCCAGCAGCGTCGGCACGACCCAGAACGCGTGGACGAGGGCGAGGCGTTCGAGGCCCGCGCCCCGGGCCCGCAGCAGCGACAGGCCACCGCCCAGGCCCGTGGCGGCCCCCGTCACCGCCGCGTTGCCCGCCGGCACGTGGGCCAGCCCGTACAGCACGGTGGTCACGGCGGCGGCCCGCCCGGCGCCGAGCCGCCGGGTGAGGCGGCCCTGCACCAGGCCCCGCCAGAAGAGTTCCTCGCCGGGGGCGACCACCAGCAGCAGATGGGCGCACATCCGCACCGGGCCCGCGGTGGCGGCCAGCGCGCGCAGGGCCGTCGCGTCGGCCGCGAGCCGGGGCACGGCGCGCCGCGCCACCGCGTCGACGAGCGTGCCCGCCACGAACATCCCCGCGCCCACGCGGAAGGCCGCCACGACGTCGTCCCGGCTCGCCGGCCGGTGCCGGGCGGACGGTTCCACCACGGACGCGGCCAGCCCCAGCGCGCCGTGCGTCAGCGCGAGCGTGCGCCAGTGCGCCCGCCCGGGACCCCGGAACGCCACGGCCAGTCCCGCCGCGCACAGCGGCACCCCGGCCACCGCCACCCGGGAGCCCGTATCCCCCTGCCGTACAAGGGAGGCGAGGGAGGCGAGCCGTGCGACCCCGGCTCGTCCCGCTCGGCTTCCGCGCCCCGTGCCCGGCGCCGCCGTCACGGGCGGGTCCCGTCGAGCGTCGGGGCGTGCCGGGGCGCGGGGCGCCGCATCGACGGGAACTGCTTGCGCACCCACGCCGTCCACACGGGGGCGGGCAGCACCCGGCTCAGCGGCAGCAGGACGTGCGCGTCGACGCCCACGCGGTACCGCAGGCGCGGACGACGGTCGGTGAGCGCGCGCAGCACCACCGAGGCCGCGTACTCCACCGAGGCGCCGCGCGGCAGCCGCTTGGCCATCTGCTCCGCCATCTCGGTCACCAGCTCGCCGTAGACACCGGAGGCGTACTCCTTCAGCGCGGGGACGTTGTCGCCCCAGCGCGAGTTCACCGCGCCCGGCTGCACCAGGCTCACCTCGACGCCGAACCGGCGCACCTCCAGCCAGAGCGCCTCCATCGCGGCCTCCAGGGCGAACTTGCTCCCGTGGTACGCGGCGCCCACCGGCAGCACCAGCTCGCCCGCCATGGAGCTGACGTTCACGATCCGGCCGTGCCCACGGGCCCGCATCCCGGGCAGGACGAGCTGGGCGAGCGCCACCGGACCGAAGACGTTGGTCCGGAACTGCCGCTCCCAGCGGTCCAGCGGGACCTCCTCGAAGGGACCCAGCTCGCCGTAACCGGCGTTGTTGACGAGCGCGTCGACCGCGCCGTACGTCTCTTCCAGCTCCGCCACGACCCGGCGGCGCGCCGCGTCGTCCGTCACGTCCAGCGCGCGCACCACGCAGCCCGCGGCCTCCAGCTCCCGCAGCGTCTCGGGATCGCGAGCCGTCGCCACAGTGGTGAAGCCCGCGCTCACCGCCCGCCGGGCGACGGCCCGGCCGATGCCGGAGGAACAGCCGGTGATCAGCACGACCGGCGGCGCGCCCCACGCGCGCGTGTACCCCGACGAACCTCGTGCGTCCTTCACAGGAACACCCCCAGGGAGAAGTCGGCGCTGACCCCGGGGCCGAACCCGGCGACGAGACCGCGCGCACCCGGCCCGGCCGCTCCGTCGTCCCAGAACCGCGCCAGCGAATCGAAGATCAGGACGCTCGCGGTGTTGCCGTGCTCCGCGAGCGCCGCCCGGCTGAAGCGGTGCAGCGCCGGATCGATGTTCAGGAACCGGGTGAGGTCGTCGAGGATGCGCGGACCGCCCGCGTGGGCGAGTACGAAGTCCAGCTCCCCGGTGCTCCAGCCCGCCTCCTCCACGAGCTTCGTGATCGCCGGGGTGACCCCGCGCATCGTGTGCCGCACCCGGCTGTCCAGCCGGAAGTGGAAGCCGGTCTCCCGGACGTCGTACGAAATCCACTCCGCCGTGTTCGAGATGGTCTCGGAGGCCGACCGCTCGATCCTGAGGCCCGAACGGGCCGTGCCGCGCATCACCGCCGCGGCGAAGCCGTCGCCGAAGAGGCCCGCCGAGAGCAGCGCGCCCACGTCGGTGTCGGTGGGCTGGTAGCACAGCGAGCAGAGCTCGAAGGCGACGATCAGGACGTTGCGGTCCGGATGGGCCCGGCAGTACCGGGCGGAGGCGCTGATCGCGCCGCTGCCCGCCGCGCAGCCGAGCTGGGCCAGCGGGATCTGGTCGACGCGGGTGGAGAAACCCAGCTCGTTGATCATCCAGACGATCGGTGACGGCATGGTGAAGGCCGTGCACGACACGAAGGTGACCGCGTCGATCTGGTCGCGGGACACCTCCGCCCGCTCCAGCGCCTCCGTGACCAGGCCCGGCAGCCGGCCGCGGACCGCCTCCCAGTACAGACCGGTACGCACGGCCACCCCCGGGTGGCGGAGCGTCAGTTCCAGGGGCTGGAGGACGCGCCGGCTGCGCACCCCCGTGTTCTCGATGAGACGCAGCGCCGTGTCCAGTCGTGGATGCTCCGGATGCAGCCGGCGTGCCGTCTCCAGGGTGTCCTTGAGAGTGACCTCGTGCTCGGGGAACTGCACCGCGGGACGGCACAGGACGGACATGCGGTAACCACCTCGACCTCGGTCAGAGCGATGCGACAGATGTCAGATCCATGCGGCCAGCGCGAGGAGGGCGAAGAACGACGCCAGGAGTCGTGGCAGGTGCATCCACGACGGCATCGTGTGCTCCAGACGGGACCGCGTCACCCCGACCACCAGCCAGACGGCGTGGGGGAGGGTGAGCAGAGGCGCCGCGAAACGCAGCGAGTCGAACGCGTACGCGATGAGGGCGACGCACGGATAGGGCGCGAGCACGAACACCGCGTACCAGACCTTGGACGCACGCGGCGACAGCGCGTGCGCGAGGGTCCGCTTTCCCGCCCGCAGATCCTCCACGCTGTCCCGCAGATCGTTGTGGAACATCGTCGCGGTGAACAGGAATCCCGCCGCCGTGGCCGCCATCACGGCCTCGAAGGGCAAGGCGTGCACATTCACCCAGATCACGACCGCCACCACGTAGAAACCGTTGATGACGAAATCCATGACCTCGCCGAGCCCGCGGTGCCCCAGGGGAACGGGACCACCGGAATACACCAGCATTCCGAAGGACAGCGGAAGCACCAGCAGCGACCACGGATTCGTCGTGTACAGCAGCCAGCCCAGCGCCACGATCCCCGTCGCGAAGCACACCAGACCGACCGCCCGCACCCGCTCCATGGACAGCCCCAGCGCCAGGGCGCCGCCCCGCCGGGCCGTTTCCGGCACGTCCACGCCGCGTTTGTAGTCGTCGTAGTCGTTGAGCAGCCGCCGGGCGATGGACTCCGGCACGAACAGCGCCAGCGTCAGCAGTGCCCGGCCCGTCGAGAGCGTGCCGAGCCGGCCGGCCACGGCGAGCGCGAACGCCACCTGCAGCAGCACCACCAGGGTCATCTGCAGCCCCATCGCCGATATCCAGGCCCGCACCGGTGCGAGCCGGCGCGCCACCACGGGCGCGACGGGCGGGAGCGCGGAACTTTCCGACCGGAATTCCGGCATGCCAAATTCTCCCCTGTACGGCGGACGAACCCATGGGAAACGGATGCGACTTCCGGACGCCCCTGCCGATTCAAGTTCGGACGGCGTCCCCGCGTCCAGAGACACCGGTGTCCGGTGGGGACATCCCTGTCCCTGTGGACTCCCCGCACCGCCTGCTAATGTCCGCCGCGATCGTCCCGGTGAAACGGAGAAGTGGACTTCCGGACAATGGGGGTGGGGCATGAGCGACGAAAAGGAAAGTGCCGGTCGGGAAACCTCCGGGCGGGAAACCTCCGGTCGGGAAAGTCCCGGTCGGGAAACCCCCGGTCGGGAAAGGCCCTATCCGTTCGCGCCGTGCCACGCGCTCGACGTGCACCCGCTCTACCAGCACGTGCGGAAGAACGAACCCCTGTGCCCGGTGCGCATGCCCTACGGTGACCCGAGCCTCCTCGTCACCCGCTACGAGGACGTCAAGTCGGTCTTCGCCGACCCGCGCTTCCGCAGGTCCGTGCCGGAAGGCCTCGATCAGCCCCGGGTCACCCCCGACCTGGTGCCGCTCGGCCTGATGGACATGGACCCTCCCGATCACACCCGCATCCGCCGCCTCATCGCGGCCTCGTTCACCGCCCCGCGCGCCGAACGGCTGCGCCCGGCGACGGAACGGCTGGCCGACTCGCTCCTCGACGCGATGATCGCCGCCGGACCGCCCGCCGACCTCGTCCGGGACTTCGCCGTTCCCCTCCCCATCGGCGTCATCTGTGACCTCCTCGGCGTCCCCTACGAGGACCGCCACCGGTTCCACCACTGGGTCACGGAGGTCAACCGGCTCGTCGGCGGCGACGGCGAAGACGGCGGTGACGGCGGCCAGGCGCGGACGGACGGCATGTCCGAACTCCTCGCGTACATGGAAGAGTTGGTGCAGCGCAGACGCGTCGACCCCACCGACGACCTCATCGGCGAGCTGGTCCAGGCACGCGACGAGGACGACCGGCTGTCCGAGGACGAGCTGGTCTTCCTGTGCATGGTGCTGCTCATCGCCGGTTACGAGACCACCGCCAACGAGATCGCCGACTTCGCCTACGTCCTCTTCACCCACCCCGACCAGCTGGCGCTCCTCAAGGAGCGGCCCGCACTGCTCCCCGACGCCGTCGAGGAACTGCTCAGGTTCACCCCGCTGCCCGTCTCCGCCGCCTACCCGCGCTACGCCACGGCCGACGTCGAGCTGAGCGGAGGCACCGTACCGGCGGGCCGGCCCGTGCTGACCTCGACCAACGCCGCCAACCGCGACCCCGACGTCTTCGACGAACCCGACCGCCTCGACCTCACCCGTCCCGCTCCCCGTCACCTGGCCTTCGGCCACGGCCCGCACCACTGCGCCGGCGCGCCACTCGCCCGCATGGAACTCCAGGTCGCGCTCGGCCGGTTGCTGCGACGGATGCCCGACATCCGGCTCGCCGGCGACCCCGACACCGTGGAATGGAAGACGGGGCTGCTCCTCCGCGGACCCGAGCGTCTCCCCGTCGTCTGGTGAACCACCGCTTCCTGCCCCGCACCTCACGAGACCACCTCCGCACCCAAACGAACAAGGAGGCCGCCGCCTGTGGAAGCAGCCACCGAGGAGACCGCGACGACCCACCGCGTCACCGTGGATCCGGGCGAGGGTGAGGGCGAACGGAGCGTGCGCGCGGCCCTCGCCGCCGCACGCACCGCGCTTGCCGACCGGCACGACAAGGAGGGCGGCTGGACCGGGGAGGTCGCGGCGGGCAGCACCTGGTGCGAGGCCGTCGATGTCCTCGTGCACCACCTCCTCGACGCCGTCGACCCGGTCCGGGTCGCGGAGCAGCGCGCCCGGATCGTCGGACGGCAGCACGACGACGGAGGCTTCCCCCTCCACGCGGACGGGCCCTCCGACCTCTCCTGCACCGTGCTCACCCACGTCGCCCTGCAACTCGTCGGCCACGCCGAGGACCGCGAACGCCTCGACCGCGCCGCACGGTTCACCCGGCAGCACGGCGGCATCGACGCCGCCGGCGCGGAACCCGCACGCTTCTGGCTGGCGTTCACCGGAGCCGTCGGCTGGGACAGGACCGTGCCCATGCCCCCGGAACTGCTCCTCCTGCCTTCCTGGGCCCCCGGTGCCGTCGACGGCTTCGACCCCCCGGCCCGCGCGCTCGCCGCCGCCGTAGGCGTCCTGGGCACCCTGCGTCCCGTACGCGAACTCCCCATCGAGACGGCGACGTTGCACGCTGGGAGGAGCGCGCGCCCCGCTCTCCGTGACGCCGCGGCCACCGCCGTACTCCGCACCGCCCACACCCTCGGCCGGCTCTCCCCGCGCCCGCTGCGCCGCAAGGCGTTGCGCGAGGCGGAGCACCTGCTGCTCGACGGGCAGGAAGGCGACGGGAACTGGGCCGCCGGCCGGCCCGGTACGGCCGTCTGCGTGCTGGCCCTGTGGGCCCTGGGCCACAGCACCCGGCACCCCGCTGTCGCCGCGGCGCTGGACGCACTGGCCGGCCACCACGTCGGCGGGAACGGCCCTCGCCCCCTCCCCGGCCTCCCCTCCACCGCCGTGGACACCGCCCTCGCCCTGCGCGCCCTGGCCGCGGCGGGTTGCCGGGCCGGTTCCGACCCCGTGGTGGACCGCGCGGTCGACCGGCTGCTGCCCCACCCGAGCGACCCGACGACCCATGCGCCCCCGGTGGACGCCACCGCGCTGGTCCTCACCGCCCTCCACCGGGTCGCCGCGCCACGCTCCCGCGAGACGGACACCGCCGTAGCCGAGAGCGTCCGGTGGCTCCTGGACCGGCAGTCCGCGAACGGCGGCTGGTCGCGCCTCGGCGTCCGCCGCCGCTCCCTGCCCGCCCGACGGGCCCTGACCGGCCTGGGCTTCGTCGAACTCCCCTCGCCGTGCGTGACGGCCCACGTCGTGGAGGCGCTGTGCGCCGAGGGGTTCGCCTGGCACCCCGCCGTGCGCCGGGCCCTGCGCCTGCTGCTGGCGGAACAGGCCATCGAGGGATTCTGGGAGGACCGCCGCGGCGGACGCCTCCACGCCACCACCCAGGTCCTGCTCGCGCTCGACGCGGCGGGGGTGGGCGCCGGGCACCTCGCGGTGGAGGGGGCCATGGAGTGGATCTACCAGCAGCAGAACCCGGACGGCGGCTGGAGCGACGACGCCTCGTCCGCCCCGGGCACCACCGCACGGCCGGGCGGCCCGAGCACGGTGGCGCAGACGGCCCGGTGCGTCGTCGCGGCCCACACCACCGGTGTCCTCGACGCGCCGCGCATCGGCGCGGCCGTCGCGTTCCTGCTCCGCCACCAGAGCAAGGAGGGCGGCTGGACCGACCCGGGACAGCGCCCGCCCTCCGCCCACGCCCTCGAGGACGTCCGCACGGACGCGTACGCGCTCTGGGCGATCGCCCTGCACGCCCACGCCCGCCACACCGAGTCCGTACGCCGCGAGGACCCCGCGCCCGGAAGCGACCTGCCGGGCGCCACCGCGCCCACGGACCACACCCGGCCCGTGCCGTCCACAGCCGTACCGGCGGAACAGGAGGGACGACGGTGACCATCACCCCCGAGAGCCGCACGACGACCACCGGGACCTCCGACGGCCCCGAGCCCGCCGAGTACGACACCTGGTCGTCCCTGTGGTGGCAGCGCCGGGGCCCGCTCGCCATCCTGCACTGGGGCGCGCGGGCCCGCGCCGAGCACGTCCCCCCGGCGAGCCGCCCCGGCGCCGTGCTCCTCGACGTGGCCTGCGGCGGCGGGCTGCTCCACCCGCACATCAGGGACAAGGGCTACCGCCACGTCGGCGTGGACGTGTCCACCAAGAGCGCGGAGGTGGCCCGGCGGCACGGCGTCGACGAGGTCCTGATCCACGACATCCACGCCATCCCGCTGCCCGACGGCTTCGCGGATGTCGTGGTGGCCGGGTACTGCCTGGAACACGTCGCGCGCCCCTTCGACGTGGTGGCCGAGTGCTGCCGCCTGCTCAGGCCCGGCGGCACCCTCGTGATGGACACCATCTCGAACACCCTCCTGGCGCGGCTCGCGGTCATCACCCTGGGCGAGGGCCTTCCCCTGACCTGGGCCGCACCCAAGGGCACCCACGATCACCGCTTCTTCATCGCCCCCGACCGGCTCGTCGAGGCCTGCGCGGCCCACGGCGTCCCCGTCGACGTCTTCGGCGTCGTACCCCACGTCCGCGACCTCGTCTCCTGGTCCCTGGGACGCGGATACGACGTGCGCATGCGCAGCGGCACATTCACGAAGATCCTGTACGGGGTCTCCGGCGTGAAGCCACAGGAGGGCGCCACGCCGTGAAGCCCGCGCACGGCGCTGCCTCAGTGCCGGTCGGCCTCTGGTGAAACCGGGCACCGCGCGCTCTACTGGAAGTGACGGGAAGGACCTGACGCAGACGCGGGGAAGCGGCTCACAGCCGCGCACCGCGCAATCCGGATCCGCGAGAAGCGGGTGGTCCTTCCCGCCCCGTCCCGTATCGGCAGCCGCGGCACAGCCTGGCCACCGCTCCGAACCATCGGATGAGGGTGACGTCAGGCGTCACCGCCGGCGGACGGGAACGTTGACGTCGTCCACGTTGATGTGGCCCCAGCCGCCCGTCGCCCGATCGACGACCTCGACGTAGATCCGCTCACCGACGTGGGCGGACAGGTCGAAGACGACGCGGCGGTACTGTTCGACGCCGCGGCCGGTCGCCTTGGCCAGCAGTTTGCCGTCGTCGGCGCGGACGACGGCCGCGTAGAGCCGGTCGGGGTCGTTTCCGCCGGAGACGAGCAGGTCGATCAGGCCGTCTCCGCCGAGGACCACGGTGGCGGAGCGGAGCACCCCGGTGGCGTCGTCGCCGCCCGCGTCCGGGTTGAAGCCCCACAGGTGGTGGCCGGCCGGGTCGTCCGGCGTCTCGGCCTGGTAGAAGGGTCCGCCCCAGCCCCAGTCGGTGCGGGTGGTCACATTGGCGTCGCTGAACGTCGTGCCCGAGACCACGGTCCACCCGGTGAGGTCTCCGGTGGCGAAGTCGTGGTTGGGAAGGGCGTCGACGTCCGTCGGGCGGGGCGGATCGTAGGCGGCCGGGGCGACGGGGGTGTCGTACGCGCCGTTCATCCGCCAGACGTCCAGTTCCAGGACCCGGGGGCTGCCGCCCTCGGCGGTCAGCCGCAGGCCGGTGGCGTCTTCCCTGGTGGGGTAGACGCGGCTGGTGAGGCTGTTGGTCCCGTTGACGTACGCCTCCAGCATCGAGCGGTCGAGCAGGACGCGCAGGCGCAGTCGCCCGTCGTCCAGTTCGACGGTGCCTCCGTGCACGCCCTTGCGGACGTCCGGGTCGAGGCTGGAGCGGCCGCGGTCGATCCGGAAGCGGCGCTCGGCCGTGTCGTAGGACAGCAGCGTCTCCTCGGTGCCGTCGGCGCAGGCCCTGACCGCCAGGGTGATCGTCCGGGCGCCGCGCGGCTCGATGACGGCGCTGATGTCCAGCAGGTCGCCGGAGACGTCGGCGAGTCGCCGGTTCGCCTCCTCGACCGAGGTCTGCCGGATCCGCGCGAGCCGCTCGCCCCGGAGTCCGGCCGCCTCGGTGATCGGTTCGACGCCGAGACGGCCGTCCCGGCGCAGCGAGACGCTGACGGGCATCCCGGCGTTGTGCGCCCAGCCGGACTGGGCGTGCTGCTGTTCGCTCCGGCGGTCCTGGGCGATGCTGAAGAGCACGGACCGGCCGTCGGGGGTGACGAAGCCGGACGGGCCCGTGAAGTGCTCGCCGAAGTCGAACTCGCGGGGCTCGTCGTGGTCGGGCACGAAGCGGCACGCGCGCTTGTCGAAGGTGCCGATCCAGTAGTAGGTGTGCTTGACGGCGTTCGGGTGGAACGACTCCCACCAGGGGCTGACCAGCAGGATGTGCTTGCCGGTGCGGTTACCGTCGGGGCCGGGGAGCGGGAGGAGCACCGGCAGTTCCCACGCCTCTCCCGGCTCGGGCTGGGTGGCGAGGTCGTTCCAGTGGAGCGGGCCCCGGTACGTCCACGGGCCCTCCGGCCTGCGGGCCGTGTAGACGAGGGCGGTTCCCCCGTGCTTCCGGGTGACCCGCGTGCCCTCGTAGTCGACGATTCCGCTGCCGACCAGCTGGTACCAGACGCCGTCCTCCTCCCAGACGAACGGGTCACGGAAGTTCTCCGCCCACGCGGTGCCGGGGCCGGCCGGAAGGCCTGCCGGGGCCTCGGTGACCGGCTCGGACCTCATCGTCCAGGTGGGCAGGTCCGTGTCGCCGTCGGTCGAGTAGGAGGACACGGCGAGACCGGTGCGCTGGCGGTGGGGCAGGCGGTCGTCGCCGCCGGTGAAGAAGAGCACCGGCCCGCGGTCGCCGTCGACGTGGGCCGAGCCCGACCAGATCCCGTCCGGTCCGACCGAGTCCGCGGCGGGCGCGAGGGCGATGGGCAGGTCCCGCCAGTGCACCATGTCGGTGCTGACCGCGTGCCCCCAGTGGATCTGGCCCCAGAAGGGGCCGAGCGGGTTGTGCTGGTAGAAGATGTGGTACTTGCCCTTGAAGTACACGGGCGCGTGCGGCTCGTTCATCCAGTGCCAGGGCGGCAGCATGTGGAACTGGGGGCGGTGCCGGTCGCCGTCGAAACGGGACCGGTGGTGGACCAGGTCGGGCCGGGGCACGTGGCCCCCGGGGAGCGCCGCGATCGTGTCGGCGTGCTCCTGCCGGGCCATAAGGTCATCGAGGGTGCCCGGGCGGATCACGAGGCTGTCCATCAGGCCCATGTACATGTTGGCGTGGAACTCGCCGTTCAGCAGCGTGGACCGGCTGTGCCGGCCTATGAGGAGCGGCTCGCCCGAGGCCGGTTCGGGGGCCTTGTCCGGGGTGGTGGCGGTGCCGATCAGCCGGCCGTCGCGGTAGACACGCAGCTGCCGGGCGGCCGGGTCGTAGGTCGCCGCCACATGAGTCCATCTCCCCTTGGCCGCCGGCTGGTCCGGGGCGCCCTTGACCTCGATCAGCTCGTCCCCGAAGCCGAGCTGGAAGACGATCTGCCCGAAGCGGCGCAGGCCGAGCAGGAATCCGGTCTTCGCGTCGGGGTCGTGCTGGTTGACCAGCGCCTGGGGCTTGCCGTCGATGCCGTGCTCGTACGCGTAGGGCGCGATCCACACGTCGAGCGTGAGGCCGCCGGAGGGGTCGAGGTCGCCGGGGCCCTGTGCGGTGACGACGGTCGAGTAGCCGTCGAAGTACAGCGCCCGGCCGCGCACTCCGTGGCGTCGCAGAGGATCGCTGTCGGGCTTGTAGCGGGCGTCGTTGAAGACGTGGTCGACAGGGTCGGCGGTGCCGGACACCGCTTCGCGGGTGACCGTGCCCGTGCGTTCGTCGAAGTCCCAGCGGGCGGCGGGGTTTCCGGGCGGACGCCGTTCCTGGGCGGTGGCGGCGGGTGCGTACGAGAACGGGACGATCGCGCCGCCGACGGCGGCGGACACGACGCCGAGGGCCGTTCTTCTCTTCATGGCAACTCCTGGGCGCTACGGCAGGCTTGACACCATGCCAAATCGGTTTGGGGGAGGGGTTGGCATCGTTCGCGCGTCGCGACAGCTAAAGCAAGAGCTAACGCACATCGATTTACCCGGGCGATACCTGGAGGGCGGGCGAAACGGGACATACAGTCACCGTTTTCTCTTCGATATGTCCGGGGAGTTGACACCGAACGCAGAGCGCATCACTCTCGTCGCATCTTGCTAATCCGATTTAACAACGGAGTTGAGCAGCTGATGTCTGAACGCCGCGTGACGATGGCCGACGTTGCCCGCAGGGCGGGTGTCTCGCCGACCACCGCGTCGTTCGCCCTCTCCGGCCGCACCGACATGCGTATCTCCGCCGCCTCCCGCGAACGTGTGCTGGAGGCCGCCCGGGAGCTGGGCTACCGACCCAACGTCACCGCACGCAGCCTGCGGACGAAGTCGACCCAGACCATCGGGTTGGTGTCCGACCTGATCACCACGACACCGTTCGCGGGCGATGTGATCCGGGGTGCGCTGGAGGCCGCCCGGGAGCGGGACCACCTGCTGTTCATCACGGAGGCCGGCGGCGACCGGACCGCCGAGTCGTCGCTGGTCCACGCACTGCTGGACCGCCAGGTCGACGCGGTGATCTACGCGTCCATGTTCACCCGGTACGTCACTCCGCCCAAGGAACTGTTCGGGCGCCGGGTGGTCCTGCTGAACTGCCTGGCCCCCGGCTTCGACGCCCCGTCCGTCGTCCCGGACGAGCTGGAGGCCGGCCGGGACGCGGCCCGTGCCCTGCTCGCGGCCGGTCACACCGAGGGCATCTGGGCGATCGGCGGACACCAGGCCGTTCCGGCCACGCCCGAGGGGATCATCGCGGGCAACGAGCGCATGCGCGGCCTGGAGGAGGTCCTGAGGGCGGGCGGTGCCCGTCTGGACGGTGTCGTCGAGTGCGACTGGAACACGCCGGACGGCTACCGGGAGGTCACCAAGCTGCTCGCCGCGGGCCACCGCCCACGGGCGTTGGTGTGCCTGACCGATCGGGTGTCCTTCGGGGCCTACCAGGCGCTCGGCGAAGCGGGGCTGTCGGTGCCGGGCGATGTGTCGGTGGTCTCCTTCGACGACCAGGACATCGCCTCCGTGCTGCGCCCGGCGCTCACCACGCTCAAGCTGCCGCACTACCAACTCGGCCGCCTCGCCGTGGAGTTGATCCTCCGCGAAGGGCCGCTCGAAGCCGTCGTACACCGTGTGCCCCTGCCGCTGCGGGAGCGTGCCTCCATCGGCGCCCCCGCGGAGGGCTGATACCGGCACCCGGAAACGGTCGTCCCGCCGCCCGGAGCGCAGACCCCCGGCGGCGGGACGGCCACCAAGAACAGCGACCGTCGCAACCGGTCGCCAAGGCGGGTCCGGCAAGACCCGTCTCAGTGAGATGGAGGAACCTCGTGGTGTTCAGAACCAGGCGCCTCGCAGTCGCGAGTGTAGCCGTCGCGGCGGCGACCGCGCTGGTCGCCGGATGCGCGACCGGGAGCGGCGGCAGCACGTCCGGAGCGAGCGGCAACACGCTGACGCTGTGGACGCACAACGCCGGCAACTCGGCCGAGCTCGACGTCGTCAAGAAGATCATCAAGGACTTCAACGCCTCGCAGAGCGAGTACAAGGTCGAGCTCCAGGCGTTCCCGCAGAGCAACTACAACGACTCCGTCGTGGCCGCCGCGTCCGCCCGCAAGCTGCCCTGTCTGCTCGACGTGGACGGCCCCAACGTGCCGAACTGGGCGTGGGGCGGCTATCTGGCCCCGATGGACGTCTCCGGCAGCGAGGTACCGCTGTCCGACCAGCTGCCCAGCACCGTCGGCCGTTACCACGACAAGGTCTACGCGTTCGGCTTCACCGACGTCGCCCTCACCTTCTTCGCCCGCAAGTCGGTGCTGAACGAGTACGGCATCCGCGTCCCGACCATGGACAAGCCGTGGACGAAGGACGAGTTCGACTCCGCGCTGGCCAAGCTGAAGAAGAGCGGGAAGTTCGAGTACCCGCTGGAGATGGGCACCGGCAGCCTCGGCGAGTGGTACCCGTACGCCTACTCGCCGCAGCTGCAGAGCTTCGGCGGTGACCTGATCGACCGCGACGGCTACAAGACCGCCTCGGGCACCCTCGACGGCAAGGACTCCGTGGAGTGGGCCACCTGGCTGCGCTCGCTGGTGACCAAGGGCTATCTGTCGAAGAAGTCGGGAGCCGACCCCAACAAGGACTTCCTCGCCGGCAAGAGCGCCATCCACTGGGACGGCAGCTGGAACGCGGCCAAGAACGCCGCGAAGCTCGGTGACGACCTGGCGATCATCCCGCCGGTCGACTTCGGGCACGGACCCAAGATCGGCGGCGCCTCCTGGCAGTGGGCGATGAGCTCCACCTGCTCCAACAAGGCCGGTGCACAGGCGTGGCTGAAGTTCTCCCGTCAGACCGAGTACTTCGTCGACTACGCCAAGGCCACCGGCACGATCCCGGCCACCGACGCCGCCGCCGAGCAGGTCGACGGCTACCAGCCGGGCGGGGAGTTCAACGTGTTCACCCGGTTCGCGCGTGAGTACGCGGTGGTCCGCCCGGTCACCCCGGCCTACCCGTACATCTCGACCGAGTTCCAGAAGGCCGTGCAGGACATCCTGGCCGGCGCCGACCCCGAGGACGCGCTCGGCCAGGCCGCGAAGGACATCGACAACAACCTGAAGACGAACGGCTACTACGCCGGCTGACCCGACCCGCTCCGGTTCGGGCCCCGACCGCGCGGCCTCTCGGCGGTCGCGCGCCCGAACCGGACCGGCTCCCCCTGGAGCTACCGTGACCACCATGACCGCAGCCCTCAGTCGGCTGCGTACGGTCCGGCGAACCCGAACGACGCACGCCCGGCGCCGTGAGAGCCTCACCGCCCTCGGCATGGCCACCCCGGCCGTGGTGCTGCTGGTCGTCTTCGTCGTCGTACCGATCGCCCTGACCTTCGCCCTGTCCTTCACCGACGCACGGCTCATCTCTCCCACCCCGGCCCGCTTCGTGGGCCTGCGGAACTTCACCCAGCTCTTCCAGGACCCGGTCTTCTTCAAGTCCCTGCGCAACACGGCCTACTTCGCCGCCGTCGTCGTCCCGCTCCAGGCCGGGCTCGCGCTGGTGCTGGCGTTGCTGGTCAACGCGAAGGTGCGCGGCGTCAACTTCTTCCGCACCGTCTACTTCCTGCCGGTCGTCACCTCGATGGTGGTCGTGTCCCTGCTGTGGACGTTCCTGTATCGGCAGGACGGCCTGGTCAACCACGTCATCTCGACCCTCACCCTCGGCCACGTCGACGGCCCGGACTGGCTGGGCGACCCGGCCACCGCCATGCCGGCCATCATCCTGATGTCGGTGTGGCAGGGCGTCGGCTTCCACATGATCATCTGGCTGGCCGGCCTCCAGACCATCCCCGCCGAGCTGTACGAGGCCGCCGACCTGGACGGGGCCACCCGCCGGCACCGCTTCCGCCATGTCACCTGGCCCGGACTGCGCGCCACCCGCACCTTCGTGCTGATCACCATCACCATCCAGGCACTCGGCCTCTTCACCCAGATCAACGTGATGACCGACGGCGGCCCGCTCGACTCCACCACCACCGTCGTCCACCAGGCGATGCACACCGGCTACGAGCAGCAGCAGACCGCGTACGCGGCAGCCATCTCCCTCGTCTTCTTCGTACTCGTGCTGGCCGTGTCCCTCGTGCAGCGCTTCCTGACCCGGGAGAAGGACTGACATGACCTCCTTCCTGCGGAATTTCGCCGGTCACGCCGGCCGGGTCGTACTGGCCCTGGCCTTCGCGCTCCCGCTCCTCTTCATGCTGGTCTCGTCGTTCAAGGCGGACGACCAGATCTTCGGCGACCTGGGCTCCCCGCGCGCCTTCCTGCCGGTCGGCGCTCTGTCCCTGGACAACTACACGGGCGTGTTCGAACGTGTCCCGGCGGCACAGTTCCTGCTGAACTCCGTGATCATCTCGTCGGTCACCGTGGTGCTCGGCCTCGTCGTCAACAGCATGGCCGCCTTCGCCCTGTCACGGATGCGCTGGCCCGGCCGCAAGGCGGTCATGACCGCCGTCATCGCCACCCTCATCGTGCCGTTCGAGACCTTCGCCCTGCCGCTGGTCTGGTGGGTCAACCAACTGCCGCTGCTCCGCGTCAACGGCTTCCACCTGGAGTGGACCACCGGCTGGATGGACACCTACCAGGTGCAGATCCTGCCGTTCGTGGCCAACGCCTTCTCGGTCTTCTTCTTCCACCAGTACTTCCAGAGCATCCCCAAGGAGATCGACGAGGCCGCGATCGTGGACGGCGCGAGCTGGTTCACCATCTACCGCCGCGTCGTCATGCCGCTGTCCGGACCGGCTGTCGCCACCGTCGCCATCCTCACCTTCCTGCCCGCCTGGAACTCCTACCTGTGGCCGCTCATGGTCGTGCAGAGCGAGGAGATGCGGCCGGTGATGGTGGGCATCTCCTATTTCTTCCAACTGAACGTCAGCTGGGGCCAGATCATGGCGTACTCGTCCGTGATCACGGTGCCGATCCTGGCCCTGTTCGTGGCCTTCCAGCGGTCGTTCGTCAACAGCATCGCCTCCACCGGCGTCAAGGGCTGACCGCGCTCCGTCGCCCCCCACCCCGAAAGGACCCCTGCGTGTCCGTCATGCCCGCAGACCCCCACCTGCCCGTCGCGCACCTGCGCCCGCCCGGCAACTGGATCAACGACCCCAACGGGCTGGCCTTCCACGACGGCCACTACCACGTGTGCTTCCAGTACAACCCGTACGGGCCGGAGCACGCGCACATGCACTGGGGCCACTTCCGCAGCTCCGACCTGCTGAGCTGGGAGGAACTCCCGATCGCGCTGACCCCCACACCGGGCGGCGAGGACGCCGACGGCTGCTTCTCCGGCAACGCCGTCTCCGACGGCGACCGCATGGTGGCCTTCTACTCCGCCTTCCGCACCGACCGCTGGGCCCAGCCGGTCACCACCGCCGAGTCCTGGGACAACGGCGTCACCTGGACACCGCGCGGCGGTCTGCTGATACCCGACCTGCCCGAGGGCGCGACCATGTACCGCGACCCATATGTCTGGCGCGAGGCGGGCCACTGGCGCATGCTGGTCGGCTCCGCCCTGGCGGACGGCCGGGCGGCGGCCCTGCTGTACGAGTCCTCCGACCTGGAACAGTGGCACTACCGGGGGCCGTTTCTGGACCGGGCCCCGCAGCCGGTGGCGCCGGGCGCCGACACGGGGCTGGGCTGGGAGTGCCCCCAGTATCTGCACACGGAGGAAGGACGCGGCGCGCTGATCGTCAGCGCCTGGGACCCGGAACTCGGACCGCGCCGGACGGTGGTCTACCCCGGGCGCGAGCAGGAAGGCCGCTTCGTCGCCGACGCCCCCGTCCTCCTCGACCACGGTCCCGACTTCTACGCCCCGGCGCTGCTGCCCGCCCCCGACGGCCGCTGGCTGCTGTGGGGCTGGTCATGGGAGGCCCGCGACCCCCGGTGGGTGCGGGAGTCCGGCTGGGCCGGACTGCTGACACTGCCGCGCGAGGTGACACTCGGCGAGGACGGCTCCGTACGACAGCGACCGGCCGCGGAACTCCTCTCGCTGCGCGAGGGACGCGCGGTGACGGCTTCCGGCGAGACCGCCGGAACCGCCGTTCTGGGAACGGTGAGCGGCAGCTTCGACCTGACCGCCCGTCTGGAACTCCGCGCCACGGGTACGGCAGGGGGACTACGGCTGGTGACGTCTGCCGACGGCACCGAGTACCTCGACATCGGGATCGACTCCGCCGCCGGCGAGCTCGTCGTCGACCGAGGGCATGCCTCCCTCGACCCACGCGCACACGGCGGCACCTACCGCGTGCCCTGCCCCGAGGCGGAGACGGCGTCCGGTGCCCCGATCGAACTGCGTCTGGTGGTGGACCGATCCGTCGCCGAGCTCTACCTGCCCTCGGGCCGGACGCTGACCCTGCGGTTCTACCCCACCGGTGGCAGCCCCTGGCACATCGAGGCCCGCGCCGGGGGAGGGGGCCACCTCGGCTACACGGTCGGGGCCTGGAACCTGCGGCCGTACACCATGCGACGGTAGGGCAAGCCCCCGGGCCGGTCGGGGTGCCTCCTCCAGAGCCAGAAGGGTGCCTTGAGGGGCAGGCTGGGCTCATGATCAATCGATTGCGTACGACAGTTCTGCCCGGGGCGGTCGCTCTGGGATGTGCCGCCACCCTGCTGCTGGCGGCGGTGCCCGCGCAGGGCGACACCGCGCCCGGTGCCTTACGGCAGGCGGTGGCCGGGGAACAGGGACCGGTCGCGGAGCAGGCATGGCGCGGCACGGTGGTGTCCGTGACCGAAGTGGAGGACGTGTCGGCCGGCGAGGTCGACGAACGGCTGACCGCGGCCGGGATCACCGACGCCCCGCACGCCACCCACGGGGTGCTGGCCTACCGGGTCGTCTACCGCACCATCGACCCCGAGGGCAGGCCCACCACGGCCAGTCAGCTCGTCGCCGTCCCGAAGACCGGTCACCGGCAGACGGGGGCCGGTCTTCGGGACGGGCTGCGCGTCGTCTCCTGGCTCCACGGCACCACCGTCTTCCGCGGCGATGTGGCGTCGATGAAGGCGTCGTCGACCGACCGCGCCGCCGCGCTGATGTTCGCCGGTTCCGGCCGGCTGGTGTCCGCGCCGGACTACCTCGGTCTCGGCGAGGGGCCCGGCTACCACCCGTACGGGCACCCGGAAGCCACCGTGTCCGCCTCGCTCGACGCGCTGCGCGCCGCCCGGACCGTCGCCCGGCGGCACGGCCATGTGCCGGACCGGCGCGTGCAGGTCAGCGGCTTCTCCCAGGGCGGGCCCGCCACGATGATGGTGGGCGAGGCGCTCCAGCGGAACGTCGATCCCTACTTCCGGCTCGGTGCGCTGGCCCCGATCGCCGGGCCGTTCGACCTGAGCGGTTTCGAAGCGGACGCGGCGGCGGACGAGGTGTCCCATGCTCCGCTGTACCTGGCCTACTTCACCACGGCGTGGCAGAAGATGTACGGCCTGTACGACGAGCCGGGTGAGGCGTTCCGAGCCCCGTACGACCGCATCGTGGAGGGCCTCTTCGACGGCCACCACACCCAGGCCGAGATCGCCGCCGCACTGCCCGACACCTCGAAGGAACTGTTCACCGAGGCGTTCCTGGAGAAGATACGGAACCCGTCCGGTGAGCTGCGGCAGCGGCTGAACGTGCTGGACACCACGTGCGACTGGCGGCCGGAGGTCCCGGTGCACATCTACCACGCCTCCGGCGACACCGACGTGGCGTACGCCAACGCGCTGCACTGCCAGCGGCAGCTGGCGGACCACGGTGCCCGGCAGCGGATCACCGACGTGGGCAACGTCGATCACAACGGATCGGTACGCAAGGCGCTCCCGCTGGTCCTGGCTCATTTCGACCGGTCCGGCTGAGCGGCTGACACTGCGACGGGTCTGACGCCGCGGCGTCAGACCCGCTCGGAGGCGCTCCGGGCCGGCGGTCCGCCGCACACTCCGCTAACCGAGCAGGTGACCGCCGCCGTCGACGAGAAGCACCTCACCCGTGATGTACGAGGCGTTGGCCAGGTCGAAGACGGCCTGGGCGATGTCCTCGGGGCGGCCGACACGGCGCAGCGGTACGGCCCCGGCGACATGGGCCTTGGCCTCGTCCGCGCCGTCGAGACCGTCGAACCAGGGCGTGTCGATCATGCCGGGCGCGACGGCGTTGACGCGGACGTCGGGGCCGAGGGTCTTGGCGAGGAGCCGGGTCATGTGATTGACCGCGGCCTTGGAGACGGCGTACGGGATCGAGCTGCCGCCCGGCCGGACGCCCGCCTGGGACGAGACGTTCACGACGCAGCCGCCGCTCGCCTTCAGATGGGGTGCGGCCGCGGTGATGGTCTGCCAGACGCCCAGGACGTTGACGTCGAAGATGTCGCGCCAGACGTCGGGCGAGGCCGCGTTCAGGTCGTCGTGGGGGATGAACCTGGTGATCCCGGCGCTGTTGACCAGGATGTCCAGACGCCCGTACGCCTTGACGGCGCCCTCGACGAGCCGGGCCGCCTCGCCCTCCTCGGCGACGTTCGCCCGGATGTAGACCGCGTCCGGCAGCTCGGCGGCGAGGGCCTCGCCCGCCGCCACGGAGTGCGCGGAGTTGACGACGACATGGACGCCTGCGGCGGCCAGGCGGCGTGCGACGGCTGCGCCGATGCCCGAGGACGACCCGGTGACCAGGGCCACTCGCGGTTCGCTCATGCTGCTGTTCCTCCCAACTCGGCTGTCGCACCCAGGGTGATCATGACACGGCGTCATCGGGGTGGCGCGGCGTGAGGGTCACTGGTCTCTCCGCCGGTGCGTCGCTGGAGTTCCCACAGGGTTCGGAACAGGCCGGGATCTCTGGTGAGTTGGGCGTACGTGCCTTCCTGGACGATCCGTCCTTCGTCGAGGACGGCGATCCGGTCCGCCACGGCGACGTTGGCCAGCCGGTGGGTGATCAGCAGGATGGCTCGGTCCTTGGCCAGTTCCCGCAGGCCGGTGAAGATGTGGTGCTCCGCGCGTGCGTCCAGCGCGGCCGTGGGCTCGTCCATCACGAGCAGAGCCGCCTGCCGGTGGAACGCCCGGGTGAGGACGACGCGCTGCCACTGCCCTCCGGAGAGCTGCTGGCCGCCGTACCACTCGGAGGTCAGGAGGGTGTCGATACCCGACCGCAGACTGGGCAGCATGGCCGCCGCCCCGGACGCCTCGCAGGCCGCCAGGACGGCGGCGTCGCTGGTGTCGCCCTGCCCGAAGGTGATGTTGTCGCGGAGCGTCAGCGGCAGGTAGGTGTACTTCTGCGGGGCCAGCGCGACGTGCTGCCACGCTTCCCAGGGCTCCATCTCCGCCGTGGTCGTGTGGTCCCAGGCCACCTCGCCGGACGTGGGCAGCAGCAGGCCGCAGAGCAGCCGGGACAGCGTGGACTTGCCCGAGCCGTTCTCCCCGACCAGCGCCACGATCTCGCCGCGCCGCACCTGGAGGGACACCCCGGTGAGGCTGTCCTTCGGTGCGCCGTCGTACCGGTAGGTGACGTCGCGGACCTCGAACCGCTCCGGCGCCCGGGGGAGCGTCCTGGTGCCCCGGGACGCGGTCATGGCCTGTCCGTGGGCGTTGTCGAGGAAGTTCTGCCAGTCCTGTACGTACCAGCCCGTGCGCACCAGCCGGGCTCCGCTGTTGATGATGCCGCGTACGGATCCGGTCGCCGTCTGGAGGGCGAAGACCGCACCGCCCCCGGCCGCGAGGTCCATGCGCCCGGAGGCCAGGAGCCACAGCAGCGCGGCCCACACCGCGGCCGACGCCACGCCGCCGGCCAGCGCACCGGCCAGCCCCATCCACGCTCCGGTGTCCGCGGCCCGGCGCTCCGCGGCGTTCACCGAAGCGGCGAGCCGCCGGTACCGGCCGAGCAGAAAGGGACCGGCCAGGCAGGCCCGCATCTCCTCACTGGACTCCATGTAGGCCATGTGCCAGCGGAGCTTGTGCAGCATCCGCCGCCGCCCGGAGGTCTCCAGACCCGCCAGGTACAGCACCCGGGCCGCCCGCACATACGCGGCGGCCTGCGGCAGACAGGCGAGGAGGAGCAGAGGAAGAAGCGCGGGGTGGAGCACGGCGAGGACGGTCGCGCCGGCGGCGAGGGTCGCCGTCGCCGCGAGCACGTCCTGTGCCTCGTCCACCAGGTCCGGGGTGACCTGGGCGCCGCGGTCGGCGATGTCGTAGAAGTCGTTGTAGCCGGGCTTGTTGTTCGCCGCCAGCTCCGCGCCCAGCGCGGCCTCGATCATCGTCAGCTCGGCCGCCCGGGCCAGCACCGGCCGCAACCGCCCGGTCAGCCACGTCACCGTGATCCCCAGCAGAGCACGCAGTCCGGTCGCCGCGGCGATGACCGCCAGCTGCGGAGCGGCCTCCCACAGCCGATCGGTGATGTCGCCCGATGAGATCAGTGCGGTGATCGTTCCCGCGACCGCGAGCAGTCCGAGTGCGGAGAGGATGCCGGTGCCGGCCTGGCACGCCAGCAGCCCGGCCGTGGCGCCGCGGTCCGCCTGCCACGCCATCTTCAGTGACCGGCGAATCAGCGCGGGCAGCCGCCGCGCCATCGTGCCGGTGGTCATCTGCGCGCCGGCCTGGAGTCTGGACTCGTCGCGGTACAGGAATTCCTCGTCCCGCGGACTGTCGGCGCCGTCCGGCGCGCCCGCGTCCGATGTGCCGGACGTCGGTTGTTTCCGTGTGCTGGCCGATGTCAACGCGGTCCCCCTCGACGGTCGTGCGGCTGGCTCGTGAGGCTCAACGACCCAGCCGCAATTTCGAACACGTGTATTTCAGTCGGTTGGGGAACCCCGGGATTGAGGGCCCGGCGGAGCATGCGCGGTGCACCGACCCTTGTGGTGCCTCGTGGCGCACAGGGCCAGGCGCCGAACAGCGGTGGCCGAAACGCCGAGCGTGCTCGCAGGGAGGCCGCGCCGGCCACGACGACCCCTCAGCGCACCAGCTCGCCGACCGGTTGCTCAGAGCCGGTCCCACCGCCCCTTTTGCGTCCGCGGGCAAGGAGCGGTGCACTGCGCGACAACCGGCGGCGCGGCATCCGCCTTAGCGTGACCGAGTTCCCATCCACGCACCAGCCATCCGGAAACGAGGAAGCGAACGCATGCCGTACATCACCGTGGGCCAGGAGAACTCCACCACCATCGACCTGTACTACGAGGACCACGGAACCGGGCAGCCGGTCGTCCTCATCCACGGCTTCCCGCTCGACGGCCATTCCTGGGAGCGGCAGAGTGCCGTGCTGCTCGACGCCGGCTACCGAGTGATCACTTACGACCGCCGCGGTTTCGGGCAGTCGAGCCAGCCGACGACCGGCTATGACTACGACACCTTCGCGGCCGACCTGAACACGGTGATGGAGACCCTCGACCTGAGGGATGCCGTCCTGGTCGGGTTCTCGATGGGCACCGGTGAGGTCGCCCGGTACGTGTCCACCTACGGCTCCGCCCGGGTCGCCAAGGTCGCCTTCCTGGCCTCGCTGGAGCCCTGCCTGCTCAAGAGCGACGACAACCCGGACGGGGTCGCCCCGAAGGAGTTCTTCGACGGCGTCGTCGCGGCCGTGAAGGCGGACCGCTACGCGTACTACACGGCCTTCTACCAGGACTTCTACAACCTCGACGAGAACCTCGGCACCAGGATCAGCGAGGAGGCCGTCCGCAACAGCTGGAACGTCGCCGCGGGCGGCGGCTTCTTCGCCGCTGCCGCCGCGCCGTCGACCTGGTACACCGACTTCCGGGCCGACATACCGGCCATCGACGTGCCGGCCCTGATCCTGCACGGCACGGGCGACCGGATCCTGCCCGTCGAGGGAACCGCGCGGCCGTTCCACAAGGCGCTCCCGTCCGCCGACTACGTGGAGATCGAGGGCGCCCCGCACGGCCTGCTGTGGACCCACGCGGAGGAGGTCAACGCAGCGCTGCTCACCTTCCTGGCGAAGTGACCCGCCGCGGGACCGCCGTCCCGCACCACGCAGGGCCCACCAACCCCGACTGCCCGTCCGGAAATCCGGTCGGGCAGTTCGCGTATCACCTGGGCTGTGACTCCGACCGTGGTCCAGGGCGCTGACGGGCAAGCCCCTCTGCGCGGACAGGCATGACGGCCGTCCGACCGGTGCCTACATTTCGGGCACTCACACAGTCGCCGGAATGAAGAGGCCTCCATGCAGTTCGGAATTTTCTCGGTGGGGGACGTGACCCCCGACCCGACCAACGGCCGCACCCCGTCGGAGCACGAGCGCATCAAGGCGATGGTCGCCATCGCGCTGAAGGCGGAGGAGGTCGGCCTGGACGTCTTCGCGACCGGTGAGCACCACAACCCGCCGTTCGTGCCGTCGTCCCCGACCACGATGCTCGGCTACATCGCCGCTCGCACCGAGAAGCTGATCCTTTCCACCGCCACGACGCTGATCACCACCAACGACCCGGTGAAGATCGCCGAGGACTTCGCGATGCTCCAGCACCTGGCCGACGGGCGTGTGGACCTGATGATGGGGCGCGGGAACACCGGACCCGTCTATCCGTGGTTCGGGCAGGACATCCGGCAGGGCATCAACCTCGCCAAGGAGAACTACGCGTTGCTGCGCCGGCTGTGGCGCGAGGACGTCGTGAACTGGGAGGGGAAGTTCCGTACGCCCCTGCAGGGCTTCACGTCCACGCCCCGCCCGCTGGACGGCGTACCGCCCTTCGTCTGGCACGGCTCGATCCGCTCGCCGGAGATCGCCGAACAGGCCGCGTACTACGGCGACGGCTTCTTCCACAACAACATCTTCTGGCCCGCCGAGCACACGAGGCAGATGGTCCAGCTGTACCGGCGGCGGTACGCCTTCCACGGTCACGGCCGGCCCGAGGAGGCCATCGTGGGCCTCGGAGGGCAGGTGTTCATGCGGAAGAACTCCCAGGACGCCGTACGTGAGTTCCGCCCCTACTTCGACAACGCGCCCGTCTACGGGCACGGGCCGTCGCTGGAGGAGTTCACCGAGCAGACTCCGCTGACGGTGGGTTCTCCCCAGCAGGTCATCGAGCGGACGCTGTCCTTCCGTACGACCGTCGGCGACTACCAGCGGCAGCTGTTCCTGATGGACCACGCGGGCCTGCCGCTGAAGACCGTCCTGGAGCAGCTGGACATCCTCGGCGAAGAGGTCGTGCCCGTGCTACGCAAGGAGTTCGCGATCGGCCGCCGCGCCACCGTGCCGGACGCGCCCACCCACCAGTCCCTGCGGGCCGTCCAGGAGGTGTCCGCCGCATGAAGCTCGTCGCCGTGTCCGCGGGGCTGAGCACCCCGTCCTCCACACGCCTGCTGGCCGACCGTCTCGCCGAGTCGGCCCGCGGCGAACTCGCCGCTCAGGGCTACGACGTGGAGACCGAGGTCATCGAGCTGCGGGAACTGGCCGTCGCTGTCGCCAACCACCTTGTGACCGGCTTCCCGTCCCCCCAACTGGCCGCCGCGATCGACGCGGTGACGGGGGCCCACGGCCTGATCGCCGTGACCCCCGTGTTCACCGCCTCCTACAGCGGGCTGTTCAAGTCCTTCTTCGACCTGATCGACCCGGACGCTCTCACCGGGAAACCGGTCCTCGTCGCCGCGACGGGCGGCACGGCCCGTCACTCCCTGGTCCTGGAACACGCCCTGCGCCCGCTCTTCGCCTACCTGCGCGCCACCGTGGTCCCCACCGCGGTGTACGCGGCGTCCGAGGACTGGGGGTCCGGCGGTGACGAGTACACCGAGGGCCTGCCCGCGCGCATACGGCGGGCGGGCGGCGAGCTGGCCACCCTCGTGGCCGCCCGCCCGGCCGAGGAGACGCCCGAGGACGACATCACCGCGCTCGAACGGCAGCTCTCCGACCTGCGCTTCGACTGAAACGTCCGCGGCCGTCGGCATCCGGCTCTCATCCGTCCGGCCGGAGCTTCTCCCGCAGCTGGCCACGGGAGGTGATCCCCAGCTTCGGACAGATCCGGTACAGGTGGGCTCCGACGGTGCGGTGGGAGAGGTAGAGCTGTTGGCCTATCTCCCGGTTGGAGAGCCCCGTCGCCGCCAGCTGCGCGATCTGCAGTTCCTGCGGCGTGAGCAGATCCCAGTCGGTGGACACGCTCTGCGTGCCACCCTCGCCCGCCGAGCGGAGCTCCTGGCAGGCGCGCTCGTGCCACGGTTGGGCCCCCAACGAGGCGAAGGTCTCCCTGGCAATCCGCAGGGGCACCCGGGACTCCATCACCCGGCGCCTACGACGCAGCCACGCGCCGTAGGCGAGCAGGAGGCGGGCCCGCGTGAAGGGATCCCTGGACATGTCCAGGTCGAGCGCCGACCGGAACGACGCCTCGATGTGCGGGAGTGTTTCGACGTCGCTCACTGAGCACCGCCTCCTTCCGGGACGACGGGTCCCGATGACGTGTCGAACGCGTGGGTGACCTCCGGCCGGGTGCCCGGGATGAGGAGACGGCGTGCCCGCTCCTCGTAGCGGCGGTCGGTGAGGGTGAGTCTGTCGCTGTGCTGGGCGAGATGCTCGGACCAGGAGGCGACGAGGTAGGTCTCGATGAAGTGCCCGGGATCCTGTCCGTCCTGGTACAGGCCCCAGGTGAGGGCTCCGGTGCGCCGCCGGGAACGGGCGACGTGATCCATGCAGTCACTGAAGGCCGAGCCGTTTCCCGGAGCGACGCGGTAGGAGACGGTGACCAGCACCGGGCCGACGGCCGGCCCGGGCTCGAACACCAGGGGCGGGACCGGCCAGTGCTCGGACGGGGAGGGGTCGACGCCCTCCGCGCCGTGCAGCGGCCAGCGCCGCAGGCTGAGGGCACTGATCAGCAGCAACGCGCTGCCGGCCAGGAGGGGGACGGTGAGCCCCAGCCGGTCGGCGAGGGCGCCCCACAGTGGCGCCACCAGCGCCTGGCCGCCTTGGAAGACAAGGAGATAGACGGCGAGGCCACGGGCCCTGACCCAGCCGGGGAGCCGCGCCTGCATGGCCGCGTTGAGGGTGGACAGGACGCCGATCCACGCCAGACCGGCGAACAGCAGCGCCACCGTCACCAGCCACGGGATGCGTCCGGTGGCCAGTACCGCGAGGACACTCGCGAAGATCAGGGCACCGCCGCCCAGAGTGCCGTTGGCGCCGAGCACCCGGTTGCTGCGGGGCAGGACGAAGGCGCCCGCGACCGCTCCGACGCCGACCGCGCCCAGGAGCAGCCCGTAGCCGCCCGAGCCCAGGTGCAGGGAGCGGCTCGCGACCAGCGGCAGCAGCGCCCACAGGGCGGCGCCACCGGGGATGAACAGGATCATGCGCAGGAGGACCCGGCGGATGCCGGGTGCGTACCACACGTAGCGACGGCCGGCGTCGAGGGCTGTCAGCAGCTTCTCACCGCTGGGGGCGGGGACGACCGTCCGGGGAGGCCGCCAGAGCAGCAGGACGGCGGCGATGCCGAGGTAGGAGGCGGCGTTGAAGGCGAATACCCACCCCGCGCCCGCCGCTGCCACGACCAGTCCACCTACGGCCGGTCCGACGGCGCGGGCCAGATTCATGTTCACGCCGCCGAGCGCGGCGGCCTGTCCGAGCTGGCGGCGTTCCACCAGCTCCGGCTGGATCGCCTGCCAGGCCGGGCCCATCAAGGCGGTGCCGCATCCCAGCAGGAAGGTGAGCACCAGCAGCAGCACCGGGGTGAGGGCGTCCGCGAAGGCCAGCGCGGTGAGCGCGCCGGAGACCGCGAGCATGGCCAACTGTGCGGCCAGGAGCACCCTGCGACGGTCGTAGCGGTCGGCGACCACGCCCGAGGGCAGAGCCAGGAGTACGACGGGCAGGCTGGAAGCCGTCTGGACGAGCGTCACCAGGGCCGCGTCGTGCCCGATCAGCAGCCACTGGGCGCCCACCATCTGCATCCAGCTGCCGATGTTGGAGACCAACTGGGCGATCCACAGCGCCCGGAAGACGCGCGCCGCGAGCGGCGCCCATGCCGAATCCGGCTTGGGGGACTGTGTCGGTGTGGAGGGTGGTGCGGTGCTCATGGCGTTGTTCCCTCGGCGCGCTGACACCGGTGGGCCGGTGTGTTGTTCACAGCCGCGGCCGGGTCCAGGCGGCATCGGCGGCCGACAGACGATGGGTGATCATGGAGGTGACCGCGAGCAGCACCAGCGTCAGGCCCAGGGTGAGGGCGAGATGGCCGTGCAGGACGAGCTGTGCTCCGGCGAGGGCGCCGAGGAACATGGCGAGCACGGAGAGGATCCGGCGGCCCGGGCGTGGTGCCTCGCCGCCTGCCGGGGTGGAGTCCGCTGCCAGGCCCGTCAGGGTCAGGGTCAGTACGGTCGTGGTGAGGTCCGGAACGCCCAGGCGTCGGGCGACCGCGTTCTGCAGGCCCATGGCGAGTCCCAGGAAAACGATCAGCGTGTACTGGACGCCGGGGGTGACCCGGCCGTCCGACACGGCGGCGACCACCACGGTGACCGCGACCAGGATCGTCTGCACGGCCGTCGACGTGCGCAGCAGGTGCCCGCGATGCAGGGCGAACCGCGTGCCGAGCCTGCCCCCTGCCAGCGCGCCCACGAGGAACGCGACCATCGAGACGACGGACGCGAG
This sequence comes from Streptomyces sp. NPDC030838, assembly GCF_055572035.1. NCBI lineage: Bacteria > Bacillati > Actinomycetota > Actinomycetes > Kitasatosporales > Streptomycetaceae > Streptomyces > Streptomyces sp. NPDC030838. The sequence continues at coordinate 78,127 of NZ_JBVIED010000007.1, read as the reverse complement.
CGCGGACAGGCTCTCGTCGCCCGCCAGGGCGAACCCGAGGAAGACCACGTTGCCGGTCATGTTGGCGACGAAGACGTGCCCCAGCGCCAGATAGCTCACCGCGTCGACCAGTCCGGTGACCACCGTCAGGATCAACATCAGGGGAGGCAGCGGGCCGTGACGTTCCTCTCCGCGCGGTACCAGGGTGCGCAACGCGTCACTCAGCAGCCCGCGCATACCGCGTCCCTTCCGTCGCGGCGGGCGGCCGGTGCAGCACTGCGCGGGTGAGCAAGCCGCTCGCGGGGCCCATCACGATCGCGTCGACGGAGACCCACACCGGCCAGGGGGTGACGGCCAGTGCGTGGTCCACGGACCACCGTCCGGGCCCGGTGAGGGCCAGTGCGGCGGAGACGACGACGAGGACGAGGGGGTATTCGTAGCCGTCGTTCTGCACCCACAGGCCCTTGGGCCACTTGACGGTGCCGGCGACCGTCATCACGCCCATGGCGGCCATCGCGGCCAGGGGCGTGAGCAGGCCGGCCGCCAGGAACAGGCCGGAACCGATCTGACTGGCTCCCGCGGCGAGCGCGGTCAGCCTGCCGCCGCGGAATCCGTCACGGCGGAACTCCTCGGTCCCGCCCGCCAATCCGTTGCCGCCGAGCCGGAAGCTCACCTTCTGCACACCGTGCCCGGCGATGAGCAACCCCACCGCCAGCCGGAGGATCAACAGTCCAGCGTCCATCGTGTCCCTGCCTGTTCCTGACGTATCGGTGCTGTGGGTCAGCCGGCGGCGTGGGCGCCGATGACGGCCTGCGCGTAGACCAACCCGAGGCCGTAGGTGCCGCCGTGCGCCTTGACCACGTCGCCCACGGCGGCGTACGTCTCGGTGCGGGCCCAGTCGCGCTGGAGCTCCAGGAGCACCTGCACCCAGGTGACCGGGACGGCCCCGGCCTGGATCATGCGCTGGACGGCGTGCTCGTGGGCCTGCGGGCTGACACCGCCGGACGCGTCGGTGACGACGTACACCTCGTAGCCCTGGGCGATGGCGGAGAGCACCGGCAGGACGACGCAGACCTCGGTCCACAGACCGGCGATGACGAGCTTCTTGCGGCCGGTCGCCTTGACCGCCTCGACGAAGTTCACGTCCTCCCAGGCGTTCATCGTGGTGCGGTCGATGATCTTCTGGTCGGGGAAGACGTCCGCCAGCTGCGGCATGAGCGGGCCGGAGAACGACTCGGCGGCCACGGTGCTCAGCACGACCGGCACGTCGAACACCTTCGCGGACTTCGCCAGGCCCACGGTGGAGTTGATGATGGCGGTGCGGTCGCCGCTGCCGGTGCCGAAGAACATCTGCGGCTGGTGGTCCACGAACAGCACCGCGCAGTTGTCCGGGGTGAGCAGGTCGGGGCTGGGGGCGGCGGTGACCTCGGAGATGTTGACCATGAGAGTGGAGCCCTTCTCGGTAAGCGGTGGCGCGGACTGCTGTCCGTGCCGTGGAAAGGACCGTCCGGTGGGACGGAGCTGGTGGGTGTCCCGGAAGGGGCGACTCACAGGCCGGGCCCCTTCCGGGAGTTCAGAGGTCGAAGCAGGGATCGAAGGGGGTGCTCGCGGCCTCGGGGTTGAGACCACGCGCGATGCGCCACTGGCGGTGCTGCTCCGACTCGGTGACGGCCTGGCCGAGCAACTCCGCCTGGCGGGCGCCGGCGAGCCCCGCCGGGCGGGACGCCTGGTAGCCGCCGAAGTGCGCCACCGGACTCCAGGCCGGGCACACGGGCGGAAGCTCCTCGTCGAGCCCCTCGTACTCGGCGGCGGCGTAGACGATCCGGCCGCCGGTCACCGTCAGCAGCGACTCGATGTGCGCGATGTCCGGCTCGGGCACGGCGAAGTAGTCCTCGGAGAGGACCGCCAGGTCCGCGTAGCACCCCGGCCGCAGCACGCCCTTGACCTCGTCCTCGCCGGTCAGTGCGGCTCCGGCGCGGGTGAACATCGCCAGCGCCGTCTGCCGGTCGACGCGGTTCGCCGGCGGGCGCAGCGCCAGATCGCCGACCGAGCGACCGCTGACGAGCCAGTGCAGGGCGACCCAGGGGTTGTAGGTGGAGACCCGGGTGGCGTCGGTGCCGGCGGCCACGGTCAGGCCGCGGTCCAGCATGGCCCGGATCGGCGGGGCGTCCGCCGCGGCGCCGGGGCCGTAGCGCCGCACGAACGCCTCGCCCTGGAAGGACAGGCGGTTCTGCACGGACATCGCGCCGCCGAGGGCGGCGATGCGGTCGAGGCTGTCCGCGGAGACGGTCTCGGCGTGGTCGAAGAGCCACCGGTTTCCGGCCGGGAAAAGCCCATCCGCGGCGAGCTTCTCGAACACCGCGAGATCACGGCGGATGGTTTCGTCGTACGTGGCGTGCAGCCGGAATCCCCAGCCGTTCTCCATGAGCAGGCGCACCGCTTTCTCGAACTCCGCCTCGTAGTCCGGGGCGAGTTCCGGACGCGGCTGGGTGAAGTTCTCGAAGTCGGCGGCCGCCCAGGTGAGATTCTCACCGGCGCCGTTCAGCCGCAGCCATTCGTCCCCGTCCTCGGGGCGGGCCATTTCGATCCAGCGGGCGAGATCGTCGATCTCCTGACCGGGAGTCTGGGGGAAAAGATGGTAGGCGATACGCAACGACAGCTGTCCGGCCTTGGCCAGTTCGATGACGGTGGCGTAGTTGTCGGGGAAGTTCTGGAAACCGCCTGCGGCGTCGATCGCCGAGGTCAGTCCGAACCTGTTCAACTCCCGCAGGAAATGGCGGGTGGAGGTCTTCTTGTCCTCGCCCTCCAGGACCGGCGCCTTGGCCAGGGTCGAGTAGAGGATGAGGGCGCTGGGAGCGGCCAGGAGCATGCCGGTCGGTTCCCCGTCGCGGCCCCGCACGATCTGGCCGCCCTTGGGGTCGGGCGTGTCCTTGCTGAAGCCGGCGGCCTTGAGCGCTGCCCGGTTCAGCACGGCCGACTGGTACAGGTGCAGGACGAACACCGGGGTGTCGGGGGCGGCGGCGTTCAGTTCGGCGACGGTCGGCAGCCGGCGTTCGGCGAACTGCTCGGCCGACCAGCCCCCGACCACCCGTACCCACTGGCCCTTCGGGGTACGGGCGGCCTGCTCACGCAGCATCGCCAGGCCCTGACGCAGGCTGCGCACGCCGTCCCAGCGGAGTTCGAGTACGTAGTTGAGGCCCCCGCGGATCACGTGCAGGTGGGCGTCGTTGAGGCCGGGGATCATCCGTCGCCCGAGCGCGTCGACCACCTTCGTGCCCGCGCCGATGTGGGGAGCCACGTCCTTGTCGTCGCCGACGACCGTGATGACGCCGTCGCGGACGGCGAGCGCCTCCGCATGCGGACGGCCCGGGTCCCCGGTGTGGATCTTCGCGTTGCGGACGACGAGGTCCGCGGCATCGTCGATGGCATGCGGCACCAGCCCGCCGACGGGCATTGTTGACATCTCTGGAAACCCCTTCGGGAAAACGACTTCGATCCACGTCATGGCCGGTACAGACGGCCTTTGACGATTCAGTCACGCTCAAAATGCCTGCCTGCTCGAATCGAGCCGGTTGAATTCCACCGACACTCGTCGTGCCCTCGGAACGAAGGCAGGCCCTGTGCACGAGGTGCCGCGGTTGCTTCGCCAATCACGATAGACACCACAGACGCGCCACCCATGTCTGCCAGAGCACATGACTTTGCCTCACAGTGCACTGACCCATCCATGCTCGGGATGCGATGGGAGAAGCCCGAAGGCAGCCCGTGCCCTGTCAGGACAGCAGTGGTGCGTCCGTTGGCAATTACCGCGTGTCCTGCGGATTTAGCGTGGCGAACAGCGGTTCCGGGACGCCCTTCGCGGCATCCTGGCCCGTATCGCCGGAAGGACCGGCGTCCCCATGAACGTCCAGGAGGACCACATGTCCCATGCCGTCCAGCCGGTTCAGCCGGTGCTGGAGCCCGCCGCAGCCGCTTTCGCGGAGGCGACCGCCAACCCGCCGTACCTGTTCGACCTGCCCGCGGCGGAGGGGCGCAAGGCGGTCGACGACGTGCAGTCCGGTGAGATCGACAAGCCCGCCGTCGACGAGGAGTGGATCACCGTCCAGGGTGGTCCGACGGGCAGCGTCCGCGCGCGGATCGTCAAGCCCGCCGGCGCCGAGGGCACCCTCCCGGTGATCCTCTACATCCACGGTGCGGGCTGGGTGTTCGGCAACGCCCACACCCACGACCGCCTGGTGCGCGAGCTGGCCGTCGGCACGGGCGCCGCCGTGGTCTTCCCCGAGTACGACCTGTCGCCCGAGGCCCGCTACCCGGTCGCCATCGAGCAGAACTTCGCGGTTGCTCAGTGGATCGTCCGCGAGGGCGCGACGAAGGGGCTGGACGGCTCCCGCATCGCGGTCGCCGGTGACTCGGTCGGCGGCAACATGACGGCGGCGCTGACGTTGATGGCGAAGGAGCGTGGCGGCGTCCCGCTGGTGCAGCAGGTGCTGTTCTACCCGGTCACCGACGCGAGCTTCGACACCGGCTCCTACCACCAGTTCGCAGAAGGCTACTTCCTGCGCCGCGACGGCATGCAGTGGTTCTGGGACCAGTACACGACCGACGAGGCCGAACGCGCGCAGATCACCGCCTCCCCGCTGCGCGCCACCACCGAACAGCTCAAGGACCTGCCCCCGGCACTGGTCATCACCGCCGAGGCCGACGTGCTGCGCGACGAGGGCGAGGCCTACGCCAACAAGCTCCGCGAGGCGGGCGTCGCGGTCACCGCGGTCCGCTTCCAGGGCATCATCCACGACTTCGTGATGCTCAACGCCCTGCGCGAGACCCACGCGGCCCAGGCCGCCATCACGCTGGCCACCGCCACCCTGCGGACCGCCCTGCGTACCTCCTGACAGCTGCACAGTCACGGCATCCCGGTGAACGCTGATCACCGTGGCGGGCAGGCTGCAGGGCCCGCTGCCCCGCCTCTGCGGGAAACGCAAGCCGTTCGGCCCTGCTCTGCTGGTGCGGCCGGATGTGTATCGCCCACACGGTGATCAGGAAGACCGCTGCCGGCATGGTGATCGCGACCCTGCCGCCGGCGACGGGGCATCGGCGCGCCGCGTGATCAGGTGGGGAAGGTGTAGATCATGTGCCTGAGACGCTCGACGGGTACCTCCGCGTGGACGGCGACGTTCAGCCCGTACAACACCTCACCTCCGGCCGGCCCCGCCGAGGCCGCCCCGTGGATCCAGCCGCGCGTGGAGGAGGCGATCGGCACCACGCTGGTGCGCACCCGCAGCCGCTGGTCGCGCGCCTGCCGCTCGGTGAGTCCCACGGCCGCGATCTCGGGGTCGGTGAAGACGACCCGGGGCAGCGCCCGGTAGTCGGCATCGGGACCCGGACACGCGAGTATGTCCTGGACGGCGATCTCCGCCTGGTACATCGACACATGCGTGAAACTGCCGTGGCCGGTGACGTCCCCGATCGCCCAGAGCCCTTCCCCGGCCCGCATCTGCCCGTCCGTGCGCACGGCTCGTGCCGAAGGGTCGAGACCCACCGCGTCGACGCCCAGCGCGGCGAGGTCGGCGCGGCGCCCGGTGGCGACGAGAAGCCGCTCGGCGCGCAAGGGCTCCTCCTCGCCCTGGAGGTGAACGATGAAGCCGGTGCCGTCATGCCCGACCCGCCGGGCCCGGGCCGAGGTGAGAACGGTGACGCCGTCCTCCCGCAGGACCTTCTCGGCCAGCTGCCCGGCCTCCGGTTCTTCCTGCGAGAGCAGCCGTTCCTGTCCCTCCACCACGGTGACCGCGCACCGGAAGCGGGCGAAGACCTGGGCGAGTTCCACGCCGATGGCGCCCCCTCCGAGCACGACCATCGACGCCGGCAGCTCCCGGGCCGCCATGGCGTCCCTGTTGGTCCAGTACGGCGTCGAGGCCAGGCCCGGGACCGGGGGAATCCAGGGCCGCGAGCCCGTGGCCAGGACCACACCCTGCCGGGCCCGGAACGTACGCTCGCCGACCGTCACCTGCCGTGGCCCGGTGAGCCGTCCCGTTCCGCGTACCAGCCGGCCGCCCTTCGCCGCGAGGCGGTCGGCGGCCACCTGGTCGTTCCAGTCGTCGGTGGCCTCGCCCCGGATACGTCCGGCAACCCGGCTCCAGTCGGGCGTCACCTCCACATCACCGGCGAGGAAGGGCACGCGGCCTGTCTCGGCGAGCAGGTTCCCGGCCCGGATCATCATCTTGCTGGGCACGCATCCCCAGTACGGGCACTCGCCCCCGACGAGTTCCGCCTCGATCCCCACCACATCCAGTCCGGCCTCTGCCAGCGTGCCCGCGACGTACTCGCCCCCGGGCCCCAGACCCAGGACGACCACATCTGCCTGCTCGCTCACCCTCATGCCTCTCCCTGCCGGTCGTCGGCTCACGCCGTGCGCCCGAGGCTAGAGGGGGCGAGGCACCGGACCGTGCCCGCCGGCGCACGGTGACGTGCCCGAGAGCGAACACCGGGCACGGACTCCTCGCCGAGTGCGCTGCCGAGCACCTCCGCATGCGCTCCTGGACAAGAGTCCGCTGTGCGGGCACCTAGCGTCACTGGTGCCAACCGAGCCCGGACCGCAGGAGGCGGATCATGACCATCAGCTCCCAGCACGTCAGCAGCCAGCCGCGGCTGCATCAGACGGGCGAGATCATCCAGGAGTTCGGGACGGTCAAGCAGTTCCCGCTCGGCCTGTCCTACGAGACCCGTATGTACTCCTGCCAGCGGCTCAACAGAGTCCTGGCCGACACCCAGATCCTCTACGGCCTCTACAAGAAGCACCACTGGCTGATGCGCGGGGCGACCTTCTACCAACTGCACCTGGTGCTGGACAAGCACGCGGGGGAACAGCTCGCACTCGTCGACGCCCTCGCCGAACGGGTCCAGACCCTCGGCGGTGTCGCGGTGGGGGACCCCCGGCACGTCGCCGAGATCACGTCGATCCCCCGGCCCCCGGACGGTGTGGAGGAGGTGCCGGCCATGCTGTCACGGCTGCTGGAGGCACACGAGACCATCCTCGTCGAGGCCCATGACGCGGCGGCCCGCATCGGGGAGCTGGGCGACGACGGAACCAACGACCTGCTGGTCTCACAGGTGATCCGGACCGGTGAACTCCAGGCGTGGTTCCTGGCCGAGCATCTGGTGGACACCCCTCTGGTCCGCGCCTGAAGGGGCATGAACCGCCGATGCCGACGGTGACAGAGTCGCATGCCGACTGTCGCGATGACCAACCCCCGCTCCCTTGCCGGCCCGACCTCCAGGAGAGTTCAGCATGAGGACCAGTCCCGAATCGCCCGAGGAGCGGGCCGAGCCGTCAGGTAGGCATTTCGAACCGGACCTACGGCCGATGACCCGCATCAACCTCCGCCCCATCGCCTCCCCGATGCCGGTCGGGTTCTTCGCGGTGGCGATCGCCTCCGTCATCGTCGGGAGCTTGCAACTGGGCTTCCTGGGTGACGACGCCCATCGCGCGGTCGCCCTGACGATCCTTCCGGCCTTCATCCTGCAACTGATCGTCAGCATCCTGGCGTTCGGGGCGAGGGACGTGCTCGCGGCGACGCTCATGGCGTGCTTCTCCGGAACCTGGCTGGCGAGTTCCCTGGTGCTGGCCCTCGATCCGCCGGCGGGCGCCGAGGCGCTTGGGGTGCTCAATCTCGTGTTCGCCGTTTTCGCCCTGATGATGGCGAGCGTCGCGAACCGCAAGCGTGCGATGTGGTTCGTGCTGTGTGTGGCCGTGCCACGCTTCGCCGTGGCCTCCCTCTTCAACTTCACTGGTGCCGCCTGGCTTGGCTACGTGTCCGGGGCCTTCGGACTGCTCCTCGCGGGTGTGGCCATGTACGCCGCGTTCGCGCTCATGCTGGAGGACATGAGGGGTGAGGAGGTTCTGCCCATAGGACGCCGGGGTCCCGCGTACGACGCCGTGGAAGGGGATCTGGCGGTGCAGCTGCGCAACCTGGAACGTCAGGCGGGCGTGCGACGGACGCTGTGAGTCGTGGAGGTGGTCGGCTGGTGGGTCTGATCGAGATCGTGAGCCTCAGAGCCAGTCCCGACGCTTGAAAATCACGTACAAACTCACGCAGACCACCCCCATCAGCCCGATCGCGAAGGGGTATCCGAAGCCCCAGTGCAGCTCCGGCTCTTGAAGTCGTCGCCCTCAAGGTGCTGACCTGCGTAGATAGATGTCTGAGGGGTTCTGACCTGCGGCTTTGCTTTTTCTGGAGCTTTCACGGTGACGCCGTTTTATGCGGTCGATTCTCCCCAGCCGCTCCCCAGTGCGCCTTCATTCTCCCCAGATTCTTCCCAGTGAGTGCCGCTTCGGGAGGAGGGTCGCCCCTGGTCAAGACCGGTTTACGCCTCGGTGAAGTGGCTACGCAACGTATCGGAAGGGGCGGTTGGCCAGGAAGGGCCCAGCGTGCGTGCCGTCTTCGGCTGCGTTGGGCGAGGGCGCCGAACACGCTCGGGCGCCTTCGAGTCGCCTCGGGCATGGTTGATCGCGGTAGAGCCCGTTGATCTACCTGGCGAGGGCAAGGCTGTGCATCCGGGCATGTCGAGCATGGCGTGGCACGCCGGCGCCTCTGAGGCGGCAGGCGCGAAGAATCTCACAGGTCTTCGTCAGGTTTCGCTGAAGGTTCGTCGGTAAGCGCCGGGTGTGGTGCCGAAATGCACTCGGAAACGGCGACGCAGATTGACCGCCGATGCGAGTCCGACCCGGGTGGCGATGGCTTCCACCGGCAGGTCGGTCTGTTCCAGCAGGATCCGTGCGGCGTCAAGGCGCCGGCCGAGCAGCCACTGTCCCGGGCTGGTGCCGAGTTGTTCGGTGAACCGCCGGGAGAGGGATCGGCTGGACAGGCCGGCGCGTTCGGCGAGGTGGTCGAGGGTCAGTCTGGTGTCGAGGCGGGAGGCGGCCCACTCCAGCAGCGGCGCCAACGACTCGTCCGCCCTGGCCGGTGCGGGCTGTGCGGCGTACTGGAGCTGGCTGCCCTCCCGGTGCGGTGGCAGGACCATGCGCCGGGCGATCCGGGAGGCGTATGCCGCCCCGTGGTCGGAACGCACCAGGTGCAGGCACAGGTCGATGCCCGCACCGGTCCCGGCACTGGTCGCCACGTCGCCGTGGTCCACGAAGAGCACGTCCGGATCCACGTGCACCTGGGGAAAGGCGGCGGCGAACCGGGCGGCGCTGCGCCAGTGGGTGGTGGCGCGGCGGCCGTCGAGCAGTCCGGCCTGAGCGAGGACGAACGCCCCTGTGCAGATCGCGACGATCCTCGCCCCGCGCCGGTGGGCGCCCCGCAGCGCCGCGGTGACGTCAGGGGACACGGGCGCGTCGGGAGGCTGCCGCCCGGGGACGACCACGGTGTCCGCCTCCCGCAGAGCGGACAGCCCCTCCTCCACGAGCATCGTGTAGCCGGCGCCGGTCGGCAGGAGTCCGGGACGCTCGGCACAGACCCGGAAGTCGTAGCGGGGCGGCGCGTCCGGCGGGGCGATGCCGAAGACCTCGAACGCACAGGCCAGCTCGAAGGGCGACTGCGGCGGGGTGAGCAGGGCCACCACGCGATGAAGCGACATGGCAAGAATGTACCCGAGGGTGTCATTCCAGACTCTCGGCCGGGAGGCCGGTCCCGGCCGAGAGTGGGTCCATGAGCGAAATCATCGAATCGGCAGTGCGGCGGACCGAGATTCAGGTCGACGGGGAGCCGGCCAGCTACCTGACCGTGGAGCAGGACGGCCCGGCCGTGCTCCTGCTGCACGGCACCTACTGGAGCCGGGTCTGGCTTCCGGTGATGGACCGTCTGGGCGCGGCGGGGCTGCGCCCCATCGCCGTCGACCTCCCCGGACTTGGGCGCTCGGGAGGCGAACTCACCCTGGAGACGGGCGAGGTTCCAGCCCTCGCGGACTGGGTGGCGCGCTTCGCCTCCGCGCTGGAGCTCTCCGGGCCGATCGCCGTAGCGGGTCACGACATCGGCGGCGCCGTGGCCCAGTACCTCCTCGTCCACGATCGGCTGGAGGTGTCCCGGCTGGCCTTGGTCAACTCGGTCACCTACGACTCCTGGCCGGTGTCCAGCGTGGCCCGGTTCCGGGACCCGGTGGTCGTCGCCGCGACCACCGCGGACGAGATTCTCGCCGCCCGCCGGCAAGCCGTGACCCAAGCGCTGGCCGGTGCCGCCACGGAGCAGTTGATCACGGACTATCTGGACCCGTGGACCGATGCGCGGGTCCGCCGCTCCTGGATGGCCATGGTGGGCGCGGCCGACAACCGCTACACCCGGGATGTTCTCCCCGCCCTGCGGCAGAACGTGACACCCAAGCTGCTGGTCTGGGGCGAGGACGACGGCTTCCAGAAGGTGGAGTACGCCGAGCGGTTCGCCTCGGAGATCCCGCACACCACACTCGTACGTATCCCGGATGCAGGGCACATCCCCACGGAGAACGCTCCCGGCCAGGTCGCACGCGCACTCGTCGACTTCTTCACGGCGTAAAGGCTGAGTGGGCGACCGGTGGGCCACCGTCGTCGTCTTGATCACTGCCGCTGGGATTCCTCGCCCCCGCATGCCGGCAGCACGCCGGGGTGGCATCGCGTCGAGACCGGTTCTTGCCCCGCCTTCGTGAAGGCAGTGGCGAGGCGCGAATCGGATGATTCCGGCTGCTGGGCTCCCTGGCTTCCTGCCCCGGCTGTGGGACGTCCTTCATTCCGGTGGCGGCACCGGCCTTTCGGTCATCTACCTGCGCGGGGTCGGCCATTCCGTGCCGGTACGGACCAGGTCCGCGCATGGCTCGCGTCATGATCTCGCGCGCCACCAGACGTGTGGTGATCAGCCGACGTGATCACAAGGAGCATCATGATGGCACCCACTCCGCGCAACCGGCTCAGAGCCCTGGCGGTCGCCGCCGTCCTCGCCACGACCGGGACTCTCCTGGCCGCCTCCCCGCAGCCCGCGCAGGCGGCCCTGCCGGTGGTCGCCGACCGGCAGGCCGCCGAGCGCGTGGCGGCTCTGACGCTGCCCGTTCGTTCAGCGCGACCGACGAGAACGACGTCACGGCGTTCAAGATCTTCGCCTCCGCCCAGACCACCACCGCGCCCTCGGTCCTCGTCACCTACGAGACCCCCGCGGACCCGGTCAAGGACCACGTCGTCTACTGGAACGACGTCCTGCAGGAGACCTACCGCCAGGTCGGCGGCGCTCCCGGCCCGCTCGCCCGGGCAGGTGCCATGGTGCACGGCGCGATCTACGACGCGGCCAACTCCGCCCGCTGTGCGGAAGGCTCGCTCAAGTGCCTCGGTGACGCCTACCTGGTGAAGGCCACAGCCTCCAACGGGGCGGTGCCCGACGTGAACAGTGCCATCGACCACGCCGCCTTCGACGTCCTGCGATCGCTCTACCCGACGCTGGACTTCGACGACGAGATCGCCGCCGCCCGCTCCACCATCCCCGCCGCCGTCACGGACGCCCAGCGCGCCGCCGGCACCGAGGTCGGCCAGAAGGCCGCCGCCGCGATGATCGCCGCCCGGCAGAACGACGGCTCGGCCCCCGTCGCCCCGTACACCGGCTCCACGCAGCCCGGCTACTGGCGGCCGACCGGTACGGGCGACGGCGCCACCCCGCAGTGGGGTCTGGTCAAGCCCTTCGGCATGGAGAGCAGTGCCCAGTTCCGCTCCGCCGGCCCGGCCGGGCACACGCAGATGGGCACGCTGCTGCCGAGCCGGGCGTACGCGGACCAGGTCAACGACGTGAAGAGCCTGGGCGGGGCGGAGTCCACGACCCGTACGGCCGACCAGACGAAGGCGGCGCTGTTCTGGGCTCGAGCACACCCAGATCCTGTCCCGCCAGTACGGCACCACCGTTGCCGGCAACGCCAAGCTCTTCGCCCTGACCGCCTTCGCCATGGCCGACGCGGCGATCGTGTCCTGGGACCAGAAGTACCAGACGGACATCGACCTGTGGCGTCCGGAGAGCGCGATCCGCCTCGACGGCGACGGCAACGCCGCCACCGCCGCCGACGCCAACTGGCAGCCGCTGTCCCAGGACCGCAAGGGCCAGCACTTCTCCCCGCCCTTCCCGGCATACGTCTCCGGCCACGCCACCTTCGCGGGCGCGTGGTCGAAGGCGACGCAGGCGTGGTTCGGCACCGACCAGATCACCTGGACCGCCACCACCGAGGACCCCAACGCCCTCGGCGTGACCCGCACCTTCACCTCGATCTCCGCCGGGCCGACCGAGAACGCCGTCGGCGGGGTCTGGCTCGGCGTGCACTATCGGTGGGACGGCACCGACGGCGTCACCGCCGGAGGCAACGCCGCCGCGTACGGGGTGACGAACAAGCTCAAGTCGAGGTCGGCAAGCGACTCGTCGCCGAACACCGCTGGACCTCCTACCAGTGCACCCAGGTCCAGGCGCCCGAGCCCGACCACACGCTGTACGTGAAGTAGCCCGCCGATGAGGAGAGGAGACAAGGACATGCGTCTGCGCACCCAGCAGCCCCAGCAGCCCCGAAAGAGGGTGCGAAGGGAGATCATCGCCCTGGTAGCGACCTGCGCCGTCGGCGACGCCGTCGCGACCCCGATCGCCCTCGCCGCCGCCTCCGCGGACCGTGTCCCGCGGCGACCGCCGGGGACGACCGGCTGCTGCCGACGCCCGAGGCGCCGAGGAACTCGGACGGTTCGTACGCGGGCTTCCAGCTCTGCGGCGGCCCCGCCGGAGACCCGGTCGTCACGACCGGCACCCCGACCCTCGCCGCCACCCTGGAGTCGGCCGCCCCGCCCGGCACCGTCGAACCGGCCCGGCCCGGCCCGCGCCGCAAGGTGACCTTCGAGGTCGACACCGCCGCCGGTCAGCCCGTGCTCCACCGGCAGCTCACCAGCGACACCAGCCACGACGCCGCCCTCCAGCTGCTCGAGGGCGCCCTGGCCGACACGGCGCCTACCGCTGGCGCGTCCGCGTGAAGGACGGCGACACGTCCTCCGCCTGGACGGCCTGGTGCTCCTTCACCGTCAAGCGCGGCAGAGCGAACCGCTGAACGACCGGTGCCCGGAACGCTCTTCGCGTTCCGAGGCACCACTGCGCCTGCGCCGCTACGGCGCCCCGAGCGGCGTCGGCCATTGCAGATGCACCCGTTCCCAGCCGGGTCTGGCACAAGACCGCGGAATCAGAATGGACTGCCGGAACCCCCATGGCCCTCGACATTGGCCACCATCTTGCGCAGCACCTTGAGCGCGGCCACGTACTCCTCGTCGCTGATGCCCTGGTGGACCACGGCGCGCACCTCGGTCGCCAGCTCGCGGATCCGCACTCGGGCGGCCTCGCCGGCATCCGTGAGGTGCAGGTGCTGCCCGTCGTCGATCCGGAGCCATGCGCGGTGGAGCAACTGGTCAACGACTCTGGCGATCTCGTGGGGCCCGTCGGCGAGGTGCGTCAGCTGCGCGACGACCTCTTCCCGGCTCGGCGCCGCGGGACCGCCGTTCACGCGGTTGAGCACCCAGTACTCCGGCTGCGTGACGTCGATCCTGGCCATGGCGTCACGCAGGTGCCGGGTGACGGCCGTCTGGGTCAGGCCGCACCAGTAGCCGATCGGCTGGGTGGCCAGCATGTCGTCGGTGGCGGCCGGGTTCGCCGGCGCCTGGCCGGTGGTGTTCCCCTTCGGTGATTCCATGATCGTCACGCTACATACCCCCGGCGCACCGAACCATCGGAATGCGCCATCCACTGCGGGTGGACTACGAAACACGTCGAAGCGCTAGGACGCCTGTCCTATACTCACGCCAAGCGCTAGGACGCTCGTCCTAGTGAGGGGTGAGGACTGTGGGGGTGCGGGGTGGCTGAGAGCGCGGGCACGCGGGCGCAGATTGTCGATGCTGCGAACCGGCTTTTCTATGTGAAAGGTTTCGAGCACACGTCGTTCGCGGCGATCGCCGAGGCGGTGGGCATCTCGCGGGGCAACTTCTACCACCACTTCAAGAGCAAGGACGAGATCCTCGGCGCGGTCATCGAGGCCCGGCTCCAGAGCACGCGCGCGATGCTCGCGGAGTGGGACCGGGACGAGCCGGGGCCCGCCGAGCGGGTACGGCGGTTCGTGGAGATCGTCATCACCAACGGCGCGGACATCCAGAACTTCGGCTGCCCGGTCGGGACCCTCACGAACGAGCTCGCCAAACTCGGGCACCCCGCACGACCCCAGGCCGTCGCCGTCTTCGACCTGTTCCGGACGTGGCTCCGGGCACAGTTCGAGGAACTCGGCCTCGCCGTCGAGGCCGACGAACTCGCGATGCACGTCCTGGCCTTCAGCCAGGGCGTGGCGACCCTGTCCAACGCCTTCCACGACGGCGAGTTCGTGCGACGGGAGGTCGACCGCCTCCACGCCTGGCTCGACGAGCGCATCGCGCACGGCCCGGCACCGCGCTCCGCGCGCTGAACCCGACCTCTTCCCCCTCCCAGCAGTCGAAGGAGATTTCCGTGTTCGTCGTCCTGCTCCGCTTCGCGGCCAACAAGAGTCAGGCTCCGGATCACATGGCAGACCATCAGGAGTGGATCCGGCAAGGCGTGGAGGACGGAGTCTTCCTGCTGGTCGGAGGCCTTCGGTCCGGCCAGGGTGGTGCCGTGCTGGCCCATGGCACGACCCTCGACGACCTGCGGAACCGGGTCGCGGCCGATCCGTTCGTCGCCCACGAAGTGGTCTCGGCCGAGATCATCGAGATCGCGCCGAACACCACCGATCCCCGGCTCGCCTTCCTGGCGGCCTGACCCATGGCCGTGTTCATCGCCTCCGACAGCGACCCGCGATGCGGGTGGGCCGGCGGCGCCCCCGAGTTCCTGGACTATCACGACAGGGAGTGGGGTCACCCGGTCGTGGACGACCGGAGGCTGTTCGAGAAGATCAGCCTGGAGGGATTCCAGTCGGGGCTCAGCTGGCGCACCATCCTGGCCAAGCGGGAGAACTTCCGGAAGGCGTTCGCCGGCTTCGACTTCCACGTGGTCGCGGCGTTCACCGAGGCCGATGTGGACAGGCTCCTGCAGGATCCGGGGATCGTCCGCCACCGGGGCAAGATCGAGGCCGTGGTCGACAACGCCCGCCGAGCGGTCGACCTGGCCGCCGAGGAAGGCTCACTGGCCGCCTTCTTCTGGCGCGGCGAACCTGATCCGGACGAGGTGGACCCGCCGCAGACGGTCTCCACCTCACCGGCCTCGGTCGCCCTCTCCAAGGACCTGAAGAAGCGGGGCTGGAAGTTCGTCGGACCCACCACCGTCTTCGCGTTCATGCAGGCCATGGGGCTCGTCAATGACCACGTGGCCGGGTGCGTCATCCGCTCCCGGGTGGAGACGGAGCGGGTGGCGTTCACACGGCCCCGCTGAACGTGCCCGGGGCTCGCGGCGACGCACCTGTGCGACGGCCTGCCGGGTATCGCCGCCTCGCGGCCAAGGCTGCTTTGCCCGGCCGGGCGGCCACCTCTTCAACGGGCCGACGCGGTGGGCATCCTTTCGGATGCCCACCGCATCGGTCCTCAGCCGCCGCTCCTCAGCTCAACCGGTCGAGGGCGGCCAGGATGTCGGCCGGTTCGGCCCGGGTGGTGTAGTCCGTGTCCACGAAGGCCCAGCGGATCGTGCCGTCGCGGTCGATGACGTAGGTCGCCGGCACGGGCAGGGTGCGCGGGTGGCCGGCGTTCGAGCGGTCCAGGTCGATGCCGAAGCCGGCGTACACGGCCGCGAGGTCGTCCGGCAGGTCGAAGGCGAGACCGAACTGCTTGGCGGTGTCGGAGCCGAGGTCGCTGAGGACGTCGAAGGCCAGTCCGTTCTTCTCGGCGTACGACAGGGACTCGTCGGGGACCTGGGGGGAGACGGCGACCAGCCGGGCGCCGCGGGCGGTGATGGCGTCGTGGTGCTGCTGCAGGGAGCGCAGGGCGATGTTGCAGTAGGGGCACCAGGCGCCGCGGTAGAAGGTCAGTACCACCGGGCCTTCGGCGAGCAGTCCGGCCAGGTCGACGGTGCGTCCGGTGGCCGAGGGAAGGGTGAAGGACGGCGCCTTCGCGCCGACGGTCAGGGCTTGGTCGGCCTGGCCGGAGTCGGCCAGTTCCCGGGCTGCCCGCTGCATCACGGCGCGGACGCCGTCGGGGATCTGTTGCTGGCGGCTGTCGAAGAAGGCGCGCAGCTCGGCGTTGACGCTCATGGGTCTCCTCCCGGAGGAATCTTGGAACGTTCGTTTCAAGATAGCGATGAGAGCGGACTCCAAGTCAACGGCCGGAGCGGATATCTTGGAATCATCGGTTCAAGATGAGGTGATGGGGCATGGCGGACGTCAAGCACTTCGATCCGGACGCGACCCTGGAGACGGTGGTCCGACTGTTCTGGCGGCAGGGCGTGGCGACCACCGGGATCCAGGACATCGTCAACGCCACCGGGCTCAACCGCTCCAGCCTGTACGCGACCTTCGGCGGCAAACAGGAGTTGTACCGCGCGGCCCTCGAACGGTACGTCCAGGACCGGTCACGGCCCGGCCGGCTCGAGGAGGACGACCGCGGACTGCCGGCCGTCACCGAGTTCTTCGCCGGGCTGATCGAGACCCGCTGCACGGGCGAGTTCGCCGGATGGGGCTGCATGATCTCCAACGCGCACGCGGGCACCGAGAACGGCGACCCCGCCGTCCGCGCCATCCTCGAACGCCAGCACCAGCGCCTGCGCACCGCCCTCCACACCGCACTCCTGTCGGCACAGCGGCAGCGACAGCTCGCTGAGGACGCCGACCCGGACTCCGCCGCCGACGTCCTGGCCCTCCTGGCGCACGGCGTGAACCTGCGCTCCCGCGCCGGAGCGGACGCCCGGCAGCTGCACAGAACCGTCACGGCGGCGATCACCGCTGTGGCCCGTAGAGCCTGACCCCTGGGTGTGATCCCTCTACCGGGGCACCCTGTTCTCCGTACGGACGGGGAGCCGCCCCGCCGCGTCGAGCCGGGACAGGCGCCGGTGTTCCCGGTCCGCCCAGCGGCGGACCCGGTCGGGTTCCAGCGGGTGCCGTGGCCGACGTGGAGGCTGGTGGGGTTCAGGGCGAGCATCTTGGGGGTCCGCAGCGGCAGAACCCCGTCCCACCGGCTGCGTCCGCCGGCCTGTTCCTGGGCGGTCCGGGAGGCTTCCTTGGCCGAGGGCCGCACTTGGAGCACGGCAAAGTGCGAGGTCATCGTGCCCTTGCTGCCCTGCCGCCACGTGACCTCCTCGAACACGGCGGCCTCAGCAACGAGGCCCGGCAGTGGGCGGGGCGCCTCGCGGTATCGGGGCAGGGTCGGCGGGCCCAGCCCGCCGTAAGCGGGTTGATACGGCTCTGCGTCGGCAGGCCGTGCGATCTCTTTCGGGTCGACGGCCATGACGTAGGACCAGCCGCGTTCCTCCAGCGCGAGCCGGAAGGAGACGCTGCGGCCGTAACCGGCATCGGCCACGATCGCCGGCACGGTCAGGCCCTGCGCGGCCAGGCGGTCCAGCAGTCCCAGAGCCAGACGGGTCTTGGACACATGCCCGACCTCCTCGGGAATCCCGGCCCGCCGGCGCCGACCGTCGTCATGTGTCCATTCCTCGGGCAGGAACAGCTCCCACTCCAGCGGGCACGATGCCGCATCGGTGGCCGCATGCACGCTGACCGCGACCTGGCAGTTCGCCCGCTTGCCCAACGCTCCGCAGTACTGCCGGGCCACCCCGGCCGAAGCGGTGCCGCACTTGGGGAACGACACATCATCGACGACCCACACCTCAGGGCGGATCGCCTCGCACAACCGCTCGGCGATCCGCCGCCGCACCGGCAGCGGATCCCACGGCGACTGGTTCACGAACTGCTGCAGTGCCTGCATGTTGCCGTCCGGCAGCCGCTCGGCCATCGGCTGTATCGACTTGCGCCGGCCGTCCAGCATCAGACCCCGCAGATAACACTCACCCCACCGCCGCTGATCCCGCCGCGGCAACGACCCGAAAACATCGGCAACGAACTCCCCTAACTCACCCCGGAGCCG
Organism: Streptomyces sp. NPDC030838; assembly: GCF_055572035.1. NCBI lineage: Bacteria > Bacillati > Actinomycetota > Actinomycetes > Kitasatosporales > Streptomycetaceae > Streptomyces > Streptomyces sp. NPDC030838. The sequence continues at coordinate 60,159 of NZ_JBVIED010000007.1, read as the reverse complement.
TTCCACCTCCCCCAGCTTCACACCACAAAGATGCCAACCACCAGGCGAGATCACTCGACGTAACGAAGCACTACTAGGCCCGCGTCGAGATGCGGCCCTGGCACCGGCCCGACCGGCGGCACTGGGTTCTCGCCCGCCGCAGCGTGAGCAGGCCCGAGGAGATCTCCTACTGCATTGCCTACTGCGCGGCCGGGACCACGCTGGACGAGCTGATTCGGATCGCGGGCAGCCGGTGGGCTGTTGAGGAATGCTTCCAGACCGCGACGCAGAAGTGCGGCCTGGACGACTACCAGATCCGCCGCTACCCAGGCTGGCACCGCCACATGACCCTGGCGATGGCCGCCCACGCCTGCCTGACTGTCCTGCGGCCCGAGAGCTGGACGCGAAGAAAGCAGAAACGGATACTCCCAGCTCATCCACCTCAGCCTCGCCGAGATCAGACGCCTGATCACTCGCCTCGCCGACCGCCGGCCCCCACCCGCCGACCGCATCCTGCACTGGTCATCCTGGCGCCGGAGGCGCCAACACCAAGCCCGCATCAGCCACGACAAACGACGCGGACACAGCCCCTGAAACTGACCAGCACTCAGAGCAAGCACCGATGCAGTACCAGGGCGTCATCCATGCCCGGATCGGATGTCGAGCAGCTGATCGAGGAGTACAACCGGCCGCCCGGCAACACGGCCAGAGTTATGTGTTCCGCATCTCCGATGCTGAGGACGACCCGCTCTTCCGGCCGGAACTACTTCGCTGCCTCATTTGGCGACGCCTGGGCCCGTGGATCAACGAGACCGTCATGCCCGACACCGGGACTTCAGTCCCGACCTGGGCAACTTCGGGAAGCTGCACGTCCGGTTCGGCAAAGACAGTGGGGACGTGGCCCAAGCCGCGCTTGCGACGCTTCAAAGAGTGATCCCCGTAGCACGCCGTCGACACGGGCTATGCCCATGGCGACGGCCTGACAGCTGAGGTTGTATCGATGCCGTCTTCCGGCGGGATGACTCCGGCCGCTTCCAGCGCAGGACGCAGCAGGTCAGGTTGGGCTCCGGCGGGGTCGTAGCCGAAGCCCAACTCGAAGTGCAGCTGCAGCTCACCGTCGGCGAGGTACCTGAAGAAGGAGGGCGGATCGTCCGGCCGTGGATCGAAGATCAGCACCTCGGCGCCGTCGCGGGACACTGCCGGATCGAGCGACCAGCCTTCGCTGCCCCCGGACTCCACGATGAACGACCAGTCGCCGCTCTGGCCGATGCGGCCGACGCAGTAGATCTGCGCCAGGTCGACCATGCGGGACGCTTCCTGGATGGTGAGGGCAGGCCCGATCTCGACAGGCTCATGGTCGGCCATGCGTTCAGCCAGCTGCTGAGGGCTGAGGCCGCGAGCGCAGGTGATGTACAGGTCGGTGGCGTTCAGGTTCGCGCTGTGCCACGCATCGGCGAGCCATGCAAGGTTGTCGGGCATCGCAGCTTTCTCCTTCCGTACGCAACGTGGGGCTGGTGGGGCACAGCGAGAACCCGGTGCTGTGCCCCACCAGTGGTCAGCAACCAGTTACGGCTTGGGTACCGTGCAGGTCACCGTCGCCTTGGCCGCATCGCAGTGCGCGAACTGGGGGAAGTCCACCCAGTACGGGTCCTTGTCCAGCAACCGGTACTTGGTCGAGAAGCCCGAGCTGAACGCTCCACCCATCGATGTGGAGTTGATCCATCCCGACATGGCCGAGCGACCACACACCTCCGTCCACGTCGGAGCAGCCTCCCGGATATCGTCGTACAGGCGCCATTCGCCCTGCTTGACCCGGGTGGCATAGGTCTGCACGCAGTCGTTGCCGGTGTCGACCTCGTTCATGCCGCCCATGCCGGCGGGCATGCCGCCGGAGTTGTAGGTAGAAGCGTAGGCGAACTCGTCGCACGACGCCTTGTCGCCCGAGCTGATCTCGGGAACGGTGGTGGCGTCTGGGTTGCCGTAAGTGGCCGCCCACCCGTCAGGGCAGATCACCTTGCGATTGTCGTCCGGGTCGCGGCCGGGCGCGTTCTTCGATGCGGCAGGCAGGTAGAACAGCGGCTTCTTGGCTGCCCTGCTGCCGGGGTGGTTAGGCAGCTTGGCCTGGATCAGCCACGCGTGCGCGACGGCTGGCGGTGTCTTGTCGAAGTTCATCACCCACGTCGGGATGTACTTGTAGAAGGTGCAACCCGGCGTGGTGGAGGAAATCTTGTCGCAGCGGATCTGCGCACTACCGGCCTGCCACCGCGTCGCGGCCGGATTCGCCACCGGCGAGTAGGCGGTGATCTTCGTGGACAGGTCCAACTTGTCCGCGTTGTTAGCCGCGTTCCAAGTGTGATCTATCTTCCCGGTGGCCGAGTGCGAGAACGGATCCGCCCCCGTCCACACCAGCGCCCCGTTCCACGACTGCGAGCTGTTGGTGCACCGGTCGGCGAGGAGGCAGTCGAACTCCACGTTGAGCGTCACCGACCCGAACTTGGCGTCGATTGCCACCGGCACGAGCACAAGTTGCTGTGTGAACGTCGCCGACGTCCCCGATAGTTTCACCTCTTGGCCGACCGCCCAGGAAGCATTCAGGATCTCGCCGGTGGGCTTGCCGTCCTTGACGACGATGCCCTCGTACTCGTAGGTGAAGCTGCCGATGCACGCCTCATAGCGCTTGATGTGTGAGCCGCTGAGGTTCGCGCACCAGTCGACCAGGGGAGGCAGCGGCGCCTTCACTCCGTTCGCCCCCTTGGTGAGGGCGTCGCGGATCTTCTTGCTGTCGTCCCGGCACCAGCCGCGAACAGGGCTGAATCCCCGTTTCCTTGTTCAGCTTGCCGCAGTTCCAGCCATCTTTGGCGCTTCGGCCGATGGGTGGATCGGTCGGGTCGACTGCGGCCATGGAGGGCTGAGCGATCTTCTGCGGCTTCTGGAAGTCGTCCTGGTTGAGCGCCGGAGCGTCCTTCTTCGGTTCGACGGGCAGGGTGATATTCACCGCCCGGGCGCGGGTGTGAAACTTCGCCCATGACGACCAGTTGGCCTCGTACAGGCTGCCGTCGTAGGCGCTGGTGCGGAAGGCGTAGGTGGTGTTCGGCCTCAGGTCGCCGTACCTGATGGTGACCTGCGCCCTTCCGCCGGAGGCCACGAAATCGGACACGATCACACCGTACGCGGCGGGTTGGCCGGTGTCAGGGTCGGTGAGTTTGACCTGGTCCTTCGGGTTGCCGGCGGCGTCTGTCGTGTAGAGCTGGAAGGTCAGATTGGCCGCGTCGCCGTCAGCGTCGGTGACGGTGTTGCGCAGTGTGACGGTGGTGCGATTGACCTGCCACACGCCAGCCGAGTCTTTGGCGGACGGTGGGCCGGCCTCGAGGTTCTTGCCTGAGACGGGCCGGTTGTTGTTGGCCTTGGTGAGGGTCTCCGGGCCTGCCGCGGGCCGGGCGGACGGTGCGTAGTCCCAGTCGGGAGTGCCGTTGCCGCTATCGGCTGCTGCCACGTTTCCGGATCCCAGGAGCAGGATCGAGCAAGCGCCGAAGGCGAGTTTCGACAGGATGCGGCTTCTTTTGGGGGCTTCCTAACAAGAGAAGTTTCCCTTCTGGCCCCGCCCGTATGTTCCCCCTGGGCGAGGCTGATCGGTTGCGATTCGTCGCACTGCTGTTCTAGGAGCGCTTGACCTGGCGCGGCAAGGTCATCAATCGGGGCGCACGTCACGAACTGGATGCGGTGAATGTGGCGATGGACACGGTTGTGCACGGTTGCGTGACGATCGGGTGAGGGAACTGTGAAGCCGCCTAAGCGTCTTGAGGGGCTTCAGGTTCAACATTGGAGCGGCGTCGACGGATTCACGGCCGGAGATTCAGGGCTTTGGTTGGTCCCGACGCGATGAGACCGAGGTCGGCATGACGGTGCAGCCGTGCAGGCTGGACGACGCCATCGAGGCGATTCGATCCGGCAGGATCACCGAGGCCGGGGGCGTGGCCGCACTCCTGCTGGCCGAACATGCGCGGGCGTAAGGTGACAGGCATGGACGAGGACCAGGAGGCTCGACAGGCAGCGTGGGCGCTTTACGTGTCGCTGCACAACCTCGTTGAAAGCCAGACCTTGGGCCAGGTTCCGGCCGCTGTCCAGCCCGCGACGCTCGGAGACGTCGATGACGTTTTCCACCAACTAGACCAACATCACGTGGTGTTGAATCGCTCTCATTCCGAGCTGGTGCAGCGCGTACGCGACGCCGTTACCTCCTGGGAGGACCAGTCTGCCGGCCGACTCGTCGGACTTTTGCCTCTGCTCGATGCCCTTGCCGAGATCGCCGGGGCGTCCCTCCCCTCCGTCTTCCCGCCCTCGGCGTAGCTTCCCGCCCTTGACGGCGATATGTCGGGCTGTCGACTAGGCCCTGTCCGGCGGGTCACTGTGCTGTCGGCTCCATGTCCCGCGTCGCAAGCTACCCGCGTGGGTGAACCGAGATCCGCCAGGCATGCGCGGCGAGGTGGTGCGTGTCAGCACGGTGCCGTACAGCCCGAGTGGCACGTTCTCCCACGGTTCGGCCAGGTGCAGACGTGACGGGGGCGGCGTCGTCCCCGTGGGCGTCCCAGGCGGCGGGGCTTGAGCGCGAGGGCCGCATCCCGGGTGCACCGACATCACCTTTGGACTTCTAGAGATAACCAGGTACTGTGCAATGCATGGAACCTGACATCGCAGGTAAGCCCGTCGCGGGCAAGGCGGAGAGCCAGCTCCGCAAGGGGGTGCTGGAGTACTGCGTGCTTGCGATCCTGCGGGACGGCCCGCGCTACGGCGTTGAACTGCTCGAAACCCTCGGCGCGGTGAACGTCATGGCCACAAGCCAGGGGACCATCTACCCCCTGCTGTCGCGGCTGCGCCGTGACGGCCTGGTGGAGACCCGCTGGCAGGAGTCCCCCAGCGGGCCCCCGCGGCGCTACTACGAGCTGACGCCCTCGGGGCATAAGGCGCTGAAGGAGTTCACCGCCATCTGGCCGCACTTCCGTGACGCGGTCGACCACTTCATCACCGACTGACAGGAGACCATCGTGACGATCACCGAGCACCCGCTGGTGAAGAGTTACCTGGCCACCGTGGCGCGTGAGACGGCCGGACTCAGCCCGGAACGCCGCAACGAGCTGCTGGCCGACCTGGAGGAGCACATCGCCGTGACACTCGCGGAACAGTCCGCATCCGGCGGTGACGAGATCCGCACCGTGCTCGCCCGCCTCGGTGACCCGCGCACCATCGCGGCAACCGCACTCGGCGACGAGCCCCCTGCTCCGCAAGTGAGCCGAGGACGCACCCTCGCCCTGCTGGGACTGCTGGCGGCGACCGGCCCCCTGACGGTCTTCGCCCCCCTGCTGGGCGGCCCCGTCCTGATCGGCGCGCTCTGGTGGCTGTGGACCGCGCCGCAGTGGCGTAACCGGGACAAGGCGATCGGGACGGCGGCCGGCCTCGTGCCGCCGCTGTTCCTGGTGACGCAGTGGCTGATCGCCGCGGGCACGCTGAACTTCGGCCTCGGAGCGTTCATCCCGGTCCTCCTGGGCGTCCTGGCGCTCCCGGCCGCCGCCGGCGTCCATCTGCTGAAGTCCGCAGGGCGCCCGTCGTGACAGAGGCTCACCTATGACGCAGTCGGCATCCTGAAACAGCCGGACCGCCATCAACCGAGGCTGCCCGACCCGGGCGCCCTGAGAATCCCCCCCACCAGCAAGAGGAATGAATGATGCAGACCCAGCTCGCACACCAGATGGCCCTTGCCCCTACGGGCGACATCATGATCGCCTCCGCAGGAGCTGCTGTGCTCCTGGGCGCCCTCGCGTTGTTCTTCGGCACTCTGCGCAGCATCGTCAGGTCCGACCTCACCGGAGGCATGAAGCTGGTCTGGCTCGTTTTCGCCCTCATAGCCCCCTTCCTCGGGAGCCTGCTCTGGTTCCTCACCGGACGCCGCCACACCCAGCGCCGGCCAGGCATCGCCTGATTCCAACAGCGCGCCACCGCCGTCTTCGTGATCGCGTAGTCACTGGGCTGATGCGGTGGCATGGCCCTGTTCGGGGGCCTGATAACGCTGCCGCCACGCAGTTTGTGTGCGAGACGGATGCACCACTCCGGCGGCTCCTAGGAAAGGTGGAGACATGGCCAAACCTGTTCGCGCGGCTCTCGGGGGCGTGTGGATCAAGTGCAACTTCTGTCAAGGTGACCTGTTCAGGGACCGTGAGGTGAAGCTCAACAGCTCCGGCATGGAGTTCATGAACCTGGGCTGGGCGAACGAGTCGGCAACCGGCCTGATCTGCTGGAACTGCGGCTATGTGCATCTGTTCGTGAACAGGAACCTCGAACTGTACAAACAGAAGAAGGGCTGAGTTCGCTCTGGCAGTCATGCGCGCAGCCAGAGGCGAACGGATGCGACGGCCACGGTGCCGTGAAAGACGTACGCCCTCTTGTCGAAGCGCGTGGACACCGCACGGTTGATCTTCAACCGGTTGATCAGCCGCTCGACTTCGTTCCTGCGGGCATAGCGTGCCGGGTCAAAGCTGGTGGGCCTGCCGCCGTAGCTGCCACGGCGTCGGCGGTGGGCCTGCTGGTCACGGCGTTCCGGGATGGTGTGCTTGATCTGCCGACGCCGCAGGTAGTGGCGGTTGCGGCGTGATGAGTACGCTTTGTCTCCGCTCAGATGGTCCGGCCGGGTGCGGGGATGGCCGCCGGCTGGACGGGGCAGGCGAATGTGTTCCAAGACCGGGATCATCTGCGGGGCATCGCCCCATTGCCCTGGCGTGATCAGCATGGCCAACGGCCGCAGTCCACCCTCACTTGCCAAGTGGATCTTGGTCGTCAGCCCGCCACGTGACCGGCCAAGGGCTTCATCTGGACGGTGCTGCGCGGGCCGGGTGCGCTTGCCGGGTTTCCGCAGCGCCTGCTCGCGTGCACCGGCGGCATGCTGGTGAGCCCGGCACACGGTCGAGTCCACGCTCACCATGGACCAGTCGATGCGGCCTTCCGCGTCGGCATCGGCCTGGACGGCCCGGAGGATACTCTCCCATGTGCCGTCCGCGGACCAGCGCCGGTGCCGGTCATAGCAGGTCTGCCAGCTCCCGAACCTTCTTGGAAGGTCGCGCCACGGGATGCCGGTCCGTATGCGGAACAAGATCCCATTGGTGACCTGCCGGTGGTCCTTCCATCGCCCGCCCCGACCGACGTTCTTCGGCAAGTGCGGCTCAAGCCGGGCCCATTCAGAATCGGTGAGATCACCCTCCCCACACTGCCCCTAAAGGAGCGGCAGCCCGGCTCGTCACTGACCCATCAAACAGACCCTAGTACTCCAGCAGCGTTTCGGTATCAGTGCTGGTCCTGGTACAGTCGGCCGGCCCGGTGACGTCGTAGCCAGTAGTGCCCGGTCACGACCGCGAGCAGTGGCCCCCAGGCCACCAGGGGCAGATAGCAGACGGTCATGATCCAGTAGGCGATGCCGTCCGGTGAGTCCGGGTGGCCCATGGTGTCCGCAGCGTTCCAGCCGAACGCGCCCGCCAGGCACAGGACGGTGAGTGCGCTCGCCCCCAGCCCGGCCGGGATCACGGCCACCGCCGTCGGTACGTGCCGACCGCCGATGAGCGGGATCCAGCGGGGGAAGACCTCGCCCCAGCGCTGGACCAGACCGAGTGCCAGCAGTCCGACGGACTCGGCGAACAGGGTCAGGGCGATCATGTAGAGCGAGAACGAGCTGCCGAACGTGACCGTGGCCATCGGGTTGTCGCCCGTGAAGCCCACCGGGATACCCAGCGCCGCCGCGATCCGCCACAGGCCGCTGGGCAGCGGGGTGAGCGCGGTGATGTGCGCGAGCCGGACCACCCAGCGGGGCGGAACCGCAGTCGCCGTGGTCGCCGTTCTCGCCACGGTCGTCGTGCTCGGCGTGGTCGTCATGGAGGTCATCGCTCGCGCTCCGTACCGGGGGTGGGCGGGAGGACGTGCCGCACCGTGAAGTCGCCGCTCTGGACGGTCTCGTACGGCGCGGCGCTCAGGCACTGGGGCACGTTCATCTTGGGAATTTCGCCGACCGCCCAGCTGTAACCGACCTGGTCGCGCCTGCCGTTGTCGTACACGGTGAAGCCGACCCGCTTGCCGATGACCCGGCCGTCGGGGTGGTCGGAGCGCGTGATGATCCCGGTGGCGGTAGCGACCGGGCCGCCGGTCAGGAGGCAGTCGATCCGGCCTTCGAAGGTGGCGCCTTGCTCGCCGTCGGGGGAGTGGTGGCTGAAGCGGAAGGTGCCGCGTGAGGTGCCGCCGACGTCGGTGGGGGCGAAGCCGTGGGCGTCGAAGGAGAAGGCCACGCGTTCGCCGTTCTTTCCCCGGTCCATCGTGGCCGAGCCGGTCAGGCTGGACTCCTTGGCCTTCTTGAGTTTCGTGGACTCCGTGGTGGGTGTGCCGGCGGTGGCGGTCCCCGCGAGCAGTCCGAGCGTCACTGCCGTGGCGAGCGCGCCACCCACCGTCGTCCCTACGTAGCGCATGCTGAACATCCTTTGTTCTGACGCCTGTTGGGCGTATGGCCTCGTTGACGTGATCAGCTTCCGGGGCGGGGCGTGTCCGCGACCATCGGTCGACCGGCAGATCTCCGGCCGTACGGAAGGTCCTGCCTCTGCCGATCGGCAGAGGCAGCGCCCGGATCCTGGTCCATAAGCTGGACTCCGGCGGAACCGGCGGAACCCGTCGGACCTGTGGGGAGGGAATCGGCGATGAGAGGCGGCCCGGTGGTCGTGGTGGTAGGCGCCTGGGCGGGGCGGGCGGCCGCGCTGGCCGCGGCCGTACTGATCGCTGTCACCTTCGGATGGGCCCCGGGCGCCACGCAGGACGAGTCCGTTCCGCTCTTCGCGGCGGCGACGGCGCTCGTGGTGCTGCAGGCGGCCGCGTTCCGGTGGGCGCCGCGCCGGGAGGCAGCCGTGGGCATCGGCCTTGCGGCGGTGGCGCTCACGCTGTGGCCCCAGCCGCTGGTGCCGGCCGCGTCGATCTACGAACGGGTCGGTATGGGCGCCTTCTGGTTCCTGCCCACCCTCGGGGCAGCCGTCGTGGGCGGATACCCCCGGCTGATGGAACGCCGCAGGCGCCAGGCCGTCCGGGAAGCCCGCTACAGCCAGCAGCTCGAACTCGCCCACGAGCTCCATGACTTCGTCGCCCACGACATCAGCGGCATCGTGGCACAGGCCCAGGCCGCCCGCTTCGTGGCCGAACAGCGTCCGGAGGCGGTGGCCGGGGCACTGGAACGGATCGAGCGGGCCGGCCTCGCGGCGCTGGCCTCGATCGACCGTACGGTCCACATGCTGCGCGAGTCGGGCCACGAGGCCGCCAGCACGGCCCTCCCAGGCACGGGCCAACTCGCCGAACTCGTCAGGCGGTTCGACGAGACAGGCCGCACTCGGGCCCGCATCGACATCGCCCCCGGAGTGGAGACCGCCCTGTCCCGCGAGGCCGCCGCCACGGTCTACCGCGTCGTGACGGAGGCACTGACGAACGTCCGCCGCCACGCCCCCGACGCAACCGGCGTCGAGGTGGCCCTCATGCTCGCCGACAAGACCGTCCGGCTGAGCGTCACCAATGACACCGGCCGCAGCCATGCCCGTACGCGCGAGCACGGTGGGACCGGCGGGACGGGGCTTCTCGCCCTCACCGAACGCGTCCGCGCCATGAACGGGACCCTCCACACCACCCGGCGCGACGGCACCTGGTGCCTCACCGTCACCCTCCCCGCCACTGGAGACACGGCATGACGACGACCCGCATCCTGATCGCCGACGACCAGGAGGACATCCGCAGCGGCTTCCGGCTGATACTCGACTCACAGCCCGACATGACCGTGGTCGGTGAGGCCGCGGACGGCGCCACCGCCGTCGGCCTCGCCCGGACCCTGCGCCCAGACGTCGTCCTCGCCGACATCCGGATGCCACGCCTCGACGGCCTCGAGGTCACCCGCCAACTCGCCGCGACCACCCGGGTCGTGGTCGTCACCACCTTCGACCTCGACGCATACGTCCACACCGCGCTACGCCACGGCGCCTGCGGCTTCCTGCTGAAACGCTCGGGCCCCACGCTGCTGATCGAGGCGGTACGCGCAGCGATGGCCGGCGACACCCTGATCAGCCCCCAGATCACCGTCCGCCTCCTCCAGCACATCACCTCACCATCCCAATCCACCCCGGCCCCGGACCCGGCCCCGGACCCGTCCCCGGACCCGCTGACAAGCCGCGAACGGGAGATCACCCACCTGGTCGCACAGGGCCTGACGAACGCGGAGATCGGGGCACGGCTGTTCGTCACACCCGGCACGGTGAAAACCCATCTCGCCAACATCCAAGGGAAACTGGGGGTCCGCAACCGGGTCGGCATCGCCGCCTGGGCATGGGAATCGGGCCTGACAGCACGGGGTGCCGCCGACCGCCCACAGGGCCATAAACACCACCCTGACCAGCACTGACACCGAAACGCTGCTGGAGTACTAGGCTGCGGCAGCACCCGCTGTACCGCTCCGGAGGAGTCGTGGACATCTCATCCGCCTAAAGGCTCGCCTGGGAGAACAAGCTCGTTAATGGCTTCAACACCACTGATGTGGCCCTGGAGTTCGGACTCCTGACGGCCGAGTCGGCGAAGCCTTTACCGCCTGGCGGAAGGGTCTTCCCGGCCTCGGAGAAGAGTTGGCCGATGTTTTCCTCTACCTGACTGCCGTGGCGGAGATGAACGGGCTGGACCTCGAATCGGAGGTCGCTCGGAAGATCGAGAAGAACGAGCGGCGTACGTACGAGCGCAACGAACGCGGAGCGCAGATCAGGACGAGCGGCGACTGTGCAGCGCCCTCGCGGCACGCTGCCAGGGTTCTCCCACGGCGGCCCACGGCGAGAGCCAGGGGACGCCCCTCGTCGTCTTGACCGACAAGTTATGGGACGGCTTCACCGCGCCGGTCTCGACACATCCCTTTCGTCTCAGCAGGTCCGAGGCGAGGACGCCCCGCCGGTCGAAAATGAGCATTCGCCCACGGCAGACAAGAAGGAACCTCCAAAGACTGGAACCTCCGCCGGGACCATGTCAACGTACAACGTCCCGAAAACACCAGGGCAGATGAAGCAGCTACTCGGCTGCGGCCAGGGTTGAACTGACTCGGAAACCCGCACCGCATGAAGCTGCTTCGCTGGCGTGGTCCCTACTTGGAGGCCCATCTGTCTGATTCCGCTATTCGATCCGCTCGCTTCACTTCACCCGTCCTCTTTGTCCTCGGCGCAATGAACGCTTGGTCCGGTCAGGCGGCGGGTGACTACGGCGCGGTCTCCACCGGTCTGTGCGTCTGCGTCTGTGCGGCCGGCCTGTTCGGCGAGGACCTACTGCAACGAAGCTACCGTCGTGACCGTGCCGTCCTCGCGCACGTTGCTGCACACCCTGGAGCTACAACGCGGCACGTGGCCCGGGCCACAGGAGTCCCCGAGCGCCTGGTGACGCGCAACCTTGACCGCCTCACGGATGACGGCCTGCTGCTCGTCGCAGATGACGCGACTCCGGCCCTGCGGTCGTACCGACTGGCTTCCTGACTGCGGCCAGCCGGAAATGCTGCTGGCCCATCGGATGCGGCGCGCAACATAGCCGACGATCGCCGGTTAGCCAAACCGGCGATCGTGTGGACTATTGATCCCGTTCGCACCGGCTGCTTGGCGGTGGACTTGGAGCGGACAGCGCCGTGCTTTCGCCGGGGCATTCCCCGGCCTCATTCCGGCGGAAATGGCCGCTGGAGACCGCGCGGCGGGTACGGGATGTCATCAACCCGCGGTACCGGATTGCTGTCGTGGTCGCCCTCGGGTGCGGGCTTCGCCAGGGCGAGGTCTTCGGCCTCTCACCGGAAGACGTCGACTTTGAGCGCGGCCTCATCCGTGTCCGCCGCCAGGTTCAACTTCTCAATGGTCGCTTGTACTTCACCCTTCCCAAGGGCGGGAAGACGCGCATCGTCGACATGCCTCCGTCGGTCGCCGCCGAGCTGGCCGCCTATCTTCTGCAGTACCCGGCCGTCGAGGTCGAGCTGCCCTGGGGCGGCCCGGAGCCCGAGCGGGAGAGGCAGACGTTCCCGCTCGTCCTGACCACGACGTACGGCTATGCGATCCGCGCCAACATCTTCAATGTCGAGGTCTGGAAGCCCGCGCTCGCGAAGGCCGGCGTCATCCCCATGCGAGAGAAGGGGCAACGCTGGAAGGCATCTCGCAAGGACGGCTTCCACGTACTCCGACACACCTATGCCTCGATCATCCTCGAAGCCGGCGAGTCCGTCGTCACGCTCGCCCGATGGCTCGGTCACTCCAGCCCGACCATCACCCTCGACCACTATGCCCACTTCATGCCCGAGGCGGGCGGCAAGGGGCGAGCGGCCGTCGACGCACTACTCGGCGTGGTTCCCGAGTACGTCCCAGAGGATCTCGCCCTCACGTGAGAGAACGGGTGGCACAGCACACGCTGTGCCACCCGTTTTCGTTACGTTGCGTAGCCGTGTGCCGATGAGGGTGGCTGCGCCGGTAGACGTTGAACAGGGCCGGCGCGGGGAGAAGCGACTTGGGCAGCCGCGCAGCCCATTCTCCCCAGATTCTCCCCAGAGGGCCAGAAAGGCCGTTCCAAAGCATTCGCGAATGCGAATCTGATCGGAGTGTCCGGCTCGACTTCTATAGCCAGTCCCGCCGCTTGAAGATGAAGTACAGGCTCGTGCACACGACTGCCATCAGCAAGATTGCGAACGGGTAGCCGAAGCCCCAGTCCAGCTCAGGCATCGCGTCGAAGTTCATCCCGTAGATGGTTCCCACCAACGTAGGTGCAAAGAGAATGGCCGCCCATGACGAGATCTTCTTGATCTCCTCGTTCTGCTCGAACCCCGCCTCCGCCAGCGCCCGCATCTCCGCGTTCTGCTGCTGGGTGACGAGGGTGGCGTTCACGGTGAGGATCTCGGTGAGGGCCTGGCGGAAGCCGTCGACGCGTTCGCTGATGTGCGTGACGTGGTCGGCGACGTCCCGCAGGTAGCGCTGGAGTTCCTCGTCGGTGCCGTACTTGGAGAAGCCCGCCATCAGGCCGTGCAGCATGCCCACCAGGGGACGGGTGGCGCGCTGGAACTCGACCATCTCGCGGGAGAGTTCGTAGATGCGGCGGGAGACCTCCGGGTGGCCGCGGAAGACCTCCGTCTCGATCTCGTCGATGTCGTTCTGGACGCCGGCGACGACCGGGGCGTAGCCGTCGACCACCGCGTCCAGAATCGCGTACAGGACCGCCTCGGGGCCGAGCTTCAGCAGCTCCGGGGTCTCCTCCATGCGGCGGCGCACGGCGGACAGGCCGGGCGCGGCGCCGTGGCGGACGGTGATGACGAAGTCGGGGCCGACGAAGACGTGGAGTTCGGCGAAGTCGACCTCCTCGGGCGCGTCCAGGTAGCGGGCCGCCCGGAGGACGACGAAGAGCGTGTCGCCGTAGCGCTCCAGCTTGGGGCGCTGGTGGGCCTCCATCGCGTCCTCGACGGCGAGCGGGTGGAGATCGAACTCCTCGGCGAGGGAGAGGAGCTCGCGCTCGGTGGGGCGGGCCAGACCGATCCAGGCCATGCCTGAGGGCTGGGTACGCAGGGCGCGGTAGGTCTCGGCGAGGGTGGCGGGGGAGGAGACGCGGACGCCGTCCTGGTAGAGGGCCGCCTGGACGATGCCGGCGGGCTCGGCGGGCGGTCGCGGTGCGGGCTCGTGCGAGGTCGCGGTCGCGGGGGTTCGCGGCGGGCGGGACGGGGGTGTCGCGCGGCGCCACACCGGCCGCCGTGGGCTTCGTCCGTTGCCGGAGTCCTGCGCGGAGGCTTTTACGGAGTCCTTCGCAGAGTCTTTCGTGGAGTCTTTCGCGGGATCTTTCGCGGCGATGAGGGGCACCTCCCTGCGTCCGGCTGGTGATCGCCTGCATTGGGTGGGTCGTCCAGCAGGATATACGGGGCAAACGGCACCCACCGGGCCGGGGCGGGCGGGCAGGCTGCCGCATCGCGGACCCTACCTGTCCGCATCCCCCGCTAGCGTGCCGCCCATGACCAGGACGAAGGCCCAGCCCGCCGCGACCGCCCCCGTGCTCACCACCCGCGCCCTCAACCGGGCCACCCTCGCCCGGCAGCTGCTGCTGCGGCGCTCGCCGATGTCCGCCAAGGCGGCCGTGGAGCACCTCGTCGGGCTCCAGGCGCAGGAGGTCAGGCCGCCCTACTACGCGCTGGCCGCCCGCCTCGACGGCTTCACCCCCGAGGAACTGTCCGGGCTGCTGGCCGACCGGGAGGCCGTGCGGATCGTCACCCTGCGCTCCACCATCCATCTGCACACCGCCGACGACAGCCTCACCCTGCGGCCGCTGGTGCAGCCCGCCAGGGACCGTGAGCTGAGCATGAAGACGTTCCGCGACGGTCTCGTCGGCGTCGATCTTCAGCGGCTCGCCGCCCTCGCCCGCGCCCTCGTCGAGGACGAGCCGCGCACCATGAAGCAGCTGCGCGAGGCCCTGCTCGCCGAGTGGCCGGACGCCGATCCGCAGGCCCTGGCCGTCGCCGCCCGCTGCACCCTCCCGCTCGTCCAGGTCACGCCGCGCGGACTGTGGGGCAGGAGCGGCCAGGTCGCTCTCACCACCGTCGAACACTGGCTGGGCCGCCCCGCCGAGCCGCCCGCTTCCCCCGACACGGTCGTCCTGCGCTACCTCGCCGCCTTCGGCCCGGCCTCCGTGAAGGACTTCCAGACCTGGGCCGGGCTGACCCGGACGCGTCCCGTCTTCGAACGCCTGCGGCCGTCCCTCGTCACCTTCCGCGACCCGAACGGCGTCGAACTCTTCGACCTGCCCGACGCCCCGCGCCCCGACCCGGACACCCCGGCCCCGCCGCGCCTGCTGCCCGAGTTCGACAACCTGCTGCTGTCCCACGCCGACCGCACCCGGGTCATCCCGCCCGCGACCCGCGGCCGCACCTGGCAGGCGAACACCTTCTACTGCCCGCTCCTCGTCGACGGTTTCCTCGCGGGCGTGTGGCGGCTGTACGACGACGCCCTCGTCATCGAAGCCTTCGGCGAGCTGAGCGAGGTCCAGCGGGAGGAAGTGGGGGCGGAGGCGGAGCGGGTGCTGCGGGTGCTGTATCCGGGCGGGTCGTACGACATCCGGTTCGGGACCGTCATCCCCTGACCGTCACTCCGCGCGCCCGGTCACCGCCACGGTCACCCCGAGACCGACCAGCGTGCAGCCACCGGCGCCGCCGATCAGCGACAGGCGGCGCTCCGACCGCGCGAACCAGGTGCGGGCCGCCGACGCGGTCAGGCCCCACAACGTGTCCGTCACCAGGCCGATGGAGATCGGCACCAGGCCGAGCAGCAGCATCTGCGCCACGACATGACCGGCTGCCTGGTCCACGAACTGGGGGAGCACCGCGGCGAAGAACACCACCCCCTTGGGGTTGGTGACCCCGACCAGGACCCCGTCGACGACCGTCCGCAGATCGCCGCGCGCGGGGCTCCCGCGACCCGCCGCCGTCACCTTCAGCTCGGCGCGGTGCCGGAACGCCTGCACGCCCAGGAACACCAGATAGGCCGCGCCGGCCAGTTTCACCGCCGTATAGACGACGACGGACCGTTCGACCAGCGAGCCCACGCCCACCGCGACGGCCACGACCAGCAGATACGAGCCGAAGACATTGCCGATCGCGGTCGCCACGGCGGTGCGGCGGCCGTGGGCCAGTGCCCGTCCGATCACGAACAGCACGCTCGGCCCCGGGATCAGCACCACCAGGACCGACATCGCCGCGAAGGCCAGGAGCCGGTCGGCGGGCACCATGTCCATGTTCCCCACCCTCGTGTGCGCATGGGCTGTGACCGTCCATTCAAGAGGGTCGGCCGGGGACATGGAAAGGGGGCGTTGCGGGCCGCTCGTGGAGGCCCGCAACGCCCCCTGGTACTCAACTGAGGGGTGCCCTCAGAAGCTTCTCCCGGTTACGAGTTGACCTGCGCGGTCACCAGGCTGGAGAAGGTGGTCAGCCGGGTGTAGACACCCGGGTAACCGGCCTGGGCGCAACCCTCGCCCCAGGAAGTGATCCCTGCCAGGACGCCCCCGACAAGCAGGGGACCGCCGCTGTCGCCCTGGCAGGTGTCCACGCCGCCGGAGGAGTATCCGGCGCACACCATCTCGCTCGCGACGTAGTCGGAGCCGTAACTGCCGCTGCAGCTGGAGTCGGAGACGATCGGGACGGTCGCGGTGCGCAGCTGGTTGGAGGAGCTGCCGTTCTGCGACGTGGTGCCCCAGCCGAGCACGCGGGCGGTGGTGCCGGCCGCGTAGACGGAGGTGTCGGTCGACGAGACGTACTTCGCCGTGGTGTACGGCATCGACGTCGACAGCGTCAGCACCGCCACGTCCTCACCGCGGGTGGCGGTGGTGTAGTTCGGGTGGATCCAGATCTTGCTTACCCGCGCGACGGTGCCGTTGGTGCCGTTCAGGTAGGTGCGGCCGCCGACCACGCGGACGCTGCTGGTGGTCTCGCCGACCATGCAGTGCGCGGCGGTGACGACCTTCGTCGGCGAGACCAGCGTGCCGCCGCAGAACTGGTTCTGCGAGGCGTCGGTGATCTGCATCATGAACGGGTACTGGCTCGTCGTGGTCGTGGTGCCGCCCACGATGGGCTGGGGCGCGGCGACGGCGGAGGGCGCGGCGGTCAGCGCGGTCGCGGCCGCGGCGGCGGTGGCCGCGATGGCGACGGCGGTCTTTCTCGCACGGGTGAGCCCGAACATGAGTCTCCTCAGGGGGTTGCCGGTGGGGGGTCGCGCGGGTGTGGGGGGTAGTGCACGGGGGTCTCGGACGGACCTCCGTATGCCCGGCGAGCGGCACGTCCCCACGCTAGGAGGCGGGGCGCCGACCTCCCAATGAGGGAACCCCCTAAGGGAGTTGGTGCAGGGAAAACCCTCGGTCGGGCCCACTAGACCTGCACGCGCGCCTCAGCTCGTACGTCGCCCCGCCGCCAGCCGCACGATGTCCACCCGGGAGCGGATCCCCAGCTTGCGGTAGACCCGGGTCAGGGTCGCCTCGACCGTCTTGACGCTGATGAACAGCCGCGCCGCGATCTCCCGGTTGGTGGCGCCCTCCATGACCAGCGCGGCGACCTGACGCTCCATCGACGCGAGCCCGTCCAGCGCGGCCGGCGCCGGCGCGGGAGCGGACGCCGGGACCGGCGGCGGTTCCGGCAGCGCGGCCGCCGCCTCCACCTGCCGCAGCCAGGGCAGCGCCCGGCACCGCCGGAACAGCCGCGCCGCCTCGTCGTACGACGTCCGCCCCGGCCGTCCCGTGCTGCGCAGCCGGGCGAGTACGAAGGCGGCCCGGGCCTCCTCCAGCCCGTACCCCAGCTTGGCGAGCCGGTCCTGCACCGACGTCAGCCGGGCGATCGCGCCCTCGTGGTCCCCGCGCGCCGCCCGCACCAGGGCCTCGGCCCGGTCCAGTACCGCGAGCACGCTCTCCCGGCCCAGCCGCAGCGCCTGCTCCCGGGTGACGTCGACGACGTCCTGCGCCTCGGCGATCTCCCCGATCCGCACCAGCGCCTCCGCGAGGTCGCCGTGCCAGCGCCCGCGGGCCGGATCCGTCACCCCGAGGCCCTGCTCCAGTTCCCACACCCGGCGCAGCGACCGGACGGTGCCGGGAGCGTCCCCGGCGACCAGCTGGACGTAGCCGAGGGAGGCCAGGGCGCGTGACATGTAGATCTGGTCGCCGTCCTCCTCCGCGTGCTCGGCGGCCTCCCGGGCCAGCGCCAGCGCCCGGTCGACGTCCCCGCCGGACGCCTCCGCGACGGAGGTCAGCTGGGCGGAGGCGACCTCGCCGATCCCCGAGTCCCGGGCGAGGCGCAGGCTCTCGCGGGCCAGGTCGAGGGCGCGCCCGCAGTGCCCGGAGCGCAGTTCGGTCTCGGCGAGCAGGCGCAGGAAGTGGACCTCGCTCTCCACCATGCCGCGCCGCCGCACCTCGCTGAGCAGCCGGGTGACCGTGGCGCGGGCCTCCGGCAGCTGGTCGCTCATCAGCAGCCAGCGCAGCCGGGTCGAGCCCGCCCCGTTGTGATGGCAGGCGACCTGCGGGTCCTGCGGTTCCTCCAGCGCCCGCCGGATGGTGGCCGGGGCGTCCGGGTGGCCCATCAGGGTCTCGGCCTGCGCCTGGAAGGCGAGCGCCAGCAGCTCGGTACGCCGGTCCCCGGCCCGCGCGGCCAGCTCGGCGGCGTGCGCGGCCTCCTCCCGGCCCTCCGCGAAGTCGCCCTCGACGACCAGTCCGCGCCAGGCCAGCTGGTAGTGGACCAGGGCGAGCAGCCGCGGGTCGTCGCCCGCGTCGGCGAGCGCCTGCGGGAAGACGGCGTCGACCTCCCCGAGGGCCTGCCCGGCCGCCTCGATCACCACCATCCAGGCGCGCACCCGGTCGGCGGGCACAGTGGCGCGGGACAGCACCTCCCGCGCGATGTCCCGGGCGAGGTCCACCTCTCCGGCGGTGATGGCGTCCTCGGCGGCCTGCAACCGCCGCTCGTCGGCGGCCGGGACGGCGTCGGCGGGAGTGTGCCGGGCGGCGAGCAGCCCCAGCGAGGCCGCCACCGACGGCGCCCCGCGGTCCCGGGCCAGCGCGGCGGCCTCGGCGAGCCGCGCCGCCACCTCCGGGTCGGTGCCGATGGTCGCCAGGGCGAGATGCCGGGCCCGTTCGATCGGGTCGGAGGCCGCCTCGGACAGCGCGGCGTGCGCGGCCCGCCGCTGGTGCGCGGGCGCCTCCGCGTACAGCGCGGCCGAGATCAGCGGATGCGCGAACCGTACGGCCGGACCCTCCGACTCGGTGGCCAGCAGCCCGAGTTCGGCGGCCCGCGCGGTTTCCGCCTCGGCGTTGTCGCGGCCGGTCGCGTGCAGCAGGGCCAGCGTGGGACGGGCGCCCGCGCTGGCCACGAGGAGGGTGTGCCGGGCCTCGTCGGACAGCATCTCGAGGCGGCTCAGCACCAGGGCGCGCAGCGAGGTCGGCACCGGCAGCGGCTCGCCCGGCCGGGGCGGAGTCGGGTTCTCGGCGAGGGCGCGGCCCAGTTCCAGCGCGAACAGCGGGTTGCCGCCGCTGGTGCGGTGGATGTCCCGGACCGTGGAGCGGGGCAGCCCGGTGTAGCCGCGGTGGTCGAGCAGGGCGGAGACCTGGGCGCGGGAGAGCGGGCCGAGGCGCAGCGCGAGGGTGTCGGGCGGGGCGGCCCGCAGCTGCCGGTCGTACTCCTGGCCCTCGGTACGGACCGCGCACAGCAGCTGGACCGGGGTGTCGCCGAGGCGGCGGGCGGCGAAGCCGAGCAGTTCGGCGCTGGCCGGGTCCAGCCACTGGAGGTCGTCGGCGACGACGAGGACGGGACCCGCCGCGGCGAGCGCGCGCAGCGCCGACAGCACGGCGAGCCGCAGCGCGAGTCCGTCGCGCTGGAGGGTGGACTCGCCGCGGCCGGTGAGCGCCGACTCCAGCGCGGTGCGCTGGGTGGCGGGCAACTGGCCGGACACCTCGTCGAGGACCAGGCCCAGCAGGTCGGCGAGGGCGAGGAAGGGGAGATGGGATTCGGACTCGGTCGCCGAGCAGCGCAACACGGTCCGGGCCGTGGCGCCGTATTCCGCGGCCAATGCCCGCAGCACGGTCGACTTTCCTATTCCGGCGGGGCCGTGGAGCAGCACACTGCCGCCGCGGTCCAGCTGCTCACGCGCCGCGGTGAACGGCTCCTCCCGGCCGATGACCAGGTCGGGGCGGCATCTGGCAGGCTCCTTGAAGTCCCGTCGCACGGTCACCGCTCCCCTCCGTGTGTCGTGTCCGGGCCAAATTCTAGGCGGGGAGTCATTGAAATTCGGAGGGGCGAGACGGTGAGGGAAATAACAGCAACGTGCATGGGGAATTTCAGCTCCGTGGCAATTGCATGACGAACGGCACGCGGGAGCGCTCCGAAGGGGCGACTCCGGGTGCGCCCGGAAGGGGCGCGGGGAACTGCGCGAGCAACCACGACGAGCCCGCGGCCGCCAGACTTCAGAACCCCTACGGCGCTCATGCCGGGGCCCCTACGGCAACACCCCCGCCCGCCGCGCAGCCACCACCGCCTCCCCCCGCGTCCGCGCGCCCAGCTTCCGCATCGCCGAGCGCAGATAGCTCTTCACCGTCTCCGGGCGCAGCCCCAGCCGCTCGGCGGCCACGGCGTTCGTCGAGCCCGCCGCCACACAGGCCAGCACGTCCACCTCACGCGGCGCCAGCCGCACCTCGCGGGACGTGCGGCCCGGAGCGAGCAGCCCGCACGCGTCGAGCAGCTCCGCCCGCAGCGCCGGATCGGCGATCCGCGGCGCCAGCGCCCGCAGCGCCGCGTGCGCCTCCCGCATCCGCTCGCGTTCCGCTCCGGCGTCGGCCCGCGGCTCGGCCGCCCGTACGGTGTCCAGCAGCCCGCGGGCCTCGTCCCGCGCCACCAGCGCCTGCTCCACGTCCCGCGCCGCCTCGACGGCCGCGTGCAGCATGCGGTCGCCCAGCGGCTGCGCGGTGCGCAGAGCGCCGTACAGCACACCCCGCACCCGCCGCCGTACGACGACGGGCACCGCGAGCACGGACCGCAGCCCCTCCACGGCGACCGGTGCGTCGTACTCGTGGCTGATCTGCCGCGAGGCGGAGTAGTCGGTCACGGCGCACGGCCGGCCCAGCGCCACCGCCTTCCCGCCAAGACCGTTGCCGGAAGTCACCGCGAGCGCGCTCAGCGCCGGGGTCCGCGTCCCGGTCAGCTCGGTGATGCGCATCCGCGGCCGCCCCGCCTCCACCAGACCGCCGAAGGCCACCGGAAGGCCGGTCGTCCGGCGCAGCCGCAGCAGCGCGCCCCGTATCTCCGCCGTGTCCGCCGCGTCTGCTCCCACGTGCTCGCCCTTTCCTCGCCGCGCCCTGCGGCGCACACCCCCGTTAGGGGGTAGTGAGACCTGCATCACGGATTACACGATGTCCGGGAGCCGCCCGGCAACGGTCCGGACAGAGGGAGAACAGATGACGACGGCGACCGAGGACTTCCGCAGGGCGCGGGACTTCCTGCTGGCACACCGTGAGGACTACGCCACGGCCTACGACGGCTTCGCCTGGCCCCGGCCCGAGCACTTCAACTGGGCACTGGACTGGTTCGACGTCATCGCGGACGGCAACGACCGCACCGCGCTGCACATCGTCGAGGAGGACGGCACCGAGACCCGGCTGAGCTTCGCCGAACTCTCCGACCGCTCCGACCGGGTCGCGAACTGGCTGCGCGCCCAGGGCGTCGCCGCCGGGGACCGCGTCCTCGTCATGCTCGGCAACCAGGCCGAGCTGTGGGAGACCGCCCTGGCCGCGATGAAACTGCGCGCCGTCGTCATCCCCGCCACCCCGCTCCTCGGCCCCGCCGACCTGCGCGACCGCGTCGACCGCGGCCGGGTCCGCCAGGTGATCGTGCGCGCGGCCGACACCGGGAAGTTCGACGAGGTGCCCGGCGACTACACCCGTATCGCGGTGGGCGGCGCCCCGGCCGGGCCGTGGCTGCCGTACGAGGAGGCGTACACGGCGCCGTCCGGCTTCACGCCCGACGGCCCCACCCGCGCCGACGACCCGCTGATGCTCTACTTCACCTCCGGCACCACCGCCCGCCCCAAACTGGTCGAGCACACCCACACCTCGTACCCCGTCGGCCATCTGGCGACGATGTACTGGATCGGACTCAGGCCCGGCGACGTGCACCTCAACATCTCCTCACCGGGCTGGGCCAAGCACGCCTGGTCCAACCTCTTCGCCCCCTGGAACGCCGAGGCGACGGTCTTCCTCCTCAACTACACCCGCTTCGACGCCGCCCGCCTCATGGCCGAGATGGACCGCGCCGGCGTCACCACCTTCTGCGCCCCGCCCACCGTGTGGCGCATGCTCATCCAGGCGGACCTCGGCGCGCTGCGCACCCCGCCCCGCGAGGCCGTCGCCGCCGGCGAGCCGCTCAACCCCGAGGTCATCGAGCAGGTCCGGCGCGCCTGGGACATCACCATCCGGGACGGCTTCGGCCAGACCGAGACCGCCGTCCAGGTCGCCAACACCCCCGGCCAGCCGCTGAAGACCGGCTCCATGGGCCGCCCCAGCCCCGGCTACCGCGTCGAACTCCTCGACCCGGTCACCGGCGCACCCGGCGCGACGGAGGGCGAGCTCGCCCTGGACCTCGCGGAGAGGCCGGTCGGTCTGATGACCGGCTACCACGGCGACGCCGACCGCACGGCGGAGGTGATGGCCGACGGCTACTACCGCACGGGGGACGTCGCATCAAGGGACGAAGACGGATATCTGACGTATATCGGGCGAAGTGACGACGTCTTCAAGGCGTCCGACTACAAGATCAGCCCCTTCGAGCTGGAGAGCGCCCTGCTGGAGCACGAGGCGGTCGCCGAGGCGGCGGTCGTCCCCGCCCCCGACGAGCTGCGCCTGGCCGTCCCCAAGGCGTACGTCGTCCTGGCGGACGGCTGGACGCCGGGCCCCGACACCGCGAAGGTCCTCTTCGAGCACTCCCGCGAGACGCTGGCGCCGTACAAGCGCATCCGCCGCCTGGAGTTCGCCGACCTGCCCAAGACCGTCTCCGGCAAGATCCGCCGCGTGGAGCTGCGCGAGGCCACGGCGGCCGGCTCGGACGCCGAGTACCGCGAGGAGGACTTCCGGTGAACTCGTACGCTCACGGCGTCGGCGAGACCCCGCTCCTCGGCGACACCATCGGTGCGAGCCTGGACCGCGCGGTCGCCGCCTGGCCGGACCGCGACGTGCTGGTCGACGTCCCGTCCGGCCGCCGCTGGACGTACGCGCGGTTCGCCGCGGACGTCGACGACCTGGCGCGCGCCCTGATCGCGAGCGGCGTGGCCAAGGGCGACCGGGTCGGCATCTGGGCGGTCAACTGCCCCGAGTGGGTCCTCGTCCAGTACGCCACCGCGCGGATCGGCGCGGTCATGGTCAACATCAACCCGGCGTACCGCACGCACGAGGTCGAGTACGTCCTCAAACAGTCCGGCGTCTCGCTCCTGTTCGCCTCGCTCCGCCACAAGACGAGCGACTACCGGGCGATGGCCGAACAGGTGCGGGGAAACTGCCCCGAGCTGAGGCAGATCGTCTACTTCGCCGACCCGAGCTGGGAGGAACTGCTGGACCGGGGCGGCGGGACACCCGCCGTGTACCCGGAGCTGTCCTGCGACGACCCCATCAACATCCAGTACACCTCGGGCACGACGGGCTTCCCGAAGGGCGCGACGCTCTCCCACCACAACATCCTCAACAACGGTTACTTCGTGGGGGAGTTGATCGGATACACGGAGAATGACCGGGTATGCGTGCCGGTCCCGTTCTACCACTGCTTCGGCATGGTGATGGGGAACCTGGCGGCCACCTCCCATGGCGCCTGCATCGTCATCCCGGCCCCCTCCTTCGACCCGAAGGCCACCCTGGAGGCGGTCCAGCAGGAGCGCTGCACCTCGCTCTACGGCGTCCCGACGATGTTCATCGCGGAGCTGAACCTGCCGGACTTCGCGTCGTACGACCTCTCCTCGCTGCGGACGGGCATCATGGCGGGCTCGCCGTGCCCCGTGGAGGTGATGAAGCGGGTGGTCGCCGAGATGCACATGGAGCAGGTCTCGATCTGCTACGGCATGACCGAGACCTCCCCGGTGTCGCTGCAGACCCGTATGGACGACGACCTGGAGCACCGCACCGCCACGGTCGGCCGGGTCCTGCCGCACATCGAGGTGAAGATCGTCGACCCGGCGACGGGTGTGACCCAACCACGCGGCACCGCAGGCGAGTTGTGCACGCGCGGCTACAGCGTGATGCTCGGCTACTGGAACGAGCCCGAGAAGACCGCCGAGGCCGTCGACGCGGGCCGCTGGATGCACACCGGGGACCTCGCGGTGATGCGGGAGGACGGCTACGTGGAGATCGTCGGCCGCATCAAGGACATGATCATCCGGGGCGGCGAGAACATCTACCCGCGCGAGATCGAGGAGTTCCTCTACGCCCACCCGAAGATCGCCGACGTCCAGGTCGTCGGGGTGCCGCACGAGCGGTACGGCGAGGAGGTGCTGGCCTGCGTCATCCCGCGCGACGCCGCGGACCCGTTGACGCTGGAGGAGCTGCGCGCGTTCTGCGACGGCCGGCTGGCCCACTACAAGATCCCGAGCAGGCTTCAGCTGCTCGACTCCTTCCCGATGACGGTGTCCGGAAAGGTGCGGAAGGTGGAGCTGAGGGAGAGGTACGGCGCCTGAGGGATGGTGAACGTCCGCAAGGGCATTCGATCACCCGTAAGATCGGATGCCCTTGGGGGTGATGATGGTCAAACGGCGGCCCGGTACGACGCCCACGCTGGAGCAGGTGGCCACCCTCGCCGGTGTCGGGCGGGGCACGGTCTCCCGCGTCATCAACAACGAGGCGGGCGTCAAGGAGTCGACGCGCCACGCCGTCCGGCAGGCGATCGCCGAACTCGGCTATGTGCCCAACCTGGCGGCGCGTTCGCTGGCCGGGCGGCGGGCCGACGCCGTGGCGCTGGTGATGACGGAGCGGGACTGGCGGCTGTTCGGCGAGCCGTTCTTCTCGGAGACGGTCACGGCCGTCGGCGACGCCCTGACCGACACCTCCGTACAACTGCTGCTCACCCTGGTCCGCACGGACGCCGAACGGCAGCGGTTCGTCGAGTACGCGCGCGGCGGCCGGGTCGACGGTGTGCTGCTGATGTCCGTCCGCGCCGAGGACCGGCTGCCGGACATGCTCGCCGACGCCGGCCTGCCCACGGTGCTGCTGGGCCGCCGCTCCGGCGAGGAGCAGATCACCTACGTGGACGCGGACAACGTGGGCGGTGCGCGGGAGGCGGTGACCCACCTGCTGCGCACCGGCCGCCGTTCGATCGCGACCGTCACCGGCCCGCTCGACATGTACGTCGCCCAGTGCCGCCTGCGCGGCTACCGGCAGGCCCTGACCGAGGCGGGACTGTCCAGTGACGCCTCCTGGACCGTCGAGGGCGACTTCACCGAGGCGAGCGGACGCCGCGCGATGACCGAACTCCTCGAACGCCACCCGGAGGTCGATGCCGTCCTCGCCGCCTCCGACACCATGGCCGCCGGCGCCCTCGCCGTCCTGCGCGCGGCGGGCCGCCGCGTCCCCGACGACGTGGCGGTCATCGGCTTCGACGACTTCCAGCTCGCCCAGCACACCGACCCACCGCTGACCACGGTCCGCCAGCCGCTGGAGGAGATCGGCCGCACGATGGTCCGCCTGCTGCTGGAGGAGATGGACCAGCCGGAGGTGGCGTGGCGGCATGTGATCCTGCGGACGCAGTTGGTGGTGCGGGAGTCGGCGTGAGCTGTCGGAACCGGCGCTCGGTTCATCCGACGACGTCATACGACCACAGGACCGCAACCGTGTCCCGCCAGGACTGCCAGGCGCGGGCCGGCGTCGGTGAAGCGCGCCGCCGTCTCGCCGAGCCCGAGGCCACGACGCTGGTTCAGGGGCCGACGTACTCGAACACCCCGCCAGACGGATGCCGCAGCACGGCCCGGTGGCCGCTCGGTGTCGGGGCGGTGGGAGCGACCACCTCGGCGCCCGCCTCCACCGCTTCCTTCACCACCGTGTCGACATCCGCGACCGTCAGCGTGGCCGCCACACCGGCCACGCGCTGCACGGCGTCGTCCGGGCCGCTGAACAGCAGGAAGGGGCCGACACTCGCCAGGGTGACCCCGGCGAAGGCGAAGCGGGATGCGGTGCTCCCGGTGAGCCTCTCGTAGAAGGGCACCGCCGCGTCCAGATCCTCGACGCGTTGCCTCACGACCACTGATTCGATAGCCATGATCGACATCATCGCATCTCCCAATCGGCCTATGCAGAGCGGGAGTTGAGCGCGCCATGCATGGTGTGCGGCAGCCCTCCCGAGCCGCCGCAGCGCATCTGTCCTGGTCCGCTTCTCTTGACACCGGAGGCCCCTCCTGGCTTCATGGCCAGCACGTGGGAGCGCTCCCAAAGGACTCCCGGCGCCTGCTCCCGCACGCCTCCCCGCGGACGTGAGCCGGCGCCGGGCTTCATCACGCCCCCGACCGATGGCCCCGAGGGCCGCCTCCCCGCATGGCACACCACAACGCATGCCACATGGCACGGCACGACCCCGATCCATCCTCCCCGCACACCGCCGTACGGAAAGGACGATCCGTTGCGCCCGTACCTGCGCTCCCTCAACCCGTTCACCCGCCGCAGACGCTCAGCCCCCGCCGCCCTCGCCGCCACCCTCACCGCCGGCCTGCTCCTCCCCCTCACCGCCGCAGGCCCCTCCGCCGCCGCGCCTGCGTTCAACTACGGCGAGGCGCTCCAGAAGTCCCTCCTCTTCTATGAGGCCCAGCAGTCCGGCGAACTCCCGGACTGGAACCGGGTCGGCTGGCGCGGCGACTCCGCGCTGGACGACGGGAAGGACGTCGGCATCGATCTCACCGGCGGGTGGTACGACGCCGGGGACCACGTCAAGTTCGGCCTGCCGATGGCGTATTCGGCGACCGTGCTGGCCTGGGGCGGGCTGGAGGAGCGCGCCGCCTACACCGACACCGGCCAGTGGACGCACCTGAAGAACAACCTCCGGTTCGTCAACGACTACTTCGTCAAGGCCCATCCCTCGCCCAACGTCCTCTACGGACAGGTCGGGCACGGCGGCCGCGACCACGCCTGGTGGGGGCCCGCTGAAGTCATGCCCATGGAGCGGCCCGCCTTCAAGGTCGACGCCTCCTGCCCCGGGTCCGACCTCGCCGGGCAGACCGCCGCCGCCATGGCGGCCTCCTCGATGGTCTTCGCGGACAGCGACGCCGCGTACGCCGACAAGCTGCTCACCCACGCCAAGCAGCTCTACTCCTTCGCCGACACCTACCGCGGCGAGTACAGCGACTGCATCACCGACGCCCAGGGCTACTACAACTCCTGGAGCGGCTACCGGGACGAGCTGGTGTGGGGTGCGATCTGGCTGCACAAGGCCACAGGTGATCCCGCCTACCTCGCCAAGGCCGAGAGTTACTACGACAACCTCTCCACCGAACCCCAGTCCTCCACCCGCTCCTACCGCTGGACCCTCTCCTGGGACGACAGCTCCTACGGCGCCTACGTCCTGCTCGCCCAGCTCACCGGCAAGCAGAAGTACATCGACGACGCCAACCGCTGGCTGGACTGGTGGACCGTCGGCGTGAACGGCAGCCGGGTGCGCTACTCGCCCGGCGGGCAGGCCGTCCTCGACAGCTGGGGCTCCCTGCGTTACGCCGCCAACACCGCGTTCGCCGCGCTCGTCTATTCCGACTGGCTGAGCGGGGATCCCACCCGCAAGGCCCGCTACCACGACTTCGCCGTCCGGCAGATCAACTACGCCCTCGGCGACAATCCGCGCAGCTCCAGCTACGTCGTGGGGTTCGGGGCCAATCCGCCGACGAAGCCCCATCACCGTACGGCGCACGGGTCCTGGTCCGACCAGATCACCAACCCCGCCGACAGCCGGCACGTGCTGTACGGCGCTCTCGTCGGCGGGCCCAGCGCGGCCGATGACGCCTACACCGACGACCGGCAGAACTACGTCAACAACGAGGTCGCCACCGACTACAACGCCGCCTTCACCGGCGCCCTCGCCCGCCTCTACGCCGAGTACGGTGGCGCCCCCCAGACCGACTTCCCCACGCCGGAGACGCCCGACGGTCCGGAGATGTCCGTACAGGCCTCCGTGAACGCCTCGGGCACCAACTTCACCGAGATCAAGGCCTATCTCGTCAACAAGTCCGCCTGGCCCGCCCGCGCCCTCACCGACAGCTCCCTGCGCTACTACTTCACCCTGGAGCCGGGCGTCCAGCCGAGCCAGATCAGCGTTACCACCAACTACAACCAGTGCGGGCCGGTCTCCGGGCCCACCCGTTACGCGGGCGACGTCCACTACGTCACCGTCGACTGCTCCAACGCCGTGATCGCGCCCGCCGGCCAGTCCGCTTACCGCAAGGAGGTGCAGTTCCGGATCAGCTCCGCCGGTGCCTGGAATCCCGGCAACGACTGGTCGTACCAGCGGATCGCCACCACCCCGGGCAGCACCCCGGTGGACGCCCCGAACATCGTCCTGCTGGAGGGCGCGGACCGGCAGTGGGGCACCCTGCCCGACGGCAGCACCCCCACTCCCACTCCCACTCCCACCCCCACCCCCACCCCAACCCCGGATCCGACCCCCACTCCCACCCCCGCCGAAGGCTGCGCCGTCACCTACACCGTCGGCTCCTCCTGGAACGGCGGATTCACCGCCGAGGTGAAGCTGAAGAACACCGGGACCGCAGCGGTCAACGGGTGGAAGCTCGGCTTCTCCTTCCAGGGCGCCGAGAAGGTCACCAACGCCTGGAACGCCACGGTCACCCAGTCCGGAGCCGACGTCACCGCCTCCGACGCCGGTCACAACGCCACCCTGCCCGCGGGCGCCACGGCGAGCTTCGGCTTCCAGGGGAGCGGGGCACCGTCGGGTACGCCCACCGGGTTCACGCTCAACGGTCGTACGTGCACCTCCTGATCCCCGTTCTCTGTCCCCACCCGGCCCCGTTCCTCGCAACTTTCGGGAGCGCTCCCAATTCCGTTGTCCGGCTTGCCTGTTGAGCGGGCGACCGATCCCACCCCGCTGACCTGCGGCTTCGAAATCCATTCGACGGATTCGTGTGCACAGGGTTGTCAGGAACATGGGGTGACTCCTACAGTCGCGACCGAAACCGGTGGGGTGGGAGCGCTCCCATCAGTGGGGAGATGGGAGCGCTCCCGACACCCGAACCCGCACAGCGTCCCCTGTCGAAATCCGGTTCCCTCGGAGAGAGGCCCCGCATGCGATCGTCACCGCACCGCCTCCGCACCGCCCGCGCCCTGTTCGGCGCGCTCCTCACCGCTCTGACCACCCTCGCGGCGCTGCTCGCCGGCAGCGCGCCCGCCCAGGCCGACACGCTGATCTGCGAGCAGTACGGATCGACCGTGATCCAGGGCCGCTACGTCGTCCAGAACAACCGCTGGGGCACCAGTGCCACCCAGTGCGTCACCGCGACCGACACCGGCTTCCGGGTCACCCAGGCCGACGGCTCGGTGCCGACCAACGGCGCGCCCAAGTCGTACCCGTCCGTCTTCAACGGCTGCCACTACACCAACTGTTCGCCGGGGACCAACCTCCCCGCGCAGATCAGCTCCATCTCCAGTGCGCCGAGCAGCATTTCCTACGGCTACGTCTCCAACGCCGTGTACAACGCCTCGTACGACATCTGGCTGGACCCGACGCCCCGCACCGACGGGGTCAACCGGACCGAGATCATGATCTGGTTCAACCGGGTCGGCCCGATCCAGCCGATCGGCTCGCAGACCGGCACCGCCACCGTCGCCGGGCGCTCCTGGGAGGTGTGGACCGGCAGCAACGGGTCCAACGACGTGATCTCCTTCGTCGCCCCGTCGGCGATCAGCAGCTGGAGCTTCGACGTCATGGACTTCGTCGACCAGACCGTCGCCCGGGGCATGGCGCAGAGCAACTGGTACCTGACGAGCGTTCAGGCCGGGTTCGAGCCGTGGCAGAACGGCGCCGGGCTCACGGTGAACTCCTTCTCCTCCGCCGTGAACCTCGGTGGCGGCGGCGACCCCGGTGACCCGGGCGACCCGGCGGCGAGCTGCCAGGTGGCGTACGACACCAACGTCTGGCAGGGCGGGTTCACCGCCAACGTGACCGTGAAGAACACCGGTTCGACCGCCGTGGACGGCTGGCAGCTCGGGTTCACCCTGCCCTCCGGGCAGCGGATCGGCAACGCCTGGAACGCGACCCTGTCCGGGGCGACCGGCGCCGTCACGGCGAGCCCCGTGGCGCACAACGCGCGCATCGCGGCCGGCGGCACCCAGACCTTCGGGTTCCAGGGCACCTACAGCGCAACCTTCGCCGAGCCGGCCGCGTTCACCCTGAACGGCACCACCTGCTCGGTCGCCTGACCCGAGCCACACCGACCCGCTCCGGGCTCCGTCCTGCGCCGACGGGGCGGACCCCGGAGCGCACCACCCCCGCCCCTCCCGCCCCTCCGGACCGCCCCCGGAAAGGCCCCGCCATGAGCCCGCTCCTCTCCGAAGCCCCCGCCCGCCGCTCCGCCCGCCGCCCCACGCTCGTCGCCGCCCTCTGCGCCGCCGCCCTCGCGGTCACCGCACTGACCGCCGCCTCCCCGCCCGAGCCGGCCGCCGCCCCCGCCGCCGCGCTGCCGTACCAGGACCCGTCGCTGCCCGTGCCGCAGCGGGTCGACGACCTGCTGGGCCGGATGACTCTGGACGACAAGCTCGGCCAGATGACCCAGATCGAGAAGGACGCGCTGGTCCCGAGGTCCGACCTCGCCACCTACCGCATCGGCTCGGTGCTCTCCGGGGGCGACTCGACGGTCAGCCCCAACAATGCCCAGACCTGGGCCGACACCTACGACTCCCTCCAGCGCACCGCCCTGACCGCACCGCTCGGCATCCCGATGATCTACGGCATCGACGCGGTGCACGGCCACAACGCGGTGCGCGGCGCCACGATCTTCCCGCACAACATCGGCCTCGGCGCCACCCGCGACCCCGCCCTGGTGCAGCGCGTCGGGCGCGCGGTCGCCGAGGAGGTGGCCGGCACCGGCATCGACTGGTCCTTCGCGCCCTGCCTGTGCGTGGCCCGCGACGACCGGTGGGGGCGGACATACGAGTCGTTCGGCGAGACGGCCGAACTGCCCACCGCCATGACCTCGTTCATCACCGGGATGCAGGGCGACACCCTGGGTGGTGACCCGGCCTCCGTGCTCACCACCGCCAAGCACTTCCTCGGCGACGGCGGCACCACCGGCGGCGTCGACCAGGGCAACACCCAGATCTCCGAGGCCGAGCTGCGCGCCATCCACCTGCCGCCCTTCAAGGAGGCGGTCAAGCGCGGCGTGGGCTCGGTGATGCTGTCCTACAGCAGCTGGAACGGGGTCCGCTCGCACGCCCACAAGTACCTGGTCACCGACGTCCTCAAGGGCGAGCTGGGCTTCACCGGCTTCGTCGTGTCCGACTGGGCCGCCGTCGACCAGCTCGACGGGCAGAGCGGGTTCACCGGCGCGGAGATCGCCACCGCCGTCAACGCGGGCGTCGACATGGTGATGGTCCCGCACGACTACAAGAAGTTCCTGAGCCTGCTGCGCGGCGAGGTCACCGCGGGCCGGGTCTCCCAGGCCCGGATCGACGACGCCAACCGGCGCATCCTGACGAAGAAGTTCCAGCTCGGTCTGTTCGAGCGGCCGTTGACCGACCGTTCGTACACCTCCACGGTCGGCTCGGCCGCCCACCGCACCCTCGCCCGGCAGGCGGTGCGCGCCTCACAGGTGCTGCTGAAGAACGACGGCGGGATCCTGCCGCTGCCGAAGACGGGCAAACTGTTCGTCGCCGGGAAGTCCGCCGACGACATCGGCAACCAGAGCGGCGGCTGGACCCTGGGCTGGCAGGGCCGCAGCGGCGCCGTCACCGAGGGCACCACCGTCCTCCAGGGCATCCGGTCCGCGGTCGCCGACCCGTCCAAGGTCACCTACGACCGCTACGGCAACGGCATCGACGGCAGCTACACGGCCGCCGTGGCCGTCGTCGGCGAGACCCCGTACGCGGAGATGCGCGGCGACCGCCCCGACGGCATGGGCCTCGACCAGGAGGACCTGGCGACCCTGGCCCGGCTGAAGGCGAGCGGGGTGCCCGTCGTGGTGGTGCTGGTCTCCGGCCGCCCGCTGGACATCGCGGCACAACTGCCCGACTGGCAGGCCCTGCTGGCGGCCTGGCTGCCCGGCACCGAAGGCGGCGGAGTGGCGGACGTACTGTTCGGCGACCACGCGCCGACGGGCAAGCTGCCCATGACGTGGATGCGCGGCGTCTCCCAGCAGCCCATCAACGACGGCGACGGCAAGAGCCCGCTCTTCCCCTACGGGCACGGCCTGACCTACGGCACCACCCCCGACCCCGACCCGGATCCCGACCCCGACCCGACGCCGGCCAAGGCCTGCACCGCCACCCATAAGCTGGTCAACTCCTGGCCCGGCGGCCACCAGGCGGAGGTCACCGTCAAGAACACCGGCACCGGCCCGATCACGGGCTGGACGGTCGACTGGGACCTGGGCGGCGCGACCGTCACCAGCCTCTGGAACGGCACCCACACCGTCTCCGGCGGCCGGATCACGGTCCGCGACACCGGCTCCAACGGCACCCTCGCCGCCGGCGCCACCACCTCGTTCGGCTACACGGCGAACGGCACAGCGGGCACCCCCGCCCCGCGCTGCACCCCCGCCTGACCGGACCCACGGTTCTCCCCACCGGTCGATCCCGCGGACGTCCCCACCCCGTCGCCCGCACCCCCGCACTCGAGGAGAGCACATGACAGACCGGACCAGGCGCAGGGGCGCCCGCCCGCGCAGACCGCACCGCAAGCGGGCGGCGGCGCTGGCCATCGCGCTGAGCACCCTGCTGCTGGGGGCCGCGGCCCAGCTGTCCGCACCCCAGGCGTCCGCCGCCGAGGCACACGTCGACAATCCCTTCGCCGGCGCCTCGTTCTACGTCAACCCGGACTACGCCCGCCTGGTCGACGGGTCCATCGCCAAGACCACCGACGCCACGCTCAAGGCCAGGATGGAGAAGGTCAAGAGCTATCCGACGGCCGTCTGGCTGGACCGGATCGCCGCCATCCACGGCGGCGACGCCAACGCGGGCCGCAAGAGCCTCGCCGACCACCTCGACCTGGCGCTCGCGCAGAAGAAGCCCGGCCAGCCGCTCGTCGCCACCTTCGTCGTGTACGACCTGCCGGGCCGCGACTGCGCAGCGCTCGCCTCCAACGGTGAACTTCCCCTCACCGCCGAGGGCCTGGCGCGCTACAAGAGCGAGTACGTCGACGAGATCGCCAAGGTCTTCGCCAACCCGAAGTACCAGGACATCCGCATCACCACGGTCATCGAGCCGGACGGCCTGCCCAACCTGGTCACCAACCTCTCCGACCCGGAGTGCGCCCAGGCCAAGAGCAGCGGCATCCAGGTCGACGCCATCCGGTACGCCCTGAACAAGCTGCACGCCATCCCGAACGTGTACACCTACATGGACTTCGCCCACTCGGGCTGGCTCGGCTGGGACAACAACCTCTCCCAGACCACCCAGCTGTACACGGACGTCGTCAAGGGCACCACGGCCGGCCTGCGCAGCGTGGACGGGCTGATCACCAACGTTTCCAACTACACGCCGCTCGCCGAGCCGTTCCTCACCGACCCGACCAGGACGGTCGGCGGAAACCAGATCCGCTCCGGCAAGTTCTACGAGTGGAACGCGAACTTCGACGAGTCGGACTTCACCAAGGCGGTGCACGCCGCGCTGGTGGCGCAGGGCTGGCCCGCCTCCACCGGCATGGTCGTCGACACCTCCCGCAACGGCTGGGGAGGCGCGGCCCGGCCGACCGCCGAGTCCACCAGCACGGTCCTCGACACCTACGTCAGCCAGTCCAAGGTGGACCGCCGCACGCACCGCGGCCTGTGGTGCAACGTCAACGGCGCCGGACTCGGGCAGCCCCCGCAGGCCTCGCCCGCGGGCTACCCGGACTCACACCTCGACGCGTTCCTGTGGATCAAGCCGCCGGGGGAGTCGGACGGGGCGAGCAAGGACATCCCGAACGAGGAGGGCAAGCGCCCTGACCCGATGTGCAACCCGGACTACACCGCGCCCAACGCGGGCGGCAACCCGACCGGCGCGATGCCGGACGCGCCGCTCGCCGGCCACTGGTTCCACGACCAGTTCTCGATACTCGTACGGAACGCGTACCCGGCCGTGCCCACCGACGGCGGTGGCGACCCCGACCCGGTCGACACCACCGCCCCGACCGCGCCGACCGGTCTGCGGGCCACCGCGAAGACCGCGTCCAGCGTCTCCCTGGCCTGGACGGCGGCCACCGACAACGTGGGCGTCACCGGCTACGACGTCTACCGCGACGGCACCGAGGTCAGCGCCTCGCCGGTCGCCGGGACCACGTTCACCGACACCGGGCTGAGCGCCGCCACGGCGTACAGCTACACCGTGCGCGCCCGGGACGCCGCGGGGAACGTCTCCGCGGCCTCGACCGCGCTGAGCGTCACCACCGAGGCGGGCGGCGGCGGCCCCGACCCGGTCGGCGGCGTCAAGGTCACATACAAGAACAACGACGCCTCGGCCACGGACAACGCCATCCGCCCCGGCCTGCGGATCAGCAACACCGGCAGCGCCTCCGTGGACCTGACCAAGGTCACCGCCCGCTACTACTTCACCCGCGACGGCGGCTCGCCCACCGTGAACGCGTTCTGCGACCACGCGGCCGTCGGCTGCTCCAACGTCACCCTGCGGGTGGTGCCGCTGAGCACCCCGGTCGCGGGCGCCGACGCCTGCCTCGAGGTCGCCTTCAAGAGCGGCACCCTGCCCGCCGGCAAGGACACCGGCGACCTCCAGCTGCGCATGGCCAAGTCCGACTGGTCCGCGTTCGACGAGGCCGGTGACTACAGCCGTACCACCGCCACGTCCTACGCCGACGCCCCGAAGATCCCCGCCTACCTGAGCGGGGCCCTGGCGTGGGGCACCCCGCCGGCCTGACCGGCCCCGAACCCCCCGAGGAGACCCACACAACCCCACCACCATGACAGGAGAAACGATGGCGAGAAACAACAGACGATCACTGTCCTTACTGGCGGTGCTGGCCACCCTGCTCAGCGGGCTCGGCCTGGCCCTGATCGGACAGGGCAGCGCGCAGGCGCACGGCGTGGCGATGATGCCCGGATCGCGGACCTACCTCTGCTATCTGGACGCCAAGACCAGCACCGGCGCCCTGGACCCGACGAACCCGGCGTGCAAGGCCGCGCTCGCCGAGAGCGGTGCGACGGCGCTGTACAACTGGTTCGCCGTGCTCGACTCCAACGCGGGCGGACGCGGGCCGGGCTATGTGCCGGACGGCAAGCTGTGCAGCGCCGGCGACCGCTCCCCGTACAACTTCACCGGCTACAACGCCGCCCGCGCCGACTGGCCCCGTACGCACCTCACCTCCGGGGCGACGATGCGGGTCAAGTACAGCAACTGGGCCGCGCACCCGGGCGACTTCCGGGTGTACGTGTCCAAGCCCGGCTACTCGCCCACGCAGCCGCTGGGCTGGGGCGACCTGGAGCTGATCCAGACGGTCACCGACCCGCCGCAGTCCGGCTCGGTGGGCTCCGAGTCCGGTCACTACTACTGGGACCTGAAGCTGCCCTCGGGCCGCTCCGGTGACGCGGTGATGTTCATCCAGTGGGTGCGCTCGGACAGCCAGGAGAACTTCTTCTCCTGCTCCGACATCGTCTTCGACGGCGGCAACGGCGAGGTGACCGGCATCCGCGGCTCGAACGGCACCCCGACCCCGACGCCCACCCCGACTCCGACCCCGACGCCCACCGAGCCGCACACCGGGTGCATGGCCGTCTACTCGGTGACGAACTCCTGGAGCGGCGGCTTCCAGGGTTCCGTCGAGGTGATGAACCACAACACGGCACCGCAGAACGGCTGGGCGGTGCGCTGGCAGCCGGGCGACGGCACCAGGATCAGCCAGGTCTGGAACGGCACGCTGAGCACCGGGACGGACGGCACGGTCACGGTCCGGAACGCCGAGTACAACCGGACCATCGCGCCGGACGGCAGTGTGACCTTCGGCTTCACCGCCACCTCGACCGGCAACAACTTCCCGGTCGGCTCGATCGGCTGCGTCACCCCGTAACACAGGTTCATGGCCGCGCCGGCTCCCGCACCCGCGGGGCCGGCGCGGTCGTGTGTGCGGCCGTCAGGCGGTGAGCGCGTCGGCGTGGTCGTTGACCGGCTGCGGGGTGCCCGTGAGGTCGAGGACGAACAGCGGCACGCCCAGCGTGTCGGCCCGGGCGCGGGCCTCGTCGGTGTACCCGGCGAGGGAGAAGTAGACGCAGGCCGCCGACTCCGTCATCGCGGTCAGCCACAGGCACTCCACGTCCCGCGCCCGCGCCGGGCGCACCGTGGGGTCCACCTGGGCCAGCACACCGGGAGCGGCGAGCCCGATCCCGGACGGCGGGCGCCGGTCCGCGCGCCGTACGTCCCGGTGGCCGAGCCAGCGCAGATAGAGGGCGGCGGCGGTGACCGCGTCGCGGGCGGTGCGGATGGTCACCGGCTGGAAGGCCGGGCGCGCCGGCCCGGCGGGCTTCTCCTCCGGGGCGGCGTCCACGCCCGCCACCGGGAGCCGCAGCACCGTGCCGCAGGGGCAGCCCAGCTCCGGGTGCGGCCACTGGGCCGGGCGGTCGCAGGCGGCGCAGCGCACGGTCACCCACTCCTCGTCCCAGGAGCGATGGGTGACGGCGGTCGCGGGCGCGTGGGGATCGAGCGGCGGCGCGACGAGTGCCCCGCAGGCGCACGGATAGGACGGCGCGGCGAACAGATGGGCGCGCCGACAGGCCGGACACCGCACCGACACGCTCTCGGACATGCCCCCCATCGTGCTCCCCCCGGCGCTCGTCTGTCCGCCGCTTCGGGCGTCTCTTGACGGCTTTCGTCTGTCACCCTACATTGCTTCCAGATAGTAGAAGTTCATTTCCGCTATACGGAAGAAGTGCTCACCGCGGGGCGCGACGGGAGTGCGTATCCGACAGCCGAAGCAGGAGTTCCCATGGCTCGTATGACCGCTGCCCGCGCGGCAGTCGAGATCCTCAAGCGCGAGGGCGTCACCGACGCGTTCGGTGTGCCCGGTGCGGCGATCAACCCCTTCTACGCGGCCCTCAAAGCCTCCGGCGGCATCACGCACACCCTTGCCCGCCATGTCGAGGGCGCCTCCCACATGGCCGAGGGCTACACCCGCACCCACCCCGGCAACATCGGCGTCTGCATCGGCACCTCCGGTCCGGCCGGCACCGACATGATCACCGGTCTGTACTCGGCGACCGGCGACTCCATCCCGATCCTGTGCATCACCGGCCAGGCCCCGACCGCCGTGATCCACAAAGAGGACTTCCAGGCCGTCGACATCGCCTCGATCGCCAAGCCGGTCACCAAGATGGCGGTGACCGTCCTGGAGGCCGCGCAGGTCCCCGGCGTCTTCCAGCAGGCCTTCCACCTGATGCGCTCCGGCCGCCCCGGCCCGGTCCTGATCGACCTGCCGATCGACGTCCAGCTCACCGAGATCGAGTTCGACCCGGAGACCTACGAGCCGCTGCAGGCCTACAAGCCCGCCGCGACCCGCGCCCAGATCGAGAAGGCGATCGGCATGCTCAACGCCGCCGAGCGCCCGCTGATCGTCGCGGGCGGCGGTGTCATCAACGCCGACGCGGCCGATCTGCTGGTGGAGTTCGCCGAACTGACGGGCACTCCGGTCGTGCCCACCCTGATGGGCTGGGGCGTGCTGCCCGACGACCACGCGCTGAACGCCGGCATGGTGGGCCTGCAGACCTCGCACCGCTACGGCAACGCGACCTTCCTGGAGTCCGACTTCGTCCTCGGCATCGGCAACCGCTGGGCCAACCGCCACACCGGCAAGCTCGACGTCTACACCGAGGGCCGGAAGTTCGTCCACGTCGACATCGAGCCCACCCAGATCGGCAAGATCTTCGCCCCGGACTACGGCATCGCCTCCGACGCCAAGGCCGCCCTGGAGCTCTTCGTCGAGGTCGCCAAGGAGCTGAAGGCCGCGGGCAGGCTGCCCGACCGCTCCGCCTGGGCCGCCGCCGCGCAGGAGAAGAAGGCGACCCTGCTGCGCCGCACCCACTTCGACAACATCCCGATCAAGCCGCAGCGCGTCTACGAGGAGATGAACAAGGCCTTCGGCCCGGAGACCCGGTACGTCTCCACCATCGGCCTCTCCCAGATCGCCGGCGCGCAGATGCTGCACGTCTACCGGCCGCGCCACTGGATCAACTGCGGCCAGGCGGGCCCGCTGGGCTGGACGATCCCGGCCGCGCTGGGCGTGGCGAAGGCCGACCCGGAGGCGCAGGTCGTCGCCCTCTCCGGCGACTACGACTTCCAGTTCATGATCGAGGAGCTGGCGGTCGGCGCGCAGCACAAGATCCCGTACGTCCACGTCCTGGTCAACAACTCCTACCTCGGCCTGATCCGCCAGGCGCAGCGGGCGTTCGACATCGACTTCCAGGTCAAGCTGGAGTTCGAGAACATCAACTCGCCCGAGCTGGGCGTCTACGGCGTCGACCACGTGAAGGTCGCCGAGGGCCTCGGCTGCAAGGCGATCCGGGTGACCGACCCGAGCGAACTCGGCGCCGCGTTCGAGCAGGCCAAGAAGCTGGCCGCCGAGTACCGGGTGCCGGTCGTCGTCGAGGCGATCCTCGAGCGCGTCACCAACATCTCCATGTCCGGCACCAACGACATCAGCAACGTCGTGGAGTTCGAGGAGATCGCGACCGAGCCGGGGCACGCCCCGACGTCGATCAAGACGCTGAAGGCCTGACGCATACGGCGGTCATACGACGGTCACGACGCTCGTACGACGCTGAGGGCGGCCCATCCGGGGGGTGGGCCGCCCTTTCGCATGCCCGTGCGGAGTCAGTCGGAGCCGCCGCCGTCCCCGCCGCCGCAGGTCGGTCCCGCGCCCCCGTAGCCCCAGGAGGGGCTGGTACCGCGTACGTCCGTCACGTCGACCCGCGGCAGCAGCCCCGCCCGGTAGGCGAACCGAGGCACGAGCGCCCGCAGGGCCTCCTCGCCGTGCAGGGCGACGGCCAGCAGTTTGTCGTGGTCGGTCAGGCCGTGGCGCCGGACGGGCAGCGGGTGGCGTGCCCGCAGGGCCTCCACCTCGCGCCGGGCGGCCCGCGTGGGGCCGAGGAACGGCCAGCGCAGCAGCCCGGCCTCGGCGAGCGGGACGCGTGTCAGGGCCACGGCCAGACGGACGTCCGCGTGGCGCATGAGCCGGCGCGGCCGCAGCGGCCGGTCCAGGGCGGAGTGCACGACGTCCTCGAAGGGGGAGGCGAGCGCGGCGGCCGCGGCGTCCCAGGGCACCGCGCGAAGCGTGCCCGGCTGTCCCGGTTCCACCACGCCCCGCAGATGGAGCGCCACCAGAGCGACGGTGACGGCGGCGCGCGGGCCGCCCCGCAGCAGCGCGATCTCGTGCGGCGCCAGGGCCGCCGTACCGTCGCTCATGGCTCTCACCCCCGTGCCGGGGCCCGCCGCCCCCGTGCCGGCGGGCCCCGTGACAGCACTGTGCCCGCCCCCGGGGGTGGATTACGCCTCCCGGGGGCGGGTTCAGAGGTTGATTTGAGCATGTCGTACCGGCCATACGACCGGTGACGTACGGCCGTTCAGGCCTCGTGTCAGGCCTCGTGGTGCTCCGACAGCCCCGGCCAGTCGTCGGGGCCGCCGCCCTGCCACTCGATGAAGTCGCTCTCCGCCACGTCCGTCACATACAGGTCGGCCAGCCGCAGGATCTCGCCGACGTCGTCGGCGTGCGTGGCGATCCCCAGCGTCTCGTCGCCCTCGGTGACCCGTCGGGATCCGTCCAGGGCGGGGGGATGGACCACGACGTGCGGATGCTCCGATGCAGGTGCCATGCCTTCAGGCTGCTGCGCACCGGACCGATCCGCACCCCGGCGACGCTCCGGAGACACGGAAAGCGCCGGGTGCGGGACCGTCCGCACCCGGCGCTCGTCCGGAGTGGTGCTGGGACCGCGGCGGATGCGACGGTACCGGCGGCCCCTTCCCTCAGGTCGAGAAGGGAGTCACCAGTCCTTCACCACCGCACTGGCTCGCACGCCGCCGCGGTCCTCACCCTGTCCGCGCCCGCCCCTGCCGGGCGACCACCCCTCATCCGGGTCGTCCGGCGGCCGGGCGCGGTCAGGGAGTTCTCGGGCCTCAGTCCTCGCGCAGGGCGCGGACCGCCTCCTCCACACGCTTGCCGTACTCCGGGTCGGCGGCGTGGAAGTGGGCCAGGTTCTTCTCGATGACGTCGTCGCGGGAGACCTGGGACAGGCCGCCGGCGATGTTGGCGACGAGGCGGGACTTCTCCT
The DNA here is from genome assembly GCF_055572035.1 of Streptomyces sp. NPDC030838. Taxonomy (NCBI): domain Bacteria; kingdom Bacillati; phylum Actinomycetota; class Actinomycetes; order Kitasatosporales; family Streptomycetaceae; genus Streptomyces; species Streptomyces sp. NPDC030838. The sequence continues at coordinate 20,161 of NZ_JBVIED010000007.1, read as the reverse complement.
CCGCGCTCATCAGCCGGTACAGCTCGCCCGCCTGGAAGAAGTCGTCGTCCTTGGTGTGCTGCGGGGCCGCGTGGGTGCCGGTGTGGCCGGTCACCGCGAGCGGGGCGGACAGCGGGCGGCCGGTCTCGACCGGGCCGTCGTAGGAGTTCGGCTCGTAGTTCTTGGCGTGCCGGCCCTGGCCGTTGACGGCCATGAAGCCGTCGCGGCCGTAGTTGTTCGCGACGGTCGCCTTCGGGGCGTTCACCGCGAGCTGGGTGTGGTTGACGCCCAGGCGGTAGCGGTGCGCGTCGGCGTAGGCGAAGAGGCGGCCCTGGAGCATCTTGTCCGGGGACGGACCGATGCCCGGCACGAAGTTGTTCGGGGAGAACGCGGCCTGCTCGACCTCGGCGAACACGTTGTCCGGGTTGCGGTCGAGGACCAGGCGGCCCACGCGCTGCAGCGGGTAGTCCTTGTGCGGCCACACCTTGGTCAGGTCGAACGGGTTGAACCGGTAGTCCGCCGCCTCGGCCGCCGGCATGATCTGCACATACAGCGTCCAGGACGGGTTCACGCCGCGCTCGATCGCCTGGAGCAGGTCCGTCTGGTGGGAGTTGGGGTCCTTGCCCGCGATCTCCTGGGCCTGCTCGGTGGACAGGCAGCGGATGCCCTGGTTCGTCTTGAAGTGGTACTTGACGAAGAAGGCCTCGCCCTGCTCGTTCGTCCACTGGTAGGTGTGCGAGCCGTAGCCGTTCATGTGGCGGTACGACGCCGGGATGCCGCGGTCGCCCATCAGCCAGGTGATCTGGTGGGTGGCCTCGGGGGAGTGGGCCCAGAAGTCCCAGACGTTGTCCGGCTCCTGCTTGCCGGTGAACGGGTCGCGCTTCTGCGAGTGGATGAAGTCCGGGAACTTGATCGGGTCCTTGATGAAGAAGACCGGGGTGTTGTTCCCGACGAGGTCGTAATTGCCTTCCTCGGTGTAGAACTTGACCGCGAACCCGCGCGGGTCGCGCACCGCGTCGGCGCCGCCGAGCGAGTCGGCCACGGTGGAGAAGCGCAGGAACACCTCGGTGCGCTTGCCGATCGTGTTCAGGAAGTCGGCGTGCGTGTAGCCGGTGACGTCGTCGGTCACCTCGAAGTAGCCGTAGGCGCCGGAGCCGCGGGCGTGCACCACGCGCTCCGGGATGCGCTCGCGGTTGAAGCGCGCCAGCTTCTCCAGGAGGTGCTGGTCCTGGAGGAGGAGGGGGCCGCCGACGCCGGCGGAGGCGGAGTTCTGGTTGTCGGCGACCGGGGCGCCGGACTCGGTGGTGAGCACGCGCTTCGACATCGTGGACCTTCCGTACGAGGGGCAGCGGAAAACGACTTCCGCTTTGTGGAGCCTAGAAGTGGGCCGATCGGGGCGTCAACAGTTTGTTGAAGTGGATTCCGGGCGGCGCCGCCGCCTGGGCGCGACAGGACAGGTGTCAGCAGCGGCGCCGCCCGGGGTCTCGGGGAGGTCGTCAGACCTGGGCGCCGGAGAGGCGCTCCACGGCCCGCAGCAGGGCCGAGTGGTCCAGGCCGCCGTCGCCCTGGGCGCGCAGCGAGGCGACCAGCTGGGCGACCACGGCACCGACCGGCAGCGCGGCGCCGACGTTGCGGGCGGCGTCGGTGACGATGCCCATGTCCTTGTGGTGCAGATCGATCCGGAAGCCCGGCTTGAAGTCGCGGTTCAGGAAGTTGTCCTTCTTCCGCGTCAGCACGGTCGAGCCCGCGAGGCCGCCGTTGAGGACGTCCAGGGCCGCGGCGAGGTCCACGCCCGACTTCTCCAGGAAGACCACGGCCTCGGCGCACGCCTGGATGTTCACGGCGACGATGAGCTGGTTGGCGGCCTTCACCGTCTGGCCGGAGCCATGCGGACCGCACAGCACGATGGTCTTGCCCAGCGCCTCGAAGATCGGCTTGGCCTGGTCGAAGTCGGCCTGCTCGCCGCCGACCATGATGGACAGCACGGCCTCGATGGCACCGGCCTCACCGCCGGAGACGGGGGCGTCCAGGACGCGGATGCCCTTGTCCTTGGCGGCCTTCGCCAGGTCGACCGAGGTCTGCGGGGTGATCGAGGACATGTCGATCAGCAGCGCGCCGGACTTGGCGTTCTCCAGGATGCCGTCGGGGCCGTAGGCGATGGCCTCGACCTGCGGGGAGGCGGGCACCATCGTGACGACCACGTCGGCGTCCTTGACCGCCTCGGCGATCGAACCGGCCGCGGTGCCGCCGGCGGCGGCCAGGCGGTCCAGCTTCTCCTGCTCCAGGGTGAAGCCGGTGACGCTGTAGCCCGCCTTGATCAGGTTCTCGGACATGGGGGAGCCCATGATGCCGAGGCCGATCCAGGCGATCGCAGGGCGGGTCGGGTGGGAAGAAGCAGCGAGGTTGCTCATGATGGGGTGCCTCTCTTGGTGCAAGTGCAAGGTGGTCAGCGGGCGGCGCGGGCCTCGGCGGGCAGCCAGTCGAAGGCCTCGGCGCTCGGGCGGTCGCCGGGCTTGTACTCCAGGCCGACCCAGCCGTCGTAACCGGCCTTCCTCAGCTGGTCGAGCAGCTCCTCCAGCGGGAGCGTGCCGGTGCCGGGGGCGCCGCGGCCCGGGTTGTCGGCGATCTGCACGTGGCCGGTCTTCTCGGCGTACGCGGCGATCACCTGCGGCAGGTCCTCGCCGTTCATGGACAGGTGGTAGAGGTCCATGAGGAACTTGGCGTTGCCGAGTCCCGTCGCCTCGTTGACCTTGTCGACGATCCCGACCGCGGCCGGGGCGCTCACCAGCGGGTAGAGCGGCGACTCGGGCTGGTTCAGCGCCTCGATCAGCAGGATCGCGCCGATCCGGTCGGCGGCCCGGGCCGCGAGCGTGAGGTTCTCCAGCGCCAGCGCGTCCTGCTCGGCCGGGTCGACGCCCTCGACGCGGTTGCCGTAGAGCGCGTTGAGCGCCTTGCAGCCGAGGGAGGCGGCGAAGTCGGCGGTCACGTCGATGTTGGCGCGGAACCTCTCCGACTCCTCACCCGGCACCGACAGGGCGCCGCGGTCCGGGCCCGGGAGCCGGCCGGCGTAGAAGTTGAGGCCGGTGAGCTGGACGCCCGCGTCCTCGATGGCCTTCTTCAGCGCGTCCAGCTCGGACTGCTCGGGGGTGGGCGAGTCGATCCAGGGCCACCACAGCTCGACCGCGGTGAAGCCGGCCGCGGCGGCGGCCGCGGGGCGCTCCAGGAGCGGGAGTTCCGTGAAGAGGATCGACAGGTTGACGTTGAAGCGCTGGTCTGCGAATCCCATCGGGGCCGCGCTCCCTTCCCTGACTAGCTGATCCGCTTGCTATTTCGCATCGCGGAAGTTGGTTTCTGCTTAATGGAAGACATGGGGAAGACTGCCTGTCGTCGGGGAGAGCTGTCAAGAGCCGGGCACGAGCCGGGTACGCAAAAAGAGCCCCCGCGCCGCAGCGCGGGGGCTCTCCAGGAGTGCAGGTCAGAGCGCGTCGACGGCGCTCACCTTCCAGCCGTCGTCGGTCAGGTCCATCGTCATCCGCACCCGGTTCAGGTCCACGCGGGATCCCGTGACCTGGGTGCTCTGCGTGACCTGGTTGACGAAGAGCAGCACGACCGCCCGGTCCGGCGCGGCCGACACCACCGAGGCCGCCGGGGCGCCGCCGGCCGGCGCCACGACCGTCGCCTTCACCACGCCCCGGTACTTCCGCGCCGTCGGCCCCACCACCGCCTTCGTCGTCCGGGCGTACTCCGCCCGGAACTCCCCGGTCAGCAGGGCACGCGCCCGGGCGAAGTCGTGCTCCAGCCGGCGATGGTCGTACGACAGCACCACCGGCGCGGCCTTCCGCGCGGCCGTCAGGGCCTCCTGACGCGCCTGTTCGGTGGCCCGCCCCTCCTGGTACCGCCAGCCCAGCACACCCGCCGCGACCAGGGCCGCCACCAGCAGCACCGTGAGGGACAGGGTGCCGAGCCTGCGGCGGCGCACGGGCAGGACGATCTCCTCGCCGTCCGTCGCGGGCTCCGGCGGGTCGTCCCAGCCGTCCGGCGCCTCGATGACGACCGTCCGCCCGGACCGGGGCTCCTGGTCCGGCCGGGGCTCCTGGTCCCGCGGGGGCTCCTGATCGGCCCGCTCCGCGCGCTTGGCCGCCGCTCGGGCCGCCGCGGTCAGGGTGCGCCGGGTGGGCGAGCCGGGGGCCCGGCTCTTCGTGCTCGGGTGGGGCACGGTCGTTCTCCTCACGGGTGGTACGTGCTGCCGGCTCATCCGACGAACTCCACGTCCGACGTCAGCCAGCGGCCCTTCTCCAGGACCAGGTCGAGCTGCAGCCGGTAGGTGCGCGCCTCGCCCTTCGGCACGGCGACGTTGGTGACCTCGCTGTCCGCGACCACCAGCACCCGGGCCGAGCGCTCGTCGGCGCGGACGATGCCCGCCTCCAGGACCTGTCCCTCCGACACCGACTTGTTCTGCCGCACCAGCCGGGTCAGCTCCTCGGTCTGCGCGGCGAACTGCTCCTTGAAGTCGCCGGTCGCGCCGCGCAGCACCGTGCCGCTGTCCCGCTTGTAGTGGCGGTAGTCGAGCGAGGTGAAGTTGAGCGCCGACTGCCGGGCCGCGGCCAGGATGTCCTGCCGCCGCTGCTCCGTCCGCCGCTGCTCGTACACCTGCGTGCTCAGCCAGACGGCCGCCACGGTCGTGAGGACCGTCGCCGCCACCAGCGCCACCGAACTCCGCCGCAGCGCGCGCACGCGCCGCCGCACGCCATCGGCGCGCCGCCTCATGCCATCGGTCCGACGAGCAGCCATTGCCAGGACTCCTTTCCGAACACGGCCTGCTGGCCGCCCGCCGAGCCGATCTCGACGGGCCTTCCGTCCGGCCCCTGGACGAGACCGGTCTGCGGGTCGTACGGCGCGACATACGGCGTCCCGGACGCGCCGGGGGCGTTCTGCGCGCCCCGCACCGAGGTGGCGCTGCCGCGCGGCTCCGCGCAGTGCGCGCCGGTGTTCGCGGGGCGGGTGCCGGTGTCCGCCGGGTCGCGGCGCCGGGTGTCGTAGCCGCGGGTGCACGCGGGCGGGTCGTCGGCGTTGACCACCATGCCGAAGTGGGTGGTGCCGTCGCCCGGGATGACCGTGTAGCTGCCGGACACCACCACCGGGAAGGTGACCAGCGCCTGCTCCACGCCGGGCAGCCGCGCCAGGGTCACCTGGCCGCCGCTGATCAGGTTCGCGAGCAGCACCGACAGCCGGGGTCCGGTCGCCCTCAGCAGCGAGTCGACCTGCTGCGCGGCCGGAGGAGCGTGGCCGATCAGCTTGCGCAGATCCCCGTCGCTCGCCTTCAACTGGGCGGTGAGCGTGGCCAGATCACGCGAGAAGGACTTGATCGCCGAGCCCTGGTCGGCCTGGGTCTTCAGCACCGTCCGCGAGTCCTCGATCAGCGCGATCGTCTCCGGCAGCGCCTCGGACGCCGACTCGACGAGCGCGTTGCCCGAGTCCACCAGCCGGCTCAGATGCGGGCCGGTGCCGGAGAACGCCTCGCCCAGCTCCTCGACGGTGACGCGCAGATCCTCCTTGCCGACCGAGTTCACCAGCCGGTCCAGGCTCACCACCAGGTCGGTGGTGGGCAGCGGCACCCGGGTCCGGGCGCGCGGGATGGTGCCGCCGTCGAGCAGATACGGCCCGCCCGCCCGGCGCGGCTGGAGGTCGACGTACTGCTCGCCCACCGCCGACCGGTTCGCCACGACGGCCACCGAGTCCGCCGGGATCCGCGGCGCCCCGTCCTCGATCTCCAGGGCCACCGACACCCCGTCGTCCCCGCTCAGCCGCAGCGAGCCGACCCGGCCCACCGGGACCCCGCGGTAGGTGACCTCGGCGCCGGTGAAGATGCCCCCGGAGTCGGCGAAGTCGGCCCGCACCGTGTAGCCGCGGTCGAGCACTCCGTCCACCAGGCCCGTGTACTCGGCGCCGACGTACGACACGCCCACCGCCGTGAGGGTGGCGAACGCCACCAACTGGGCCTTGACCGCGCGTGTGATCACGGGAGTATCCCCTTCAGCAGGAGCTCGGCGAGGGCGGGGTCGTAGTCGACGGGGGATTCGGTCCCGTAGGCGACCGGGCTGCCGGTGCAGACGGGTGGGCAGAGCGGGCCGCCGTCGTCTCCGGGTTCCTCCGGCAGCGGCGTGGGTGTGGGCACGCCCGGCACCTCCGGTACGTCGGGCAGGTCCGGGGTCTCCGGGAGGTCCGGCAGCTCCGGGGTGTCCGGGAGCCCCGGTGCCTCGGGGGAGTCCTCGCCCTTCTCCGGTTCGTCGGTGACGTTGCCGTAGAGGCTCGACAGGTCGAGGTCGGCGGTGATCTTCAGGTTGACGTAGTCGCCCTTGATCGCGTCGACGGCGTTGCGCGGGAACGGATACGTGGTCAGCAGCTCCAGCGAGTTGGGCAGGTCGTCGCCCGCCTTGTTGAGCTGGGCCAGGATCGGGCGGAGCGCCTTGAGGTTGGCGACCGTGTCCTGGTGGGACGCCTTGACCACCTTGGTGCCGGCCTTGCCGAGCTCGGACAGGGCGGTGAGCATCTTCGTCAGGTCCTTCCGCTGGTCGGCCAGGACCTTCAGCGCGGGCGGCAGGGTGTCGACGGCGCGGGCGATGGTCTCCTTCTCCTTGCCGAGCCGCTTGGCGAGCCGGTCGATGCCCTTCAGCGCGCGCACGATGTCCGCGCGCTGCTCGTCCAGGCCGCCGAGGAAGGTGTCCAGCTCCCTCAGCAGCGACCTGACCCGGTTCTCCCGTCCGTCCAGCGCCTTGTTCAGCTCCACGGTGATCGTCTTGAGCTGGGCCACCCCGCCGCCGTTGAGCAGCGCGGACAGGGCGGACAGCACCTCCTCGATCTCCGGGTTGCGGCCGCTGCGGGCCAGCGGGATCCGGTCGCCGTCGCGCAGCCGGCCGGCCGGCGCGCTGTCCGCGGGGGCGGACAGGGCGACGTACTTCTCGCCGAGCATGCTGGTCTGCCGCAGCTCGGCGATCGCGTTGCCGGGCAGTTTCACCGAGTCGTCGATGCGCAGCCGTACCCGGGCGTGCCAGCCGACCAGCTCGACCTCCTCCACGGCGCCCACGGTCACGTTGTTCACCTTCACGGCGGACTGCGGCACCAGGTCGAGGACGTCCCGGAACTCGACGGTGACCCGGTAGGCGTTCCCGTCGGCGGCCGCGCCGCCGGGCAGCGGGACGTCGTACCAGCCGTTCACCTCGCACCCGGACAGCAGCAGCGAACCGGCCGCCGCCCAGACGGCCGCCCTGCGGGCACGTGCCGCGCTCATGCGTCGGCCTCCAGGATTCCGCCCAGGGTGCGGTCGGTGGAACCGGTCGTGACCGGGGCCGCGGGCAGCTCGGGCAGGGAGTCGAACAGCTGCTCCAGGCCCTCGCAGTCCGCGCTCTTCTCCCCGGTCGTGCGCAGGATCGAGCAGAGCAGGGCGGCCGGATCCTGCGGGTGGTCGGGGTTGTTGCGGGTGTCGAGGGTGCCGGCGGACGGGTTGTAGGCGTTCTGGAGGTTCGACAGACCCGTCGGGGCGACCTCCAGCAGCTCCTCCAGGGCGGCGCGCTGGGTGACCAGCACCTTGGTCACCTTGCTGAGCCCCTTCACGTTCGCGGTCAGCGACTTCTTGTTGTTCTTCACGAAGTCCGCCACGTCCCCCAGCGCCGTGCCCAGATGCTTCAGCGCCAGCGCCAGGTCCTTCCGCTCACCGGCCAGTTGCTCGGCGACCTTGGCGAGGGTGCTGTTGAACGTCCGCACGCTCGAGTCGTCGGCCGCCAGCGCCGCCGTGAACACCTGGAGGTTGCGCACCGTGCCGAACAGGTCGCCGCGGCCGTCGGAGAGCGTGGTGACCGCCTTCGACAGATCCTCGACCGTCCGGTGGATGTCGTCGCCCTGGCCCTCCAGGGTGTCCGCGCTCACCCCGAGCAGCCGGGCCAGCGCGCCGTCCTCGTTCGCGCCGTCGGGGCCCAGCGCCTCGGCGGTGGTGTGCAGGCTGTCGAAGATCCGGTCCAGCTCGACCGGCACCGCGGTGCGCGACTCGGGGATCACGTCGCCGTCCCGCAGCACCGGGCCCTTGCGGTACACCGGCAGCAGCTGCACATAACGGTCGCTGACCACCGAGGAGTTGATGATCGCCGCCTGCGCGCCCGCCGGAACCCGGCGCCCGGCGTCGTACTCCAGCACCACCCGCACCCTGCGCCCCTCCGGCTCGATCTCCGCGACCTCCCCGATCCGTACGCCCAGCACCCGCACGTCGGAGCCGGGGTAGATGCCGACCGTGCGCGGGAAGTACGCCGTGACGCGCACCCTTTCCGGGCGCGGCCACAGCGCGACGGCGAGCGCGGCGACCACCGCCAGCGCGGCGATCAGCGCGACGGCCTTCTTCCTCATCGGTCGCCTCCCGTCCGCGGCACCACCGGAGCGGCGACCAGGTTCTGGATGTAGCTGTCGAACCAGCGGCCGTTGCCGAGGGTGTTGGTGAAGACCCGGACGTACGGCGCCAGCAGCTTGACGCTGCGGTCCAGGCTCGACTGGTTGCGCTCCAGCATCTCGACCACCCGGTTCAGGCCCTTGAGGGCGGGACCGATCTCCTTGCGGTTGTCCTCGACCAGGCCGGAGAGCTGGACGGCGAGCGCGGCCGAGGTGGTGAGCAGCTTGTGGATCGCCTTGCGCCGCTTGGAGATCTCCTTGAACAGCTCGCCGCCGTCCTCGACCAGCGCCCCGAAGTCCTCGCTGCGCTCGGCCAGCACACCGGTCACCCCGTTGGCGTGGTCGAGCAGCTCGCGCAGCTCCTCGTCGCGGCTCGACACCGTCCGGGAGATCTTCGACAGGCCCTTGACGGCGGCCCGCACCTCGGCGGGGGAGTCCTCGAAGGTGGCGGAGATGGTGTCCAGCGCCTTGGCCAGCCGCTCGGTGTCCACCTCCTCCGTGGTGGTGGTCAGATCGCTGAACGCCTGCACCACGTCGTACGCCGGGACGGTCCGCCGCAGCGGGATCTCGCTGCCGGGCGGCAGCTGCCCCGGCCCCTTGGGATGCAGGGCCAGGTACTTGGCGCCGAGGATCGTCTTCACCCGGATCGACGCGCCGGTCGCGGTGCCGAACGCGGGGTCGCCCTTGACCTTGAAGGTGACCTTGACGTGGTCGCCGTCCAGGTCGACCTCCTCCACCTTGCCGACCTTCACTCCGGCGATGCGCACCTCGTCGCCCGCCTTGAGTCCGCCCGCCTCCGCGAAGGCCGCGCTGTAGGTGTCGCCGTCGCCGATCACCGGGAGGCTGTCGGCGTTGAAGGCGGCGACCGTCAGCAGCGCGAGGGTGGTGAGGCCGGCGGCGCCGACGACGACCGGATTGCGCTCCCGGAAGGGCTTCAGGCGGGGCAGCCGCAGGGTCGTGGGCTTCAGGCGGGGCAGCCGCAGGGTCGTCCTCATCCCGCACACCTCGCCCGCGCCACATGCAGTTCCGGCGTCAGCACCTGCTCGGTCTTCGGCAGCACGATCCGGCCGTCGAAGTCGCAGAGATAGAAGTTGAACCACGAGCCGTAGGACGCCGTCCCCGTCAGCTCGTTCAGCTTGCCCGGCAGCCGCTTCAGCACGCCCTCCACGGTCTCCTCGTTGTCGTTCAGCGTTCCGGTGAGCTCGGTCAGCTCGGCGATGTCGTCCTTGAGCGGCGGCCGGGCGTCCTTCAGCAGCCCGGAGGTGGCCTCGGTGAGGTCCCCGATGCCCACCAGGGACTCGCCGATCGGCTTGCGGTCGGCGGACAGCCCGGAGATCAGCCGCCGCAGCTCCTTCAGCAGGCTCGAGAAGCGGCCGCCCCGCTTGTCGAGCGTCTCCAGCACGGTGTTGAGGTTGTCGATCACCGAGCCGATCAGCTTGTCCCGCCCGGCGAGCGTGGTGGTGAGGGAGGCCGTGTGCGCGAGCAGGCTGTGCACGGTGCCGCCCTCGCCCTGGAAGGTCTTGACGATCTCCGTGGCGAGCTTGTTGACGTCCTGCGGGCTGAGCGCGGCGAACAGCGGCTTGAAGCCGTTCAGCAGCGCGTTCAGGTCCAGCGCCGGCTGGGTCCGGGACAGCGGGATGGTGCCGCCCGGCCGCAGCCGGGTGCCGTCGCCCGAGCCCTCGGTCAGCGCGACGTACCGCTGCCCGACCAGGTTCCGGTAGCGGACCTGCGCGCCCGTGCTGGTGAGCAGCGGCCGCTCGGTGTCCACGGTGAAGGTGATCTCCGCCAGCGTCCGGTCCTTGATCCGGATGTCCTCGACCTCGCCGACCCGCACGCCCGCGACCCGGATGTCGTCGCCCTCCTCCAGCCCGGTGACGTCGCTGAACACCGCGCGATAGCGGTGCTCGGGACCCAGGTCGAGATGGACGATGGTCGCCGCGAGCAGTGCGGTGGCCAGGGTGGTCACCACGGCGAAGAGGCCGAACTTGACCAGCGGTGCCGCCGTGTTCCGGCTCATGCGTGGCTCACCTCCGTGCCCCGGGCCAGCGGACCGAACAGCAGCGTGGCCACGGGCGGCACCTCGTCCGCCGGCACGCCGAGGACCGGCGCCACCAGCGAGCCGACGACCCGCTGCTCGGACCGGGTGGCGGACACGTCCGAGGGCGGCGCGCTATGCGAACTCCCGGCCCTCGTCCCGTCGTTGAGGCGAGGGTGCGGGGCGGGCACCGCCGGATGCGGCAGGCCGCGGCAGTCGGGCCCGGACCGTTCGCCGTAGAAGGGCTCCTCACCGGGTTCGTACGCGCGCCGCTGCTGGACGACCTCCAGGGTGATCCGCATCTTCCCGCCCCGGAACGTCTCCTCGGCCGCGCGGTTCTGCCGGACCAGGCCCTCCAGCAGGCACGGGTACTCCGGCGAGTAGCGGGCGAACAGCTCCAGCGTGGGCCGGGAGACCCGGCCGAGGGTGATCAGCCGGTCCCCGTTGGCGTCGAGGAAGTCCCGCCCGGTGCCCGCCGCCCGCGCGGTCGAGGTGAGGGCGGCCGCCAGCCGGTCCTGCTTCTCGACGATCGTGCGGCTGGTGGTGACCGTGTTGCGCAGCACCGCCATCAGGTCCGGCGCCGCGTCCGCGTACACCTCGGCGACGTCGGCGAACCGCGCGATGTCCTCCTTCAGCGACGGCAGATGCGGGTTCAGCCGCCGCAGATAGCCCTCGACGCGGACGAGGTTGTCGCCGATCCGGTCGCCCCGCCCCTCCAGCGCGGTCGCGAACGCCGAGAGGGTGGCGTTGAGTTCGCCCGGCCGCACGGCCCGCAGCAGCGGCAGCAGATCGTTCATCAGCTGCTGGAGTTCCATGCCGACCCGGGTGCGGTCCTGGGTGATGACGTCGCCCGCGCGGATCGGCCGGGCGGTGGAACCCCGCGGCACCACCAGGTCGACGTACTTCTCCCCGAACAGCGTCTTCGGCAGCAGCCGCGCGTGCACGTCGGCCGGGATGAACGGCACGTGCTGCGGCTTCAGCGCGATGTCCAGCGTCGCCTTGCGGCCGTCCGCCCGCACCTCGCGCACCTCGCCGACCAGCAGCCCGCGCAGCTTGACGTCGGCGCGCGGATCGAGCTGGTTGCCGAGGCTGTCGGCCTCCAGGGTGATCCGCACGACCGGCGTGAACGCCTGCCGGTAGGCGGCCACCGCGAGCGACAGCAGCAGCGCCAGCACGGCGATGAACGCGATCCCGTACACCTTGAGTCTCATGCCTCCCACCCCGCTCATCCCGCGATCCGTACGGTCGTGTCGGCGCCCCAGATGGCCAGGCTGAGGAAGAAGTCCAGGACGTTCACGGCGACGATCGAGGTGCGCACCGCCCGCCCCACCGCGACGCCGACACCCGCCGGGCCGCCGCTCGCGTAGTAGCCGTAGTAGCAGTGCACCAGGATGATCAGCACCGCGAAGACGATCACCTTGCCGAACGACCAGAGCACGTCGACGGGCGGCAGATACTGCTGGAAGTAGTGGTCGTAGGTGCCCGCCGACTGCCCGTGGTAGCCGGTCGTGATGGTCCGGGCGGCGAGATACGACGACAGCAGCCCGACCACGTACAGCGGGATCACCGCGACGAACCCGGCGACCATCCTCGTCGTCACCAGGAACGGCAGCGACGGCACGCCCATGACCTCCAGCGCGTCCGTCTCCTCGCTGATCCGCATCGCGCCGAGCTGCGCGGTGAACCCGGCGCCGACCGTCGCCGACAGCGCGAGCCCGGCCACCAGCGGCGCGATCTCCCGGGTGTTGAAGTACGCCGACAGGAACGCCACGAAGTTGGAGGTGCCGAGCTGGTTGAGGGCCGCGTAGCCCTGCAGTCCCACCTCGGTGCCGGTGAAGAACGACAGGAACGCGATCACCCCGACCGTGCCGCCGACCACCGCGAGCGCGCCCCGGCCGAAGCTCACCTCGGCGAGCAGCCGCAGGATCTCCTTCTTGTAGCGGCGCAGGGTGCGCCCGGTCCACGCCAGCGAACGGCCGTAGAAGACCAGCTGGGCACCCAGATCGTCGAGAAAACGCAACGGAGCCATCTTGTTCTCACCCCCGCTGCGGGACGACCTGGAAGTACACGGCCGTCAGCACGAAGTTGGTCACGAACAGGAGCATGAAAGTGATCACCACAGATTGGTTGACGGCATCGCCGACACCCTTCGGGCCGCCCTTTGCCGTCAGCCCCTTGTACGAGGCGACGATCCCGGCGATCGCCCCGAACACCAGCGCCTTGACCTCCGCCGCCCACAGGTCGGGGAGCTGGGCGAGCGTGGTGAAGGAGGCCAGATAGGCGCCGGGTGTGCCGTTCTGGAGGATGACGTTGAAGAAGTAGCCGCCGGCCACGCCCACCACCGACACCAGCCCGTTGAGCAGCACCGCGACCAGCATCGACGCCAGCACCCGCGGCACGACCAGCCGGTGCACCGGATCGATGCCGAGCACCTGCATCGCGTCGATCTCCTCGCGGATCTTCCGCGCCCCGAGGTCCGCGCAGATCGCCGTGCCGCCGGCGCCCGCGATGAGCAGGGCGGTCACGATCGGCGACGCCTCCCGCAGCACCGCGAGCACCGAGGCGGCCCCCGCGAACGACTGGGCGCCCAGCTGCCGGGTGAGGCTGCCGATCTGCAGCGCGATCACCGCGCCGAACGGGATCGACACGAGCGCCGTCGGCACGATGGTCACACTGGCGACGAACCACGCCTGCTGAATGAACTCCCGTACCTGGAAAGGCCGTTTGGGCATGGTCCGGAGGATGTCCAGGGCCAGCGCGAACAGCTGGCCGGAGTGGCGCAGCGCCCCGGTCGGCGACAGGCTCATGCGTCCGCCCCCTCGGTCCGGCGCGTCGCCTCACGCCGGGCGATCGCCTCCCAGCGCGGTGGCCGGGGGATGCCGCGGCCCGGCAGCAGTCTCGGCGTCAGCGGCGGCGGGCCGCCCCCGTCGTCGTCCAGCTGCGCCAGCTCCGCCTCGACCAGCGCGGCGTCCTTCTCCTCGGCCATGCCGATCGGGCCCTGCATCCTGCCGTTCAGGAACTGCCGTACGACGGGCTCGTTGCTGCTCAGCAGCTTCTCCCGGGGCCCGAACACGACCAGTTCACGGCGGAACAGCAGCCCGATGTTGTCCGGGACCTGGCGGGCCGAGGCGATGTCGTGGGTGACGATCAGGAACGTCGCGTCGATCTGCGCGTTGAGGTCGACGATCAGCTGGTTGAGGTAGGCGACGCGGACGGGGTCGAGGCCCGAGTCGGGTTCGTCGAAGAGGATGATCTCCGGGTCGAGGACGAGGGCCCGGGCGAGCCCGGCGCGCTTGCGCATGCCGCCGGAGATCTCGCCGGGCAGCTTGTCCTCCGCGCCGATCAGCCCGACCATGTCCATCTTCTCGAGGACGATCCGCCGGATCTCGCTCTCGGACTTGCGGGTGTGCTCGCGCAGCGGGAAGGCGATGTTGTCGTACAGGTTCATCGACCCGAACAGCGCGCCGTCCTGGAACAGCACGCCGAACAGCTTCCGCACCTCGTACAGATCGTGCTCACGGAGCCGGGTGATGTCCCGGCCCTGGATCGTGATGGACCCCCGGTCCGGCTTCAGCAGCCCGACGAGCGTCTTCAGGAAGACCGATTTGCCCGTGCCGGACGGCCCGAGCAGCACGGAGATCTCCCCGGCGGGCAGCGTCAGCGAGACGTCCTGCCAGACGACCTGGTGCCCGAAGGACTTGGTCAGCCCTTCCACACAGATCTCGACACCCATCCGGTCCACCCTTCCGCCGGCCGTGGAGCAGCTTCGACATCTGCTCTACGGGGAGGGGCGGGGCGTCCGTCGCGGCGGACGAGGATTTTTTTCGCGGCGTCGGGTTTTGTTACGGGAGGGCGATCGCCGGGGTGGGTTCTGCCTCGGGCAGGGCGGGCGTCTTGGACAGGGCGGGAGCCTGCGGGACGTCGGGGAGCACGGACGTGTCCGGGAGCACGGACGCGTCCGGAAGGGCCGACGTGTCCGGGAGCACCGACGTGTCCGGGAGTACCGACGTGTCCGGGAGGCCGGGCACCTCTGCGGAGGGCAGCGGGGGCCCGGGGGTCAGCTCCGGCAGGTCGGGCAGGTCGGAGAGGTCCGGCACGGAGACCGGCAGCGCTTCCTGCCCGGACGTCGGCCGGGGTCCGCGCGGAGCGGGGGAGGCCGCCGCCCGGTCATCGCGCTGTGCCACCCGGACCTCCCCGTACGGACGCTGCCCGGGCGGCCCGGTCTCCGGTGCCGGGGCGACGGAGGTGCGGGGCGCCACCGCCTGGCGCTCGCCGCCGCCGTCACGGTCGTACGGCAGGACGAGCCCGGCCACCGCGAGGGTCGCCGCCGTCGAGGCCACCGCCACGGCCGGGGCGTGCCCGCCGGTGCGCGGCCGGCCCCGCCCCCACAGGAACAGCACCAGGCCGAGCGTGCCGGCGAGCGAGTTGCGCAGGGTGCGCCGGGCGCGGGCCAGCAGCGACTCCACGGTCCGGTAGCTCAGGCCCATCCGGTGGGCGACCTGGCCGACGTCCAGGTCCTCGGACTTCAGCCGCAGCGCCTCCGCCTGGCGGGCGGGCAGCTCCCCGCTGCGCACGGCGAGCCACTTGGCCTCGGCCCGGTCGCAGACGACCTCCTCGACCGGCACCGGGCCCGGACCCACCAGGGTGGGGCTGCGATGGACCTCGGCCTCCCGGCTGACCTGGCGGTGCCGGTCGACGCAGAGCCGCATCGTCACCGTGGTCAGCCAGGCGGCCAGCCGCTCGTCGTCGAGGTCGGGGCGCTCGGCGGCGCGCAGCATCGCCTCGTGCACGGCGTCCTCGGCGTCCTCCTGGCTCATCGACCGGCGGCGCGCCACCCTCAGCAGTTCCTCGCGGTGACTCCACATGCGCTGCCACCGGTCGTGGGCCGCCCGAACCTCCGCTTCCGCGGTCCTGTCCATCGTCGCCATGAGGGCCCCTTCGCGCTCACCCCGCCGGTCCCGTGACGTCCGGCGGGGGGCGACATTACCGCCGAGTATCCGCGGTTGTGGAGGGGGTGGCGGTTATCGAGTCGGCAACGGTCCCGACCAGCGACGGCGGCGTCTCCGGCGCGAGCTCGAGGGAGCCGTCGGGGACCGGCCGCGGGGGCGCCGGGGAGGCGGGCGGAGCGGTCGACGGCGCGGGGGAGGCGGGGGCCGTGTCGCGCGGGGCGGGGCCGGGTGCGGGGTCGGGGTGGGGCCGGGACGGCGTCGGCTCCGGGTCGGCCTTCGACTCCGGCTCCGGCTTCGGCTTCCGCTCCGTCTGCGCGGAGCCGTCCGGCCCGGCGTCGGGTACGACCCGGTGGCCTTCCAGGAAGTACGCGTACCAGGCCAGGACGGTCCGCAGATAGGCGCGAGAGTGGTTGTAGCCGAGGATCGCGCGGTCGCGGTCGCCGGGCCGGGACAGGTCCCGGCCGCCCGCGCACAGATAGCGTCCGGCGGCGAGCGCGGCGTCGTGGATGTTGTGCGGGTCGGCGCGGCCGTCGTCGTTGCCGTCCGCGCCCCATCGCGCCCAGGTGGACGGGATGAACTGCATCGGGCCGACCGCGCGGTCGTACGCGGTGTCGCCGTCGAGTGCGCCGCCGTCGGTGTCCCGGATCAGCGCGAAGCCGTGGCCGTCCAGGCGCGGGCCGAGGATCGGCGCCCGGGTGGTGCCGTCCGCGTCGACCCGGCCGCCACGGGCCTGCCCCGACTCCACCTGCCCGATCGCGGCGAGCAGCTGCCACCGCAGCCCGCACCCGGGGTCGGTGCGGCGCAGCTCGGTTTCGGCCCGGCGATAGGCCGCGAACACGGTCGCCGCGAGCGCGGGCGCCGCAGCCACGTGGTGCTCCGGCCGCTCCGGGACCCGCAGCGGCGGCAACTCGGTGCGGTACGGCGTGTCGCCGGACACGCTCGGTCCGTGCCCGTCGGCCGCCCCCTGCCGCACCGGCTCGGCCGCCCGCGCCGCAACCGTCCCCGGCGCCTGCGAGGCGGTCAACGCCGCCATCGCCACCACCGCGGCCGCCGTACCTCTCGCCGCCCTGACTCTGTGCCCTGCCACGTCGTGGTTCCCCTCCCGGTAGGCGTGTGTCATCTGCTCTACGGGGGGAGCCGGCGGGTCCGTCGCCCCGAATCCGGGGGCGGTCGGGGGGAGAGCCGGATCCGGTCCCGAGCCGGGCGCTGCGCACCGATCGGTGGTGAGCGGGGCGGGGCCTGGCTCCGGCGGCGAGCCGGTGTGGGGCACCGGCCCGGTGCCAGGGGCGGGTGGGTTCCGGATTCGGTGCGCGACGGGGGCCTGGCGGGTGTGGCTGGGACGGCCGGGACGCCGATTCCCTGGCCAGTCGGAGGGCGAGGGCTTCTGATCTGGTGGCGGGCGGGGCCGGGGGCGGGGGCGGGGGCGGGGGCGGGCACGGGTCGGGCGGCGAGTCGGTGCGGGGCACCGAGCCGGTGCCAGGGGCGGGTCGGGCCCGGATTTGGTGCGCGACGGGGACCTGGCGGGTGTGGCTGGGACGGCCGGGACGCCGATCCCCCTGCTCAGCCGGAGGGCGCGGGTTCCTGATCTGGTGGTGAGCGGGGGCCGGCACGGGTCCGGCGGCGAGCCGACGTGGGGCACCGACCCGGTGGCGGGCGGCAAGTGGGGCCATGCCTGGATGCGGTGGTGAGCGGGGCGGGGCCCGATCCGTTACCGACGCCGCTGGGGCACCGGTCCGGTATCACCGGGGGCGGGCGCGGATTCGACAGCAAGCCGACCGGGCGCCGGTCCGGCGCCGAGCCGGAGGGGTCGGGCCGGGTCCCGGTCTGGTGTCGAGCCGGAGGGGCCGGGCCCCGGTCCCGTGCCGGTCCGAGGGTCAGGGTGCCCGAAGGGCTGCACGAACGTGCGTGGCGCGCGTTAGGTTGAGGCCGTGCGACTGCGAGTGGAATTCACAACCGAGCCCTTCGATCTCGACGAGGCGCCCGCGCACGCGCTGGTGGCGCGTGAGGTCATCGAGGCCGCCGGGCTGGACGAGGTGGACGTCGGCCCCTTCGGCAACACCGCGGAGGGCGGCGCCGACCGGGTGCTGACCGCCGTGGACGCCCTGCTGCGCAAGGCCCTGGAGGCCGGTGCCACCCGGGTCTCGCTCCAGGTCAACGTGGTCGGGGAGGACGAGCGGTGACCGGGTCCGGCGACGAGCCCTTCATCACGGCCGTGAAGCCCCTGGTCGACGCCATGGGCGGCGAGATGCTGCCGCCCGACGAGGCCGGCCCCGACGATGTCGTGCTCTCGTGGGAGGGCGCGGACGTGGTTGCCGTCCGGCTGCCGCAGCTGGCCGACTCCCTCGATCACATCCTGGCCGCCATGGAGCGCAAGCGGGGCAAGCCGCTCGCCGACCTGGACCGCAAGGCCAAGCAGGAGATCGTACGGACCCTCGAGGCGCGCGGCGCGTTCGCCGTCCGGCACGGCGTGGAGACCGTGGCGGGCGCGCTCGGCGTCAGCCGCTTCACCGTCTACAACTACCTCAACCGCGAGAAGGAGGCCTAGGGCCCGACGCGAGCGAGCGGTGATGTCGAGCGCCGTCGTCCCGGTCGGGGCGGCGGCGTTTCGCGCACCCGCGGTGTGTCCCCGGCGTACCGCCGGCCGTCCGCTTTGTTACGCCGAATTTTCAACAAAGTGTTGACGTGCTGTTTCAGAGGGCGTTAGCTATCCGCAGCCCGTTCAGCACGAACAGCACGAAGGCCGAAACGGCCACGGAGGCTCCCGTGACTTCCACTTCCACGCCGCCGGGCCTGGCCCGGTTCAACGCTCTGGAGGAGCCCGCGGCCTTCGCCGCGCTCCATGAGGCGTGTGCCTCCACGGCATGGGCCAAGCGGCTGCTCGCCGCCCGGCCCTACGCCTCCGCCGAGGACCTGTACACGGCCAGTGACGCCGCCATGGCCGAGCTGACCGCCGCGGACCTCGACGAGGCGATGGCCGGGCACCCGCCGATCGGCCGCCCCAAGCCCGGCGACCCGACCTCCGCCCGCGAGCAGAGCGGCATGGCCGGCGCCTCCGACGAGCTCAAGGCGGAGATGCTGGAACTGAACCTGGCCTACCAGGAGAAGTTCGGTCATGTCTTCCTGATCTGCGCCACCGGCAGGACCGGCGAGCAGATGCGGGACGCGGTCAAGGAGCGGATCGGCAACACGCCGGAGCGGGAGCGCGAGATCGTCCGCACCGAGCTGGGGAAGATCAACCGCATCCGACTGGCCCGACTCGTCGAAGAGGACGCCTGACACCATGAGCACCAGCACCACCGCCTCCGTGTCCACGCACATCCTGGACACCTCCGTCGGCCGCCCCGCCGAGGGCGTCGCCGTCCACCTCTCCGCCCGCAGCGGGCGCGACGCGGACTGGCAGGCGCTCGGCGGCTCCGCGACCGACGCCGACGGCCGGTGCAAGGACCTTCCGGACCTGCCGGAGGGGACGACCCACGTACGGCTCGACTTCGCCGTGGAGCCGTATTTCGAGAAGAAGCAAGCCGATGCGCAGCAGGACGCCCCCGCGAATCGGGACAGCGGTGCCGCAGTGTTCTTCCCCGAGGTGGCGATCACCTTCGCCGTCGTACCGGGCGAGCACTACCACGTACCGCTGCTGCTCAACCCGTTCGGCTACTCCGTTTACCGAGGGAGCTAGCAGACACATGCCCACGATCCTGGGACAGAACCAGTACGGCAAGGCCGAGAACCGAGTCGTAAAGATCACGCGGGACGGCGCGACCCACCACATCAAGGACCTGAACGTCTCCGTGGCGCTGAGCGGCGACATGGACGACGTCCACTACTCCGGCTCGAACGCCAACGTGCTCCCCACGGACACCACCAAGAACACGGTGTACGCGTTCGCCAAGGAGTACGGCATCGAGTCCGCCGAGCAGTTCGGCATCCACCTCGCCCGCCACTTCGTCACCTCGCAGGAGCCGATCCACCAGGCCCGGATCCGCATCGAGGAGTACGCCTGGGAGCGGATCGAGACCTCCGACGCCAACAGCAAGTTCATCGGCGCCGACGAGGTCAAGCACTCCTTCGTCCGCAAGGGCCAGGAGACCCGGCTGACCCAGATCACCTTCGACGGTGAGAAGTGGGAGGTCGTCTCCGGTCTGAAGGACCTGATCGTGATGAACTCGACGAACTCCGAGTTCTGGGGCTACGTCAAGGACAAGTACACGACCCTCCAGGAGGCGTACGACCGCATCCTGGCCACCCAGGTCTCCGGCCGCTGGCGGTTCAACTGGACCGACGACGAGCAGAAGATGCCGAACTGGGAGAAGTCCTACGAGCAGGTGAAGAAGCACATGCTCCAGGCCTTTGCCGAGACCTACTCCCTGTCGCTGCAGCAGACGCTCTACCAGATGGGCGCGCGCATCATCAACAACCGAAGCGAGATCGACGAGGTCCGCTTCTCCCTTCCGAACAAGCACCACTTCCTGGTGGACCTCGAGCCGTTCGGGCTGAAGAACGACAACGAGGTGTACTTCGCCGCCGACCGCCCCTACGGCCTGATCGAGGCCACCATCCTGCGGGACGGCTGCGAGGCCCGTATCCCGGTCGACATGACCAACCTCTGACGCGGGACGCGGGGGGGGGGGGGGGGGGGGGGGGGGGGGGGGGGGGGAGGGGGAGAGGGGGGGGAGGGGGGGGGGGGGGGGGGGTAGAGGGATGTACGGCAGCTCGGCGGCGGCGGACCCGGTCGCCACCGCGGCGAGCGCCGCCGCGCCCGCATACA
>NZ_JBVIED010000006.1:0-416345 GCF_055572035.1 Streptomyces sp. NPDC030838 | reverse complement strand
GCCGCGACCCTCTCCCCCACCTGGGGCGTGTACTCCGGCTACGAGCTGTGCGAGAACACCCCGCTCAGGGAAGGCAGCGAGGAGTACCTCGACTCGGAGAAGTACCAGCTCCGTCCCCGCGACTGGGACGACCCGGACAGCATCGCCCCCCTCATCACCCGCCTGAACGACATCCGGCGCCGCCACCCCGCGCTGCACCGGCTGCGCAATCTGCGCTTCCACCGGACCGACAACGACGCGCTGATCGCGTACAGCAAGCGGTCCGGCCCCGACACGATCCTGGTGGTCGCCAACCTCGACCCTCACCACCCCCAGGAGGCCACGGTCACGCTGGACCTGCCGGAACTCGGCCTGGAATGGCACGAGGCCGTGTCGGTGCACGACGAACTGACGGGTGAGACCTATCACTGGGGCAGCACGAACTACGTGCGTCTGGAGCCCGGCCGCGCGCCGGCCCATGTGCTCCACGTCCAGCGGTCCCCCGCCGCGCCGCAGATCGGAGGGTCAGCAGCGTCATGACTGTCAACGAGCCCGTCCCGGACACCTTCGAGGACACACCGGCCCAGGACCGGGACCCGGAGTGGTTCAAGCGCGCCGTCTTCTACGAGGTCCTGGTCCGTTCCTTCCAGGACAGCAACGGCGACGGCGTCGGCGACCTCAAGGGTCTGACCGCCAAGCTGGACTATCTCCAATGGCTCGGGGTCGACTGTCTGTGGCTGCCGCCCTTCTTCCAGTCCCCGCTCAGGGACGGCGGGTACGACGTCTCCGACTACACGGCCGTGCTGCCGGAGTTCGGTGACCTCGCCGACTTCGTGGAGTTCGTGGACGCCGCCCACCAGCGCGGCATGCGGGTCATCATCGACTTCGTCATGAACCACACGAGTGACCAGCACCCGTGGTTCCAGGAGTCGCGCCGGGACCCCGACGGCCCCTACGGGGACTACTACATGTGGGCCGACGACGACAAGCAGTACCAGGACGCCCGGATCATCTTCGTCGACACCGAGGTCTCCAACTGGACCTTCGACCCGGTGCGCGGCCAGTACTACTTCCACCGCTTCTTCTCCCACCAGCCGGACCTCAACTACGAGAACCCCGCCGTCCAGGAGGAGATCCTGGCGGCCCTGCGCTTCTGGCTGGACCTGGGCATCGACGGCTACCGCCTGGACGCTGTGCCCTACCTCTACGCCGAGGACGGCACCAACTGCGAAAACCTTCCTGCCACGCATGAGTTCCTGAAGCGCGTCCGCCGCGAGATCGACGCGCTGTATCCGGACACCGTGCTCCTCGCGGAGGCCAACCAGTGGCCGGAGGACGTCGTCGACTACTTCGGCGACTACGCCACCGGCGGCGACGAGTGCCACATGGCCTTCCACTTCCCCGTCATGCCGCGCATCTTCATGGCCGTACGACGGGAGTCGCGCTACCCCGTCTCCGAGATCCTCGCCAAGACCCCGGCCATCCCTTCCGGCTGCCAGTGGGGCGTCTTCCTGCGCAACCACGACGAGCTGACCCTCGAGATGGTCACCGACGAAGAGCGCGACTACATGTGGGCCGAGTACGCCAAGGACCCGCGGATGCGCGCCAACATCGGCATCCGCCGCCGGCTCGCGCCCCTCCTGGACAACGACCGCCACACGATCGAGCTGTTCTCCGCCCTGCTGCTGTCGCTGCCGGGGTCGCCGATCCTCTACTACGGCGACGAGATCGGCATGGGCGACAACATCTGGCTCGGCGACCGGGACGCCGTCCGCACCCCCATGCAGTGGACGCCGGACCGCAACGCGGGCTTCTCCACCTGCGACCCCGGCCGCCTCTACCTGCCGACCATCATGGACCCGGTCTACGGCTACCAGGTGACCAACGTCGAGGCGTCCATGGCCTCGCCGTCGTCACTGCTGCACTGGACCCGGCGGATGATCGAGATCCGCAAGCAGAACCCCGCCTTCGGCCTCGGCTCGTTCCGCGAGCTGCAGTCGTCGAACCCGGCGGTGCTCGCGTTCCTGCGCGAGTACGAGGACGACCTGGTGCTGTGCGTGAGCAACTTCGCGCGGTTCGCCCAGCCGACCGAGCTGGACCTGCGCGAGTTCGCCGGCCGCCACCCGGTCGAGCTGTTCGGCGGGGTCCGCTTCCCCGCCATCGGTGAACTTCCGTACCTGCTGACCCTCGGGGGCCACGGCTTCTACTGGTTCCGGCTCGTCCGAGTCGCATCTCGCATCGGCCGACGGCTGTGACGCCGACGACCGTGAGCGTGCGCCGACGAAAGGAGGCGTCACCATGACGAAGACCGCATCCCTCCGACCGAGCAGCAGCGGCAGGGCCGGGCTCGCCCGGCCCATGGCCTCGCTCGACGGGCTGTTGCGGGCGTGGCTGCCGAGGCAGCGCTGGTTCGCCGGCAAGGACCGTCCCGTCACTGACCTGCGGCTGCTCTCCCTCACCGAGCTGTTCCCGGGCTGTCTGCACCTGCTGGTGCACGCCGGTCACGTGGGCGGTCACATCGCCCACGCGGGCGTGCCCGCGCCCGGCGGCACGCCTCCGCCCGGGGACATCTACCAGCTGTTCCTGGGTGTCCAGGAACACCCGTCGCCGCGCCTCGGCCGGGCCCTGATCGGGCGGGCGCAGGACGGACCGCTGGCCGGTCTGACGATCTACGACGCCCTCCTCGACCCCCGTTCGGCGCAGTTGCTCCTGGAGCGGCTGCGGCAGCCGGGCACGGCGGGCCCGCTGCGCTTCGAGGCCGACCCGGCCCAGCCGGTGCCGGCCGGGCTGGTGCCGCGGGTGCTGGACGCGGAGCAGTCCAACTCCTCCCTGGTGTACGGCGACGAGTTCATCCTGAAGGTGTTCCGGCGCATCCAGCCGGGCGTCAACCCGGACCTGGAGGTGCCGGTGGCGCTGGCCGGGCAGGGCTGCGAGCGGGTGCCCGCGCCGGTGGCGTGGTTCCGCACCACCCAGCCGCAGCCCGCGACGCTGGGTGTGCTCCAGCCGTTTCTGCGCGACGCCTCCGACGGCTGGACGCTGGCCCTGAACGCGCTCGCCACCGGCGCGGACTTCATGGTCCACGCCCGTGAGCTGGGCCGGGCCACGGCGGACGTCCATCTGGCGCTGGCGGCGGCCTTCCCGACCGGCGCCCCGGGCGAGAACGGCCGGATGGCGGCGGCGATGGCCGAGCGGCTGGACGCCGCCGCGCACTGCGTGCCGGCGCTGCGGCCGTACGTGCCGGGGCTGCGGGGCGCGTTCAGCGCGCTCACCACCTGCGATCCGGGGCCTCCGGCCCAGCGGATCCACGGCGATCTGCACCTGGGTCAGGTGCTGCGCGCGGGGCGGGAGTGGTTCGTGATCGACTTCGAGGGCGAGCCGTCGCGTCCGCTCGCCGAACGGCGCAGCGCCCAGTCCCCGGTCCGGGACATCGCCGGCATGCTGCGCTCCTTCGACTACGCGGCCCGGCAGCGCCGGCCCTGGCGCCCCGAGTGGGCGCGCCGCTGCCGGGAGGCGTTCTGCGCGGGCTACGCGGCCCGGGCCGGATGGGACCCGCGCAAGAAACACGGCCTGCTCCGCGCCTACGAGACGGACCGGGCCGTGTACGAAGTGCTCTACGAGGCCAGACACCGTCCGGACTGGCTCCCCGTGCCGATGGCGGCGATCGAACGACTCGCCGTGAGAGGAGACTGACACCGTGGCGCTGCGCGACACCTCACTCCCCGAGACCTCGCACCGACGACCGGGCGGGGCAGCCCCGCCCCTGGACCCGGGCGACCGGGACCGGCTGCTGTCCGGGTCCCATCACGACCCGCACGCCCTGCTCGGCGCGCACCCTGTGCCGGGCGGAGTCGCCGTCCGGGCGCTGCGCCCGTTCGCGCAGTCGGTGACCGCGCTGGTCGACGGGGTGCGGCACCCCCTGGTCTCGGAGGGCGCCGGCCTCTTCTCCACCGTCCTCCCCTGTGCGGAGATCCCGGCGTACACACTGCTGATCTCGTACGGGGACGGCGAGCGGGAGACGCACGACCCGTACCGGTTCCTGCCGGCGCTCGGCGAGCTGGATCTGCATCTGATCCGCGAGGGCCGGCACGAGCAGCTGTGGAAGGCGCTCGGCGCGGAGCCGATGACCCACCAGGGCGTGACCGGCACCCGGTTCACGGTCTGGGCGCCGAACGCGCGCGGGGTGCGGGTCGCCGGGGACTTCTGCCACTGGGACGGGACCGCGTTCCCGATGCGGTCGCTGGGCGCCTCCGGGGTGTGGGAGCTGTTCCTGCCGGGCATCGGCGAGGGCACCCGGTACAAGTTCGAGATCACCTCCCAGTACGGCGGCCGGTTCCTGAAGGCCGACCCGATGGCCCGCGAGGCCGAGATGCCGCCCGACACGGCGTCGGTGGTGACGGCGTCGCACTACGAGTGGGGCGACCGGGAGTGGCTGGCGCACCGCGCGGACACCTCGGTGCACGAGGCGCCGTTCTCCGTGTACGAGGTACACCTGCCGTCCTGGCGGCCGGGACTGACCTACCGGCAGCTCGCCGAACAACTCCCCGCGTACGTCAAGGACCTGGGCTTCACCCACATCGAGCTGATGCCGGTGGCCGCGCACCCGTTCAGCGGGTCGTGGGGCTACCAGGTGACCTCCTACTACGCCCCGACCCCGCGGCTCGGCAGCCCTGACGACTTCCGGTACTTCGTCGACTCCTGTCACCGGGCGGGCATCGGCGTGATCATGGACTGGGTGCCGGCGCACTTCCCGAAGGACGACTGGGCGCTGGCCCGGTTCGACGGGGACCCGCTCTACGAACCCGGCAACGAGCAGCGGGCGGAGCACCCGGACTGGGGGACGTACGAGTTCGACTACGGGCGGACGGAGGTGCGCAACTTCCTGGTCGCCAACGCCGTGTACTGGTGCGAGGAGTTCCACATCGACGGCCTGCGCGTCGACGCCGTCGCCTCGATGCTCTACCTCGACTACTCCCGCGAGGACGGCCAGTGGTCCCCGAACGCCTACGGCGGGCGCGAGGACCTGGCGGCGATGGGGTTCCTCCAGGAGATGAACGCCACCGTGTACCGCCGGGTGCCCGGCGTGGTGACCATCGCCGAGGAGTCCACCGCGTGGGGCGGGGTGACCAAGCCGACCGACTGGGGCGGTCTCGGGTTCGGGCTGAAATGGAACATGGGCTGGATGCACGACTCGCTCCAGTACATGAGCAAGGAGCCGGTGCACCGTAAGTACCACCACAACGAGATGACCTTCTCGATGGTGTACGCGTACAGCGAGAACTACGTGCTGCCGATCTCGCACGACGAGGTGGTGCACGGCAAGCAGGCGCTGGTCTCCAAGATGCCCGGCGACTGGTGGCAGCGGCGCGCCAACCACCGCGCGTACCTCGGCTTCATGTGGGCCCACCCCGGCAAGCAGCTGCTCTTCATGGGCCAGGAGTTCGCCCAGGGCGGCGAGTGGTCCGAGGCGCACGGTCCCGAGTGGTGGCTGCTGGATCCCGGCTACTGTGCCGCGGGCGACCACCGGGGTGTCCAGGACCTGGTGCGCGACCTCAACACGCGCTACCGGAACAGCCCCGCCCTGTGGCAGCGCGACACCGACCCGGCCGGCTTCCGGTGGGTGGCGTGCGACTCGGCCGACGACAACGTCTTCGCGTTCCTGCGCTACGCGGCCGACGGCAGCCCGCTGCTCGCGGTCAGCAACTTCTCCCCCGTCGTCCGCCACGACTACCGCCTCTGGGCTCCCGACGACGTCGTCGCCTGGGAGGAGGTGCTGAACACCGACGCGGCCCGCTACGGCGGCAGCGACGTCACCAACCCGGGCCCGGTCAAGCCCGAGGACGACCACATCCGGCTCACCCTGCCGCCGCTCGCCACGGTGTGGCTGACGCCCGTGCCGGTGTGAACCCGCGCCGACGGGGCAGTCGGGGCCTACGGGAGGAGTCTGGGAAGCCCCTTCTCGCGGTAGGGCCTCGGAAAGGCGGGCACAGGTGCGCACCGTCGGTGTGGAGGAGGAGCTCCTCCTGGTGGATCCGGAGACCGGCGAGCCGAGGGCCCGCTCCGCGGCCGTGCTGGCCCGCGCCGTGCACGAGGACGCCGGGCAGGACGTGTTCGAGAAGGAACTCCACGACCAGATGCTGGAGTTCGCCACCCATCCGCAGACGGACATGGCGGCCCTCGGCGCGGAGATCGTCCGCTCCCGCCGGGAGGCCGCCCGGCACGCCAAGGGGATCGGCTGCGCGGTCGCGGCGCTCGCCACCTCCCCGCTGCCGGTCAGCCCCGCCGTCGGCGCGAACCGCCGCTATCAGTGGATGGAGCGGGAGTACGGGATCGCCACCCGGGAACAGCTTGTCCTCGGCTGCCATGTCCATGTGGCCGTCGCATCCGACGAGGAGGGCGTGGGCGTCGTGGACCGGCTGCGGCCGTGGCTCGCGGTGCTGTCCGCGCTGAGCGCCAACTCCCCCTTCTGGCAGGGCGAGGACACCAGTTACAGCAGCTACCGCAGCCGGGTCTGGCAGCGCTGGCCGTCGGCCGGTCCGACCGAGGTGTTCGGCTCGGCGGAGCGGTACCGGCGGCGGGTCGCCGACATGATGGCGACCGGCACGCTCCTCGACGAGGCGATGGTCTACTTCGACGCCCGGCTGTCCGTGCGTTACCCGACGGTGGAGATCCGGGTCGCGGACGTCTGTCTGGACGCGGACACCGCCGTACTGATCGCGACCCTCGCCCGGGGGCTGGTGGAGACGGCGGCCCGCGAGTGGCGGGCGGGCCGGGCACCGGCCGATCTCGGGGTGAGCGTGCTGCGACTGGCGGGGTGGCGGGCCGCCCGCTCCGGACTCACCGGCGAGCTGCTGCTGCCCGCCGGAATGCGGCCCGCGCCCGCCGGGACGGTGGTGGAGGCCCTGCTGGAGCATGTCGCGGACGCGCTCGCGGACAGCGGGGACCTGGACCGGGCGCGGCAGAGCTGCGCCCGGCTGCTGCGGGACGGCAACGGTGCCCGGGTGCAGCGGGAGCTGCTGGCGCGGACGGGCAGTCTGCGCGAGGTCGTCGCCGCCTGTGTGCGCCGTACACAGGGCCTTACAGCATGAGCGCCAGGCCGAAGGCCAGGAAGAACGCCGCCACCAGCACCACCAGCACGATGATCAGCGTCAGCGGGCCCTTGGCCCAGCCCTTGGGCGGGTTGTGCGTCTCCCGGGGCCCGGCCTCCGGCAGGCTGCTCTCCGCGGGCGGGGTCTCCCCGGGGGGTACGCCGCCACCCGGTTCGAGGCCTGTCGACCGCTCGGGTTCCGGGTCGGGGTTGATGTGACTCATGCCGTCCGAGTCCCCCGATCCCGCCGAGATCATCGAACCGGAATCACTTCCGCGGTCCGGGCACCAACCGGGTCCGCGGACCGCTACATTCGACCAGCGTCGATAACGGTTCTCGTCGGCGGAGTCACAGCCCGTACACCACAGGAGCAGCGCATGCGCGACCTCGCTCTCGCTCCCCCGGCCGTCCCGCCCGCGCTCACCGGCGGGCTCGCCGACAGCCTCTTCGAACGGGCGGAGCGCGACCCGACCCTGCCGCTCGCCGCGTACCGCCCTGATCCGTCCTCCGACCACTGGGAGGAGGTGACCGCGGTGGAGCTGCGGGACGAGGTGGTCGACGTGGCGCGGGGGCTGATCGCCTCGGGGATCTCGCCGGGCCGGCGGGTGGCGGTCATGGCGCGCACCCGGTACGAGTGGACGGTGCTCGCCTACGCGCTGTGGGCGGTGGGCGCCGAGGTGGTGCCCGTGTATCCGACCGCGTCGCGCGAGCAGGTCGAGTGGATCCTGCGCGACGCCGGGTGCGTGGCCGTGGTGGTCGAGGACGAGCACAGCGCGATGACGGTCGGCTCGGTGTGCGCGGGCCTGCCGGCGCTGCGGCACGTGTGGCAACTGGACGCGGGCGGACCGGCGCAGCTGGCCGCGCGGGGCGAGGCGATCCCGCCGGAGGCCGTCGACTCGCTGCGCAGGATCGTGCTGCCGGACGCCACCGCGGTCGTCGCCTACACCTCGGGCGCCTCGGGCCGTCCGCTGGGCTGCGCGCTCAGCCACCGCGGTCTGGCGAGCGTCTGCGACACCCTGCTGGCGGGCTGGGGCCACACGGCGGCACCGCCGGGCGAGCAGGGCAGGGTCCTCGCCTACCTGCCCTTCTCCCATGTGTACGGCCTGATGATCCAGGGCCTGTGCGTCCGCGGCGGGATTCTCCTCGGGCACGAGCCCCAGGTGAGCGAGGCGGCGCTGACGGCCGCGCTGCGCTCGTTCCGGCCGACGTAT
Organism: Streptomyces sp. NPDC030838; assembly: GCF_055572035.1. Taxonomy (NCBI): domain Bacteria; kingdom Bacillati; phylum Actinomycetota; class Actinomycetes; order Kitasatosporales; family Streptomycetaceae; genus Streptomyces; species Streptomyces sp. NPDC030838. The sequence continues at coordinate 408,071 of NZ_JBVIED010000006.1, read as the reverse complement.
TTCTACGCCGTGCCGTCGCTGTTCGAGAAGCTGTACAAGACGTTCCTGCGGACGGCGCAGCAGGCGGGCCGCGGCGGGCTGTTCGAGCGGGCGGCGGAGACAGCGCGGGCGTTCGCGGCGGCGAGCGAGCGGCAGCGGCTCGGCCGGGGGTCGGGGCCGGGGATGGAACTGCGGCTCCAGCACGCGGTGTACGAGCGCGCGGTCTACCGCAGGCTGCGGGCGGCCCTCGGCGGCCGGGTGGGGCGGGCCACCTCGGGCGGCTCGCCGCTCAGCCGCGAGCTGTCCCTCTTCTTCGAGGGCATCGGCATCTATGTGCACGACGGGTACGGGCTGACCGAGACCTGCGGCGGGATCACCATGCAGCCGCTGGGCCGGGAGAAGTCGGGCACCGTGGGGCAGGCCCTGCCGGGCACGGAGATCCGGGTGGCCGCCGACGGGGAGATCCTGGTGCGCGGGCCGTCGGTGTTCCAGGGGTACGTGGGCGACCCGGCGGCGACCATGACCGCGCTGCGCGGCGGCTGGCTGGCCACCGGGGACCTGGGGCATCTGGACTCCGAGGGCTATCTGACGATCACCGGGCGCAAGAAGGACGTCATCATCACCAGCAGCGGCAAGAGCGTCGCCCCGGCGGCGCTGGAGCAGCGGCTGCGGATGCATCCGCTCATCCACCAGGCGGTCGTCGTCGGTGACAACCGGCCCTGTGTGGGCGCCCTGATCACTCTGGACCCGGAGTTCCTCGTGCACTGGCGCGCGGCGCTGGCGCTGCCGGGCGACGCGCCGCTGCGCGAGGCGCGGGAGGAGAACGCGCTGCGGGAGGAGATCGCGCGGGCCGTGGCCGCGGCCAACAGCGTGGTGTCCCGGTCGGAGTCGATCCGGGTGTTCCGGATCCTGCCGGAGCCGTTCGACGTCGCGAACGGACTGCTGACGCCGTCGATGAAGCTGCGCCGGGACGCGATCGTGCGCCACTACGAGCCGGACATCGACGCGATGTACGCGGCACGGACGCCCCTGCCCCGGCTCGCCGCGGAGGACCCGGCGGGCTGGGACGATTCGGACAACGTGTTCCGCTAGGACCTGTCTCCCCCGGTCCGCATGGGCCCTGCGGCCGGGGGAACTCGCCTACTGGTGAATCTGGAGGACGTGGCGACGAGCCTGCGAACCGTACGCGGGAATGGCGACATGACGACCGAGCCGGGATGGGACGAAAGACTGGCTGCCCGAGGGATACCGAGCCGCACGGTCGGCTTTCCGGGCGAGCCGCGCGACGTGACGGGCGCGCGGCTCGCCGCCGACGGGTTCCTGCGGGACCTCTCGCATGTCGCGCCGCCCGCCTCGCGCGAGCACTGGGACGACATCCTGCTGGTGGTCACCGAGCTGGCGGCGAACGCGGTGCAGTACGCGCCCGGCCCGTTCGAGCTGCGGATGCGCCGCGCCTTCGACGGGGTGCATGTCACCCTGCACGACACCAGCACCACCGCGCCGGCGCCGCGCCCGTTCCGGCCGCGCACGGGCGGCGGCGGAATCGGCTGGCATCTGCTGCACGCCCTGTGCGACCAGGTCAGCGTGGTGACCGGGGAACGCGGCAAGGACGTCCACGCGTTCCTGCCGTGGTGAGGGTCCCGAAGGTCAGCTGCATGCCGCGCCCGACTGGCGCAACGGCGTCCGGCACGGTGGGATCGATGCGTAAACCGCGGAAGGGATGGACGACGTGACACGACCCAGGATCCTGGTGGTGGGCGCGGGCTTCGCGGGAGTGGAGTGCGTACGGCGCCTGGAACGCAGGCTCGGCCCCGACGAGGCCGACGTGACGCTGGTGACTCCGACCTCCTACCAGCTCTACCTGCCGCTGCTGCCGCAGGTCGCCTCCGGGGTGCTCACTCCCCAGTCGATCGCGCTGTCCCTGCGCCGCAGCCGCAAGTACCGCACCCGGATCATCCCCGGCGGAGCCATCGGCGTGGACCTCAAGGCCAAGGTCTGCGTCATCCGCACGATCACCGAACAGACCGTCAACGAGCCCTACGACTACCTGGTGCTGGCCCCGGGCAGCATCACCCGCACCTTCGACATCCCCGGGCTCACCGACCACGCCTTCGGCATGAAGACCCTCGCCGAGGCCGCCTACATCCGCGACCACGTGATCTCGCAGCTCGACCTCGCCGACGCCAGCCAGGACCCCGCCGAGCGGGCCTCCCGGCTGCAGTTCGTGGTCGTCGGCGGCGGCTACGCGGGCACCGAGACGGCCGCCTGTCTGCAACGGCTCACCCACAACGCGGTGAAGCGCTACCCGCGGCTCGACCCGCGTCTGATCAAGTGGCACCTGATCGACATCGCGCCGAAGCTGATGCCCGAACTCGGCGACAAGCTCGGCCGCAGCGCCCAGGAGGTGCTGCGCCGGCGCGGCATCGAGATCTCCCTCGGCGTCTCCATCGAGAAGGCGGGCCCCGAGGAGGTCACCTTCACCGACGGCCGGGTGGTTCCCACCCACACCCTGATCTGGACGGCCGGGGTGGTGGCGAGCCCGCTCATCGCCACGCTGGGCGCCGAGACGGTGCGCGGGCGGCTCGCCGTCACCGCCGAGATGAACCTGCCGGGCCACGACGGGGTGTTCGCGCTCGGCGACGCCGCCGCCGTGCCCGACGTGGCCAAGGGGTTGGGCAACGTCTGCCCGCCCACCGCGCAGCACGCCATGCGCCAGGGCCGCAAGGTCGCCGACAACGTCATCGCGACGCTGCGGGGCCAGCCCCTGGAGCCGTACATCCACAAGGACCTCGGGCTCGTCGTCGACCTGGGCGGCAAGGACGCGGTCTCCAAGCCGCTCGGCGTGGAGCTGCACGGCCTGCCCGCCCAGGTCGTCGCGCGCGGCTACCACTGGTCGGCGCTGCGGACCAACGTGGCCAAGACCCGGGTGCTGACCAACTGGGTGCTCAACGCGGTCGCCGGGGACGATTTCGTCCGCACCGGCTTCCAGGCCCGCAAGCCCGCCAAGCTGAAGGATTTCGAGTACACCGACGCCTATCTGACGCCGGAGCAGGTGCGGGCTCACGTGGAGGGCACGGGCCCGCAGGCGTCCTGACCGCGTGGGAGGCCGGTCCGTCGACCGGCCTCCCTTCCGGGAACCTCCTCAGCGACGGCGGCGCCGACCGGCGCACGGCCCGGCCGGGCGGGTGACACTCGTGCGCGTGCCGCCGCGCCGCCCCAGTGCCTCGTCGCGGACGCGGGCGCAGCTGCGGCTGATGAGCCGGGAGACGTGCATCTGGGAGATGCCGAGCCGGTCGGCGATCCTGCTCTGCGTCATGTCCTCGAAGAACCGCATGTAGAGGATGGCGCGTTCACGTTCCGGCAGGTTGCGCAGGCACTCCTTGGCGGACTCGCGGTCCACCACGACGTCGTACGAGGAGTCCGGCGCGCCGAGCGTGTCGGCGAGGCTGTAGCCGTCGTCGTCGGAGGAGAGCTCCGCGTCGAGGGAGAGGGTGCTGAAACTCTCCAGGGCCTCGATGCCGGTGCCGACCTCCTCCTCGGTCAGGCCGGTGTGGGCGGCGATGTCGGCGACCGTGGGCTCGGGCGTGCCCGGGCTCTGGGCGAGTTCGCGGCGGGCGACCCGCACCTTGTTGCGCAGCTCCTGCACCCGGCGCGGGACGCGCAGCGCCCACATCCGGTCGCGGAAGTGGCGCTTGACCTCGCCGGTGATGGTGGGGACGGCGTAGCTCTCGAAGGCACCGCGGTCCGGGTCGTAGCGGTCGATCGCCTTCACCAGCCCGAGCGCGGCGACTTGGCGCAGGTCCTCGACGGCCTCGCCCCGGTCGCGGAACCGGCCGGCGATCCGGTGGGCCATGGGCAGCCAGGCCTCGACGAGTTCGTCGCGCACGGCGTCCCGCTCGGGGCCGTCCGGCAGTTCGGCCAGCCGGGCGAAGAGTCCGGCGGTCTCGGGGGCGTCGTCGTGCGGTCGTCGGTGGGGGTGCGCGGTGGAGTGCTCGGAGGTGGTGGTGCGGCTGGTCGACGTGTCGATGCGCATGCGGAATCGCTCCTGAACGGTCTTCTCAGCGTCTTTCACGGGACTGACTGACCGCGGGAAGTGCCCGCCCGGCCGACCTGGCGGCCCGGGAGCGCAGACCACTCCCCGCTGGCGCGCCTCCGGTCCGAAGCACGAGATGCGCCTGCCCGGTCACCGGGAGAACAAACGTGAGGCGCCGCCCGGAAGGCCCGCGCCGACGGCTCAGAAGACGTCCACCTCGGCGGTGATGCGCTTGCCGCCCGAGGGCAGGCCGGTGACCCGCACGTCGCGGGCCAGCCGGCAGACGATGGGCCAGCCGCGGCCCCCGTTGCGCCGGCGTCCGCGGGTGTCGAGCGGCGGCCTGACCACGGGCAGCCGGTCGCTGCGGTCGCTCACCGACACCCGCACTCCGTGCCCGACGACGTCGACGTCCACGTCCGTGATCCCGCCGCCGTGCAGGATGGCGTTGGTCGTCAGCTCCGAGGCGACGAGCAGCGCGTCCGCGAGGCCGTCCTCGTCGCACCGCGTACCGGTGGCCAGACATCGCTTGGCCACCGCGCGCCGTACCGCCCCCCGGACGTCGGCGGGCCGGCAGGCGTCCGGGCAGGTGCGCCCGCCGCGGCCGGGTGGCTCCCCTCGGGGCTCGGGTGAGTAGGTGCTCACTTCTCTCGCTCCCTGACTGCTCGGTCGGGAAAGTGGGGTCGGGAACAGCGGCCGGCGGGGCCGGGAACAGGGGCCCGGGAGAGGGAAAGGATGGGCCGGTTCCACCCGATCGCCCCCGCTTGCTTCCCCCACTTGTCTCTGCCCCCACTTGTCGGCTGACCGCCGACGGCCGGCCCAAACCCGTGGCGACGCGTCGAAAGCGCCATCGATGCCCGCCAACCGGGGTACGCGGACGCCATGACCGATGTCGTGGACTCAGACGAGCTGTTGCGGCGTATCCAGCGCGGCAGGGCGTGGGCCCTGCGGGAGGAGCGCACATGGCGGCAGCGCAGCGACGCCCTGCGGCCGGCCGAACCCGACGGGGCCCGTGACGCCGATGCGCGCGTACTGGCGTACCAGGTGGTGATCGGGGTGCTGGACGAGATCCTGACGCCCGGCAAGCACACGAAGGAGAGCTGAGCCGTTCCGATTGACCCGCACGGGCTCCGGGAACCCGAGGCCCCATGTCAGCCGATCACACCCGGGCGCCCGTGCTGGAGGCCCTCGCCGAGTACCGTCGTTCCGGTCGTCTGTCGTTCACCCCGCCCGGGCACAAGCAGGCCCGTGGGGCCGATCCCGCGGTGCGGGAGGTGCTGGGGGACGCGGTGTTCCTGGGCGATGTGCTGGCGTCGGGGGGTCTCGACGACCGGCTGGGGCGGGGGCAGGTGCTGGAGCGGGCGCAGGAGCTGATGGCCGACGCGGTGCACGCGGACCACACCTTCTTCAGCACGTGCGGCAGTTCCCTGTCGGTGAAGGCGGCGATGCTGGCGGTCGCCGGTCCGCACGAGAAGCTGCTGATCGGGCGGGACGCCCACAAGTCGGTGGTGTCGGGGCTGATCCTGTCCGGCGTCGAGCCGGTGTGGGTGGAGCCGCGCTGGGACGGGGAGCGGCGCCTGGCGCATCCGCCGTCCGCCGCCGCCTTCGACCGGGCGTTCGACGCGCACCCGGACGCCAGGGGCGCGCTGGTCACCAGTCCGACGCCGTACGGCGGCTGCGCCGATCTGCGGGAGATCGCCGGGGTCTGTCATCGGCGCGGGGTGCCGCTGATCGTGGACGAGGCGTGGGGCGCGCATCTGCCGTTCCATCCGGAGCTGCCGTCCTGGGCGATGGACGCGGGTGCCGACATCTGCGTCACCAGCATCCACAAGATGGGCAGCGGCCTGGAGCAGGGGTCGGTGTTCCATCTGCGGGGCGGCCGCGTCTCGCCGGAGCTGCTGGGGGTGCGGGCGGGTCTGCTGAGCACCACCAGTCCGTCGGCGCTGATCTACGCCGGGATGGACGGCTGGCGCCGGCAGATGGTGCTGCGCGGGCGGGACCTCATGGGCGGCGCGCTGGAGCTGGCCGCGGAGGTGCGGGCGGCCGTCGAGGAGATCGACGGGCTGCACGTGAACGACCGGGACGACTTCTGCGGGCCGGGCCTGGCCGACGACTTCGACCCGCTGCCCTGTGTCGTCGACGTCGCCGGGCTGGGGATCACCGGCTATCAGGCCGCCGACTGGCTGCGGGAGCGGCGCGGTGTGGTCGCGCATCTCACCGACCACCGCCGGATCGGCGCGCAGCTCACCCACGCGGACGACCGGGAGACGACGGGCGAGTTGCTGTCCGCGCTCAGGGATCTGGCGCGGGCCGCTGCGGAGCTGGGTGACGCGCCGCGGGTGACCGTGCCGGAGCCGGCCGAGCTGCGGATGGCGCAGGTGGCGCTGCCCCGCGACGCGTTCTTCGGACCGGCCGAGGCCGTGCCGCTCGGCGAGGCGGAGGGGCGGATCGCCGCGGAGATGATCACGCCGTATCCGCCCGGGATCCCGGCGGTGCTGCCCGGCGAGCGGCTGCGGGAGCCGGTGCTGCGCTATCTGCGCACCGGGCTGGCGGCGGGCATGAACCTGCCGGACGCCGCCGATCCCTCGCTGGAGACGATCCGCGTGGTGGGGCCCTCCTGAGACATGCCGCCTCCTGAGACATGCCGCCGCAACACGAACGTAACCCGAGTGAAACAGGTCACGTGACCCGCTTCCAGGTGGAGAGCACGACCCAAGATGGTTTATCGTTCATACATACGTGGTGACGGAGTCGATGGCATCCTCCTCCGCCACTGCTACGGCCCTGGCTGGTGTCCCCCGTCCAGCCAGGGCTTTTAATTTTCCCCCGCAGCGAGAATTTCCCTCTCCGCCGAGGTGCTCGCGACGCCCGCAGCGGCTGAAATGGGCGTAGGCAACGCACCGGAACCGAGCGTCGGCGAGGAGCACCGCGCCATGACCAAAGCGACGAAACTGCTGACCGCCCTTCCTCCGCCGCAACGGCAGCGTCTGATGGCGCTGGCCCGGGAGGTGGCCTTCCCGGAGGACACCCGGATCTTCGAGCCGGGCGGCGTCGCCGACCGGTTCTGGGTGATCCGCTCCGGCGCGGTCTCCCTCGACCAACGGGTGTCGTCGCTCCAGCGGGTGACCGTGGCCAGCCTCGGCTCCGGCGATCTGCTGGGCTGGTCCTGGCTGTTCCCGCCGCACCAGTGGGACTTCGGCGCCGAGGCCTTCAGCCCGGTACGCGCCTACGAGTTCGACGCGGAGCCCGTGCTCGCGCTGTGCGAGGAGGATCCGAAGCTCGGCATGACGCTCGTGCGGATCGTCGCCGAGATCCTCGCCCACCGGCTGGAGATGACCCGGGGCCAGCTGATGGAGCAGTACACACTGCGCCGCCGGTCCTCCTAGGTCAGACCTCGTAGCGGCGCAGGGCCGGAACCGTCGCCGCCAGGGTCAGCATCACCGCGATCACGAGCAGGCCGCCGCCCGCGACGGCGGTCCGGGGGCCGAAGGCCGAGCCCGCCGTGCCGTGCAGGACGTCGGCGAGCCGCGGTCCGCCCGCGACGACCACCGTGAAGACGCCCTGCATCCGGCCGCGCATCTCGTCGGTGGCCGCGGACAGCAGGATCGCCCCGCGGAAGACCATCGACACCATGTCCGCGACCCCGGCCAGCACCAGGAAGGCCACCGCGATCCACAGACTGGTGCTCAGCCCGAACCCGGTGATCGCGACACCCCAGACGACCACCGCGGCGATCACCATCAGCCCGTGCCGGCGGGCCCGGGAGAACGTCCCGGAGAACAGCCCGCCCGCCACCGCGCCGACCGGGATCGCCGCGAACAGCAGCCCCAGGGCGAGGCCTTCGCCGTACGAGGCGTACGTCTCGGACGCGAGCTGCGGGAACAGCGCGCGGGGCATGCCGAGGACCATCGCGACGACGTCGGCGAGGAAGGACAGCAGCAGGATCTTGTGCAGGGCGATGTAGCGGAACCCGGCCGCTATCTCCCGCAGCCCGGCCCGCCGTACGGCCGAGCCGGCGAGCGGCGGCAGCGCGGGCAGCCGGTAGACGGCCCACACGGTGACGCACAGCGCGACGGCGTCGATGAGATACAGCTCCGGCAGCCCGACGACCGGTATCAGGGCGCCCGCGAGCAGGGGTCCGGCGACCAGGCCGGTCTGCATCACGGTGGAGCCGAGCGCGCCCGCCGCGGCCAGCTCCTCCGCGGGGACCAGGCGGGCGATGGAGGCGGTGCGGGCCGGGGAGTTCAGGCCGAAGAACGCCTGCTGCACGGCGAGCAGCACCATCAGCACGCCGACCGACCCCAGGCCCGACACCGCCTGCGCCCAGAACAGCAGCGAGGTGACCGCGATGCCGGTGTTGGTGATCAGCAGCAGGGTGCGGCGGTCCATGCTGTCGGCGACCGCGCCGCCCCACAGCGCGAACACCACCAGCGGCAGCAGTCCGGCGAGGCTCGCGTAACCGACCCACGCCGAGGAGCCGGTGATGTCGTAGATCTGCTTGGGCACGGCGACGGCCGTCAGCTGGCTGCCGACGGCCGTGACGACGGTCGAGGACCACAGCCTGCGGTAGGCGGGGCGGCGCAGCGGGCGGGTGTCCATCGCCCAGCGGCGCCAGCCCCGGCGGGGCGGCTCGGCCGGGGTGGGGGGCTGCTGCTCGGTACTGCTCTCGCTGGTGTCCACGGGCTTCCCGGTGCTCGATACATCTTTCGGGGACCAGGGTGCACCATCCCTGCCCGGGCCAGGAGTTGGGGTGGGCGACCATGTCAGGTCGCCCGGGGACCGGCGCCACTCAGCTCCCGATGACGAGCGAGAGGCCGAGGGCGATCATCGTGGCCGCGACCAGGCCGTCCAGCACCCGCCACGCGGTGGGCTTGGCCAGCCGGCGGCCGAGCAGCCGGGCGCCGAAGCCGAGCGCGGTGAACCAGCACAGGCTGGCGAGCGCGGCGCCGATGCCGAAGGTCCAGCGCAGCGGCCCGTGATCGGCGGCGACCGAGCCGAGCAGGAAGACGGTGTCGAGGTAGACGTGCGGGTTGAGCCAGGTCATCGCCAGACAGGTGAGCACCGCCCGGCGGCGGGAGGTGGCCGCCTCCCCCTCCGTGCGCAGCCCCGCCGCCGCCGGCCGCAGCACCCGGCGGGCGGCGAGCGCGCCGTAGCCGAGCAGGAACGCGCCCCCGATCCACCCGACCGCGGTCAGCGCCCCCGGCCAGGCCACCACGACCGCTCCGACGCCGCCGACGCCGAGCGTGATGAGCAGCGCGTCCGACAGGGCGCAGATCCCGACGACGGCGAGGACCGCCTCGCGGCGGACTCCCTGGCGCAGGACGAAGGCGTTCTGGGCGCCGATGGCGACGATGAGCGAGAGGCCGGTGCCGAAACCCGCGGCAGCGGCGGTGAGCGTGGGAGACATGTCCTCGACGCTAGGGAGGCGTCGGCCATACGTACAGCTAAAGATTCTTACGTATCCTTAGCTGTCGTGAAGAGCGAAGCGTTTCCGCCCGGAATGCCGGAACTCCCCCTTGACCAGGTGCGCACCCTGCTCGCGGTGGTGGACGAGGGCACCTTCGACGCGGCCGCCGCCGCCCTGCATGTGACGCCGTCCGCGGTCAGCCAGCGGGTGAAGGCTCTGGAGCAGCGCACCGGCCGGGTGCTGCTGCTGCGTACGAAGCCGGTACGGCCCACCGAGTCCGGCGAGATCGTCGTACGGCTGGCCCGTCAGCTGGTCCGGCTGGAGCGGGAAGCCCGCACCGAGCTGGGCCTGAGCGGCGCCGGGGAGCCGACCCGGGTGTCGGTGGCGGTCAACTCCGACTCGCTGGCGACGTGGTTCCTCACCGCGCTGACCCGCGTCCCCGAGGAGCTGCGGCTCTGCTTCGAGCTGCGCCGCGAGGACCAGGACCACACGGCGGTGCTGCTGCGGCAGGGGCTGGTGATGGCGGCGGTGACGTCGTCGTCCGAGCCGGTGACGGGGTGCTCGGTGCGCGCGCTGGGCACCATGCGCTACCTGGCCGCGGCCCACCCGGACTTCGCCGCGCGGCATCTCGACGGACCGCTGGCCGAGACGCTGCCGCACGCGCCGGTCGTGGTCTTCGACCGGCGTGACGATCTCCAGGACGGGTTCGTCCGGCTGGTGCGGCACGGCCGGGGCCGCGCCGGCGCGCTGCGCCACGCCGTGCCCACCTCGGAGGGGTTCGTCGAGGCCGTGGCCGCCGGACTGGGCTGGGGCATGGTGCCCGAGGTGCAGGCCGCACCGCTGCTGCGGACCGGCCGGCTGGTCCCGCTCGCCCCGGACCGGACGGTGGACGTCCCGCTGTACTGGCAGCAGTGGAAGCTGGACTCCCCCGCCCTCGCGGCGGTCGCCCGCGCGGTGGCGGCGACGGCCGCCGAGGCGTTGCGCCCGCCGTCCTGAGCGCGTTTCCCCGTGCGTCTGCCGGTGACCCGGAACCGAGCACAAACGACCGCAGAGCGACATCGATTCCTACTTCACGGGTGACGTCCATGACCAACTGGCGCGAGCAGGCAGTGTGCCGCCACGAGGACCCCGATCTGTTCTTCCCGATCGGCACCTCGGGACCGGCGCTGACGCAGACCGAGCGGGCGAAGGCGGTCTGCCGGCGCTGTCCGGTCCGGGAGCCGTGCCTCCGGTTCGCGCTGGACACCGACCAGACCCTCGGGGTGTGGGGCGGCACCAGCGAGGCCGAGCGCCGGACCCTGCAGCGGCGCGCGGGCGCCCGCCGCGCCTCCGGTTAGCGCGGGCCCGTCAGCGGGCGCCGCGGCGCAGCGGGCCCCACTCGTGCTCCTGCCGGGCCACCTCCGCCCGCGCCTCGTCGATCACCTCGTCGGCCAGGCGGCACAGCGGCCGGACCCGTTCCACAAGGGGTTCGTTGTCGGGGCCGCGACCGCTCTCCCTGCCCTCCAGAACCCAGGGCCGCACGCCGGGGCCCTTCTCGTGCGGCAGATGGGCGTAGTCGTACAGCCTCCGGGCCACCCACAGGCGGACCGAGCGGCCCTGCCACCAGTCCTCCATGTCGAGCGGGTTGGCCGACAGTCCGGGCATGGGAACGCCGGTCAGATCGTCGGTGCTGGACACCTCGCCGAGGTCGGCCTCGGGCCCCCTGGACCAGCGGACGTACAGACCGCCCTGCCGTTCCTCCACCAGTGCGGTGAGCTCGGCCAGCGTGCGCACGACCGGCAGGTCGTCCCAGGCGCTCATGGCGTGACCTCCCTCTTCGCCGCTCAGGCGAACGGGGTACCCCGCGCGGCCGGATCGGAATCGGGCGGGCGGCGGCGCCCCGGGTTAGGCTCCCGGCACAGGAGCACCGGCCGCCGCCCGAGGGAGGTCCGCGTATGAGCGTCCGGGTACGCCGTGTCTTCGACCCGCCGGACCCCGACGACGGCCTGCGGGTCCTGGTCGACCGGCTGTGGCCGCGCGGACTTGCGAAGGACGCGGCCCGGGTGGACGAGTGGCCGAAGATCCTCACCCCGTCGGCCGAGCTGCGCCGCTGGTATCACGCGGGCGAGGGGTCGTACGAGGAGTTCGCGCGCCGCTACGAGGCGGAGCTGGCCTCCCCCGAGGCGGCCGAACCCCTCGACCGCGCCCGGGCGTGGGTGCGCGAGGGACCGGTGACGCTGCTGACCGCCGTCAAGTCCCCCGAGCAGAGCCACGCCGCGGTGCTGGCCCGGCTGCTGGAGCAGTAGGAGCCAGGTCAGCCGGTCTGCCGGGCCGCCGCCCGGCCGGCCGCCCGCCCCGAGAAGAGGCAGCCGCCGAGGAAGGTGCCCTCCAGGGCGTTGTAGCCGTGGACGCCGCCACCGCCGAACCCGGCCACCTCACCGGCCGCGTACAGCCCCTCGATGGGCGTGCCGTCGGTGCCGAGGGCGCGGGAGTCGAGGTCCGTCTGGATGCCGCCGAGCGTCTTGCGGGTCAGAACGTGCAGCTTGACGCCGATCAGCGGTCCGGCGGCCGGGTCGAGCAGCCGGTGCGGCGCGGCGACCCGGCCGAGCCGGTCGCCGATGTAGCGGCGGGCGTTGCGGATGCCCTGGACCTGGGCGTCCTTGGCGTAGGGGTTGGCGATCTGGAGGTCGCGGGCCTCGATCTGGCGGCGCATCCCGGCCGCGTCGAGGAGGGGCTTCTCGGTGAGGCCGTTCATCTTCTCGACGAGCTGTTCCAGAGTGGGGGCGGTCACGAAGTCGGCGCCGTTGCGCAGGAAGGCGTCCACCGGTCCGGGGGCGCCCTTGCCGAGGACGCGCTCGCGCAGAAACGCCTTGCGGTCCTTGGCGGTGATGTCGGGGTTCTGCTCGGAGCCCGACAGCGCGAACTCCTTCTCGATGATCTTCTGGGTGAGGACGAACCAGGAGTGGTCGTACTCCGCGATGTCCTCGGTGGTGCGCAGGTACTCCAGGGTGCCGAGGGTGTCGTAGCCCGGCAGGCACGGCTCGGGCAGCCGGCGGCCGAGGGCGTCGAACCACATCGAGGACGGTCCGGGCAGGATGCGGATGCCGTGGCCGGGCCAGATCGGGTCCCAGTTGTGCAGACCCTCGGTGTAGTGCCACATGCGGTCGCGGTTGACCAGCCGTACGCCCGCCTCGGCGCTGATGTCGAGCATCCGTCCGTCGACGTACGCGGGGACGCCGGTGACCATCTCGGCGGGCGGTGTGCCGAGGCGCTCCGGCCAGTGGCGGCGCACGATGTCGTGGTTGGCGCCGATGCCGCCGGTGGTGACGATCACGGCCTGGGCGGTCAGCTCGAACTCGCCCACGCGGTCGCGGTTGGAGGCGACACCCCGCGGCGCGTCGTCCTCGGCCAGGACCGTGCCGCGCACGCCGCGTACCGCGCCCTCCTCGATGACCAGCTCGTCGACCCGGTGCCGGTGGTGGAAGGTGAGCAGCCCGTCGCGCGCGGCCTGCCCGGCGTACCGGGCGAACGGCTCCACGACACCCGTGCCGGTGCCCCACGCGATGTGGAACCGGGGGACGGAGTTGCCGTGGCCGTGGGCGCGCAGGTCGCCGCGCTCGGCCCAGCCCACCGTGGGCAGGAAGGAGATGCCGTGCCCGTCCAGCCAGGACCGCTTCTCGCCGGCCGCGAACTCGACGTACGCGCGCGCCCAGCGCACCGCCCAGGAGTCCTCGTCGTCCACCCGGTCGAACCGGGCGCTGCCCTGCCAGTCGTTCCAGGCCAGCTCGAAGGAGTCCTTGATGCCCAGCCGGCGCTGCTCCGGTGAGTCGACGAGGAACAGTCCACCGAAGGACCAGAAGGCCTGCCCGCCGAGGTTGGCGGCGTTCTCCTGGTCCACCAGCGCGACCCTGCGGCCCCGGCTCGTCAGTTCGTGCGCGGCGACCAGGCCCGCGAGTCCCGCTCCGACGACGATGACGTCGGCATCCATGGCGACCGTCCCTTCCTCATTCGGTGGTACCGCTGCCGTCCGTCAGCAGCGCGGTGAGCAGCTGTTTGAGCCAGGCCCGCGCGCCCTCGACGTCCTTGTCCAGCAGCAGTTGGGTGGTGACCCCGTCGTAGGCGGCGACCACCGCGTGCGCGGCCGCGTCGACGTCGCCCAGCACGGCGGGCAGTTCGGTGTGGCCCTGGGCCCGGGCGAGCCGCTCGGCGATCGCGCCGCGCAGCCGGGCCCGGTGCTCCAGCAGGGTCGCGGCGACGGCCGGCTCCCGGGCGGCGTGCACCAGGAAGTCGGTCTTCACCAGCAGCCAGTCCAGGTCGAGGAGGAGCACCTCGGTGACCCGGTCGACGGCGGCGGGCACGTCGAGGTCGGGTCCGTCCAGGGCGAGCGCGCCGGAGACCTGTTCGGCGATGAGGTCGGCGCGCTGCCGGTAGAGGGCGAAGAACAGCTCGTCCAGGCTGTCGAAGTTGGAGTAGAAGGCGCCCCGGCTGTACCCGGCCGCCTCGCAGACCTCCTCGATGGAGACGCGCCCGAAGCCCTTGGCGGCGAACACGGCGAACGCGGCGTCGAGGAGGTTGGCCCGGGTCCGCACGCGGCGTCGGGTGACGCGGGGAGTGGTGCCTTGCGCTGCCATGGTCGGACCTCCGTTCGATGCGTGAATGTATCGGATACACCGATGTATCGAAAGGCCCCGCGATGCACAGGACGCGACTATGGGAACGCATTTTCGATTAGCGGGGTACGCTGGATCCATGCACCTCCAGGGCTCCCTCTTCGACCAGACCGACCAGGTGCGGCTCGGCCCTCTCGACGGGATCCGCCGGACCGACCTCGGCTCCGGCGCCTGGATCGACGTGCTGCCCGGATGGCTGAGCGGTTCCGACACACTGTTCGAACAGCTGGCGGCCGAGGTGCCGTGGCGGGCCGAGCGGCGGCAGATGTACGACCACGTCGTGGACGTCCCCCGGCTGCTCGCCTTCTACCGCGCGGGCGAGCCACTGCCGCACCCGGTGCTGACCGAGGCGCGCGACGCGCTCAGCGCGCACTACGCCGACGAGCTGGGCGAGCCGTTCACCACGGCGGGGCTCTGCTACTACCGCGACGGCCGGGACAGCGTCGCCTGGCACGGCGACCGGATCGGGCGGGGCGCCCGCGAGGACACGATGGTCGCCATCCTCTCCGTGGGCACACCGCGCGACCTGCTGCTGCGCCCCGCGGGCGGCGGCCGGACCCTGCGGCGACCCCTCGGCCACGGCGACCTGATCGTGATGGGCGGCTCCTGCCAGCGCACCTGGGAGCACTGCGTCCCGAAGACCACCCGCGCCGCGGGCCCGCGCATCAGCATCCAGTTCCGCCCGCACGGCGTGCAGTGATCTGCTTTGCTGTGGCCCGTCGGGCACGGACCTCACAGGGCGGGAACAGGGCGGGAAGAGCATGCGGGCAGATGTGCGGCACGTCGCGGACGGCGCCTACCTGGTGCACGGCAGCAACACCAACTGGGTGATCCTGACGGAGGGGGACGCCGTCACGCTGGTCGACACCGGGTATCCCGGTGACCGGCAGCTGGTCCTCGACTCCCTCGCGGCGGTGGGGAGTTCACCGGAGGCGGTCGCGGCCGTGCTCATCACCCACGCCCACAACGACCACCTGGGCTCCGCCGAGTATCTGCGGGCGACGTACGGCACGCCGGTGTATCTGCACGAGGCCGAAGTGCCGCACGCGCGCCGGGAGTTCCTGCACCAGGTGTCGGTCGGGCAGGTGCTGCGCAACGGCTGGCGGCCGGGCGTGCTGCCGTGGGCCGTGCACGCGCTGCGCTCCGGCGGCACCGCGCACGTCCCCGTCACCGCGCCCGAGCCGTTCCCGGCGGCGGGCCCGCTGGACCTGCCGGGGCACCCGGTCCCGGTGCACACCCCCGGTCACACCCTGGGCCACTGCGCCTACCACCTGCCGGACGCGGGCCTGCTGATCTCCGGTGACGCGCTGGTCAGCGGGCACCCCACGACCCGGACGAAGGGCCCGCAGCTGCTGCCAGACATGTTCCACCACGAGCGGTCCCGCGCGGTGGCCTCGCTGGACGTGCTGGCCGGGCTGGCGGCCGACGTGCTGCTGCCCGGGCACGGGCCCGTCCACCGGGGCTCAGTGCGGGACGCGGCGCTCCAGGCGAAAGAGGGGGCGGTCTGAGGTCGGACCACGGCCGCGCGCCGTTAAGGTCAGGCCATGGCTTTGCACATCAGCGCCACCAACCCGGAGCACCCCGCGCTCCTGCTCGAACTCCCCTGGCACCTCCCGCTGGAGGAGTGGCCGGAGGAGTACCTGGTCCCGCTGCCGCGCGGTATCTCCCGGCATGTGGTGCGCTACGCCCGTGCGGGCAGCGAGGTGATCGCCGTCAAGGAGCTGGCCGAACGGCCCGCCCTGCGCGAGTACGAGCTGCTGCGCGACCTGGACCGGCTCGGCATCCCGGCGGTGGACGCCCTCGCCGTGGTCACCGGCCGCGCGGACGCGGCCGGCGAGCCGCTGGAGCCCGTGCTGATCACCCGGCACCTGGGCGGTTCGATGCCGTACCGCTCGATGTTCGAGACCACCATGCGCCCGGCGACCATGCACCGGCTGATGGACGCCCTCGCGGTGCTGCTGGTGCGGCTGCACCTGGCCGGGTTCGCCTGGGGCGACTGCTCGCTGTCCAACACCCTGTTCCGGCGGGACGCGGGCGCCTACGCCGCCTATCTGGTGGACGCCGAGACCGGCGAGCTGCACGCCCGGCTCAGCGACGGGCAGCGCGACTACGACCTGGACCTGGCCCGGGTCAACATCAGCGGCGAGCTGCTCGACCTGGAGGCGTCCGGGGCGCTGCACCCCTCGGTCGACCCGATCGCGTTCGGCACCGAGATCTGCGCCCGCTACCAGGGGCTGTGGCAGGAGCTGACCCGCACCTCCGTCTACCCGGCGGGCAAGTACCACTACATCGAACGCCGGATACGCCGGCTCAACGACCTCGGCTTCGACGTGGCCGAGATGCAGATCGACCACTCCTCCAACGGCGACACCGTCACCTTCGTGCCCAAGGTCGTCGACGCGGGCCACCACCAGCGGCAGCTGCTGCGGCTGACCGGCCTGGACACCGAGGAGAACCAGGCCCGGCGGCTGCTGAACGACCTGGAGTCCTGGATGGCCACCCAGGACGACCACGCCCCCGGCGACCCCCTGGCCGCCCGCCCGGAGGTGCTGGCCCACCGCTGGGTGCGGGAGGTGTTCCGGCCCACCGTGCGGGCGGTGCCGCTCGAGCTGCGCGACGGCATCGACCCGGCCGAGATCTACCACCAGCTGCTCGAACACCGCTGGTACCTCTCGGAGCGGGCCCAGCACGACATCGGGCTGGACACGGCCGTGAAGGACTATGTGGAGAACATCCTGCCGCGCGCCCGCCAGACCCTGGAGAGCCCCGCCCTGCCGGAGTGATCAGGCGGGCGGCACCACGGCCACCGGGCACGGCGCGTGGTGCAGCACCCCGTGGGCGACGGAGCCGATCCGGGCGCCCACGGCGGTCCGCCGGGCGCGGCGCCCGACGACCATCAGCTGGGCCCGCGCGGACACCTCGAGCAGCACCTGGCCCGCGCTGCCCATCTCCACCTGCTCGACCACCGGTACCTGCGGGAACCGCTCCCGCCACGGCTCCAGGGCCTCGCTCAGCGCCTTCTTCTCGTACGGCTCGGGGCCGCCGGCCTCGTCCAGCAGCTTCAGCGAGCCCGGGCTGTAGGCGAACACCGGCGGCAGCGTCCACGCCCGTACCGCGCGCAGGGTCGCCCCGCGTGCCGCCGCCGTCTCGAACGCGAACCGCAGCGCGGCGGCGCTGTCCTCCGGGCCGCCCTCCTGACCGACGACGACCTCGCGGCCCTCCGCCTCGGCCGGGGCGCGGTCCCCGGAGCGGACCAGCACGACGGGACCGGCGGCCCCGGCGATCACCTGCTGTCCGACCGAGCCGAGCAGGAAGCCGACGACCCGGCCGTGCCCGCGCGAGCCGAGCACCAGCAGTTCGTCCTCGGCCGTGGCGGCGACCAGGGTGTCGACGACGTCGCCCTCGACCACGTCGGCGCGCACGTCCAGCCCGGGGTGGCGCCCGGTGGTCTCACCGATGGCCCGGTCCACCGCCTCGCGCACCCAGCGCGCCTGGGCGTCCCGGTCCCCGTCCACCGCCTCGTGCGGCTCGAACCGCCAGGCGTGCACCACGCGCAGTGCCCGCCCGCGCCGGACGGCCTCCCGGGCCGCCCAGGCGAGCGCCGCGTGGCTCCCCTCCGATCCGTCCACCCCTGCCGTGATCGGGCGTGTCATCCGGCTGCCTCCTCGTCCTCACCGGGTCCTTATCCGTTCGGCAATCACCGTCAGTCTTCCCTACGCTGCCGCCATGAGCCTTGTCTGGGAGCAAGTCATCGTCGACGCCGCCGATCCCGTCGCCCTGGGCCGCTGGTGGGCGGACGCCCTCGGCTGGGTGGTGGTGCACGACGGCGCCGACGAGTTCGAGATCCGGCCCGAGCCGGAGCGGCTGCCGGGTCTGCTGTTCGTGCGGGTCCCCGAGGCCAAGTCCGTCAAGAACCGTCTCCACCTCGATTTCCGCCCCGCCGACCAACAGGCGGAGGTCGCCCGCCTGCTCGCCCTCGGCGCCCGGCACGCGGACGTGGGCCAGGGCCAGCAGACGTGGGTGACACTGGCGGACCCGGAGGGGAACGAGTTCTGCGTGCTCGCCCGGCGACAGGGCTGACGCGTCCGCTTCATGTCCCGGGATCCGCCCAGGACCGTGAACGCCGCGTGCCGGGCACCCGGCGGGCCACGGTTCGGTGAGATGCCGGGATTCTCCCTCCGTCACGCTGCGCGGTCGTCGCACAGCGGAACGAACCCGAGCGGGACGGGGCGATCGAACATACGATGGCGGGAGCCGGGGCGGTGACGACGGGGGCACCGCGCCCGATTGTCCGACCGCTCGGGGTGGGAGACGTATGGCACAGGCCGCCGATACGGCGCGGACCGTCATTCTGACCGTGGACGACGATCCGGGGGTCTCCCGCGCCGTCGCCCGCGATCTCAGACGGCGCTACGGGGCGTCGTACCGGATCGTGCGCGCGGAGTCCGGCGAGTCCGCGCTCGAGGCGCTGCGCGAGCTGAAGCTGCGCGGCGACCTGGTGGCGGTGATCCTGGCCGACTACCGGATGCCGCAGATGAACGGCATCGAGTTCCTGGAGCAGGCGCTGGACGTGTATCCGGGGGCGCGGCGGGTGCTGCTGACCGCGTACGCGGACACCAACGCGGCGATCGACGCGATCAACGTCGTCGATCTGGACCACTATCTGCTCAAGCCGTGGGATCCGCCGGAGGAGAAGCTGTATCCGGTCCTGGACGACCTGCTCCAGGCGTGGCGGACCAGTGATCACCGGCCGGTGCCCAGCACCAAGGTGGTCGGGCACCGGTGGTCGGCGCGCTCCTCGGACGTACGGGAGTTCCTGGCCCGCAACCAGGTGCCGTACCGCTGGTACTCCGCCGACGAACCGGAGGGCCGGCGGCTGCTGGCCGCGGCCGGGCAGGACGGCACGCGGCTGCCCGTGGTGATCACCCCGGACGGGAGTCCGCTGGTCGAGCCGGAGGCGCCGGACCTCGCCGCGCGGGTGGGACTCGCGACCACGCCGACGGCCGAGTTCTACGACCTGGTGGTGATCGGCGGCGGCCCGGCGGGGCTCGGGGCGGCGGTGTACGGGGCCTCCGAAGGGCTGCGGACGGTGCTGGTGGAGCGGTCGGCGACCGGCGGGCAGGCCGGGCAGAGCTCACGTATCGAGAACTATCTGGGCTTCCCCGACGGCGTGTCGGGCGCGCAGCTCACCGAACGGGCCCGGCGGCAGGCGGCGAAGTTCGGCGCCGAGATCCTCACCGCGCGCGAGGTGACGGGTCTGGAGGTCAACGGGGCCGCGCGGATCGTACGGTTCGCCGACGGCTCGGCGGTCGCCGCGCACAGCGTGATCCTGGCGACCGGCGTGTCGTACCGGCAGCTCGACGCGCCGGGGCTGACCGAGCTGACCGGGTGCGGGGTGTTCTACGGGTCGGCGCTGACGGAGGCGTCCGGCTGCCAGGGCCAGGATGTGTACATCGTGGGCGGCGCCAACTCCGCGGGGCAGGCGGCGATGTACCTGGCGCGGGGCGCCAAGTCGGTGACGCTGCTGGTGCGCGGGGAGTCGCTGACCGCGTCGATGTCGCACTATCTGATCCGGCAGATCGAGCAGGCGCCGAACATCTCGGTGCGCTGCGGCACGGTCGTGGAGGCCGCGCACGGCTCCGGTCACCTGGAGCGGCTGACGCTGCGGGACACCGCGACCGGGCGGAGCGAAACGGTCGACGCCCAGTGGCTGTTCGTGTTCATCGGCGCGGCGCCGCGCACCGAGTGGCTGGACGGCACGGTGCTGCGGGACGAGCACGGGTTCATCCTGGCCGGGCCCGACCTCACCCCGGACGGGCGCCCGCCCGCGGACTGGGAGCTGGACCGGCCGCCGTACCACCTGGAGACCAATGTGCCCGGTGTGTTCGTCGCGGGCGACGCGCGCGCGGAGTCCGCCAAGCGGGTCGCGTCCGCCGTCGGAGAGGGAGCCATGGCCGTGATGCTCGTCCACCGTTACCTGGAGCAGTCATGAGCGGGCAGCCGATGCCGTGCAGCCCGCAGGAGATCAGTTCGCTGTTCCTGTTCGAGAAGCTGAGCCCCGAGCAGCTGGGCCGGCTGTGCGCCGAGGGACGGGTGGAGCGGTTCGAGCCGGGCCCCGTCTACACCGAGGGCGAGGCCGCCACCTGCTTCTACGTGATGCTCGAGGGCACCGTCGTGCTCTCCCGGCGGGTCGGCGGCGACGACGTCGAGGTCACCCGGACCTCGCAGCGCGGGGTGTACGCGGGCGCCATGCAGGCGTACATCGGCGACCGGGTCCGGCAGGTCTACAACAACTCGATGCGGGTCACCGAGCCGACCCGGTTCTTCGTGCTGCCCGCCGACACGTTCGCGAGCATCATGCGCGAGTGGTTCCCGATGGCCGTCCATCTGCTGGAGGGCCTGTTCTTCGGGTCGAAGAACACCCAGCGGATGATCGGGCAGCGGGAGCGGCTGCTGGCGCTCGGCTCGCTGTCCGCCGGGCTCACCCACGAGCTGAACAACCCCGCGGCGGCGGCCGTCCGGGCCACCGAGGCGCTGCGCGAGCGGGTGGCGAAGATGCGGCACAAGCTGAGTGTCATCTCGGCGGGGCCGTATCCGCGCGAGGTGCTGGCGCATCTGATCGAGATCCAGGAGCGCACCGCCGAGCGGGTGGGCAAGGCGCCCTCGCTCAGCCCGCTGGAGGCCTCCGACCGTGAGGACGCGGTCACCGACTGGCTGGACGACCACGGCATCCCCGACGGCTGGCGGCTCGCGCCCACGTTCGTACAGGCCGGTCTCGACCTCGACTGGCTGGACCAGGTCGCGGCGGCCGTCGACGAGTCGATCCTGCCGGGGGCGATCGGCTGGCTCAACTACACGGTGGAGACCGAGCTGTTGATGGACGAGATCGCGGACGCCACCACCCGTGTCTCGCACCTGGTGGACGCCGCCAAGCAGTACTCGCAGCTGGACCGCGCGCCCTACCGGATCGCCGATGTGCACGAACTCCTCGACAGCACCCTGCTGATGCTGTCCGGGAAGATCGGCGAGCGGATCAAGGTCGTGAAGGACTACGACCGTGCTCTCCCGCCGATCCCCGCCTACCCGGCGGAGCTGAACCAGGTGTGGACCAACCTGATCGACAACGCGGTCTCCGCGATCAACAGCACGGGCGGCGACGGGACGTTGACGGTACGGACCGCGCTCGACCACGACCGGCTGCTGGTGGAGTTCCGGGACACCGGGCCCGGGGTGGAGCCGGAGATCCGGGACCGGATCTTCGATCCCTTCTTCACCACCAAGCCGGTGGGCGAAGGCACCGGGCTCGGCCTGGACATCTCCTGGCGGATCGTGGTCAACAAGCATCACGGCAGCCTCCAGGTGGACTCCGTACCGGGCGACACCCGCTTCCAGGTGCTTCTCCCGCTCACCGCCACGGAGGACGAGACGACTCCCGAACCCCTTGAGGAGCCCGCATGACGGAGCAGACAGGAATCGATCCGAGCGTGCCGCCGAGCGGTGCGGGATGTGTGGACTGCGACGCCGTCGGCGGCTGGTGGTTCCATCTGCGGCGGTGCGCGCAGTGCGGGCATGTCGGCTGCTGCGACTCCTCGCCCGCGAAGCACGCCACCGCGCACTACCGGGCCACCGGGCATCCGCTGGTGCAGAGTTACGAGCCGGGCGAGGAGTGGTTCTGGGACTACGCCACCGAGACTCTGTACGACTCCGGTCCGGCGCTCGCGCCGCCGGGCAGCCATCCGGCCGACCAGCCGGCGCCGGGGCCGGCGGGAAGGGTGCCGAAGGATTGGGCGAGGGTTCTGGGCGCCTGAGGGGAGGGCCTGGAGGTTCGTCGGCGGGTGCGGGTGTGTGTGAGGGGTTGAGCGCGCAGTTCCCCGCGCCCCTGGGTGGGTTCACGCACTGTGTGTGAGCGGGGAACCCTCGGCTGTCCGGGGACGTTGTCCGGTCGAGGTTCCTTCCACACCCCGTCCCGGTCCAGGGCAGCAAGGCGGCGCCATGAGCGAGTTGGTCCCCGGGGGCAATCTGCCCCTGCCGGGCGGCGCGCTGACCGTGCGGGTGCCGGGGCCGTTCGACGTGTCCGCGCTGATCACGGATGACGGCGGGAGAGTTCGCGGCGACGCCGACTTCGTGTTCTACAACCAGCCGTCGGCGCCGGGCGTTCGGCTGCGGGGCGACACCCTGACGCTCGAGCCGTCGCGGCTGCGTGCCGGAGCGACCCGGGTCACCGTCACCGTCAGCCCCGCCGATCCCGGCACGCCGCTGGGTCGGCTGCCCGCCCCTACACTGCATGTCATGGATCCCGGCGGCCGGACGCTGGCCCGGTTCACACCGCCGCGCCCCGCGCAGGAGACCGTGCTGCTGCTCGCCGAGATCTATCGGCGAGGGGCGCTGTGGAAGCTGCGCGCTCTGGGGCAGGGGTACACGGACGGGCTGGCGGGACTGGTCCGGGACTTCGGGGTGGAGGTGGCGGACGAGGGGACCGCACCGAGCGACGGCTTCCGTGGCCACGACGACGGCTTCCTCGGCGACGGCGACGGCTTTCTCGGGCTCGTCAACTCGGCGCGGGGCCAGGCCGGTTCGCCGCCCGTCGTGCTCGACGCGCGGCTGGCCGTCGCGGCACGGGAGCATGCCGCGGCCATGGCGGCGGCCGGGTGGCTGGGGGTCGAGGGCCGGGACGGGGTCTCCGTCTACCGGCGGATCACCGCCGCCGGGTACGCGTATCTCACCGTCGGCGAGCACCTGGTCTCCGGACCGCGTACGCCCGCGGAGTTCGTGGCGTACTGCCTGCGCGCGGACGGCCCCCGGCGCACGCTCCTCGGCCCGGCGTTCACCCATGCCGCCGTCGGCTCCGCGCACGGCGGCCGGGCGGGCGAGCCGTACTGGACGGCGCTGTGGGCGCGGCCGCTGTCGCCCGGCGGTCTGGCGGCCACGGCTGCCGAGGTCGTCGACCTCACCAACCGGGAGCGGACGAGAGCCGGTCTGCGCGCGCTGGCCGTCGACCCGGCACTGACCACCGCGGCGCAGGCGCACAGCGCGGACATGGTGGCGCGGGACTTCTACGCGCACACCTCGCCCGACGGCAGCCGGCCCTGGGACCGGGCCGCCGCCGCGGGGTCCGGCCTGCGCTCGATCGGCGAGAACATCGCCTGCGGCCAGCGCTCCCCCGCCGAGGTGGTGACCGGGTGGATGAACAGCCCCGGACATCGCGCCAACATTCTCAAGCCGGAGTTCAGGCACATCGGCACGGGTTTCGCGGGCGGCGGCCGGGCTGGCACGTACTGGACGCAGGTGTTCGGTGGCTGACCCCGCACCCGCGATCTTGGCGGAAGCCAATCCTCCGGCCAGGATGCCCGCATGAAGGGTGATCTCTTTTCCAGTGAGCACATGGTGCGGCCCGCCACGGGCCCGGGCATGACCGTCGAGAACGCCAAGTGCATCCGGTACACGGTCGACGGCGAGATGCTGGCCCGGCAGGGCGCGATGGTCGCCTACCGCGGCAGCCTCGCCTTCGAGCGCAAGGGCCAGGGCGTGGGCGGCATGCTCAAACGCGCGGTCACCGGCGAGGGACTGCCGTTGATGAGGGTGCGCGGCCAGGGCGAGGCCTGGTTCGCGCACGAGGCGCAGAACTGTTTCGTCGTGGACGTCTCCCCCGGCGACGAGTTCACCGTCAACGGCCGCAACGTGCTGTGCTTCGACGCCACGCTCTCCTACCGGATCGCCACCGTGAAGGGCGCGGGCATCGCGGGCGGCGGTCTGTTCAACAGCGTCTTCACCGGGCACGGCAGGCTGGGGCTGGTGTGCGAGGGCAATCCGCTGGTGATTCCGGTGACGCCGCAGTATCCGGTGTACGTCGACACGGACGCGGTCGTGGGCTGGACCGCCGGGCTCCAGACCTCGCTGCACCGGTCGCAGTCCATCGGCTCGATGCTGCGCGGCGGCTCCGGGGAGGCCGTCCAGCTGATGCTCCAAGGGGACGGGCACGTCGTGGTGCGGCCCAGCGAGGCGACCCCGCAGAAGGCGCAGCAGCACTGAGCGCGCCGCCCCCGGCGAAACCCTGTTGACCACCGGAGTCCGCCGGGTGAGGGTCGACTCGGCGCGGACCACCAGGACCGCCGCGCCGGAAGGAAGAGTGAGCTCCTTGATCGGCATCACGGACATCGAAGCCGCCGCCGGGCGCATCGCCGGCCACATCGTCCGCACCCCCACCGTGCCGAGCCCCGGGCTGTCCGCGCTGCTCGGCGTCCCGGTCAGCACGAAGCTGGAACTCCTCCAGCGCACCGGGTCGTTCAAGGCCCGCGGGGCGACGGCCAAACTGCTGTCGCTCGGCGAGGCCGAGCGGGCGGCCGGGGTGGTCGGGGTCAGCGGTGGCAACCACGGCATCGCGCTCGCGGTGATGGCCGCCGCGCTCGATGTGAAGGCGACGGTGGTCATGCCCCGTTCGGCGCCCGCGCGGTCGGTGGACATCGCCCGGGAGGCGGGTGCGTTGGTGCGGCTGACAGACGGGATGACGGAGGCGTTCCGTCTCGTGGAGGTGCTGCGCGACGAGGGGCTGACCCTTGTGCACCCGTTCGACGATCCCGTGGTCGTCGCCGGGCAGGGCACCGTGGGACTGGAGTTCGCCGAGGACGCGGACGAGCTGACCGACGTCCTGGTCAGCATCGGCGGGGGCGGGCTGATCGCGGGGGTGGCGGCCGCGCTGCGCGCCCGCCGGCCGGGGGTGCGGATCTGGGGTGTGGAGACCGAGGGCGCCGAGGCGATGTCGGCGGCGCTGAAGACCGGCGGTCCGGTGCCGGTGGAGCCGTCGTCGATCGTGTCGACGCTCAGCGCTCCTTCGGTCTCCCAGCTGACGTACGACCATGTGTCCGCCCTGGTGGACGAGGTGCTCGTGGTCTCGGACCAGGAGGCGGTGCGGGGCTGTCGGGACCTCGCCGACCACGCCAAGCTGTGGACGGAGCCGGCCGCCGGCTGTCTGCTGCCCGCGGCCCGGCGGGTGCTGGAGCGGGTGGGGGACGGAGCGCGGCTCGGTCTGGTGGTGTGCGGCGGCAACGCGCCGACCGGTGAACCGCGGGCCTGGGACGAGCGTTTCGGGCTGAGCTGACACATCTCCGGCGCACCTCTGACTGACCCATCGTCAAAAATGCGCCTCGGCCCCGAATACGCGCCCGCGCGTTGAACACACGCCGTCGCACCCCGCGTACCACTGGCAAAGGGTGAGAACCGCGTGCAGCGAGGGATGACCATGGGCAACGCGTACGTCGGCGCGCAGCAGTCGGTGGCGGGGAGGTACCGGCTCCTCGACGTCGTCCACCGCGAGACGAACCGTGTCTGCTGGTACGGGGAGGACGTCGAGGCAGGCCGGCCCTGCCTGGTGACCGAGATCCGGCTGCCGGAGGCCACCGGCGAGGACGAGGCGCGCCGGGTCGTCGGCCGGGTCGTGCGCACCTCCGAGACGGTGGAGCGGCTGTGCCCCGGGCGGGTGGCACCGGTGCTCGACGCCGTGGTGGAGGACGGCGTCCTGTGGACCGTCACCGACTGGGTCGGCGGGACGCCGCTCGGCGAACTCCTCGCCGAGCGCGGGACGTTCCACTATGTGCGGGCGGCGCGGATCGGTCTCGAACTGCTGGACGTGCTGGAGGCGGCGCACGACGAGGGCGTCACGCACGGCGAGCTGAGTCCCGGCCAGGTGGTCGTGCCGGAGCGGGGCCCGGTCGTCGTCACCGGCTTCGGACTGGCGGGGGCGACCCTCGCCCCGCGGCTGACGGCACCGTCGTACGCCTCCCCGGAGCAGGCCCGGGACGAGCGCATCGGCCCGGCGGCGGACCTGTGGGCGCTGGGCGCCGTCCTGTACACGCTGGTCGAGGGGCGCCCGCCGTTCCGGGACCGGGACCGCCCGGAGGCGACCCTGCGGGGCGTGGACCGGCTGCCGCTGCGCACACCGGTGCGCGCCGGTCCCCTCGGCCGGGTCGTCCAGGGTCTGCTGCGCAAGGACTCCCGGGAGCGGCTGACGCGTCCGGTGGTCCGCGCAGCCCTCCTGCGGGTGCTGCACGAGGAGCCCGGGGCCGCGCCGCCGAGCGCGCCGCCGCCCCGGGTGCGCCGCGCCTACGCCGCCGTCTGCCATGCCGCGCCGGGCTGGAGCAGGCGCACCATGGTCGCCGGGACGGCGCTGGCGGTGGTCACGGTCGCGGTGGCCGTCCTCGCCGCGACCAGGGGGCTGCCGGACGGCGCCCCCGCCGCGGCCGACGCCGCGCCCCGGCCCTCCGCGTCCGGCGGACCCGCCACCGGCACCCCGGAGACCGGCCCGCCCGCGACCACGCCCGCCCCCGCCCGGCCGGACCCGACCGCTTCCCCGGACCCGGACCCGACCCCGACGCGCGCGGCCACGCCCACGCCCACCCCCACGCCGAGTCCGACCGGCCTCCCCCAGGGTTTCCGCACGTACGCCGCCCCCGAGGGCTTCTCCGTGGCCCTTCCCGACGGCTGGCGTCCGCTGCGCACCACCCGGGTCTCCGACGTGGCGTACCGCGTCGTGCTCGGCGCGGACGGCGACGACCGCACGCTCGCGGTGACCTACAGCGAGCGGATCGGCCCGGACCCGGTCGCCGTCTGGCGCGACGACGTGGAGCCGGGGCTGAAGGGCGCGGGCGGCTACCGGCGGCTCGGCGCGATCCGGGCGACGACGTACCAGGGCCGCGAGGCCGCCGACATGGAGTGGGTCGCCGAGGTGCGGGGAACACAGGTGCGCACGTTCGGGCGCGGTGTCCTGATCGGCGGTGGCCGGGGTTACTCGCTGCGCTGGACGGCCCCGGCGGACGGCTTCGGCTCCTCCGCCAACCGGCAGGCCCTGGACACCGCCCTGCGCACCTTCCAGGTCCCCTCAGACTGACGACGGACGCGGGGCGCCCCGGGTGCGCAGCGGGCCGCCGTGCAGGGGCTGGGTGCTCCAGCGGGCGGTGAAGGTCCGGTCCGGGAGCGAGCAGGTGATCAGCAGGTGGTGCGGCGTCTCCAGGAAGAGCACGTCCAGCGCGAGCGCCCCGGTGTCCGTCCAGCCACCGCTCACCGCCGTGGGGACGGGGTCCTCGGCGACGGTCCACCCCTCGCCGCCGAGGCGCAGCACGAGGTCGTGGCCGTCCTCGGTGAGGGTGACCGTCCAGCCGTCCGCCGCGCCGCGCACGGCGACCGCCGACAGTCCGGGCTGGGCGGCGCAGACCCCGCCGGCCGGGATGAACGCGGCGGCGGCCCAGGCGTCCGCCCGCTCCGGGGGTGCCGGGCTGCCGGGGGCCGGCGGCAGCGCGAGGCGGGCCAGCCGCTCCTGGAGGGCCGCCTCCGCGACCTCACGGCCGGTCAGGGGTTCCGGGCGGAAGGCGGGCAGCAGATGTTCCCAGACCAGGTCCAGCAGCTGCTGCATCCACTCGGTCTCGGCGGTCGTCACGACCACGGCGTCGTGCTCGGGCAGGACCAGGCAGAACTGACCGTAGGCGCCGTCGCCGCGGTAGCCGTGCCGGGACATCCAGAACTGGCAGCCGTAGCCCTGGTCCCAGTCCCCGCGGTCGGTGTCCCCCATGGCGCCGGCGGTCGGTATGTGGGCGCGGGTGGCCTGCGCGACCCACCCTTCGGGCAGCAGCCGTTCGCCCTCCCACACGCCGTCGCGCAGATACAGCCGGCCGAGTCTCGCGACGGCGTCCGTGGTGGCGTGCAGTCCGCTGAAGCCGAGTTCGCGGCCGGTGCGGTCGCGCAGCCAGGCGACGTCCCCGATGCCGAGCGGGTCCAGCAGCCGGGGGCGCAGATAGCCGGTGAGCGGCTGTCCGGTGACCCGCTGGACGATCGCCGCGAGGGTGTAGGTGGTGGGCTGGTTGTAGGCGAAGACCGTGCCGGGGTCGCGGTCGGGGGGCAGCAGCAGGAAGCCGCGTACCAGCTCGGCGGGGTCGAGGGCGCGGGCCGCGTCCAGGGTCTCGCCGAGATGGCCGCTGGACATCGTCGCCACGTGCCGGACCAGCATCGCGCGGCTGCGCGGGTCGGTGATGTCGGCGGCGAACTCCGGGAAGTACGAGATCACCGGGGCGTCGAGGTCGATCAGCCCCTCGGCGGCGGCGAGGGCGGCGGCGGTCCCTGTGAAGCTCTTGCTGAGCGAGTACAGGAGCTGCGGGCGGTCCGGGGCGTACGGGGCCCACCAGCCGGCGGCCACCACATGGCCGTGGCGCAGGATCATCAGGCTGTGCGGCTCGATCTCGGGGGCGGCGTCGAGGGCGTCGAGGAAGGCGAGGACACCGGAGGCGTCGACACCCTGGGCGGCGGGGGTGCTCGAAGGCAGCGGGCGCACACTCATGCGGTCATCCTCTCCCCCGTGATCACGGGGTGGCGAGGGGTTTTCAACGGACCTTCTTTCACCCAGGTCACACGTGTCCCGTTTTCGCTCCGCCCGGCCGGGGACTCGCCCTTTATGGTGCAAATCGGATACACGATGATGACCGAGCAGGCCGGCCCTCGTGAGCTCGTCGACCATGTGGCGCGGGCCGAGGAGGTCGGCTTCGACTTCTCGGTGACCTCCGACCACTACTTTCCGTGGCTGCGCTCGCAGGGTCACTCCCCGTACGCGTGGAGTGTGCTGGGCGCGGCGGCTCAGGCAACGTCCCGTATCCCGCTCATGACGTACGTCACCTGCCCCACCTTCCGCTACCACCCGGCGGTGGTGGCCCAGAAGGCGGCGACCGTGCAGTTGCTGTCCGAGGGCCGCTTCCGGCTCGGCCTCGGCTCGGGCGAGAACCTGAACGAGCATGTGGTGGGCGGCGGCTGGCCTCCGGTGGAGGTGCGGCACGAGATGCTGGAGGAGGCCGTCGGGATCATCCGGGCGCTGTTCGAGGGCGGGCATGTCAGCCATCGCGGCCCGCACTTCGACGTCGAGTCGGCCCGGCTGTGGGACCTGCCCGACGAGCCGCCGCCGATCGGCATCGCCGTCTCCGGGGACCGCTCCTGCGCGCTGGCGGGCCGGCTGGCCGACCTGGTCATCGCGACGGAGCCCAAGCCGGGGCTGCTGGAGGCGTTCGACCGGCACGGCGGTGCGGGCAAGCCGCGGGTGGGCCAGCTGCCGGTGTGCTACGACACCGACCGCGACACGGCGATCAAGCGGGCGCACGCCCAGTTCCGCTGGTTCGGCAACGGCTGGAAGGTGAACTCCGAGCTGCCGCACCCCGATTCCTTCGAGTCGGCCACGCAGTTCGTCACGCCCGACGACGTGGCGGAGTCGATCCCGTGCGGCGACGACCCGGAGGCCTTCGTCGAGGCCGTACGCCCGTACGCCGAGGCCGGTTTCACCGAGATCGCGCTGGTGCAGATCGGCGGCGAGTCCCAGCCGGAGTTCCTGGACTGGTCGGCGAAGACGCTGCTGCCGGCCCTGCACGACGCGCTGGACTGACCGCGCGGCTCCTGCCCGCCGGCGCCGCGCGGCGCCCGCGAGAATCACCCGGCGGGCTGAGCATCTCGTGCGTGAGAGGGGTACTGGAAGGCTCTACGCCCGTTCTCCCCGGAGGCCTTCTGGTGAACCCCTTCGTGCACAGGACCCTGGTCATGCAGCTCCAGGCCGGCACCGCGGACCGTTTCCCGGTCCTCGCCCACCTGGGGTACGACGCCGAGGACCCGTTCGCCGTCACCGCGGTGTTCAGCCATGACGGCCGGGTGCTCGCCCGGTGGCGGCTGGACCGCGAGATGCTGGCGGACGGCCTGCGCCGGCCGGTCGGCGCGGGCGACGTCCGGATGCGGCCGGTCGCGACGGGCCGCTGGGAGGAGCTGCGCCTGGACTTCTTCGGCGACCCGCGCTCCGACGGCGGACACCATCACGCGGCGGTCTTCGCCTGGGCGCCGGCGGTCGCGGCCTTCCTGCGCGAGACCTACGCCGTGGTCGCGCCCGGCCGGGAGCGGATCCGGGTGGACGACTTCCTGGCCGAGGTCATCGCGGAGGGCTGAGCGGCCCGGGGCGGACCCGCTCAGCGGCTCGTGTGCCGACGGCGGGTCCACAGCGGTATGCCGAACCAGCACAGCAGGTACCAGAGGACGACGGCCGCGACGATCCACGGAACGAAGTCGTCGTGCGTCGCCACCCGCAGGATCAGCAGCAGCGACGCGGTCATGGTGGCGAGCAGCAGCACCAGGCCGACCAGCGTCAGCCGGGAGGCCCAGTGCACCGCCTGCGGCTTGATCCGCCGCCCGGAGACCAGCCGGTGCAGGGAGACCGGCCCGATGAGCGCGCCGGTCGCGGCGGCCCCGAGGACGACCGTGACGATGTAGATCGTGCGGTCGGTGTCCGGCAGTTGGCGGTACGTCGGCGTGAAGACGACGGTGAGCAGGAAGCCGAACAGGATCTGCACACCCATCTGCGCGACACGCACCTCCTGGATGAGCTCGACCCACATCCGGTCGGCGCGCTCCTCCTCGGTCTCGTTGCGCCCCCTGGGCCTCTTCACGCTGTCCTCGCCGCCCGTCACGACACTGCCTCCCGGTGGAAACGACCCGAGTCCTTCCCTTCCGAGTTCCCCCTCGGCGGCAGAAGAGTGCCCGCCGAGGGAGGTCTGCGTCGTACGGCCTGCCGGCGTCCGCGTCGTACGGCCTACCAGCGGTCCTCGACCTGGTCCTTGATCCGCCGGTCGTAGAGGTCCCGGATCGCCTCGAGCGTCGCGTCGGACAGCGGCGGCAGCGCGGCGGCGGCCGTGTTGGCGCGGGCCTGCTCCGGCGAGCGGGCACCGGGGATCACCGTGGTCACGCCGGGCTGCCGGGCGATCCAGCGCAGCGCCAGCTGGGCCGGGGTGTACCCCTCCGGGGCGAGAGCGGAGAACTCGGCGGCGGCTTCGACGCCGGTCGCGTAGTCGACGCCGGAAAAGGTCTCGCCGACGTCGAAGGACTCGCCGTGCCGGTTGTAGGTGCGGTGGTCGTTCTCCGGGAACACCGTGTCCTTGGTGTACTTGCCGGACAGCAGGCCGGAGGCGAGCGGCACCCGGGCGATGATCCCCACGCCGGCCTCGCGCGCGGCGGGGAGCACCTCGCGCAGCGGCTTCATGCGGAACGGGTTGAGGATGATCTGCACGCTGACCACGTTCGGCCGGGCGATCGCGGTGAGCGCCTCCTCGCAGGTCTCCACGCTGACGCCGTACGCGGCGATGCGCTCCTCCGCGACGAGGGTGTCCAGAGCGTCGAACACCTCGTCGGAGGAGTAGACGGGGGTCGGCGGGCAGTGCAGCTGTACCAGGTCGACACGGTCGACGCCGAGGTTGCGCCGGGACCGGTCGTTCCAGGCCCGGAAGTTGTCCAGGACGTAGTTCTCGGGGATCTGGTCGACGCGGCGGCCCATCTTGGTCGCGACGAGGACGTGCAGATCGGGCCGGCCTCGCAGGAACGTGGCGATGGTCTGCTCGCTGCGTCCGTCGCCGTACACGTCGGCGGTGTCGAAGAAGGTCACCCCCGACTCCGCCGCCGCCTCCAGCACCGCGAGGGCTTCCTTGTCGTCGACGTCGCCCCAGTCGGCGCCCAGTTGCCAGGTCCCGAGGCCGATGACGGACGCCCGCTGGCCCCATCTTTCGAATACGCGCTCTTCCATGCGCGTCAGTGTGTCACCCGCCGGTCCGGGGAGCTGAAAGCGCGGGCGTCTCACTTGCGGGCGGCCAGCGCGCGGGCGTGCGCGGCGCGGGCGACCTTGGGGCCCAGCCAGCGCTTGAACCGGCGCAGCGCCGCCAGCCGACCGGCGGCCTGGTCGAGCCGGTGGTACAGCCGCGGTGGGATGTGCGGGAGCAGGGGCGAGTGGCGCTGGCCGAGCAGGGCGAACATGCGGTCCGGCGGGAGCCGGATGTAGCGGGGCAGGTTCTCGTACCACTGGGCGCTGTAGCGGGCGGCGCTCTGCGCGGAGAGCAGGGCCGCCTTGCGCTCCCGTTCGTAGCGGGCGAGGGCCTGCGGCAGGGTGGGCAGCTCGCGCAGGGCGTCGGCCAGGGCGATGGCGTCCTCCAGGGCGAGGGTGGTGCCGGCGCCGATGGAGTAGTGGGTGGTGTGCGCGGCGTCGCCGACGAGGACGAGGTTGTCGCGGTACCAGGTGCGGTTGGTGAGAGTGCGGAAGGTCAGCCAGGGAGCGCTGCCGTCGGCCGGGGAGCGGCCGATCAGCCGGTGGCCGTCGAGGACGTCGGCGAAGAGCTTCTCCAGCAGGACCAGCCCCTCGGCCTCGTCCGCGCGGTCCAGGCCGAGGCCGGTCCGGGTCTCGGGGGCGCACTCGACGACGCAGGTGCTGCGGCCGGGGTCGTAGCCGTAGCCGTAGCACCAGATCCAGCCGTGGTCGGTCTCGACGAAGCCGAAGGTGAAGGCGTCGAAGACCTTGGTGGTGCCGAGCCAGATGTAGGAGTTGCGGCCGGCCGTCACCTCGGTGCCGAAGTGGTCGGCGTACCGGGTGCGCAGCGCGCTGCGGACGCCGTCGGCCGCCACCACCAGGTCGGCGGCGGGCAGCCGGCCGGCGGTGACCTCGTGGCCGTACTCCAGGCGGACGCCGAGGGAGCGGGCGCGGGCCGCGAGGATCTGCAGCAGACGGTGGCGGCCGATGCCGAAGCCCTGGTCGCCGGTGTGCCGGACGGTGCGGTCGCCGACGTGGGCGACGCCGTCGCTCCAGCGGACGGAGGCCTCGTCGAGGGCGCGTGCCGACTCGGGGTCGTGCAGGTGCAGCCGGTCGAGCAGACCGCGCCAGTAGGTCACGCCCCATCCGTAGGTGGAGCCCTCCGGGTTGCGCTCGTGGACGGTGATCTCGTGGGACGGGTCCTGGAGCTTCAGCAGGATCGACAGATACAGGCCGGCGGGCCCGCCGCCGACGCAGGCGACCTTCACGCACACCTCTGGTGACTACCTGTTGCGGTCATGGGGCAACGCAGGGTAGCAGCCCGGATGTGGGGCTTTGCGTCAGCTTCATGGCGTGATCCGCACCACGCCGGCCACGCGGGTCCGGGAAGTTACCCCGCGAAACGGCGCCCCTTGCAAAGGAATTGCCCGTTCCGCCTTCACCGGACCACCACAACCGGCAAGATCAACTTTGTTCAACGCTGCACGACATGTGGGTAATTGTCCGGATCGCAGCCAACCGTTCGCAAGGGCGCCCACCAGCCCGATAGGCATGCGGAGTCACCCGACCCACCCACCTCCCGGAGGTTCCGCATGCCCGAACTCAGCCGTCGTCGTGCGCTCGGCGCAGCCGCCGCCCTCGCCACGGCAGCCGGTTACCAGGCCGTCGCCGCCCCGGCCGCCACCGCCGACGAGCACCACCACGGCACACCCGGCACACCCGGCTCCCCCGATTCCTTCGACGAGGTCTACAAGGGCCGCCGGATACAGGGCCGCCCGGCCGCCGGAGGCCATCACCACCACGGCGCCGGCTACGCGGTGTTCATCGACGGGGTGGAGCTGCATGTGATGCGCAACGCCGACGGCAGCTGGATCAGCGTCGTCAGCCACTACGACCCGGTGCCCACCCCGCGGGCCGCCGCGCGGGCCGCGGTCGACGAACTCCAGGGCGCGCGGCTGCTGCCGTTCCCCGCCAACTGACCTGCCCGCAACGCTTTTTGGAGCACACGCACATGACCGTCCGGAAGAACCAGGCCGCCCTGACCGCCGACGAGAAGCGGCGCTTCGTCGCCGCCGTCCTGGAACTCAAGCGCAGCGGCCGCTACGACGAGTTCGTCACCACCCACAACGCGTTCATCGTCGGCGACACCGACAACGGTGAACGCACCGGCCACCGTTCACCCTCGTTCCTGCCCTGGCACCGCAGATTCCTGCTGGAGTTCGAGCGGGCCCTGCAGTCGGTGGACGCCTCGGTCGCGCTGCCGTACTGGGACTGGTCCGCCGACCGCACCGCACGGGCCTCGCTGTGGGCGCCCGACTTCCTCGGCGGCACCGGTCGCAGCCGGGACGGCCGGGTGACGGACGGCCCGTTCGCGGCCTCCGCCGGCAACTGGCCGATCAACGTGCGCGTGGACGGGCGTACGTTCCTGCGGCGTTCGCTCGGCACCGCGGTGCGGGAGCTGCCGACACGGGCCGAGGTGGAGTCGGTGCTCGCCATGGCGACGTACGACATGGCGCCCTGGAACAGCGCCTCGGACGGCTTCCGCAACCACCTGGAAGGATGGCGCGGGGTGAACCTGCACAACCGCGTCCACGTCTGGGTCGGCGGGCAGATGGCCACCGGGGTGTCGCCCAACGACCCGGTGTTCTGGCTGCACCACGCCTACATCGACAAGCTGTGGGCCGAGTGGCAGCGCCGGCACCCCGGCTCCGGCTACGTCCCGGCCGCCGGCACCCCGAACGTGGTCGACCTCAACGAGCCGATGAAGCCCTGGAACGACATGACCCCGGCGGACCTGCTGGACCACACCGCCCACTACACGTTCGACACGGACGCCCCGGCCGGGTGAGAAAACCTGGGTGAGCACCCGTCACTTGGGCGTCCGGGGCGGCGCTGCCGCCGTGACGGAGGAGTTCACCACGTCCACGTCGCTCGCGCGAACGTACGCGACGCGGTGGCCGAGCTGGATCTCGTAGAACTCCGTCTCGCCCTTCACCACCCGGAAGGCGCCGTCGGAGCCGGACTTGTCGACGTAGGAACCGGTGACGCGGTCCTGCGTCGCATAGCGCTGGCCGGCGCGAAGGGGGTACGGGAGCGGTGACTCGGCCTTGACCGGTACGTCGTCGGGATAGGCCTCCGGCTCCGGAAGGGCGCGGCCGTACACCGGGATCTCGCTCAGCCCGTCCTTCGGGGTCACCATCCGGCCGGTCGTGCCGACCGCCGTCGGGCGGGTCCTGGGGTTCTTGAACCACGCCCGGTTGCCCTGGTACCAGATCGCCGTCCAGTCGCCGCGGCGTCCGGCGACCGCGAAGAGCTGGCCCGCGGAGACGCGCGACCCCAGGTCGTTGACGTCTTCCGTGGAGGGGTCGCCGCCGGGGCGGCGGCCCGGGTCCTGGATCAGCGGGGCGTCGTCGCGCGGCTCGGTGTGCAGGCGGACGGCGCTGGAACCGTGCGGCTTGCACGGCACACCGCTCTTGTCGCATCCGGTGAACCGGGGCTTGTGGGTGGTGTACTCGGGCAGCATCATCACCAGGTCGCTGTCGCGTCCGGCCGTGCCGCGCAGCGGCGCGCCGAGCAGGTCGAAGTAGTGCTGCCAGTCCCAGAAGGGGCCGGGGTCGTCGTGCATGTGGGGGATGGTCACGCCCATCGGGGACGGCACGTTGTCGTGGCCGATGATGTGCTGCCGGTCGAGCGGGATGTCGTACTTCCTGGCCAGGTAGCGGACCAGGCGGGCCGAGGCCTGGTACATCTGCTCGGTGTACCAGGCGTCGGGCTTCGCCAGGATCGCCTCGTGCTCGATGCCGATCGAGCGGGCGTTGATGTACTGGCTGCCGGAGTGCCGGGCCGCGTCCTTCGTCCTGACGTGCTGGGTGACGTGGCCGTCGGCGGAGCGGATCGAGTAGTGCCACGACACCTCGTACGGGTTCTGCACCGACTTGAGCATGGACGGCAGGGGGCCCTCGGTGTCGTGGATGACGATGTACTCGACCTTCTGGTCCCGGGGCCGGTCGGCCCGGTCGTGGTTGCCGTACTCGCCGTCGCCGATCTCGACGTACGGGGCTCTGACCCATGAGCAGGACAGCTCCGGCGGGCACTCGATGTCCTTCGGCCGCCGCGGGTCGTGCGGATGGGGACGCACGCCGGGGGTGGCGGGCAGGGTGACGCGCTCCCCCGCGTCGGTGGTGCGCTGCGCACCGCGCCGGATCACGGTGAACACGTCGTGCGCATACGCGTTCGCCGACACGGTGTCGCCCATGCCCGGGAACCGCGCCACCGCCTCCCACCAGTCGGCCGGGTCCGCGCTGAGCGGTTTGCCCAGCTCGCGCTGCGTCTGCGCCAGGAGTGCCGCGCCGCCGCGCACGTTGGCGGCGGGATCCGTCCGCAGCCGCTCGACCGGGACTCCGATGAGGCCGGCGGCGCGTTGCAGGTCGGCCGGCGGCGCGGCGCCGGCGCGCCGGATGTCCGCCTTGCCCGTCAACCGCTGCGGGCCCGCGAGCGGCGGGGCGTGGCGCGCGTCCACCAGGTGCATCGGCCCGTAGCCGCCGACCACGCTCGGCGCGCCCCGGTGGGAGTCCCATCGCGACTGCTGGTAGGACACGCCCATGAGCACGCCGCGCGGTACGCCGTACTCGGCCGCGGCCGCCGTGAAGACGTCCTGGAGACGCCGGTCCTCCGCCGCGGTACTCCCGGCCCCCGGGTCGCTGTCGGCAGGGGGCATGCTCAGCAGCGCGACCAGCAGCGAGACCGGGAGCGCCACCGAC
The DNA here is from genome assembly GCF_055572035.1 of Streptomyces sp. NPDC030838. NCBI lineage: Bacteria > Bacillati > Actinomycetota > Actinomycetes > Kitasatosporales > Streptomycetaceae > Streptomyces > Streptomyces sp. NPDC030838. The sequence continues at coordinate 371,674 of NZ_JBVIED010000006.1, read as the reverse complement.
GCGGTCACGCAGACGGCCCGACGGCGGCGTGCGGCGGCGGTGGCGGGGACACGGGGGGCGGCGGGTTCTGTCATGGCAAGGGCCTCCGGCGATGCTCGGCGCAACCAGGACGGCGGAGTTGGTCTCCACGTCACCCCTCGTACGCTTCCGTGCCCGAAGCGCCACGTCGCGCCAACCGTCACCGGGCTGGACCAGCCGCCCGCCACAGGCCACCCGGTCAGCGGCAGTACGTCCGTCCGGGCGCGAGCCGCCCTCCGGGCCCCGCACCGGGCGGTACCGGCCGCCGGGGCTCAGTCCTCGACCGGGTCCACCTGCCAGTCGGGATGCCCCGGCATGGGCGGGGTCCGGTCCCCGTAGAGCCACGGTGTGAGGAACGGCGTCAGATCCTCCCCGGCCACCTCGGACGCGAGCGCGACGAAGTCCCGGGTGCCGGCCACCCGCCCCCGGTACTTCGTCACCCAGGACCGCTCGATCCTGTCGAACGTCTCCTCGCCGACCTTCTCCCGAAGGGCGTAGAGCACCAGTGCCGAGCCGTCGTACCGCATCCGCTTGAAGAGGGTGGGCTCGGTGGGTTCGGCGGGCGCCCCGTCGTCGTGCCGCCACTGGTCGTGCTGCTCGTACGCCGCCCGCATCGCGTCCTCGAGGTCGACGCCGCCGTGCGCGTCGGAGTAGAGGCGTTCGTAGAAGCGGGCGTGCCCCTCGCTCAGCCAGAGGTCGGACCACCGCCGCAGGGCGACGCTGTTGCCCACCCACTGGTGCGTCAGCTCGTGCACGAGGTCGCGCTCGGCGTAGACCCGGTCACCCAGCAGAGTGGCCTTCGGCAGCACGGACAGCGACTGCGTCTCCAGCGCCACCGGCAGGTCGGTGTCGCCGACCAGGACCCCGTAGCGGCGGAACGGGTACGGGCCGAGCCGCCGCTCCAGCCAGGTCAGGTGCTCGGAGGTCAGCGAGCGGACGTCCTCGGTGTCGGTGACCAGGCCGTCCGGGACCACGTCGCGGACGGGCAGCCCGCGCGGGCCGGTGCGGTCGACGAACGTAAACCTCCCGATGGCCAGCTGGATCAGCTGGGCGGCGACCGGATGCTCGGAGTCGTAGGTCCACCGGACCCGTCCGTCGGGTCGCCGGACGCGCTCGACGAGCTGGCCGTTGGCCACCGCGCTGAGGCCCGGCGGGGTGGTGATGCGGAAGGTGACCGGCGCTCGCAGGCTGGGGTGATCGTTCACCGGGAAGATCATCTTGGCGCCGTTGGGCTGTGCGTAGACCACCGTGCCGTCGGGTGTGGGCACCCAGCCGTACGCCCGGATCGCGTCGCTCCGCTCCCCTCGCTGGGTGGGATCGGCGGTGTAGGCGACCTCCACGGTGAAGGCGGCGCCCTCGCGGATCGCCTGCGGGGGCGTGACGACGAGTTCCTCGCCGTCACGTTCGGCGGTCGCCGGTGCGCCGTCGACGGTGACCTCGTGGAGCGTGTTGCCCGCGAAGTCGAGGTTGAAGCGGGACAGCGCCTGCGTGGCGGTGGCGCTGATGGAGGCGCGGGCGGCGAAGGGCGTGCGGGGGGCGCGCCAGTCGAAGTCGAGGGTGTAACGGCGGACGGTGTAGCCGCCGTTGCCGTCGAGCGGCAGAAGCGGGTCGCCGATGCCCGGTGCGCCGGGGGACGGGGGCGGTCCGGACGCGGTGCGGGACGGGCCGGGGGCGCCGGGGTGTGCGGTGGGCCGCTGGTCCCCGAGGGGCAGCGTGCCGGTGACGACGGCGGCGCCGGCGACACCGGCGGCGGTGAGAGCGAGGGCCAGGGCTCTGCGGCGGGGGCGCTTCATGGGCGCACTATGCCAGCAAGTTCTCCTTAAATCGGCTTATATGCGCACCTCTTGCCTCCATGTGGACTACACCTCCTGCAAAAGGTTGCAGCGCCTCACAGTGACATCCATCACGCGACAGCCAGGCGTCCACGTGGCCCGGTAGTACATCGCCCTCGGGCGATATAGCCGGACTCGCCACCCGGAACCAGACAAACGGAACACCCGGTGCGACGTCATGGATGCGCCCTGTTTCCGGCATGCCACCGTTCCGGTGCACGCCAACGGTTGACGGAGCGTCAGGCGTTGCACTGGTTCCGGTGAGCCGGGTGTGCACACCCGCGCGCCCTCTTCAAGGGCCTTCGGAGACTACGACGCCGGGTAGTAGTGCCGCTTGTTGCCCCCTGCTCACCCCCGTTCTGACAATGACGACCCCAGTGACCCCCCACGACCGAGCGAGGTCCCATGAGGAAGCACCGCAGGACGACACGCCACCGGCACCTGGCCGTCGCCGCCATCGCCCTCACCGCGCTGGCAGTACCGTCCGCCGCCATGGCCTGTCTGGACGACGACCGCGCCGATGCCGCGGAGGCCACCGATCGCTACAGCCAGTGGCAGAAGTGGGCGAACACCTCCGACAAGTGGACGAACGGCGCCGACACGTGGTCGGACGCGTCCGACGCGCCGGGCAGCGGTGCCCCCGAATCGACGGCAGCCCCGGAATCGACGGCAAGCCCGGAATCGACGGCCGCCCCGGAGGCGAGCACGCCCGCCACCCCCGCGCCGAGCACCTCCACCGCGCCGGCCTCGGCCTCCAGCGCCGCTACGCGCGTCGTCGCCCTGGTGAACAGTGAGCGCGCCAAGGCCGGTTGCTCCCCCGTGAAGCTGAACGCCAAGCTCACGGCGGCCGCCCAGGCCCACAGCGCCGACATGGCGAGCCACCGGAACATGTCGCACACGGGTTCCGACGGCTCGGACCCGGGCGACCGGATCACCAAGGCCGGCTACGACTGGCGGACGTACGGCGAGAACGTCGCATACGGATACAGCACGCCCGAGAAGGTCATGGCGGGCTGGATGTCCAGCCCCGGCCACAAGCGCAACATCCTGAACTGCGCGTTCAAGGAGATAGGCGTCGGCCTCGCGCAGCCCGGCAACTACTGGACGCAGGACTTCGGCACCGCCCGCTGAACCATCGCCCGCTGAACCACCGTCCGCCGCAGCGGCGGGTGCGTCGGAGGGCAATATGCAGTCCAATACATGCCCTTTCATGGCTATACAGACGGATTCAACCAGTTTTGGAAATCCGGCCATTTCAAGATGCCGCGTCACCATCACGCGACTAACGTCTAGTGATGTAAGCCGCAAGTCGGGTACACCCGGCCGGCACCGTTCCTGCACAGCGAGGACCACGACCGTGGCGCCGGCCGCGCGACACAGCGCGGTTGACGAGGCGCGGCGGCCGAGGGGGTGCTTCACACATTTTGCGGCGACGCCCATGACCGCGCCGCACGCTTCGTCAGCTGCGGCCGCGGCCATCCATCTCGTGCGTGGGAGTGCGCGAGACGATGGAAGGAAAGGTATGGCCATGCGATCACTTCGCGCCAGGCGTCTCATCGCGGCGTCTGCCACCACCGTACTGATGGCCGGCGGCGCGGCAGTCGGCACAGCGGGCACGGCTTCGGCCAACGACCGCAACGGTGACGACCACAAGTACAGCTGGTACTGCGACGACGACCACCGCTGGTGGGACGACTGCGACGATGATGACGATGACCGCGGCGACTTCCGCGGACACCACCATCACGATCACGACGATGACGACGACCACGACAACGGTCGCGGTGACAACGGCCACGACGACGACCACGACAACGGTCGCGGTGACAACGGCCACGACAACGGCCACGACAACGGTCGCGGTGACAACGGCCACGGCAACGGCCACGACAACGGTCGCGGTGGCAACGGCGACAACGGCCACAACGGTCGGGGCGGCAACGGCCACGACTGAGCGTCGTCGCTCTCTCCAGGCGATGCGCGACTCCCGTCCGGGAGCCGCGCATCGTGGCGTTCCGGGCCCAGCGCGACCGTGCGGCTCAGGTTCGGGCTCCGGTTCCGGCTCCCGCTCCGGTCACGCGGAGTCGGCGGTGCGGCACTCCGGGTGGCCCCAGCCCCGGTCGTTCTTGGCGATCGGCTCACCCGCGGCGTAGGAGCGGCCGCACAGACAGCGGCCGGGGAACTTGGCCTTGAGGGTGCGCGAGCCGCCGCTGCCGTTCTTCCGGGCCGCCGCCGGGGAGCGGCGGCTGCGCGGGGCCTTGACCGGGGCGTCCGGAGCGGGCGGCGGCTCCGGGGAGCCGAGGGCGCTGCCCGCCGGCTGCTGGACGGAGGCCGCCTGGCTGGCGGCGCGGTCGGCGAAGTCGTTGAGCCGGTCGCCGTCCACCTGGTGGGCGGGGACGTAGCGGAACTCGACGGTGCGGCCGTCGAGCAGTTCGTCGATCCGGACGACCAGGTCCTGGTTGGCGACCGGCTTGCCGGCGGAGGTCTTCCAGCCGTTGCGCTTCCAGCCCGGCAGCCAGGTGGTCACGGCCTTCATCGCGTACTGGGAGTCCATCCGGATCTCCAGCGGCACGGCCGGGTCCGTCGCCGCCAGCAGCCGCTCCAGCGCGGTCAGCTCCGCGACGTTGTTGGTGGCCCGGCCGAGCGGGCCCGCCTCCCACCGGGCGGGTGTCTCCGTCTGGTCGGCGACGACCCACGCCCAGCCCGCCGGTCCGGGGTTTCCCTTCGATGCCCCGTCGCACGCGGCCACCACTCGTTCACGCATGGCCCCGATCATGCCATGGACGGGCCGGGCGCCGGTTCGCGGGCGTCGCTCAGGACACGTCGGTGAGCTGCGGCATGTCACCCTCGGTGGTCTGGGTGTCGATCACCGAGAAGTTCGCGCCCTGCGGGTCGGTGAGCGCGGCGAACCGCCCGAAGGGGCTGTTCATCGGCCCGAACCGGAGGACGGCACCGAGCTTGGTGGCCTTGGCGACGGCGTCGTCGCAGTTGGCGACGGCGAAGTAGACGTTGATGTACGGCGGCACGTCGGGCGGGAAGTCGTCGGTCATCTTCATCCGGCCCAGCACGGGGGCGCCCCCGGCGTTGAACACCCGGAAGTCGATCTCGTCGTCCTCCATCTGCTGCGCCTGATACGGGAAGACCGCCGGGAAGAAGGCGTCGGACTTCTCGGGCTCGCGGGTGAAGACCTCCGCCCAGCAGAAGGCGCCCGGCGTGCCCATCTCCGCCTCGAAGCCCTCGTGGCGGCCGGCCTGCCAGACGCCGAAGACGACGCCGCCCGGGTCGCGGGCCAGGCACATGGTGCCGAAGTCGCCGACCGTCATCGGCTCCATGACCAGCTCGCCGCCGTTCTCACGGATCTTGGCGGCGGTGGCGGAGGCGTCCGGGGAGGCCAAGTACAGACACCACTGGGACTGGCCCTCCTGCTCGGGCATCGGCGGGACGATCGCGGCGACCGCCTTGCCGTCGCGGTAGGCCTCCGTGTAGTTGCCGAACTCCGACGCCGACTCGCCGAAGGTCCAGCCGAGGACGTCGCCGTAGAAGCTCTTGGCTCCCTCCAGGTCGGTGAACATCGCGTCGGCCCAGCAGGGGTGGCCCTCAGGTTTCACGGCCATGATCGCGGCCCTCTTCCGGTTCGGGGTATGGTCCGGTTCCTCACGCTAGCCATGCGGGGGTCGCGCCGCGCGCCGAACACACCTTTGGGTGTCCCGGGGCGGCCGTGCGCCTTGTGCGCCCAGGGCACGAGCCCTACGGACGTCTCACGGAACGACTCCCGAGAAGCGGGCCGCCCCAACCGGAAGGTTTGCACCTCAAGGCGCGCAAACCGACCCCTTCACGCCGTACCCGACCGGCGTCAACCGCTGTTTGGCTTGTTCACGCGCATGACCACTCGTCCGGGCGCATGACCAAACGCCCGTTCTCCGACCGTTCCGCTCACCCCTGCGCATCCCAGGAGGGAATGTGTCCACCCCCGACAGCGCCACCGGTCCCGCCACCGAGGAACCCGTCCCCCAGCCCACCAGCCTCAGCACCCAGGCCGCCCGCCAGCTGACCACGACCACCAAGTCCGAACCGCAGATGCAGGCCATCACCTCACGGTGGCTGCTGAAGACGCTGCCGTGGGTGGACGTCAAGGGCGGCGCCTACCGGGTCAACCGGCGTCTGCAACTGCGCATCGGCCGGGGGCGGGTGCAGTTCGAGCAGAACGGCGCCGACGACGTCAGGGTCATCCCCGAGACGCTGACCGAACTGCCGGTCCTGCGCGGCTACTCCGACATCGACGTCCTGAAGGAGATCTCCACCCGCTTCCAGGTGCGCGAGGTCCGGGCGGGCGAGGTCCTGTTCGAGGCCGGGCAGCCGGTCACCGAGGCCTATCTCGTGGCACACGGCCGGTTCACCCGCTACACCACCGGCAAGTACGGCGGTGAGGAGGTCATCGACGTCGTCACCGACGGCGAGGGGCTGGGCGACGAGAACGTCGGCCGCGACGACCCGCTCTGGCTCAGCTCGGTGCGCGCCGACACCGCGGGCATCGTGCTGGCGCTGCCCTGGGACACTCTGCAGGAGTTCACCGACCGCGCCCCCTCCCTCGCGGCGCATCTGTCGGCGTACGCCGAGCGGCAGCGCAAGCCGATGAACCGCAAGGGCGAGGCCGATGTCCCGGTGCAGGCCGGCCATGTCGGCGAGCCGGTGTTGCCGGGTGGCTTCGTGGACTACGAACTCGCCCCGCGCGAGTACGAGTTGTCGCTCACCCAGACCGTGCTGCGGGTGCACACCCGGGTCGCCGACCTCTACAACGACCCGATGAACCAGACCGAGCAGCAACTGCGGCTCACCATCGAGGAGATCCGCGAGCGCCAGGAGTGGGAGCTGGTCAACAACCGGGAGTTCGGGCTGCTGCACGCCACCGACTACGGGCAGCGGATCAGCACCTTCACCGGCCCGCCGACCCCGGACGACCTCGACGAGCTGCTGTCGATGCGCCGCAAGACCCGGCTGTTCCTCGCCCACCCGAAGGCGATCGCGGCGTTCTTCCGGCAGTGCAACCGGCGCGGTCTGGTGCCGGGCACCGTGAACGTCGACGGGCATGAGGTCCCGGCCTGGCGGGGCGTGCCGATCTTCCCGTGCGGCAAGATCCCGATCAGCGAGCAGCACACCAGCAGCATCATCGCGCTGCGCACCGGCGAGGCCGACCAGGGCGTGATCGGGCTGTTCCAGACGGGGATCCCGGAGGAATACCAGCCCGGTCTCAACGTGCGGTTCATGGGCATCGACACCACCGCGATCATGAGCTACCTGGTGACCGCCTACTACTCGCTCGCCATCCTGGTGCCCGACGCCGCGGGCATCCTGGAGAACGTGCAGATCGGGCGGATGCCGGAATGAGCGCCGCACCGCCCGCGACCGGTCCATCGCCGTTCCGTCCGCCGGGCCCGCCCAGCCTGGTGCGCACCGCGCGCGCCCGGCGGACCGGCGCGGTCCCCGGGCTGCGGTACCGGCCGGCCGTCCCCGCCGACCCCGCCAAGGTGGCGGAGGTCGACCGCAGGGTGGAGGCCTGGGCCCGGGAGCTGGAGCTGTTCCCGAAGGAGTGGACGGGGGACTTCGCCGGGTTCCAGTTCGGGCGGGCGGTGGTGCTCCAGCATCCCGGGGCGCTCGACCTGGACCGCCTGACCGTGGCCGGGAAGCTGCTGCTCGCCGAGAACATCGTGGACGACTGCTACTGCGAGGACCGGGGCGGTTCGCCGCGCGGCCTCGGGGGGCGGCTGGTGCTGGCCCAGTCGGCGCTCGACCCGTACCACGGCACGCCCGAGCTGGAAGCGGAGTGGGAGCGCGGGATGCAGGCCGACGGTCCGCTCCGCTCGTACCACTGGGCGCTGAAGGACTACGCGGCCTTCGCCACGCCCAGCCAGGTGACCCGGTTCGTACACGACATGGCCCGGCTCCACCTGGGCTATCTCGGCGAGGCCGGCTGGGCGCAGATCCGCTATGTGCCCCGGGTCTGGGAGTACCTGGTGATGCGGCAGTTCAACAACTTCCGTCCGTGTCTGTCGATCGTGGACGCCGTGGACGGCTACGAACTGCCCGAGCCGGTCTACGCCCGCCCGGAGATCCAGCGGGTCACCGCGCTCGCCTGCAACGCCACCACCATCGTCAACGACCTGTACTCCTTCACCAAGGAGCTGGCGAACGACCCGGACCATCTGAATCTGCCGCAGGTCATCGCCCGCAACGAGCGGTGCGGACTGAAGGCCGCCTATCTGCAGGCGGTCGAGATCCACAACCGGATCATGGACGCCTTCGAGGAGGAGTCCGCGGCGCTGTCCGCCGGCTCGCCGCTGGTGGCCCGCTATCTCACGGGACTCGCGGCCTGGGTGTCCGGCAATCACGAGTGGCACGCCACCAACACCCACCGCTACCACCTGCCCGACTACTGGTAACACCTGCACAACCGCGCCTCGAGGAGTCACCGTTGACCACCGCGCCCGACGCCGGCACCACGACGGCGGTGCCCACCCAGTCCACGTACCAGACCCGCGTCGCGGACTACTGGAACGCCGAGGAGAACCCGGTCAACCTCGAACTCGGCAAGATCGACGACCTCTACCACCACCACTACGGCATCGGCGACGCGGACTTCTCGGTGCTCGACGAGCCCGACCCGGACCTGCGCCGCGAACGGGTCACGGCCGAACTGCACCGGCTGGAGCACGCCCAGGCCGAACTCCTCGCCTCCCATCTCGGCCCGCTCACCCCCGACGACCGGGTCTTCGACGCCGGCTGCGGGCGCGGCGGCGGCAGTGTGGTCGCGCATCTGCGCTACGGCTGCCACGCCGACGGGGTCACCATCTCCGCCAAGCAGGCGGACTTCGCCAACGCGCAGGCCCGCAAGCGGGGCATCGACGACAAGGTGCGCTACCACCACCGCAACATGCTCGACACCGGCTTCCCGTCGGGCGCGTACGCGGCGTCGTGGAACAACGAGTCGACGATGTACGTGGAGCTGGACCTGCTGTTCGCCGAGCACGCCCGGCTGCTGCGCCGCGGCGGGCGCTATGTGGTGATCACCGGCTGCTACAACGACACCTACGGGCAGGCCTCGCGCGAGGTGTCGCTGATCAACGCCCACTACATCTGCGACATCCATCCCCGCTCGGCGTACTTCCGCGCCCTGGCCCGCAACCGGCTCGTCCCCGTGCACGTCCAGGACCTCACCGAGGCCACGATCCCCTACTGGGAGCTGCGCAGGCGGGCCGACCATCTGGTCACCGGGATCGAGGACACCTTTCTGACCGCCTACCGCAACGGCAGCTTCCAGTATCTGCTGATCGCGGCCGACCGCGTCTGACGCGCGTCTTCCCCCCGCCGCCGGGCTGTGCTTGCCTGGTGAGCCCTGTCGGTGGCGGGGCGGGAGTGACGGCATGCGCGGACGGTGGGTGGCGGGGTGGACACTGGCCGGTGCCCTGCTGCTGGGCGGGTGCGGGGATCCGGCGTCCGGGTCCGCCGAGCCACCGGCCGTCCCGTCCTCGCCGAAGGCGTCGGCCACCACGCACCAACGGGCGCCCGCCTCGCCCGCGCGGCCCCCGGTGGTGCTCTATCTCGGCGACTCGCTGGCGATGGAGAACCAGCGGGTCCTCGGCCAGGAGTTACGCCGGGAGCTCAAGGCCGACTACACCAGCGCCCCGTACTCGGGCACCACCCTGTGCGACTACCTGGAGGGCACCGGCGAGCGGTCTCTCGTGCCGGACGCGGACAAGGCGGCGGTGCTGGTGCGCTCGGTGCGGCCGGACGTCGTGGTGCTCCAGTTCTGGGGGAATGCCTGGGGCTACACCCCGTGCATGGACGGGATCACGTACGACGCTGCACCGGACCGCTATCTGAAGCGGTACGCCGCCGACGCCGGCCGGCTGGCCGGGCAGATCGCGGCGGCCGGGGGCCAGGCGCCGCCGAGGATCGTGTGGGTCCTCCAGGGACCGGATCCGATCACCCCCGACCGGGTGCGGAAGGTGAACGCCGTCTATGAGGAGCGGGCCGCCGCCTCGGGCGACGTCGTGGCCGACGCGGGCCGGGCGGTCAGCCCCGACTCCGGCCGCTACACCTGGACCCGGTTCCTGCCGTGCACCGCCTGGGAGCGGGCGCACCCGGACTACTGCACCGAGCCGGGCAGCGGCCGCACCGCCCTGCACCGGGACGACGACTACCTGCACTTCTGTCTCGCCCCGACGACGTCCACCCCGAAGCCGTGCCCGGTCCCCTCCCCGGGCATCCTGCGCATCGCCCGGGAGATCACCCGCGTGGTCGGCGCGCAGGCCCGGGGCGGCGGCTGAGCCGTCACTCGCCCGCGTACGCCTTCTCCAGGGCGGCGATGTCGAGCTTGCCCATCGACAGCATCGCCGTCATCGCGCGCTGTGCCTTCGCCGGGTCCGGGTCGCTGACCATGTCGTCGAGCCGGTCCGGGGTGACCTGCCAGGACACGCCGTACCTGTCCTTGAGCCAGCCGCAGGGACCGGGCTCGCCGCCGTTCTCGGTGAGCTTGGTCCAGTAGTAGTCGATCTCCTCCTGGCTCTCGCAGTAGACGATGAAGGAGACCGCCTCGTTGAACTTGAACTCCGGGCCGCCGTTCAGCGCGAGGAACCTCTGGCCGTTGGCGGTGAACTCGACCGTCATCACGGTGCCGGCCGGGCGGGGGGCTTCCTCGGGGTAGCGGGCGACCTTGCCGATGCTGGAGTTCTTGAAGACCGAGACGTAGTAGTGGGCGGCTTCCTCGGCCTCGGTGTCGAACCAGAGGCACGTGGTGAATCCGTCGGTGGTCATGGATACCTCCTGGGCGTGGAACGCGGTCATCAGTGTCGACCGGCACACGCCGGGAAACTCATCGGTCGCGCCGGGGCTTCATCCGTACGGCCCCGTGGCCCTGGCCCCGGACCAGTCGCCGAGAAAGACGCCCGCTGACCGCTCTGCCCTCGGCGAATCTGCGGCGGGCAGAGAAATGACCGACGGGCACGGTCCGCGGTCAAGAGTGGAGTCGACGGCATCCGCCACGACAAGGAGGACCGATGACTCCCCTCAGCCTGCTCGCCCCGCGCTCACAGGAGGGCGACACGCCGCCGACCCGGTTCGACGACCACCTCGCCGCGCAGCTGCTCGGGCAGCGGATCGTGCTGCTGGGCACCCAGGTCGACGAGGTCTCCGCGAACCGGGTCTGCAGCCAGCTGCTGATCCTGTCCGCCGAGGACCCGCGGACCGACATCAGCCTGTTCGTCCACAGCCCCGGCGGCTCGGTGCACGCGGGCCTCGCCATCTACGACACGATGCGGCTGATCCCCAACGACGTCTCCACCCTCGCGATGGGATTCGCGGCCAGCATGGGGCAGTTCCTGCTCAGCGTCGGCGCGCCCGGCAAGCGGTACGCCCTGCCGAACGCGCGGATCATGATGCACCAGCCGTCAGGGGGCATCGGCGGGACCACCGCTGACATCGAGATCCAGGCGGAGAACCTGGAGTTCACCAAGCGCACCATCGAGCGGATCACCGCCGAGCACACCGGGCAGAGCCCGGAGACCATCTCCCGGGACGGGGACCGCGACCGCTGGTTCACGGCCGAGGAGGCCAGGGAGTACGGGATGGTGGACCGGATCGTGGACTCCTTCACGGAGGTCCTGCCGGCCGCCACGCGACGACGGACGGGGCTGTAGTCATGGGGAGTTACCCGATTCCGCACGTGGTCGAGCGCACCCCGCAGGGCGAGCGGTCGTACGACGTGTTCAGCCGGCTGCTGTCGGAGCGGATCATCTTTCTCGGCACCGAGATCGACGACGGCGTGGCCAACGTCGTCATCGCGCAACTCCTCCATCTGGAGTCGGCGGCGCCGGAGAACGAGATCTCGGTCTACATCAACTCGCCCGGCGGCGCGTACACCTCGCTGATGGCGATCTACGACACGATGACGTTCGTGAAGGCGCCGATCTCCACGTTCTGCGTCGGCCAGGCGGCCTCCACGGCGGCCGTGCTGCTGGCCGGCGGGGATCCGGGGCGGCGGTTCGTGCTGGAGCACGCGCGCGTGCTGCTCGGGCAACCGGCCTCCGGCGGCCGGCAGGGCACGGCCGCCGATCTGTCGCTCCAGGCCAAGGAGATGGTGCGGATCCGCTCCCAGGTGGAGGAGGTGCTGTCCCGGCACACCGGCCACGACATTCCCACGCTGCGGGCCGACATGGACCGGGACAAGGTGTTCACCGCCCAGGAGGCGGTGGCGTACGGGCTGGCCGACGAGGTGCTGAGCCGGCGCCTCATGACGGTCTGAGACGCCGGCCGGGCACCGGTCTCAGGCGGCCAGGCAGAGCCCGTCGTACGACGAACTCGTGCCGCCGCGGCGGGCGTTCGGGTGCCGGGAGGTGACCCGGACCAGCTCCCGCTGGGCCAGCGCCAGCAGGTCGCCGAGGCCGAGGCCCAGCGCCTGGGCGGCGGCCGCCAGCACCTCCGAGGAGGCCTCCTTGCGGCCCCGCTCCACCTCCGACAGGTACGGCATGGAGATGCGGGCCGCGTCGGCGACGTCCTTCAACGTCCGCTCCTGCGCGAGGCGTTCGCGCCGCAGGACGTCACCGACGAGGTCGCGCCACAGGGGTTCCTTGGGTGCCTGCCGCGGGGCGGGGCCGCGCTGGGCCGGTTCGGGGCCGCGGGGGCGCAGGGGGATGACACGGGCTTCGTTCGGCGCTTGGTTCGTCACCACTTCAGCCTAGGAGCGCGAGGCCGGACGGGAAGGGTCCGGCGTTCCGCCCTCGGTGGAATGGGGCACTTCGGGCGGAGTGGGTCAGCGGTTGGAGACGCTGTATGTCGTCTCCACCTGGAGCGTGCCGTTCGTCGGCTGCTGGGTGATGGCGACGGACGCCGCTCCGGCGAGGCCGGTCGCCACGGCGGTCACGGCGGCCACCACGACGGCCGTCACCGGCGCGGTCAGCGTGGCCAGGGTGCGGAAGGAGCGGACGAGCCGCCACTGGAGCCCGGCGAGCCGCACCAGATGCCACTCCCAGTACATGCCGAGCACCAGACAGAACACGATCAGCCAGCCGATGCGCAGCCCGCTGGCCAGACCGAGGTTCGTCACCTGGCGGGAGTAGGGGTAGAAGAGCAGCAGCAGTTCGGGCACGAGCAGCGCGCCCAGCAGGAACTGACTCTTCATCACCGGCGTCCGGCCGGGCAGCCGGGTGCAGAAGTAGCCGAAGAAGGCGCCGTACGCCGTCCAGCGCAGCGTGTGCTCGACCAGCACGAGGAGCTGCCCGAGGGTCAGTTCGGGCAGCAGCTTGCGCACCGAGTAGAGCTCGATGCCCATCACGGGCAGGGCGAGCAGCGAGGCGACCGCGGCGGCGTGCACACCGTTCTGCCACGGGGTCCGCCCGCCGCCGGTGACGAGGGCCGGCGGCCGGATGTCCAGGCCCAGGGAACGCCAGCGGGCTTGAACGGCCTGCGGGGTGAGGCTGCCGTCGGCGAGCCCGTCCCGGGCCTGCTGGACCAACGGGGCTTGCGCGGACTGCAGCAGCGTCCAGCGCGCGTACCCACGGACCTGGGCGGCGTGCAGGCGCCGGTCGTACTCGGCCAGCCGCGCGCCGCGGTCACGGCGGTGTCCGCCGTGACCGCCGTACAGCAGCAGGGAGAAGCCGCCCAGGGCGGCGGCGACGGGCAGCACGTCGACGACATTGCTGCGGTCGGCGGAGACGACGGGGTTCACGGTCAGCGCGACGAACGCGACGCCGAGGGCCGCCGCCCGCTTCTTCCGCATCGTCCGGGCGTGGCGGACCCGTGACTCGCCGGCGGTGTGCCAGCGCCGGCACACCATGACGGGGATGGCCACGACGATGAGACCGCCGACCGTGTGGAAGGCGATGTCCGCCAGGGCGGCCTCGAACAGGCGGGGCCGGGTGGTCTCGGCGAGCAGCGTCCGGGGCGGTTCGAAGGCGCGGCCGACGTCGGGTGGCAGATAGAAGAAGAGGCCCGCGACCAGGGCGGATCCCGTCCACCAGCGGCCGGCCCGGCCCGCGAGCTGCGCCGCGCGGACGAGGGTCGGCACCCACAGCAGACCGAGCCCGACCAGCAGCAGTCCCTCGGACAGATGGGTGTCGATCCGCTCCGACGGCGCCAGCCGCCCCCAGGAGGCCAGCACACTGGCGGCCACGGCCATGACGGCGGCGATCGCGCTCCACCACGCGCGGCGCGGTCCGGCGGGCCAGCGGAGGTCCACCGGCAGGACGACGGGGATCAGGGCGGCGGCCACCGCTGCGGCGCAGAGGCCCACGAGGGGTTCCCGCAGCGGTGTCCCGCCGGACGCGGACGCCACCAGCAGGGCCTCGACGGCGAGGCCGCAGCCGGTGACCGCGACGAAGCCGAAGGCCGTGCTCTCCTGCTCCACCTCGTGCAGCTGAAGCCGCTGGAGGCCGCTCCGGCGGGTGTTGAGGACGTTGTGCAGGGCGGGCAGCAGGAAGAGCAGTCCGACGGGGACGACGACGCCCCACCAGGTGATCAGCACCGTGGCGAGCAGGGAGCGGGCCATGCCGTCCGGCAGCCGCGGTGACTCCCACGCGGCCAGCGCCAGCAGGATGCTGCCCGCGGTGAAGGTCCACAGCAGGACGCGCAGATGCGACGAGGGGCGTGGGTCTATGGTCTCCAGGCTGCGCATCCCGTACACGGCGCTCCAGCCGATGAGCACGAAGCCGAGCACGATGCCGAGGGCCACCGGCAGGGGCTCGTCGAAGGCAGGCAGGAAACGGGGCCCGGTCTCGGCGGAGGGCTGCCGCGGGAAGCCCAGGGCCGCGGCGTCCACGGCGGTGAGGGTCACGGTGGTGGTCCCGCCGCGGGCTGCGGTGAGCGGCCGTAACAGCGCGGAGTCCTCGGTCTGCCGCACCGGCGCCGCCCCCCGCACGCCGGTGAGGTCGAGGCCGGTGCCGTGGACCCGGAGGTCCACGTGCCAGGTGGTGGTCCGCGGCGCGGGGTCGGCGGCCGGGCGGAAGGTGAAGCGGAAGACGCCGTCCCAGGCGCACGGGGCCCGGCAGGTCTCCTCCAGCGTCCAGGCGACGACGGCCGTCCCGCGCGGGCCGTCCTGCCTCAGGGACGGAGCGGCCAGCCGTCGGGCCAGGCCGCCGCCGGCCCGGGACATGGTGCCGTCCGCGTAGCGCACGTCTCCGGCCAGCCGGTCGTCGAGGTACTCGGCGGTGTCCGTCGTCTCGCCGCGCCGTATCGACGCGAGCAGCGGGTCGTCACGGTGCAGCGTCAGGCGGTGCTCGACGCGGGCCGTCCAGGAACCGGCTCGCGCGGTGAACTCCACGCGGGTGGTGAGGGCGCGCGGCGGGTGCGCGCGATGCGCCGCACGCTCCCAGTTCAGGTCGGGGGCGCTCGCCCGTCCGTCCGGAGCCCGCTCGGGGTGCCCGAAGCGTCCGGCGGCGGCGTGCACCGCCAGCCCGCACAGCACCGCCAACAGGGCCGCGACCAGCCATTTCGCCACCGCTCCCGGGCGTTCCCGCATGCACCGCTCCCCCGTCCGAGTGCCGTGAATGTAGCGCCCGGCGCGAGCGCCTGGGAGGGCGTGCGCGGCGGCGGTTTCACGCCGGTCCGGCACCAAGAGTGCATGGCCGGCCACGCCCCGGGTACCCGACCCGATGCGTCACCGGGACGCGAGGACACCCAAGGACAGCACCATCCGAAAGAGGCATACGTCGCACCATGACTTTCGTGGGAGAGGCAATGGACACCGCCACCGCCACCGCCGTGACCGGGTCTCAGGCTCCGCTCGCCGAGGAGAGCGCGCGAGCCGGGACGGAGGCGGGGCCGGAGCCGGCAGTCGTGGACCCGCGGACCGTGGCCCCTCGCGACGCACGGGAGCTGTCCCGCCAGTTCTTCCGCCGGCTGGAGGAGCTGGAGGAGGGCACGCACGCGTATCAGTACGCGCGCAACACGCTCATCGAGATGAACATGTCGCTGGTGCGGTTCGCGGCCGGCCGGTTCCGGGGCCGCGGGGACGACATGGAGGACGTCGTCCAGACCGGGATGATCGGTCTGATCAAGGCCATCGACCGGTTCGACCCGGCGCGGGAGGTCGAGTTCACCTCGTTCGCGCTGCCGTACATCGTCGGTGAGATCAAGCGGTTCTTCCGGGACACCACCTGGGCGGTGCACGTGCCGCGCCGACTCCAGGAGCTGCGGGTGGAGCTGGCCAAGGCCCGCGAGGAGCTGTCCAGCCGGCTGGACCGCGAGCCGACGGTGGCGGAGCTGGCCACGCTGATGAACCTCTCCGAGGACGAGGTGGTCGAGGGCCAGATCGCGGCCAACGGCTACACCTCGGCCTCGCTGGACGCCGCCCTGACCGGCGACGGGCCCGAGGACGGCGAGGCGGTGCTGGCCGACTTCATCGGCGTCGAGGAGCGGGGGCTGCGGCTGGTCGAGGACTTCCAGTCGCTGGCCCCGCTGATGGCCGAGCTGGACGAGCGGGACCGGCGGATCCTGCATCTGCGGTTCGTGGAGGAGGCCACCCAGGCGGAGATCGGGGAACGGCTCGGCTGCTCGCAGATGCATGTGTCCCGGCTGCTGAAGCGGATCATCGTACGGCTCCGCGAGGGCATGCTCGGCGACCTGGACCGCGTCTGAGGACCGGTCCGGGGAACACGCCGGGCTCGTGCCGTCCGGGCGGCCCGGGGATGCGCGGCCGCGCCTGACAGTCGGCCGCGCACACGCCGCCCGGGCGGGTTCACCCGCCGCCCAGGTCCACCAGGGCCCACACGCGCTTGCCGACCGGCACCCGCTCGACCGCGACGCGGGACGCGAGCGCGTGCACGATCTCCAGGCCGTGCCTGCCGATGCGTTCGGGGTCGCGGGGGTAGCGCCGGGGCAGGGCGTCGCTGCTGTCGTAGACGGATACCGTGACCGTGCTGTCCGTGCCCTCCAGGTCCAGGATGTACGGCCCGTCGCTGTGCCGGTCCGCGTTGGTGACCAGCTCGCTGACCACCAGGAGCAGGGCCTCCTCGGCGCGCTCGGTGATCTCGGCGCACCACTCGGTCCTGAGCTGGTTCAGGAACTGTGCGGCGAACGCGCGCGCCTCCGCTATGCACCCGGGTTCGCCGGTGTAGTGCGCCGCCCGCCGCAGCGGTTCCACGGGCACGTCGAAACCGGTGGGTGCGACCGTGCCGTCCCGGTGCTCGATCATGCGTTTCTCTCTCCCACGCCGGCTTGGCCGGATACTGCTGCACCAGTCCTCGTACCCCGAGCCCGGCCGAGCAGTCCATGGTGCAGCGGTCGTCACACCCAGGGACCGGGAGGCCCCGGGGCGCGCTCCGTTCCGTCACGGTCCGTGGCCGACGCGGACGGCTCACCCGGCGGGCGCGGCCACCGGGCGCTGGTTAGCGTGGGCGTGTGAGGCCGCGCATCCCCGCCGACCGGGCCGGCGCCCGCCACGGGTGGGTGGCGGCCCTGGCCGTGACGCTGGCCGCGGTGCTCGCCATGGGCGTCGTCGCCGCGCTGGGACTGTGGGCGGCCGGCGCGACGGACCTCCCCGACGGCGCCTATCCGAAGGTGGTCGTGGCGACGGTCGTCACCGCCGTCGGCGGCAGCGTCGAGCTGTCCGGCGATGCCGGGGAGCTGGCCGGTGTGGAGGGCGGTCTGACGGTGATCCCGCTGTCGGTGACACTCGTCGGCGCGCTGGTGTTCGCCGCCGGTTTCCTGCGGCCGGTACGGCACCGGGCGGTGGCCGGGGCCGGTGAACTGGCAGGCTGGGCCGCGCGGATCGCCGTGCTGTGGCTGCTCGCGCTGATCGCGCTGGCCCTCACCGCCCGGCACACCTTCAGCTTCTCCCTCGGGGACGGCGCGATCAGCGATATCGCCGACCTGTTCGGTATCGACCCGGAGCTGGGCTTCACCACCGATGTGCCGTCGACCCTGTTCTTCGGGTTGCTGTGGCTGGCCGGGGTGCTGGTGCTTGCGCTGCTGGTCTCGCGCGAGGCGCCGCTGCCGGGGCGCTTGCCGCGGCTGCGGGAGTCGGCACGCCCGGCGGCGTCCGCGATGGTCCTCCTGCTGCTGGCCTACGTCGTGCTGGGCGTCGTCGCCGGCCTGGTGGTCGCGGTGACCCGCGGGCACGCCGCCGAGACCCTGGCGGTGATCCTGCTCGGCATGCCGAACCTGGTCTGGCTCGTCCTCACCATCGGGCTCGGCGCCACCTGGGACGGGCATGTGGAGGGGCCGTTCGGGCTGCCGATGCCGCACGTGCTGGACCAGGTGATGCGGTCCGGGGAGGCGGGCGCGCTCAACCTGGGCACGCTCGCCGAGTACGACGGCCGGGTGTGGTGGCTGGTGGTCGTCGACGCGGTCCTGCTGCTCGCGGCCGCGTACCTCATGGCGGTCCGCTCGCCGGCCCGGGTGCCGCTGTGGCTGCATGCCGTCCGCATGGCGGTCGCGCTCACCCTCACGGTCCTCATGATCTGCCTGGTCGGACGGATCTCCACCGCCTTCGGCCTGTCCGTGCTGGGCATCGGCGACCAGGGCGGCGAGCTGTCCCAGGAGCTGTTCCTGCGACCGCGCCTCTGGGGGGCGCTGGGCCTCGCCCTGCTGTGGGGACTGGTGACCGGTTTCCTCGGCGCTCTCCTCGCCCGGGTGCTGCGCCGCCCCGGCGAGCCCTCCGGCCGGCCCTGACGCCGTCGCCCCGTTTCCGCGTCACGACTTCCGCATCACGACTTCCGCATCACGACGGGTTCCCGGCGGCGCAGCAGGACGGCCACCAGGCGGCCGAACACCAGGGAGAGGGCGACGAGGATGCCGATGTCGAGCAGCCACACGTCCAGCTCGTGCGCGAGGAGCGGATCGCGGCTCAGTTCGCCGGGCGAGAGGCCGGCGAGGTCGATGCTGCCGGCCATCGCGCCGAACGCCCAGCGGGCGGGCACCAGCCAGGCCACCTGTTCCATGACGAGCACGCCGTCGAGGCGCAGCAGGGCGCCGCAGAAGACGACCTGGACGATGGTGAGCAGCACCAGCAGCGGCATCGTCACCTCCTCCCTGGGGACGAAGGCGGAGACCAGCAGGCCGAGCATCATGGCGGTGAAGGCGAGCAGCGCGACGGCGAGGGTGATCTCGGCCAGGGGCGGCATCAGCACCCCTTGACCGCCGGGCGCCTTGAGGTCCACGCCGTACAGCGCGACCAGGGTCAGCACCACGGCTTGGAGGACGGTGATGGTGCCGAGCACCACCACCTTGGACATCAGGTACGCCGATCTGGACAGGCCCACCGCCCGCTCCCGCTGGTAGATCACGCGCTCCTTGACCAGTTCGCGCACCGCGTTGGCGGCACCGGTGAGGAGGCCGCCGACGCACAGGATGAGCAGCGTGTTCATCGCGTTCTTGCGGGTCAGCTCGTCGCCCGCCAGGGCCCGGGCCAGGGCGCCCATCACGAACGGCAGCGCGATCATGATGGCGAGGAAGGTGCGGTCGGCGGCGAGTGCGGCGGTGTAGCGGCGGACCAGCGTGCGCAGCTGGGCACCCCAGGTGCGGGGCCGCGGCGGCGGTCCCATGATCACCGGGCCCTTGCGGGGCCGCCGGGGCTGCCCGCCGGCCTCGGCGACGTAGCTCTGGTGGAAGGGCGAGTCGCGGTAGTCCCCCGCCCAGTCCCGGTCCTGGTCGTGTTCGAACGCGTCGAAGGCCTCGGGCCAGTGGGCGAAGCCGAAGAAGGGGAGGGCGTCGCCGGGCGGGCCGTAGTAGGCGACCCTGCCGCCGGGGGCGAGGACCAGGAGGCGGTCGCAGACGTCCAGGTTGAGCACGCTGTGGGTGACGACGATGACGGTGTGGCCGTCGTCGGCGAGTCCACGCAGCATGGTCATCACCGAGCGGTCCATGCCGGGATCGAGGCCGGAGGTCGGTTCGTCGAGGAAGAGCAGCGAGGGCTTGGTCAGCAGCTCCAGCGCCACGCTGACCCGTTTGCGCTGGCCGCCGGAGAGGGTGTGCACGGGCTGCCGGGAGCGCTCCTGGAGGCCGAGTTCGCGGATCACCTCGTCGACCCGGGCCCGGCGTTCGGCCTTGCCGGTGTCCTGCGGGAAGCGCAGTTCGGCGGCGTAGGACAGAGCGGCGTGGACGGTGAGCTGGGTGTGCAGGATGTCGTCCTGCGGGACGAGGCCGATGCGCTGGCGCAGCTCGGCGTAGTCGTGGTAGAGGTCGCGGCCGTCGTAGAGGACGGTGCCGCGGTCGGCGGGGCGCAGGCCGGTGAGGGCGTTCATCAGCGTGGACTTGCCGGAGCCGCTCGGGCCGACGACGGCGAGCAGGGTCTTCTCCCCCACCGGGAACGAGACCTGGTCGAGCAGGCGGGTGCGGCCGCGGTCCACGGTGACGGTGAGGTCCTGGACATCGAGGGAGATCTCGCCGGTGTCGACGTACTGCTGGAGTTCGTCGCCGACCAGGCAGAAGTCGGAGTGGCCGATGCCCACGATGTCGCCGGGCCCGATGTCGGCCCGGTCGACCGGCTCGCCGTTGAGGTAGGTGCCGTTGTGGCTGCCGAGGTCGGCGATCTCATACGTGCCGTCGGCGTGGATGCGCAGTTCGGCGTGGTGCCGGGAGACGATCAGGTCGTCGATGACCAGGTCGTTGTCGGTGGCGCGGCCGATGCGGACGGTACGGCGGGGCAGTGGCCGTACGGCGGTCGGCGCGCGGAAGGTGCCGGTGAGGGCCGGCCGGGAGACCCCCGAGGGACGCCCCGGGGTGGGCGCGGCGAGGCCGGTGAGCACGGCGCGAGGGCCGTCGGTGGGGCTGCCGAAGCGGATGACCGTGCCGGGGCCGACGCCCCACTCGTGGATGCGGCGACCGTTGGCGAAGGTGCCGTTGGTGCTGTGCTCGTCCTGGAGCGTCCAGTGGTCGGCCTCCGGGTGCAGCACCGCGTGGTGCCAGGAGACCCGGTCGTCGTCGAGGACGATGTCGCTGAGGGGGTCGCGGCCGACGTGGTAGTCGCGGGCCGGGGTCATCACGGTGACGCCCGTCTCGGTCTCCAGGACGAGTTCGGGTGCCGTGGACGCGGACGGCCGCTCCGCCATGCCAGAATTCTACCGATTGGCCCACATATACGCCTGCCTGTTCGAGGCCCGGCCTCTCCCTCAGGCGACCGGCACGACCAGCGCCGGGATGGTCCGCTGCATCCGCAGGGCGTCGACGGACTCGGCCAGCAGCTCGTACTCGGTGGTGTCGTCGCTGACGGCGATCCGCACCAGCCGCCCGGCCGCCAGCTCGTCGGCGACCAGCTCCTGCCGGTCCGCGTCCGCGCACCAGGAGCGCAGCACGGCGGGTACGTCGGCCACCTCGTGCCCGACCGGGACGAGCGCGTTAGGCGGATAGGGCGCGTCTCCGGGCTGGGGGTCGAGCCGCTCGGCGATCCAGGTGGCGCGGTCCCGCAGCCACCACAGGGCGAGGGCCAGGGTGGGCGCCCGGTAGGTGCCCAGCGGCACTCCGATACGCCGCCCGCCGCAGGTGCCGTACGCGGTGACATGGCACAGGAATTCGTCGTGCACGTTCTCCTCCCCCGTCGCGTCGCTCGCCGGCCGGTGGTGCCTCGCTTTCCGTGCGGCTCCTGTGCGGTGAACTGCCCCTGACGTCGAGTATCTTCACTCTTGAACCACTGTCACCATGCCTTTCCGGCCAGTCTCCTGGCATATTCCCGCGCGGTGATTGGCCGGAATGCGACGGGCGTGCCGAGTTTCGCGGCGGAAAAGCGAACGTGGAATTGCCCGCGAGCCCGGGCCCAGGCCCGGACCAGGCAGCCGACCCCTCTCTCGGCTGGCCGAAACCAGGCCGGGAATTTCAGCACCCGCGAATTGCTCGAGACGAGCTGATCGAAATGCCGGATGCCCGGAGACGGCCACCGTCTCCGGGCATCCGAAAAGATCTCCGAAAAAGATCTCCTACGCGGTGACGACCGCGTCGATACGGGCCAGCTCGTCCGCGTCGAAGTCCAGGTTGTCCGTCGCCGCGACGCTGTCCTCCAGCTGCTGCGGGCTGCTCGCGCCGACCAGGGCGGAGGTCACCCGGCCGCCGCGCAGCACCCAGGCGAGCGCCATCTGGGCGAGGGACTGGCCGCGCGACTTGGCGATCTCGTCCAGGGCGCGCAGCTTGCCGACCAGCTCCTCGGTCAGCGCGTCGGAGTTCAGGAACGGGCTGTCGCTCGCGGCCCGTGAGTCCTCCGGGATCCCGTCGAGGTAGCGGGCGGTGAGCAGGCCCTGCTCCAGCGGGGAGTACGCGATGGAGCCGACCCCCAGCTCGTCCAGCGCGTCCAGCAGGCCCTCCTCGGGGCGCCGGTCGAGCATCGAGTAGCGCGGCTGGTGGATGAGCAGCGGGGTGCCCAGCTCGCCGAGGATGCGGGCGGCCTCCCGGGTCTGCTCCGGGGAGTAGTTGGAGACGCCGACGTACAGCGCCTTGCCCTGCTGCACGGCGGAGTGCAGGGCGCCCATCGTCTCCTCCAGCGGAGTCTCCGGGTCGGGGCGGTGCGAGTAGAAGATGTCGACGTAGTCCAGGCCCATCCGCTTCAGGCTCTGGTCGAGCGACGACAGCAGGTACTTGCGGGAGCCCCACTCGCCGTACGGTCCCGGCCACATCAGATAGCCGGCCTTGGTGGAGATGACCAGCTCGTCGCGGTACGGCGCGAAGTCCGCCTTGAGCGCCTCGCCGAGCGCGGACTCGGCGGCGCCGGGCGGCGGGCCGTAGTTGTTGGCCAGGTCGAAGTGGGTGACGCCGAGGTCGAAGGCGCGGCGCAGGATGGCGCGCTGGGTCTCGACCGGCCGGTCGGGGCCGAAGTTGTGCCACAGGCCGAGCGACAGCGCGGGGAGCTTGAGGCCGCTGCGTCCGGTGCGCCGGTAGGGCATCTCGGCGTAGCGGTCGGGGTGTGCGGTGTACAACGCGACTCCTGAGGGGTTGGCACACAGGGTGTGGCTCCGGGGCCGAAGCCGCCCCCTACTCTGTCTGACCTGCGGCCAGTGGTCCAACAGAAGAATCCGATGGAATTCAGCGGCTACGCTTCTCAGTCATGGAACTGCGCCAGCTCAGGCACTTCCTCGCGGTCGCCGAGGACCAGCATTTCACCCGCGCGGCCGAACGGCTGATGGTCTCGCAGTCGGGCCTGTCGGCGTCGATCCGGGCGCTGGAGCGGGAGTTGCAGACCCCGCTGTTCGTGCGGACCACCCGCCGGGTGACGCTCACCGAGGCGGGGCGGGCGCTGCTGGTCGAGGCGGAGCGGGTGCTCGACCGGGTGCGGGCGGCGCACGAGGCGGTGGCCGCCGTGCAGGGCGTGCTGCGCGGCACGCTGGCGCTGGGCACCGAGCAGTGCATCGCCGGGGTGCCGGTGGCCGGACTGCTCGCCGCGTTCCGGCGGCGCCACCCGGACGTGGAGATCCGGCTGCGGCAGGCGGGCTCGGGGGCGCTGGGCGAGGAGGTGGCCGCCGGGCGGCTGGACCTGGCGTTCGCGGTGCGCACCGACACGGACACCGAACAGCTCCGGGCCGTGGCGCTGACCAGCGAGCCGATGACCGTGCTGTGCCATGCGGGCCATCCGCTGGCGGCGGCCGGGGCGGCCGTCACCCCGCAGGACATCGGCGGCGAGGTGTTCGTCGACTTCCACCCCGACTGGGGGCCGCGCCGCACCACCGACGCGGCGTTCGCCGCCGCGGGCGTACGGCGGACGGTGGCGCTGGAGGTGAACGACGTGCACAGCCTGCTCGACCTGCTGGACGAGAATCTGGGCATCGCCGTCGTGCCGCACCACTTCCGGCACAAGCGGCCGTCGCTCACCGCGCTGCCGCTCAAGGGCACCGGCGAGGCCGCGTACGAGACGGTGGCCCTGCTGCCGCCCCCGGAGGCCACCAGTCCGGCCGCCCGGGCACTGATGGCGCTGCTGGAGACGGGGAGCGCGTGAGCGGCGTCCGCGCCATGGTGGACGTATGCACGCGAAGGACATCCTCATCGACGGCTACGGCCGTATCCAGGAAGAAGTCCATGCCGCCGTCGACGGTCTCGGGGCCGAGGAGCTGAACGCCCGGCCGTCCGCCGACGCCAACTCCATCGCCTGGCTGGTCTGGCATCTCACCCGGGTCCAGGACGACCACATCGCGGACGCCTCGGAGCTCGACCAGGTGTGGCTGGCGCAGGACTGGGCGAAGCGCTTCGGGCTCAAGCTGCCCCTCCGGGACACCGGGTACGGCCACACTTCCGCGAAGGTCGGCAAGGTGCGGGTCGACTCCCCCGACCTGCTGACCGGGTACTACGACGCCGTGCACGAACAGACGCTCGGGTTCGTGCGCGGGCTGACCGCCAAGGATCTCGAGCGCATCGTCGACGAGCGCTGGGATCCGCCGGTCAGCCTCGGCGTACGGCTGGTCAGCGTCCTGTCCGACGATCTCCAGCACGTCGGACAGGCCGCCTATGTGCGCGGGCTGCTTCAGAGCGCGGCGGCGTAGCCCGGCAGCACGACGTCCTCGATGAGGGCCCTGCGCTCGTCGAACGGGATGAACGCGCTCTTGATCGCGTTCACGGTGACCGTGCGCAGGTCCTCGACGGTCCAGCCCGCCTGCTCGACCAGCAGGGACATCTCGCGGGTCATGGTCGTGCCGGACACCAGGCGGTTGTCGGTGTTGAGGGTGACCCGGAAGCCGAGGTCCTTGAGCGCGGTGATCGGGTGCTCGGCGATCGAGGTGGCGCAGCCGGTCTGGAGGTTGGAGGTGGGGCACATCTCCAGCGCGATCCGGCGGTCGCGCACCCAGCTCGCGAGGCGGCCGAGCTTGCCGTCCACGATGTCCTCGGTGAGGCGCACGCCGTGGCCGATGCGCTGGGCGCCGCAGACCTGGAGGGCCTGGTGGATGCTGGGCAGGCCGTGGGCCTCGCCGGCGTGGATGGTGAAGGGCACGCTCTCGCGGCGCAGGTGCTCGAAGGCGGCGAGGTGGTCGGCGGGCGGGAAGCCGTCCTCGGCTCCGGCGATGTCGAAGCCGACGACACCGGCGTCGCGGTAGGCGACGGCCAGCTCGGCGGCCTCCTGGACGCGGTCGAACATCCGCATGCCGCACAGCAGGGTGCCGACCCGGACCGGGGTGCCGGCCGCCGCGGCCTTGGCCATACCGGCGGCCAGGCCCTCCTGGACCGTCTCGACGACCTCGCGCATCGTCAGCCCGCCCTGGGTGTTCAGCTCGGGGGCGTAGCGCACCTCGGCGTAGACGACGCCGTCCTCGGCCAGGTCGAGGACGTACTCCTCGGCGGTGCGCAGCAGGCCCTCGCGGGTCTGCATCACGGCGAGGGTGTGCTCGAAGGTGGCGATGTAGCGGACCAGGTCGCCGGAGTTGGCGGCCTCGAAGTACCAGGCGGCCAGCTCGTCCGGGTCGGTGGTGGGCAGCGTGTGGCCGACCTCGCGGGCCAGCTCGACGACGGTGGCGGGGCGCAGGCCGCCGTCGAGGTGGTCGTGCAGGACGGCCTTGGGAAGGCGGAGGAGGAGGTCGGTGTCTATGCGCGTAGAAGTCATGGTGCGGCGTTCCTCGGCGGTTCGGTGAGCGGACGTGCGGGGGAGGTCAGGAGGCGGCGGGCTGGAGCAGGTCCCAGCGGTTGCCGTGGAGGTCCTGGAAGACGGCGACCGTGCCGTACGGCTCGTGCCGGGGCTCCTCCAGGAAGGTCACGCCCGCGGCCAGCATCCGGGCGTGGTCGCGGGCGAAGTCGTCGGTGTACAGGAAGAAGCCGACCCGGCCGCCGGTCTGGTCGCCGACCCGGCCGCGCTCGGCGTCGTTCTTGGCGCGGGCCAGCAGCAGCGCGGTGCCGGCGCCCGCACCGCCGGCCGACGGCTCGACCACCACCCAGCGGGAGCCGTCCGGGCGCGGTGTGTCCTCGACGAGCCGGAACCCCAGGGCCTCGGTGTAGAAGCGGATCGCCTCGTCGTAGTCGTCGACGACGAGGGTGACCAGGGCGATGCGTCTCATCGGGACCTTTCGGGAGCGGATCCGGCGGGTTAGCGGGAGAGGTTATACGTAAAACCTGCGGGATGCCAGTCGCGGGCCGGAGTCCGCTCGAAGACCTGTCCGCCTCCTGCGCCGACGCCGGACCATTCGGAGCAGAAATCGCTTGCTGACCGCCCCGCCGCGTTCGCAGACTCTCCCCCATGGACGACACACCGACCCTGCTCCCCCCGGCCGTGCCCGCTCTGCGGGCCGCGGCACAGCACGCCGGATTCACCATGTCCTGCGACGACCGGACCGGCAGCCTGCTGGCCGCACTGGCCGCCGCCCGGCCCCGTGGACGGATTCTGGAACTGGGCACCGGCGTCGGCGAGGGCACCGCCTGGCTGCTGAGCGGGATGGACGACGGAGCCGAGCTGGTCACGGTCGAACTCGACGAGACGGTGCAGGCCGTCGGCCGCGCGGAGCTGGGCGCGGATCCGCGGGTGACCTTCGTGACCGGTGACGGCGGGGCGTGGCTGGAGTCGTACGACGGGGCGCCGTTCGACCTCGTTTTCGCGGACACGTGGCCGGGGAAGTTCACGCACCTCGACCGCGCCCTGGACCTGGTGGCCGTCGGCGGGACGTACCTCGTCGACGACCTCCTTCCGGAGCCGGAGTGGCCGGAGGGTCACGAGACGGCGGTGTCGGGGCTGCTGGCCGCCCTGGAAGGCCGCGATGACTTCCGCACCGTCCGCCTGGCCTGGAGCACCGGACTGCTGCTGGCCGTACGGACCGGGCGCGCGGCCTGACGCTCCCTCCCCTCCCCGCGCGACCGGCTCACGGGTGAAATCCCCGTCGCCGGCCCACGCACCTCGCGGATACGACCCAGGCCCTAGTTCGCAGGCCCGAGTGCCGCCGGTCCCAGGCCCGAAGTGGGGCGGTCGTTTCGGCCGTTACTGTCCTCGCATGAAGATCACGGAGACCCCCCGCACCCCCGCCCAGCGCAAGCAGGCCGTCCTGGCCCGGCTCGATCGGGAGGAGGACGTGTGGGTGGCGTCGGCGTCGGTCGACGGGACGCCCTGGCTGGTCGCGCTCTGGTTCCTGTGGGACGGGGAGGCGGTGTGGCTGGCGACGCGGACGACCAATCCGACCGGGCGCAATCTGCGCGACGGCCGCCGGGTCCGGCTGGCACTCGGGGACACCCGGGACGTCGTGCTGATCGACGGGGAGGCGGAGGTCCACACACGCGAGGAGGCGCCGGCGGCGATCGCACGGGCGTACACCGCCAAGTACGGCTGGAATCCCGCCGAGGACGCCCCCTCCTACGCCTACTTCCGGGTCCGCCCGCTGCTCGTGCAGGCCATGCACGGGGAGCACGAGATGGCGGGGCGGTATCTGATGCGGGACGGGGAGTGGGTGATCTGACGTCCCTTCGACATTCTTTTCCCGCACGGTAGTTACCTGAGAGTAATCCCCGGTGGTTTGATGTGCGGCGCCACTCAGCCCCCTTCATCCACAGGGAGATCCAGTGCCGCTCCTCACGCAGCGCCGCACCCCCGGCGCCGCCGCGCTCGCCCTCGCCCTCGCCACCGCGGGGCTCGCGGGTACGGCGCCCACCGCCACGGCCGCCGAGCAGACGCCGGCGGTGCGGGTCCTGTCGTACAACGTGTTCCTGTTCAGCAAGAGCCTGTACCCGAACTGGGGGCAGGACCACCGGGCGGCGGAGACAGCCAAGGCGCCCTTCTTCCACGGCAACGACGTGGTGGTGCTCCAGGAGGCCTTCGACAACTCCTCCTCGGACGCGCTGAAGCGGGCCGCCGCGACCGCCTATCCGTACCAGACGCCGGTGGTGGGCCGGAGCAAGGACGGCTGGGACGCGACGGGCGGCGCCTACTCGGCGACGACGCCGGAGGACGGCGGGGTGACCGTGCTCAGCAAGTGGCCGATCCTGCGCAAGGAGCAGTACGTCTTCAAGGACGCGTGCGGGGCGGACTGGTGGTCCAACAAGGGCTTCGCGTATGTCGTGCTGAACGTGAACGGAGCGAAGGTGCATGTGCTGGGCACCCACGCCCAGTCGACCGACCCCGGCTGCGACCCCGGCGAGGCCGCCGCGATGCGCAGCCGTCAGTTCCGGGCGATCGACGCCTTCCTGGACGCCAAGAACATCCCGGCTGGCGAGCAGGTCCTCGTCGCCGGTGATCTGAACGTCGACTCGCGCAGCGCCGAGTACGCCTCGATGCTCGCCGACGGCGGCCTGGTGGGCGCCGACGCCCGTACCGGGCACCCGTACTCCTTCGACACGGAGGAGAACTCGATCGCCCGCGACCGCTACCCCGACGATCCGCGCGAGGACCTGGACTACGTCCTGCACCGCGCGGGTCACGCCCGTCCGGCGGTGTGGAAGAACGACGTGGTGAAGGAGACCTCGGCGCCCTGGACGGTGTCGAGCTGGGGCACCGAGTACACGTACACCAACCTGTCCGACCACTACCCGGTGACCGGTCAGGCGGGCTGAGCGGACTCCTCGCGGCGGGCGTCGAGGCGGGCCAGTTCGTCGTCCGTGAGGCGCAGCGCGCTTGCCGCCACGTTCTCGGCGAGATGGTCCGGGTCGCCGGTGCCGGGGATGGCGAGGACGTGCGGGCCCTGGTGGAGGGTCCAGGCGATCCGGACCTGGGCGGGGCTCGCGCCGTGCGCGCGGGCCACGGCCACCACCTCCTCGTCCTGGGCGGCGGGCGCGCCCCGCTCGCCGCCCTGGCCGGCGACGGCGTAGAACGGCACGAAGGCGATGCCCTGTTCGCCGCAGATCCGCAGGAGTTCGTCGGAGGCGGGGTCCGGGGCGTCGAGGCCATAGCGGTTCTGCACGCTCACCACCGGCGCGATGGCCTGTGCCTCGGCGAGATGCCGGGGCTCGATCGCGGACAGGCCCAGGTGCCGGACCAGGCCCGCCTCGCGCAGCTCGGCGAGCGCGCCGAAGTGCTCGGCGATCGACTCCTGCTGCATCCGGCGCAGATAGACCAGGTCGAGGTGGTCGCGGCCGAGCTGGCGCAGGTTCTCCTCGACGTGCCCGCGCAGCTGGTCGGGGCGGGCCGCGGTGCCCCATGAGCCGTCGAACTCGCGGTGCGGGCCCACCTTGGTGGCGATGAGCAGGTCGTCGGGGTACGGCGCGAGCGCGGTGTTGATCAGTTCGTTGGCGGAGCGCAGGGCGGAGAAGTAGAAGGCGGCCGTGTCGATGTGGTCGACGCCGAGGTCGACCGCCCTGCGCAGGACGGCGATCGACCGGGCACGGTCGCTGGGGGTGCCGAGGTGGAAGGCGGCGCTGCCGGTGAGCCGCATCGCGCCCAACCCGACGCGACCGACAGTCAGTTCACCGAGGGTCCAGGTGCCCGCGGCGTGCGCGGAGATCTTTTCGGAGGTCATCGGCGGAGTCTCGCACGACGCCTCGGCGACTCGTGAATCCCCTTTGACTGGAGTGGCACTACAGTGTAATTCACTAGAGCATGACTACAGTGAAACCGACCGGCCGGGTGCTCGTCGTCGGGGGCTACGGCGCGGTCGGCGCGGCGGTGACGTCCTGTCTGGGCGGCTGGTTCCTGGGGCGGGTCGTACCCGCCGGGCGGGACGCGGCACGGGTGCGGCGGCTCGGGGGTGTCCGGGTGGACGTCGGTGACCCGGACGGGTTCCGCCGGGTGCTGGAGCGGCTGAGGGACGTGGCGGCGGTGGTGCTGTGCGTGGAGCCGCCGGACGCCGCGGTCGCCCGGGTGTGTCTGGAGCGCGGGGTGCATCTGGTGGACGTCGGCGCCACCGCCGGCCTCCTCGACGCGGTGGCGCGGCTGGGGCCGGTCGCGGCGGGCGCGGGGGCGACGGCGGTGCTCAGCGTGGGCGTGGCGCCCGGCCTGACGAACCTGCTGGCGCGGCGCGCCCACGAGGCGGTGGGCGGCGCCCGGCGGATCGATCTGACGCTGCTGTTCGGCACCGGGGAGCAGCACGGCACCGACGCGCTGCGCTGGACGCTGGCCGGGCTGTCCGCACCGGTGCGGGCGCCGTCCCGGCGGGTGGGCCTCCCCGGTTACGGCACCCGGACCGCGCATCCCTTCCCCTTCTCCGACCAGCACACCCTGCCCCGCACCCTCGGGGTGCCGCAGGTGACCACCCGGCTGTGCCTGGACTCCCGCCCGCTGACCGCCGCGCTGTTCGCGTCGCGCCGGACGGGAGTCACCGGGCCGCTCGCCCGGCCGGAGGTGCGGCGGCGGCTGGCGCGGGCCTTCGGGCACGTGCGTCTCGGCGGGGACGGTTTCGTGGTGCGGGCCGACGCGTGGGGCCACGGGAACCGGCACACGGCGTACGCGCTCACGGGGCGCGGGCAGAGCCGGGTGACCGGCCTGGTCGCCGCGCACACGGTCCGCGCGCTGCTCGACGGCGCGCTCCCTCCAGGGGTTCATCACATCGAGGAGCTGCCGCCGCTGGCCGCGCTGCCCGAGTCGCTGGCCGGTCACGGGGTCGGGCTGCTGAGCCTCGACAGGGCCCGGCCGTGAGCGGCGAGTGGGAGGGCGGCGACTACACCGCGGCCGGGGACGCCTGGGCGCACGCCGCGGACGACGTGGTCGCCGCCGCGCTGGCCGGCGGGCCCGCCGCGCCTCGGGTGCTGGACGTGGGCACGGGGTCCGGTCCGGCCGCGCTCGCCGCGGCGCGGGGCGGTGCGCGGGTGGTGGGGCTGGACCTGGAGCCGGGGCTGCTGCGCGTCGCGGCGGAGCGGGCGCGCCGGGCCGGGGTCCCGCTGGGCCGCGTGGCCGGGGACGCCCGGCGGCTGCCGTTCCCGGCGGGTGTCTTCGACGTCGTCCTGTCCACCTTCGGCGTGATGTTCGCCCCCGAACCGCCGCGCGTCGCCGCCGAGTTGGTGCGGGTGACCCGTCCCGGCGGGCGGCTCGCCGTCGCCTCCTGGACGCCGGACGGGATCATGGGCCGGATCGCGCCTACGGTGCTGCGCCACCTGGACGACTCCCCTGGCCCGGCGGTCCTGCGTCCCCAGGACAACCCACCCGCCCCGGCGGGGCCCGCCCGCTGGGGCGAACCCGGCCATGTCCTGGAGTGGTTCGCGCCGCTTCCGGTGACCGTGCGCTGCCGCGTCGCGCAGGTGCGGGTGCGGTATCCGTCGGTGGCGCACGCCGTGTCCGTCTTCGAGGCCAAGCCCGGCCCGATCCGCGCCCATCGCCGGGCCCTGGAGCGTGCCCGACGCTGGGACCGGGCCCGCGCCGATCTCGCCGCCCTCTTCGCGGCGCACAACCGGGCCGGCGACGGCAGCCTCGTCTTCGAGGCGCCGTATCTCCTGGTCGAGGGCCGTGTGCGGGCGGGCCGGGCGGGGAACTCGGGGGAGCATGGTCGGTGACACGGACGACGACATCGCGCTGCGGCGACGAGGTGCGAGCGGGCACCGGGCGTCCGGGCACACGGCCGACGTACGGATCGAGGCATGGGGCGCCGACCGGGAGAGCTGCCTGCTGGAGGCCGTACGGGGCCTGGTCGAGTGCTTCGCGGACGTGGCCGGGGCTCGGCCCGCCGGGGTGGCCCGGGTACGGCTGCCCGACGAGGGCGACGAGGAGCTGCTGGCGGCCCTTCTGGACGAAGTGGTCTACCGCCTGGAGGTGAGCGGCGAGATCCCCGTCGACGTGGCGGCCGAAGCCGCCGAGGACGCCCTGGACGTGCGGTTCACCATGGCGGACCTGAAGAACGTGGAGATCACCGGGGCGGTGCCGAAGGCCGTCGCCTGGCACGAGCTGCGCATCCGGCCGGACGCGTACGGCTGGTCCTGTGCGGTGACGGTCGACGTGTGACGGGCGGCGGATCAGGGCCGGCTCGGCGTACGACGAAGGCCGCTTCAGCCCCGGTCGGCGCAGGCACGTGACGGTTCAGCCCTTGACCACCCCCAGCGGCACCAGCCGCGCCACCGTCCGGCACAGCCCCGCGCCCTCGCTCGCGGCCACCACGGCGCTGACGTCCTTGTACGCCTCCGGGGTCTCCTCGGACAGGCCGCGCCACGAGCGGGGGCGCACCGCGATGCCCGCGCGTTCCAGGCGGGCCCGCAGCTCCCGGCCGGTGACCGTGCGGGCGGCCTGGTGGCGGCTCATCCGGCGGCCGGCGCCGTGGCAGGTGGAGGCGAAGGCGTCGCCGCCGGTGACTCCGGCGAGGACGTAGGAGGCGGTGCCCATGGTGCCGGGGATGAGCACCGGCTGCCCGGCCTCCCGCAGATCGGCGGGCAGGTCGGGGTGGCCGGGCGGGAAGGCGCGGGTGGCACCCTTGCGGTGCACGCAGAGCGGGCGGGGCCGCCCGTCGACCGGGTGGGTCTCCAGCTTGGCCAGATTGTGGGAGACGTCGTACACCAGGGACAGGTGGACGCCCGCGGCACGGTGGAAGACCTTGCGGGCCGCGTAGGAGAGCAACTGGCGGTTGGCGCGGCCGTAGTTGGCGGCCGCGGCCATCGCGCCGAGGTAGGCCCGGCCCTCCGGCGAGTCCACGGGGGTGCAGGCCAGCTGCCGGTCGGGCACCGTGATGTGGTAGCGGGCCATGGCGCGGTCCATCGCCCGGACGTGGTCGGTGCAGATCTGGTGGCCGAGGCCGCGCGAACCGCAGTGGATCATCACACAGACCTGTCCGGCGGCGATGCCGAAAGCGGCGGCGACGGCCTCGTCGTACACCTCGGAGACCGTCTGTACCTCCAGGAAGTGGTTGGCGGAGCCCAGGCTGCCGACCTGGCCGAGGCCGCGCTCGCGGGCCCGTTCGCCGACCTCGCGGATCTCGGCGTCGTCGACCGCCCCGCGGTCCTCGCAGCGGATCAGGTCGCGTTCCTCGCCGTAGCCCTGTTCGACGGCGTAGCGGGCGCCGCCCTGCAGGATGCGGTCCAGCTCGCCGGGGCCGGGGTGCCACACCCCGCCGGGTCCGGCGCCGCGGGGGATGGCCCGGTCCAGGCCGTCCATGATGGCGCCGAGGGCGGGGGCCAGGGCGGCTCGGTCGCAGTCGGCGGCGAGCAGCCGCACCCCGCAGGAGATGTCGAAGCCGACGCCGCCCGGGGAGATCACCCCGCTCTCGTCGACGGCGGTCGCGGCGACGCCGCCGATGGGGAAGCCGTAGCCCCAGTGGATGTCGGGCATGGCGTACGACGCGCAGACGATGCCGGGCAGGGTGGCGACGTTGGCGACCTGTTCCAGGGACTGCTCGGCGTCGGCGAGCAGGTCGCGGGAGGCGAAGACCACGCCGGGCACCCGCATGGCGCCGTGCGGGTCGAGCCGGAAGCGGTGCGGGGTTTCCTCGACGAGTTCCATGGGTTCCCTCGCGGTCTGGGGCGCCGCCGGCCCCGGGTCACCGCCCCTTGCGGAGGAAGCGGCGCAGCCGGGTGAGCGGCCAGGTGTTGATCACGTCGTCCTTGGTGAGCCAGCCGCGCTGGGCGGTGGCCACGCCGTAGCGCATGTTGGGCAGGTGGACGACGGCGTGGGCGTCGCTGTCGACGACGAACCTCACCCCGTGCCGTTTGGCCCGGAGGATGTCCTCGTCGCCCAGGTCGAGCCGGTCGGGGTGGGCGTTGATCTCCAGGGCGGTGCCGGTGCGGGCGCAGGCGGCGAAGACCGCGTCGAGGTCGGCGTCGATGCCGGGCCGCTTGCCGATGATGCGGGTGGTGGGGTGGCCGATGATGTGGACGTACGGGTTCTCGCAGGCCCGTACGATCCGGCGGGTGAGCGCCTCGCGGCTCTGGTTGAAGTGGGAGTGCACGGAGGCCACGCACAGGTCGAATCCGGCCAGGAACTCGGCGGGCCAGTCGACCTCGCCGTCGGGTCCGATGTTCAGCTCGGCGCCGTGCAGCAGCCGCATCCCGCCCTGCTTGCCGGTCGCCTGCCGCCGGCCGTGCCGGCCGTAGGCGCCGTCGAGTTCCCGGACCTGCTCGCGCTGGGCCAGCATCCGCTCGTCGGTCATGCGCTGCATGGCCATGTCGGGTCCGTGGTCGGTGATGGCGTAGTAGGCGTAGCCGCGCGCCGCGGCCGCGGCGACCATCTCCTCCAGCGGGGCGAGGCCGTCGGTGAGGTCGGTGTGGGTGTGCAGGTCGCCGCGGATGTCGTCCTCGGTGACCAGCTCGGGCAGTTCGTCGCGCAGCCCCGCCTCGATCTCGCCGCGGTCCTCGCGCAGGGTGGGCGGGATCCACGGCAGGCCGAGCCGGGCGTAGACGTCCTCCTCGGTCTCGGAGACGATCAGCTCGCCGCTCTCGGCGTCGAACAGCCCGTACTCGGAGAGCTTCAGGCCCTGGTGGACGGCCAGTTCGCGGGTGCGGATGTTGTGGGCCTTGGACCCGGTGAAGTACTGCAGGGCCGCACCCCACGACTCCGGGGGCACCACGCGCAGATCGACGGCGAGGCCCTTGGCGGTGCGCACGGATGTCTTGGTACGGCCCTGGGCGATGACCTCGGTGACGAAGGGCAGCTCGGTGAACGCCTTCATCACGGGGGCGGAGTCCTCGGCGGCGGCCAGCACGTCGATGTCGCCGATCGTCTCGCGGACCCGGCGCAGCGAGCCGGCGTAGGTGCAGCGCCGGCAGCCGGTGATGTCGGACAGCTCGCCGACGATGGTCTCGGCAGTGTCCATGGCGACGTCGACGAGGACCCGGTCGCCGGCGGACTGGAGCAGGCCGATGCCGTGGAGGATCTTCTCCTCGGTCCGGGGCCCGAAGCCCTTGAGGTCGCGCAGGCGTTCGGCGTGGATGGCGTCGACGAGTTCGTCCACGGAGGCGATGCCCAGCTCCTCGTAGAGGACATGGGCCTTCTTCGGGCCGAGCGTGGGGATGGCCGTCAGCCGCCGGACGCCGGCCGGGATCTTCGCCCGCAGTTCCTCGACCGCGGACACGCTGCCGTCGCGGAAGTACTCGACCACCTTCTCGGCGACCGACTTGCCGACCCCGGGGATCTCCTGGAGCCCCTTGACGTCGAGGCCGGCGACATCGGCGTGGTGGCCGCCGATCGCCCGGGCGGCCTTCTCGTAGGCGCGTGCCTTGAACGCGTCTCCTCCGGTGATCGAGATCAGATCCGCGTACTCGTAGAACAGCGCGGCGACCTCGTCGTTGGAACGAGCCACGCTTCCAGGGTAGGCACGGGCGCGAAGATCAGGCGGGTGATCACGCCGTCATGGCCATGTCGGCGGCGTCCCGGTAGCGCAGCACCACGCCGATGCCGTCCGTCAGGGGCACCCGGTCGGACGGCGGCACGATCAGTTCGGCGCCGGTGCGGGCGGCGGCGGCCAGCAGCGCCGCGTCGGCCGGTTCCTCGTGGACGTACGGGGTGCCGTAGGCCTCCAGCTCCGTCGCCGACAGGGCGATCTGCGTGGGGTCGGAGCCGGTCCACAGCCGCTCCGGCAGTCGCAGGGCGTCGGTGAGCAGCACCGCCCGGGCCTGCCGGCGCTGCAGCGCGGTGACGGCGGCGGTGACGCCCTCGGACTTGGGCCGGTGCCGGGCGCGCTGGGCGAAGAACGTGTCCAGCTGGTGCTGGTCCGCCGACCTCAGCCGGCCGCGCAGCAGCCGGGCGAGATGGGGGTGCGCGGTGTCGGGGCCGATGGTCCCGGGTTCCTCGTCGACGGTCGTCAGCCGGTTCTGGAGGTGGATGGGCAGGCGGTTGACCAGGACGCCGGACAGCCACGGGTCGCCCGCGTCGCGGCAGACGAGGATCACCTCCGCGGCGTGCCGGTCCGCCAGGTCGGTCAGCTCCCGGGCCAGCCGGGGGGCCGTCTGCTGCCACTCCCCGACCGGGACACGGTGGCTCAGCCGCGGGCCGGGCCGGATGCGGCCGGTGGGCCAGTGGCCGGTTTCGCAGGTGAGGAGAATGTGCTGCTCGACGGCGGGCGGCGCCGCCGCGAGACGGCCGTCGAAGCCGTCGTAGCCGTCGAGTTCGTCGAGTCCGCCGTACGCGTCGTGGCCGTCGAAGGACGTCTCCTCCTCGCCGGGCAGCTCCCAGCGGGTGACGGTGATCGCGGCGTAGGGGATGTCCGGGGCGCGCCGGAGCGCCAGCGGCAGCGCGTCGGGCAGGTCGTCGAAGCGGGCGCGGTCCCGCTCGGGCGGGTAGGGCAGCTCGGCCGCGAGGGCGACGTGGCCGTGGGCGGCGAACAGCGCCTGACCCGGGGCGTCCGACGTCCCTACGGCGTCCTCCAGAGCGGAGACCGTGGCGGCGTCGGCGCCCTGGGCGAGCAGGGCGTCGCGCTGGTGGAGCCAGCGCAGGGCGATGGCCCGGTCGGGGTCGTCGGCGTCCCGGGAGGTGTCGAGGTAGACGCTGGCCCAGGGACCGGGGCCGGCGAAGAGCGGGTCGAGGAACGAGAGCTTCATGGTCGGCTCGGGTGGGTGGTGCCGTACGGTGTTCCGCGCCCGCCCGAGTACCCCCGGGCCCCCTGGGCATGCGGCAGCCGGCTCGGGCCGGCGGCTTCCGCCCTCCGGCGTCGTGGCGGCCTCGGGACAATGACCCCATGACCACCACACCGCACCCCCTCGTCGCCCGTGCCCGTCGGCTCGCGCGGGATCTTCTCGTCCCGCACGCCGAACGGGTCGACCAGGAGGGGGTGCCGGCGAGTCATCTGGCCGCCGTCCGGGAGTCCGGGGTGCTCGGGGTGAGCGCGCCCCAGGAGTATGGCGGGGCGGGGGCGCCCGACGCGGTGGCCCGGGAGATCCAGGAGATCCTGGCCGGGGCGTGCGGCTCCACCTGGTTCGTGCAGACACAGCACCACACGCCGGTACGGCTGCTGGCCCGGTCGGACCTCCCCGTGCGGGAGCGGCTGCTGCGTCCGCTGGCCACCGGCGAGCTGCTGGCGGGCATCGCGTACGCCCATGTGCGGGCCTTCCCGCGGGTCCCGGTGCGGGCGACGGCCGAGCGGGGCGGCTGGCGGTTCGACGGCGTGGTGCCCTGGTACACGGGCTGGGGCCTGAACGACGTGATGCTGCTCGCGGGCGTGACCGACGCGGCCGAGGTGGTGTTCGCGTTCACCGGGGCCCGCGAGCAGCCGGGGCTGCGCGCCTCGCCGCCGATGCGGCTCGCGGCGCTGACCGCCGCCCGGACGGTCTCCCTGGAGCTGGACGGCCTGTGGGTGCCCGAGGAGTCGGTCGTCCTGCGCACGCCGCGGGAGAGCTTCGCCCTGGTCGACATCCCGCGCAGCGCCAACGCCTCCCCGGCCGTCTTCGGGGTGGCGTACGCCGCCGTGCGGCTGCTGGACGACACAGCCGGTGCTCGGGAGACGGCGCAGTCCCTGCGGGCCCGGCTCGACGAGGTGCGCCGCCAGGCGTACGCGCTCGCCGACCACCCCGTCCCGCACGAGCACGTCGAAGAGCGGCTGGCGCTGCGCACCCAGACGTACGACCTGATGCAAGCGGCCACGACCGCGGCGGTGGTGGCCGGGGGCGGACGCGCGATGAGCCTGGACAGCCCGGCCCAGCGGCTGGCCCGCGAGGGCATGTTCCTGCTGATCCAGGGGCAGACGGCGCCGGTGCGCGAGGCCCATCTGGCCGCACTGACCTCTTCTCTACACATAAAGGATAAATAAGAGCAGAATGAACATGCGGGGCGTGCTTGTCGCGTACCGCACAGACGCACCAAGGCCTGCCAGTCAAAGGAGACGAGTCATGGCCAACGTCTCGCCCACCCGGGGTGGTGACATCAGCGCTCACCCCGATGTTTCCGAAATGCGGGCTCGATACGACCGCGTGCTCGGCGGTCGCGATGTGGCGCTCGTGGACGGACCGCTGTTCCTGCTCGGTCTGTACTGCGCCGTATCCCCCTGGATACTCCACTACACGGCCAGCCAGCCCAACCTCGTGCCACACAATCTGGTGATCGGCATCGCGATCGGCCTGCTGGCCCTCGGGTTCACCCGGGCCCCGGAGCGTATGTACGGCCTGAGCTGGGCCTGCTGCGCACTGGGCGTCTGGATGATCATCTCGCCGTGGATCGTCGGCGCCGGCCCCGACGCGGGCGTCGTGCTGAACAACGTCATCATCGGCGCCCTGGCCGTGATCCTCGGCCTGGTCTGCGCCGGTACGGCGGCGCGGAGCACCCCCAGGCCGTAGCGAGACAGGGAGAGACAGGAAGGCCGGTCCCCACGGACCGGCCTCGCCGTGTGTCGCGGGGTGACTGTTGAGTATGGGATTATTGCCCGATTTGCACCTTATGCGAGGGGTGGCTGTTACACGACGTATGGGAACCCTTGACGAGCGGTCCGTAGCGTCGAAGGCGTCGTGAACCCGACCCGAAGGACAGCTTTCTGATGCGTGCTCCTCGCACCCTGCGCACCGCCTTCGTCGCCGCCGGCGCCGGCATCGTGCTCGGCGGCTCGGCCACCGGCGCCCTCGCGCACCCCGCCCCGGAGCCGCGGACCCTCCCCGCGGCCGCGCAGGCCCCGGCCCACGCCAAGGCCAAGCGCGGATACGTCAGGACGGTGAGGCTGGCGGACAAGGTCTCCCGCGCGAAGGTCTACAGGACCGGCCAGCACCGCTACGAGGCGGAGATCTGGGCCAAGGGCGTCGAATACGGCACCCTCCGCACCGACGGCAAGCCGGCCCACGGGCAGCACAACGGCCTGCACGTCACGCTCCACCCGAACGGCAGGGTCACCTCCTGGGTCGAGCGGGCCAAGCCGGAGCCCGAGCCGAAGCCGGCCGTCGAGCGGGTCCTGGTCTCCACCGCCACCCTCGCGGACGGCGCCTCCACCGCGAAGGTCTACAAGGTCACGACGGACCATCACGAGGCCGACATCCTCGCGCACGGCCACAAGCTCGACACGCTGGTCGCCGACGGCCGTGCCGCGTACGGCCAGAACAACGGCCTGCACGTCGCCCTCCAGCCGGACGGGCGGCTGACCTCCTGGGTGGACGACGCCCCGGCTTCGGACTCCACGCCGACGCCCGAGCCGCAGCCCGACGACGCCGACGACCCGGAGCAGCAGGAGCCGGTGATCTCCGAGGCCCCGGACGTCACCGCGGCCCCGGCGGCCTGACCGCGCCCCGCCGGTCAGCGCAGGAAGGCCGCCAGGTCACGGAGGTGGGCGGCGACCCAGTCGTGGGCCTGCCGCACCTCCTCCACCGCCCCGCGCTCGCGCAGCCCGACCAGGGCGGCCTCCCCGCGCTCGGCGCCCTCGTCGATGCCGCGCCAGGTGCGGTCCTGCCACCACAGGACCGTGTCCAACAGCCGGTCCCGGTCCCGTCCGAGGAGTCCGTAGGCATCGCAGAACAGCCGCATCCGGCGGGCCGCCCGGCCCACGTCCGGCACCGCCGGCCCGAGGTCCAGGTACTGCCAGCACGCGTGGGCGACGTCGTGCACGCGCTCGCCCGGCCCGGCGTGGTCCCAGTCGATGAGGGCGAGCGGACGCCAGACGGTCCCGTCCACCGCGTACACGGTGTTCTTCGGCGCCAGGTCGTTGTGGCACACGACCTCCGCGTCTCCGGCGAGCGCCGTCCCCTCGGTGAGGTCGTGGAACTCCCGCACCAGCCGGGCCACCCGTTCCAGCCCCGCGTCGGTGCACGCGGCGGCCCGCTCCCCGGCGGTCACCGCGGCCCGCCCCTCGATGTAGCCGAACGTTTCCCGGCCCCGCTCGTCCATGCCGAGAAAGCGCGGCGCGCCCCGCCAGCCCCGTTCCTCGAACAGCGCCAGAAGCCGCCGCACATGGGCCGACCGCGTGGACGGCGACCGCCGTACGGTCGCCCCGACCCGCACCACCTGGTTGACGGCCCCGCCCGCGAGCACCCGCTCCTCCACGCGCAGCGCCTCCCTCTCCGGCCTCGGCCGGGCCTCGTCCGCCGGAAACGGAGTGGCCCGGGGTCCGGCGGGCACCCGGATTCCGGCGGGCTCTCTTCTCGGAACCCCGACAGTCTCTCAACACCGAGGAACGGACATGGAGATATCAGGAATCCTCAGTGCCCTGGTGATCGGCATCGTCATCGGCGTCCTGGGCCGGCTCGTCGTCCCGGGCCGTCAGCGCATCGGAGTCCTGTGGACGATCCTGGTCGGTATCGTGGCCGCACTGCTCGGCTCGGCGCTCGCCGCCGGGCTGGGCGTGGCCGACACCGACGGCGTCGACTGGATCGAGTGGCTCGTCCAGATCGCCCTCGCCGCGCTGGGCGTCGCGGCCCTGGACCGCTCCAGGGCGCGGCGCTGACCGCGGCGCGCGGACAAGGAGGCCGACAGGACCACATCGCGAGGAGGGCCGTACGCCATGGTCGTGAAGGACGCCGAACTGCCGTATCTGCGGCGCTGTGTGGAGCTGGCGGAGCGGGCGCTGGAGGCCGGGGACGAGCCGTTCGGCTCGGTGCTGGTGGCCGCGGACGGCACGGTGCTGGCCGAGGACCACAACCATGTGGCGTCCGGCGACCGCACGCGCCACCCGGAGTTCGAGCTGGCCCGCTGGTCGGCCGCGCGGCTGACGCCGGAGGAGCGGGCGGCGGCGACCGTGTACACCTCCGGGGAGCACTGCCCGATGTGCGCCGCCGCGCACGCCTGGGTGGGCCTCGGCCGGATCGTGTACGCGGTGTCCTCGGAGCAGCTCTCCGGCTGGCTGGCGGAGTGGGGCGTGCCCGCGCCGCCGGTCAGAACGCTGCCGGTGCGGGAGGTCGCGCCGGATGTGGTGGTGGACGGGCCGGTGCCCGAACTCACCGACGCGGTACGGCGGTTGCATCTCCGGTTCTTCGGCGGCTGAGTTCCACCCGAAGCGGCTGGCTGAGCCTCACCCGAGGCAGGCGGCTGAGCCTCACCCGAAGCCGGCGGCTGAGCCTCAGCCAAAAGGGCGGCTGAGCCTCACCCGAAGCGGTCGAGTAGCGCGTCCAGCCCCGCCGCCAGCGCTTCCGGCCCGCCCGGGTCGGCCAGGGCGAGGGCGGTGGCGCGCAGCCGGGGCAGGTCCCGGGCGGAGATGCGGTGCAGCCCGATGCGGAACGCCGGGTCCGGCTCCTCGGGCGCGTCGTCCATGGCGCGCAGCTCGACCAGCAGATAGCCGAGCAGCCAGGCGGTGAACGCCCGGTGCAGGGCGACGGACCGACGGCCGCTCAGGCCCGCGTCGGCCAGTAGCGCCAGGATCCGCTCGTCGCTGCGCAGCACGGCTGCCGGGCGGCGGGCCAGCGGGGTGGACAGCAGCCGGGTGGCGAGCAGCGGGACCACGTTGGGGTGGCGCAGCGCGACCCGGTGGGCGGTGCGGGCGATGCGGTGCAGCCCGGCACGCCAGTCCCCGGTGATCTCCCCGCCCCGCTCCTCGTCGCCGAGGTCGCGTTCCAGTTCCAGGCAGAAGGCCTCCACCAGGCCGTCGAGCAGGGCGTCCTTGCCGGAGGCGTACCGGTACAGCGCCATCGCCTCCACGCCCAGCTCGGCGCCGAGCCGCCGCATGCTCAGCCCGGACAGCCCGTCCCGGTCGACCACCTCCAGCGCGGAGGCCAGCACCCGCTCCCGGCTCAGCCTGCCGTAGCGG
This sequence comes from Streptomyces sp. NPDC030838, assembly GCF_055572035.1. Lineage (NCBI taxonomy): Bacteria > Bacillati > Actinomycetota > Actinomycetes > Kitasatosporales > Streptomycetaceae > Streptomyces > Streptomyces sp. NPDC030838. The sequence goes on along the minus strand of NZ_JBVIED010000006.1, from coordinate 330,471 downwards.
CCCCGGTCACCGGCGCGGCGCCCCCGGCCACCGCCGGATCGTTCCGTCTCCTCGGTCATCGACCGTCACCTCGTCCTCGCCGCCAATCGCTCCCGGCACCTCTTGACGCAACAGAACGATAGGCGCAAAGTCGTACATATACGTCGTAAACATACGGCTCCAACGTACAGCGTCAGGAGCGTTTTCCCATGACGCCGACGTCCTTGTCCCTCCCCGCCCCGAGGGCGCACCCGGGCAGCTCCGACCTGGCGATCCCCTTGCTGCCGGTCGCCTTCGTCGTGCCCCGCGCACCCTCCCCCACCGGCTGCTTCCACGACCGATACGACGTGGTGGCCGGACCTGCCCTCGGCCACGCGCCCGCCCGGGGCTGTCTCGCCGAGACGGTCCGCCCGTGCGCCGACCCCGCGACCGGCCCCGGCGCCGCACCCAGCGTATGCGGCGCCCAGGCCGACGGCTCTCGGGCCGCGCGGGGCCGGCCCCCCGCCCTCGCCTTCCTCCGGCGTACGGCCGCCGTCGTCCTGAGCCGGTGAGCGGGGTGCGGACCTGGACGCCGTACGAAGGGCCGGGGGCCGTGAGTCCACCGGCGACGGTCCTGGTGACCGGCGGCGCCGGGTTCATCGGCAGCCACGCCTGCGTCGAACTCCTCGACCACGGCTACGAGGTGATCGTGGTCGACGACTACTCCAACAGCAGCCCGCAGGTCCTCACCCGGGTGGAACGGGTCGCCGGCCGTTTCGTCGGCGCCGTCTACGAGCTGGACGTCCGTGACCGGCGCGCCCTCTCGGCCGTCTTCGACCGGCACTCCGTGGACGCCGTCGTGCACTGCGCCGCGCGCAAGGCCGTGGGCGAGTCGACACGGACGCCCGTGCCGTACTACGACACCAACGTCGGAGGCACCACCTCGCTGCTGTCCGCGATGCACGCCCACCAGGTGCGCCGGCTGGTGTTCTCCTCCTCCTGCTCGGTCTACGGCGCCGCCGGCGGCGGCCCGCTCGACGAGTCCACACCCGCCCGCCCCACCAACCCCTACGCCAACTCCAAGTGGCTGTGCGAACAGATCCTCGCCGACGTCTGCCGCCACTGGCCGCAGCTGGCGGTGCTGTGCCTGCGGTATGTCAACCCGGCCGGCGCCCACCCCAGCGGACTGCTCGGCGAGGACCCGAGCGGGGAGCCCGACAACCTCATGCCGTACGTCGCCCAGGTCGCCGTCGGCCGCCGGGAACGGCTGAGGATCTTCGGCAACGACTATCCGACCCGCGACGGCACCACCGTACGCGACTATCTGCACGTCATGGACACCGCCGAGGCGCACCGGACAGCCCTCGACCACGTCACCGAGGGGACCGGCATGCGCGTGTTCAACCTCGGGACCGGCAGCGGCAGTTCGGTGCTCGACGTGGTCTCCGCGTTCGGCGCCGCCTGCGGCCGGCCCATCCCCTACGAGATCGTCGGCCGCCGCCCGGGCGATGTCCCCGAGCTGGTCGCGGACGCGGGCGCGGTGGCCCGCGCCTGGGGCTGGCGGCCCACCCGCGACCTCGCCGCGATGTGCCGGGACGCCTGGCACTTCCAGCGGCTCAACCCCGACGGCTACGCCGGATCAGCCCGGCGGCCGGGCCCGCTGGAGTGACGCCGGCCGCGCCCGTCATCGGGGCGGCACGGCGCCGAGCCGCCCGAGATGCAGCGGCCGACCCGCGATGCCTACGATCGAGAGGGACCCGGACCGGGTCGACGGCCCGGTCTCCGCGGGTGCGAGGGGGCGCTTGTCCTTGTTGCCGGCCCAGCGGCTGATGGCCGCTCATGTCGCGCTGGTCGCGGTCGCCACCGTCGGCTACCTGACGGTCCCCGCGGCCCGCACCCCGCTGTGGGCCGTGATCGGTCTCGCGGGCGCCGCCGCCGTCGTCACCGGCGTCCGGCTGCACCGCCCCGCCCACGCCTGGCCCTGGTGGGTGCTGGCGGCCGGACTGGTCGCGTTCGTCGGCGGCGACACGTACTACAACGTCATGGAGGAGTACTTCCACGCCTCCAACCCCTTCCCGTCGCCCGCGGACGCCTGCTACCTCGCCACCTATCCGCTGTTCGCGCTGGGCCTGTCGGGGCTGGTCCGCCACCGGTGGGCGGGCCGCGATCCGCCCAGCCTGCTGGACGCGCTGATCTTCACCGCGGCGCTCGCCCTGCCGGTGTGGGTGTATCTGGTGCAGCCGCTGACCGAGGTGGAGGGGCTGACCTGGCAGCAGCGCGCCATCAGCATCGCCTATCCGCTCGGCGACGTGCTCGTCCTCGCCCTGCTGGCCCGGCTGCTGACACCGAGTCCGGTCGACGGGAACGGCTGGTCGGTGCGACTGCTGGTGGCCGGCACGGTGACGCTGCTCGGTTTCGACATCGCCTACGGCCTGCTCCAGCTCAACGGGATGTGGCAGGCGGGCACGCTCACCGACTCGGGCTGGATCGTCTTCTACACGGCCTGGGGACTGGCCGCGCTGCACCCGTCCATGGTCCGGCTGACCGCCGCCGAGCCGCGGCGGGAGTCCCTGCTGCCACCGCGCCGCCGCCTGGTCCTGCTCGCCGTGGCCACGCTGATCGCCCCGGCGATCCTGCTCGACCAGGGGCTGGACGGCACCGCCTACGACGCACCGGTGATCGCCGTCTTCTCCGCCCTGCTGTTCCTGCTGGTCATCCTGCGGCTGGCCGGCATGGTCGTGGCGCACCGCAAGGCCGTCGCCCGGGAGCTCGCCCTGCGCCGGGCCGCCGCCTCCCTGGTGTCGGCGGTCCGCCGGGAGGAAGTGGCGCGCTCCTGCGAGGCGGCCGTGGACACCCTGCTGGGCCCCGCGGTCCGGCACCGCACCCTGCTGCTGTCCGCCGAACGCGCCGCCCGGCTCGACCCGCGCCGCACCCGTCTGGTCACGCCCGCCGACCTCGGCCCGGACCTCGCCGCCGAGCTCGACGATCCGCCGGCCGTGCTGATGTGCCCGATGACACCGCCGGACCGGCCGTCCGGCGCGCCGCCGGGCGTGCTGCTGGTCGCGGGCCCGACCCGGCAGCTCACCGAGACCTGGCGCTCGCTGGACATCCTGGCCTCCCACGCCGGTCTCGCCCTGGAACGCGTGGTGCTGCGCCAGGAGGTGGTCCGCCGGGAGAGCGAGGCCTACTTCCGCACCCTGGTGCGCAACGCCTCCGATGTCATCCTGATCCTGGAGGACGACGACACCATCCGGTACGCCAGCCCGTCCGCGGCGAGCGTGTTCGGCACCGCCGACCTGACCGGCCGGTCCCTGCCCGGGCTGCTCGCCCCGGCGGACCGGCAGCGGGCGGCGCGGGAGCTGGCGGCGGTCCGCGAGCACGGCCCGCGGGCCGCCCACGACCACTGGTGGGTGCCGCGCCAGGGCGGCCGGGTCGAGGTGGAGGTGCGGTGCAGCGACTTCCGGGACGAGCGGACCGTCGCCGGCCTGGTGGTCACCCTGCGCGACGTGACCGAGCAGCGGCGGCTGGAGCACGAGCTGACCCAGCGGGCCTTCCACGACTCGCTGACCGGCCTGCCCAACCGCACCCTGCTCCTGGAGCGGATCGAGCGGGCGCTGCTGCGCGGCCGACGCGAGTCGTCCCCGACCTGTCTGCTCTTCGTGGACCTGGACGACTTCAAGCTGGTCAACGACACCATGGGGCACTCCACGGGCGACCATCTGCTGCGCGCCGTCGGCGACCGGCTGTCGAAGACGCTGCGGCGCAGCGACACCGCGGCCCGGCTCGGCGGCGACGAGTTCGCCGTGCTGATGGAGGGCGCCCGCGCACCCCTCGACGCGGAGCTGCTGGCCGCGCAGGTGATCCAGACGCTGTCCCGGCCGTTCGCGCTGGCCGACGAGACGGTGACGGTGTCCGCCAGCGTCGGCGTGGCCACCACCCGCGACAGCACCGACGCGCAGGAGCTGCTGCGCCACGCCGACCTCGCTCTGTACGCGGCGAAGTCGGCCGGGAAGCGCCAGTGGCGCCGGTTCCGGCCGATGCTGCAGTCGCGGATCGTGGAGCGGCACGATCTGCAGAGCCGGCTCGCCCAGGCGGTCGCCGGGGAGGAGTTCGCGCTGCGCTACCAGCCGGTCGTGGACATCACTGCGGGCGAGGTCGTGGGCTTCGAGGCGCTGGTGCGCTGGCCGCGGCCGCCGCGCCCGCCGGTCGCCCCGGAGCAGTTCATCGCGCTCGCCGAGGAGACCGGGCAGATCGCCTCGCTGGGCAACTGGGTGCTGGAGCGCGCCGTTCGCGACATCGCGACGCTGCAGCGGCTGCCCGGCCGGGACAGCCCGCCGTACGTCAGTGTGAACGTCTCCGCGCGGCAGTTCCGCGATGCCGGGTTCCTGGACCAGGTCGGCCGCGTGCTGCGCACCCCGGGGCTGGCCCCCGGCTCGCTCCAGCTGGAGCTGACGGAGACGGTGCTGCTGCGCCGCGACGACCGGATCCAGGCGGTGCTGCACGCGCTGAAGGACCTGGGCGTGCACATCGCGGTCGACGACTTCGGCACCGGGTTCTCCTCGCTGCGCTATCTGCGGGACTTCCCCATCGACGTACTGAAGATCGACAAGTCGTTCATCGACGACCTCCCCCGCGACGCCCAGCAGGTCGCGCTGGTCGAGGGCATCGTACGGATCGCCGACACCCTGGGGCTCCAGGTGATCGCCGAGGGCATCGAGGACCCGGAGCAGCGGGACCTGCTGGCGGGGATGGGCTGCCGGTTCGGGCAGGGGTATCTGTTCGCGCGGCCGATGCCGGTGGAGCACAGCTCGCGGGTGCTGCGGCGGCCGGACGGCCGGACGCCCTCCGTGTCCCGGGCCGTCGCGGCCCCGGTCCGGCCCGCCGCCCGCTGGGCGGAGCTGGAACACCTGCGCAGGACCAGCCCGATGAGCGACGCCGTCCTCGACGAGGTGCGCGGCCGGCACATCCGCAGCGGCGGCCACTGGCTGATCGACTACGCCTCCTGCAACTACCTCGGCTTCGACTGGGACCCGGAGATCATCGCCGCGGTGGACCCCGCGCTGCGCCGCTGGGGCACGCATCCCAGCTGGTCCCGGCTGCTGGGCAGCCCGCGGCTGTATCCGCTGATCGAGGAGCGGCTGACCGGTCTCCTCGGCGCCCCGGACACGCTGCTGCTGCCGACGCTGACGCTGATCCACGCCTCGGTGATCCCGGTGCTGGCCGACGAGGGGCAGGTGTTCGTCGAGGCGACCGCGCACAGGACGATGTACGACGGCTGTGCGGTGGCCCGCGGGCAGGGCGCCACCCTGCGCCGCTTCCACGCCGAGCGGCCCGACGAACTGGACTCCCTGCTCGCCGCGGCGCCGGCCGGAGCGCCCCGGCTGGTCTGTCTGGACGGTGTGAACAGCATGAGCGGCAATGTGCCCGACCTGCCGGCGCTGGCGGCGGTGTGCCGGGCCCGGGGCGCCACGCTGTACGTGGACGACGCGCACGGCTTCGGGGTGATCGGGGAGCGTGGGCCGGGCGAGCCCTGCCCGTACGGGACGCGCGGCAACGGTGTGGTGCGGTACACCGGCGAGTCGTACGACAACATCGTGCTGGTCGGCGGGTTCTCCAAGGCGTACTCGTCGCTGCTGGCCTTCGTGGCCCTGCCGACCCCGCTGAAGAACCGGCTGAAGACGGCCGCCGGCCCCTATCTGTACTCGGGCCCCTCCCCCACCGCGTCGCTGGCGACGGCGCTGGCCGGGCTGGACGTCAACGAGCGGCGCGGCGACGCGATCCGGGCCGATCTGTACCGCAGGACGGCGCGGGTGCTGGACCATCTCGCCGGGCTGGACGCCGACACCCTGAACCGCGACCGGCTGCCCATCGTGGAGGTCCCGCTGGCCGACCCCGGCGACCTGGACGCGGTGGCCGCGTTCCTGTGGCAGGAGGGCATCTATGTGACGCTGGCCGCCTATCCGCTGGTCCCGCGCGACCGGGTCGGCTTCCGGGTCCAGATCACCGCCCTCAACTCCGACGAGGACATCGACCGGCTCAACGCCGCGCTGACCCGGCTGGCGGCGCGCTTCCCGCTGCGGTCGCGCCGTCGCACGGTCTCCGCGGCGAAGGGGTGACGGGCATGCGCACGCACAACGACGACGTGGACTGGGACCTCTGGCCGGTGGCGGACTATCTCGCCGAGAACTACCGCACCGTGCACCCGTCGGACGAGGCGGTCATGGCCCACCACTCCGCGTACTACCGCCGGCTACCGCCGCACAGCCTCGTGGACAGCGTGGAGCTGGGCGCGGGACCCAACCTCTACCCGCTGATCCTCGCCTCGGCGGTGAGCCGGCGGATCGACGCGGTCGAGGCGGGCGCGGGCAACGTGGCCTATCTGCGGTGCCAGATCCTCGACCATCCGGACACGAGCTGGCTGCCGTTCCACGCGCTGTGCCGGCGGCTGAACCCGGCCGTGCCGGCCACCCTGGCGGCCGCGCTGGCGCCGGTGGAGGTGGTGCACGCCGATGTGCGCTCGCTGCCGCCGGGCAAGTACCAGCTGGCGTCCATGCACTTCCTCGCCGAGGGGGTCACCGAGGATCCCGCGGAGTTCGCCGAGTTCTGCCGGGTCTTCGTGCGGTGCGTGGTGCCCGGCGGGCATCTGGTGGCCGCGTTCATGGAGAACATGCCGACCTATCGGATCGGACCCGAGTCGCGCTGGCCGGGCTGCCCGGTCGACAGCGACCTGGTGCGGGAGGTGTTCGAGCCGCTGACGGAGCACCTGGACGTGACGCACATCGACGCCGACCCGACACTGCCCGACTACGGGGACACCGGGATGCTGCTGCTCACCGCGGTGTCGGCGGCGCGCGACCAAGGGTGAACGCCTGGGGGCGTTGCGCGGGCCGGGCGGGGCCCGCGGGGGCCGGAAGCGGCGGAAGGCCCTGCCGGGCGGATGCCGGCGGGCCTTCCGTCGTCGGGGAGCGGTCAGTGCGTGTCGCCCCGCCTGAAGCGGCGCAGCAGCGCGGCGCCGCCGAGGACGAGGGCCGTCGCGCCGGCGGCGGCGGGCAGGATCGCGTCCGCGCCGGTGTCGGCGAGGGGGACCGTGGCGGGCGGCTGCGCCGCGTGCGGGGCGGGCACGGGCTCGGGGTGCGCCTTGGGCGGGGACGTGGGCTCGGGCCGCGGCTCCCCGGGCTTGTCCGGGGTGACGGGGGTGCCGGGCTTGTCGGGCGTGGGCGTCGGCTTGGGCGTGGGCGTCGGCTTGGGCTTGCCGGGGCCGTCCGGCTCGTCGCCCGGGGTGTTCACGGACTGGTTGCCCGTGACCGGATTGCCGATGCCCACCACGTTCACGGTGTTGCCGCTGACGTTCACCGGGACGTCGACGGGGAGCTGCACTCCGTTGCCGGAGATCACTCCGGGGGAGTCCTCGGCGCTGCCCTCAGCGGTCGCCCCGCCGGACGTGCCGGAGGAGTCCTTCGCGTGTCCGCCGCCCTCGTTGACACAGGTGTTGCCCGCGGCGGGGTTGAGCAGCCCCACCACGTTCACGGTGTTCCCGCACACGTTGACCGGCACGTGCACCGGAAGCTGAACGCCGTTGCCGGAGATCAGCCCGGGCGAGCCGGCGGCGGTGCCGTCGGCCGCGGAGTCGGCCACCGCGGGCATCGTCAGAGCCATCGCGCCGGACGCGGCGGCGACGGCGATCACACCGTTTCGGGTAACCCGTCTCATAGGTTCCCTGCCTTCCAGACAGATTCGCGGGCACTCACCCGCACCGGATAAAACGCGGGCGAACCATTCGGGTTATGGCTTGTCACCGGTTCATCCCATCGAGTGACCGACCGCTCGAACGGGCGGCGAAACGTTCCGTGGCGTGGCCGAAAGGCGCGCATGGTACGCCTCTTCCGCCGTCCCCGCCCGCCCGGAGGCGACCCTTCCGGCGTCCGCCTATCGTGAGCGAGGGTGCCGTTCACCGGTCCGCAGCCTGGCACCCCTGGAGGCATCGATGCCGGCAAAGCCGTCGACGCGGCCCTTCCTGCGGCGCCGCGCACTCACCGGGGCCCTCTCCGTGACGCTGCTGTGCGCGGCACTTCCGGCGGCGGTCGCGCAGGACGCCCAGCCCGACCTGTCCCGCTTCTACCGCCAGGAGATCGCGTGGGGCAGGTGCGAGGGCGTGGAGATGCCGAAGGACCTCCAGTGCGGCAAGGTCACGGTCCCGCTCGACTACGCGCGGCCCGACGCCGGCACCCTGGAGCTGGCGCTGGCCCGCTACCGGGCCACCGGCGACAAGCGCGGCTCGGTCGTGCTGAACTTCGGCGGGCCGGGCGGCCCGGGCGTCGCCGGACTGGCCATGGGCGGCAAGGAGTACATGGGCCTGACCGACGGCTACGACGTGGTGAGCTTCGACCCGCGCGGCGTAGGCCGCTCCTCCCCCGTGAGCTGCGGGGACCTCTTCGGCATGGAGGAGCCCCTCGACGACACCGACGAGGTCCTGCGCGATCCGCAGGCCCTGCTGCGGCAGTTGCGCCGGGAGGCCGCCGCGTGCGAGAAGCACTCCGGGCCGGTCCTGCCGCACATAGGCACCATCAACGTCTCCCGCGACCTGGACGTCATCCGCCAGGCGCTGGGCGACAAGAAGCTCAACTACCTGGGCTTCTCCTACGGCACGCGGCTCGGCGCGGTGTACGCGACGCAGTTCCCCGACCGGGTGGGCCGGATGGCGCTGGACGGCGTGGACGCCCTCACCGAACCGCTCGCCGAGCAGGGGCTCGCGGTGGCGCAGGGGCAGCAGACGGCGCTGGACGACTTCCTCGACTGGTGCGTGGAGGACATCGCCTGCCCGTTCGGACAGGATGTGCGCACGGCCCGCGAGGAGGTGCAGCGGCTCGTCCGCTCGCTGGACCAGAACCCGGTGCCGACCGACTTCGGCTACGAGTTCACCGGCCAGGACCTGGTGGGCGCCATCGGACAGGCGCTCTACAGCAAGGATCTGTGGCCGTCACTGGAGCGGGCGCTGGCCTCGCTGGTCGAGGACGGCGACACCCGCCGTATGGAGGCGTTCGCGACCGGCGGCTACGCCCTTCCGGGCAGCCGGGAGAGCGAACGCCGCCGCGAGACCGGACCGGAGACCGACGGCGGCCTGACCGACGAGGAGGACATCCCCCTCGACAACCTCACCGCGGCGCTGATGGCGATCAACTGCGCGGACGATCCCGATCGCCCCACGGCCGGCCAGGTCGAGCGTGACCTCGGCCGGCTGCGCGCCGCGTACGAGCAGGCCTCCCCGGTCTTCGGCCGGTACCGCCTCACCGAGGTGCTGATGTGCTACGGCCGCCCCCGCGGCACCGACTTCATCCGCGAGCGGGTGAAGGACGTCGACACGCCGAAGCTGCTGCTGGTCGGCACCCGCGGCGACCCGGCGACACCGTACCGCTGGACGGTGGAGACGGCACGCCGGCTCGGCCCGTCGGCGGTCGTCCTGGACAACAAGGGCGACGGGCACACCGGATACGTGTCGTCCAAGTGCGTGCACCGCAAGGTCGACGACTTCCTGCTGTACGGCTCGCTGCCCGCGAACGGCAGTTCCTGCGGCGCGGAGGACCGGGACTGAGCTGGGGTCTTTCTCACCGAATGCCCGAGATGCGGATCGGCCCTATGGTGCTGTCATGGAGCACGCACTCAGTCCCACGACCCTCGCCGAGCTGCGCCGCCCGCGCCCCTACCCCGCGGTGTCCGTGCTGACGCCGACCCACCGCCGCGAACCGGAGAAGGCCCAGGATCCGGTCCGGCTGCGCAATGTGGTGGCCGAGGCGAAGAAGCAGCTGGAGCACGACCCCTCGGTCCCCCGCGACCGGCGCGTCGACGTCGTCGCCCAGCTCGACCAGGCACTGGCCGAGGTCGATCTCACGCACGCCGAGGACGGCCTGGTGATCTTCGCCGCGCCGGGTGAGCACCAGGTGTGGTCGCTGGCCCGGTCCGTGCCCGAGCGCGTGGTGCTCTCGGACACCTTCCTCACCCGCAATCTGGTCTCCGCACAGGCCGCCGAGCGGCCGTTCTGGGTGCTGTCGGTCGCGTCCGACCGCGTCACGCTGTGGAACGGCGGAGCGGACCGGGTCGTCGAGGAGCGCTCCAGCGGCTTCCCGATGATCCGCGACAACGAGAACTTCGACCCCGAGCGCCAGGAACGCGTCGGCGACCAGCCGAGCGCCTACCGCGACGAGAGCACCCGCCACTTCCTGCGCGAGGCCGACCGGGCGATCGGCTCGGTCCTGCGCGACAGCCCGCGCCCGCTGTACATCACCGGCGAGCCCGCCGCGCTCGCCCTGCTCAACGACGTCGGCGAGGCCACCAAGGCCGCGGCGCAGGTGCCCCGGGGCGGGCTGGCGCACGCGGCTCCGGACGCGGTCTGGCAGGCGCTGCGCCCGCTGATCCAGGCCGAGGAGGCCCGCACGGTGGACAGCGTGGCCGATCAGCTGGAAGCGGCCCGCGGCCACCGGGAGTTCGTGGCCGGGGTGGACGAGGTCTGGCAGAACGCCAAGCAGGCCCGCGTCCGGCTGCTCGCCGTGGAGGAGAACTACCGGGTGACGGTGCGCGACGACGGCGACCATCTGGTCCCGGCCGAGAGCGGCGACCTCGACGCCCGCGAGGACATCGTGGACGAGATCGTCGAGCAGTGTCTGGAGACCGGCGCCGACGTGCGCTTCGTGCCCGACGGCACCCTGGGCGAGGCCGGCGGCATCGCCGGCGTGCTGCGCTACTGACCGCGCCCGCGGCCCGGCCCGTACGCTACGCCGGGACGGTCGGCGACAAGGAGTGCGGGCGTGGGTGACCTGCTGGGCGTGGCGGTACTGGGCGCGGGACACATGGGAGCCGATCACATACGGCGCCTCGACAAGGTGGTGAGCGGCGCCAGGATCGCCGCGGTGGCCGACCCCGACACCGACCGCGCGAAGGAGGCGGTGGCCGGGCTGGCCGGGGTCACGGTGCACACCGAGACCGAGGCGGCGCTGGACGCGCCCGGGGTGGACGCCGTACTGATCGCCTCGCCCGGCCCGGCGCACGAGGAGGCGCTGCGCGCGGCGTTCGCGCGCGGGCTGCCGGTGCTGTGCGAGAAGCCGATGGTGCCGGAGTCCGCGGGCGCGCTGCGGGTGGTCGAGGCGGAGGCGCGGCTCGGGCGGCGGCTCGCGCAGGTCGGGTTCATGCGGCGCTACGACGCCGAGTACCGGCGGCTCAAGGAGCTGCTGGACAACGGGCGGCTGGGCCGGCCGCTGATGCTGCACTGCGTCCATCGCAATGTCTCCTCGCCGCCGGACTTCACCAGCGCGATGCTGGTCAACAGCTCGGTGTCGCACGAGATCGACGCGGCGCGCTGGCTGCTGGGGCAGGAGCTGACGGCGGTGACCGTGCTGCGGCCCCGCCCCTCCGCGCTCGCCCCCGAGGGGCTGCTGGACCCGCAGTTCGTGCTGTTCGAGACGGAGGCGGGCGTGCTGGTCGACGTGGAGGTCTTCGTCAACTGCGGCTTCGGCTACCAGGTCCGCTGCGAGGCGGTCTGCGAGGCGGGCAGCGCGCGCGTCGGGGAGGGGCACACGATGGTCGTCACGGCCGGGGGCGAGGCGCGCGAGGAGGTGCCGCGGGACTATCTCGTCCGGTTCGCGGACGCCTACGACCGTGAGGTGCAGGCCTGGGTCGACGCCACCCGGCGCGGGCGGGTCACCGGGCCGAGCGCCTGGGACGGGTACACGGCGTCCGCCGTCGCCGAGGCGGGGGTGCGGTCCCTGGAGGGCGGCGGCCGGACGACCGTGGAACTGGCCCCGCGCCCGGCGCTCTACGGCGGTCCCGGCGACTGACTCAGACCCCGTCGAACAGGCTGCTCAGCCCGCGGTCCACGGCCGCCCCGACGTCCTCCCGGCCGGGCGCCACCACGGCGTACGTGCGCAGCAGGAACCGGTGCAGGGCGGCGGTGTCGAACTGGAGCAGCGCCAGCCCGTACGGCGAGTGGAACTCAACGACGGTGCGCTCCCGGCCGCACGGCCACAGATGCACGTCTCCACCGCCGGCGGGGCCGCGCAGCCCCTCCTCCAGCAGGGCGCGGGCGAAGGTCCAGCTGACCGCCTCGCCGTCGAGAGCCGCCTGGGGCGGGAAGTCGAAGTGCACCGCGAACGGGTCGTCGGCCGTGTACCGGAGCACGGCGGGCACGGGCTTGTCCCGCTCGTCCGCGGTGATCAGACGGGCGCTGGCGGCCTGCTGGAGGGTGAGGTCCATGGGCGGTCTCCCTGCGGTGCGCGATCGGGCCGGTGTGCCAGTACGAGCACGCGGACCCTCGTTACATTCTGTGATCTGCGTCACTCCGCAGAAAAGCACCGCCCCACCTAGAACAAGGGCACGTCGAACAAGTGAATGAGCGCTGCTTGCGATGCCCGGCTGTCCGTCAACTCGCGTACGGCGTCTACGACTTGCACCCTTCGATGAGGTACATCCGAGGTACGCTGGAACCGCTCCCGGAAGACTGTGGCATATGCCAGAAGCACCACCGTATCGTGTGTTGCCAAATCCCTTACAGGGCGTCGCGGGCTGTGCAACAGTCGTAGCGGTCCCACCGTCCGCCTTGGCCGAACCGTCCCCCGCATGGAGTGCGTCATGCCGTCCCATCTCTCCGCGGACCGCCCAGCCGCCCAGCCGCCAGGACGCGGCCAGGTCGACGCCCTCATCACCCAGGCGCGACGGCTCAAGGGCGACGTGGACGCCGTACGGCGGGACACCCAGAGGGACGGCACGGACGGTACGGACCCGCAGGGCCGCTGGGAACGCGCCCTGTACGACCTGGCGCTGCACCAGCTCAACGACCTCGACGAGCACTTGGCCCAGCTGCGGGACGGCCCGCCGCCCGCGCCGGCACCGGCCCCCGCGGTGCCGCCCGCCCGCTCCGCGCCGCAGTCGTCCGAGGGCGACTCGCTGCTCAGCCGGGTCGGCAGCGCCGAGTGGGATCTGCTGACCGACGCGGCCACCTGGTCCGCCGAGCTGTACGCGATCCTGGGCCGCGACCCCGCAGCTCCCCCGCTCACCCTGGACGAACTGCCGTCCCTGGTGCACGACGAGGACCGGCCGAAGCTGACCGCGATGGTCACGGGCTGCCTCGTCGACGCCCAGCGCATCGACGGCGAGTTCCGGATCGTCCGCCCCGACGGCGAGGTCCGCACCGTGCACATGATGGGCGAGCCCGTGCTCGACGCCGACGGCAGCACCGCCTCGATGTGGGCCGTGCTGCGCGATGTCAGCGCCCTGCGCCGCAGCCAGCAGGCCGTGAGCGAGACCCGTGACTCACTCCAGCGCCACCGGCACGAGGCACAGACCGAGCACCGGCTTGCGGTCGAGTTGCAGGAGGCCGTGCTGCCGCCGTGGCGCGACACCCTGCGGCTCCCGCATCAGGGTCCGTCGAGCCTGGACCTGTCGGGCCGCTATCTTCCCGCGACGACGAGCGCGCTGATCGGCGGCGACTGGTACGACGCGCTGGAACTCCCCGGCGGCGAGACGCTGCTGAGCGTCGGCGACCTGACCGGTCATGGCCCGGCCGTCACCTCCGGCATGGCGATGCTGCTGGGCGCGCTGCGCGGCATGGCGATGGCCGGCACCCGGCCGGGCCGGCTGATGGCCTGGCTCAACCAGCTGCTGGACGCCACCGTCCAGCCCGCCCTGGGCAGCGCCGTCTGCTGCCGCTACCAGCCCGAGACCCGCACCCTGCTCTGGGCGCATGCGGGACACCCCGCCCCGCTGCTGTTCCGCGACGGGACGGGGCGCAGGCTGAACACGCCGGACGGCGTCCTGCTCGGCGCGACCTCCGGTGCCACCTACGGCGAGGCCGAGGAGACCCTGGAGGTCGGGGACCTGCTCCTGCTGCACACCGACGGGCTGCTGCCCGGGCGAGCGGCGGACACGGCCGCCGTGGACCGCCTCCTCGACCTGGCACCGCGGTTCACCGCGGCGCGGACCGCACAGGACTGTGTGCGGCTGGTCGTGGAGGAGTTCGGTGAGACGGAGCGCGAGGACGACGCCTGCGTGCTCGTCGCCAGGGTGACCGCGTAGGGACGCGCGCCGCCCTGACTCCCCCTCGACGCCTGGTGCTTCCCTCAGCGATGACGGTCACGCCCGAGCGCTGCCGCCCAGCTTCCTGACCTGGTCCTTCGGCAGGGCCAGCTTGATCTCCTCCCGCAGCTCCTGGATCTTCGGGTAGGTGGCGTACTCGGCGGTGAGCCGGTACATCTGGCGCAGCCGGTCCCAGGTGCGGCGCGAGGAGTTCGAACTCATCGACACCAGTGCGAGGCGCGCGTACCCGGCCGCCTGTTCGGGGTCGTCGGCGATGAAGCAGGCTGACGCCATGGAGAGATGGTCGAAGATCTTCGACCGCTCCTGTGCGTCGACCCGCAGTGCCAGCGCCTTGTCCGCGTAGTGCTGGGCGTGCACGGCCGCTCCCGGCTCGAACTCCGCGAGCGTGCGATAGGCCAGCGCCTGCATGCCGTACAGGTCCGCCTCGTTGAACAACTGCATCCAGCTGGGCGGCGGCACATCGGCCTTGTCGGAGACGAAGAGGTCCTCCGCCTGGCCGAGGGTGCGGCGCATCGCCTGGCCCTTGCCCATGGACGCCTGGGCCCACGCCTCGATCGTGTGGAACATCGCCTGGGTGCGCGGCAGCAGCGCCGGCCCGGAGCCCGACTGCGCGAGCTTCATGAGGTCCAGGGCCTCGTCGGGCCGGCCCAGGTGCACCATCTGGCGGGCCGCCCGCGACAGCGCCTCGCCGGCCCGGGGCCGGTCACCGCCCTCTCGCGCGGCATGGGCGGCGATCACGAAGTACTTCTGGGCCGTGGGCTCCAGGCCGACGTCGTGCGACATCCAGCCCGCGAGGACGGCGAGGTTGGCCGCGACGCCCCACAGGCGCCGCTGGAGATGGGGTGGATGGTGGTAGGCGAGGATGCCGCCCACTTCGTTGAGCTGGCCCACGACCGCCTTGCGCTGGAGCCCGCCGCCGCGGGCCGCGTCCCAGGCGCGGAACACTTCGACCGAGCGCTCCAGCTCCTCGATCTCCTGCGACCCGATGGGGGCGGCCTCGTAACGGTCGAACCCAGCGGGGTCGGCGTGCAGGGGGTCGTCGAAGTCCGGAGCGTCGGCCGCCAGGGCCGGGTCGGTGTGCAGCCAGTCGTGCATGGCGCTGCTGAGTGCGGATCCCGCGGCGAGCGCGGCACCCGCGCCCACCAAGCCGCGTCGGTTGAGCATGAGGTCCATTCCCGTGAATTCGGTGAGGACCGCGGCGGTCCGTTCGGGCGCCCACGGCACTCCGTCGGGATGCTCCACACTCCCGTCGCCCTGCCGTTTCCCCGCACGCCCGTGCCGGACCAGACCAAGGTCCTCGATGGTCACGACACGGCCGAGACGCTCGGTGAACAGGGCCGCCAGCACCCGCGGCACCGGATCGCGCGGGATCTCTCCCATGTCGATCCACCGCCGCACCCGCGAGGTGTCGGTCGCCAGCTGGGGGTGGCCCATGGCCGCCGCCTGCCGGTTGACCAGCCTCGCGAGCTCGCCCTTGGACCAGCCGGCCAGGCCGAACAGGTCCGCAAGGCGGGTGTTGGGTTGTCCGCTCACGTCAAGCCCCCAGGTTCTCGGCTGAGTTGACAGTAGCCCGGTGAGAGTTGCCGGGCGACTATTCGCCAGGGTTCGCCAGGGTCCGCCAGATGGTGTGCCACTGGGCATCGGGTGTCAGGTAGGAACGCGCCACCCCGACCCGGTCGCCGCTTCATATGACGGGTGCATTCCCCAGGGTGCACCCGGACGGCCGGGCCGGGAGGCGTTTTGATGTCGCAGGCACACGAAGGGATCTGTCTCGCCCATGTACGCAGCATCGTCCTCCGTGTCCGCCCCGCCCCGGCCGCTGCACCCCCGCCCGGGTGGCGGCGGTCCCTACCTCGCCCCCGCGCGCCCGGCCTCCCCCGTGCTCGGGCAGGGCACGGCGCGGCGCGGCGGGGGTATCGGCACCCAACCGCTCAGCGGGAGACTCGACTTGTCCGGCCCTCAGGGCGCCCAGCTGCGCACGGCGATCGCGTCCGTGCACCGGATCTGCCCGGAGTTCGCGCCGGTGCAGGTGCTCCGGCGCAGCGGGCGGTCCGTGCTCCTGGTCGGCACGACCGGGCGCAGCACGGCCGTCGCCAAGTGTTTACTGGACCACTCCCCCGTCTGGGCCGAGCGGATCCGGCACGAAATAGCTGCTTACCGCTCGTTCGTCCGGCACCGCCCCCCGGTGCGGGTGCCGAGACTGA
Organism: Streptomyces sp. NPDC030838; assembly: GCF_055572035.1. Lineage (NCBI taxonomy): Bacteria > Bacillati > Actinomycetota > Actinomycetes > Kitasatosporales > Streptomycetaceae > Streptomyces > Streptomyces sp. NPDC030838. Next base: position 314,230 of record NZ_JBVIED010000006.1, on the reverse strand, counting down.
TCGCGGCGGATCCGGACAACTGCACCCTGGTGATCGAGCGGATGCCGGGACGGGCGGCGGCGTTGCAACGGCACCCGGTCGAGGCCCCGCCGCGGGCGGACATCCGGGCGGCGCTGGGCGCGATCTGCCGGCTGAACGCCTGGCGGCCGCCGGCGGGCACGTTCGACGCGCCGCTGGACTACGCGGCGCGGATCAACCGCTACCACGAGCTGGGACTGCTGACCGACCGGGACCTGGGCGACCTGCAGAAGCTGCTGCACGGCATCGCCATGGCCGCCGGGCGGCAGGGCATGGGCCAGTTCTGCCACGGGGACGCGCTGCTGTCGAACGTCCTGCTCTCGCCCGCGGGACCGGTGCTGGTGGACTGGGAGCACGCGGGCTGGTACCTGCCGGGCTATGACCTGGCGGTGCTGTGGTCGGTGCTCGGGGACGCCCCGGCGGCCCGGCGGCAGATCAGCCAGATCGCGCAGTCCGCGGGCCCGGCCTCGCGGGACGCGTTCCTGGTCAATCTGATGCTGGTGCTGACGCGGGAGATCCGTACCTACGAGACGGCCGTGCAGCGTTCGATGCACGACGCGACCCCGGCGGCACCGGGACCGGCCCACCCGGGTGCTGCGCCGTCCGGCGAGGAGCAGCGGCTGCTGCTGCGGCGGCTGCACGACGACTGCCAGATGGCCCGCCGGGCCGTGCGTGCGGCGGTCGGCACTCGCTGACGGGGATGGCGGTCCGCGGCGCGCCGATGACGACGGCGCACCGCGGACCTCGCCATGTCACCGCCCGCCACCCTCATTGGTGTACGCCACTGACGCCCCGCAGGCCCGTCCCCCGCTACCGCGAAACTCCGCGTGTCCTGCGCTGACGTGGGAAATCGCAGCCTCTCTTGCATGATTGACGGACCGTCGGACAGCCGGTACCACTGTCGCACCCCGGATGCACAGTCCCGCACGGCTCATCGCGCCCGACCGTTCCAGGAGGCTGCACGTGCACAAGACCGATTCCAGGAGACCCGCAGGGCCGAGACGCGGACGGCGGACCGCCGGTGCCGTGGCCGGCGCGGCCCTGTTGCTGCCGTTGCTGGGCGCCGCCCCGGCCGAGGGCGGTGATGACGCGGCGGGCGGTCTGCAACAGGCCTTCGCGTCCGCGTCCGCAGCGTACGACGTGCCGCAGAGCGTGCTGCTCGGGGTCTCCTATCTCCAGTCCCGCTGGGACACCCACGGCGGCGCGCCGAGCGTCGTCGGCGGCTACGGCCCGATGCACCTCACCGACGCCCGTACCGCCCTGACCGGCGCGGCCCCGCACCACAGCGAGGGCACGGAGGATCCGCGCGGGGACGACTCACGCGCGCCGCTGCTGCCCACGGCCGAGGTACCGCAGAGCACGGAGCTGCCGGAGCGTCTGACGACGCTGACGAAGGCCGCGGAGCTGACCGGTCTGGCACCCGAACGGCTGCGGACCGATCCGGCCGCCAACATCGCCGGCGGTGCGGCGCTGCTCGCGGCCGCGCAGCGGGAGCTGGGCGCGCCGATGAGCACGGATCCGGCGGACTGGTACGGGGCGGTGGCCCGCTTCTCCGGCGCGGACGACAGCGCGACGGCGGCGGCGTACGCGAACGACGTCTACGACGTGCTGCGCACCGGCGGGGGGCGGTTCACCGACGCCGGGCAGCGGGTGGCCCTGCCCGCCCAGCCGGACCTCGTCCCCGACACCGGCCGGTTGCGGCAGGCGGGCCTGCGCACCGCCGACGCCGAGGGCACCGAGTGCCCGCCGACGGTGTCCTGCGAGTGGATCCCGGCGCCGTACGAGGAGTTCGGCGACAACGACTACGGCAATCACGACCTCGCCGACCGGCCGCGCTCCCAGGACATCGACTACATCGTCGTGCACGACACGGAGGGCCGCTGGGAGGGTGTCCTGCGGATGGTCCAGGACCCCACCTATGTGTCCTGGCACTACAGCCTGCGCTCCACCGACGGTCACATCGCCCAGCATGTGAAGGCGAAGGACGTGGCGTGGCACGCGGGCAACTGGTTCGTCAACACCAAGTCGATCGGGCTGGAGCACGAAGGGTTCCTCGCCTCGCCGGACGCCTGGTACACGGAGGCGATGTACCGCTCGTCGGCGCGGCTGGTGAAGTACCTGGCCAAGGAGTACGACATCCCGCTGGACCGGCAGCACATTCTCGGCCATGACACCGTGCCGGGCCCGACCCCGTCGACCGTGCCCGGGATGCACACCGACCCGGGACCGTACTGGGACTGGCAGCACTACTTCACTCTGCTCGGCCACCCGTTCGAGCCCTCGGCGGGCGTCGGCTCGGACGTCGTGACGATCCGCCCGGACTACGCCACGAACCGCCCGGAGTTCACCGGCTGCGCCGCCAAGGGCGAGCCGTGCGCGGTGCACGGCTCCAGCGCGGTGCGGCTGTACTCCGGTCCCGGGAAGCAGTACCCGCTGATCAAGGACATCGGGCTGCGTCCGGGGGGCGGCGACTCGACGACCGGCGTCAACGACATCGGCTCCCGGGTCTCCACCGGCCAGCAGTACGCGGTGGCGGAGCGCGCCGGCGACTGGACGGCGATCTGGTATCTCGGCCAGAAGGCCTGGTTCGAGAACCCGAAGAAGTCCCCGGCCGCCGTCCCGGCGAGGGGTGTCGTCGTGACGCCGAAGGCCGGTCTGACGAGCATCCCGGTGTACGGCCGCGCCTACCCGGAAGCCTCCGCCTACCCGGCGGGGGTGCCCGCCCAGCCGGTGACCCCGCTGCCGTACAAGCTGCCGGCGGGGCAGAAGTACGTCGCGGGTGACCGGCTGCCCGGCGAGTACTACTACGCGGTCACGTTCGACACCGGCTCTCACCGGGTGGTGACGGGCAAGGATCTCTACTACCAGATCCAGTACGGCCACCGGGTGGCGTTCGTGCGGGCGGCCGACGTCGAGGTGGTGCCGTCGGCCGGATAGCGCCGGGCCTCAGCCCTGCTGGAAAAGCTCCGCCGGGAGCGGCTTCAGCAGGGCGTACAGGTCGTCGGTGATGGGGCGGTCCCAGGCGGCGATGGTGACCAGGACGTTGTCGCTGCGGTCGAACTGGACGCAGGAGATCCGGCTCTCGGAGAGCTTGATGCGGCGCACGATCAGCAGGTTGTCGCCCTGCATCACCGGCACGTCCTCGGTGCCGACGACGGTCACCTCCTCGTCGTTCTCCAGCGCCAGCAGCAGCTGGGCCACCTCGAAGGGGACCTGGCCCTCGGCGACCTCGCGGGCCGGGGAGCCCTCGGGGAGGTTGCCGATGATCATCGCGGGGCCGCGGCCGCCGAACAGGTCGTAACGCAGGAAGACGCCCTGGCAGCTGCCGTCGGGGGCGGGCAGCAGGCCCGCGCCCAGATTGCCGGGCCAGTCGCCCGGGTCCATGGCCAGTACGTCGAAGTCGGGCCCGGCGGGAGTGGCGCTGCGGCGGCGGAGGAACGACATGCCGCCATGGTACGTGCCCGAGGGCGATCGGCGCCGGGCGGGCGGGGTCCGCGCGGCCTACATCCGCTGACGGTGCCGTTCGTGGTGGCGGGCGACGCGGGCGCGGTTGCCGCAGGACGGCTTGCACCACTCCTGGCGCGGGTGCTCCTTGAGGAAGTACCGCACGCAGCGGGGCGCGTGGCAGGCGCGCAGCCGCTGCCGGTCAGGGCCGGCGAGGAAGGCGATCGCGGCCTGGGCGAGGACGGCGGTCAGCTCGGGGGCGCCGTCCGCGGCCCGCCGGTGCACGGCGGGCTCGGCGCCCTCGGGCCAGTGCAGGACGGGCACGGTGGGGGTGCGGGCCGCCGCCGTGTTGAGCCGGGCGAGGGCCTCGGGGAGGGGCAGCAGCCGGGTGGCGTCGGCGGGGCTGGGCTCGCCGGGCCGTACGGCGCGGGCGAACAGCGCGCGGACGGCGGCGCGCAGCTCCCGTACGGCGGTGAGGGCGGCGGCGTCGGCGGTGAAGGCGGCGGGGTCCGGGACGGTCTCCGGGTGGGCGTGGACCCAGGCGGTGAGTCCGGCGGGCTCGGTCAGGTCGTCCGCGACCCCGCCGTTGCCGTCGTGGCGGATGGTGAGGGCGAGGTCGAGGGCGAGCCGGGCTTCGGGGCTGATCGAGTCCTGCATGCGTTAATGATATGGAGACCCCGCTTCCATTAGGTCTCCCTGGTCGGGTTCAGTCGTCGTGCGGCGTGGGCGGGACCACCGCGACCGGGCTCGGCGCGTGCAGCAGCACGGCGTGGGTCACCGAGCCGATCATCCGGGCGGGAGCGAGCAGCCGGCGGCGATGGCGGCCGACCACGGTCAGCTCGGCCCCCTGGGCGGCCGCGACGAGTTGCCCGGCCGCGTCGCCGGGCGCGACGTACGGCTCCGCGCGGACGTCGGGGTGGCGGGCGCGGTGCGGGGAGAGGAAGCCTTCGGCGAGGACGCGGATCTCGTGCTCGACGGCGTCCTGGTCGATGCCGGTGGGCAGCAGCTCGCCGGGCGTGCCGGCCCACAGCTGCACGGGCCACGGATAGGCCGCGACGACCTCGAGGCGGGCGTCGCGTAGGGCGGCCTCGGCGAAGGCGAAGCCGAGCACGGCGTCGTCGGGGCTGTCCACGTTGAGTCCGGCGACGACCCGGGGTCCGGGGGCCACCGGGACGCCGTCGAGTTCGCGTCCGGGCCGGGGCACCACGACGACCGGGCACTCGGCGTCGCGCGCGGCGGACAGCCCGTTGGAGCCGAGCAGCAGGCTGGCGAAGCCGCCGCGCCCCCGGGAGCCGAGTACGAGGAGCTGGGCCTCGGCGCCCAGTTCGGGCAGGGTGGCGCCGGGCGCGCCGTCCACGGCGACGTACTCCACCGAGACCGGGCCGGTGCGCCCGCCGAGGTGGTCGCGCGCCTGGTCGAGCACCGGGTCGCCCGCGGCCTGCGGTGGCATCGGGATCGTGATCCCGGCCGGGGCCCAGGCCGCGTACTGCCGTACGTGCACCACGCGCAGTGAAGTGCCGCGCCTGCGGGCGGCGTCGAGAGCCCAGTCCAGGGCGCGGACGCTGTCGTCCGAACCGTCGAAGCCCGCGATGACCGGCAGGGTGTCCATGGGTTCCTCACCTCCGGAATGCGATCCGCCGCTTTCCGGGGCCAGCCTGACCCAGGCGTCGGCCCCGGAACGCCGTACGGCATCGCGTGTCCGGAAAAACCGGCGGGAACCCCCCGGATCGGCCGCTCAGCCGACCGCGAACATCCCCGTCAGGTGAGGTCGAACTCGCCTTCCCGCGCCCCCGACACGAACGCTCCCCACTCGGCGGGGGTGAAGATCAGGGACGGGCTTCCCGGGCGGCCGCTGTTGCGCATGGCGATGAACCCCTCGACAAAAGCGATCTGGACATCCCCCAGTCCGCGGCTGCCGGACTGCCACTCGGCCCTGCTCAGGTCCAGCTCCGGCTTGTCCCAGCCCTTGAGCGGCTGCTGCTGGGTGGTGCTCTCGGCCACGTCCGTGCTCCTCCCGACTCGTCGTCCGCGGCCAGCCTAGCGATCGGGTCCCACGGCGGACAGGCCACGCGAGGGGGACCTTTCAGGAGCCGGGCGGCCGGTCCCCCACGAGCCACATGGCGAAGAACTGCGCGCCGCCGCCGTAGGCGTGGCCGAGCGCCCGGCGGGCGCCCTCCACCTGGTGTTCCCCGGCCTGTCCGCGCACCTGGAGCGCGGCCTCGGCGAACCGGATCATGCCGGAGGCGCCGATGGGGTTGGCGGACAGCACCCCGCCGGACATGTCGACGGGCAGGTCGCCGTCGAGTTCGGTGGCCCCGGACTCGGTGAGCTTCCAGCCCTCGCCCTCGGCGGCGAAGCCCAGGTTCTCCAGCCACATCGGCTCGTACCAGGAGAACGGCACGTACATCTCGACGGCGTCGATCTCGCGGCGCGGGTCGGTGATCCCGGCCTGCCGGTAGACGTCGGCGGCGCACTCCCGGCCGGCCCGCGGGGAGACGAAGTCCTTGCCGGCGAAGAGGGTCGGCTCGCTGCGCATGGCGCCGCCGAGCATCCAGGCCGGCGGGCGGGGCGCGCGGGCCGCTCCGGCGCGGTCGGTGAGGACCATCGCGCAGGCGCCGTCGGAGGACGGGCAGGTCTCGCTGTAGCGGATCGGGTCCCAGAGCATGGGCGAGGCCTGGACCTTCTCCAGGGTGATGTCGTGCTCGTGGAGGTGGGCGTACGGGTTCTTGAGCGCGTTGCGGCGGTCCTTGTACGCCACCAGCGAGCCGATGGTGTCGGGCGCGCCGCTGCGCCGGATGTACGCGCGCACGTGCGGGGCGAAGAAGCCGCCCGCGCCGGCCAGCAGGGGCTGCTGGAAGGGGATCGGCAGGGACAGGCCCCACATGGCGTTGGACTCGGACTGCTTCTCGAAGGCGAGGGTGAGGACGGTGCGGTGGACGCGGGCCGCGACCAGACTCGCGGCGACCAGGGCGGTGGAGCCTCCGACGGAGCCGGCGGTGTGCACGCGCAGCAGCGGTTTGCCGACGGCGCCGAGCGCGTCGGCGAGGTACAGCTCCGGCATCATGACGCCCTCGAAGAAGTCCGGCGCCTTGCCGATGACGACGGCGTCGACGTCCGCCCAGTCCAGCTCGGCGTCGTCGAGGGCCCGCCGGGCGGCCTCCCGGACCAGCCCGGCGATCGACACGTCCCGGCGGGCCGCCACATGCCTCGTCTGGCCGATCCCGACGACGGCCACCGGTTCCTTGCTCATCGTGGATCCCCTTCGAGTACGGCGACCAGGTTCTGCTGGAGACACGGGCCGGAGGTGGCGTGGGCGAGGGCGCGGTCGGAGGCGCCGCGGTGGATGCGCGCGGCGGCCTCGCCGATCCGGATCAGACCGGCGGCCATGACGGGGTTGGCGGCGAGGGCGCCGCCGGAGGGGTTGACGCACACGGTGTCGTCCAGCTTCAGGACCTTGCGCAGCAGCACCTCCTGCGAGGTGAACGGCGCGTGCAGTTCGGCGGTGTCGACGGGCCGTTCGAAGGCGCCGGCACGTTCGGCGGCCAGGCGGGTGGACGGCGAGTCGGTCAGGTCGCGCACGCCGAGGGAGTGGGCCTCGGCGCGGTGGTCGATGCCGGTGATCCAGGCGGGCCGGGCGCACAGCTCGCGGGCCCTGTCCCCGGCCGCGAGGACGACGGCGGCGGCGCCGTCGCCGATCGGCGGGCAGTCGCCGGTGCGCAGGGGCCGTACGACGTGCTCGCCGTGCGGGACCGGACCCCGCAGCTGGGCGTGCGGGTTGGCGCGGGCGTCGGCCCGGCTGCGGGCGGCGACGGCGGCGAGCGCGGGCTCGTCGGTGTCGCCCGCGTCGATCAGGGCCTGCGCCTGGAGGGCGGCGAGGGCCACCGAGTCCGGCCAGAGCGGGGCGACGTAGTACGGGTCGAGCTGGCGGGTGAGGACGTCGCGCGGGGAGCCGGGCGAGGACTTGCCGTAGGCGTAGACGAGGGCGGTGTCGGCGTCGCCGGTGAGCAGCTTGACCCAGGCCTCGTACAGCGCCCACGCCCCGTCCATTTCGACGTGTGACTCGGCGATGGGCGGCCAGGCGCCGACGCCGTCGAGGGCCATGGTGAAGGAGAAGGCGCGGCCGGCGAGGTAGTCGCTGGAGCCGGAGCAGGTGAAGCCGATGTCGCCGGTGCGCAGTCCGGTCCGCTCCAGCACCTCGTGCAGGACCGGCATCAGCATCTCCACCTCGGACAGTTCGTCGGTGGTGCGCAGATGGTCGCTCTGCGCGAAGGCGACGACCGCGATGGGGCGGACCCCGTCGGTGCGGGTCACAGCAGCTCCTTGTAGGTGTCGTAGTCCGCGTCGGGTTCGCCGGTGGGGCGGTAGTGGTCCGGGTAGCGGCTGCCGGGTGTCCACACGGGTTCGACGCGCAGGCCCATGCGCACCTGGTCATAGGGGATATCGGCGATCCGGCCGTGCAGGGCGAGGTCGGCGCCGTCGAGGGCGATGTGGGCGTAGACGTACGGGACCTCGATGTCCAGGTTCTTCGCCTTGATGTTGACGATGCAGTAGGTGGTGACGGTGCCGCGCGGGCCGACCTCGACCTGTTCGGAGGTGGCCACGCCGCAGGTGGGGCAGGCGCCGCGGGGCGGGACGTACACCTTGCGGCAGGAGGGACAGCGTTCGCCGACGGCGCGGTGGTCGGCGAGGGCGTGCAGGTAGGCGGTCTGGGCCCGGCCGGGTGAGTAGGTGTAGTCGAGGCGGGCGGGGGCGACGATGCCGGTCACGGGGTCCGCGAACTCGCCGGTGCGGCCGGCCGGTTCCTCGGGCGGGCCGTCGTACGGCTCGAAGCAGGCGATGTCCGTGATGGCGCCGGTGCGCTGTTCGGCCCAGCGAACGCGGACGCGCAGGCCGGTGCGGACGGCGTCGGGGCCGGGGGCGTCGAGGGCGTGCAGCAGGGCGGTGTCGGCGCCGTCGAGGCGGACCAGGACCCAGGCGAAGGGGGTGTCGAGGGGCTGGCCGCGCCGGGGTTCCTCGTTCCAGGCCCAGGTGGTGACGGTGCCGGTGGGGGCGACCTCCACCAGGTCGCGGATCTCCTCGGCGGTGACGGGGTCGTACTCGACGGGCGGCACGAGGGTGCGGCCGTCGGCGGTCCGTACGCCGAGGACGACGCGTTCGCGCAGGCCGGTGAGGAAGGCGCTCTGGACGGGGCCCAGGGAGCGGGTGAAGGGGAACTCGACGACGAGGGGGGCTTTGAGGACTTCGGGCATCCCGTGGGGCTCCTTCGGTCAGGCGCGTTTGAAGTCGGGCGGTCGCTTCTCAGCGAAGGCGCGGGCGCCTTCCTTGGCGTCGGCGGTGTCGAAGATCGGCCGGCCGCGCTGGAGTTCGTGGGCGAGGCCGTCCGTCTCGGTCATCTCGGCGGTTTCGTACACGGACGCCTTGACCGCCTCGACGGCGAGCGGGCCGCAGGCGTTGATCCGCTCGGCGATCTCCAGGGCTTCGGCGAGGGCGGTGCCGTCGGGGACGACATGGCCGATGAGGCCGATGTCCGCGGCTTCCCGGGCGCTGTAGGGGCGGCCGGTGAGCAGCATCTCCAGGGCGTGGGTGCGCGGGATCTGGCGTGGCAGGCGGACCGTGGAGCCGCCGATGGGGAACAGGCCGCGCCGGACCTCGAACAGCCCGAAGGTGGCCGACGCGCCGGCCACCCGGATGTCGGTGCCCTGGAGGATCTCGGTGCCGCCGGCCACGCAGGGGCCCTCGACGGCGGCGATGACCGGTTTGCGGGGCCGGTGGTGGCGCAGCATGGCCTTCCAGTGCAGGTCGGGATCGGCCTTCAGCCGGTCGCGGTGCTCCTGTCCGGCCATGCCGTTCCCGGCGAGGGCCTTGAGGTCCATGCCGGCGCAGAAGGCGCCGCCCGCGCCGGTGAGCACGACGGAGCGGATCGCGTCGTCGGCGTCGGCCTCGAGCCAGCCGTCGTAGAGGCCGACGAGCATCGGAATCGAGAGCGCGTTCTTGGCCTCGGGCCTGTTGAGGGTGAGCACCAGGGTGGCGCCTTCGCGTACCACGGTGAGGTGTTCCGTACCGCCCATGACCCGTCTCCCCTCTGCCGGAACGAGAACAGGTTGCAGGAGGCGCGCGGACAGGACAAGAGGTTTCTGACAGTCAGTCAGATTTCTGTCGCGAGGACCCTTCACACTTGAGGCGGCCTTTGCTCTGATGACCGGCAACCGATGCGGGACGGGGTCAGGAGGAGCGGTGGAGTACAACCTTGCCGACCTGTTCGAGTCGGTCGTCGACGTGGTGCCGGAGCGTGAGGCGCTGGTGTACCTCGACCATCCGGGTACGGGCGCGGAGCGCCGGCTGACCTATGCGGAGCTGGACGCGGCCGCCAACCGCATCGGCCACCACCTGCTCGACAGCGGGATCCGCCCCGGCGAGCATCTTGGGCTGCACCTCTACAACGGGGTCGAGTATCTGCAGACTGTGCTGGGCTGCCTGAAGGCGCGGATCGTGCCGGTGAACGTCAACTACCGGTATGTCGAGGACGAGCTGGTCTACCTCTACCGGGACGCGGACCTCGTGGCGCTGGTCTTCGACGCCGAGTTCGAGGGGCGGGTGGCGGCGGCGCTGCCGCAGGCCCCGAGGCTGCGGCACCTGCTACGGGTGGGAGCAGGAGAGGCGGGCGTTTCCTTCGCGGAGGCGGAGGCCGTCTCTTTCGCAGAGGCGGAAGCCGCCGGATCGGACGAGCGCGGTTTCCCGGCCCGCTCGGGAGACGACCAGTTCATCATCTACACCGGCGGCACGACCGGCATGCCCAAGGGCGTGATGTGGCGGCAGGAGGACCTGTTCTTCGCCGGGCTCGGCGGCGGCGCGCCCACGGGCGAGCCGGTGAAGCGGCCGGAAGAGCTGGCCGAACGGGTCGCCGCGGGCGGCGCGGGCATCACCTTCTTCCCCACTCCCCCGCTGATGCACGGCACCTCGACCCTGACCGCGTTCATCGGGTTCCACTTCGGCCAACGGGTCGTCCTGCACCGCAAGTTCGTGCCCGAGGAGGTGCTGCGGACCATCGAGCGGGAACGGGTGACCAGCGTGTCGCTGGTGGGCGACGCGATGCTGCGGCCGCTGATCGACGCCCTCGCCGGACCGATGAAGGGCACGGACTGCTCCTCGCTGTTCAGCGTGTCGTCGTCCGGGGCGATCATGTCGGAGACGGTCCGCCGGCAGTTCCTGGAGCTGGTCCCGCAGGTGATGCTGCTGAACAACTTCGGCTCCTCCGAGTCCGGCTTCAACGGCACCGCGACGGAGGACTCCGGCCCCGAGCGCGGCTTCCGGATCCGCGTCAACTCCCGTACGGCTGTGGTCGATCCGGTCACTCATGAGCCGGTCGCGCCGGGCGAGCCGGGGCGGGTGGCGCAGTGCGGCCATGTGCCGCTCGGCTACTACAACGATCCGCGGAAGACGGCCGAGACCTTCTTCGAGAAGGACGGGAAGCGGTGGGTGCTGCTCGGCGACATGGCCACCGTCGACGAGGAGGGCGTGGTCACCGTCCTCGGGCGCGGCTCGCAGTGCATCAACACGGGCGGGGAGAAGGTGTATCCGGAGGAGGTGGAGCAGGCGCTGAAGTCCCATCCGGACGTGTACGACGCCCTGGTCGCCGGAGTCCCGGACGCGCGGTGGGGGCACCGGGTGGCGGCGGTGGTGCAACTGCGCGAGGGCGCGCCGGGGATGTCCCTGGAGGCCCTCCAGGCCCACTGCCGGACCCGGCTCGCCGGATACAAGATCCCGCGCCGGCTCGTCCTCACGGACAGCATCCGCCGCTCACCGAGCGGCAAGGCGGACTACCGGTGGGCGCGCGAGGTGGCGGCCAGGAACTCGTCGACACGCCCCGCGAACCACTCGGGGTCGTCCAGCCACGGATAGTGCCCGGCCCCCGGCTGCACCGCGCACTCGGCGTCCGGGAAGACGGCCGCGGTACGGCGGGCCAGGTCGGGGCTCGGCCCGCCGTCGACTTCACCGGCGAGGACGAGGACGGGGGCGGTCAGCCGGGCGAGTGCGGCACGGGTCGCGGGCGGGTCGTAGGCGCCCTCGGAGCCGTAGACCTCGGCGGCCTCCTCGTTGGTCTGCGCCTCGTCGCGGGCGGCCTCCGCGGCGGCCGCGGCGTCCCAACTGCCGTAGAAGAAGGGCCGTACGACGGGGTCGAAGTCGCGCTCGCCCGCCAGCCATGCGCGGAACACCGGGAAGGCCTGCTCGAACCACGGCTCGTCCGCCCGCAGCCGGGCCGCCGCGAGCCGGTCCTCGGCCGTCGCGGGCATGCCCAGCGCCCACGGCGTGGCGGTGATCAGCACCAGCCGCGCGACCCGCTCGGGGTACCGGGCGGCGTAGAGCATCGCCAGGCTGCCGCCCGCCGAGTGCCCGAGCAGATCCATCCGCTCCAGCCCCAGTTCCCGCCGCAGCGCCTCCACGTCGTCGACCAGGCGGTCGCAGCGGTACGACGCCGGGTCCGCGGGCGCCTCGGAGTCCCCGGTCCCGCGCAGGTCCAGGAGCACCAGCCGCCGGTGGCGGTCGAGCCCGCCGAGGTCGCCGAGGTAGGCGGAGGCGCGCATGGGCCCGCCGGGGAGGACGACGAGCGGGTCTCCCTCGCCGCGCAGGTGATAGGCGAGGCGGGTTCCGTCGGGGGCGCTGAAGGTCGGCATGGCGCCGATCATCGAGGGGGCCGGTCACCGGTGGCAAGGGAGTTTCCGCGGGCCGGGCCGGGGCCCGCCCGCGGCCGAGAAAGTACGAGCCGACCTCTTGCGCCGGTGGCGCCGGGACTGGATTACTGATCTCCAAGGCCTCGACCGAATGATCGGTCGCCCGGATTGGTGCGGTTGGTGAGGGAGTAGTCCGCATGGCGGAAGCGACGGAGTTGCTGGACGCGGGGGAACGGCTCGACCCGGAGGCGCTGCGGGCGCTCCAGCTGGAGCGCTTGCGCGCCTCGCTGCGGCACGCGTACGCGAACGTGCCGTTCTACCGGGAGTCCTTCGACAAGGCCGGCGTCCACCCGGACGACTGCCGCTCGCTCGCCGACCTGGCCCGGTTCCCGTTCACGACCAAGGCGGACCTGCGGGAGAACTACCCGTACGGGATGTTCGCCGTGCCGCAGGAGCGCATCCGCCGCATCCACGCGTCGAGCGGGACCACCGGACGGCCGACGGTGGTCGGGTACACCGAGGGCGACCTGTCCATGTGGGCGGACATGGTGGCGCGTTCGATCCGGGCAGCGGGCGGCAGGCCGGGCGACCGGGTCCATGTGGCGTACGGGTACGGCCTGTTCACGGGCGGCCTCGGCGCCCACTACGGCGCCGAACGGCTCGGCTGTACGGTCATCCCCGCGTCCGGCGGCATGACCGCCCGTCAGGTGCAGCTGATCCAGGATCTGAAGCCCCGCGTGATCATGGTGACGCCGTCGTACATGCTCACCCTGCTGGACGAGTTCGAACGGCAGGGCGTCGACCCGCGCACAACCTCCCTGCGCGTCGGCGTCTTCGGCGCCGAGCCGTGGACCGAGCAGATGCGGCGGGAGATCGAGGAGCGGTTCGCGATCGACGCGGTCGACATCTACGGCCTGTCGGAGGTGATCGGCCCCGGGGTCGCCCAGGAGTGCGTGGAGACCAAGGACGGGCTGCACATCTGGGAGGACCACTTCTATCCGGAGATCGTGGACCCGGTCACCGGGGAGGTGCTGCCCGACGGCGAGGAGGGGGAGCTTGTCTTCACCTCGCTCACCAAGGAGGCGATGCCGGTCGTCCGCTACCGCACGCGGGACCTGACCCGGCTGCTGCCGGGCACGGCGCGGGTGTTCCGGCGGATGCGGAAGATCACCGGCCGCAGCGACGACATGGTGATCCTGCGCGGCGTGAACCTCTTCCCCACCCAGATCGAGGAGATCGTGCTGCGCACCCCGGGCGTCGCCCCGCACTTCCAGCTGCGCCTGACCCGCGAGGGCCGCCTGGACGCCCTCACGGTCCTCGCCGAGGCCCGTCCCGACGCGGGCCCCGAGGTCCGCGAGGCGGCCGCCCGCTCGATCGCGGCGGCGGTGAAGGACGGCATCGGGGTGTCGGTCTCGGTGGAGATCGTCGAACCGGAGTCCCTGGAGCGGTCGGTGGGGAAGATCCGGCGGATCGTGGACCTGCGGCCGCGCTGAGCTTCCCGAAGGCCGTCTCCTGACCCGCAGGTCCCCGTCTTCCGACTGTTTGCGCAGGGCCCGGCGGCGAAGGCATCCTGCGCGCCATGCGCTACTACGTGACGAGCGGCCCGCACCGGGGCGACACCGGGACGATGAGCGAGGGCACCGGCGAGATCCGGCTCCCGCACCCCGGCAACCCCACCGTGCACTGCCGGTACAAGGTCGGCAGCGGTGAGGCGATGATCGAGCAGGAGGGTTTCGGGCCTGGCGTACCGCTGCACTACGCCGGTGATGTGGCTCTGAGGCCGGGCGACCCCACAGAGCGGCCCGCCCGGCCTTAGCCGGTGGTCAGTCCGGTCCCGGTCGGCGTCGCGGCCCGCCCCGCAGGGACGCCAGGACCAGGCGGCCGTACCGGGTGGTCAGCGCGGCGGCCGTGGCGGCGAGGGCGGCCGTGAGGGCGATCAGCAGATGCCAGGGGTTCTCGTCGCCCAGGACCTGGAGGACGGAGAGGGCGGTGCCCAGGGGGAGGCCGAGGACGGTGAGGACGCCGAGGGCGCCGGCGATCTGCTGGCTCTCGCGGGTCTGGACGATCCGGCTGTAGTCGGCGGCCTCGGCCAGGATGTCCGTGAACAGGTCGGGGAGCCGGTGCTGGGCCTGGAAGGCGCGCAGCAGTCCGTCGGCGGGGCCGTGCACGGTCTGGTGGCGGCGCCAGTAGGTGCTGCGGAAGACCGCGATGTTCTGCTCCAGGGCCGAGACCCGCCGGGCCAGACCGGGGGCGCTGTCGAAGACCGTGGACAGTTCGTCGGTGAGCGCGTCGAGGTGGTCGCGCTGCAGCATGCCCAGCAGCAGCGCGTCCAGGTAGACCGCGCGGGCCTGGACCGCCGCGAACGCGTAGAAGTCGCCGGGGCCCTGGTCGGGCCGGTGGCCGAGGAAGGCCGCGCCGTGCCGGCCGACCAGGGCGCTCCAGTCCGCCGAGATGCGGATCGCGTCGGCGGACACGCCGTCGATGCGCTCCGGCGGGGACGGGTTGTCGGCCTCCGACGCCCGCCACGCCAGGGCGCGCAGCCGGCGGTCGGCCGAGGCGGGCAGCCGGCCGTCGGCGTCCCGGAGGGCCGCGGTGTGCGGGGCGCCGGGGCTGAAGAAGGCCACCGTGTACGGCCGGGACAGCGCGAAGGGCGCCCGGGGCGGCGCGGTGTCGGCCACGCCGTCGAAGAGTACGGCCGGGTGCAGGGCGCCGGTCAGCGGGTCCGGGGCCGCGCCCGGGCGGTGCCCGATCGCCCGCAGCACCTCCAGCAGATGGGTGCCCCGTACGGCGAAGTGCAGCACGCCGAGCGCCTGCCGGGGCTCCTTGGGCGTCGCCACCCGCAGCAGCTCCAGCCCTTCCAGCTCCAGCGGGCCCTCGGTGACCGACAGTCTGCGATGCCACCGCCGCCCGTACAGGGCCCGCGCCGCCGCGGGCGCGTAGTACCGGCCCCGGCGGTCCGCGTCCCACGGCCGCTGCTCGGTGCCGAACGGCAACGGGCCCCGGTCCCAGTCGGGATCGCCGTCCAGCAGCACCGGCACCACCACCGACACCGCCTGCCGTACCCCCGCCGCCTCGCCCAGACCGTCGCCCGGTCCGTCGCTCAGTCCGTTGCTCAGTCCGTCGCTCAACCGCGGTCTCGCAGTTCGCGTTTGAGGATCTTTCCGCTGGCGTTGCGGGGCAGGCTGTCGACGAAGACGACGCGTTTGGGCGCCTTGAAGGGGGTCAGTCGCTCCCGGGCGTGGGCGATCAGCTCCGCCTCGGTGATCTCGCCGCGCGGGACGACGAACGCCGTGATCGCCTCGATCCACTTCTCGTCGGGCAACCCGACGACGGCCGCCTCGGCCACGCCCTCGTGGGTGTAGAGGGCGTCCTCGACCTGGCGTGAGGCGACCAGGACGCCACCCGAGTTGATGACGTCCTTGACCCGGTCGACGATGGTGAAGTAGCCGTCCGCGTCCCGGACCGCGAGGTCGCCGGAGCGGAACCAGCCGTCGCGGAAGGCCGCGGCGGTCTCCTCGGGCTTGTCCCAGTAGCCCTCGCACAACTGCGGGGAGCGGTAGACGATTTCGCCGGGCGTTCCGTCGGGCACGTCCTTGCCGTCCTCGTCGACGACGCGTGCGTCCACGAACAGCACCGGCCGGCCGCAGGAGTCCAGGCGGCCCTCGTGCTCGTCGGGGCCGAGGACGGTGGCCAGCGGGCCGATCTCGCTCTGTCCGAAGCAGTTGTAGAAGGCCAGTTCGGGCAGGCGGGCGCGGAGGCGTTCCAGGACGGGCACCGGCATGATCGACGCCCCGTAGTACGCCTTCCGCAGCCCGCCCAGGTCGCGGGTGGCGAAGTCGGGGCGGCCCGCGAGGCCGATCCACACGGTGGGCGGGGCGAACAGGCTGTCCACCCGCCCGGCCTCGATCAGGTCGAAGAGCCGGTCGCCGTCGGGGCCGTCGAGGACGATGTTCGTGGCGCCGACCGCGAGATACGGCAGCAGGAAGACGTGCATCTGCGCCGAGTGGTAGAGCGGCAGCGCGTGCGCCGGACGGTCCCCGGCGCTCAGGTCGAGGGCGGTGATGGCGCTCAGATACTCGTGCACCAGAGCCCGGTGGGTCATCATCGCGCCTTTCGGCAGCGCCGTGGTGCCCGAGGTGTAGAGCAGCTGCACCAGGTCCTCGGCGCGCGCCTCGGGGCCGTCGTACGGCGGGGTGGAGGCGAGCAGGTCCAGGAGCGAGCCGTCGGCGTCGCGCAGCGGCAGCACCGGGACGCCGTCGGGCAGCCGGCCCGCCAGGTCGGGGTCGGCGAGGACCAGGGAACTGCCGGACTGGCGGACGATGTACGTCAGGTCGTCGCCGGTGAGGTTCTGGTTGACGGGTACGTGCACCAGGCCGGCACGGGCGCAGGCGAGGAAGCCGATGAGATAGGCGTCGGAGTTGTGGCCGTAGGCGCCGACCCGGTCGCCGGGGGCGAGGCCCCGGTCGAGGAGGGCGCGCGCGGCGCGGGAGACGGCGTCGTCCAGTTCCTCGTACGTCCACCGGCGGTCGCGGTACTCCACCGCGACGCGTGCCGGGGTGCGGCGGGCGCTGCGTCGCAGCACCCCGTCGACCGTGCTGCCGTGTCCGGGCCTCATGGCTCCCGATCCTCGACCCCGCGCCGGGTGCGGTCAAGCGAGCGGCAAGAACACCGGACGACACCGGTGCACCGAGCACATACCCATTGGTACGCTCAACCGCCCCTTCCCCCAATGATGTTGGGAGGCTCCATGCGCACACGCCTGAGACGGCTCGCGGTCACGGCCGTCGCCCTGCTCACCGCGACGGCCGGCCTGCCCGCGGCCGCCGCCGCGCCGGACGGCCGGGAGGACCGTCCCTCGCACGGTGGGCTGTCGGCCGTCATCCGGTACACCGAGTACGGCATTCCGCACATCGTCGGGCACAGCTACGCCGACCTCGGCTTCGGGACCGGGTGGGCGCAGGCCGCCGATCAGGTGTGCGTCCTCGCCGACGGCTTCGTGACCGTACGCGGCGAGCGGTCCCGGTACTTCGGGCCGGACGCAGCGCCCGACGCCTCGCTGTCCTCCGCGGCCACCAACCTCTCCAGCGACCTGTACTTCCGCGGGGTGCGGGACGCGGGCACGGTCGAGGAGCTGCTCGCCCAGCCCGCTCCGGCGGGCCCGAGCCGGGCGGCGAAGGAGCTGATGCGGGGGTACGCCGCCGGCTACAACGCCTGGCTGCGCGAGAACCGGATCACCGATCCGGCGTGCGCGGGCGCCGCCTGGGTGCGGCCGGTGACGACGCTGGACGTGGCGGCACGCGGGCACGCGCTCGCGGTGCTCGGCGGGCAGGGGCGGGCCGTGGACGGCATCACGGCCGCCAGGCCGCCCGCGACCTCCGCGGCGGGCAGGACGTCCGCCGTAGGCACGACCTCCGCGGCGAGCACGAGATCCACCGCAGCCACGACCTCCGCGGCGAGCACGGCATCCGCCGCCACGCCGGATCCCCAGGACGCCGCCCGCGCCGCCCGTGACCTGTTCGCCGCGCACGACGCCGACATGGGGTCCAACGCCGTCGCGTTCAGCGGGGCCACCACCGCGAACGGCCGGGGCCTGCTGCTCGGCAACCCGCACTACCCGTGGCAGGGCGGGCGGCGGTTCTGGCAGTCGCAGCAGACCATCCCCGGCCGGCTGAACGTCGCCGGCGGCTCGCTGCTCGGCTCGGCCACCGTCTCCATAGGCCACAACGCGCATGTGGCGTGGAGCCACACCGTGGCGACCGGCGTCACCCTCAACCTGCACCAGCTGGCCCTGGACCCGGCGGACCCGACCGTCTACCTGGTCGACGGCAGGCCGGAGCGCATGCGGAAACGTACCGTCACCGTCGCGGTGAAGGACGGCGCGCCGGTCACCCGCACCCAGTGGTGGACGCGCTACGGCCCGGTCGTCGGCTCGCTCGGCGCCTCGCTCCCGCTGCCCTGGACGGCCACCACGGCGTACGCCCTCCACGACCCCAACGCGGCCAACCTGCGCTCCTCCGACACCGCGCTCGGCTTCAGTACGGCGCGGAGCACGGCGGACGTGCTCGACGCGCTGCGCGACACCCAGGGCCTGCCGTGGGTGAACACCATCGCCGCCGACTCGGCCGGGCACACGCTGTTCACCCAGTCGCAGGTGCTCCCTCGCATCACCGACGACCTCGCCCAGCGCTGCTCCACCGCGCTCGGCAAGGTCACCTACCCCTCGTCGGGGCTGGCGATCCTGGACGGCTCGCGCGGCGACTGCGACCTCGGCCGCGACGCCGACGCCGTGCAGGCGGGCGTCATGGGGCCCGCGCGGATGCCGACGCTGACGGACGCGCCGTACGCGGAGAACTCCAACAACAGCGCCTGGCTGGCCAACGCGGACCGGCCGCTGACCGGGTACGAGCGAGTCTTCGGCGACCTCGGAACTCCGCGCTCGCTGCGGACGCGCGGCGCGATCGAGGACGTGGCGGCGATGGCCGGGCGCGGGGAGCTGACCGTACGGGACCTCCAGCGGCAGCAGTTCGCCAACCGCGTGCCGGCGGGCGACCTGGCCGCGGCCGACGCGGCGAAGGCCTGTGCCGGGCTGCCCGGCGGGACGGCGACGAGCAGCCAGGGGGTGTCCGTCGACGTCCGGGAGGCGTGTGACGTGCTCGCGGCCTGGGACCGGACCGTGGACACCGGCAGCCGGGGCGCGCTGCTCTTCGACCGGTTCTGGCGGAAGCTGACCGCGAGCGTGCCGGCGGCGCAGCTGTGGAAGGTGCCGTTCTCCGCGGCCGACCCGGTCCGTACGCCGCACACCCTGAACACGGCGGCGCCGGGCTTCGCCACGGCCCTCGCGGACGCGGTCGGCGAGCTGCGGGCGGCAGGGATCCCGCTCGACGCGCCGCTCGGCGAGCACCAGTTCGTGGTGCGCGGCGGTGAGCGCGTCGCCGTGTCCGGCGGCACCGAGTCGCTGGGCGTGTGGAACAAGATCGAGCCGGTGTGGAACCCGGCGCACGGCGGCTACACGGAGGTGACCACCGGCTCCAGCTACATCCAGGCGGTCGGCTGGGACGGCAGCCGCTGCCCGGTGGCCCGGACCCTGCTGTCGTACGCCCAGTCCTCGAACCCGAACTCGCCGCACCACGCCGACCAGACCCGGCTGTTCTCCGGCGAGCGGTGGGTGACCTCCCGGTTCTGCGAGAAGGACATCCTGGCCTCGCCCGCGCTGGAGATCGTGCGCGTGCGGGAACGCTGAGCGGCCCCGCCGGGCGCGTCACACCGGGCGCGCCCGGCCCGCCCAGTACGGGTCCCGCAGCCGCCGTTTGTAGAGCTTGCCGTTGGGGTCGCGGGGCATCTCGGTGACGAAGTCGACGCTCCTCGGCCGCTTGTAGCCGGCCAGGCGTTCGGCGCAGTGGTCGAGGAGGGCGGCGGCGAGGGCGGGGCCCGGTTCGTGGCCGGGCGCCGGTTCGACGACGGCCTTGACCTCCTCGCCCCAGTCGTCGTGCGGGATGCCGAAGGCGGCGGCGTCGGCGACGGCGGGGTGGGCGAGCAGGGCGGACTCGATCTCGGCCGGGTAGATGTTGACCCCGCCGGAGATGATCAGGTCGATCTTGCGGTCGCGCAGGAAGAGGTAGCCGTCCTCGTCGAGGTAGCCGAGGTCGCCGACGGTGAACCAGTCGCCGATGCGGTTCCTCCGGGTCTTGTCCGCGTCCTTGTGGTAGGCGAAGCCGCCGGTGCTCATCTTCATGTAGACGGTGCCGAGCCGGCCGGGCGGCAGCCGGTTGCCGTCGTCGTCGAAGACGGCGAGTTCGCTGATCGGCCAGGCCTTGCCGACCGTGCCGGGTTTCTTCAGCCAGTCCTCGGCGGTGGCGAAGGCGCCGCCGCCCTCGCTGGCCGCGTAGTACTCCTCTACACACGGCCCCCACCAGTCGAGCATGGCCCGCTTGACGTGGTCAGGGCAGGGGGCGGCGCCGTGGACGGCGTGCCGCATCGAGGAGACGTCGTACGCCCGTTTGACGGAGTCGGGCAGGGCGAGCAGCCGGTGGAACTGGGTCGGGACCATGTGCGTGTGGGTGCAGCGGTGAGTGTCGATCAGGCGCAGCATCTCCTCGGGCGTCCACTTGTCCATCACCACCAGCCGGTGCCCGATGTGCAGGGACGCGCCCGCGAACTGGAGTACGGCCGTGTGGTAGAGCGGGGAGCAGACGAGATGGACGTTGTCGTCGAACGGCCGGATGCCGAAGATGCCGAGGAAACCGCCCAGGTGGGCCTCCTCGGGGGGCTTGCCGGGCAGCGGTCGCCGGATGCCGCGCGGGCGGCCGGTGGTGCCCGAGGTGTAGTTCATGACCCAGCCGAGGGTCCGGTCGGCGGGCGGTGACTCCGGCTGCCCGTCGAGGAGTTCGGCGTACGGCCGGAAGCCGTCGATCGCGCCGACCGCGTACCGGCGGCCCGGCGGGAGTCCGGCCTCGTCGGCGGCGGCGCGGGCGGGGCCGCCGTACCGTTCGTGGGCGATGACCACCTTGGCGCCGGAGTCGGCGACGATCCAGGCGATCTCGGGGCCCACCAGGTGATGGTTGACGGGGACGAGGTAGAACCCGGCCTGGGTGGCGGCCAGGTAGGCGGTGAGGAACTCGGGGCCGTTGGGCAGGACGATGGCGAAGGCGTCGCCGCGTTCCAGGCCGGCCGCGCGCAGGCCGTGGACGAGGCGGTTGGCGGCGGCGTGCAGGCGTCCGGCGGTCCACTCCTCGCCGTCGGGGGCGACGAGAACGCGGCGCCCGGGGTCGGCGGTGGCCTGGGCCCAGAATCCGGTGGGGGGCACTCCGGTCACTGGCCGCTCCTTCCGGCGATACGGTTCATGCGGTCGACGGCTTGCTCGAAGCCGCGGGTGAGGTCGTCGAAGACCGCCTGGACGCTGCGCTCGCTGGTCATCCGGCCGACGATCTGGCCGACGGGCGTGCCGAGCAGCGGTTCGACCTCGTACTTCTGGATGCGGGAGACGGCCTCGGCGACGAGCAGCCCCTGGAGGGGCATCGGCAGGGCGCCGGGGCCGTTCGGGTCGTCCCAGGCGTCGGTCCACTCGGTGCGCAGCTGGCGGGCGGGTTTGCCGGTGAGGGCGCGGGAGCGGACGGTGTCGCCGGAGCCGGCGGCGAGCAGCTTCCGGACGAGCTTGGGTGAGGGGAGTTCGGCCTCCGTGGTGGTCAGCCAGAGGGAGCCGAGCCACACGCCCTGGGCGCCGAGGGCGAGCGCGGCGGCGACCTGCCGGCCGCTGCCTATGCCTCCGGCGGCCAGTACCGGCAGCGGAGCCACGGCCTCGACGACCTCCGGGGTGAGCACCATGGTCGCGATCTCGCCGGTGTGGCCGCCCGCCTCGTACCCCTGGGCCACCACGATGTCGATGCCCGCCTCTTGGTGCTTGCGGGCGTGCCGGGCGCTGCCCGCGAGCGCGGCGACGAGCACGCCCCGGTCGTGGGCGCGGGCCACCACGTCGGCGGGCGGTGAGCCGAGGGCGTTGGCGAGCAGCTTGATGGGGTAGTCGAAGGCGACGTCGAGCTGGCTGCGGGCGACCTGCTCCATCCAGCCGGTGATCCGCCAGCCGGCCGCCTCGCCCTCGGCGAGTTCGGGCACCCCGAACTTGGCGAGGGTGTCCCGGACGAACTGCCGGTGGCCTTCGGGGATCATCGCCTCGACGTCGGCCTCGGTGACGCCCTCGACCTTCTTGGCGGGCATGACGACGTCCAGGCCGTAGGGCCTCCCCTCGGCGTGCGCCTGGATCCAGTCGAGGTCGCGTTTCAGGTCGTCGGGGTCGGTGTAGCGGACCGCGCCGAGCACTCCGAAGCCGCCGGCCCGGCTGATGGCCGCGGCGACGGCGGGGAACGGCGTGAAGCCGAAGACGGCGTGCTCGACTCCCAGGGTCTTGCTCAGCTCCGTCTGCATGGGCGCAGGATGCCGGAGTCCTCCGGAGGACGGAAGAGGCTTTCTGATGCACCGTCAGATTTATTGGGCCATCCTGCTGGACATGCTTTCGGGTGCGGCCGGCCGACCACCTGCGGGAGGAACTCGATGACCGATGGCAAGGCAGACAGAACCGATGGCGGGGCCGACAGAGCGGTGACCCGTCGCCAACTCGGAAGAGCGGCCCTGGCCTTGGGCGGAGCCCTCACTCTCGCCCCGCTGCCCGCGGGACCGGCCGCGGCCGCCACGCCGGGACAGGCGCACCCGACCCTGCGCCACGGCTCGCCGGAACGCGCCGGACTGCTCGCCGCGCACCTGCGGCAACTCGTCACCGACGCCGAGGCGTTCCTCGGCCCCTCCCCCAAGCACCCCTGGTACGCGGGCGCCGTGCTGCTCGCCGGGCGCGGTGGCACCGTGGCGCTGCACCGGCCGATCGGGATGGCGGTGCGCTATTCCGCGTACGACGAGAAGACCGACACCGGCGTGGAGTTCCCGGCCGAGCGGCAGATCCCGATGGCCGATGACACGGTCTTCGACCTCGCCTCGGTGTCCAAGCTGTTCACCTCGCTCCTCGCGGTGCAGCAGATCGAGCGGGGCGCGCTGGAGCTGGAGGGGACGGTCGTCTCGTATCTGCCGGAGTTCGGGGCGGCGGGCAAAGCGGGCATCACGATCCGGCAGTTGCTCACCCACACGTCGGGGCTGCGCGCCTGGATCCCGCTGTACGCCGCGCCGACGTACGAGGAGAAGCTGCGGCTCCTCTGGAACGAGGCGCCGATCGACCCGCCGGGCACCCGGTACCGCTACTCGGACCTCAATCTCATCTCGCTCCAGCTGGTCCTGGAGCGGATCACTGCTCGCACGTTGGATGCCCTGCTCCACGACGAGATCACCGCCCCACTCGGGATGCACCGCACGCGCTACAACCCGCCCGCCTCCTGGAAGCCGAAGATCGCGGCCACCGAGGACGCCCGCAAGCCCTGGTCCGGGCTGGACCGGGGGCTGGTCTGGGGCGAGGTGCACGACGAGAACGCCTTCTCCCTCGGCGGGGTCGCGGGCCACGCCGGCGTCTTCTCCACCGCCTGGGACCTGGCCGTACTCGCCCGCACCCTGCTCAACGGCGGCACCTACGGCCGCACCCGCATCCTGGCACCGGAGTCGGTGCGGCTGATGTTCACCGACTTCAACACCGCCTTCCCCGGCGACGAGCACGGCCTCGGCTTCGAGCTCTACCAGCACTGGTACATGGGCGCGCTGGCTACTCCGCGCACCGCGGGCCACACCGGGTTCACCGGCACCTCACTCGTCCTCGACCCGACGACCGACTCGTTCCTCGTGGTGCTCGGCAACTCGGTGCATCCCGTGCGGAGCTGGCGCTCCGGTTCGGCGCCCCGGGTGGCCGCCGCGAACAACCTGGCGCGGGCGGTGCCGGTCCGTCCGGCGCGCGGACGCACGGCCTGGTTCTCCGGCATGGCGAGTGCGGCGACGGCGACGCTCACGCTGCCCGCGCTGGACACCTCCGGCGGCGGCACCCGGCTGCGCTGTCTGCTGTGGTGGGACACCGAGCCGGGGGCGGACTCCCTGGCCCTGGAGTCCTCGGCCGACGGCGGAGCCTCCTGGCAGCCGGTGCCGTTCACCACCTCGCGGCCCGGCGAGGAGCCCGCGGACCGTCCGTCCGGCGCGGTCACCGGCTGGTCCGGCCGGGTCTGGCACCGGCTCACGGCGGACCTCCCGGCCGCGCGCGGGCTGACGCTGCGCTGGCGGTACCGGACCGACCGGCTGTACGTCGGCCGGGGCGCGTACGTCGACGGGCTGCGCGTGACGACGGGCGACTCCGTGCTGTTCGACGAGGCGCGGCCCGCCGACGCGGCCCGGATCACGGCGGACGGCTGGTCGGCGTCCGCCGACTGACGTCAGGGCAGCGCCTGTTCGGCCCAGATGGTCTTGCCGGTGCCGCTGGGCCGGGTGCCCCAGCGCTGGGTGAGCTGGGCGACCAGGAGCAGACCGCGGCCGCCCTCGTCGAAGGTGCGGGCCCGGCGCAGATGTGGGGAGGTGCTGCTGGCGTCGGAGACCTCGCAGATCAGGGCGCGGTCGCGGATGAGGCGGAGCTGGATGGGGGCGCCGCCGTACCGGATGGCGTTGGTGACCAGCTCGCTGACGACGAGTTCGGTGACGAACGCGGTCTCCTCCAGCCCCCACCGCTCCAGCTGCTCGATGGCGCCCTGCCGGGCGGTGGCGACCACCGCCGGGTCGGCGGGCAGGTCCCACACGGCCACCCGGTCGGCGTCCAGGGCCCGGGTGCGGGCCATCAGCAGGGCCACGTCGTCGGCCGGGGTGTCCGGGAGCAGCGCCTTCAGGATGGTGTCGCACATCTGCTCGAGGTTGTCGGCGGGTGCCGCCAGCGCACCGCACAGGGTGGCGGTGCCCGCGTCCACGTCGAGGTAGCGGGCCTCGATCAGCCCGTCGGTGTAGAGGGCCAGCACGGCGCCCTCGGGCAGCTCCAGTTCGGTGGCCTCGAAGGGGAGGCCGCCGACGCCGAGCATCGGCCCGGGGGTCATCCCGACCACCTCGACGGTGCCGTCGGGCAGCCGTACGACGGGCGGCGGATGCCCGGCGGAGGCCACCGTGCAGCGCTGCGCGACCGGGTCGTACACCGCGTACAGGCAGGTCGCCGCGATCTCTCCGCCGGTGTTCCGGCCGTCGGAGGCGAGATGGCCGACCAGGTCGTCCAGGTGGGTGAGGAGTTCGTCCGGCGGCAGGTCGACGTCGGCGAGCGTCCACACCGCCGTACGGAGCCGGCCCATGGTGACGGAGGCGTGGATGCCGTGCCCCACGACGTCCCCGACGACCAGCGCCACCCGGGTGCCGGACAGCGGGATGACGTCGAACCAGTCGCCGCCGACCCCCGCCTGGGAGAGCGCCGGCAGATAGCGGGAGGCGCACTCGACCGCGGCCTGCCCGGACATCGCCTGCGGCAGCAGGCTGCGCTGGAGGGCGAGCGCGGTGGTGCGTTCCCGGGTGTAGCGGCGGGCGTTGTCGACGCAGACGGCGGCGCGGCTGGCGAGTTCCTGGGCCAGGGAGACGTCGTCCTGGTCGAAGGCGTCGGGGTGTTCGGGGGTCAGGCGGCGGACGAAGACGGCCACCCCGAGGGTGGTGCCGCGGGCGACCAGCGGGACGGCCATCAGGGACAGGTCGGGGGTGTCGGCCGCGCTCAGGACGGCCGCGCGGGCGTCGTGGCCGGCGATCCAGTCGTCGAGGCCCGGATCGCCGGTACCGGTCAGCACCGGCTCGCCGGTGGCGAGCGCGCGGGCCGGCGGTGACTCGGGCGGGTAGGTGTCCGCGGCGCCCAGGGCGATCGCCGCCTCCGGCACGCCCGGGGTGAGGGAGTGGTGGGCGGCCCGCCGCAGCACCACGTCGGCACCGACCAGGCCGACGACCGGCTCCTCGCCCTCGACGACCGAGTCCAGCAGGTCCACGCTGGCGAAGTCGGCGAGCCGGGGCACCACCAGTTCGGCCAGCTCCCGAGCCGTGTGGACGACGTCCAGCTTGGTACCGAGGCCGGCGGCGGCCTCGTTCAGCATGGCCAGCCGCTGCCGGGCCCAGTGCTGTTCGCTGCTGTCGAAGGCGGCGAGCGCGGTGCCGATCAGCTCCCCGGAGGGCCCGCGCACCGGCCACATCTCGATGTTCCAGGCGTGCATGCGCCGCCCGGAGGGGGCGCGGGCCCAGCTCTCGTAGCGGACCGGCTGCCCGGTCTCCGCGACGATCTCCAGATGGCGGAGGAAGCCGCGGTTGTGCTCGGCGTCCTCCACGGTGTCGGGGAAGTACCGGTGACGGAACTCCGCCTCGGGGCGGCCCATCACCTGGCACGCCACGTCGTTCATGCGCAGATAGCGCTGCTCGGTGTCGAAGACGGACATCGACATGGAGGCCTGCTGGAACGCCAGCTCGCCCAGCAGCCGGTCCCGGTCGTCCCGCGCGGCGAAGATCACACAGCCCTCCGGCTCCCCCGCGGCGCCGGTCAGCGGACAGGCCCGCAGGGCCAGATCCAGCCGCCGGCCGTCCCGGTGCCGTACCGCCACCACGGCGGTGCCCGTCTCCGTCAGCCGGTGCCGGGCGGCGTCGCCGTCGGGGTCGGCGTCGGTGTCGATCAGGTCGGCGGCCGGGCGGCCGGTCACCTCCTCGGGGTCGTAGCCCGTGAGGAGGCGGGCGCCCTCGCTCCAGCCCGTGACGAGACCGCGCGCGTCGACCACCGCCACGGCGTCACTCGCCGTGGCCGCTCGCGCCTCATCGCGCGGCGACGTCACCATGTGTCGAGCATCCCGCGCACGAGGACCGGCATCAAGCCGGGGCCGGTTCCCTCTCCAGCACCGCCATGGCCGCGTTGTGCCCGGGTACGCCGCTCACCCCGCCGCCGCGTACCGCGCCCGCGCCGCACAGCAGCACGTTGCGGTGCCGGGTCTCGACGCCCCAACGGCCGGTGCCGTCCTGGGCGTGCGGCCAGGACAGGTCGCGGTGGAAGATGTGGCCGCCGGGCAGCCCGAGGTCGCGCTCCAGGTCCAGCGGGGTCTTCGCCTCGATGCAGGGGCGGCCGTCGGCGTCCTCGGCGAGGCAGTCGGTGAGGGGGTCGGCGAGGTGGGCGTCGAGCTGGGCGAGGGTGTGCTTCAGCAGCTCGTCGCGGGCGGTGTCGTGGTCGCGGGCGAAGAGCCGGGCGGGGGTGTGCAGGCCGAACAGGGTGAGGGTGTGGTAGCCCCGGTCGGTCAGTGCGGGGGCGAGGATCGACGGGTCGGTCAGGGAGTGGCAGTAGATCTCGGAGGGCGGTGCGGCGGGCAGCCGGCCGCCGGCGGCCTCGGCGTGGGCGGCGGCCAGCTGCCGGTAGCCCTCGGCGATGTGGAAGGTGCCGGCGAACGCCTCACGCGGGTCGACGTCGGGGTCGCGCAGCCTCGGGAGCCGCTTCAGCAGCATGTTGACCTTCAGCTGGGCGCCCTCGGCGGGGTCGGGCGGCGTGTCCCCGGTCAGGGCGGCCAGTTCCCGCGGGGAGGCG
This sequence comes from Streptomyces sp. NPDC030838, assembly GCF_055572035.1. Taxonomy (NCBI): domain Bacteria; kingdom Bacillati; phylum Actinomycetota; class Actinomycetes; order Kitasatosporales; family Streptomycetaceae; genus Streptomyces; species Streptomyces sp. NPDC030838. Next base: position 287,125 of record NZ_JBVIED010000006.1, on the reverse strand, counting down.
TTCACCAGGACGTGCCGGGCGGCGGCCACGCCCTCGCCGTCGGCGGTGCGGTAGGTGACCTCGGCGGTCGCCCCGTCGGTGGCGACGCGCACCGCCTCGTGGCCGGTGGCGAGGACGGCGCCGGCCGCGCGGGCCGCGGCGGCGAGGGCGTCGGTCAGGGCGCCCATGCCGCCGACCGGGACGTCCCAGGCACCGGTGCCGCCGCCGATCACGTGGTACAGGAAGCAGCGGTTCTGCCGCAGCGAGGGGTCGTGGGCGTCGGCGAAGGTGCCGATCAGGGCGTCGGTGAGGACCACCCCGCGCACCAGGTCGTCCGTGAAGTGCTCCTCGATCGCGACGCCGATCGGCTCCTCGAACAGCATCCGCCAGGCGTCCTCGTCGTCGACGCGGCGGCGCAGCTCGGCCCGGTCGGGCAGCGGCTCGGTCAGCGTGGGGAACACCCGCTGGGCGACCCGCCCGGTCATGGCGTGGAACCGCTGCCAGGCCGCGTATTCCCGCTCTCCCCCGGTCAGCCGCGCGAACGCCTCCCGGGTGCGGCGCTCACCCCCGCCGACGAGCAGGCCGGTGTGGCGTCCGTCGCGGACGACGGGGGTGTACGAGGAGACGGTGCGGGTGCGGACCCGGAAGTCCAGGCCGAGATCCCGCACGATCTTCCGCGGCAGCAGGCTGACCAGGTACGAGTAGCGGGAGAGCCGTGCGTCGACGCCGGGGAACGGGCGGGTGGAGACGGCGGCGCCGCCGGTGTGGCCGAGGCGTTCGAGGACCAGGACCGAGCGGCCGGCGCGGGCCAGATACGCGGCGGCGACCAGGCCGTTGTGTCCGCCGCCGACGATGACGGCGTCGTAGGCGCGAGCGGGTGCGGGCATGGTTCTTGGTAACACGCGTGATCGTCCGCCGCCAGATGCCCGTCACAGGGGCTCCTGCGGCTCAGACCCTCTGCTGCCGCAGCACCGCCACTCTCCGGTACAGCTCCACCGCCTCCGGGCCGCGGCCGAGCTGTTCCAGGCAGTGGGCCTCGTCGTTGCGGCTGGTGAGAGTGTCGGGGTGGTCGGGGCCGAGGACGCGCTCGCGGATGGCGGCGACGGTGCGGTACTCGGCGAGGGCGTCCTGCCAGCGGCCGAGCCAGCCCAGGCCCACGGCGACCTCCCGGCGGCTGACCAGTGTGTCCGGGTGGTCGGGGCCGAGGACCCGCTCGCGGATCGCGCACACGTCGCGGGCCTCGACCAGGGCCTCCTCCCAGCGCCCCAGACGGCCGAGGTTGACGCCGAGGCCGTGGCGGGCGCGCAGCGTCTCGGGGTGGGCGGGGCCGTGGACGCGGGTGCGGTCGTCGACGAGGTCGCGGTAGAGGCGCAGTGCCTCGGCGCTGCGGCCGAGCCGGCCGAGGCAGATACCGACCTCGTGGCGGGCGGCGAGGGTGTCGGGGTGGTCGGGGCCGAGCGCCCGGGTGCGGGCCGCGGCGACCTCGCGGTAGACGTGCAGCGCCTCCGCCCAGCGGCCCAGCTGGCCGAGCGCGTAGGCGACCTCGTAGCGGGTGACCAGGGTGTCGGGATGCTCGGGGCCGAGCACCCGGGCGCGGTCACCGGCCACCTCGCAGGCCATGCGGTACGAGTCCTCCAGGCGGCCCAGCCGGCCCAGGTTGAAGGCGAGGTTGTGGCGGCAGCGCAGGGTGTCGGGGTGGTCGGGGCCCATGATGCGCTCGCGGGCGGCGAGCACCGCCGTGTAGACCCGGTCCGCGTCGAGGGGGCGTCCCAACTGGCCGAGGACGTACGCCATCTCCTGCCGGGCGGCGAGCGTGTCGGGATGCTCGGGGCCGAGCACCCGGGCCCGGAGCCGCGCGACGTGGCTGTACTCGCGCAGCGCGTCGGCGGCGCGCCCGGTGCGGCTGAGGGTGAAGGCGACCTGGTGGCGGCTGTCCAGGGTGTCCGGATGTTCGGGCCCGAGCAGATGCTCGCGCTCGGCGGCGACCGCCCGGTGCACCTCGCCCGCCTCCTCCCAGCGGCCGAGCCGCCCCAGGCTGAGGCCCGCGTTGTGGCGCCCGGCGAGGGTGGCGAGCGCGGTGGGCGGCGGCACGGGCCGCTCCTGCGGTACGGCGGGCTCCTGGACCGACCCGGTGACGGGGCGTGCCGTCCACTCGCCGCTGAGGCCGGCCCCGGCGTCCGAAGGTGTGCTGCGCAGTCCCGTCCCGGCCGCCTTGTGACCGGTGGTCATGCCGCGGGTCCAGGACGGCAGCCGCGGCTCGGCGGCGACGCCGCCGGATGCCACGACGGTGGGGACGTACGACGGGGTGTCCCGGGCCGCGCTGATCCGCCGCCCCACCTCCCGGGCGTCCGCGGGCCGTTGCGCGGGCTGCTTGGCGAGCAGGTCGAGGATGATCTGTTCGAGGTAGGCGGGCAGGTCGGGCCGGTGGCCGCGCGGCGGCGCGGGGGGCGTGTCCCGGTGGCCGACGAGGATCGCCCAGGCGTCGTCGAGGTCGAACGGCGGTACGCCGGTGGCGATCTCGTAGAGCACACAGCCCAGCGAGTACAGGTCGCTGCGCTGGTCCACCCCGTCCCCGCCGATCTGTTCCGGTGACATGTAGTGCGGGGTGCCCATGGCGATGCCGGTGCCGGTGAGCCGGGAGGTGAAGCCGATGTCGTGGCCGAGGCGGGCGATGCCGAAGTCGCAGATCTTCACCGTGCCGTCGGTGAGCCGCACGATGTTGGCGGGTTTCAGGTCGCGGTGCACGATGCCCTGCTGGTGGGTGTAGGCGAGCGCGGCGGACACCTGGTCGGCGATGTCCAGCACGTCGTCGACGGGCAGCGGATGGTGCTTGTTGTCCTCCAGGAGCTGGCTGAGGTTGCGGCCCTGGAGCAGTTCCATGACGAGGAAGAGCACCCCGTCGGACTCGCCGAAGTCGTGCACGACGGTGATGCCTCGGTGCTGGAGCGCGGCGGCCGCTCTCGCCTCCCGCCGGAACCGCTCGCGCAGCACCCGGGTGAACGAGTGGTCGTGCTGCTCGCGGAGCGGCTTGAGGCACTTCACGGCGACCTGCCGCCCCAGCGACTCGTCGCGCGCCCGCCACACCTCGCCCATGCCGCCGCGCCCGATCAGGTCCAGCAGCCGGTAGCGGCCCTGGATCAGCCTGGTCTCCCCCATCGCGTGCCGTCGCCCCCGTCGGTGGTCCGCGCCCTCCCCTGGCCCGCCCAGTATGACGGGCTATGGGCCGACTTTGTACGGTGCCGGGCGCGCGCCGGGTGCAAGCCCGGCCATGGCCCGCACGATGTGTTTGGCCGGCCGTTGCCGACGCAGACGTGCGGGAACGGCGCGCACCGCGGTGCGGGTGAGGCGCGGCCGCCGGGTGACGGTGGCGGGTGCGGGGGCCGGTCTGCGGTACCGCGTGTGGGCGTACGGGGGCAGGCCGTCGTACGCCGGATGCGCTACGCGCCCCCCGGCACCGCGTGCGCCGCCGGCTCCCTTGTCAAGTCCCGACATGCAGTGCCATGACGGGAATCGCCTGCTACGGCGGAATGGAGACATGGGGTCGCACGGAGGGTGCGGTGCCCGCCGAACTTGGAGTGAGTCAGATGCTGAATCTTCTCGAGCGGCCTTCGAGGGGCGTCGCGGCACCTGCCGCCCGGTGCAAACAGAGGGGCTTCCCGGCCGCGCTGCGATGGCAGACGATCGCCCTCTTCGCCTTCGCGATCTGCTTCGGCACTCTCGCGATGTGGTTTTTCGTCACCGACACCGGCGGCTCCGCCGAGGTGTTCCTCCGGCCTGCCTCGGCTGCCGGCCCCGATCCATTCACTCCTGCCTCGGCTGCCGCCCTCGATCCATCCGCTGAAAGCAGGGGCGTGTTGCCTCTCGTGATCGCCGGGGTGTCAGGCGCCGGAGGCTTCTTCAGTGGTGTCGCCGCGCTGATCACCGTGTGGAAAGGCGCCCGCCGAGGGGGAAGGCGGCAGGGGGCGCACTGTAGGCATACGCGGCGGGTCACAGCGCGGCTCGGGCACATGTGACCAGGATCGCCAGTAGATGGTTGGCACTTTGGTACAGCGCAGGTCGCAAGGTGTACCAACGCCGGCGCGGCTCGAGGCACTGAGCATCACGACACGCCGTGTGCGGCAGCAGTACGCAGCCGAGTCACTGAATGACGTCACTGAACGACGCGCTCGCCCGGCGTGCCGCCAGGAGCGCGACGCGGATGTCCGCCGCCGCCCGTGGATCGGACAGTGAGCGGGCCGTGAGCTCCTCGACGCGCCGCAGCCGGTAGCGGACGGTGTTGGGGTGGACGAACAGGCTGCGCGCCGCGTCCATGGCGGAGCCGGCTGCGGCGAACCAGTGCTCCATGGTCTCCAGGAGCCGGGCACGCTCGGCGGCCGGGAGATCGAGTAGGGGCTGGAGGACTACCTCCACCAGGTGTGCCGCCTCGGCTGGGGCGGCGGCAACCACCATCGCCAGCGGGTCGTCGTCGAACCGAGCGACGCCGGGGCCGGTGCCGGGGAGGCCGGCCAGAGCAAGACGGGCGAAGCGCAGAGCCTGTGGGGTTTCCCGCAGCGAGTGGAAGCACGGGCTGACGCCTACGCGGGCGCCCGCGCGGCGCAGGATGCGCAGGCAGGTGTCCTCCGCGGTCGCGGTGGGCAGGGCGGCCAGACCGATCTGCTGGTCGGGCAGCAGCCGCCAGGCGAAGTGGACGTGGGCCTGACGCAGCGCCGCTTCCGTCCCCGCCAGCGGCTCCTCGCCGGGAGCGTCGGCGGCAGCCGCTGCGACCACGTAGGGCCCGCGGTCGGGCAGTCCCAGCTCGCGGGCGGCCTCCCACAGCGTGCGGTCGGCGATGACGCCGGTGAACAGCGCCTCCACCAGTGCCGAGCGGCGGGCCTGACGCCGCGAGGTCAGTTCGGCGGTGGTCTCCCGGTAGGCCGCCGCCACCGCCTCCGCGTAGCGGCCGAACAGGGCCCAGATCTCCGCCGACTGGGAGACCAACTGGGCGTCGGTGACCTCGGGATGGGTGCGTGCCTCGGCGAGGATGTCCGTCCACAGGAGTTCGAAGCCGATCCGGTACGCGTGCAGGGTGTCCGCCAGCGGCACGCCCTGCTCGGCGCGCAGGCGGCCGGTCTCCCGGGCCGGGCTCGGGTCCTGTGCGCCCGCGCGGCCGAGCTGGTCCAGGAGCAGGTCCGCGTTGGCGGTGCACGAGCGGCGCAGCGAGTCGAAGGGGATCAGCGCCTCGTCCTTGTAGGCGTCGACGTCCGAGCGGATGCGCTGCGCCATCCGCTCGCCCAGTTCCGGCAGCCTCGCATGCAGCGCCGAGACCACCCCTGAGAGGTTCATTCCCGCAGCGTAACGCCCCTGTTTTGTTCTCGGGAACAATCCGGGAGGGCCGACGCTGTCGTACCGCACATAGGCCGTCGCCACGGACGTCTGCACGATGTCGTCAGCGTGAACGGCGGATTTCGACGGCGACTTTCGTGGAGGCGGTCATGGCCAATCTGGCTCAGTTCCTGGTGGAGACGGCACGGCGGCAGCCAGAACGCCCCGCGCTGCGCCTCGGCGAGCAGGTCACCAGCTACGCGGAGCTCGACGAGCGCAGCGCCCGCGCCGCCGCGCTGCTGCGGTCCGAGGGCGTACGGCCGGGAGACCGCATCGCTCTGATGCTGCCGAACGTCCCCGAGTTCGTCGTCCTGTACTACGGCGTGCTGCGCGCCGGAGCGGTCGTCGTGCCGATGAACCCGCTGCTGAAGACCCGGGAGACCGAGTACCACCTGCGCGACTCGGGCGCGGGGATGCTCTTCGAGTGGCACCAGGCGCCAGGCGAGGGCGCGCAGGGCGCGGCCGCCGCCGGAGTGCGGCACATGGCCGTCGAGCCCGCCGCCTTCGCGGAACTGCTGTCCGGTCACGAGCCGCTGCCGGAGGTGAGCGAGCCGGACGGCGAGGACGTGGCCGTGCTGCTGTACACGTCCGGCACCACCGGCCGCCCCAAGGGCGCCACCCTCACCCACGCCGGACTGCGGCACAACACCGAGGTCAACGCCGTCCATGTGCAGCGGATGACAGCGGACGACGTGGTCGTGGGCTGTCTGCCGCTCTTTCACATCTTCGGCCAGATCTGCACGATGAGCGTGACCGTCCGCGCCGGTGCCTCGCTCACCCTGATCCCCCGCTTCGACCCGCAGACCGTGCTGGACGCCATCGCCCGCGACCGGGCGACGATCTTCGAGGGCGTACCGACCATGTACGCCGCACTGCTTCAGCACCCGTCCGAGGCCGACGTGTCCACGCTGCGGATGTGCGTCTCCGGCGGGGCCTCCCTGCCGGTGGAGATCCTGCACGGCTTCGAGCGGCGCTTCGGGTGCATGGTCCTGGAGGGCTTCGGCATGTCTGAGACCAGTCCGGTCGTCACCTTCAACCACCCCGACCGGCCCCGTAAGGCCGGCTCCATCGGCACGCCGATCAAGGACGTCGAGGTGCGGCTCCTCGACGACAAGGGCCAGGATGTGGCGCCCGGCGAGATCGGCGAACTGGCCGTCCGCGGGCCGAACGTGATGAAGGGTTACTGGAAGCGCCCGGAGGAGACGGCGGCCACCATCCCGGACGGCTGGCTGCGCAGCGGCGACCTCGCGCGCCAGGACGAGGACGGCTACCTGTACATCGTCGACCGCAAGAAGGACATGATCATCCGCGGCGGCTACAACGTCTACCCGCGCGAGATCGAGGAGGTACTCCACGAGCACCCGGCCGTCGCGCTGGCCGCGGTGGTGGGCGTGGCCGACGCGCATCTGGGCGAGGAGATCGCTGCCGCGGTGGTGCTGCGCCCGAAGGCCCGGGCAACGCCCGCCGAGCTCCAGCAGTTCGTCAAGGAGCGCGTGGCGGCGTACAAGTACCCGCGCCAGGTGTGGCTCGTGGACACGCTGCCGACCGGACCCAGCGGCAAGATCCTGAAGAGGGAGATCACCGCGCCGGCGCACCGGGAGGGCTCTGTCACGGTGACCGACCGGGTGGGATGACCTTCTGGGCCCGTCGGCCCCATCTTGCTCTGGGCCGCGGCCGGCTCGCTCACCCTCCCTCGCCGACGAGCGCCCCCGGGAGGCCGGTCGCGGCTCTTGGCTTCAGCGACCGGCCTACGGGCGCGCCCCGTGGCGATTTCCGTTAGCTGGTCTTCCGCTTCTGGTTGTCGCCGCCCCAGCAGGACCAGAGCTGGACCTTGGAGGTAGCCAGGTCCTTGTCCAGGCAGAGACCGGACTTCACCGAGCGGATCGTGCCGTCGGAGTAGAACATCCACTTCTGGTTGTTCTGGCCATTGCAGTCGTAGGTGCCGACCTCGGTGGCGCTGCTCGTGCCTTCACGGTAGGCGTCAAGGCACTTCGTGCCGCCATAGACGGTGAGCTGTCCGGAGGGCGTCAGGGTCCACTGTCGGGGCACGAAGTTGTCGGTGCTGTTGGCGTCGTTGTATTCCTCGCCGGCGTCCGCCCCTGCGCCACCCATCGGTGCGCCGAACTCGTCCAGGATGGTGCGCTTGGCGCAGGTGCCGACCTTGAGCCTCCATGGCCGACTCCGGACGGCCACAGAGGGGCAGGAGGTACTGCGGGACAGCAAGGAACCCGTGAGGGAGCCCACAAGCGGGCCGATAAGTGGCGCACGGACGTCAAGGGAGTTATCGTCAGACGGTAGAACGACCGGTCTTCCTACCTCCTGAGGGCGGTCGCTCGGACTTCCTGGCCGGGCTGCCCCCAGGCGGAGACATGCCAGTAGGTCGCCGGTGCACGTCGACAGAGATCAAGAGTTCCGTGAAACCAATCCGCGCCCCGGCCCCGTCGGGGCCCTGCACAGAGTCGCTGTGTGATGCCGCCCCGACGGGGTCAGCCTCCCGACCGGATCAGCCGGACCGCGTCCAGGAGGGTCTTGTGGGCGGCCGTCGAGTCGTCCAGATAGCCGGCTGCCATCGCGCCGTCGTACAGCATCAGCAGCGCGCCGGCCGCCGACTCCGGGTCGCTGTGGCCGAGTCGGGTGAGCAGGTCCTGGAAGAGGGCGCGGATCCAGTCCCGGTGGGACGCCACCAGGCCCCGGATCGGATGGTCGGCGTCCGGGTACTCGGCGGCGGCGTTCATGAACGGCGATCCCCGGAAGCCGCGCTCGCGGGCGTGCTCGGCGATCGCCTCGAAGATCAGGTCGATCGCTTCCGCGGGCGGATGCGCGGCGGCCAGCGGTTCGGCCACCCCCTTGTAGTAGGCGTCCTTGGTCAGCAGATAGGCCACGACCAGGTCGTCCTTGGAGGCGAAGTGCCGGTAGAAGGTCGCCTTCGTCACGCCGGCCTCGGCGATCAGCCGCTCCACGCCGATCGCGCGCACACCCTCGTAATAGAACAGCCGCGACGCCGCCCGGACGAGACGTTCGCGAGGAGGGAGGTTTGCCTCGCTCGTGCTGTCCTGACGCTTGGCGTTGGTTGGCTTCTGCCCAGTAGTACTCACTTGCCCATTCTGCCCGTAGCCCGGTTCTGAGTGGCCTCCACCCCCATACGGCCGCACCAGGCTGTCACTCCCTATCCCCTACGGCCCGCAACGGCGTGGCCGTTCATCGAAAGGTTTGAATCATGACTCGTCGTCTCGAAGGAACCGCCGCCCTGGTAACCGGGGCCTCCAGCGGTATCGGCCACGCCACCGCTCTGGAGCTCGCCGGCGAGGGTGCCTCCGTAGCCCTGGTCGGTCGGCGCGAGGACCGGCTCACCGACCTCGCCGCGCAGATCACGGACGCCGGCGGGAAGGCCCTGGTCGTGCCCGCCGACATCACCACCGCCGAGGCCGCCGCGGAGGCGGTCGAGCGGTCCGTCGATGGTTTGGGCCGCCTGGACATCCTGGTCAACAATGCCGGCCTCATGCTGCTCGGCCCCGCCCCGGGCGCGGACCTGAACGACTGGCGGCGCATGATCGACATCAACCTCATGGGCCTGATGTACGCCGCCCACGCGGCCGTCCCCCACCTGGTCAAGGCCGCCGCCGATGAGCCGCGCCAGGTCGCCGACATCGTCAACATCAGCTCCCTCAACGGCCGTCAGGCCTACCCCATGATGGCCGTGTACAGCGCCAGCAAGTTCGGTGTCAACGCCTTCAGCGAGTCGCTGCGCCAGGAGCTGGCACGCCAGCACGTCCGCGTGTCCGTCGTCGAGCCGGGCAGTGTCGACACCGAACTGCGCACGCACAACCCGGAACCGGTTCTGAAGGCACTCGCCGCCGGTCTGGGTGACATCGAGCGGCTGCGGAGCCAGGACATCGCCGACGCCGTCGGCTACATCGTGACCCGCCCCCGGCACGTGGCCGTCGGCGAACTGCTCATACGCCCCACCGAGCAGGCCTGACCACCCATTCCGAGGCCAACTCCCCCACATCCAAGGAGTCGTGATGGCGGCCCGCGTTCCTGTCGCAGCAGCCGACACCGTCGTCCGCGTCTGCCTGCTGCTCGCCACCGCCATCGCGCTCGGAGACGGCCTGCAACTGTTGGCGCAGGGAAGCCCCGCGGACGCGGACAACGTGCACCGCTTCATGGCGGGCGTCTACATCGGCTGGGCTCCCCTGTTCTCCTGGATTTCACCCTCTCGATCGTCATCGTCCGGGCGCACAGCACCGCACTCAGGTCCAGGCGAGCAGCGGCGGCTGCCTGAAGCACCCGTCGTGGGCAGCCAGGCCGGTCGCACAGCGCGTGTCGAGGTGGGCCCCGTGGCGCTGGAGCGGCTCACGGGTTTGCGCGGCGGCCAGTAAGTGCTCGCGGACGACTGTCGTGTGCGGGTTGGTGAAGCTGCCCGGACGATGGGCAAGTCAAGGCTCGGCGCAGGTCGGGGACGGTGATCGCGGAGAAGGAGACGTGGGAAGAGTGAGACGGAAAAGGATTCTGGCGGTGGTGAGCAACCAAGCCGCCTATGGGGCGAGCACGCACCCGACCGGCCTGTGGCTGGCTGAACTCGTCCACTTACACCGCACGCCGTGCGGGACGGCCGCCTGATCACAGGACAGAACCCGGTCTCCACCAAGGCCATCAGCGACCTGATTCTCGCTGCCTTGGCCGAGAACGGATCGCGCCCACCTTGACCGCCTCAGTCACCACCTCGCCAGAGGCAAGCGAGGGAAGCGTCGCGAGTTCGAGCGCTCCCTCCGCTCGGCGACAGAAGCAGGAGTTATGGGCGGGGTCGGCGGGCGTGGAGGACGAAGGCCGGGGGTGTGTTGCGCCATATGGTGCGACTGGGGACGACTTCCTCGAAGCGCTCGGCCAGCAGCCCGCGGAACCGACGGGCGGGGCTGAGGGGAACGGCGTGGAGGTAGGTGAACGCGGTGAATGCACCCGCCGGGGCGAGCACTGCGGACGTCGCGTCCATCAGCCGATGTTGGACGGCGATGGGAAAGAGTGCCCACGGCAGGCCGCTGACCACCACGTCGGCGCTCTTGATGCCGCGCTCGTCCAGCAGGTGGCGCAGGTGTACGGCGTCGCGCTGGATCACCTCCGCCCCCGGGTGGCGGTCGCGCAGGCGCTGGGCGAGGAGTGGATCGATCTCGACGGCCAGGTGGCGGCCGCGCCCGCCGAGCCGGCGCTGGATCTCGGCGGTGAACGGTCCGGTGCCGGCACCCAGTTCCACCACGACGGGCTCGCCGCGTTCCGGCACGGGGGCACAGACCGCCTCGGCCAAGTGCCGTGAGCTGGGCGCGATGGCCCCCATGCGGGCAGGTGAGCGCACCCACTGGCGCAGGAAGAGGGTGTAGTCGTTCGCCTCCTGCGGAGGCCTGCAGAGACGGCAGTGCCGGGCTCTTCGGGGCGCGGTGCTGGTGGTCATGTCGAGGCCTTGTCGGGGAGTGCGGTGGTCGATCGGGTCGGCGTGAACGGGCCCCGTTACGGTGCACCAGGAACCCGTGGCACTGCTCCGCCTGGAGGCGGGCCCGCCCGGATAACCCAGAACCAGTAGAAAGACCGGTCGTTCTACCTAGACGATAGCTTCTCCGAAGGCACCGCGCCACTCGTCACCCCGGTTGAAAACCTTGTTCGCGCTCACCGAGCGTCAAAGCGTTGACGTTCACAACGCCAGGAACCGCGAGACGTGCTCCAGGCGATCAAGAGGTGCACCCGCCACGACAGCGCGAAGATCCCAAGGGATCAAGAAATCACCGATGACGAGGCCGAGTTGCCGGCTGGCACCATCCCCGCCGAACACTGATCCGTCCACGGACTTCCGACCTCGTCCAGCCCGCCTTCGCCACCGTCCGACTGCATGCAAAGATCACCCACGGGACCCGGTCGACCCTCCAGTCACCGCCCGATTGCCCGGCAAACCAGCACTCGCACAGCGCACATCAGCGCGGGAAGACGACCGTCAGCAGGCGGAAGAGTTCGGCGCGCTCCTCGTCGGACAACTGGTCCAGGCCGGTCTGCGTCTGCTCCATCCGCTCGCGGATCGTGTCGATCGCCTTCTCGCCCACCTCGGTGAGGGCGACGTTCTTCACGCGGCGGTCGGTGGAGCTGACCTCACGGCGGACCAGGTCGCGCTTTTCGAGCCGGTCGATGATTCCGGTCATGTTCGACGCGTCGCAGGCGAGGGTGTGCGCGAGCGAGCGCATCGAGGCGGGCCCGCGGCGCAGCACCGTGAGGGTTTTTGCCTGGCTGGAGGTCAGGCCCATGTCGGCGGCGGCTGTAGTGAAGTCGGCGTAGTGCGTACCGACCGAATGGGCGAGCAGCTCCATGAGCTGCGCTTTGGACGGGATCGGGGACATGCCTCGAGGGTACCGCGAGAAGCTTGAACCTCCCAACCTTTGACATTGACCAAGCTCTTATTGTTTGATGTCCTCAAGCATCGAGCACCTCAATGGTCTGACTCCTCGACCATCGATGCCTCCCTCCTTCGGGCCCCTCCTCCGGGCACCCTCCTTCGGGCACCCCCCTCCACCGGAAAGAAGACCGTGAAGTCCTCCCTTGCCGCCGCGCCGGAGCGCCGCACCGGCAGCCTCAGCCTCGTCCTGGTACTGGGCCTCGCCGCCATGGTCGTGTCGATGATGCAGACTCTGGTCATCCCGATCCTCGGCATCATCCAGAACGACCTCGGCGCCACCACTGCGCAGGTCAGCTGGGTCACTACCGCCACGCTGCTGTCGGCTGCGGTCTTCACGCCGCTCCTCGGCCGCTTCGGCGACCAGCACGGCACGAAGCCGACCCTGCTCGGCGTGCTGGTGGTGATGGTCGCCGGATCCGTGCTCGCCGCGACCACGAGCTCGATGCTGTGGCTCATCGTGGCCCGCGTGATGCAGGGCGCCGCCACCGCGATCTTCCCGCTCGCGCTGTCCGTGCTGCGGGCAGAGGTCGAGCCCGCGCGGCTGCCCGGCGCCATGGCCCTGGTCAGCGGAACGCTCGGGTTCGGCAGCGGCCTCGCCCTGGTGAGCGCCGGACTCCTCTCCCAGGGTGCCAACCCCGACTACCACCAGGTCTTCTGGCTGGCCGCCGGACTCGCCACCGCCGCGCTCATCGCGGTCGCGGTCGCAGTCCCCGCTCCTCGTACCCGGACCGGCGGGCGCACCGACTGGCTCGGCGCCGCCGGCCTCGCCCTGGTGCTCGTCCTGCTTCTGCTGCCCATCTCACAGGGCCACACCTGGGGCTGGACCTCGGGCCGCACGCTCGCCCTCTTCGCCGGCGCCGCCGTGATGACCGTCATCTGGGTCGTGGTCGAACGCAGGGTCCGCGACCCCCTGGTCGACATGAAGATGTTCGTCCACCGGCCGGTGCTGTTCACCAACGTCGCCGGACTGCTCGTCGGATTCGCCATGTTCGCGCAGTTCATCGGCGTCTCCTACCTCGTCCAGACGCCCTCTGAGTTCGCCGGCTACGGCTTCGGCGCCTCGGTCCTGCGCGCCTCCGTCGTCTACCTGCTGCCCTCCGCCCTCGTCTCGCTCGTCGCCGCCCAGTTCGGAGGCATGCTGGTACGCCGTATCGGCGCGCGTCTCACCCTCGCCGTCGGCGCCGCCTTCGGTGTCATCGGTTTCGCCTGGCTGACCCTCGCCCACGACACCACCGCGTCGGTGATCCTGGCCGGCATGGTCGTCGGCGTCGCCATCAGCTTCGGCTACGCCGCGATGCCCGCGCTGATCATGGCCGGCGTCCCGCACCACCAGACCGGCATCGCCAACGGCATCAACTCCATCTCCCGCTCCACCGGCAGTGCGATCGGCAGCGCCGTCGTCACCTCGCTGCTCGCCTCCCAGACACTCGACAACCTGCCCGCCGGAGTCCCCGCCCTGCCCGCCGAGAGCCAGTACACCTTGACCTTCGCCCTCGCCGGTATGGCGTTCCTGCTGGTCATCGGCGTGGCGATGGTGGGCCTGGCGATCCGCCGCAGGTCCCCCTCGTCTGCCACCGATACGGCCGCCCCGTCGGACGACGCCGAGAGCGCGCCCGCACGCACGGCCGTCACGGTCTGACCGCGCCACACGCAACACGGCCGCGACTTTCCTTCCGCCCGGGTCCCGGTCGGCTTTCGATCCCACCCCGAACAGGACACGACTGTGACGGACACCAAGGCAGCCTTCACCCTCGACGACACCTTCACCGCCACCGAAGCCACCGCGCTGGTGGACCGGCTGCGCGCCACCTTCCGTACCGGCCGCACCAAGCCGCTGGCCTGGCGTCGGCAGCAGCTGACCCGCCTGCGCGACCTGCTCACCGACAACCGCGCGGCGATAGCCGACGCCCTCTACGCCGATCTGCGCAAGAACCGCGGCGAGGCCGACGCCATGGAGATCAACACCACGATCGTCGAGATCGACGACTACCTGGAGCACCTGGAGGAGTGGACCGCCCCGCAGCCCGCCCCCGTGACGGTGCCCGGAGTCCCCGGCAGCACCGCCCACACCGTCTTCGACCCCCTGGGCGTCGCACTGGTCATCTCCGCGTGGAACTACCCGGTCAATCTGCTGCTCGTGCCCGTCGCCGGCGCGCTCGCCGCCGGGAACGCGGTCGTCATCAAGCCCGCCGACCACGCCGCCCACACCTCGGCACTGCTGGCCGAGCTGCTGCCCGCGTATCTCGACACCGACGCGACGGCGGTCGTCGAGGGCGGCGCGCCGGAGACCACCGCGCTGCTGGAGCAGCACTTCGACCACATCTTCTACACCGGCAACGGCACGGTCGGCCGCGTGGTGATGACCGCCGCAGCGAAGAACCTCACCCCCGTCGTCCTCGAACTCGGCGGCAAGTCACCGGTGTTCGTGGACCGGGACGCCGACATCGCCACGGTCGCACAGCGCCTGGCGCAGACGAAGTTCGCCAACGCCGGACAGACCTGCGTCGCCCCCGACTACGTCCTGACCGACCCGGACACCGCGGCGGAACTGCAGGCCGCCCTGGTCGTCGCGCTCAAGGGGCTGTTCGGTGAGGACCCGCAGACGTCCGACGCCTACGGACGGATCATCAACGAGCGTCACTTCGACCGGCTGTCCGCGCTGCTGGCCTCCGGCCGCATCGTCACTGGCGGGCAGACCGACCGCGCGGACACGTACATCGCCCCGACCGTGCTGGCCGACGTCCGCCCCGACGAGCCCGTGATGCAGGAGGAGATCTTCGGCCCCATCCTGCCGATCCTGACCGTGGCGGACCTGGACGAGGCGATCACGTTCATCAACGAACGCGACAAGCCGCTCGCCCTCTACGCCTTCACCGAGAACAACACCACCAAGCGCCGCCTCACCGCCGAGACCTCCTCGGGCGGCCTCAACTTCGGCCTGCCGATGCACCACCTCGCCGTGCCGACCCTCCCCTTCGGCGGCGTCGGCGCAAGCGGCATGGGCAAGTACCACGGCCGCTACTCCATCGAGACGTTCAGCCACCGCAAGGCCGTCCTCGACGTCCCGCTGAGCTGAACCGACCCGGAAGAAGGCAGCCCCATGCGATACGCCGCCCACGTGGCCGACGCCCCCGAGCGCAATCGCCGCGAGAGCCCCAAGAGCAAGGAGCACGAACGCATCATGGACGACACGCTGGAGCAGCTCGGCGCGGGCAAGTACATGCTGGTCACCAGCTACCGCAAGAACGGCACCCCGGTCGCCACCCCGGTGTGGGTGGTGCGCGACGGCGACACGCTGGGCGTGCGGACCCCCGCCGACTCCTGGAAGGTCAAACGGATCCGGGCCCGCGGCGACATCCTCGTCGGCCCCTGCGACCTGCGCGGCAACCCGACCGGCGAACAGGTCCCGGCCACCGCCGAGATCACCGACGAGGCGACCGGCGCCCGCTACCGCAAACTCATCGCCCGCAAGTACGGCATCCTCGGCCGCCTCATGATCCTCCAGAGCCGGCTCCAGGGAAAGGACAGCACGCTGGGCATCCGCGTGCGGCTCACCCCCTGACGAGACAACGCACCGTCAGGTCACGACACACAAGGACGAGCGAGCAAGGGGGTCGGGTCGGATCATGGAGACAGCGCGGAGTCAGCAGCAGGCGGCACCTGGCACCTTCACCGCCTTCGCCCGCTTCGTACTCTTCGGCGGCGGAGTGGGGCTCGCCTCCAGCTTCGCCGTGGCGGCCCTCGCCTCCTGGATGTACTGGGGCCTGGCCAACGCTCTGATCACCGTGGTTTCCACGCTCCTCGCCACCGAGTTGCATGCCCGCTTCACCTTCGGCGCAGGTGGGCGCGCGACCCGGCGCCAGCATGCGCACTCGGCCGGGTCCGCGGCGGCCGCGTATGCGGTGACGTCCGTGGCGATGCTCGTCCTGCAACAACTGGTGGCGGCACCCGGTGCGGTGCTCGAGCAGGTCGTCTACCTGTCCGCCTCCGCACTCGCCGGTAGCGCGCGGTTCGCGGTGCTGCGCCTCGTTGTCTTCGCGCGGGGCCGCTCGCAGGTCACGGCCACCGTCCGCACCGCCCGTCCCATGCACGCGACCGCGCCCCGCGCCGCGGCACCCGCCGGCCCAGTGGTGCTGGGCCACGCCGCCTGACCGTTACGCCGGCGGCCCTCCGTGCGGAACGTGCAGCCTCGCCATGGACCGACGTCCACCTCACGCCCCAGCGGCGGGGTCAGTTCACCTAGGCCCCGTCTTCAAACAGGTCTCACCCAGAGCAGGAACGACACCAGGCTGACCGCCGCCTCGTAGGAGGTGGCGGTCTTGTCGTACCTGGTGGCGATGCCTCGGAAGTGCTTCAGTCTGTTGAAGCATCGCTCTACGGCGTTGCGTCGACGATATGTCTCGCGGTCGAAGCTGGGCGGTCGGCCGCCCTGGCGGCCGCGGTTGTGTCGGTGTCGCTGTTGATCGGCCTTCTCGGGGATGGTGTGGCCGATCCCGCGTTTTCGCAGGAAGGCGCGGAACCCGCGAGAGCTGTATGCCTTGTCTGCGATCACGTGGTCGGGGCGGCAGCGCGGGCGGCCGAAGCCAAGGCGCGGGACGCGGATACGTTGCAGCAGCGGTTGCGCACAGATGCCGTCATGGCGTTGGCCGGGAGTGACCAGGAGGGCCAGTGGCCTGCCTCGGCCGTCGCAGGCGAGGTGGATCTTGGTGGTCAGGCCTCCGCGTGACCGACCGAGGGCCTGATCGTCCGGTTCGTCCGGCCGATGCGTCCCCCTTTTCGGCCGGTGGCGGCGGCATGCTGATGAGCTCGCACGATGGTGGAATCGATTTGGACGAGCCAGTCGATGTCGCCGGCCGCATCAGCCTGGGCCTGGATCTGCTGGAGGGCCTGGGCAAAGACACCGCTCAACGCGTAGCGACGGAAGCGGGTGTAGACCGTTTGCCATGGCCCGTAACGGTCGGGCAGATCACGCCACGGCAGGCCGGTGCGGATCTTGTAGATGATCCCGTTGATGACCTGCCGGTCATCCGCCCTCGGTCGGCCAGCCACGGCCCGCGGTATGAGCGGAGCGAGTAAATCCCACTCCTGGTCACTGAGTTCGTGTCGGTGCATCCGACCATGATCTGCCAGGAGGTGATCTTTGATGACGGGCAGCAGTGCCCGCACAATCACGGCATGACCAATACTGTCGAAGCAGCCTGGCACAAGGTCCTGACCACGGCGGGGCGAACCTCGCCGACCGGAAGAATCGCCGCTTGCCGCTCCGTTTGCCGAGCTGGTGCGGGTGGCGCATGCCGAGCCACTGCTTCGTCGGCTCTACCCCTGGGCCGGTATGTGGGAGCTGCACTTCAGCAGGTGCACAGAGATCCGCTACACCTGGGACATCCCCTACATCGGCACACTGGGAGATGGCCGGTACTACGTCGAAGGGCCGAGCCGAACCAGCCCGCGGATCGCCGAGACAGACAGCGCACAAGCTGCAGTAGCGATGGTCATTGATCGCCTACCACCACACTGCGGCCCGGCCTTCATCGGCAATGCAGAGGCCCTGGCCGCCTACGAGAGGGCACGGGACGCCAGGTAGAACCTTTGAAGACGGGCCCTAGTGCTGTGACCAGGAAGGTTCGCCGGTTGCTCGTTGTGCTTGTTGGACATGACTTCTCCAACCAGCGTAGGGAGGCGGAATGGCGCAACCGGTCCGTGTTCGCGGGCTGACTGAGCAGGAGGGCCAGAAACTCCAGCACATCGTCCGGCAGGGCAGTACAAGGTCGGTGCGGTTTCGGCGTCCTCGCAGCACCAAGGCGTGCACGCGCCCGCATCCGCGGCGAGAAAGGCATCCGATGGGGCGGCAGACCACGACGAACAGCAGCCTGACCGCCCCACCCGGCAAACCTTCCCCGTCACAGCACTAGCCGGCGGGGTTGGCCACGCCGCTTTCATCGACGATGAAGCGGCCGGTTTCGGCGCCGTTGAAGGTACCGCTCCTGATCCACTCGGTCAGGGCGGCCTTGACCGTGGCGTGCGGGCCAGCCCAGGGTTCCCTGGGGCGACCGCCGTAGACGGTTCCTGTCTGCGGCGTGCACCGCTCACCGGTGCAGCCCTCCGACAGGATTTCGTGGCTGGCGCACGCCACGTGGACCAGCGCCTTGTTCGTCATCGTCGCGGGCAGGGCGTCGTAGATGGCGGTCGCATTGGAGGGCGGGGTCGGGTCGGAGTCCTCCAGACCGTGGATGACCAGTGTGGGCGGGGTCAGCTGACCGGCGACTTGGGCGTTCCAGCCGTACGTGGAGAAGGTGGGGGTGCGGCTGAGACCCGTCGGGTTACCAGGCTCCGTCCCTCCCCAGCCGCGTCCGATCGGGTCCTCGGCGAGGATCTGCTCCCAGCGCCTGTCCCAGGCGCCCGGG
Organism: Streptomyces sp. NPDC030838; assembly: GCF_055572035.1. Taxonomy (NCBI): domain Bacteria; kingdom Bacillati; phylum Actinomycetota; class Actinomycetes; order Kitasatosporales; family Streptomycetaceae; genus Streptomyces; species Streptomyces sp. NPDC030838. Next base: position 268,951 of record NZ_JBVIED010000006.1, on the reverse strand, counting down.
ACAGTGCGACCCGTGCACTCGGCCTCACGGGGCTGCGGCAGCGGAGCCGGGGCGCCGCGGGTGCCCAGGGTGAGGGGGAAGGTGGCGAAACCACCCGGCGGGGTCACCTCTTCGGTCGGGAAGCCGAAGAGCGAGGACATGAACACCACGCGGTTCACCTTGCGCAGCATGGCGGAGGCTCCGGGCACCACCGGGTTGGCCGCGTACAGGGCGCGTCCGACGTGTACCCCACCGAGCGAGTAGCCGATCAGCGTGACCTTGCCGCCCGTGGGCCTGGCCCTGGCGACGGCGTCATCGACGACCTGGCGGATGTCGCGCACCCAGACGTCGATACGGGCGAACCGGGTGCTGCTGGAGTGCGGTCTGCGCTCGCCGCCGAGCGGATTGGTCAGGAGCAGGGATCCCTGCTGGTCGAGGGGGAAGGCGCGCGGGTTGTGGGTGCGGTCGCAGCCCTAGGGGTGGGCGCAGCTGCCGTCCGCCCCGTACGGCCGCGGGCTCGCGTTGTCGGGGTCGTCGAGTCCGTCCTCGAAGCGCGTCGAGAGCCCGTAACCGAGCAGGTTCGGGGCGAAGGTGTCGATCCCCGACCGGGCCAGGGACCTCTGCACGCTCAGCTCGCCGCCGCCGGGGGCTGGGTGCCGCAGGTCGAACGTCGCCGGGCCGGTGACCGAGCGGCCGTGGATCAGCACGGCAGCCCTGGTGGGTCCGCCCGGACACTTGCCGTGGGCGTACACGGGCCGGACGCGGTGGACCTGGATGCGGGCCGGGCGGCCATCGAACCGCGAGTCCGGCATCAGCCCGGTCGGCACGGTGAAGTCCAGGAAGTAGTCCTCGGACGCGACACCGGTCGGCACCCGGTCGCAGCGCGGATGCGCCGCGCCGGGGTGCCCGGCCGCGGCCGCTCCGTTCGCACCGACGGCGCCCAGCACCAGGCAGAGGCCCAGGACGGCCCATCGGCGCCCCGCCCGGCCCCGGGCCCGGGGCGGGCGGTCCTTCGGCGGGCACTCACGGGTCTCAGTTGTGGCGTAATGGACGGCTCCTACCTGGGCTGCTGGTTCCGGCAACGGTCAGCAGCATCCTTCGGCCGCCGCCGCGACCGCGCGCGACGGGCTCGGCCGAACGGCTCGCACGGGCATCCGCCCGGGGTCATTTTCACCCAGTACAACGAGTAACCCGTGAACCTTCCTGGTCACAGCACTAAGGGCTGTCCCGTAATGATCTTCGAGTCGGCTTGGGCATGGCTGGTCGCAGTGAGGCCCGCTGATCTATCCGGCGAGGGCGAGGTTGTGCATCCGGGCGTTGCCGAGCATGGCGTGATGGACGCCGTCGCCCTTCAAGCGGCAGTCGCGGAGGATCTTCCAGGTCTTCATTCGTGCGAAGGCATGCTCGACACGGGCGCGGATTTGGCGGTGGGAGGTGTTGTGTTCTTCCTTCCAGGCCGGCAGTTCGCTCTGCCCGCGCTCGCGACGGTGCGGGATGACCAGGCCGGTGCCCCGGTAGCCGCCGTCGGCGATCACGTTGGTGCGGCCGACGGCGTCCTTGGCTCCGGACAGGGGCCACGCCTTGCAGTCGTTACGGTTGCCGGGCACCGGTCGCCCGACGACGACGCGCCGGGTGTCGGCGTCGATGACGACCTGGTGGTTGGTGGAGTAGCGGTAGTTCTTCGACCGCTCGGCCACCGTGTGGTCGCGGGTGGGAACCAGGGTTCCGTCCACAATGAGCACGGAGTCCTTGCGAAACCGCCGGCGGGGCTTGAGTGCGAGCAGGGGACCGAGATGGCTGATGATGCGGTCGGCTGCGGACTTCGAGACGCCGAACAGCGGTGCAAGCTGGCGCAGTGTCAAGTTGGTGCGCCAGTAGGCCGTGACCAACAGCACCCGATCCTCCAGTGGCAACCCCCACGGTCGGCCCCGTCGCACTTGATCGGCACCTTCGCGGCGCAGCGCGCTCACCAGCTTGCTGAAACAGCGCGGGTTCAGCCCGGTGAACGGAGCTAGCCAGGATGGGGCCGATGCCGTGATCACTGCAGTCACAACAAGATCATGCCGTTACGTCGGGGACCCCGTGCACTCAGCTGAGCAGCTCGGTGAGCGTGAGGGACTTGCCGTGCGGTCTGGTGAACGCGAGGCCGTCGAGGGCGCCGGCCGACGCGGTCGGCAGCGCGGACGCGCCGCCGGAGCCGTGCCAGACACGGCGGCTCGGAATGAGTTCCCGACTCGAGGTCGTGTGCCGTGGAGCACAGGCCGGATCCGTGTATCCCCGTGCCCCCACAAGAGCGGCCGATGAGGGAATGCCAGTCACACGTCCGCTCCGCCCTTTCGGTCGTGCGCCTATTGGAGGTGATACCGAACGTCGTGTCTGGTAACTCGCCAGGCGCGTCAGGCGTGGAGCAACGAGACCGCGTGGTGCAGGCGCGGTTCAGGGGGTGAGGTCGAGGGCTCCCGGGGCGTCGGACGGGGCGAGTCCGGTGGCCCAGACGCGGCCGTAGACCGACAGGTCGCGCAGATGCGCGGTGATCTCGGCGGCGCTGTAGCCGGTGTCGTTCTCCACCCACCAGGTGAGCAGGCCGATGAGCTCGCCGGTCCAGGCGCGGGCGACGACGTCGAGGGGGATTCGCGGTGTCACCCCGAGCTGATCGGTCCGTGTGCGGAAGGCGGCTTCGGCGTGGGCGCAGATGAGATCCGTGAATTCTCGTAGGGCGCGCCCGTCGCCCTCGCCCCGCAGGACGACCCGGTAGACGGGCTTCTCCTGCTCGGCGTGTTCGAAGATGTACTTCACCGGCAGTCCGGTGAATCCCTCCGCGTGCGCCTGCCGGACCGCCGGCAGGAGGCGGTCCCGGTCCTCGGCGAGGTCGCGGACGATGCCGACCAGGAGGTCTTCCTTGTCGCGGTAGTGAGCGTAGAAGGTGGCCCGGCCGACGTCGGCGCGCTCGGTGATCTCTTCGACCGTGATCGCGTGGAACCCCCTCTCCAGGACCAGTTCGACCAGGGCCTGGCGCAGCGCGGCCCGCGTCCTGCGGACGCGGCGGTCTCCCGCGGGCTTCATGTCCACTTCGTTTCCTTCTCGTCCGAACCGTTGACCTGACACTAACGCTGCCTTTAGGTTGCCACACACCAAGCTTGTTACTGGACACATTGTTCAGAAACTCTGGAGGTGTGATGAACTTCGGGCGGTACGTACGCCGGACTGCCGGCCACCAACCCGATGCCGAGGCGGTGGTCTGTGGAACCGTGCGCCTGACGTACGCGGAACTCGACGAGCACAGCGACCGGCTCGCGACGGCGCTGCGTGCCCTCGGCCTGAGCCGGGGCGACCGGGTTGCGACCCTCGCAGGCAACCGCGCGGAACTGGTCGTCACGGAAGTCGCCCTCTACAAGGCCGGCCTGGCCCGAGCGCCGATCAACGCCAGGCTCGGAGCCGCCGAGGTGGCTCACCTGCTCGCCGAGTCCGACGCGAGGCTGCTGCTGACGGACGCGGCCCATCTGGACGTCGCCCGCGCCGCGGTGCCCGGCTCGGCAGTGAGGACCGTCCTCGGCTACGACGGCCCGAGCGATCTCGGCCCAGGCTACGTCGAGACCCTCGCGGGCACCGAGCCCGAGCCCGTTGAGACGGAGTGCGACGAGGGTGACATCGCCGTCCTGCACTTCACATCGGGTTCCACCGGCAAACTCAAGGCGGCGGTCCAGACCTACGGCAACCGGCTCGCCCTGATGCGCAAGTCGGTGATGAGCGCCGACACCCGGGTGGGTCCCGGCGACCGGCAGATCCTGGCCGGACCCGTCACCCACGCCTCCGGCATGCCGCTGATGGGCATCTTCTTCGCCGGCGGCTGCGCGATCGTGCTGCCCCGCTGGGACGCCGAGGAGTTCCTCGCCGCCGTCCAGCGCGAGCGCGCCACCCACGCCTTCGTCGTCCCCACCATGGTCAACACCGTGCTCGCGCTGACGAACGCCCGCGACTACGACCTCTCCACTCTCCGCCAGCTGATCTACGGTGCCGCGCCGATGTCCCCGGCCCGGATCAGGGCGGCCTGGGACCTCTTCGGACCCGTCCTCTCCCAGGGATATGGGTGCGGCGAGACCACCTCCGGCGTGCTCTTCCTCTCCTCCGAGGACCACCGACGGGCGATCGAGGGCGAGGACGAGGAGCTGCTGCTTTCCTGCGGCCGCCCGCTCGCCGAGGCCGAGGTCGCCATCGTCGACGACAGCGGACGGCCCGTCGCCGACGGAGAGATCGGAGAGATCGCCGTCCGTGGCCCCGATGTCGTCCCCGGCTACCACAACGAACCCGACCTCACGGCGGAGACCTTCCGGGACGGCTGGTTCCTCACTGGTGACCTCGCCCGCCGCCGCGCGGACGGCTACGTCTTCATCGTCGACCGCAAGAAGGACATGATCGTCTCCGGCGGGTTCAACATCTACGCCGTCGAGGTCGAGTCCGTCCTGCACCAGCACCCCGACGTCTATGAGGCCGCCGTTGTCGGCGTCCCGGACGAGCAGTGGGGCGAGGCCGTCAAGGCGGTCGTCGTGACGCGCGACGGCGCCACCCTCACGGAGGCCGACCTCATCGACTTCTGCGCCGAGCACCTGGCCCGCATGAAGAAGCCCCGCTCCGTCGACTTCGTCGCGGCCCTGCCCCACAACCCCAACGGCAAGATCGACCGCCGCGCCATCCGCGACCGCTACTGGGCGGGCGCCGAGCGCCGCGTCAACTGAACAGGACCCCCGGCATGCCCTTCACCCTCGAACCCTCCTACGACGACAATCCGCGCCTCCAGGACCTCGTCGCTCGACTGCGCGCCTACCTGGCCGACGAGCTCATCCCGTACGAGCGCGAGCACGGCATCACCGCGGAGACCAAGCTCGACCGCACCATCCTCGAACACGTCTGGAAGCGCAGCGCGGAACTCGGCTTCTACGGCATCAGCCTGCCCCCCGAGCTCGGCGGCCAGGGCCTGAGCTTCTATGAACTGTGCGCCCTCAAGGAGGAGCTGACCGCCTCCGGTGCCGCGCTTTCCCACTCGGTGCTCGGCGACATGGGCGGTCCGCTGCGTGTCGGCGCGATCGTGAAGTACGCCACCGAGGAACAGCGGGAGCGCTACCTGATGCCCGTCGTCCGGGGCGAGCGGGCGTGTTGCTTCTCCATCACGGAGGAGGACGCGGGCTCGGACGTGCGCCGCATGACGACCACCGCCACCCCGGACGGGGACACCTACGTCCTCAACGGCAAGAAGGTGTTCAGCTCCGCCGCCCCCTTCGCGGACTTTGCGATCGTCGTCGCCCGCATGGCCGGCACCGAAGAGGCATACAGCGCGTTCCTCGTCGATCTGGACAACCCTGGCTGCCGTGTCCTCGACGGCGAAGTCCCCATGTCCGGACAGCAGATGGAGGGCGACCTCGTCTTCGAGGACTGCCGGATCCCCGCCGCGAACCTCCTCGGTGAGGTCGGCCAGGGCCTGCGCATCGGCATCGGCCGCATCACCCTCAACCGCCTGCTGCACTGCCCGTCCCTCATCGGTGCCGCCCGCCGCGCCTGGGACCTGTCGGTCGAGTACGCCATGAACCGCGTCGTCTTCGGCCAGCCGCTCCTCGCCCATCAGGCCATCCACCACAAGATCGCCGAGATGGCCACCGAGATCTACGCAGCCCGCGCGATGGTGATGACCACCGCAGCGAAGGCCGACCGGGGAGACAACGTCTCCGTCGAGGCCAACATGTGCAAGCTCTTCACCTCCGAGGCGTCCTTCCGCGTAGCCGACCAGGCGGTCCAGATCCACGGCAAGGCCGGGCTGACCCGCGGCCGCGAGGTCGAGCAGATCTTCCGCAGCCTGCGGATGTTCCGGATCGTCACCGGAACCACCGAGATCCACAAGAACGCCATCGCCAAGGGCCTTTTCTGACCGATCCCTTGGTGCCCAGGGCGGTGCCACGGGCCCCCGCTTCGACGAGTGGGCCCTCGGCCACGGGGGACCGCCGCCCACCCGTACGACCCCCTGCTCCACCCGCATCCGCAGGAGTCGCCCCATGGCACCCCGTACCGCCGCCGCGCAGCCCCGGCACATCGCCGTCCCGACGCCCGACCGCCGCAAAGCCTGGCTGATCACGGCGATGATCGTGGCCTTCATGGTCATCAACTACGCCGACAAGTCGGTCCTCGGCCTCGCCGCCGTCCCGATCATGGAGGAACTCGACCTCAGCAACAGCACCTACGGCCTGATCTCCAGCTCCTTCTTCTTCCTCTTCAGCGTCTCCGGACTCCTCGTCGGATTTCTCTCCACCCAGATCTCCAGCCGGGTCCTGCTGTTCGTCATGACCGTGCTGTGGGCCGTGGCCCAGCTCCCGGTCCTCGTGGTGGCCACGGTCCCGACCCTGATGGCCGGCCGCATCCTGCTCGGTGCCGCCGAAGGGCCGGCGGCCTCCATGTCCATGCACGCCCTGTACAAGTGGTTCCCGCCGGAGCGCCGCGCCCTGCCCTCGGCCCTCCAGATGGGCGGGGCGGCCCTGGGCACGCTCATCGCCGCCCCCCTGGTCACCTGGCTGATCGACGGCTTCGGCTGGCGCTCCGCCTACGCGGTCCTCGCCGTCGTCAGTGCCACCTGGGCGCTGCTGTGGTGGCGCGTTGGCCACGACGGACCGTACGACCACAAGCACACGACCACCGGATCCAGCGGGCTTCGGCTGCCGTACCGCAGAATCCTGCTGACCGGCACCGTGCTCGGCAGCATCGCCAGCGCCTTCGGAGCGGCGTGGGCGCTGTCCCTCAGCCATGCCTGGCTGCCCGCCTACTTCAGGACGCAGATGGACATGTCGGCGGCGGCCTCCGCGACGGCCATCAGCATCATGTCCGGCTTCGGGCTGGTGCTGCTGCTTGCGGTCTCGCCGTTTGTGGATGCGTTGAAATCCCGGGGCGTGAGCAGTCGTTGGTCCAGCGGGGCGGCACAGAGCATCGCCGTGTGCGTGGCCGGGTGCGCGATGACGGCGTTCCCGTTCGTCGACGCGTCCGGCCCCCGGCTGGTGCTGATCGCGCTGGCCTTCGGCGGCACCGCGATCGCCATCCCACTCCACTACATGACGACTGCGGAGGTCGTCCCTCCCGCCCAGCGTGGCGCCGTCTTCGGCATCGTCGCCGGTATCGGCACCCTGCCGGGACTCGTGGCACCGTTCCTGACCGGCCACCTCATCGACACGGCCGACACCTCGGCCGCCGGATACACCACCGCCTTCCTCGTCGCCGGCGCGGTGATGCTCATGGCCGGCGCCTGTGCCCTCACGGCCATCCGCCCGGAGCGGGACGCACGACGCTTGGGGCTCGACACCCGGCCCCGTCCTGATGCGCGTTGCGGAAGGGCACGTCCGGGCAGGCCGGGAGCGCATTGGTGAGTCGCTGTCCACGCTCGCGAGCGAGCCCGCGTCTCCTGAAGTTTGCTGCGCCTCCGGGGGCTGTCGAACTCCCGAAAGCAGGGAAGCGCGTGCTGAAGAAGTTCCTCGTAGCCGCCGCATCCGCGGCGCTGGTAATGGGGTCGGCCGCCGTGGCACAGGCCGACGACGTCGTGCGCGTCGTGGAGGACGAGGTGACCATCCCGGTGGCCTCCGGCGGCTACCCCGGCAGGGCCGCGGTCATGGCTGCATGCCCGCCCGGTAAGACCCGGACCGGTGGTGCCAGGGTGATCGCGGGATACTCGCACGCCGAGCGGTACCGCTGCACTCGGCCAGCCGATCAGCGGAGAACGCTGGTGGGCGTTCGCCACGAACATGGACACCACCAACCCGGGCATCACCTTCAAGAAGGAGACCGTACGGCTCTCCGGCAGCGGCGACATGCGCCTGTGCACGTCGACCAAGCACCCCAAGATCACAGGCGGAACCGTCCGCATCGAAGCGACGCTCCAGACCGCGTGCCCCGGCCCCTTCGGCCCGGGCTACGGCAAGGTGATCAACTCCTGGAACGACGGAAGCACCTCGGAGATCCCCCAGGCGACCTTCCGTGGCAATGCCCAGTCGTTCAGCCTCGAAGGAGGCAATGTCATCAGCGGCCCCTTCCAGTACGGCACCGCACGCGCGAATGGCCGGACCACGACCCACCAGATTGAACTCGGCGGCGCCTGCGCGACCGGCGGCACCATCAGCTACCAGACGACGATCGACGAATTCGCCGTCGGCGAGCTCTAGCAGCCGCTGGCCCGGCCAGCACACTGGCCGGGCCACAAGAGGCACATCGGCATAAGTTGCTAACGGGCCAGTCTCTGGTGAACTCACTCAGGTTTACGGGACAGCCCTTAGGAAAACCCCTTGACCTGGGGAAATCGCTTTCCCTGAACGCCAGTTGAAGGATTCCCGCAGGCCAACGTGATGGGTGCGCTCCCATGGCGCGCACGCGCCTGCGGCACACATCGAGATGGGCGAGAGCGAGCAGGGCCTGGCGGCCGGCGCTCAGGCGCCTCCATCGGGCCAACTGGCCTGCTCGACCACCAAGTTGGAAAAGGCTCCCTGTCGGGGGCGCTGCACTGTTTCCGCGTCCATCCGGGACGTCACACGGGCCGAAGCCCCGCACTGCCCCATCGTCAAGGAGGAGCGCGGCAGGGGAGACGCCCGACTGCTCACCTCTCGCACCAGCTCCACGAAGCCGACATCGGCCGCGGCGAACGATTCCGCCTGCGCCAACGCCTCAGCCTCTACGCGACGCAACTCGCGGCAGCCTGCGACCAGTCAGGCCAAGCGCTCCGCTCAGTGCCAACTATCCCGCTTTAATGCCAAGTAAAAAGCCTCGTCACAGCACAGCTAACGCCGCACCCGCGGCATCCCCAGGCCGATCCAGGAGATGATCTCGCGCTGGATCTCGTTGTTGCCGCCGCCGAAGGTGAAGATCACGGCCGAGCGGTAGCCGCGTTCGAGTTCGCCCTGGAGCACCGCGCCCGCGGAGCCCTCCTGGAGTGCGCCGGGGGCGGCGGCGACTTCCAGGAGCCAGGCGTAGGCGTCGCGGCGGGCCTCGGAGCCGTAGACCTTGACGGCGGAGGCGTCCTGTGGGGTGAGGGTGCCGTGCTGGAGGGCGGCGACCATCTGCCAGTTGAGGAGTTTCAGCGCCTCCAGGCGGGCGTGCGTCTGTGCGAGGCGGCGGCGTACCCAGGGCAGGTCCACGACGCGGCGGCCGTCGGCGAGCTTGGTCTCGGTGGCCCAGCGCTGGACGTCATGGAGGGAGCGGATGGCCATGGTGCCGTGGGCGGCGAGGGTGACCCGCTCGTGGTTGAGCTGGTTGGTGATCAGCCGCCAGCCATGGTTCTCCTCGCCGACCCGGCGGGAGACGGGGACGCGGATGTTCTCGTAGTAGCTGGCGGTGGTGTCGTGTCCGGCGAGGGTGCGGATGACGGTGCAGGAGTAGCCGGGGTCGGTGGTCGGCACGAGGAGCATGGTGATGCCCCGGTGCGGTGGAGCGGCGGGGTCGGTGCGTACGGCCAGCCAGACCCAGTCGGCGGTGTCGCCGTTCGTCGTCCAGATCTTGTGGCCGTTGACCACGTAGTCGTCGCCGTCGCGGACCGCGCGGGTCTTCAGGGCCGCGAGGTCGGTGCCCGCGTCGGGCTCGCTGTAGCCGATGGCGAAGTCGATCTCGCCGGAGAGGATCCGCGGCAGGAAGTACGCCTTCTGCTCCTCCGTGCCGTACTGCATGATCGTCGGGCCGACGGTGTTGAGCGCCATGAGCGGCAGCGGGACGCCCGCCTGGGCGGCCTCGTCGAAGAAGACGAACTGCTCCATGGGGGTCAGCCCGCGGCCGCCGTACTCCTTCGGCCAGCCCACGCCGAGCCAGCCGTCCGCGCCGAGCCGCCGGATGGTCCGCCGGTAGAACCGCTTCTGCTCGGCCGGGTCGGCGTGGCGGGCGGACGCGCCGTCCGGCACCAGGCCGGCGAAGTAGGCACGCAGGTCGGTGCGCAGCTGCTGCTGTTCGGGCGTGTAGTCCAGGTGCACGGCGCCTCCAGGCTCCCCAAGGGCGGTCCTGACGGCGCACACCGTAGAACGTGTTGCAGAAATTGGGAATGGCGATGCCCTGCCGGGACCGGCGATGCCGGGCCCGGGCCCTGCGGGGGCCGACGCGGCGGGGGACGTGGTCAGCCGAGGGTGGCCAGGAAGTCGGTGCAGGCGCGGGCGCAGGCACGGCAGGCCTCGGCGGCCTCCTCGGTCCCGGGCCGGTCGTCGAAGACGTGCGCGGACTCGAGGCACACGGTCCGGCACCACTCCAGCTGGACGCGCAGGCCGGTCTCCTCCACCTGGCTCTGCTCGGCCAGCACCCTGCACGTGGCGTCACACACCTCGGCACACATGATCCCCTTGCGCCGGACCAGCTCCTGCTCCGCGGTGCCGTCCGGGTCCACCAGGCTCGCGCGCAGCGCGCAGGCCCGCGCACACTCCGTGCACGCCTGCGCGCAGACGAACCGGTCTTCCAGGAACCGGATGAGTTCTGCTTGCGATGGCGTCGAAGTCACACCGCGCGGGTAGCCGCCGCAGGGCCCGCCAAACCCGCCGCGGCCCGTCCGCGGCGGGTTTTTCGCCCCCTCCGCCGGGCACTCGGGCGGCGCCGGCAGACGGCGTTCGAAGGAGGTGGAACGCATGCCCGGACGAGAGGAACTGCCGTCGACGCTGGAGCGCTCTCCCCGAGACGCCCAGCGCACCTGGATCAAGGCGCACGACTCGGCGGTGGAGCAGTACGGCGAGGGCGAGCGGGCGCACCGCGTCGCCTACGGCGCGCTGAAGCACTCGTACGAGAAGGTCGGCGACCACTGGGAACGCAAGGAGGGCGGCCGCCGGGGGCCCTCGGACCCGCAGTCGGCACGGCCGCGGCAGGTCGGCGGACGCAGCGGTGAGGGCGTCGACGAGAGCGCCTCGAAGGAGCACCTGTACGAGGTGGCCAAGCGGCTGGACGTGGAGGGACGGTCCCGGATGTCCAAGGGCGAGTTGCTGGACGCGATCCGCAAGGCCAACCGCTCCCGGACCCGCGAGGCCCGGTCACGCCGATCCGGTTCATGACCGAATTGAGGGGTATTCGCCTGGTATGAGTACCGCAACGATGCAGTTGGCCGAGCCGAGCGGACTGCTCAGCATCGCGATGTTCGTCGTCGGCATCGCCGTGCTGGCGCTGCTGCTGGGCGGATTCTGGCTCGGCACCCGTATCAGGCTCCGGGAGTCGCGTCCGCGGCCCGAGGAGCAGCCGCACCTGCCGCCGGGCGGCGCGGTGCACGAGGTCAGGGAGATCCGGGAGCCCCTGGAGGTGCCCCGGGTGCCGAAGGGTGGCCGCCCGCTCCTGCCGCACGAGATGGGCAGCTTCGGCAACATGAAGACGCGGCCGAGCCCGGTGCAGTCGCGGCCCCGCTGGTCCAAGGGCAGCAGTGGCTCGTGGGGCGGAGGCGGCCCCGGCGCGCACTGAGTGCCCGGCACACCTACCGAGGAAGTGAGATCCATGGCCGAGCCCGGCCGCAGTTCACTGCCCCTGCCCGACTACGACCACCTGCCGATCGGCGGGCTGGAGAGCCGGGTGCGCTCGCTGAGCGCCGAGGAGGTGGAGGAGCTGATCGCCTACGAGCGGACGCACGCCGACCGGCTGCCGGTCACCGAGCTGCTGACCGCCCGCCTGGAGCAGCTGCACGCGGGTGCCGAGCCGACCTCGGGCAGTCCGTCGGCCCTCCGTCCCGAGCAGGCCCAGGGCCACGGCGGCTCCCCGGTGTCCCCGGCGACCAGCGCCGAGCCCTTCGGCCCTCCGCCCCACGGCACCCCCGACCAGCGGGGCAAGCCGAAGAGCGACCGGACGACCTAGCCCGCTCTCCGAGCCCGACACCACGGTGCGCAGGACCACGACCGGGTCCTGCGCACCGGCATGTCAGCCGGTGTCGCGCCGCTCGTCGAGGCCCGCGACGCGGGAGACGTTCTCGCGGTCCTCGGGATCCTCGCTGGGGACGCCGGTGAACCAGGCGTCGAGGATCTCCCGCAGGAGGGGTTCGGAGGTCAGGCGCAGGCTCAGCGCCAGCACGTTCGCGTCGTTCCAGCGGCGGGCGCCGTCGGCGGTGTACGCGTCCGTGCACAGGGCGGCCCGGACGCCGGGGACCTTGTTGGCGGCGATGGACGCGCCTGTGCCGGTCCAGCAGCAGACGACCGCCTGGTCCGCCGTGCCGTCGGCGACGTCCCGGGCCGCCGCGGCGGAGCAGGCCGCCCACTGCGGGTCGTCCCCGGGGCGCAGCGCCCCATGGGTGACCACCTCGTGGCCGCGGCCGCGCAGCTCGGTGACCAGGAGGCGGGCCACGGGTTCGTCCATGTCGGAGGAGACGGAGATCCGCATGTCAGGAGCCTACCCCCGGGCTCCGGCGCCCCTCAGGGGACGCCTGGTCGCTGTCCTTCATCGCGCCCCAGCCGTGCCAGCGGTCCACCTCGATCCACGCGCTGACGCGGGCGCGGACCCGGTCGGGGTACGGCTTGCCGGTGTAGTGGCGGGCGATGCGGTCGATGTCGGCCAGACCCTCGTCGTCGTACAGCTCGACGGCCCGGCCGATGAGCGTGACGTGGGTGTACCAGTCGTCCTTGTCGAGGACGGTCAGGGTGACCCGCGGGTCGCGGCGCAGGTGCTTCAGGCGGATCCGGCCCTCGTCCAGGCTGATCAGCGCCCGGTCGTCCGCCCAGACATACCAGGTGGGCGTGGAGACGGGCGTGCCGTCGGAGCGCAGGGTCGCCATGACGCAGGGGTTGGGGCGGCTCAGCAGTTCCCGGGCCGCGGGCGGCAGCGGGGGCCTGGACATCGGGGGCTCCTTTCCGGGGTCAGGCGTCGGGCTGCTCGTCGAAGCTGGCGAAGTACGCAGCGGCCATGTCCTCGTCGGCGTGGCCCTGCGCGGCGGCGCGCTCCAGCCGGGCGGCGCTCGCCGCGGCCACGTCCAGCCGGACGCCGTGCCGTTCACCGGCCTCGACGATGAGCCGGGCGTCCTTGGCGGCGGTACCGACCGCGAACTGGGCCGGGGAGAGCCGGCCGTCGAGGATCAGCCCGGACTTGGCACGCAGGTACCCCATGTCGAGCGGGCCTCCCGCGATGGCGTCGAAGAAGTGCCGCGGGTCCACGCCGAGCGCCTTCGACAGGGCCAGCGCCTCGCCGGCCGCGCTGGTGGCGGCGAGGACCCAGCTGTTGGCGACCAGCTTAAGCCGGGTCGCGCCGGCCTCGGCGGCGTCCTCGCCGGTCCACACCGTGCGGGCGCCGACCGCGTCGAAGACCGGCGTCACCGTCTCCCGGCCCTCGACGGGACCGGCGGCGAGCACGAGCAGCTGCCCGGCCTCGGCGGGCTCGCGGGTGCCGAGCACGGGAGCGTCGTAGAGCACCAGGTCGTGCTCGCGGGCGAAGCCGGCCAGGCCTGCCATGGCGTCCAGGCCCGCGGTGGTCGACTGCACCCAGGCGGTGCGGGGGCGCAGCGCGGGCGCGGCCTGGCGCATCACGTCCAGGACGGCGGCACCGTCGTACAGCATGGTGAGGACGACGTCGGCGTCCCGCACCGCCTCGGCGGGGCTGTCGGCGACGATCGCGCCGGCCTCGGCGAGCGGCTCGGCCTTGGCGCGGCTGCGGTTCCAGACGCGGACGGTGTGTCCGGCCCGCGCGAGGTTGCGGGCCATCGCGGCGCCCATGATGCCGGTGCCCAGAACGCTCACGATGAGCTTGTCGGTCATGGTGTCGACTTCCTGATCCATGCGGTCTCTACGGTTTTCTGATCCACGCGGTCTCTACGGCGGCTTGGCGGTGATCGAAGGGTCGTCGGGTCCGACGATGCCACCCGCCGCCCGCCGTCCGCACGGCGGCCCCGCTCAGTCCGGCAGCACCAGCCGTCCCGTCTCCCCCGGGTGCAGCCGGACCGCGCGGTCCGGGAGGCGGACGTCGATGGGCGTGGTGTCGGAGGCCGGGACGGTGATCTCCAGCTGGGAGTGGCGCAGCCGCAGCCGGACGCCCCAGTTGCCCTGGTACCGCAGGGAGAAGCCGTAGGTGGACAGCTCGGGGAGGGGGACGGGGTCCAGCCAGAGGGCGCCCTGGCGGGTGGTGAGGCCGGTGAGGCCGCGCTGGACGAGGTCGAGGGTGCCGGCCATGGCGCCGAGGTGGATGCCCTCGCCGGTGGTGCCGCCCTGCACGTCGGCGATGTCGCCGCGCAGCGCCTCCTGGCAGAACTGCCAGGCCTCGGCGCGCCGGGCGCGGGCCAGCACCCAGCCGTGGACGAGTCCGCTGAGGGTGGAGCCGTGGCTGGTGCGGTGCAGGTAGTAGTCGACGGTGCGGTGCCAGGTCTCCTCGTCCAGCCGCAGCCCGAGCCGGTCGAACAGGCCCTGGAGTTCGGGCGGGGAGAAGAGATAGCCGAGCATCAGGACGTCGGCCTGTTTGGAGGCCTGGTAGCGGTTGGCGGAGTCGCCCTCCGCCTCCAGGATCCGGTCGAGGCGGCGGATGTCGCCGTACCGCGCCCGGTAGTCGGCCCAGTCGAGCTCGGCCAGCTCGCCGTAGCCCTCGAACTGGCTGATCACACCCTCGTGGAAGGGCACGTGCAGGGTGCGGGAGACCTCCTCCCACCGGTCGAGCTCCTGGTCGTCGAGGCCGGTGCGCTCGGTGAGTTCCCGGCGGCGCGGCTCGGGCAGGGCGGCCAGCAGTTCGAGGGTGCGGGTGAGCACCCAGGCGGCCATGACGTTGGTGTACGCGTTGTCGTCGATGCCGGGTGTGGTCGCGCCGGGGTAGGCGTCGTGGTACTCGTCGGGTCCCACGACGCCCTTGATGCGGTGCCGTTCCAGCTGGTCGTCCCAGGTGGCGGCGTCCGCCCAGAACCGGGCGATCTGGAGCATCATCTCGGCGCCCTTGGTGTGCAGGAACTCGGCGTCGCCGCTGGCCTCGCAGTACTCCCAGACGTTGTACGCGATCGCCGACCCGACGTGGTGCTGGAGGTGGGAGTGGTCCGGCAGCCAGCGTCCGGAGCGCGGATTGAGGTGCACCTGCTGGGCTTCCTCGCGGCCGTCGCTGCCGCTCTGCCACGGGTACATCGCGCCCCTGCGGCCCGCCTCCCGGGCGGCGGTGCAGGCCCGTTCCAGGCGCCGGTGCCGGTAGTGCAGCAGCGCCCGGGAGACCTCCGGGAAGCGCAGATTGAGATACGGCAGCACGAACAGCTCGTCCCAGAAGACGTGCCCCCGGTAGGCCTCGCCGTGCAGTCCGCGCGCGGGGACGCCGACGTCGAGGTCGGCGGTGTTCGGCGAGAGGGTCTGCAGGACGTGGAAGAGGTGCAGGCGCAGAATGCGGCCCGCCTCGCCCGGCACGTCCAGGTCGCCCCGGCGCCAGAGCTGGGCCCAGGCGGTGCGGTGGCCGGCGAGCAGGTCGTCGAAGCCGGGGGCGCGGCCGACCCGGGCGATCGCGGCGTGCAGCGGGTCGCTGATCGCCGGGTCGCGGGAGGTGTGCAGGGCGATCGTCTTGTCGACGGTGGCCGCGATGTCGGGCGCCAGCCGCAGCCGGGCCCGCTGGGTGGTGCGCGGCCGGGCGTGCCGGACTGTGATGGGCCCCTCGGCGGTGAGCCGGGAGGCCATGCCGATCCGGATGTCGGAGGTGCGGGTGCGGCAGCGCAGCCACACCGTGTCACCGGCGGCGGTGCCGGTGTGCGCGTGGGTGAGGTGCCGCCCGTCCAGGTCCCGGTAGCGGGGTACGCCCGCGTTGGTGACACCGGCGTCGAGGGCGGCCTCGACATGGAGTTCGCCGCCGAAGCCGTGGGCGGTGAACTCGGTGCGCAGCGCGGCCAGATGGGGATCGCCCATGTGCACGAGCCGCTGCTGGCGCACTGTCAGGGACCGTCCGTTCCCGAGCCCGTACCGGGTGAGGCGTTCCAGCACGCCCGAGTTCAGATGGACGGTCTGGCGGTGTTCGAGCACGGTCGCGGTGTCGGGGCTGAGCCACGGCCGGCCGCGCAGCCGGAACCGCAGGGGCAGCCAGTTGGGCAGGTTGACGAGATCCTCGTTCTCGACGCTGCGCCCTGCCACATGGGATGTGAGCCGGTTGTAGCAGCCCGCCACATAGGTGCCCGGGTAGTGGACATCGTCCGCGACGCACTCGGGGAGTGCGCCGCGGGTGGCGAAGTAGCCGTTGCCGAGCGTGCACAGCGACTCCCGCAGTCGCTCGTCGGCGGGCTCGTAGCCCTCGTACGTCCAGATCCAGCCGGTCACTCCGGTGCTCCTCCCGCGTGCGGCGCGCCGACCCGCCGGTGGGTGCGGTGTCGGCGCCGTGCGGCAGCAGTCTCTCCCCGAGGGCGCGTCCGGCCGTGCGGTCCACGCCGGTCACGGGGTGAAGCGGCGGAACTCCGGGCGGAACCTCAGCCGGGACTCCGGGCGGCTCAGCAGGGCGCGGCGGTGCCCGCCGGGTCGCGCGGGAGCACGGTGACCCGGTGGAAGTTGCAGCCGCCGGGTGTCAGGTCCTCCGGGGCCGGGCCGCCCTGGTGGGCCTTGAGGGCGACGCTCACCAGGCTCTGCAACAGATCGACATCCGCGTCGCAGTCCAGGTGGACCGTCACCCACCGGGAGCCGGGCAGCAGGCGTATCGCCGTCGACTCCGCGAGGTCGGCGGCGAAGCGCCGCAGGGCCCGGCTGGTGAGGAGGAGGTCGACGTCGTGGTCGGAGTGGAAGTGGGCGATCTCGCTGTGCGCGGTGCGAAGTGCCCGCCCTGTGCCGCAACTGGCCGGTCCCGCCGTGAGGTCGGGCCAGGCCGTGAGTTGCTCCAGGGCGCGCTGGGCCAGAGTCATGGCCCCATCGTCACCTCCTCACCGCGCTGATACCAGAGGTTGCGCGTTTCGTAACCCAGGCGTGAGGTTCCTCTCCGGCGTCCGGACGGCTTCTCAGGCGGGCAGCTTCCGGTCCGGTGCCGGGTCCCGGCGGGCGGCCAGGGCGCTGAGGTGCGCCTGGATGTACGGCACGGCGACCAGCGGGAGTTCGCCGTCGACGAAGGCGGGCTGCACGTTGACCTCGAAGACCACCCCGCCGTGCTCGATCGCCAGGTCGACGCCGGCGAACGGCAGCCCGACCGAGGCGGTGGCGGCGACGGCGAGCCGGGCGAGCGGCGCGGGCAGGTCGGCGGGGGCGATGGGGACGGCGGTGGCGCCCTGGCAGGTGTTGCAGGGGGTGTCGGGCTCGGGCTGGATGTGCTCGCGGGCGTGGATGACCCGGCCGTGCAGCACGAAGACCCGGAACTGGTGGCGGCGGCCGTCGGGCAGGATGTTGCCCGCGTCGCGGGACAGCAGCCAGTCGGTGCCGCGCTCCGCGTAGTAGGCGGCGGCCTGCTCCAGCTGCTCCTCGGTGGTGACATGGAAGGTGTCGTCGCCGCCGGTGCCGACGACGGGCCGGGCCCAGGTGTCGCGGCCGAGCTTGTCGAAGGCGGCGGCGGCCTCGTGGGGTGCGGGCCGGGACAGGACGACGGTCTCCATGTGGGCGACGCCGTCCCGGCGGAAGCGCTCCACGGTGCGGTCCTTCTCGGTCGCCGTGCGCCAGGCGGACGTTCCGGTGCCGAGGGTGACGACGTCGTGCTCGCGCAGCAGCCGCTGGAAGTCGGCGAGGGCGCGGCGGCGGTGCGGCGGGATCTCGTAGAGCACGACCACGTCGGGCACCACGTCCAGCCGCTCCTCGGGCACCCGCAGCCGTAACCGGTCGCCGGCGCGGGCGGCGCGGCCGGATCCCCCGGCCGCGAAGTGCCGGGAGTCGATCCGGACCGGCGGGGCTCCGGTGAGCAGTTCGACGGCGCGGGCGAGGTAGTCGGCGCAGCCTTCGGGCGAGGTGGGGTCGGCGATCAGGGCGATGCACGGTCGGGACACGGCGGCCTCCAGTGGTTCTCCAAGCGCACGGTGCCGCGCGCACTCGGTCGCGCGGCCCGAGCGAACTCACGGGGTGGTGTCTGGTGCGCGGGCGGTCGGCGGCCCGTCGCTGATGGCTGCTCCGCCCGTGTCGAACGGCCGGTGCGGAGCCGTGCCGCCACACTGTAGGCGCCCGGCGGACGGGCGGGACAGGGCGCATGCGTGGGCGGCCGGTTGCTCCGGCCTCTGCGCCGTACGCAACCGAGCGTGCGCCGTCCCACGCCTTCCCGGTGGGTCAGGCCCGGGGCGCCGGCCCGGTGCTGCGGCGGACGACGAGTTCCACCGGTACGACGGGTTCGACCCGGGGTTCGCCGGTGCCGTCGATGCGGTCGAGGAGCAGCCGGAGCGCGCGGCGGCCGATCTCGCCGAAGTCGGTGCGCACGGTGGTCAGCGGCGGCAGCAGATGGGCGGCCTCGGGGATGTCGTCGTAGCCGACCACGCTGACGTCCTCGGGGACCCTGCGGCCGACCTCGTGCAGGGCGCGCAGCAGGCCGAGGGCCATCTGGTCGTTGGAGGCGAACACCGCGGTGACCTCCGGGCGTTCGGCCAGGCGGCGGCCCAGCTCGTAGCCGGAGTCGGCGCTCCAGTCGCCGGCGAGCGGCTCGGGCACCTCGGCGCCGGCCTCGGCGAGGGTGGCGCGCCAGCTGTCCCGGCGGACCTCGGCGGACGTCCAGCCGGCGGGGCCCGCGATGTGGTGCACGGTGGCGTGGCCGAGACCCAGCAGGTGCTGGGTGGCCGCCCGGGCGCCCGCCGCCGAGTCGGCGGTGACGAGCGGGGTGCGTCCGCCGAGGTCGTTCTCCAGCACCACCATGGGGGTGTCGAGGCGAGCCTCGGCGAGGGCGTTGCCCACCCGGCGCTGCGGGGCGATGGCGATGACGCCGTCGGCGCCCTCGGCGGTCAGCGTGTCCAGGGCCCGTACGACGGTGTCCCGGTCGGCGGTGTCGAGGGCGATGGAGCTGACCAGGTAACCGGCCTCCTGGGCGGCGGTGTTGATCGCGGTGAGGACGGAGGCGGGCCCGTAGCGGGCGGCGTCGAAGGAGATCACGCCGAGCATCCGGGTGCGCCCGCTGGCCAGCGAGCGGGCGCTGCGGCTGGGGCGGTAGCCGAGGGTGCGCATGGCCTCGACGACGGCGGCGCGGGTCTCGGCGCGGACCGCCGGGTGGTCGTTGAGGACCCGGGACACGGTCTGCTTGGACACTCCGGCCAGCCGGGCCACATCGTCCATGACGGGGCGGGTGCCCGCGAAGCTGCGTCGGCTGCGTCCGCGCTGGGCCGGGCCGTCGGCGGTGCTGCGGGTCATGGCGGGTGGTCGTCCTTCGGCCTCGGTCGGGGCGGTGCGGTCCCGCCCGGCGGATCCACAGGATAGGCCGGGCGGGCGGCGAGGCGTCAGGCGGTGCCGATCGTCCGGGTGCGGGTGGTGACCAGCGTGGCCTCGCGGATCTCGGCGGGCACCGCCTCCCCGGGCTTCCGCCCCGGCAGGTGCACCGGGGCGTCGGCGGCCAGCGGGAGCACCCTCAGCCGCAGGCCGTGCGCGCGCAGCGCCTCCCGCGGGAGGCGGTCGAGGGCGATGTCCCACGGGGCTCCGGCGAAGAACTGGTCGGCGACGAGGACGTCTCCGGCGTAGGCGCGGGCGATGTCCCCGGACCAGTCGAGGCGCAGGATCGTCCGCCCCTCCGTGGCGAGGAGGGCGTCCGGTACGTCGATCCGGTACTCGGCCGCGACGGTGGCGAAGTGCTGGTCGGCGGGGGCGCTCGCCCGGCCCTGGACACCGGTGACGGGGCGGGGTGCGGGACCGGCGGGCCGGATCCGCGTGACCGGTACGGCGGTCTCCTCCTCGGTGTGCTCGTCCAGGAGCGTGTAGCGGGTGAACACCCCGTCCTCGCCGGCCTTCGTCCCCGCCGGGGCGTGTTCCGGCGCGGGCAGCACGGCGACCGACGGCTGCCCGGCCGAGCTGTGCACCCGGATGCCGTCGCCGTCGAAGACCACGCCGTCGGCGCAGAGCACCAGCCGTTCGGCGCCCCAGGCGACGCCCCGGTAGACGGTGCGCGCGGTCGCCGCGTCCAGGACCAGCAGCCCCACCCGGCCGCCGTCCGCCGTGGCGACCTCGACCAGGGCGTCGGTGCCGGGGCGGAGCCCGGTGACCAGGACGCGGTCGTCCGCGCTCACCACGTCCCCGGAGGGTGTGCTCACGGAGGCCACCGTGTCCGCGTCCAGGGCGAGTTCGGGGCTGATGCCGTCGGTGGCGGCCAGCACCAGGACCGTACGGCTGGGGTCGTCGACCGTGCACACCGGCTGCGCGGTGGCCCAGTCGAGGCGCAGTCCGCCGACCTCCAGGCGCAGCGGCCAGCAGAAGTAGGCGCCCGAGGGGACGGTGACGGGGCTGCTGGGCAGGGTGAGAGCGGGCGCGCCGGGGAACTCCACGGTGAAGGTGGTGTCCGGGTGGGCGGGCAGTGGCTCGTGCGGCTGGTGGTTGGTGACGAAGAGGAAGCCGGAGTCGCCGTCGGCGCGCACGGCCCAGCGCAGGGTGTCGCGGTCGTACTGCCCCTCCGGCTGCCGGGCGGGAAGCACGGACTCCATGGGTGCGATGCGGTGCCCGAAGTCGGCCAGGAGCAGGTGCTGGAGGCGCAGTTCGTGGTACGAGGGCCGGATCTGGCCGTACTCGCCGAGCGGGGCCTGGAAGTCGTACGTCAGCAGGGGCAGGTCGTTGGGGTAGCCGGTGGCGTGCGACTCCTGGAGGGTGGTCAGCTCGCCGACGGGGTTCGTGCCGCCGTGGAACATGTAGTAGCCCTGCCACACCGAGCCGCAGCCGATCTTCGTGAGGCCGAGCGCGCCGATGTCGGCGGCGTCCAGGCGGGGCCGCCGGTGGTAGGCGACGGCCATGCCGCCGCCGAGTTCGCAGGTGGCCCAGGGGAAGCGGTCGGTGGGTGCGGGGTCGCCGCCGCGGACGGTGGTGGGGCGCAGGTCGGCGCCGATGCCCTCGTCGTCGCGCTGGTGGGTGAAGAAGTAGTGCTTGCGGCAGGTGTCGGGCCAGCCGCCGTCCCACTCGGTCCAGAAGGCCTCCGGGTAGCCGCCGTAGAGGGGCAGCAGTTCGTCCGGCGGGAGCTGGACCCCGCCCCAGGCGGTCGACGTCCACAGCGGGGCGGCGAGGCCGGCCTCCTGGGCCATGCGCTTGAGGGTGAGCAGGTGGCCGGGCTGGTCGTACAGCTCGTTCTCGATCTGGATCGCCACGATCGGGCCGCCGTGCGCCCGGTCCAGGCCGCGCAGCTGCTCGGCGATGGCCGCGTACCAGGCGCGTACGGGTTCCAGGTAGGCGGGGTCGTCGGTGCGGGGCGCGCAGTCGCGGGCGAGCAGCCAGTCGGGCAGGCCGCCGTTGCGGACCTCTGCGTGCACCCAGGGACCGATGCGCGGGATGAAGTCCAGGCCGTGGCGGGCGCACAGCTCGGCGAAGCGGCGCAGGTCGAGGTCGCCGTCGAAGCGGATCCGGCCCTCGGTCTCCTCGTGGTGGATCCAGATGACGTAGGCGGCGACGGCGGTCACGCCGCCCGCCTTCATCTTCAGCAGCTCCTCCTCCCACTCCCCCACGGGGTGGCGGGAGTAGTGGAACTCGCCGGAGACCGGGAACCACGGGCGTCCCCCGCGGGTGAGCCAGCGGCTGGTCACATCGATCGGGTCGGGGGCGCCGGGCGCGTCGGCGAACGGCAGATGGCCGGCGAGCGGCGGTGCGGCGGGGGCGGGGACGCGCAGCTGGTGCGGGTGCGTCATCAGGGCTTCTCCGGTCCGAGGTCGGGGGTGTCGGTGAGCTGGGCGCGGCCGGTGGTGGTGGCGTGCAGTTCGAGCAGGAGCAGCTCGTTGCGGCCGGGGCGCAGGACGGGCGCGGGGACGTACAGGGTGCGCTGGGGGCCGCGGTTCCAGTAGCGGCCGAGGTGGAAGCCGTTGATCCAGGCCTGGCCCTTGGTCCAGCCGGGGAGGGCGAGGAAGGCGTCGGCGGGTTCGGCGATCTCGAAGGTGCCGTGGTGGAAGGCGGGGCCGCTGACGGGGGCGGTGTCGAGGGAGAGGTCGGAGAGGTCGGCCAGGGGCAGCGGGTGGCAGTCCCAGCCGTCGAGCGGGGTGCCGTCGAAGGTGACCGGGCCGAGCAGGCCCTTGGGCGCGCCGATGCGTGGGCCGTAGTTGACGCCGCCCATGTTCTCCACCAGCACCTCCAGGGTGGTGCCGGGGCGGGGCACGCGGACGGGCAGGGTCTCCTCGTGGCGTTCGCGTTCGAGTACGCCGACGGGGGCGCCGTCGAGGAAGACCTGGGCGCGGTCGCCGACGCCGCCGGTGAAGTGCAGGACGCCGTCGCCGGCGGCGGGGACGGTGGTGCGGTAGAGGACGTAGCCGGCCCGCAGGCCCAGCTCGTCCATGGTGCGCGGGGCGCCGGGGGCGCGCACGGGTCCGGTGCGGGCGGTGGCGTACGGCAGCAACGCGGCCCGGCGGTCCAGTTCGACGGCGAGCGGCGGGAGTTTGCGGCTCGGGGCGGGCACGGGCTCGTCGGGGACCGGGGCGTGGCGGGCGATCACCTCGCGGAAGGCGTGGTACTTCGGGCCGGGGTCGCCGTGCTCGGTGAGCGGGGCGTCGTAGTCGTAGGAGGTGACGATCGGGGCGTAGGCGTGGTCGTGGTTGGCGCCGTTGGTGAAACCGAAGTTGGTGCCGCCGTGGAACATGTAGATGTTGACCGAGGCGCCGGCGGCGAGCAGCCGGTCGAGGTCGGTGGCGGCGTCGGAGCCGCTGCGGGTGTGGTGCTCCTCGCCCCAGTGGTCGAACCAGCCGATCCAGAACTCCGTGCACATCAGCGGCCCCTCGCTCTGGTGGGCGCGCAACTGGGCCAGGTTCTCCTCGATCCGGCTGCCGAAGGTGCCGGTGGCGAGGGTGCCCGGCAGGCTGCCGGCCGCCAGGTGCTCCGGGTTGGCCTGGTCGCAGGTGAAGAGCAGCTCTTCGACGCCGCGTGAGCGGAAGGCCTGGTGGAGATGCTTGAGGTAGGCGGTGTCGTCGCCGTAGGCGCCGTACTCGTTCTCCACCTGGACGGCGATGACGGGACCGCCCGACGCCGCCATATGCGGCAGCAGCGGGGGCAGCAGCCGGTCGAGGTAGCGGTCCACGGCGTCGGTGAACCGGGGGTCGCTGCTGCGCAGCCGGATGTCCGGGTCGGCGGTGAGCCAGGAGGGCAGGCCGCCGCCGTCCCACTCGGCGCAGATGAACGGGCCGGGGCGCAGCAGCACGTGCAGGCCTTCCGCCTGGGCGAGTTCCAGGTAGCGGGGCAGGTCGAGGATGCCGTCGAGGACGACGGGGCCGTTCGGGTCGGGCTGGTGGAGGTTCCAGGGGACGTACGTCTCCACCGTGTTCAGGCCCATCAGGCGGGCCTTGTGCAGCCGGTCCGCCCACAGCTCGGGGTGGATCCGGAAGTAGTGCATCGCGCCGGAGATGATCCGCAGCGGTTGGCCGTGCAGGAGGAATCCGTCGGACGTCGTCGTCAGAGCGGGCATGGTCAGTCCCTTCAGCCGGGGCGGTGGTGGGTGGGGCGGGTGGCGTGGATCAGCCAGACGGTGGCGGCCAGGCAGAGGGCCGAGCCGCCGGCGAGCAGCAGGGGGACCGCGCGGGTACCGGACCACTCGATGGCCTTGCCGAGGGACGGGCCCGCGGCGACGCCGCCGATCATGGATGCGGCGATGACGAGGGCCCCGGCCCGGCGGGCGCGCGGGGCCACCCGGTGCAGCCAGGGCAGGCCCGTCGGGAAGATCGGGGCGATGAACAGGCCGACTCCGGCGTAGGCGTACGGGGCGAGGCCGGGGATCGCGGCCAGCAGCAGACAGACCGTCATGCCCGCGCAGGAGACGGTGATGATGGCCTGGGCGGAGAAGCGCAGCGCGATCGGCGCGACGAGGAACCTGCCGACCGTCATCATCAGCCAGTACACCGAGGTGGCGGTCGCGGCGGCGCCGGCGCCGTAGCCGACGCTCTCCAGGTGAGTGGGCTCCCAGCCGCCGACGCCGGCCTCGATGCCGACGTGCAGCACGTACAGGGCGACGAACATCGCGAGGACGGAGCCCAGGCTGCGGGCCAGGACCGGCGCCGCGGTGCCGGGCTCCGCCTCGCCGGGCTGGGGCGCGCGGTCGCGGACTCCGCGCAGGCACAGCAGCAACGGCAGGCTGGCGAGGGCGAAGGCCAGGAAGACCGCCGGGTAGTGGTCGGAGCCGACGGCGGCGATCAGCGCCGGGCCGAGGATCGCGCCGATGCCGAAGTGGGCGTTGAGGATGTTGAGCAGGGCGGTCGAGCGCCGGCCGAAGCCGACGGCGAACAGCTGGTTGAGGCCGTAGTCGACGCCGCCGAAGCCGAGTCCGGCGAGCAGCGCCAGAGCGAGGGCGAGGGGCCAGTTCGGCGCCAGGGCGAAGCCGGCCGCGCCGGCCGCCATCAGCACGTACGAGGCGCCGAGGATGCGCCGGTTGCCGGTCCGGCCGTACAGCCGGTCGAAGAGCAGCACTCCGGCGACCCCGCCGACGAAGTGCGCGCTCAGCGCGAGTCCGGCGGCTGACGGCGACAGCCCGAACTCCCGGCGCAGGCCCGGGATCGCGGGGCCGTAGAACGCCTGGAGGGCGCCGATCAGCACGAAGCCGGCGCAGGACGCGACCACGGCCACCGGGCTGAAGACGGGGGCGGCGTCCGGGGCGCTGCGGGCGGCGGCCGCGCGCACTGGGGTCGGGGGCTCGGGCACGGGGACTCCGGGGGACGGCCCACCTGGGTGGGTGGGCGGGCGGCGGCTTGGCGACGAGGATGAGTGTTACCGGTAACATCAACAGCGTCAAGATCCCCGGGGCGGATTCGAGAAAGGGCTTTCCGGCCGTCGCCTGTCACGCCGTGCAGGTGACCACCGCGCGCTGCCCCGGCGGCGTGGGGGTACGGATAGCGCACCCGTCCCGAGCGAGGAGACCGACCGTGCAGCCCTCGAACCAGCCCTACGGCCCGCGGCGGATGCCGTACGGCGGCGGCCGCGCTGGTGGCGACCGCGCTGCTGCATCTGCTGATCCTCGGTACCCCGCGGCCGAGCCGGTTCTTCGGCTGGATCGTCACGCTGGTCACGGCGGTGATGGTGCTGCTGCCGTTCCGGACGGCGGCGGTCACGGAGTCCACGGTGGGCACGTCGGTGGTGTACCTGGCGACGGGGATGACCATCGGGTCCCTGCTGTCGGCGGTCGCCCGGGGTGCCACCCGGCGTATCGCCTGAAGCGGGAGCGGCGGCTCCCGCGGCGGCCGAGCCCACCCTGCGGGCGGTGCTGCGCGGTCGCGGCTAGGCCCGGCTACTGCCGCGCGCGATCGGGCTCGACGAGAAGGTGGTGGGCGCGGGCGAGGCGGCCGCGCTGGTCGGAGCGGCGATGATCTCCGTACTCGCCTTCCCGCTGCTCGCGTTGCGCCTGCGCGCCGGGAAGGGCAGGGCGCGGCTGCCGGAGGGGGCGGCGTCGGGGAGCGAGGCGTGGTGAGGACTCCCTCGGGAGATCGGGGAGCCCTCATCACGGTCAGTTGGCGGCCGTGTCCGCGGACCTCGTCCGGGCGCGCCGGTGGACGAACCAGCCGGTCGCCGTGAGCAGCGCGGCGAGCGCGGCGGCGGTGCCGACGGTGACGCCGGTGGAGGCGAGGCTGCCGCCGCCCGCGGTGGTCGTGGTGGTGCCGGTCGTGCCGCCGGTGCCGCCCGTGGTGCCGGTGCCGCCGGTCGCGGTGCCGCCCGAGGTGCTGCCGCCGGTGCCGGAGCCGCCCGTGCCGCCGGTGTCGTCGTCGGTGTCCACGGGGTCCTGGCCGACGAAGGCGACCGCGACCTTCACGTCCTGGGAGCGGTCGCCGGAGAGGGTGTGGTCGGCGCGGGTGGCGAGCACGCACGTCGCCTTGAAGCAGTCGGTGAACTCGTCCTTGGCGTCGACGGTCAGCTCCACCTCGAAGCTGCCGCCCGCGCCGTAGGGGATCGCCAGTTCCTCGCCGTAGTCCGGCGGGTTGGAGGAGATCCACGCCGAGGAGTGGGACGCGCCGCTCATGTCGACACCGCCGACGCAGGGCGTGGGCAGTTCGCCGTCGCCGTTGTCGACGCACAGGGCGACGTAGACGCCCTTGTCGATGTCGTAGCCGGAGCCGGTGACCTTCAGGGTCTGGTCCTCGGTGGCCAGGTTGTTGACGGGGGTGACGGTGAGCTTCTGCCCCTCGGGGCCGGTGACGGTCTTGCTGCCGGAGGGCTCGGTGTTCCCGTTGCCGTCGCCGCCGTCGTCGCCCTCGGGTTCCTTGACCGTCAGGGTGAGGGGCGTGGTGCGGGTCGTGCCGACCGCGTTGGTGAACTCGGCGCGGTAGGCGTAGCCGTCCTGGGAGGCCCGGGCGGTGAAGGTGTAGGCGTTCCGGGTCGCGCCCTCGATGGTGGACCAGGTCTGGCCGCCGTCGGGGCTGACCTGCCAGCGCACGGCCGGCTCCGGGGTGCCCTCGGCCGCGGCGACGAAGGTGACCTCGTCGCCGGGCGCGACGGACTGGTCGGTGGGGGCCTGGGTGACCTTGGGGGACATACGGAGGTCGTACCTGACGACCTTGCTCTCCGCGGCCTGGGTGAGGTGGACGGACGTGGCGCCGGGGGCGACGGCGACGCCCGCGTAGCTGCCCACCCTGACGCTGCCGGGCAGGGCGACCGGTTCGGCCGCCGGCCGGAAGGTCGCGCTGTCGAGGATCTGAAGGGATCCGGTGTTGTCCGTGGTGCCGTCCGAGACGTCCTCGCGCAGCACGAAGGCCCGTCCGGTGGTCTGGTCGAAGGCCGCCGCCATGGCCCGGTCCTCACCCGTCAGGGTGGTGAGCGGCTTGGCGTCCTTGTCGAAGACGAGCACCGACGCGCCGTTGCCCACCCAGACGTTGCCGGTCGCCGGGTCGGGCTCGACGAAGGTGAGGACGTCGGCGGGGAGTTCGGCCGTGGCGGTGACCTCGAAGGTGCGGGTGTCGACCCGGCGCAGCACCGGCTTGCCCTCGGCGGTGCCGACGGACCAGGCGGCGCCGTGGGCGGCGTCCACGCCGAGCTCGTTGCCGCCCTCCAGGGCGACCGACTGCTCGACGGCGCCGGTGGCGTGGTCGACCCGACGCAGCTCTCCGCCCGCCGCGACCAGCACGGTGGAGGTGTCGGCGTCCTGGCCGATCCCGCTGAACGACGCCCCGTTGAACCAGACGCCCTTCGCCGCCGTGTCGCCGTCCTTGGCGGTGCCGATGCCGCGCAGCGGGTAGTGGAAGATCACGCCGTCGCCGGACAGCGGGGCGGCGATCCGGCGGACCACGCGGGGAGCCATCGCACCGTTCGGGCCGGGGGCCTGCGCTATGTGGCTGAGGACTTTCCCGTCCTTGGGGTCCAGGGCGTACAGGCCCTGCTCGGCCACGTCGGCGGTGTCGGGAATGTTGTCCGAACCGACGTAGAGCTTCCCGGAGTCCGGGTGCAGCAGCAGGTCCAGGGGGCGGCCGGCCGTGGTGAACTCGGCGCCCTTCGCGTAGCTGACCGTGCCCGGCGGTACGTCCACTCCGTCACCGCCGCCGCCTCCGCCACCCGGGTCCTGGCCCTCGAAGGTGATCGGGATACGGACGTCCTGGGAGCGGTCGCCGGTGCCGTTGTGGTCGACCCGGGTGACGACCGCGCAGGCGACCTCGAGGCAGTCGAGGCCGCTGTCCCCGGCCTTGACCTTCAGTTCGACGTCGAAGGTGCCGCCCTCGCCCCACGGGATGGCGACCGTGCCCGCGCCCTCGTCCGGTGCGCCCTCGGGGATGATCCACGCCGACGAGCCGCTGCCGCCGCTCTGGTCCGCACCGCCGAGGCACGGGGTGGGGATGCGGTTGTCGCCGTTGTCCTTGCACACGGCGACGTAGACGCCCTTGGTGTCGTCGTAGCCCTCGCCGGTGACGCGCAGCGTCTCGCCGTCCGGATCGAGGTTCGCGGAGGCGGAGACCGAGAGCTTCTGGCCGTCCTTGCCGAGCGCCGTCTTCGGGGTGTCGGCGGCCTGGGCGGGCGAGCCGACGGTCACGGCCGTCGCTCCGGCGGCCACCAGGGCGGCGGCGCCCAGGAGTGCGGCGGGGCGTCTGAGGCGGGCTCTGACCGGGGTGTCCGGCCGCTGCTGTCCGGTTCTGTGGTCTGTCATGGAGGGTTCCTCGGGTGACGGGTGGTCACTGGACGTGCCGGAACGGGCCGGCCGGACGGCCGGCCCGTCGACCAGTCGGAGCTGTGCGCCCTTGACCGGGCTTACTGGAAGGTGACGGGGACGTGGACGTCGTACTTGCGGTCGCCGCTGTCGAAGTGGTCGGCGCGGGTGACGATGGCGCAGTCCACGTCCTGGCCGCAGACGCTGCCGTCGTCGAGGGTGGCCTTGACGTAGATGGTCACGCTGAAGCTGCCGTTCGCGCCGAACTTGGAGCTGTTGGCGAACATGCCGCCGAAGGTGTTGTTCACCCAGTGCGAGGCACCGGTGGAGCCGCTCTCGTCCTGGCCGCCCAGGCAGGGGGTGGGCTTGTTGGCACCCTGCGCGCCCTCGACCGCGCACAGGCCGACGTAGACGCCCTGGGAGGGGTTGTAGCCGGAGCCCGAGACGGTGATGACCTGGCCCGCCGCCGCGGCCGTGTTCGGCGCGGTCAGCGACAGGTTGTAGGTGGTGCCGCCGTCGACGACGGTGCGGGTCGAGGTGGCGGCGGAGGCGGAGCCGGCCAGGGCGACGGTGAGGGCGGCGGAGGCGGCGAGTGCCAGGCCGGCGCGGGCGGAGTTCCGGGCGGAGAGGACGGATCTCATGGCGTGAGAAGCCTTTCTCGGCGAACGGGGACCAGCGCACCATCAAGGCGCGCTAGTTAGGTAAGGCAAAACTAAGTGCGATCTTGCTGTCCTTGTCAACAGGTGCTGAAGGTTTCTCAACTTGCTGTCGAAGCAAGGGCTTTCGGGCACGCCGAAGAGCGGGCCGAGCGGGCCCGCTCCTCGCGTCCGGTAAGCCCGGTGACACGGCCTCAGTCCGCGGCGCGCACCGTGAACCGCGCCACGGCGCCGGCCTGGCCGCCGGTCACGGTGTACAGCTCGGCCGTGTGCTCGCCCTCCGCGGCGGTGGCGTACACGGGGAAGGTCCGGGCGACCCGCCCCTCGGCGTCGGCGACGGCCTGATAGCGGGTGTCGCCATCGATGGCCACCAGCACGACTGCGCCGGGCTCGAAGCCCTCGCCGGTGACCCGCTGTTCACCGCCGGCGGTCAGCGCCGGGCGGTCGACCGACGCGGCCGGGGCGGCCCGCACGCCTGCGTCCTGCGGCTCGGCCGGTTCGGGCGCGGTCTGCCCGGGATCGGCGGGTTCGGGTTCGGGCGTGCCGTCGTCGGGCACGGGCGGGGTGGCGGTGCCGTCACCGGGCTGGGGCGTGGCGCCCGTGCCGCCGGTCCCCACGGTCACGTCCAGCAGGCCCAGCGCGTCGCCCGCCGTGAACTCCCCTCCGCTCCAGGCGGACAGCAGCCGGGCACCCTCGTCGGTGAGCGAGGCCTCCAGGCCGGTCCAGGTGACCCCGCCTGCGCGTACGGCGGGGGCGGCGCCGTCGGTGCGTACGCCGGCCAGTGTGATGCCCCGTCGCTCGCCGTCGAGTTCGGTGCGGGCGTACAGGGTGCCGCCGCCGTCGGCCAGGCGCAGCCGGAGCGCGTCCAGCAGCAGGGGCCGTCCGGGGGCCGTGGACCGGGTCAGCCGGGCGGTGCCGTCGAAGGTGACGTCCACCTCGCCCGCCTCGGGGTCGGCGCCGCCGCCCGCGGCCGGGAACCAGGTGCGGTGCGCGCCGCCCTGCACGGCTCCCTCGCCCGCGCCCAGCTCGACGCCGTGCTCGGCGAGTTCCGCCGATCCGGTCGCCCAGCTCGCGTAGCCGCCGGTCACCTCGCGCGGCGACTGCCGCCCGTCCTGCGCGACCGCCGCCCCGGGGGACAGCAGCGCGACCACGGCACTGCCCGCGAGCACGGCGGTCGCGGGTCTTCTTCTCGCGTTCACGTCAAGCCTCTCGTCACGTCTCTTCCGGAAGGGCGCCGTCATGAGGGCGCCGTCGGTGCCGTAGGCCTCAGCCCGGCTGCCCGGCCCGGCGACGGCGCGCCCAGAACCAGGTGCCGGTTCCCGCCGCGACCAGCCCGGCGGCGGCGAGCCCGAGCGACACCGCGCCACCGGATCCGGTGCTGGCGAGCGGACCGCCCGAGGAGTCCGCGTCCTCGCCGGAGGCCCCCGTGCCGCCGCCGGTCGTCGAGGCGGCGGCCGTCGCGCTCGGCGTCGCGGAGGCCGTCGCGCCGGACGGCGTCCCACCGCCGGCGTTCGTGCCGAAGGAGACCGGGATCCGCACCGTCTGGCTCTGGTCCCCGCCCCGCGTGTGGTCGTTGCGCGTGATGACGGAGCAGGTCACGCCGGACTGGGTGCAGTCGGTGTTCGCGTCCTTCGCGCGCACCTTGATCCGGACCGAGAACGAGCCCTTGTGGCCGCTGCCCGCGTACGGCTTGGCCAGGCCCTCGCCGTACGACGGCGGGTTGGAGGAGACCCACGCGGACGCGCCGGACTCCCCCGACATGTCGACGCCGCCGACGCAGGGCGTGGGGGTCTTGCCGGGGCCGTTGTCGACACAGAAGGCGACGTAGACGCCCTTCGCGGTGTTGTATCCGGAGCCGGTCACGGTCACCGTCTCGCCCGCCGGATCGAGTCCGGACGCCGTGGAGACGGTGAGTTTCTGCCCCTCGGGCCCGGTGGCCGATGTGCCCGCGGCGGCCGCCTGAGGTGCCGTCGCGAGTATCAGTGCCACTGCCAGCAGTGCGGTCGGCGCTGCGACCGGGGCCGATCGCCCAACTCTTCGGCCACGTACGGCACTTGCCCATGCCATGGGAACACCCCCACCAGAGAACTTAGGAGAGCCTAACCTAAGATACTGATCATCTGTGTGCCAATCCGTGGGACTGTGAGGGAGACAGCGAGCATGCGCTCATCGAGAAGACCCCGTCGCCGTGGTGTCGTCGTCCTGGCTCTCGCCATGGCGCTGCTCACCACCGCCTGCGGCAGCGGCACCCCCGGCGGCGACGGGTCGGGCGAGGCCCCCGTCTCCGCGAGCGAGCGGGCCGCGGCGGCCGAGAAGCAGCTCGCGAGGAACTCCCTGCTCCCCCTCGAAGGCGAAGCTCCCGAGCCGGAGTTGCCGGTCACCGTCGACTCCTCCGACGGACGCCGGGTCACGGTGAAGGACGCCTCGCGCATCCTGCCGCTCAACGGCGGCGTGGCGGAGATCGTCTTCACGCTGGGGCTCGGCGACCGGGTCGTGGGCCGGGACATCACCGCCACCTTCGAGGAGGCGAAGAAGCTGCCCCTGGTCACCAAGGCGCACGACGTGAGCGCGGAGAGCGTGCTGTCCCTGCGCCCGACCGTCGTGCTCGCCGACACCGACACCGGGCCGTCGGAGGCAATCGACCAGATCCGCGACGCCGGCGTCCCGGTCGTCGTCCTCGACCCGGCCACCAGGCTCGCCGACGTCTCCACCCGGACCACCCGGATCGCCGAGGCGCTGGGCGTGCCCGCGGCGGGCAAGGCGCTGAACGCCCGGATCGCCGAGGACCTGAAGGCCGCCCGGGCGGCGGTGCCCGGCGGCAGCCGGCCCAAGGTCGCCTTCCTCTACATGCGGGGCAGCGCGGCCGTCTATCTGATGGGCGGCAAGGGCTCGGGAGCCGACTCCCTGATCGCGGCGGCGGGCGCGGTGGACGCCGGCGTCGAGGCGGGCCTGGACAAGCCCTTCACCCCGCTCACCAGCGAGGCCCTCGTCAAGGCCCAGCCGGACGTGATCCTCATGATGAGCAAGGGTCTGGAATCGGTCGGCGGTATCGACGGTCTGATGGAGGTGCCGGGCATCCGCGAGACCCCGGCCGGGGCGGCGCGCCGGGTCGTCACCCTGGAGGACGGGGTGCTGCTCGGCTTCGGCCCGCGCACTCCCCTGGTCATCGACATCCTGGTGGACCGGATCCACCGCGCCTGACCGGATACGGCCCGCGGCCGTCCGGCGCGCGCGACTCCCCCGCGGCCAGTACGGTGCTGTCCAGGACCCCGGGCACGCGCGAGCGCACACGGTCGAGCGGGGAGACGCCATGGCCGGCAAGAAGGCGGAGAAGCTGCCGCGCAAGACATACGAGAAGGAACTGCTGCGTCTGCAGACGGAGTTGGTGAAACTCCAGGAGTGGGTGCGCGCCGAGGGGGCCCGCCTCGTCGTGGTCTTCGAGGGGCGGGACGCGGCCGGCAAGGGCGGCACGATCAAACGGGTCACGGAGCATCTCAACCCGCGCGTCGCCCGGATCGCGGCCCTGCCCACGCCCACCGAGCGGCAGCGCACCCAGTGGTACTTCCAGCGGTACGTGGAGGAGCTGCCGGCCGGCGGGGAGATCGTGCTGTTCGACCGCAGCTGGTACAACCGGGCCGGTGTCGAGCACGTCATGGGCTTCTGCACGATGGAGGAGTACCAGCTCTTCCTGCGCCAGTGCCCGATCTTCGAGCGGATGCTGGTGGAGGACGGGATCCTGCTGCGCAAGTACTGGTTCTCGGTGAGCGACGAGGAGCAGCAGGACCGCTTCCGGCGCCGCCTGGAGGACCCGCTGCGGCGCTGGAAGCTGTCCCCGATGGACCTGGAGTCGATCACCCGCTGGGAGGAGTACTCCCGGGCCAAGGACGAGATGATGGTGCACACCGACATCTCCGAGGCGCCGTGGTACGTCGTGGAGAGCGACGACAAGCGGCGGGCGCGGCTGAACATGATCGCCCATCTGCTGGACTCCGTCCCCTACCACGACGTGCCGCCGCCGGTGCTGGAGCTGCCGGAGCGCCCGCCGTCCACCGGCTACGAACGCCCCCCGCGCGATCTCCAGACCTACGTCCCGGATCACGCGGCCCGGCTGTGACCCACCCCCTCGGCGGCGCCCACCGGGGCCCACGGGAAGGGCGGGTCGGGGATCTCGTGGCGCAGGACGGGTGCCACCTCGGACTGGAAGAGTTCGAGCGACGCCCGGTGTCGGCCCTCGGGGAGTCCGCCCGCGTCGCCCTGGAGGTGGAGCACGCTGTGGCCGAGCCGCTCGTGGTAGCGGTGGACCTTGTCGACGACCTGCTGGGGGCTGCCGATCAGGGCCGAGCTGCGCTCGGCGAAGTCCTCCAGCGTGGGGAAGACGACGGGCAGGCCCGCCTCCGTCCAGAAGGCGAGGTTCGCCTCGAAGACCGGCCGGTACGCCGCCAGCGCCTCCTGGGAGGTTCGGGCGACGCAGAGGCCGGCGGTGCCCGCACCGACCGCGAGGTCCGCCGGGTCGTGGCCGTAGTGCTCCCAGCGTTCGCGGTAGTGGCGGATCAGTTCGGCGTACGGCTCGACGGGGTGGGTGACGTTGGCCGAGAAGAGCGGGTCGCCGTAGCGGGCGGCCAGGTCCACGGACTGTCTGCTGGTGGCGCTGCCGTGCCAGACCCGTACGGGCCGCTGGTACGGGCGCGGCCACACCTCGGCGTCCGTCAGCGCGGGCCGGAAGCGGGGCGCCGCGGTCACCTTGTCCCGCCGCCAGATCGTCCGGAACACCTCGTAGCTCTCGGCGTTGCGCTGCCACTGGTCCTCGGGCGTGACCTGGAACAGCTCGCGCTGGGCGGTCCCGTTGCCCTTGCCGATGATCAGCTCCAGGCGTCCGCCGGAGAGGTGGTCGAGGGTGGCGTAGTCCTCGTAGGCGCGGACGGGGTCGAGGAGGCCGAGCGTCGTCACGGCGGTGAACAGCCGGATGCGCCGGGTCAGGGCGGCGATGTGGCTGAGCACCACCGGCGGGGAGGAGGAGAGGAACGGCCGCTCGTGCCGCTCCCCCACGGCGAAGCCGTCGAAGCCGAGTTCCTCGGCGAGCAGGGCGTTGTCGAGCACCTCGCGGAAGCGGTCCCGGGTGGACTTGAGCACGCCGGTGACCGGGTCCGGGCGGTGCGCGATCAGGGTGATGGCGAGGAACTTCACGAGGCCACCCGCTCCCCGGCCGGCTCGTCCGGGTGGGCCAGGCCGAGGTGGTCGCGCAGGGTGGTGCCCGTGTACTCGGTGCGGAAGACGCCCTGCTCCTGGAGGAGGGGGACGACCCGGTCGGCGAACTCGTCGAGGCCGCCCGGGGTGAGGTGCGGGACGAGGATGAAACCGTCGGCGGCGTCGGCCTGGACGTGGTCGTTGATCGCCCGCGCGACGGTGGCCGGGGAACCCACGAAGGTCTGGCGGTTGCCGGTCTCGATGACCAGGTCGCGGATGGACCAGTTGTGGGCCTCGGCCAGGGCGCGCCATTCCCGGGCGGTGGCCAGCGGGTCGCGGTACATCCGGACCTGGGCGCGGCCCCGGGCGATGTGGTGTGCGCCGGGGTCGGGGTCGATGTCGGGGAGCGGGCCGTCCGGGTCGTAGCCGGACAGGTCCCGGTTCCAGACGAACTCCAGGTGCCTGAGGGCGGTGGCGCCGCTGACCTGTTGGCGGCGCACCTCCTTGGCGCGTTCCTCGGCCTCGGCGTCGCTGTCGCCGAGCACGAAGCTCGCGGCGGGCAGGATGAGCAGCTGGTCGGGGCGGCGGCCGTACCGGGCCAGGCGGGACTTCACGTCGGTGTGGAAGGCCTGGCCGGTGTCGAGGGCGGCGTGCCGGCTGAAGATCGCGTCGGCGCTCGCGGCGGCGAACTCGCGGCCCTCGCCGGAGTCCCCCGCCTGGAAGATCACGGGGCGGCCCTGCGGGCTGCGGGGCACGTTGAACCGGCCGGATATGTCGAACTGTTCTCCCCGGTGGACGAAGGCGCCCGCCTGCGCGTCCTTGAGGAAGATGCCGGATCCCCGGTCGGCGACGATCTCACCGCCGTGCCAGGAGTCGAAGAGTTCGGTGGCGGTGGACAGGAACTCCCTGGCCCTGGAGTAGCGCTGTTCCTGCGGGAGGAAGCCGCCGCGGCGGAAGTTCTCGCCGGTGAAGGCGTCCCAGGACGTGACGACGTTCCAGGCGGCCCGCCCGCCGGACAGATGGTCGAGGGTGGCGAACTGGCGGGCCACTTCGTAGGGCTCGTTGAAGGTGGAGTTGATGGTGCCGGTCAGACCGAGCCGTTCGGTGACGGCGGCGAGCGCGGACAGCACGGTGAAGGTGTCCGGCCGCCCCACCACGTCCAAGTCGTAGATCTTCCCGCCCTGTTCGCGCAGGCGCAGCCCCTCGGCGAGGAACAGGAAGTCGAACTTGGCGCGTTCGGCGGTCCGCGCGAAGTGGGCGAAGGACGAGAACTCGATGTGGCTGCCCGCCCGTGGGTCGCTCCACACGGTGGTGTTGTTGACGCCCGGGAAGTGGGCGGCCAGGTGGATCTGCTTCAGCGGCTTGCCCGTCGGCGTGTTCAGCGACGTGCCCGCCGGCGTGTTCAGCGACTTGCTCATGGGCGCGCTCCCTCAGGCTGCGGCATAGCGGTTGGCGGGGCGGGCGAGGCCGAGCAGCCCGCGCAGGGTGTCCGCCTCGTAGGTGTGCCGGAAGGCGTCCCGGCGCTGGAGTTCGGGCACCAGGCCCCGGGTGACGCGCTCCAGGTCGTGGCCGATGACGCCGGGGCGCAGCCGGAAGCCACTCAGTCCTGCTTCCCTCAACTCGAGGAGGTGATCGGCGAGTTGGGACGGAGTGCCGGTGAAGATCCGTGCGTCGCTGGAGTACGCGTGTCCGGCGAGGTCGTCGAGGCGGGCCTTGCGGTCCTCGGCGGCGCCGGAAGCGTCGTCCAGGAACACCACGAGGTCCGCGAAGACGTGCACGGGCTCGTCCGCCCGGCCGGCCGCGGCCTGTGCGGCGCGGATCTCGGCGACGGCGGCACGGGCCTGGCCGGTGCTGTGCGGCGTGACGTAGCCGAGGTCGGCCGAGCGGCCCACCAGCCCGTACGGCACGCTCTGGTGGGCGAGCGCGGTGACGAGGGGCTGCCCCTGGGGCGGCCGGGGTGTGATGGAGGGGCCCTTGACGCTGAAGTACCGGCCCTCGAAGTCGATGTAGTGCAGCTTGTCGCGGTCGATGAAGCGCCCGGTGGCGACGTCCCGGATCTCGGCGTCGTCCTCCCAGCTGTCCCAGAGTCGGCGCACCACCTCGACGTAGTCACCGGCCTCCTCGAAGAGCCCGGCGATCAGCTCCCGCCCGGCCGGGGTGTCCCACTCCTCGACGGTGAGCGGCGGGACGGTACGGCGGCCGAAGTGCGCCGCCTCGTCCGGCCGGGCCGTCACCTGGACGCGCAGGCCCGCGCGGCCGGTGCTGACGTAGTCGAGGGTGGCGATCGCCTTGGCGAGGTGAAACGGCTCGGTGTGGGTGGCGACCACGGTCGGCACCAGCCCGATGTGCCGGGTCAGCGGTGCGACCCGGGCGGCGACGAGGACCGCGTCCAGCCGGCCCCGCACCTGGTCGGTACGGTCGTCCGGCTCCGTGGGGTGCGAGGACTGGAGCCCGAGCCCGTCCTCGAAGGTCACGAAGTCGAGCAGGCCACGTTCGGCCTCGGTCACGACGTCGGCCCAGTAGCCGGGGGTGAACAGGTCGTGCGGGCGGGCGCTCGGCTCGCGCCAGGCGGCCGGGTGCCAGCCGGCGCCGTCCAGCGCGACGGCGAGGTGCAGGGGCGGGGATACGGACACGAGGAGCGGTGCCTTTCTGATCGGACCGTGAGGGGGGCCGGCCCTCGCGCGAAGGGCCGGCGGAGGAGGAACGGGTCAGGGACGACAGGGCGCGATGTGCGCCGCCCAGTCGAGGATCCGGACCGCCGCGCCCGCGGCCTCCAGCCCCTGGCAGCGGGCATGGTGGCGGCGGGCGATGCCCGGCAGGTCGAGATGGCGGCCGAAGGCGGGGTGGGCGGCCAGCCGGCGGGCGTAGGCCCACAGGTGCGGATGGCCGGCGACGCGGTGGACGGCGGCGGCGTCCAGGTGCCGGCGGTGCACGGTGTCGAGCTGCACCAGGCTCACCCATACGTGCGCGTCGGCGACGGTCAGCCGGTCGCCCAGGACGAAGTCCTGGAAGCCGAGCAGCCCGTCCCACTGCCGCAGCGTGGCCAGCAGCCGGGCGAGGGCGGCCCCGCGCTCCCCGGCGTCGGCGCCGGCCCGCCCCGCGCTCTGGGCGGCCTCGTCGACGCCTCGCGCGCAGAGCTGCTCGACGGCCTCGATCTCCGCCTCCGCGCCGCGCGGATACAGCTCGGAGCGGTCGCGGCCGAAGTGGCGGACCATGTCCCGCAGGATGTCGGGGGCGTGGGTGCTGACGATCCGTCCGGTCCAGTCGTCGCTCAGCACCGGTGCCGCGGCGGGGCCGGGATGCCGGTGCGAGCTGGCCTCGTACAGCGGACGCAGCGCGGAGTGTCCGCCGTCGGGGCCGTCGGGCACGGACGGGAGCAGCGTGACCGGGAGGACGTGCTCCAGACCGAGCAGGCTGTGGGTGATGGCCAGCCGCAGCGAGTGCGGGCAGGACGGCGAGAGATGGAGGCGGTAGCGGCGGGCGACGGCGTAGTAGCCGCTGCCGGTGTCGCAGCCGATCCTGCCCCGGAAGGAGGGCTGGGCCGGCGGGCTGGTCAGGGGTGCGGCGGGCATGTGTCTCCCTGGGTCCGGGTCCGTCGTGTGGTGCGCGCGGTGGGCGGCGAGCGGCGCACGGGAGGAGCCGGGGACGGACGCGCGACAGCGCCTGCCCGTGCGCGAGAGGGTGCGGTGCCGGTGGGCGCCGCCGGTCAGTGCCGGAGGCTCGCCGCGCTGCAGACGCGCAGGAGATCGATGTGGCGGCGGGAGGTCAGGAGCAGAGCCGGCCGCCCCGCGCGCACCGCGCGGTCGGCGGACGACTCCGGACGCTCCATCATTTCCTACCTGTCCACTAGGGAATCTCCAGGGAGTGTCAGCCCGCTGTCGAGCCCCGTCAAGAGGGCCGGGGACGCGTCCACAGCCCCCGTGCGGCGAGCCGCGGCAGGACGTTCTCGCCGAACCAGTACGCCTCCTCCAGGTGGGGGTAGCCGGAGAGGACGAACTCGTCGATGCCGAGCCCGTGGTACTCGGCGATCCGGTCGGCGACCTCGTCGTGGCTGCCGACCAGGGCCGTACCCGCGCCGCCGCGCACCAGTCCGATGCCCGCCCACAGGTTG
Source organism: Streptomyces sp. NPDC030838 (assembly GCF_055572035.1). NCBI lineage: Bacteria > Bacillati > Actinomycetota > Actinomycetes > Kitasatosporales > Streptomycetaceae > Streptomyces > Streptomyces sp. NPDC030838. The sequence continues at coordinate 230,980 of NZ_JBVIED010000006.1, read as the reverse complement.
GGGTGGATCTCCAGGGCGTCGCGCCGGCCGCCGTGCAGGGCGAGCATGCGGCGCTGGCCCTCGGACTCGCTGCGGGCCAGCCCCGCCTGCACGGCGGCCACGGTCTCGGGATCGAACCCGTCGAGCAGCCGGTGCGCCTCGGCCCAGGCCTGCTCGGCGGTGTCCCGGGTGATGACGTGCAGCCGGATGCCGAAGCGGAGGGTCCGTCCCTCCTTCTCGGCCAGCGCCCGGATCCAGGCGATCTTCTCGGCGACGGCGGCGGGTGGCTCGCCCCAGGTGAGATAGACGTCCGCATGGCGGGCGGCGACCTCTCCGGCGGCGGGCGAGGACCCGCCGAAGTAGATGTCCGGGCGCGGCTCGGGCACCCGGGAGAGCCGCGCGCCCTCGACCCGCAGGTGTTCGCCCGCGAGATCGACGGTGTGTCCGTCCCACAACTCCCGGACGATGTGCAGGAATTCGTCGGTACGGGCGTAGCGGGCGTCCTTGTCGAGGAAGTCGCCGTAGGCGCGCTGCTCCTGGCTCTCCCCGCCCGTGACGACATTGAGCAGCAGCCGCCCGCCGCTGTGCCGCTGGAAGGTGGCGGCCATCTGCGCGGCCAGCGTCGGGGAGACGAAGCCGGGCCGGAAGGCGACGAGGAACTTCAGCCGCTCGGTGTGCCGGCTGACCATGGCCGTGGTCAGCCAGGCGTCCTCGCACCAGGCGCCGGTCGGGGTGAGCGCGCCGCTGAAGCCCAGGTCCTCGGCGGCACGGGCGATCTGGCTCAGATAGCCGACGCTGGGCGGCCGGTCGGCCGCGCTGGCGGTGGCCGGGCTGCCGTGGCCGCCGCCGACGACATGCCGGCTGTCGCCGTTGGTGGGCAGGAACCAGTGGAAGGTGAGGCTCACGTGCGGGTCAGGCCTTTCGCTCGTGGTCGGCGGTACGGTGCGGCGCGCCCGTGCGGCCGCTCTGCATCGGACGGACGCCTGTCCGGACGCTCTTCAGCTGACGGACGCTCATCCGGCGGCCGCCAGCAGGGTCGTACGGCTGCCCAGCGCCGCGGAGAACTGGTCGACCACCTGTGCCAGCGCCTCGGCGGCGCCGGGGGCGACGGACAGCGTGCCGTCGTCGGCCACCGCGAGGTCCCTGTCGAGCGTGAACCAGCCCTGCACGATGTGCCCGGCGCCCATGGAGCTGAGCACCGGGCGCAGGGCGTAGTCGATGGCGAGGACGTGCGCGGTGGTGCCGCCGGTCGCCAGCGGCAGCACCGTCTTGCCGACCAGGCCGTACTGCGGCAGCAGGTCGAGCAGGGACTTCAGCAGCCCGGAGTAGGCCGCCTTGTAGACGGGCGTGCCGATCACGACCCCGTCGGCGCGGTCGAACAGGGCGATCGCCTCGGCGATCGCCGGGTGCCGGACGTCCGCGCCGAGCAGGGCCTCGGCGGGCAGGGTGCGGACGTCCAGCGGGATCACCTCGTGTCCCTGGGCGGTGAGCCGCCGGTCCAGGTGGCGCAGCAGCCGGGCGGTACGGGAGGTGGCGGAGGGGCTTCCGGAGACGGACAGGACGGTGGCCATGGCGAACCCTTCGGCGTACAGGGGTGGGCGGGGGCGGGCTACTCGGCGGTCTTGGGCAGGCCGGGCGGATTGATCTCCGACGTGGTGACGGCCTCGTCGGACAGGCCCCAGCGCTTCAGCACCTGGGCGTAGGTTCCGTTCTCGATGACCTCGTTCAGCGCGGCGGCGAGCGGCTTCACCAGGCCGCTGTCCTTCTTGGTGGTGGCCGCGATGAGGCCCTGGAGGTCGGCGCCGGCGCCGGAGTAGGTGCCGACGACCTCGGTCTCGCCGGAGGTGGCGGCGTGGTAGGCGGCGGTGGGGTGGGGGCCGAGGTAGAGGTCGATCCGGCCGGACCGCAGGGCCAGGTAGGTGTCGCTGTCGTTCTGGTAGTACTTGATGTCCACCGGCTTCCGGCCGGCCTTCTCGTTCCGCTCGCTCCACTCGACGAGCAGCTTCTCCTGGTTGGTGCCACTGCTCACGGCGACGGTCTTCCCCGCCACGTCCTCGGGGCCGTCGACCTTCAGCCCGCTGCCCTTCTTCGCCTCGAAGCCGAGGTTGTCCTCGCGGTAGGTGGCGAAGTCGTACTTCTCCTTGCGCTCCTCGGTGACGGTGATGTTGCTGAAGCCGACGTCGTACTTGGCGCTGTCGAGGCCGACGAAGATGTTCTCCCAGGAGACGGTGTTGATGTGCGCCTTCAGGCCGAGGACGTCGGCGACCAGGTGGGCGATGTCGGGTTCGACGCCGATCACGGTCTTGTTGTCGGTGGCGTGGAAGGTCAGCGGCGCTGCGGAGCCCGAGGAGTCGACGATCTCCAGGGTGCCTCTCCGGCGGATCTCCTCCGGCACCTGGGCGGCTATGGAGTCGACCTTCTCGGTGGTGACCCGGTCCTGGTCGGGGCTGGTGTTGATCTTCGTCTTGGTGCCCTTGGTGTCCGCGACCTCGGTGGTGCCGCCGTCGTCGGGGTTCGCGCAGGCGGCGAGGACGAGAGCGGTGGCGAGACCGAGAGCCGCTGCGGCGGTACGGCGGGTGAGGGTGGACACGGTGGTTCTCCTTGCCGGCGAGGTGGGCTGAGGGGCGGTCAGAGGACCTTGGAGAGAAAGGCTCGGGTGCGTTCGTGCCGCGGGGTGTCCAGGACGGCCGCGGGCGGCCCCTGCTCCACGACGACTCCGCCGTCCATGAACACCACGGTGTCGGCGACCTCGCGGGCGAAGCCGATCTCGTGGGTCACGACGATCATGGTGGTCCCGCCGGCGGCCAGGTCCTTGATCACATCGAGGACCTCGCCGACCAGCTCGGGGTCGAGCGCCGAGGTGGGCTCGTCGAAGAGCAGCACCTTCGGTTCGAGGGCGAGCGCCCGGGCGATGGCCACGCGCTGCTGCTGGCCGCCGGACAGCTGCCGCGGGTAGGCGTCGGCCTTGCCGGCGAGACCGACCCGGGCGAGCAGCCTGCGGGCCGTCTCCGCCGCCTCCCTGCGGGGGCGGCGCAGGGCGGAGACGGGCGCCTCGACGACGTTCTCCAGGACGGTCAGATGCGGGAAGAGGTTGAAGTTCTGGAAGACGAACCCGATGTTCGTCCGCTGCTTCAGTACGTCCTTCTCCTTCAGCTCGTGCAGCTTGTCCCCGGAGCGGCGGTAGCCGATGAGTTCGCCGTCGATGCTGATCCAGCCGCGGTTGACCTTCTCCAGATGGTTGATGGTGCGCAGCAGGGTGGACTTCCCGGAGCCGGACGGGCCGAGGATCACGGTGACCTCGCCGGTGCGGACCTGGAGGTCGACGCCGCGCAGCACCTCCAGCGGGCCGAAGCTCTTGTGGACGCCGTGGACGTCCACCATCACCTGACTCATCGGCTGTCTCCCAGGGTTTTCACAAAGCGCCGGGCGCGCTGGAGCGGGGTGGGCGGCGGGGTGCGGTTCGCGCCACGGGCGAAGTGCCGTTCGACGTAGTACTGGGCGACCGAGAGCAGGGAGGTCAGCACCACGTACCAGGCGGTGGCGACGAGCAGCAGGGGGATCACCCGGCCGGTGCGGCCGTAGATCACCTGCACCTGGTAGAACAGCTCGCCGATCGACATGACGTAGACCACCGAGGTGCCCTTGAGCAGGCCGATGATCTCGTTGCCGGCCGTGGGCAGGATGGCCCGCATGGCCTGCGGCAGCACGATCCGGCGGATCTGGCGCAGCCGGGGGATGCCGAGCGCGGCGGCGGCCTCGAGCTGGCCGTGGTCGACGGCGATGACTCCGCCGCGGACGATCTCGGCGGCGTAGGCGGCCTGATGGAGGGTCAGTCCGATGACGGCCGCGCCGATGGTGCCGATGAGGCTGTTGCTGTCCACGGACCAGAACACCGGCCCGAAGGGGATGCCGACGCCCAGCCGCTCGTACAGGGCGCTGAGATTGAACCAGAACACCAGCTGGACGATCATCGGGATGGACCGGAAGATCCAGATGTACGTCCAGGCGACGGTCCGGAGCACCGGGCTGCGCGAGAGCCGCATGAAGGCGATGACGGTGCCGAGGAGAAAGCCGAGGACGGTGGCGTAGGCGGTGAGCTGGAGGGTGACCCACACGGCCTGGACGATCGTCTCGGAGAAGACGTAGTCGGCGAAGACGTGCCACTCCCAGACGGGGTTCGTGGCCAGGCCGTGCGCGAACTGGGCGACCAGCACGAGCACGGCCACGGCGGCGGCCCAGCGGGCGTGATGGCGGACGGGAACGACCTTCGACTCAGGGGATGTGTCGGTTACTCGCCCCGTCGGTTGGGTCAGGGTGTCGCTGCTCATGGGTCACCTGTGCTCGGGTGGATTGATCCGCGACGCGTCGATCGCAGAGGCGGTGGTGCCCCACTTGTCGAGGATCCGGGCGTAGGTGCCGTTCTCGATCAGCTCGTCGACCGCGGCCCGGAAGGCCCTGGTGAGCGGGGAGCCCTTCTTGAAGGCGAAGCCGACGTCGAGCCGGTGGTACTCGCCGAGGAAGGTGGTCTGGGACGCGGGCTGGGCGGCCTGGTGGCGCAGTCCGTTGATGGTCGACATGATCACGTCGATCCGGCCCTGCTGGAGCGCGGTGAGGGTCGCCGCGTTCTCCGCGTACACCTTCACGTCGTACGGCTTCTTGCCCGCCTTGGCGCACACGCCCTTCTCCGCTTCGAGGGTTGCCTCGAAGGTGGTGCCGGCGCCGGTGCCGACGGTCAGCCCGCACAGCTGGGTGAGGTCGGTGACCCTGCCCTTGAGCGCGGTGCCGCCCTTCTTCACGGCGAAACCCTGGCCGTCGTTGATGTAGGTGACGAAGTCGACCTGCTTCAGGCGTTCGGTGGTGACGCCGAAGTTGCCGGTGCCGACGTCGAACTTGCCGCTGCCGAGGGCGGGCAGGATCGACTCGAACGACGCCTCCTGGCGCTCCAGCTTCACGCCGAGCACCTTGGCGACCGCGTCGGCGATGTCGATGTCCTGGCCGGCGGGCGCCTTGTCGGAGCCGTTCGGATAGTAGGCGCCGGGCGGGAGGCCGATCGAGCTGCCGACGCGCAGGGTGCCCGACGTGCGGACGTCGGCGGGCAGCAGGGCGGCGATGGAGTCCACCTTGCGCACGGCGGCCACGGGGTCGTCGGTCGGCGCGGGGGACGCCTGGGCACCCACCGCGGAGGTGCCGGGTGTGCCGCCGGAGCCGCAGGCGGTCAGCGCGAGGACGGGCAGCAGGGCCAGGCCCAGTCTGGTCACGGTGGTGGGGAGGTTCACAGAGTGGCTGCCTTTCCGGTGGTTCGGGTGGCCCGTGGCAGGTGCTTCTCGAACGGCAGCGGGCCGATGGTCTCCGGATCGGCGGCCGTGTCGAACAGCGGGGTGTAGCCGGTGGCCAGGTACAGGGCGCGGGCCTCCGGCTGGCGTGGCCCGGTGGTCAGGAAGATCCGGCGGTAGCCGCGCCGGCTCGCCTCGCGTTCCAGTTCGGCGACGACCCGCCGGGCGAGGCCGCGGCGCCGGTGGGCGGAGTGCGTCCAGATCCGCTTCAGCTCGGCGGTGCCGGTGTCGTAGCGGCGGAAGGCGCCGCCCGCGACCGGTTCGCCGCCTTCGAGGAGGAGCAGGAGGACGCCGCCGTACGGTGCGGTGAACTCCTCGTCGGGGTAACGGGCCAGCTCCGCGTGGGCGTCCTTGCCGTAGCGCCGGGAGTACTCGTCGCCGAGTTCGCGCAGCAGGGGCCGCACTCTGGGGTCGGAGACCGGGACTTGAATGACCGTCAGGTCGGGAGCGGACGTCATGCCCGCACCGCCGCCAGGGTCCGGGTGCCGCGCGCCGCGCGTTCGGCGTCGCGCTTGGCGACCGCCTCGCGGACCAGCGGGATCACGTACCGGCCGAAGTCGATGGCGTCGCCCAGCAGGTCGTAGCCGCGCGCGGAGAGGATGTCGACGCCGAGGTCGTAGTAGTCGAGCAGCGCCTGGGCGACCGTCTCGGGGGTGCCGACGAGGGCGTTGGAGTTGCCCGCGCCGCCGGTGGCGGCGGCCGTCGGGGTCCACAGGGCGCGGTCGTACCGCTCCCCCGCCTCGGCGATGGCGACGAGCCGCTGCGAGCCGGTGTTCTCGGGGGCGGTGCCGCGGTGGTGGCGGACGACTCCCGCCTCGCGGCGCCCGCGGATGGCGCCGACCGTGCGGTGGGCCTTCTCCCAGGCCAGTTCCTCGGTGGGGGCGATGATCGGCCGGAACGCCACCTGGATGCGGGGCACATCGGTGCGGCCCGCGGCCCGCGCCGCGGCCTTCACGGCCTCGATCTGCTCGGCCGTCCGCTCCAGCGGCTCGCCCCACAGGCAGTAGATGTCGGCCTCCGCGCCGCCGGCGGCGTACGCGGCGGGCGAGGAGCCGCCGAACGAGACGTTCGGGCGGGGCTGCTGGACGGGGAAGACGTCGCTGACGAAGTCGTGGAAGCGGTAGTGGTCGCCCTCGTGGTCGAAGGGCTCGCGGGTGGTCCAGATCTTCTTGACGATCCGGATGTACTCCCGGGTGCGCTCGTAGCGCTCGTCCTTGGTGAGGGTGTCGCCCTCGCGGGCCTGCTCGTGGTCGTTGCCGCCGGTGATGAAGTGCACGGTCAGCCTGCCCTCGCTGATCTGGTCGAGGGTGGCGAAGGTCTTCGCGGCGAACGTGGGGTACGAGACGTTCGGGCGGTGGGCGAGCAGGATCTCCAGCCGCTCCAGCCTGCTCGCGACATAGGCGGCGGCCGGCGCCGGGTCGGGGGATCCGGAGCCGTAGGCGAACAGCACCCGGTCCCAGCCGTGGTCCTCGTGTGCGCGGGCGAGGCGGAGTGTGTACTCCTTGTCGAAGGCGGCGCCGGAGCGCGGGGTGGTCTCGGAGCCGTCGTTGGTGGCGGCGATGCCAAGGAACTCCACGGGCATGGGAGATGGCCTTTCCTCGGGTTCGCTGAGGGCCGTGCCGTTGCGGGCTGCGGGCACGGCGGAGCGGGCCTCAGTGCGGAACCGGGTGGTGAACGGGTATGACGACGCCTGGGCGCGGGCCTCGGGCGTGGCAGGAAGCGGGGCGGCAGCAGCGCGAGTGCCGGGAAGGCTAAGAGAAAGCGGAGAGAAAGCTGAGAGAAAGAAGGAGGGCCGGTCAGACGGCCCGCTGCCGGATCAGGCGCAACACGCGGCGGACCACACTCGACCGAAGTCGATGTGGTCACGGGTGACCAGGCGCTGCTCGGCGTTCATGCGATTACTTGAGCAGTACATCGCACGTCTCGTCAACTGCGGCCCGCATGCCGGGACACAGCCGCCGATCCAACTTCCCGAGTTTTCCTATCGATTTACTAGGAAAGTATTGACGGTGTCTCAGGAAGCCGCGCAGGATGAGGCACATGCCCACTGCCTCCGCGCCGCACCGACCTGCCACGGAGCCCGAGCGAACCGGGCCCGGCCGTGCGCACTGGCTGCGCGTGGCCCGCGAGACGGCGGACGACCTGGCCACCGACGCGGTGGCCCGGGAGCAGGCCGGCAAGGCACCCTTCGACGAGGTGTCCCGGCTGCGGGAGGCGGGGCTGCTGACCCTGCTGATACCGGCCGGACTCGGCGGCGGCGGCGCGGACTGGTCCACGGCCTGTGCGGTCGTCCGGGAGATCGCGGCAGCCGACGGCGCGATCGCCCAACTGCTCGCCTGTCACACGTTCCTGTCGTGGAGCGCCCGGTTCCTCAACGAGCCCGCGCTCGCCGCCCGGATCGACCGGCGGTCCGCCGCGCGGCAGTGGTGCTGGGGCGGCGGTCTCGCCCGCCAGGAACCCGCGCCGGCACTGACCCCCACCGCCGACGGCCAGGTCCTGGACGGCCGGCAGAGCTATGTCACCGGAGTGCTGGTGGCCGACCGGATCGCCGTACGGGCCGTGCGCGCCGACACCGGGGAACCCGTCGCCGTCCTGGTCGACCCCGCCTCCCCCGGCGTACGCCTCGACAACGATGCCGAAACCTTCGGCCAGCGGCTCGCGGCCGGCGCCAGCGTGGAGTTCGACGCCGTGCCGGTGGCCGCCGACGCCGTCCTCGGCTCCCTGTCCGCGGACGAGGACGTCCTGTCGCCCCGGGCCGCCCTGGTATCGCCGGCCGGGCGGCTGCTCTCCGTCCAGCTCCAGCTGGGCATGGCCGACGGGGTGCTCGCCGAAGCCCGTGACTACAGCAGAGCGGGCCACGCGCCGTGGCACCCGGCCTGGCCGGTCGGCTCTCCGCACGACCCGCATGTGCTGACCGTCTTCGGCGAACTCACCGTCCTGGTCCGCGCCGCGTCCGCGCTCGCGGACCAGGCGCTGGCCGCCGTGTGCGCGGGGCTGGCCCGCGGCGACGATCTCACCTTCGACGAGCACGCGGACATCGCCGTGCTGGTGGCCATGGCCGAAGCCGCCGCCGCCCGGGCGGCGCAGGAGTGCACCACCCGCGCCCTCGACATCGTCGGCGCCCGCTCGACCTCCGCGCGGCTGGGCCTCGACCGCTTCTGGCGCAACGCGCGCACCCACACCCTGTACGAGCCCGTCGCCCATCGCCTGCGCGATGTCGGGGACTACTTCCTGAACGGGACACACCCGCCCTTCGCCCTGCCTCTCTGACGCCGGCCGCGGCGGAGGACTGCCGCAGCGGAGGGCCGCGGCAGGGGGCGGCCGCGGCGGAGGGCGGCCGAGACCTGCGGGATAATGGCCGTATGCGGATCTCAGCCAGGGCGGACTACGCGGTACGTGCCGCGCTACAGCTCGCCGCGTCACGGGACGACGGGCCACTCAAGGCCGAGGCGATCGCGGCCGCTCAGGACATTCCGCACAAGTTCCTCGAAAGCATCCTGAACGACATGCGCCGCGGCGGCCTGGTGCTCAGCCAGCGCGGCGGCAACGGCGGCTACCGGCTGGCCAAGCCCGCCGAGTCCATCAGCATCGCCGACGTCATCCGCATCGTGGACGGGCCGCTGGTCTCGGTCCGCGGGGTGCGCCCCCCGGAGCTGTCCTACACCGGCCCCGCCGAGTCCCTGCTGCCCCTGTGGATCGCGCTGCGGTCCAATGTGCGGGAAATCCTGGAGGGCGTATCGCTGGCCGACGTGGCATCGGCCCAGCTGCCTGCGGATGTGTCCGCCCTGACCCATGCCCCGGACGCCTGGGTGAACCCCTGATCCCGAAGTATGGGATAGCAACGTCCACCATATGAACTCCCCCTTGGGGCAGGGGCGTCCTTCTGCCACGATCCCTAGCAACCAGGTAGGAAAACTAGGAATCCGTGGGGGGTGGCCATGCGAACGCTCAGCCACACCGTCCTGCTCCTGCCTCTGCTGACCTCGCGTCGCCACATCGACCTCGGCCGCATCTCCAGCGCCATCTGTCGCTTCGCCTGAGACCTCCGCAGCACCACCGGTCCCACACCCAGCACCGCTGCGCCCCGCTGCCCCGCCCCGCCCCCTATCCGCTGGTGGCCGGGTCGGCACACCCACGCCCCTCCGCCGACAGCGGCCCCCCGATCACCACCCCATCCTGAGAGGACACCTCTGTGTCTGCCGCACGACCGCTCTCCACGCTGCGCACCCTCGCCGCCATAGCGGCGCTCCCCCTTCTGCTGACCGCCTGCGGGTACGGCTCCGAGTCCCAGTCCCAGGACGACAACCGGCAGGCCGAGGTCGCGGCAGACGCCGAGAAGCTCTCCGCCGACGAGGTGCGGATCGGCTACTTCCCCAACCTCACGCACGCCACCGCCCTGGTCGGCCGCGAACAGGGCTTCTTCCAGAAGGAGTTGGGCGGCACGGAGGCGAAGTACGCGACGTTCAACGCGGGCCCGTCGGAGATCGAGGCGCTGAACTCGGGGTCGATCGACATCGGCTGGATCGGCCCGTCCCCGGCGATCAACGGCTACGTCAAGTCGGGCGGCAAGAACCTCCGCATCATCGGCGGTTCGGCGTCCGGCGGAGTGAAGCTGGTCGTCAACCCGGACAAGATCAAGTCCCTGAAGGACGTCAAGGGCAAGAAGATCGCCACCCCGCAGCTCGGCAACACCCAGGACGTGGCCTTCCTCAACTGGATCGCCGAGCAGGGCTGGAAGGTCGACGCGCAGAGCGGCAAGGGCGACGTCTCCGTCGTCCGCACCGACAACAAGGTCACCCCTGATGCCTACAAGTCCGGTTCCATCGACGGCGCGTGGGTGCCGGAGCCGACCGCGTCGAAGCTGGTCGCCGAGGGCGCGAAGGTGCTGCTCGACGAGTCCGATCTGTGGCCCGACAAGAAGTTCGTGATCACGAACATCATCGTGTCCCAGGACTTCCTGAAGAAGCACCCGGACGTCGTCGAGGCCGTACTGCGCGGCGCTGTGAAGAGCAACGAGTGGATCAACGCCAACCCGGATGACGCGAAGGCCGCCGCCAACGAGGCGCTGAGGCGGGACTCCGGCAAGGCGCTGCCCGCCGAGGTCATCGACCCGGCCTGGAAGTCCATCACGTTCCTCGACGACCCGCTGGCCGCCACCCTCGACACCGAGGCCGAGCACGCCGTACAGGCCGGCCTGCTGGAGAAGCCCGATCTGACGGGCATCTACGACCTCACCCTGCTCAACAAGATCCTCGAGGCCGAGGGCAAGGCAGCGGTCGACGACGCCGGTCTCGGCGCCCAGTAACGACCACCGGACCCGATGACTTCCCAGGAGGTGACGACCATGGCCACCGCGTCAGCCCCGGCCAAGGAACACACCACAGCCGGGCGGCACGCCGCCCGGATCGAACACGTCTCGAAGTCGTTCCCGGGCCCCGGCGGGCAACAGCTCGTGCTGGACGACATCAGCCTCGATGTCGCGCCGGGCGAGTTCGTCACCCTCCTGGGCGCCTCGGGCTGCGGCAAGTCCACCCTGCTCAACCTGGTGGCCGGCCTGGACCGGCCGTCCGCGGGGTCGATCGCCAGGGACGGCCGCCCCGCCCTGATGTTCCAGGAGCACGCCCTCTTCCCCTGGCTGACGGCCGGTCAGAACATCGAGCTGGCGCTGAAGCTGCGCGGGGTCGCCAAGGCCGAGCGCCGACCCGAGGCGGAACGGCTGCTGGAACTCGTCCGGTTGAAGGACGCGCACCGCAAGAGGGTGCACGAGCTGTCCGGCGGAATGCGCCAGCGCGTGGCGATGGCACGTGCGCTCGCCCAGGACAGCAGGCTGCTGCTGATGGACGAGCCGTTCGCGGCGCTGGACGCCATCACCCGGGACGTGCTGCACGACGAACTGACCCGGATCTGGGCGGAGACCGGCCTGTCCGTCCTCTTCGTCACACACAACGTGCGTGAAGCGGTCCGGCTGGCGCAGCGCGTGGTCCTGCTGTCGTCCCGCCCGGGCCGTATCGCCCGCCAGTGGACGATCGGGCTTCCGCAGCCGCGCCGCATCGAGGACACCGCGGTCGCCGAGCTGTCCGTCGAGATCACCGAAGAACTGCGTGGGGAGATCCGCCGTCATGGCCAGCACTGACACGTCCGCCGACGCACCCGTCAAGGGCGGCAACGACCTGGCCGGCCTGGAGGCCGGGCTCGACGCCCTCGACTCCGTCCAGGTCAGCCGTACGCCGCTGCGCGAGACCCTGGTGCGCAAGGTGCTGCCGCCCGTCCTCGCCGTCACGTTGGTGCTGGTGGTCTGGCAGCTGCTGGTGTGGGCGAAGGTCGCACCCGACTACAAGCTGCCGTCGCCGGGGGCCGTGTGGGGCGAGGTCGAGACGGCCTGGCTCCAGGGCACCCTGCTCGACTACATCTGGACGTCCGTCTCGCGCGGCCTCCTCGGCTTCCTGCTCGCGCTCGCCATCGGCACCCCGCTTGGCCTGCTGGTGGCCCAGGTGAAGTTCGTCCGGGCGGCGATCGGGCCGATCCTGTCCGGGCTCCAGTCGCTGCCGTCGGTGGCGTGGGTGCCGCCCGCCGTGATCTGGCTCGGGCTCAACGACTCGATGATGTACGCCGTCATCCTGCTCGGCGCGGTCCCGTCCATCGCCAACGGTCTCGTCGCGGGCATCGACCAGATCCCGCCGCTGTTCCTGCGCGCCGGGCGGACGCTGGGCGCGACGGGGCTGCGCGGGGCCTGGCACATCGTGCTGCCGGGGGCGCTGCCCGGTTATCTGGCGGGCCTGAAGCAGGGGTGGGCGTTCTCCTGGCGGTCGCTGATGGCCGCCGAGATCATCGCCTCCTCGCCCGATCTCGGCGTCGGCCTCGGCCAGTTGCTGGAGAACGGGCGGAACAACGCCAGCATGTCGCAGGTGTTCCTGGCGATCTTCCTGATCCTGCTGGTCGGCATCGCGATCGACCTGCTGGTCTTCAGCCCGCTCGAGCGGCGGGTGCTGCGCGGCCGCGGTCTGCTGGCCAAGGGCTGACGGCGGCCGCGTTCGCCGGCGCGGCCGGTCTTGTGACACTGCTGTGACCGAACGAGTGGCGTCCACCACAGCTCAGTCCCCGCGTGTCCTGGTGAGGTGGCGGCGTGACGCTCCTCCCGGTCTTCGTGGCGCTCGTGGTCGGGCAGGTCGCGCTGCGCGGCTTCCTGACGTATCCCCGCCTGCCGCGGTGGGCGAAGACCGGCGCTCTGTGCTCGGCGCCGGTCGCCGCCCTCGCCTGGCTGGCCGTCATGACGGCGGACGACGCCTTCCTGTTCCCGGAGACCGCTCCGTGCCCCGCCGAGCCCCTACGGAAGGGCGTCATCGGAGACGGTGCCGTCCGGGGCGTCTCCACGGCGTTTCCCCCGAGCGCGTACTGCCGGTGGGAGGACGGCACCACCTACGACCTGGCCACCGGCCCCGAGCTGCTGTTCTGGGTGTGCTTCTCGGTGGCCGCCGTATCCCTGGCCCTGGGGCTGTGGCACGCCCTGCGCCATCCGGAGGCACTGCTCCGGCAGGTGCCGCGGGCGGTCAGGCGAACTGGCCGACCTGGTAGTCCCCGGCGGGCTGCTGGACGATGACGTTCGCCCGGTTGAACGCGTTGATGAGCGCGATCAGGGACATGAGCGCGGCGAGCTGCTCCTCGTCGTAGTGCTTGGCGGCACTGGCCCACACCTCGTCCGAGACCCCGCCGGCCGCGTCCGCGATCCGGGTGCCCTCCTCCGTCAGCTCCAGCGCGGCGCGCTCGGCCTCGGTGAAGACCGTGGCCTCCCGCCAGGCCGCGATCAGGTTGAGCCGCACCGCCGACTCACCGGCGGCGGTGGCCTCCTTGGTGTGCATGTCGGTGCAGAAGCCGCACCCGTTGATCTGGCTCGCGCGGATCTTCACCAGCTCCTGCGTCGCCGCGGGCAGCGACGTCTTCGCGATCGCCTGGCCGGCCGCGACGAAGTGCTTCAGGACCGCGCCGGCGACGGGGCTGGTGAAGATGTTCAGACGAGCACTCATGGTGTTCTCCTCTGCCGTTTCGGTTGGCTGCACCCGTATGACGGAGCGACCCGGCAGGGATGTGACAGGAACGAATGTGACCTGTGTCTCCCGCAAGAGCCCGCGGAGGGCGGCACCCCGGGCACGACACGCCATCGGATGGATCAACCGGGAGGTTCCTGATGTCTCGCTCTTACCGTTCGGAATATGAAGAAATGCCATATCACGTATCTGGCGTGCACCGCCGCGCTGATCGGTGTGGGCCTCGGCGCGGCTCCGCCCGTCGCCGACCACCACCGGACCGACATGGTCTTCCCGGGGGAATCGATTCAGCAGGCCGTCGACGCGGCCAAGCCCGGGGACACCGTCCTCGTGACCCCCGGCACCTACCGGGAGAGCGTCAAGGTGAGCACCCCCGGGCTGACCCTGCGGGGCATGGGGCGCGGCACCGTGATCCAACCGGGCACGGACAAGGCCGCCAACTCCTGTGCCAAGGGCGGCAACGGGATCTGTGTGGTGGGTAAGAAGGACCGCCGCGTCAAGGACGTCACCATCGCCTCCCTGACGGTGACCGGCTTCGCCAAGAACGGGGTCTTCGCCTTCGCGACCGACCGGCTCACCGTGCGGAACGTGACGAGCGTGAAGAACGGGGTGTGGGGCATCGCCCAGGAGCGCTCGGTCCGCGGCGTGTTCCGCAAGAACACGGCGCGGGAGAACGGCGACGCGGGCCTGTTCCTCGCCAACACGGTCGACGCCGAGGAAGGCGCCGTGGACTCCCGGGGCGCGGTGGTCGAGCACAACCGGCTGGAGGGCAACCGGATCGGGCTCACCGTCCGGCGGCTGCGCAACCTCACCGTCGCGGCCAACCACGTGACCGGCAACTGCGCGGGCATCTTCGTCGTCGGCGACGAGAACAAGCCGCGGGCCGGCGCCCTGACCGTGCGCGACAACCACATCGTGCGGAACAACAAGTCCTGCCCGAAGACCGCCCGCCTGGCCGCCCTGCAGGGGTCCGGCATCGTCCTGACCGGCGCCGAGGACACCCTGGTGACGCGGAACGTGATCAGGGACAACGCCGGCGACTCCCCGCTGTCGGGCGGCATCGTCCTGTTCAAGAGCATGGTGGGCACCACCAGCGAGCGGAACCGGATCACGGACAACACGCTGGCGAACAACTCCCCGGCCGACCTCGTGAACACGGACACCGGCAAGAACAACACCTTCGAAGGCAACTCCTGCGGGGCCTCCAGGCCCGCGGGCCTGTGCTGACCGGCCGGCCGAAGCCGTCCGCGGAACCACTGGAAGGAAGGCGGCACATGACGACCGCACAGACCGCCCCACCGCCGTCCATGCGGCTGAGGGAGCTCGTGTTCGGGGCGGCGTGTGCCGCCGCCCTCCGCGCGGCGGCCCGGCTGGGCGTCGCCGACGCACTCGGCGACTCCCCGCAGGCCGTGGAGGACCTGGCGGCGGCGGTGAAGACCGAACCGCAGCCGCTGCGACGGCTGCTGCGCGCCCTGTCCTGCTACGGCGTCTTCGCCGAGCGGCCGGACGGTACGTTCGCACACACCGACATGTCCCGGCTGCTGCGCGAGGACGACCCGCACAGCCTGCGGGCCATCACCCTGTGGTGCACCGAACCGTGGACCTGGGACGCGTGGCCGATGCTGGACGAGGCGGTGCGCACCGGTCACAACGTCGTGGAGGACCTGTACGGCAAGGAGTTCTTCACCTACCTCAACGAGGACGCCCCGGAGTCGGCCGACGTCTTCAACCGGGCCATGACGACGTCCAGCATGCAGTCGGCGCGGGACGTCGCGCAGTTCCTCGATCTGTCGGGGAGCTCGTCGGTCGCCGACATCGGGGGCGGCCAGGGACACGTGGTGGCCAGCCTGCTGGAGAAGTACCCGTCGCTCCACGGGACCCTGCTCGACCTGCCGCGCGTGGTGGAGAACGCCGATCCACGGCTGCGGCCGGGAGGCGCGCTCGCGGACCGGGTGCGCATCGTGCCCGGCGACTGCCGGATGGAGATCCCGGTCCGGGCCGATGTGTACATCATCAAGAACATCCTGGAGTGGGACGACGACAGCACCGCCCGGACGCTGCGCAACGTCATCGCGGCGGGCGGCCCCGGAGCGCGGGTCGTGGTCATCGAGAACCTCGTCGACGACACCCCGTCGATGAAGTTCAGCACGGCCATGGATCTGCTGCTGCTCCTCAACGTCGGCGGGGCCAAGCACACCACCGAGAGCATGGTGGGCCGGCTCACCGGCGCGGGACTGGTCATCGACGACGTCCGGCCGGTCAATCCGTACCTGCACGCGTTCGACTGCACGGTCCCGGATCACCACGCCCGTTGAGGGGATCCCGGCCGTGAGGGGAGCTACCGGACGCCGGTCGCCGGCCACGCATCCTGCGCGTGTCCGGCGACCGGCGAGGGGAATGGACGGCTCAGGCGGTGGCGTCCCGGTCCCAGCGATAGAAGCAGTTCGCCATGGCGTCCTTCGGGGAGCGCCAGGTCGCCGGGTCGTACGCGGTGACGTACGCCGACAGGCGCTCGCTGATGTCCTGGAACTCGGGGTGCCCGGCCATCTTGGCGATGGCGGGTCCGGGGTCCCGTTCCGCCTCGATGAGGTGCAGGTACACATCACCGAACTGGAACAGACTGCGCCCGGACACCCCGATGAGATGAGGGAGTTCACCACGGTCCGACTCCGCGAACACCTTGGCGATGTCCGGGGCCGACCCGGGGGCCATCCGGGCGACGATCAGGGTCTGGTGCATGGTCCTGTGCTCCGTCCCGTTCAGTCGGTCAGGGTCGGCACGGGCTCGCGCTCCCCGGCGGCCTGCTCGATGCGGTCCCGGATCAGGGCCATCTGGACCTTGGAGTTCCGGTTGATGTTGTCGGTCATCCAGACGTCGTCGACCGGTGCGTCGGGCTTCATCGCGAAGTCCTGGGTCCACACCATCCGGGTTCCCTCCGGCACCTTCTCGTACTGCCACCGGATGTTCATGTACGCGAAGGGGCCGGTCTCGACGCGGCGAGCCGTGACGGAGAGCGTGTCACGGTCCGTTTCGCGTTCGGATACCCAGCTCCACACCTTGCCGTCCTTGTCGGGGTGCATGGTGAGCCGGAAGGTGGTCTTGTTCCCCTCCCGGGACAGGATCTCCACCGACGCGTACTCGCTGAACAGGTCCGGCCAGCTCGCCACGTCGTTGGTCATGTCCCAGACGAGGTCGACCGGCGCGGCGATGACGATCTCGTTCTCCGTGTGCCCGGCCATCTCAGGCTCCCGCCGGCAGCGCGCCGTTGACGAGGTCCAGGAACTGCCGCGGGGTCTTGGAGCGCTCCGCGTCCGGCGGCATGGGCGCGCCGTACCGGTTCTCCAGCTCGCCCACGATGCCGAGCAGACCGAGCGAGTCGATGCCGAAGGAGTCGAACCCGGTGTCCTGCTGCAGCTCGAGTTCCTGCGGGGGAACGGTGACTCCGGCGGCCTTCTTCATCAGTTCGGCGAGTTCTTCCACGGTAATGCGGTCACTCATATGGTTTCTCCTTTGCTCTGTGACGCCTCACTGCACGGCGTCGGCGGTGCCGCGTCGCAGCACCAGGGCCGAGTTCGACCCCATCAGCCCCCGGCTGAGGACCAGCGCCGTGCGCGGCCCGGAGGCGCGCGCCCGGCCGGTCACCAGGTCGAGGTCGTGGCAGATGTCGAACACATTCGGGGTGGGCGGGACGACGCCCTGCTCCATCGCGAGCACCGCCGCCGCGACGTCCAGCACCGGCGCGGCGCAGTAGCCGCGACCGATACCGGTCTTGGGGGCGGTGACCGGCACGCGTCGGCCGTGCGCGCCGAGGGCGTCGACGATGGCCAGCGCCTCCGCGCGGTCCGCCTCGGGCACGCCGAGGGCGTCGGCGAAGACGACGTCGATCTCCTCGGGGGCACAGCCGGCCTCCTCCAGGGCGCCCCGGGCGGCCTGGGCCAGCCCGTCCCTGGAGCGCTCCCAGCGGGAGGCGCCGGTGAAGGTCGACGCGTGTCCCGCCACGAAGGCCCGCACCGGCGCGCCTCGTTCCAGCGCCGCGATCTCGTCCTCCACGACGAGCATGGCGCCGCCCTCCGCGGGTACGAATCCGCAGGCCGCGGCGGTGAACGGGCGGTAGGCGCGCGCCGGGTCGTCGACGGTGCTCAGCTCCGGGTAACCGAGCTGGCAGACCACCGAGTAGGGGGCCAGCGGGGCCTCGGTCGATCCGGCCACGATCACATCGGTGCCGCGCCGGACGGCCCGCGCCGCGTGGGCGAGGGCGTCCAGTCCGCCGGCCTCGTCGGCGGCGACCACACCGCAGGGGCCCTTGAAGCCGCGGCGGATGGAGATCTGGCCGGTGCTGGCGGCGTAGAACCAGGCGATGGACTGGTACGGCCCGACGAAGCGGCTGCCTTTGCCCCAGAGCTGTTGCAGCTCCCGCTGGCCGAACTCGCCGCCGCCGGAGCCGGCAGCGGTGACCACGCCGACCGAGAACGGCGAGCCGTCGGTGTCGGCGCGGGCGAGGCGGGCGTCGTCGAGTGCGAGGTCGGCGGCGGTCATCGCGAAGTGCGTGAACCGGTCGGTCTGGACCAGGTAGCGCTCCTCGATCGCCGCCGACGGCTCGAACTCCCGGATCTCACCGGCGACCCGCAGCGGCAGGTCCTCGCATCCCTCGCGGGTGACCCGGTCCAGGGCGCTTATGCCCTCCTTGGTGGACTTCCAGAAGGTCTCGGTGGTGGTTCCGTTGGGAGCGACCACGCCGATTCCGGTGACGGCCGCGCGCCGTGGATAGGGTCCGCTCATGGTGTTTTCTCCCTCGGCCGGGTCAGGACCACCGCGGACTGGAAGCCGCCGAACCCGCTGCCCACGGAGAGCACGCTGTTCAGTCTCCGTTCGCGGGCG
Organism: Streptomyces sp. NPDC030838; assembly: GCF_055572035.1. NCBI lineage: Bacteria > Bacillati > Actinomycetota > Actinomycetes > Kitasatosporales > Streptomycetaceae > Streptomyces > Streptomyces sp. NPDC030838. The sequence continues at coordinate 212,748 of NZ_JBVIED010000006.1, read as the reverse complement.
ACACGCGGGACGTAGTCCAGGTCGCACTCCGGGTCCGGGGTCTCGTAGTTCGCGGTGGGCGGCACGACCTGGTGGGCGAGGGCCAGCACACAGGCGACGACCTCGATCGATCCGATCGCGCCGAGGGAATGGCCCACCATGGACTTGATGGAGCTCATGGGCGTGTCGTAGGCGTGCTGCCCCAGGGCCCGTTTGACCGCGGCCGTCTCGTGACGGTCGTTCTGCTGGGTGCCCGACCCGTGCGCGTTGACGTAGTCGATCGCCGTGCCGTCGAGCCGGGCGTGGTCGAGAGCGAGTTCGATGGCCCGGGCCATCTCCAGGCCCTCTCGGGTCAGGCCGGTCATGTGGTAGGCGTTGCCGAAGGTGGCGTAGCCGCCGAGCTCGCAGTACACGCGCGCACCGCGGGCCCGCGCGTGTTCCAGCTCCTCCAGGACGAGGACGGCACCGCCCTCCCCCATCACGAACCCGTCGCGGTCCGCGTCGAAGGGACGCGAGGCGTGGGCGGGGTCGTCGTTGTTGGGGGACGTGGCCTTGATCGCGTCGAAGCACGCCATCGTGATCGGCGAGATCGGTGAGTCCGAGGCGCCGACGATGCACACCTCGGCCCGGCCCTCCTCGATCGTGTGGAAGGCGTACCCGATCGAGTCGAGCCCGGAGGTGCAGCCCGTGGAGACGGTCTGCACCGGTCCGCACGCCCCGAACCGCTCGGCCACCGTCGAGGCGAGCGTGCTCGGCGAGAACGCGCGCTGCAGATGCGGTTCCGCCTCCCGGTGGTCCACGTCCCAGCGCTGCCCGCGGTGGCTGACCAGGACGTAGTCGTGCTCCAGCCGGGTGGTGCCGCCGACCGCGGTGCCCAGGGAGACCCCGACCCGCCAGGGGTTCTCCCGGGCGAGGTCGAGGCCGGAGTCCCGTACCGCTTCGTCCGCGGCCACGAGCGCGAACTGGATGTACCGGTCGCAGCGTGCGATCTCGTCGGGCTCCAGCCCGTGGGCCACCGGGTCGAAGTCGCACTCGGCGGCGATCTGCGACCGCAGGCCGGACGGGTCGAAGAAGGTGATGCCCCGGGTCGCGGTGCGTCCGTGGGACAGCAGGTCCCAGAAGGCCGGGACGCCGATGCCGCCAGGTGCCACGACGCCTATGCCGGTGACCGCTACGCGCCTGGTCATGATCGGACCTGCCGTCGTTCGGCTTCCCGGCCGTCGCCGTCGAGGGCTGCCTCGGCGGCGACCGGGACGGCGTCGCTCTCCTCGGTGTCGACGTGGCCGAGCGGCGGGCTCGGGGCCAGCGGGCCGAGGTGGAAGACGATCCGGGCCTCGACGTTGCCGACGTTGCGGAAGCGGTGCCGCATGTAGGCGGGGATCATCAGCCCCTGCTCGGGCTGGAGCGGGTGGGGTTCGCCGTCCAGGTCCACCTCGAGCTGCCCGCACACGACGTAGACGAACTCCTCGGAGTACGGGTGGTAGTGCTCACCGATGCGGTCTCCGGGCTGCACGATGGCCACGCCCATGAAGCCGCTGGTGGACCCGACGGTGGCCGGGGTGAGCATGGCCCGCAGATCGCCACCGCGCCGGGTGTTGGGCTCGACCTCGCTGAGATGCACGATTCTGGGATTGGCTTTGATCACGGCTTTCCTCCGATCGGGTACCGCTTCGACACTGCGGCGTGGCTGGGGCGGCGCGGGCGCCGAGGCATCAGGCTTCGGGAGCGCGGCGGTCGGTGACGAGGTTCATTCGGGCGAGGGTGAGCAGGCGGGCGGCGCCTCCGCCGAGCAGCGCGGACGCGTCCGCGCCGAGAGCCTCGGCGTCGAGGAGTGCCAGCAGTTCGTCCGCCTGCCGGCGGTCGCCGAGGCCGAGCACGGCGCCGGGGTCGGCGTCGTCCCCGTCCTGTACGTCGATGAGCCGCATCACGACGTCGTCGCGCTGGAAGATGGTGCTGCGCAGCACCGGGCCCTGCGGAGCGTCCGTCGCCTCGTCCTGTTGGGCGAGCAGCTCGGCCAGACGCATCCCGCAGCCCTCCCGGGCCGGGTAGTACAGCGCGTGCCGCACGGCGTCGGCGGTCTCCCGGCCGGCGGTCACATGGTGGACGGCGGGGAGCGCCGCCCGGGTGAAGAAGGCGCGGGCGGACTCGGGGTCGTCGAGGTCCCGCTGCTGCTCCAGATGGGGGTTGATGGCCTCCTCGACCGCCCGTACCTCGGGCTGCCGGGCGACGTGGCGCAGCGCCGCGAGCAGATCGCCCCGTACCTCGATGGCGCGCACGACCCGGTTGCCGTGCATGAACAGGGAGGTGCGGCACAGCCGGGTGGTGTCGTCGACCCGGGATTCGGGTGAGGCGTAGCCGGCGAGGATCTTCGCGACGGTCTCCTCACTGCCCGGCTTGACGGTGAAGGTGAGGGCGTGGCGGATGAGGCCGTCACCGATCCTCGGGGCCGACTGGAGCCGGCGCTGTCCGCGATCGGCGTCCGTCGCCGGGCCGTCGGTCTCGCGGACGATGTGGAAGCGGAGCGACCTGGTGTCCCGGACGCAGCTGTGCAGCGGTGCCACCATCCGCACGTGCTCCTCGCTGTTCACCCAGGTCAGGAACGGCGGGGCGCTCTCCCACTCACTGGTGATGAGCCATTGGGAGGGGTTCTCGATGGACTGGCACAGCTGGTCGCTGACGTGTCCGGGGACGGACGCGACCTCACTGCAAAGCTGTTCGTAGGCCTCCAGGAACTGCTGCTGAGCACCGTCGTGGACGTCCACCAGCAGGACGACACGGAGCCTGGAGCCGTCGAACACGGACTGGGAGACACGCTGCGACATCTGGTGCGTCAGCGGTCCGGAAACACGTTCGGACGTGGTGGTCATCCTGCGCACATCTCCTTCGGCGGGCCGGGGTGAACGTCGGTCACGGTGAGCGACGTCGGCGTTCCTCGATCCTGTGGCCGTCCCCTGAGGAGCGCGACTTGTGTGCACTACGAGGGTGACTGGCCGCGGACACGGGAGGGGGAAAGCGGGTCGGGCTCAGACGAGGTGGGCGAAGACCACGAGGTTGTCGGTGTAGTCCTTCACCGTGCGGTCGTAGTCACCCGCACAGGTGATGAGCCGGGCCTCGGGCCGGTCGGCGTCGCCGTACACCCGCTCGTCGGGGAAGTTCTTCTTGTCGAATGTCTCCACGCTGTCGACCACGAAGGTCGCCATGCGGCCGTCCGCTCGCTCCACGTGGAACATGTCGCCTGCCTCGAGTTCGCCGAGGCTCACGAAGACGGCGGCAGACGTCTTCGTGTCGACGTGCCCGGCGATGATCGCCGTGCCGGTCTCGCCCGGCGCGGGTCCCCTGGCGTGCCAGCCGACGAGGTTGGTGTCGTCGGCGGGCGGAGCCTGGAGCTGTCCCGAGGGGCCGATGGCCAGCTCCGTGAAGGGGGCGTCGACCGAGATCTTCGGGATGAGCAGGCGCACGGGCTTCGATCGCGGCAGAGGCTTCCGCGTCCGCCCTTCCGGCTGGTACGGCTCCGGGACGGCCGGGGCCGACGTGCCGACCGGTGCGGCCTGCGGCGGACGGAGGGCGTCGGACGAGGTGTCGGTGCGGCCGACCGCACTCATGACGAGCACCAGGACGGCCAGGGTGGCCATCACCAGTACGCCGGTGCGGGACGACTGCGGGTTCGGGGCCGGCTCCTGGTCGACGGGGGAGGACGGACCGGCTGCCATCGGAGAACCACCTCACTAGGGCACGGCAGCTGAGCGAACGGAGTACCGGGAGATCCGGCCGGGGGCCGCCACGCGGCACGCGCGCGTGGCGGCCACCGCGGCTATCGCGGCCGGCATGGGTCAGGCCACGCTTCCGGCGGTCTTCCTGCGACGCACCACGTACAGGCCGGCGCCGGCGACGGCCAGGGCCGCCAGCCCGCCCGCGGTCACCGACGGTGCGGAGAGGCCGCCGCCACCCGTGTGCACCCCGCCGCGGGGCTTGTCGTGGTCGCTGCCCCACGAGTCCTTGCCGTTGTGCTCGCTGTCCTTGTAACCCGAGCCGCCGCTGTCCTTGTAGCCCGAGCCGCTGTCCTTGTAACCCGAGGAGCTGTCGCTGTCCTTGTAGGACTTGCTACCCCACTCGTCGTCGCTGTTCAGCGCGGTCAGCGCGCCGCCACCGGTGCGCATGCCGCCGCGCGGGGAGTCGTACGAGCTGTCCTTGTCGTAGTCCTTGTCGTAGTCGTCCTTGGAGTAGTCGTCCTTGGAGTAGTCGTCCTTGGAGTAGTCGTCCTTGGAGTAGTCGTCCTTGTCGTGGTCCTTGGAGTAGTCCTTGTCGTGCTCCTTGCTCTCTTCCTTGCTGTAGGAGGAGTCCTCGTGGTCCGAGCCGACGGCCGCGTAGGCGCCGGGCGCACCGAGAGCGAGGGCGGCCGAGGCCGCCGTGGCGGCCATGAGCATGCGAGCAGAGCGCATCTGACATTCCTTCCGCCGACGGTCGAGCAGCTGTCACTTGGTCAGCTGGCCTTACTCGACCGCGACATGCTCAACCGTCAGCCAGACGGCTCCGCGCCGCTACTCCGGGCGATCAGTCGGGTGAACCCGTCCGCCCACGGGGTCACGTGGTGCCGTCGCATGCGTCGGCTCGTCAACTTCCCTCGGTGTGGCGCGGCTGAGGGAGTGTCGGAACGGCGAAAGGAGCCGACCCGCTCGGCGCGGGTCGGCTCATTGGCCAGAAGTCCGAGGTCAGGCGAGTGCCAGCACCTCGGTCAGGACCTGACGCAGTTCCGAGGCGGCGTCCGGGACCGGACCGGACGCCCGCCAGGCGACGAACCCGTCGGGCCGGACGAGGACCGCGCCTCCGGGTGTCGTGCCGTGGCAGGCGGCCCAGTCCGCACCGTCCTCGGGCGCCAGCTCGGCGTCGGGTCCGGTGCCCACCCGGTAGGAGACCAGCGGCACGGACATCTCTTCCGCGACGCGCACGGCGGCCTCGTGCCAGCCGCTCGCGGCACCGGCGTCGCTGAGCAGGACCGGCGACTTTTCGTAGAGGTCGAGGGAGGAGATCCGTTCCCCCTGGCGGCGCAGCCACAAGTGGGGCGCCCTGCTGCCGGGTTCACCGGTCAGGGCGAGCCGCTCCGGGACTACGGGGCCCGACGGGTCGGTGCCGACCACGGCGCCCCGCGGGTAGCGGTAGCCCAGGGCCACGTCGAGGATGCCGCGCTGGGGGCCGCCGCCGGCCCCGGGCGACGGGGCGTAGCCGGGGTGGCTGTGCTCGACCGACCGCGCGGCGGCCCGGGAGCTGGTCGCCTCCGCCACCGGGCGGCGCTCGGCGTCGTATGTGTCCAGCAGCCCCTCACCCGCCCAGCCGCCGAGCACCGCGGCCAGCTTCCACGCGAGGTTGTGGGCGTCCTGGATACCGGTGTTGGAGCCGAAGGCCCCGGTGGGGGACATCTCGTGGGCCGAGTCGCCGGCCAGGAACACACGTCCCGCCTGGTAGCTGCGGGCAACCCGCTGGGCGGCGTGCCAGGGCGCCTTGCCGGTGAGCCGGACGTCCAGGTCCGGGACCCCGACCGCACGGCGGATGTGCTCGACGCACCGCTCCTCGGTGAACTCCTCGAGCGTCTCGCCGCGTTCGGGGTGCCAGGGGGCGTGGAAGACCCAGTTCTCCCGGTTGTCCACGGGCAGCAGCGCCCCGTCGGCCTCCGGGTTGGTCAGGTAGCAGACGATGAAGCGGCGGTCGCCCACGACGTCGGCGAGGCCACGGGAGCGGAAGGTGATGCTGATGTTGTGGAACAGGTCGCCGGGGCCGCTCTGCCCGATGCCGAGCTGCTCACGGACGGGGCTGCGGGGACCGTCGGCGGCGACGAGGTAGTCCGCGCGGATGGTGGTGTGCTCGCCCGTCTCGCGGCTCTTGACCACCGCGGTGACGCCGGTGGCGTCGGTGTCGAACGACATCATCTCTGTGCCGTAGCGCAGGTCGCCGCCGAGTCGTACGGCGCAGTCGAGCAGAACCGGCTCCAGGTCGTTCTGGCTGCACAGGCACCATGAGGCGGGGCTGAAGCGGGCCAGGCCGCCGCCCGGGTCGATCTCCCGGAACAGCCACTCCCCCGCGTCGCCGACCAGGGTGGGGGTCTGCAGGATGCCGTGGTTCTCGGCCAGCGTGGCGGCGGCCTCCCGGATCCCCGGCTCGGCGCCGGCCACCCGGAACAGCTCCATCGTGCGGACGTTGTTGCCGCGGCCCCGGGGATGGATGGAGGTGCTCGCATGGCGCTCCACCAGCGTGTGCCGCACCCCCAGCCGCCCCAGGAACAGCGAGGTCGACAAACCGACCAGGGAGCCGCCGACGATGAGGACCGGTACCTGATGGATCGTGGGGTCGGCTTGATCGGCTGTTTGGTTCATCACTCGCCTCCAGGCGCGTCGGGTCCGAGGATGTGGCCGGATACGGCCGGGACCTCCATGCATGCCCGGCGAGGCGTGGGACGCCTCAGTGTTCACCCGCTTAACCCGCCGGGTTCGCCGTGTCGGCGGGCAGGACCGGTCGTTCCCCCGTCGCCCCGCCCCGCTGCTCGCGGCGGCCCAACGCAAAAAAGACCCCGCGATCACCGCTGGATCCTCTACGAGGACCAGCGGTGATCGCGGGGTCAGGGGTGTCGGTACTCCGATCGCGCGCCCGTGTCAGTGGTGGGCGGCCGGTCGCAGGGCGGCCGAGCCCAGAACGTTCCGGTGGATCGCGAGCGCCGCCGTGGACCGGTTGAGGGTGATGTAGTGCAGCCCGGGGGCGCCTTCGCGAAGGAGTGTCTCGGCCATGGCCGTGGCGTGTTCCACGCCGATGCGCCGGCCCTCGGCGGGATCGTCGCGTGCGGCCTCCAGCCGATGCGCCAGGTCTTCGGGGAAGGCGGCGTGGGACAGCTCGGCGAACCGGCGGATCTGGCGTACGTCGGTGGCGGGCATGATCGCGGGAATGATGGGGACGTCGCAGCCGGCGGACGCCATCCGGTCGCGCAGCCGCAGATAGTCCTCGACGTGAAAGAACATCTGGGTGATGGCGTAGTCCGCGCCCGCCCGGCACTTGGCGACGAAGTGCCGGACCTCGCTGTCCCAGTCGGGCGAGCGCGGATGCCGCTCCGGGAAGGCCGCCACGCCGATCGTGAAGTCGCCCATGGAGCGGACGAGTTCGACGAGCTCGACGGCGTGGGTGAACCCCTGCGGGTGGGGCACCCAGGGGCCGTTCGGATCACCCGGCGGATCGCCGCGCAGGACCAGGACGTCGCGGACGCCCGCGTCGACGTACTGGCGGATGATGTGCCGCAGCTCGGCGACCGAGTGGCCGACGGCCGTCAGATGGGCCACGGGCCGTAGCGTCGACTCGGCCGCGACACGCCGGGTCACCTCGATGGTGCGGTCCCGTGAGGAGCCGCCGGCGCCGTAGGTGACGGAGACGAAGGCCGGCGCGAAGGCCTCCACGCGTCGGAGCGCGGCCCACAGGTCGGCGGCGCCCTTCTCGCTCTTCGGCGGGAAGAACTCGAAGGAGAAGGAGGGCGTGCCGTCGGCGAGGATGTCGCGCAGGGTCGTCATCGCCGGTCTCCGGCGGTGACGGCAGGTTCCGCGACGCCCGCGAGCAGCGGCTCGATCGCCGCCGCCGCGGCGGGGCCGTAGGTCCGGCCGACGCGGGAGAGCAGCTCGGCGGGGCGCAGCTCGTACTCCTGGCTGCCCACGGATTCCAGGGCCGCCGTGGCCAGTGCGCAGCCCAGTCGGGCCGCGTGCTCGCGGGGCAGTCCCCGCGCGATGCCCGCGAGGAAGCCGGCGCGGAAGGCGTCGCCCACCCCGGTGGGGTCGGCGATCGTACCGGCGGGCACCGCGGGGATGTCCAGCGGGGCGCCGGCGTCGGAGAGGATCGAGACACCGTCGGCACCGCGGGTGACGATCCAGACGTCGGCCCGCTTCAGCACGTCCCGTCTGCTCCAGCCGGTCCGCTCCATGAGCAGGGCCGCCTCGTACTCGTTGGTGAAGAGCCAGCGTGCCCCGTCCACCAGGCGTTCGATCTGGTCGGCGTCCAGCCGGGCCAGCTGCTGGGAGGGGTCGGCCGCCACGTCGATGCCGAGGGCGTGCGCCTCCTCGGTGTGCCGGAGCATGGCCCGCGGGTCGTCGGCGCCGACCAGCACCAGGTCCAGGGAGCCGACCTGGCGCCACACCTCGCCGAGACCGATCTCGCCGGCTTCGGCCATGGCACCGCCGTAGAAGGTGGCGATCTGGTTCTGGTCGAGGTCGGTGGTGCACACGAAGCGCGCCGTGTGCAGCTTCTCGCTGATCCGTACCGCTCTGGTGTCCACGCCCGCCGCCCGCAGCCGGCTGCCGTAGTCGGCGAAATCGGCTCCGGCGGCACCCACCAGCACCGGACGCAGGCCGAGCCGTGCCAGACCGAGGGCGATGTTCGGTCCGACGCCACCGTGCCGGATCTCCAGGTGGTCGGCGAGGAAGGACAGCGAGACGTGGTGGAGTTCCTCCTTGAGCAGCTGGTCGGCGAAGCGTCCGGGGTAGACCATCAGGTGGTCGACGGCGATCGAGCCGGTCACCGCGATCCGCATGTCAGCGCTCCACCGCGGTGCGCAGGGCGTCGACACGGTCGGTGCGCTCCCAGGTGAAGTCGGGGAGCTCGCGGCCGAAGTGGCCGTAGGCCGCGGTCTGGGCGTAGATCGGGCGGAGCAGGTCGAGGTCGCGGATGATGGCGGCCGGACGGAGGTCGAAGACCTCGTCGATGGCCTTCTCGATCTTCTCGGGCTCGACCTTGTGGGTGCCGAAGGTCTCGACGAAGAGGCCGACCGGCTCGGCCTTGCCGATGGCGTAGGCGACCTGGATCTCGCAGCGGGCGGCCAGGCCCGCGGCGACCACGTTCTTCGCGACCCAGCGCATCGCGTACGCCGCCGAGCGGTCGACCTTGGACGGGTCCTTGCCGGAGAAGGCACCGCCGCCGTGGCGGGCCATGCCGCCGTAGGTGTCGATGATGATCTTGCGGCCGGTCAGGCCGGCGTCGCCCATCGGGCCGCCGATCTCGAAGCGGCCGGTGGGGTTGACCAGCAGGCGGTAGCCGTCGGTGTCCAGCTTGATGCCGTCCTCCGACAGCCGCTTCAGCTCCGGTGCCACGACCGACTCCCGGATGTCGGGTGTCATCAGGGCGTCCAGGTCGATGTCCGCGGCGTGCTGGGACGACACGACGACCGTGTCCAGGCGGACGGCTCGGTCGCCGTCGTACTCGATGGTGACCTGGGTCTTTCCGTCCGGGCGCAGATAGGGGATCGTGCCGTTCTTGCGCACGTCCGACAGGCGCTTCGACAGGCGGTGGGCCAGGAAGACGGGCAGCGGCATCAGCGACGGTGTCTCGTCCGTCGCGTAGCCGAACATCAGGCCCTGGTCGCCCGCGCCGCCGGTGTCCACGCCCTGCGCGATGTCCGGGGACTGGGCGCCGATCGACACCGACACGCCGCAGGAGGCGCCGTCGAAGCCCTTGGCGGAGGAGTCGTAGCCGATCTCCAGGATCTTCTGGCGGACCAGTTCCGGTATCGGCGCGTAGGCCTTGGTGGTGACCTCGCCGGCCAGGTGCACCTGTCCCGTGGTGACGAGGGTCTCCACGGCGACGCGGGAGGAGGGGTCCGCGCGCAGCAGCGCGTCGAGGATCGTGTCGCTGATCTGGTCGGCGATCTTGTCGGGGTGACCTTCGGTCACGGATTCCGAGGTGAAGAGACGACGGGACACAACGCTCCCTGTTCACAGTCGGGATCGGCTGGTTTCACAAGCCGGTGGGTTGGGGGGACCAGGCTGCTCAGAGCTCCACCGCTCCGGTGTTCATGCAGGCCAGGAGGGTGCGCGCCTGGACGTTGACGTAGTGGCTGTGGCGGGTGAGGGCGGTCAGCTGGGCCGGGGTCACCCAGCGGTAGCCGGACGGCGCCGGCAGCGACGCGCCGGCGCCGTCCGCCTCGACGATCAGGTACCGGCTCTCCGCGTTCAGAAAGCGACCGCCCTCCTCGGAGTGCACGGCCTCGTACCGGATACGGGAGGGGGCGGCCGAGAGCACGTCGTCCAGGAACGCCGGACGGTCCGCCTCGGCCACGTGGGCGAAGTTGTCCGGCGCGCACTGGACCGTGGGTCCCAGCTCGACGGTGTCCTTGAAACCACCCTCGACCCGGGCGTGCGCCAGCACATGCGGCACGCCGTCGACGCGGCGGGTGAGGAAGGCCGCCACGCCCTGGCCGACCGGTTCGAACAACGGCTGCGACCAGCCGGTGACCTCGCGGTTGCCGGCCTGCACGGTGACGGCGACGACCCGGAAGTACCGGCCCGCCTCGTGACTGATGGACCAGTCGTCCCGCTGCCAGCCGGTGACGTCGCGCAACGGGGTGAGGGTCGCCCTCAGCTCGTGCCGGGAGCGTTCGTGGGTGAACCAGGAGAGCAGCTCCGCGTCGGAGTGCAGCGCCTGACGCTGGGTGAACATCCCGGGCAGGCAGGCCAGCACGGTGCGCGAGTCCATGTTGACGACATTGTCGCGGCGCAGCAGCTCGCCGAGCTGGCCGAGCGTCAGCCAGCAGAAGTCGTCGTGGAGCGGTACGTCCTCCTCGGTGAGCACGACCATGTTCCGGTTGCGTTTGCCGTGGAACCAGGAGCCGTGTTCGGACTGCAGGACGTCCGCGAGGGCCAGGCCACGCCCGGGCTCGGTGAAGTACTCCAGGTACCGGACGGCCGAGCCGCCGTGCACCTTCGTGTAGTTGCTGCGCGTGGCCTGCACGGTCGGGGACAGCTGGAGCAGGTTGGGGTTTCCCGGCTCCATCTTGGCCTGCATCAGGAAGTGCGGCACCCCGTCGAACTCCTTGGCCAGGATCCCGAGGATGCCGATCTCGGGCTGGTTGATGATGGGCTGGCGCCATTCGCGCACCGGCCCCGTGTCGGTACGGACGTGCAGCCCCTCCACCGAGAAGAACCGGCCGCTGCGGTGGACCAGGTTGCCGCTGTCCGGGGCGAACGACCAGCCGTCCAGCGCGGCGAAGGGGACGCGTTCCACCGAGAAGCGGTGGCGGCGCCCCCGCTCGGCCAGCCAGTCGGCGAACCGTTCGGTTCCGAGCTGGACCCCACCGGACCGTGAGCCGGCCGAGCGGGCCAGGGGGCGGGTCAGCCGGAGCTCGTCGCGGGGCCGCAGGAGCGTCGCGGTGCTCACCGTGCGCGTGCTCATCGCTGCCCGGCCCTGAGCGGCTTCCACCAGTCGGGGTTGTCGCGGTACCAGGCGACGGTGTCGGCCAGCCCCTGGTCGAAGGCGACGACGGGCTCGTACCCCAGCTCGGAGCGGAGCTTGGTGTCGTCCAGGGAGTACCGCTCGTCGTGGCCCTTGCGGTCGGCCACGTGGCGCACCATGGACCAGTCCGCCCCGCACAGCTCCAGCAGGCGTTCGGTGATCTCCAGGTTGGTGCGCTCGTTCCCCCCGCCGATGTTGTAGACCTCGCCGGTCTGCCCCTTGGTGAGGACCAGCTGGATCGCCCGGCAGTGGTCGTGTACGTGCAGCCACTCCCGCACGTTGGTGCCGTCTCCGTACAGCGGCACCGGTTCGCCCTCCAGCAGGTTCGTGACGAACCGCGGGATCAGCTTCTCCGGGTGCTGGTGGGGGCCGTAGTTGTTGGTGCAGCGGGTCACCGACACATCCAGCCCGTACGTGTGCCAGTAGGCGCGGGCCAGCAGGTCGGAGGCCGCCTTGGAGGCGGCGTAGGGAGAGTTCGGCGCCAGCGGCCACTCCTCGGTCCAGGAGCCCTCGGGGATGGAGCCGTAGACCTCGTCGGTGGAGATGTGCACGACGCGCTCGATGCCGGTCTCCAGGCAGGCGTCGAACAGCGTCTGGGTGCCGACGACGTTCGTGCGGACGAACTCGGCGGCGGCCTCCAGCGACCGGTCGACATGCGACTCGGCGGCGAAGTGCAGCACGGCGTCGTGGCCGGGCAGCACCTCCCGCAGCAGCGACAGGTCGCAGATGTCGCCGTGGACGAACTCCAGGCGGGGATGGCCGGCCGGGAGATTGTTCCTGTTCCCGGCGTAGCTCAGTACGTCCAGCGCCGTGACCCGGGTCTCCTCGAAGCCCGGGAACTCGCCGGCCAGCAGGGAGCGGACATAGTGCGAGCCGATGAATCCGGCGGCGCCCGTGACCAGGAACCTCATGCCGCCACCTCGACGGTCGTGTCGTCACCGACGACGAGCCGGTGCTGGGCGGGACGGTGGAGCGACGCCCCGATGCGGGAGCCGCGGCCGATGAGGGATCCGTGGAGCCCGGGTACGTCGCGGATCTCGGCGCCCTCCATCACGATGGACGCGGCCAGCCGTGAGTTGCGCAGGACGCAGTCCCGCCCCACGGAGGTGCCGGGACCCACGTGGCTGTCCTCGACGACCGAGCCGGCGCCCACGACGGCCGGCCCCTCGATCGTCGAGCGGGTGATCCGTGCCCCGGCCTCGATCAGGACGGTGCCCTCCAGCCGGCTGTGCGCGTCGACCTCGCCGACGACGGCCGGGCGCAGGGTCTCCAGCAGGTGCCGGTTGCACTCCAGCACGTCCTCGGCCCGGCCCGTGTCCTTCCAGTAGCCCTCGTACGGGGTGGCCTTGACCCGCTTGCCCCGGGTCACCAGCCACTGGATCGCGTCGGTGATCTCCAGCTCGCCGCGGTCGCTGGGCTCGATGGCGGCCACCGCCTCGTGAATGGCGGGCGTGAAGAAGTACACGCCGATCAGCGCGAGGTCGCTGCGCGGCGCCCGCGGCTTCTCCACGAGGCGCTCCACCCATCCCTCGGCGTCCAGCTCGGCGACGCCGAACGACCGGGGGTCGGCGACCTTGCACACGACGACATGGGCGTCCGGACGGTGCGCGGCGAAGTCCTCGGCGATGTCGGTGACCCCCTGCGGCAGCATGTTGTCGCCGAGGTACATGACGAAGTCGTCGTCGCCCAGGAAGGACCGGGCCAGCGCGACGCAGTGGGCCAGGCCGAGCGGCTTCTCCTGGGTGATGTAGGCGAGGTTCAGCCCGAGCCGCTCGCCGTTCCCGACCGCCTCCGCGATCTGGTCCCCGCGCTCGCCGACGATGACGCCGACGTCGGTGACGCCGAGGTCGCGGATGTTCTCCAGCACGTGCTCCAGCACGGGTTTGTTGGCGATGGGGATGAGTTGTTTGGGCATGGAGTAGCTGAAGGGGCGCAGACGGGTTCCGGACCCGCCGGAGAGCACCAGAGCTTTCATCGCGTTCTCTCCTCATGGGCTGCGAAGGGGGCCGCGCCGGGCCCGTGCCGGCGTACCGCCCTCCCCGGCCGCGAGAGGCTCGGCGGGAAGGGCGCGCGTCCTGGTCCCGGGCGGTGCCGCGGCACGGGTGGGCGGCGAACGTGGTCCTCGGACGGAGTCGGGGGCGGGTGTCGCCCGGCCTGCGAACGCGGTCAGCGGCCGGTACGTCCGTGCGCCGCGCCCGCGCCGTCCGGCACGGGGACGCGGTGCCGGCGCAGGGTCTCCTGCCACAGGTCGCGCACCGATTCCGCGAGGAGTGTGACGGCCTGCCAGCCGAGCGCCTCCCGAGCGGGTGCGGCGTCCACCCGCGACCAGTCCATGGCGGCGCGCCAGCCGAGGTCGCCGGTGCGCCGCTCGATCACCTGGGGATGGCGTCCGCTCGCGGCGACCAGCAGGTCGACGAGGGTACGCACGGGAACCGCGGTGCCGGATCCGATGTCCAGCGCCCGCCCCGCCACGTCGGCCCGGGCCGCGAGGACCACGGCGCCGGCGACGTCGCGGACGTCCACGTAGTCCCGGTGGGCGGTCAGCGCGGCGAGTTCCAGGCGCGCGGGCTCCTCGGTTCCGGCGGCCGCGAGGGTCTCGGCCACCTTGCCGGGCAGGCTGGTCTCGTGCATGCCGGGCCCGATGGCGTTGGCCAGTCGCAGCACCACTCCGTCCACCTCGCCCGCGGCGGTCGCGGCGAGGACGCTGCGCGCCGCGGCGAGTTTCGCCCGGCCGTAGGCGGTCTGCGGGCGCAGGGGGCCCGTGGGGTCCGCCGACTTCCCCCAGGCGATGGGGCCGTACTCCAGCACGGAGCCCAGATGGACCAGCCGGAGCCGCCGCGGCAGCAGCCGCAGCGCTTCGAGGAGCCGCAGGGTCAGGGCGACGCAGCGGGAGTCCATCTGTTCCTCGGTGAGGCCCCAGCTGCTGCCCGTGGCGTCGACGACGACGTCGGCGCCCAGGCCGTCCAGCAGCTCGGCGAGACCCTCCGCGGAGACCTCCGCGATGTCCAGGGCCTGGAACCGGACGGAGGGCGGGAGGCTCCTTCGCCGCCGGGCCACCGCGACGACCCGCCGGCCCGCGGCACCGAAGGCGGTGCAGACATGACGGCCGACGAAGCCGGTCCCGCCCAGCACGACCACCGTTCCCGCGCCGGCCGGGGCGGTCACGGGGCCTCGCCGTCCCCCCGCCCGCGCTGGGCCACCCACAGTCCCCAGGCGAAACCCTCGGCGGGTACGAACTCGGCCCGGCAGCCCGCGGCGTCGAAGGCCCGCGTGAACTGCTCCTTGGTGAACAGCGACATGTCGATGGTCTCCGTGGAGTGCCGTATCCCCGTCTCGGCGTCCGCCAGCACGCTGTGCAGCACCATCCGCATCCGGTCCCGGCGTCCGTCCAGGCGGGTGGAGTGCGACACCCGCATGATCGTGCGGTGCTCCTCCTCGATGAGGTCGCGGGAGATGTAGCCGGGGAGGAACTCCTCGGGCGTGAACCACGGTTCGATCACCAGCACGCCGCCCGGAGCCAGTGCCCGTACGCAGCCGGCGATCATCCCGGCGAGTTCCTCCTCGGAGGCCAGGTGCGGTATCGCGAACATGCAGGTGATCGCGTCGTACGCGGCGACGCAGCCGACGTCCCTCATGTCGCCCTGGCGGGCCCTCAGCCCGGGGACCCGGCTCTTCGCCAGGGCCAGCATGTCCTCGGAGCGGTCCAGCCCCTCGACCACGTCGAAGCCCGCCGCCAGGTGCTCCAGGTGCAGCCCCGTGCCGCAGGCCACGTCGAGCAGCGACGAGGCGCCCGGGTTCCGCCGGCGGATCAGCCTGACCAGCTCCGCCGCCTCGCCCGCGTAGTCCCGGCCACGGCTACGCATCACGAGATCGTAGATTTCCACGTAATCGGCCTCATACATCGTCTGCACTCACCCTGTCCGGTGCTGGAGGTTCAGGCGGTCTGCACGTCGGGGACATAGAGGATCCACTTGCCGCCGGCCTCCCGGAAGCCCTGCTCCTTCGCCATGATCTCCTCCGCGTGGTTCCAGGCGAAGAGCAGCGCGTAGTCGGGGTAGCTTTCGGCGAACGTCTCCGCGGGCTTCACCGGGATGTGCGACCCGGGCGTCAGCCGCCCCTGCTTGGCCGGTGTCGTGTCGCACACGTACGAGACGAGGTCGGGGCCAATGCCGCAGAAGTTCGCCACCGTGGCGCTCTTGGCGGTCGCACCGTAGGCGACCACGGTGCGTCCCTGGTCGCGCAGGTCGCGCAGCAGGGTGACCAGGTCGTCGCGGATACGGTGGACGCGGGCCGCGAAGTCGCGCAGGGTGGCCGGCTCGTGCAGTCCGCGCCGCTCCTCCTCCCGCAGCAGCCGGGCGACGGCCTCGGTGGGCTTGCGGCGGCCGGCGCGCGCCACGGTGTAGCGGACCTCGCCGCCGTGCACCGGCAGTCGCTCGACGTCGACCAGTTCGAACCCGAAGCGGGCGGCCATCGTCCGGACGGAGTGCGCGGTGAAGAAGTAGAAGTGCTCGTCGTAGATCTGGTCGAAGGAGGTCTTCGCCACGATGTCGCCCAGGTAGGGGTCCTCGAAGACCAGGACCCCGTCCGGGCCGAGCAGCGCGTCCAGTCCCTCGAAGATGGAGGTCATGTACGGGATGTGGCAGAAGGTGTTGGCGGCGTAGACGACGTCGGCCGGACCCTCGGCCTCGCGCACCTCCTTCGCCGTGGCGGCTTCGAAGAAGTCCACGCGCAGCCGGATGCCCTGGCTCCGGGCCACCTTGGCCACGCTGCCGGACGGCTCGAAGCCCAGGTGACGGACGCCGGCTTCCTTGATGGTCCGGAGCATGATGCCGTCGTTGCAGCCGAGTTCGACGATGAAGGGGTCGGTGCCGGTGAGTTCGGTTTCCAGGAAGTGCTGCGCGGTGCGCGCGAAGTGCTCCCGCATCACCGCCGATCCGGAGGAGTAGTACGGGTACGCCTCGTGGAACATCCGGTCCCTGGGGACCTCCTCGACGAGCTGGACCATGGCGCAGGAGGTGCAGAGGCCGACGGCGAGCCGGTAGAAGAACTCCCCCTCGATCTCCTCCGGTGTGAGAAACGCGTCCGACAGCGGCTGCCGGCCGAGGTCGAGAAACTCCGTCAGGTTTCCGCCGCACACCTGGCAGACGGCGTCGTGCACCTGTGAATCCCGCTGCTCCGTCATTCACCTACTCCTTTTCGCAGTCTTGTCCAGAAACCTTCGCGGGCCGGAACGCACACGTCTCACAGGCTGCCGATGACACTGCGCAGCGCGTCGATGACCTGTTCCTGTCGGCTTTCCGGGAGGGCCGGGTACATGGGGAGCGAGAAAATCTCGTCGGCCAGTTTCTCCGTGACGGGCAGCGAGCCCCGGCGGTATCCGAGGTGCTGGAAGCCCGTCATGGTGTGCACCGGCCAGGGATAGCTGATGTTCAGCGCGATGTCGTACTTCTTCAGCGCCTCGATGATCTCGTCCCGGCGGGGGTGGCGGACCACGTAGACGTAGTAGACGTGGGTGTTGCCCTCGTTGGTCGAGGGCAGGACGAGCCCGCCGGGACCGGTCAGGTCGCCGAGCGCCGCCTCGTAGCGCCGGGCCACCGCGGCACGTCCCGCGACATAGGTGTCCAGCCGCCGGAGCTTGCGGCGGAGGATCTCCGCCTGCACCTCGTCGAGGCGGCTGTTGTGCCCCGGGGTCTGGACGACGTAGTAGACCTTCTCCATGCCGTAGTAGCGCAGCCGGCGCAGCGCCGCGTCCACCTCGTCGTCGGAGGTGACGACGGCTCCGCCGTCGCCGTAGGCCCCCAGCACCTTCGTCGGGTAGAAGGAGAAGGCCGCCGCGTCGCCCATGGTTCCCGCCAGCTCGCCGTGGTGCCGGGCGCCGTGGGCCTGGGCGCAGTCCTCCAGGATCTTCAGTCCGTGTTCCTGCGCGAGCCACCGGAGCGGGGCCATGTCGACGCACTGGCCGTACAGGTGGACGGGCACCAGCGCCTTGGTGCGCGGGGTGATGGCCGCCGCGACCTGGCCGGTGTCCATGAGGAAGTCCTCCTCGCGGACGTCGACGAAGACCGGTGTGGCGCCCGTTCCGTGGATGGCGAGGACGGTCGGGGCCGCGGTGTTGGAGACGGTGATCACCTCGTCCCCGGGTCCCACCCCGAGGGCCTCGAGACCCAGCTTGACCGCGTTGGTGCCGTTGTCGACCCCGGTGCAGTGCCGCACACCGTGGTAGGCGGCGAACTCGCGCTCGAATTCCCGGACGCTCTCCCCGAGAATGAGCTGCCCGGAGCCGAACACCTTCTCCACCGCGTCCAGGATCTCTGCCCGCTCTTTTTCGTATTCCGGCAGATAGTCCCACACCCGCGTCGTCACCTGTCTACCTCCGATACCTGAATGTGAGCAGCCCGCGCGAATCCCCGGATCAGTTTCGGGAGTTGTCCGCGATCGCGGAAGACGGCGGCAGGACCGCAGAGAAAGAGAACCGCTGCCCGGCAGAGGGCTTGCGAAGCCAACAAGGAGTCTCTTCAGTGCGCGGCGTCAATGCAACGGAATCTGTGTCAATTCTTTGTGAGCAGTTCGCGCGTGGCTTTCGGCAGCCGCCCCGGCGGGGGAACCGCTCCGGCCGGACCCGGCTCGGGTGCTCGGGGGATGGCGCACCGCGCCGGCCGGCCGGAGCGGTCGTCTCACCGGACGGTGACCTGGGCCCAGTGGCCGTCCGCGACCATCGGGGCGCCGGTGTCCGCCCACTTCAGCCAGTTCACGACCACATAGCGGCCCGGCTTGAGCGTCGGCGTCATGTCCGCCGCCTCACCGGGCGAGAGGGGCAGCATGCCGGTCCCCTGGCCGAAGTCGAACGGTGCCTCGCCGCCGGGGGTCCCGCCGTCGCCGAAGGACTCGAAGTAGGTCCGCAGGTCGTCCTCGGTCACGCCGTC
This sequence comes from Streptomyces sp. NPDC030838, assembly GCF_055572035.1. Lineage (NCBI taxonomy): Bacteria > Bacillati > Actinomycetota > Actinomycetes > Kitasatosporales > Streptomycetaceae > Streptomyces > Streptomyces sp. NPDC030838. Next base: position 194,602 of record NZ_JBVIED010000006.1, on the reverse strand, counting down.
GGCGAGCGGGAACAGGATGGCCTCCATGGTCTGGATGCCCGGCAGGGCGTTCACGAAGCGGATGGCCCTGCCCGCCGTGACGTCGCCGCTCACCGTGAACACCGGTGCGCCGTCCGCGATGCGTGCCGTCACCGTCGCCGCCGGCGCCTCCTCCCCCGCCGTACTCCGGCCGGCCGAGGTGACCGTGAGGGTCCGGTGGCGCGGTTCGGCGCCGGCCAGGTGCAGATAGTCGAAGATCCAGTAGGTGCCCGGCGCCAGGTCGGTGGCCAGGGTCGCGGGCAGGTCCGGATGGATCGTCGTGCCACCGAGCAGGTCGGCGATCCCGTCCAGTTCGGCGCTGCCCTCGACGATCTGGGCCGGGTCGGAACCGATCGCCTTGCTCAGCGCCGTGCGGAACTGCTCCCAGGTCGTTCCCGGGCGGGGCCGGGCCAGCCCGATCCAACCCGCCTCCGGGTCCTGTGTGCTGATCCGGAAGGTGGTCCGGCCGGCCGGTACCTCGGCCGGCGTCAGCAGCCGTCCGTCCGCCGTGGACACGATGTCCCACGCCTGGCGCGGTGCCTCGGCGGCCACGGGGGCGACCGGGCCGTCCGTCGGCTCGGCGTGGGCGGCGCCCGGACCGGCCAGCAGCGCGCCGGCCCCCAGGGTCAGGGCCGCGGCCCCGGCCACCAGCCGGGGTACGGCGCGGGCGCCGCGCGGGCGGGACGGCTCCGGATGACCTGTGTGCGTCATGTCTCCTCCTGTTGTGCTGACGGATGCCTGTTGCCCTGACGGATGGGTGAGCGCGGCGCTCAGCGGGAGGCGAGCTCCTCGAGCACTCCCACGACCTCATGGGCGGTCGGCAGGGCGGCCATCTCCTCGGCCAGGGCGCGGGACCGCTCCCGGTAGGACGGCTCGGACACCAGCGCCTCACAGGCCGCCAGGATGTTCTCCGCCGTGTCCTCCCCGTCCAGGAGGGTGATCCCGGCGCCGTACTCCGCGAGCCGCCGGGCGGGCTCGATGGCGCTGCCCAGCTTGGGCACGGACAGCTGCGGTACGGCCGCGTGGATCGCGGTCATGCTGGTGAGGCCGCCGTTGTGGTGGACCAGGACGTCACAGGTGGGAGCGATGATCTCGAGCGGTATCCAGCCCGCGAGAACGCCGAGTTCGGCTCGGAGTCCGGCGGCCACGTCCTCCGGGGCGGCGACGACGATCTCCAGACCGAGTTCGGCGACTCCGTCCACGAGCGCGCGCAGCCGCTCCCCCGTGAGGCCGAGGAACTCCAGTGTCTGGTCGTTGGTGACCCGGCTTCCGCTGGTGACGCAGATCCGAGCGGTCCCGCCCCGGGTGTACATCCACGGCTCCAGCGGACGCTGGGCGTTGGCCGGCACCCACCGCATCTGCTGGACGTTCGCCGCGTCGTTGAGCCGCAGGGACGGCGGGCAGGGATCGATCCACAGGGCCGGCTCGGGCAGGCCCTCGTGCCCCAGGTCCTTGAGCAGCGGTTCCAGCTCCTCGGCCGCGCCGGCGTCGTAGCCGCTCACCGGCAGCGTGTCCCACAGCTGTCGCACGTACGGGACGCCCACGCGCTCGGCGAGCAGATAGCCGGCGTAGGTCAGGGAGCCCCCGACCACCACGTCCGGGCGCCACGCGGCGGCGAGTTCCTCCAGGCCGGGGAGGGAGGCGGCGGACAGCCGTCCGTACCAGCTCCCCACCAGGCGCATCTGCTCCTCGGGGGCGTCCGGCATGCGCTCGGGCAGGCCGGACGGCCCGGTCATCAGCTCCTCCCGCGTCATGGTGGTGACACAGGCCGCCGGCAGCCCCACTCCCATGACATGGGGCAGCATCTGCTCGGTCGTGCCGACGATGACGTCGTGACCGGCGTTGCGCACGGCCGTCGCGAGCGGCGTGATCCCGAACACCGTCGCGGGGCTCCCGCCGGTCAGGAAAAGGAATCGCATGCTGGTTTCCGCCTCTGGCTCAGTGATGTACCGATGGGTTCGCGCGGCCCGCGGCCCTCGTCCGGGGCTCAGGCGAGCAACCGCGCCAGCTCGCCCGCGAGTTCGATGTTCCGGAGTTCCAGGTCCTCGGGGCAGGCGGCGATGCTCGCCCAGATGATGAGGTGCTCCACCGGCAGACCGGCGGTCTCTTCCGTGATCTTCTTGGCGGCCTGCTCCGGGGTGAGGACGCTGACGAAGCCGCGCAGCTCGGAGGAGTCGGGATCGTCGGGTATCAGGGGCGGCGCCGCGACGCCGGGGTTGTCCTGGGCATAGCCTCGCCGGTAGCTGTTCAGCTGGTGTGCCGCGTGCGGCGCGATCCGCTGCCAGGCCGCCTCGGGATCGTCGGCCAGCATGATGTGCATCAGGTCCGCCACCTTCGCGCGCTCCGGATCGTGGCCGCCCTCGGCCAGTCCCGCCTGGTAGTGGGCGAACATCTCGTGCGAGATGTGCAGATAGTTCAGTCCCAGCCGGCCGGCCATGCGGGCCCCGACCGGCCCGTTGTAGCCGCCCCACACCGGGATCGGGTCCTGGATCGGTCCGGGGGTGACGGCCCGTTCCTCCCACAGGCGGCGCACCGCGCTGATGGCCTCTCCGGAGCGGGTGACCAGACGGCTGTACGGAACGTCGAAGAGCCGGTATTCCGGTACGCGGTAGCCGGCTCCGAGGCCCAGCTCCAGACGGCCGCCGCTGATGAGGTCCACGATGGCCGCCTCCTCCGCGAGCTGGGCGGGTTTGCGGAGCGACGGGAGGGCCACGGCCGTGCCGATCCGGGCGTGTCGGGTGCGGGCCGCCGCGGCCGCGGCGAAGGTCAGCGGCTGGGACAGATAGCCGTCCTCGAACTGGTGGTGCTCGGTGAACCACAGGCCGCCGACGCCTTGCCGGTCGGCTTCCTCGCAGTACTCCAGGGTGCGGGCGTAGTGGTCCGCCCACGGCCGGTGCCATCTGGCCGGGTTCCGCAGGTCGAACAGCAGGCCGATCTTCACATCCAGCTCCAGGGGCGTGAGTCAGTGGGTGGTGTCCTGCCAGCTGCGCGCACAGGCGAAGCCGGACGTGCGTTCGGGGCGCCACCAGCCGGCCACGGCCCGCGGCGGATGCGAGGTGACGTCCGGGCCCGTCCCCGGCGGATGGGCGCGGGCCAGGAGCACGGCGGTGAGGGCGGCGACTTCGACGGCGTCGGGGTCGCCGCGGACGACCCGCAGAAGCGGCGAAGCCGGGCCATCGGTGCCCGGCCCCCGCTGCGGCGCCGTCACTGCGGCGGATTGCCGTGCTTGCGGCGCGGCAGGTCGGCGTGTTTGGACTGGAGCATGGCGAGCGCCCGGACCAGCACCGCGCGGGTCTCGCGCGGGTCGATCACGTCGTCGACGAGACCGCGCTCGGCCGCGTAGTACGGGTGCATCAGCTCGGCCTGGTACTCCTTGACCCGGGACTGCCGGACCGCTTCCGGATCGTCCGCCTCGGCGATCTCCCTGCGGAAGATGACGTTGGCGGCGCTCTCCGCGCCCATCACCGCGATCTCGTTGCCGGGCCAGGCGTAGGTCAGGTCGGCGCCGATGGCCTGGGAGTCCATGACGATGTACGCGCCGCCGTACGCCTTGCGCACCACCACCGAGACCCGGGGCACGGTGGCGTTGCAGTAGGCGTACAGCAGTTTCGCGCCACGTCGGATGATGCCCTCGTGCTCCTGATCGACGCCGGGCAGGAAGCCGGGTACGTCGACCAGCGTGACCAGCGGGATGTTGAAGGCGTCGCAGAACTGGACGAACCGCGCCCCCTTCTCGCTCCCCTTGATGTCGAGCACCCCCGCCATGGCGGAGGGCTGGTTGGCGACGATCCCCACCGTCTGTCCGTCGATGCGGGCCAGGGCGCAGACGAGGTTGGGCGCCCAGTTCGGCTGCACTTCGAGGTACTCCCCGTCGTCGACCACTTCCCCGATCAGCGTGCCGATGTCGTAGGAGCGGTTGCCCTCGGCGGGCACGAGGTCGAGGAGCGCGTCGTTCGGCCGGTCCACCGGATCGTCGCAGGCGACGCGGGGCGGCAGTTCACGGTTGTTGGAGGGCAGCAGGGAGAGCAGGTAGCGCACCTCCGCCAGGCAGGTCTCCTCGTCGTCGTAGGCGAAGTGCGCCACGCCCGAGACGCCGGTGTGCACATCGGCGCCCCCGAGGCCCTCGTGGGAGACCTCCTCGCCGGTCACGGCCTTGACCACGTCGGGGCCGGTGATGAACATCTGGGAGATGCCCCGGACGGCGAAGACGAAGTCCGTGAGGGCCGGCGAGTAGGCCGCGCCGCCCGCACACGGCCCCAGCATGACGCTGATCTGCGGGATCACACCGGAGGCCCGGGTGTTGCGCTGGAAGATGCCGCCGTAGCCGGCCAGCGCGGAGACACCCTCCTGGATGCGCGCTCCGGCACCGTCGTTGAGCGAGACCAGCGGGGCACCGGCGGCGACGGCCATGTCCATCAGTTTGTGGATCTTCTGCGCGTGCGCTTCGCCCAGCGCGCCGCCGAAGATCCGGAAGTCATGGGCGTAGACGAAGACGGTCCGGCCCTCGACCGTGCCCCAGCCGGTGACCACACCGTCGGTGTACGGCCTGGTGCGCTCCAGGCCGAAGCCGCTGGCGCGATGCCTGCGCAGCGGTTCCACCTCGGTGAAGCTGCCCTTGTCCAGCAGGAGTTCCAGCCGTTCCCGGGCGGTCAGCTTGCCCTTGGCGTGCTGCCGCTCGGTGGCCCGTGGATCGGGTCCCGCGACGGCTTCGGCCTTGCGGGCGCTCAGCCCCGCCAGCGCCTCGGGAACCTGTCCCAGGGTGTGCGCGCTCACCATGTCCATCCCCCGTTCCTCTTCGCGATGTCAGCGATGTCAGCGGTGTCGGAAGTCGATGTGCCTGTGGTCGCCGCAGTCCTGGAGCCGCCGGTGCAGCGCGGCGGTGATCAGCTCGGTGGCATCGTCGGTGTACAGACAGTCCGTGGGCAGCCAGCGCACCGTCATCCGGGCCCGCCCGGCTGTCCTCAGGGCACAGGCGGCGGCGTAGCCCCGCTGGACGGGCAGACTGCGGATGTCCCAGCCGGCCGGCCGGGCGGGTGCGCCGTCCCCGCTGCGCTCACCGAGATAACCGCCGCCCACCCCATGCCCGATGCCGGTGCCGAGTCCCTTGAGATACGCCTCCTTGCGGGCCCACAGCCGGGCGAAGGCGACCGGGCGCAGGCCCTCCGGGGCGCCCGTGATCTCCGCCTGTTCCGCCGGATGGAGCGCGGGGGCGCACACCGCGACGGTCTCGGGCCCCGGCACGCGCTGGACGTCGACGCCCACGGGAGCCGACGCGACCCCGGCCAGGATCAGCCCGTGGCTGTGGGAGAGGGAGAAGTGCAGGGGGGAGCCGAGCAGTACGGGGCGGCCGTGCGGGCCGCCGCAGCGGGGGCAGCGTGCGCGGCCGAGGCGGAGCCGGGCCGGGGGGACTCCGGTGTACGCGGCCAGCAGCCGTCTGAGGGCGATGTGCGCCGACAGATACAGCAGTCGGTGCCGGGGGCGTGCCGTCGCGGCGGCCCGACGGGTCTCCCGTGCGCTGAGTTCGTCGGTCGCGCCGCGGGGCAGCGGCCCGGCGCCGTGGGCCGCGCGCAGCAGCCACACGTGCAGCGCGCCCTCCTCGAGGATGGGGCCGAGGTGGTCCCCGCCGTCGGCTCCGGCCGGTGTGTGCCGCGGCCTGTGCGGCCGTGGCCTGCCCGGCTGTCCGGGGCCGCCGGGCCGGGGTGGTCCAGGACGGTCGGCCCGTCGTTGCTGTACGCCCATGGCCGGGGCCACCTTCCTGCGTCGGCGGGCCCCCCACATGACGGGCCCCGGGGCGAGGAACGACCTGCCCCGGGGCCTCGAGTCACGCGGAGGGCCCGCTGCCTTTCTGCGGTTGTCGGCTACCTGGCCTGATCACCCGCCACGGTGACCTTCTGCTCCGGCTGCGGGGCCTCGCCCTCCTCCTCGAGGGTGGGCGTGACCCGGCGGAGCAGGACGGCCACCAGCAGGGCGATGGCGAGGGCGATGACCACGCTGGCGGTGTAGGAGATCTGGATGCCGTCGGTGAACGCGGTGCGCGCGGCGTCCAGAAGGGACTCCTTGGTGTCCCCGCTGAGGTCCTCCGCCGCCGCGACGGCGGAGCCGATGCTGTCCTCGGCCGCGGCCGTGGCCGTTTCGGGGGTGCCTTCCGGGATGCTGTCCTGCACCTGGGCGCGGTAGACCGCGGTGCCGGCCGCGCCCAGCAGGGCGATGCCCAGGGCGGTGCCCAGCTCGGCGGCGGTCTCCTGGATGGCCGAGGCCTCGCCGGCCTTCTCCGCGGGAGCGGTGGCGAGCACCATGCCCGTGCCCAGCGCCGGAGTCGGGCCCAGGCCCAGGCTCATGATGGCGCCGCCGGCGATGACCATGCCGATGCCGGAGTCCTCGGTCAGCCGGCTGAGGATGAACATGCCCACGGCGGCGATCGCCAGCCCGCCGGCCATCAGGTAGGCGGGCCGGATCTTCTGGGCGAGCCCGGGGGACGCCATGATGCCGATGACCATCATCACGGAGATCGGCAGCATCAGCAGTCCGGCCTCCATCGGCGTGTACCCGGACACCATCTGCAGGAACTGGGCCAGGAAGAACTGGGCGCCGGCCATGACGAACATCGACAGGGACAGCACCGCGAGGGCGGCGGCGAACGTACGGCTGCCGAACAGACGCAGGTCCAGGAGCGGCGACTCGAGGTTGCGCTGGCGCAGCACGAAGGCCGCGCAGATGGCCAGGCCCACGGCGAGGATCAGCGAGGAGCCGGCCTCGATGCCGTGCGAGGCGTACTCCTTGATGCCGTAGACCACCGGAAGCACGCCGACCAGGAGCATCAGCACGCTGAGGAAGTCCAGCCGGCCCGGCTGGTCGGAGCGGTACTCCGGCAGCAGGAGGGGGCCGGTGATCACCAGCAGGGCCATCACCGGAGCGCCCAGCAGGAAGACGGATCCCCACCAGAAGTACTCCAGCATCACGCCGCCGACGGCCGGTCCCAGGGCACCGCCCAGCACGAAGCCCGCCATCCACACGCTGATCGCGACATTGCGCTGCTTCGCGTCGTGGAACATGTTCCGCAGCAGCGACATCGTGGACGGCATCAGGGTCGCTCCGGCGACGCCCAGCAGCCCGCGCGCGATGATGAGCATCACCGGACTCGTGGAATAGGCCGCGAGAACCGAGGCGGCACCGAATCCCACCGCGCCGATGAGCAACAGCCGTCGTCGGCCGATACGGTCACCCAATGTGCCCATGGTGATGAGCAGACCGGCGATGAGGAAACCGTAGATGTCGACAATCCAGAGCAATTGCGTGCTCGACGGGTCGAGGTCTGCACTCAAATGCGGTACCGCCAAGTGCAGAACGGACATATCGAGGGCGATCAGGATGGTCGGCAGAGCCAGGACGGCCAGCCCTAACCACTCTCGCTTCCCGGCCTTGACCTGGGGAGATGTTGTCATTTCTGTCTCCATGGCGCCACCTTAGAACCTCAACTGGACTTGAGGTCAAGCAGGGTCTTCGCGCCACCTTTCGAAATGTGGCGCGATTAGTTCCCAATTCCTTGTTCGAGAAATCCGAAATACCGTGCGATCAGGCCTCGTAAGGACGTCTGTCACGCGCCTCCCTGAGGGCCAGGGACCACCACTCGAGTTGGCCCAGCATGCTTTTCACCGCCGGCGCGTAAGCCTCTTCGTCCCTGATGCGGCCCGTGGCGTCCAGCAGTGCGGTGGCCTTGTGGAAACTGATCGAGTCGCGGACGGTCATGGCGTGCAGTTCGGCGAAGACCTGGCGAAGCTGCTCGACCGCGCGCAGCCCCCCGCCCATCCCGCCGTAGCTGACGAAGCCGACCGGTTTGGCCTGCCACTCGGTGCGATGCCAGTCGATGAGGTTCTTCAACGCCGCCGGAAAGCTGTGGTTGTACTCGCCCGTCACCACCACGAACGCGTCCGCGGACGCCAGCACGGGTGTCACCTTCCGCAGCTCGGCGCTGATCTCCGCGCCGCGCCGGTCCACCGCGAGGGGCAGCGCGACGTCCTTGGCGTCGACCACGTCGACCTCGAACCGCCCGTACGCGCGCGCCGCCCGGAGGAACCATCCGGCGAACACCGGCGCCAGCCGGACGTCCCTGACGGTGCCGACCAGCACGGCCAGGCGCAACTTCTCCTCGGACATGGGCACTTCCTTCCGGTGGTACGGACGACTCGGCGGAGTTCAGGGGGAGCGGCGCAGGGCGCCGGCGAGCGCGACGAGGGCTCCGGCGGCGGCGACGGCGGTGACGAAAAGGAGCGCGTCCTGGTACGCGAGGCCGTCCCCGGTGGCCGGGCCGGCGCCGTCGCCCCGGTCCAGCAGCAGGGCCACGACCACCAGCACCACGACGGCGCCGAACTGGACGGCGGCCTGGTAGACGGCGGTGCCGACCCCCTTGTCCGCGGGCCGCAGCCCGGACGACGCCTGCATGTTCAGCGCCCCGAAGGCCAGCATGAAACCGACGCCGAACAGCAGCATGGTCGGCAGGACGTCGGCGGCGTACGCGCCCGGTTCCTCCAGGCGGGCGTAGAGCGCGCAGCCGGCGGCGGGGGCCACCGTGCCCAGCGCGATGAGCGAGGGGGCTCCGAAGCGGGCGACCATCCGGCCCGCGTAGAGGGCGGCGACGACCAGGGGCAGACAGGCGGGAAGGAGCGCGACGGCGGTCTCCCACGGCGACCACCCCAGGACCGACCGCGACTGGAGGGCGACGACGAAGAGCAGCCCCAGGTAGGAGCCGTTGAGTGCGGCGGCGATCAGCGCGGACCTGACCAGCGGCGCGTTGCGCAGTACGGCGCGACGCCTCGGCGCCGCGGGGGGTGCCGATCCCTCGTCCCGCGGGATCAGCTTCAGTCCGAGCAGGAAGAGCAGCAGTGCCACGGGCGCGGGCGACAGCAGCGGCCAGCGCCAGCTCGCTTCCGTGAGCGCCCCGGACAGCAGCAGCCCGATGGTGAAGCCACCGGCTCCGAACAGGGAGTAGACCGACATCGCGCGTCCCCGCTCGCGCCCTTCCCGGAACGCCGTGGCGATGATGGCCGCCCCGACCGGAGTGGTCACCGCGGCGCAGACGCCCTTGACCACCCGGGAGGCGATGAGCAGCGCGGCGCTGTCGGTCGTGCCGCCCGCCAGCGCCGCGACGGCGAAGAGCAGCATTCCGGCGAGATAGACCCTGCGCCTGCCCAGCCGGGCCGCGATGCGGGGACCGAACAGCACCGCGGCCCCGAAGCCGAGCGCGAAGCCGCTCATCACCCACTGGGCACCGGTGACGGACAGTCCCCACTCCTCGCCCACCGCGGGCAGCAGCGGGATCACCACCGACGTCTCCAGGGCGTCGACCAGCATGTTGCCCGCGAGAACCGTCAGCAGCCCCCACAGCGGGAGGGGCCAGCGCGCGTCCGCCGCGGACGCGGGCCGCGGCCCGGGGACCGAGGAGGTGGACGGCGTGGAAGAAGCCATCGGAATCCACCGTTCTGTCAGCGTCGAGTACTGCGCCGGCGCCCGGGCCGGCCCGGCCGGGCGCCGGCGATCCGGACCGGGTCAGCCACCGAGCAGCGTGCCGCCGCTGGCGTCCAGGTAGGAGCCGGTGATCCAGCGGGAGTCGTCGCTCGCGAGGAACGCCACGACGTCCGCGATGTCCTCCGCCGCGCCGACGCGCCCGAAGGCCGAGAGGGCCGCCATCTGCTCGACGGCCTCCGGGATGTCGAACAGCGGGCTGCCGTTGTTCGTGATGCCGGGGCCGACGCTGTTGACGGTGATGCCGCGGGCGGCGAGGTGCTTGGCGTAGTGCAGGGTGAGCTGGTCGATGGCGCCCTTGGTCATCGCGTACGCCACCTCGGACGGGTTGGCGAAGCGGGTGAGCCCGGAGGAGATGTTGACGATGCGTCCGCCGTCCGGGATGTTGCCCACCGCGCGCTGGACGAGGAAGAACGGCGCCCGCGCGTTGACCGCGAAGAGCCGGTCGAAGTGCTCCAGGGTGACGTCCTCGGGCGCCACCCCGCCCATCACCCCGGCGTTGTTCACCAGGATGTGCAGGTCCGTGCCGCCGGTGCGCTCCTTCAGGCCCTGCTCCAGCTGGACGAACAGCTCGTGCACGGCCCCGACCTCGGCCAGGTCCGCCTGCACGGCGAAGGCCCGGCCGCCGTCCTTCTCGATGGACGCGACGACCTCGTCGGCCGCGTCCCGGTCGGCGGAGCAGTGCACGGCGACCAGCGCGCCGTCCCGTGCCAGCCGCTCCGCGGTGGCCCGGCCGATGCCCCGGCTGGAGCCGGTCACCAGTGCGGTCTTGCCGGTGAGTGTGCCCATGGTGGTCCTCCTGTACGAGTGCGAGCTGTGCGTGGTGGGCTGCGGGGGCGCCGCAGCGGAAGGGGGGACGGACGGGGCCGCGTCGGCGGGGACGTCGCCCGGCGGCCCCGGGCGGGGGGTGTCCAGTCCGCTGATCATGGCGGCGAGGTGACGACGCGCCGGGGCCAGCGTGAGCAGTTCGCCGACGACGGTGCGCACCGCCTCCACCTCGGGCCCGCCGAGCAGCAGCGACGCCTGGGCCTCGATGTTGGCCAGGGTCCGCCGTCCGACGGAGTGGCGGACCTCGTGGTACGAGTCGAGGAGCGCCTCGTCCGGGGTCCCGCCGCACTGCGCGGCGAGCTTCCAGCCGAGGTCGGCCGCGTCCTGCAGCCCGAGGTTGAGCGCCTGGCCGCCGACCGGCATCTGGAGGTGCGCCGCGTCGCCGGCGAGCAGCACCCGCCCCCTGCGGTACTGGGCCGCCTGGCGCCGGGCGTTGCCGAACGCGTTGACCCACAGCGGCGTTCCGGCGCTGATGTCCTCGCCGGTGACCCGGCGCCACGCGGCGGCCACCTCGGCGAAGTCCGGCTCGCCGGTGCGCGGGCGCGGAGCACGGCCGTACTCGTGCAGCATGACCCGCGTGGAGCCGTCCGGCCAGCGGGAGGCGATGGCGAGCCCTGCCGGGAGGCGTTCGAAACGCCGGCCGGGAATGTCGATCCCGGCGACGTCCGCCCGCAGCAGTTCCCTGGTCGCGTCGTGGCCGGGGAAGTCGAAGCCCGCCAGCTCCCGTACGGTGCTGCGCTCTCCGTCGCACCCGACCACGTACGCGGCCCGGAGGGTCACCGGGGCGTCGCGCGGCCCGGCGGCCTCGACCTCGACCATCGCCGTGCTCTCCCGGAGCCCGGTGACCCGGACACCGAGCCGCACCTCGGCGCCCAGCGACCGGGCGTGGTCCTGGAGCACGGCCTCGATCCGGGTCTGCGGGACCTTCCACTGCCCCGCGAAGGGGTGCTCCTGACCCTCCGTCAGGTCCAGTGGCATACCGCCGAAGTGACCGGCGCCTCCCCGGGGCGGCGGGCCGAGCGCCTCCAGCAGTCCGCGTTCCTGGAACAGCTCCATCGACCGGGCGTGCAGGGTGGAGGCGCGTGACGCGGTGGTCGGCCGCGTGAGCTGTTCGAGTACGGTCACGCGTGCTCCGCCCCGGCGCAGCTCGCAGGCGAGCAACAGACCGACAGGGCCCGCGCCGACCACGATCACATCGGTGTCCAGCGCGGTCATGGCTCAGTTCCGCGCTTCCGCGTACTCCTTGGCATGGGCCAGGGTGGCGCGGCTGTTGGCGCCGAGCGCGTTGCGGAGGAACTCACGGGCCTCGGGCACCCCGGCCTGTTCGCCCAGCACGGAGGTGATGGTGTCCGTGTTGACCATGACGGTGTGCTGAGAGGTCGCCCTCGTCATCCCTCCCCCGAGTTCCTCGAACAGCCAGTAGCCGGTGTGCAGCTTCATCAGCGCCGGCAGCGTGGTCTGCTTGTAGACGATCCGCTGGTGCGGGAAGCACACCCGAACCGACTCGGTGGTGTGGGACGAGCCGTCCCGGGTGAGGGTGTCCATCCGCAGGATCTGCAGGCCGGGGGTGTGCTCGCGCAGATCCACCGCGGCCACGTGCGGCAGCCGCTCCTTCCATCGGTCGGCCTCGTTGACGAAGTCGTACGCGTCCTTGGCCGAGCCGTGGATCTCCACACTGTCCTCGAAGGACAGCGTCAACTCGGCCGCGTGCGTGGCGAGTTCGACATTGGCCTTCAGGGAGGCCAGTTCGGACCGGCTGTTCTGGTCGACCGCCCGGTCGATCCAGGCCAGGCTCTCCGGGTCGTCGCCGACCGACCGGTAGTCGTGCAGCAGCCGTACCCGGCAGCCGTTCTCCCCGCGCGGCTCGAGGATCCAGGTGCCGCCCATCGCGGCCACCGGGTGGGCGGGCACCTCCTGGCGGAACGTGATCCGCAGGTTCCGCGGGTCCAGCCGGCGGCGCGACGTCCAGCTCTTGGCGTCGCCGTTGGCCGTGGCCCAGATACGGATGCGCTCTTCCTCGGCTCCGCGCTCGACATGGTCGACCAGTACGGAGGGAGGGAAGATCCGCGGCCAGTTCTCGACCTCGGCGAGCAGCCGGTACACCTCGGCCGCGGGTGCCTCCACCGTGATCTCGTGCTCGACCTCACGCACGGTCATGTTCTCTCCTCGTTCTCGGGGTACTCCGTGGACAGGGGGCCGGACGGGGCCGGCGGCTCAGAAGTTGCCCAGGCCGCCGCAGACGTTGAGCGCCTGGGAGGTGATCGAGGCCGCGGTGTCGGTGACGAGGTAGCCCACCAGCCCGGCCACCTCCTCGGGCGTGGAGTACCGGCCGAGGGGGATCTTCGCCTGGAACTTCTCGAGGATCTGTTCCTCGGTCGCGTTGTAGGCCTCGGCGTAGCCCTGCCGTACGCGCTGGGCCATCGGCGTCTCGACGTAGCCCGGGCAGACCGCGTTCACCGTGATGCCGGTCGGCGCCAGCTCGTTGCCGAGCGCCTTGGTGAAGCCGACGACACCGTGCTTGGAGGCCGAGTAGGGCGCGCCGAGCACGACGCCCTGCTTGCCCGCCGTGGAGGCGATGTTGACGATGCGGCCCCAGTTATTCGCCCGCATGCCGCCACGGGTGAGGACCTCGCGGGTCACCCGGAAGACGCTGTTGAGGTTGGTGTCGATGACGTCCAGCCAGAGGTCGTCCGGGATGTCCGCGGTGGGGCCGCCGCCGGACCGTCCGGCGTTGTTCACCAGCACGTCGATCGTGCCGAAGGTGTCCACGGCCGCGCCGACGAAGCGGCGTACGTCCTCGGTCGACCGCACGTCGCAGGACGAGCCCGCGACGTCCAGGCCCTCCTCCCGCAGCGACTTGACCGTGGCCGTCACGTTCTCCTCGGTGCGGGCGCAGAGGTACACGCGGTGGCCCTGCACGGCCAGCAGCCTCGCCACCTCGAGTCCGATGCCGCTCGTCGCCCCGGTGACCACGGCGACGCGCTGATTCTGCTGTGTCATGTCCCTCTCCTGAAACTCGGCGAGCGTGCGGGCAGTGGCCTAGACGGCCCGGCTGGTGGCGGACAGCCGGCTGTTGACGACGTCGATCAGGGCGCGGGGCGTGCGCAGCTCGGCCAGCAGGTCGTCGTCGAGCGTGATGTCCCACTCCCGCTCGATCCGGCTCCCGGTCTCCAGGAGGGCGAGCGACTCGTAGCCGAGCTCCTCGAACTCGACGTCCAGGATGTCTCCGTCGAGGTCGACGCCCTCTTCCGCGCCTGCGCCCTCACGCAGGATCCGCTTGAGGTCGTCGACGGTGAATTCCGTGGCGGGCATGGTGTGTTGTCTCCTCCGTTGCTCCGTGTGCCGATGCTGTGTGTGCCGCCGCGTCGGGTGGCGGTGGGCCGGTCAGGTCCGTGGATGTCAGTCGTCGAGTGCGCGAACGACCAGGGCGGAATTGAAGCCTCCGTAGCCGCGGGCGAGCACCAGCGCGGTCCGCAGAGCCGCCTCCCGGGGCTCGGTGACCAGGTCGAGTTCGTGCTCCTCGGCGGGCGTCACATGGGGGGTGGGCGGGATGACCGAGTCCCGGATCGCCAGCAGGGCCGTGGCGACGTCCAGGGACGCCGCCCCGGAGTTGAGCCGCCCGGTCATCACCTTCGGCGCGGTGACCGGCACACCGCGCGCACCGAAGACCTGCCTGATGGCGTCGGACTCGATCCTGTCGAGGTCGCCGATGCCGGCGGCGTCGGCGAACACGACGTCGATCTCGTCCGGCCCGACACCGGCGTCCTGCAGGGCGACGTCGATCGCCCGCCGCAGTCCGGCCTCGCGCCCGCTGTCCGGCCGGGGGTCGAAGGTCGCGCCGTAACCGGCGATCGCGCCGTAGACGTGGGGCGCGCCCCGTCGGCGGGCGCTCTCGAGGTCCTCCAGGACGAGCAGCGCACCGCCCTCGCCCGGCACATGGCCGCACGCCGTCGGGTCGAAGGGCAGGTAGGCGCGCTCGGGGTCCTCACGGGTGCTCATCCGGGCGCCGGCGAGCTGGGCCACCCAGCCCCAGGGGCAGATCGAGGCGTCGATGCCGCCGGAGAGCATGAGCGGGGTGCCCTTGCGGACCTGCCTGCGGGCCTGCGCGAGCGCGTCCAGACCGCCCGCCTGATCGCTGACGAGCACGCCGCTCGGGCCCTTCATCCCGTTGCGGATCGAGATCTGACCGCTGTTGACCGCGTAGAACCAGGCGAACGACTGGTACGCGCTGACGTACCGGCCGCCCTTGCTCCACAGGTTCTGCAGCTCGCGCTGGCCGAACTCGAAGCCACCCGAGGAGCTGGAGGTGACGACCCCCATGTCGTACGCGGGCAGATCGGCCGGCCGGACCCCCGCGTCCGCGAACGCCCAGTCCGCGCCGACCAGGGCGATCCGGGTCATCCGGTCGGTCTGCGGGATCAGCCTCCCGGGGAGGTGGTCCTCCGCGACGAAGTCCCGGATCTCTCCGGCGAGTTTGGCCGGGTAGCGGTCGGGGTCGAAGCGCTGGACGCGGCCGATGCCATGGCGGCCGTCGAGCGTGGCGGACCAGTACGTCCGCGCACCCAGGCCGTTGGGGGCCGCGATGCCGAGTCCGGTCACCACGACGGTGCCCGGCGGCGCGCTGGTGACGGTCATGCGGTGTTCCTCCCGGGGCGGGTGAGGATCATGGCGCTCTGGAATCCGCCGAAGCCGCTGCCGACGGACAGGGCGGTGTCCGTCCGCTGCTCCCGGGCGACGAGCGGCACATAGTCGAGGTCGCACTCGGGGTCCGGGGTGTGCAGGTTGGCGGTGGGCGGTACGACGCCGTGCTCGATGGCGAGCGCGGAGGCGGCGATCTCGATGGAGCCGATCGCGCCCAGCGAGTGTCCGACCATCGACTTGATGGAGGACACCGGGGTGCGGTAGGCGTGCTCGCCCAGGCTCTTCTTGAACGCAGCCGTCTCGTGGCGGTCGTTCTGCTTGGTGCCGGAGCCGTGCGCGTTGATGTAGTCGATGTCCTCCGGGTTGAGCCGGGCCTCGTCCAGGGCCGCGCGGATGGCCTCGGCCATCTCCACGCCGTCGGGGCGCAGTCCGGTCATGTGGTAGGCGTTGCAGCGCGAGGCGAAACCGGCGATCTCGGCGTAGATGTGGGCGCCGCGCCTGCGTGCGCTCTCCAGCTCCTCCAGGACGAAGACCGCGCACCCCTCCCCCAGCACGAAGCCGTTGCGGGTGCCGTCGAAGGGCCGCGAGGCGTGCTCGGGATCGTCGTTGCGCGGTGTGGTCGCCTTGATCGCGTCGAAGCACGCGACGGTGATGGGGGAGATGGGGGCGTCGGTCGCCCCGGCCACCATGATGTCCACGGCGCCCTCGCGGACGAGTTCGGCGCCGTGGCCGACGGCGTCAAGGCCGGAGGTGCAGCCGGTGGAGACGACCGTGGCCGGTCCCTCCGCGCCCACCGCCCAGGCGGTCTCGGCGGCGAAGGAGCTGGGCACGAAGTAGTCGTACAGGTGCGGCACCGCGTAGGTGTGATCGACGAGATCCAGCCGGCCTCCGTCGCTGACCGTGCGGTACTCCTGGTCGAGGCCGGTCGTCGCGCCGACCGCGCTGCCGATGGTCACGCCCACCCGGTGCGGCGGGAAGTCGGAGAACTGCAGCTCGCTGTCGGCCACCGCCTCCCGTGCCGTGACCACGGCGAACTGCGCGGCCCGGTCCATCCGCCGTATCTCCTGGGGCGTCAGGCCGTGCAGTTCCGCGTCGAAGTCGGCCTCCGCGGCGATCTGGGAGCGGAAGGGCGAGGGGTCGAAGAAGCTGATCCGCCGGGTGGCGGTGCGCCCGTGGGTCAGCAGGTTCCAGAAGGCCTTCTGCCCGATGCCGCCGGGCGCGGTGACCCCGATGCCCGTGATGACGACGCGCCGCCCGGTCACTGGGCGCTCCAGTGATAGAACCGCCGGGCCATGGCATCGGCGGGAGAGCGCCAGGTGGCCGGGTCGTAGGCCTCGATGTGCGGCTTGAGGTCCTCGCTGATGCGGATGAAGGCGGGGTCGGTCTTGGCCGCCTCGATCCGCTCGCCGCCGAGTTCGGTGTCGAAGTCCTGGAGGTGGAAGTAGAGCCCCCGGTAGGAGAAGAGCTGGCGGCGGCGGGTGCCCATGCGGTGCGGCATCTCGGTCCTGTCGAACGCGGCGAAGAGTTCGGCGACGTCCTCGGCCGAGTGCGCGGCCATCCGGGCCACGATCAGCGTGCTGTGCATCTGTGTGTGTCTCCTTCGCGAACCGTGTCGGGGTCGGGGGCCGGGGGTGTCAGGCACGGCCGGGGCCGAACCAGCGCTCCAGGGCCGTCGGAAGGTCGTCGTTGCTGCCGGGTGCCGCCCAGGCGATGTAGCCGTCGGGGCGCACCAGTACCGCCGCGGTGTCCGCGAGGTCGGCGGGCAGCGCGGCGGCGGGGTCGGGTGCCGCCGTGACGACGTCGATCCGATCCGTCCAGGGCATCGCCCGTCCGCGGAGGCGGTGGTTGTCCGCCAGGTCGAACAGGACGCCGCGCCCGCTGTGCAGCGCCGTGCTGCTGGTGGTGACCCGGCCGTCGGCCCTGCGCAGGCGCAGGGCGGGCATCCGCTTGCCGAGCAGGGGGTGGCGGCCCCCGCCGATGTCGTAGGTGATCTCCAGACCGCTGACCATCGCGGCCAGGTGGCGGCTGACCTCCCGGTACTGCACCAGCTCGCCCAGTACGTCGCGCAGCGGCTGCATCTCGTCGCCGCTGAGGAAGAGCAGCCCCTGCGCCTGCGTGTTCATCAGCAGCCGGCGCCCCACCGCGTGACGCTCCGTGTGGTACGTGTCGAGCAGCCCCGCCGGGGCCGTGCCCCGCACGGTGGCGCCCAGCTTCCAGCCGAGGTTGACCGCGTCCTGGATGCTGACGTTCATCCCCTGGCCGCCCGCGGGCAGGTGGATGTGGGCGGCGTCGCCGGCCAGCAGTACGCGTCCGCGCCGGTACTCGGTCACCTGCCGGGTGGCGTCTCCGAAGGCGCTGACCCACACAGGCTCGGCGTGCGAGATGTCGATGCCGGTCAGCCGCTTCCAGGCGTCGGCGACCTCCTGGAAGGGCGGTGCCTGGGTGCGGCGCTGCGGCGGGGTGCCGCGCTCGCAGACGATGATGCGGGTGATGCCTCCCGGCAGGTGGCCCACCATGACCATGCCGCCCGGCAGGTGCTGCCCGATCATGCGCGGTTCGAGATCGACGCCGCGCAGGTCGGCCAGGTACATCTCCATCGTCGCCGCGGTGCCCGGGAAGTCGAAGCCGGCGATCTTGCGGACGGTGCTGCGGCCGCCGTCGCAGCCCACGAGCCACTGGCCGTGCAGCACCTGCTCGCCGTCCGGACCGCGGACGGTCACGGAGACGCCGTCGCCGTCGTCCCGGACGGAGAGCAGCTCATGTCCGCGGCGGATGTCGGCGCCCAGCTCCCGGGCCCATTCCTCCAGAATCGCCTCGGTCACGGACTGCGGCACCGTCTTGGCCGCCTGATGCGCACCCTCAAGTACTCCGAAATTTACCGGAATTCCACCGAAGTGACCCAGGTCACTGGTCTCCACCTCGCCGAACCGGGGCAGGATTCCCCGCTGGTCGAACACTTCCATGGTGCGCGCGGTGAATCCAAGACCGCGGGATTCCCCGGTGCGCCGCGGAAGCTTTTCCACAACAGTGACACCTACGCCGGCAACCCGGAGTTCGGCAGCGAGCATAAGGCCGGCAGGTCCAGCACCTGCCACAATAACTGGAGCATCCATATACCTCTCCTTCAAGGAGTGGAATGAAGAGACACCGGGACAACAGGCGAAAGGCGGGCCTGCACGAGCGGTGGATGACTCAGGGCCGTCAGATGCCGCATGGCCTGCGACGTTGCGCCGCACCGACGGGCCGGTCGAGGAGATATCGCCTCTCGGGCACACTCCTGCGGAAGCTAGCCAACAGCTTCTTCGGTGGCGCGCGGAACGTCAAGCTCCCTCTTCAAACTGAACGACAAATCTAGGTCAACGGAATGAAAAGTGGGAGGTCAGGCTAAACTCCTCCGGAAAATACAGGAAATTGTTAAGTCTTCGGCGCTGTTCCACGACCCGGCCGATGAGCGGGATAGCTTCTGACGGGTAGCGAGCAGGAAATACCCGCGAAGGGAGAAAAGCGTTGGAACGGGTGGAGTTGTGCTCGGGGGCCGGGTGCGCGCGCAGACAGACCGAAGGGCTGGGCAGGCGGGTCACCTCGGGCGGCGACAAGCTCTGTCCGACCTGTCGACGAAGGCTCCTCGCGGAACTGCGCCGGTTATCCGCTCTGTACGACACCTGCGAGCAGATCCTGGGGGGCGGCCGGTCCCAGGAGGGCACCGTCCGGGCCGGGCGCGGGAACGCGACCGGGATCCCTTTCAACAGCGCCGCCGCCGACGTGCGTTCGGCCATCATCGGCACGCTCGGCTCCTGGTCCGCGCTGGTCGCCGACGAGCGGGGCCTGCCCCGTCCGCGGCGGACCGTACGGGACATGACGGCATGTCTGGAGCGGCATCAGGACTGGCTGTGCCGGCACTCGGCGGCCGGCGAGCTGAGCGAGGAAGTGGCCCGGCTGGTCCGCTGGGCCGCCCGGGTGACCGACCCCGATCCGCGACGCCGGCTGAGCATCGGCACCTGCATCGAACCGGGCTGTGCCGGCTCGATGTGGGCCCACGTCCGCCCCGGTACGCCGGACGCCACGGACATCCGGTGCGATGCCGACCCGGAGCACCGGTGGGCGGAAGCGGACTGGCTGCGACTCAGCCGGCAGGTGCTGGAGCGGAGAACCGACTCAACGGCGGCCGGGCGGGACAAGGTGGCGTGGCTGACGGCCTCGGACATCTCCCGGCTGTGGCAGCTGGCGCAGGGCAGTGTCTACCGGCTGGCCAGCGAGGGCGGCTGGCGCCGCCGCAGCGACGGAGGGCGGATGTACTACCACGGAAACGACGTGTACGAGAGCTTGAAGGGAAGGGAGCCACGACCCATGTGACGCGCGGAGGGTACGGCCCGCTGGACGCCGTCGGTCTTCACCACCCGCGACCGGGTGGTGAAGACCCGTTCCGGCGGCCTACGACTGCCCGAAGGTGAACCCGACGCCGCGCACGGTGCGGATCCACTTACGGGATCCCAGCTTGCGCCGCAAGGTGTTCACATGGGTGTCGATCGTCCGGCTGACCTGCGCCTCGTCGGGGTGATGGTGCAACGGGTCGCCCCAGATCTCGGCCATCAGCCGCCTGCGGGAGACGACGACACCGGAATGGCTGGCCAGATAGTGCAGCAGATCGAACTCCTTGCGGCTGGTCTCCACCTGCCGGCCCTCCAGCCACACCTCGCGCTTGGCGGTGTCGATCCGCAGCGGTCCCCGTTCGACGATCTGTCCGCAGAGCCTGCCGGAGGCGCGCACGCGCCGCATCACGGCGTCGATCCGGGCGATCAGTTCCTGAAATCCGTATGGCTTGTCCAGGCAGTCGTCCGATCCCGCCTGAAGGCAGAGCACTCTGGCCAGTTCGGTCCGCTGCGGGGAGAAGGCGATGATCGGCGTGTCACAGGTGGAGCGGATCCTGCGGCAGACCTCCAGGCCGTCGATGTCCGGCAGCCGGAGATCGAGCAGTATCAGGTCCGAGCCGCTGTACGCCCTCAGCGCCTGAGTACCCGTCGTCGTGACCGTCACATGGTGGCCGTGCCTTCGTAACTCTCTCGCAAGCGCGTCCCCATCCGTGGCGTTGCCCTCCACGACGAGCGTCCGCCAGCCCGCGGACCGGCCAGGCATCTCGTCGGCCCGTTGCTCGTGGATCGGCTTCGCCAGCCGTGGTCTCACCGGATTGAGGGGAGCGGACGTGCGGGGCTCCGCCAACTCCGTCGATGGACTCATTGTTCCCCCTGAACAGTTCGGCGTGGCTCTCTATCACGATGGCGGTGACAAACCAGGTAGTCGAAGCGTCAAGCAACTCCCGTTTATGTTCTGTTGGAAGGGGGAAGTGGCTCGGACCAAGGCGCGCCAGGTCCCTGGCCGGCTGCCCGGAGCGGGCGCATGGGCAGCGGCCGGTGGTCGTGGATCAGGACGGCAGGGGCAGGGGTTATGGGCTCTGCGCGGACTTCAGCCACCCACCCGGAGCGGTCGCGCCGGCAGTGGCCCCATCGAGAACGGACACGTCGCGCCGGAGGTCGGCGCCGCTGAGCAGTACCGGTGAGAGCTGATTCACCTGCGACGGAGGTAGATCACTTCGCGGACCGGCCTCCTTGCCGACGAAGGGGCCGACACGGCCCCTTCACGTACCGCGAGCCTCCATGCACCCTCAGGCCCATATCGCTCCCCCATTCGAGCCCCACCGCGCCGTTCACACGTCGCGGCACGAGACTCGCATGCCAACTCTGGCTCGACTGTTGCCTACTTAACAGAGAATAACATAGTCACTTTTTTTCTTGACTGCTAGTTGACTACGGTCGACAAGGGGGAGGCCCCCCGGGAGGCACCCCTCCGGGAGGCCTCTTCCGGGAGACGCCCCTCCCCCACCACGGCCGGCTCGGCCCCGGACCCCTCACACGGCGCTGCATCCTCCGTCCACGGGCACTCCGGCTCCTGTGACGAACGAAGCGTGGTCGCTGCAGAGCCAGAGCGCGGCGTGAGCCACTTCCTTCGGATCCGCGAGCCGGTGCTGGATGGCCCGGGCGACCGCGAACTGCTCCAGCTGGGGAATCCGTTCCATCGCCGATTCCATCAGCTCCGTGCGGGTGCTGCCCACCATCAGCGCGTTGACCCGGATGCCGTGCTCGCCGTACTCGGCGGCCGCGGCCCTGGTGAGGCCGAGCACCGCGTGCTTGGCCGCAACGTAGGGGGCGATCGCGCCGGTCGCGAACGACCCCGCCGTACTGCACGTGTTGACGATCGTCCCGGCCTTTTGCCGCATCATGACCGGGACTTGGTGTTTGAGGCAGTTCCACACGCCGCGCACGTTCACGTCCATGATCTGCTCGAAGACCGCGTCGTCCGTCTCGTGCAGGGGCGTGCCGACACTCCCCCATCCCGCGTTGTTGAAGGCCGCGTCCAGTCGGCCGTACGCCGTGACCGCCGCGGTCACGGCCCGCTCCACGTCCCCTGGTGACGTCACGTCCCCCGCCGTCACCAGGGCCCTGCCGCCGGCGGCCTCGATGTCCTTCACCAGCGCGTGCAGCCTGTCCTCGCGCCGCGCCATGACCGCCACCGCCGCGCCATGGGCGGCGAACAGCCGGGCCGCCGCCTCACCTATGCCACTGGACGCTCCGGTCACCATGACGACCTTGCCCTCGAGCAGACCGTCCCCAGGCCCTACCATGCCGTTCCCCTCTCACGTCAGTGATCAGATGGTGCCAGGAGACCAGGGCGAGTCACCCTTGACGAGCAGACGCACGTGAAGCCTTCATGACGGTCTCCCCCGCTCCTCACCGAACTGCATCTTCTTCACCGCGCTGGGCACCGCGATCGCAGGCAGCAGACACCGCCAGAACTCCTCGATGCGCTTGGGCAGATCCCGGCGCGCGCTCTCCAGCTGCGTGTGCATCTGGGCACCGGTGCAGGCGCTCACGATCAGACGGGCGTAGACCTCGATGTCCACACCGGCCCGCACCTCGCGGCGGATCTGGGCGATCCGGAAGTCCTGCGCGATGATCTCCATCCACTGCTGATGCGAGTTCACACTCGACTGGATGAAGTCCTCCTGGTCCATGACGAGCCGCGCGCCGGCCTGCAGGACCGGATCATCGAGGAGCCGGTACGCCCACGTCAGCGTCACGTCGATGGCGCGCTGCAGTCCCTCCGAGGGCAGCGGCGGGACCACCATCTCCGGCTGGCTCGTGACGATCGCACGCGCCAGTTCCTCCTTGGACTTGAAGTGGAAGTACACCGCCCCCAGGGTCAGCCCGGCGCGCTCGGCGATGCGAGCGACGCTGGCTCCCGCGAAGCCCTGCTCCGCGAAGACCTCCGACGCCGCCCTGATGATGGCGGCACGCGTACGTGCGGCCCTCTCCTGCTTCAGCTCTCTTGTCGTCACGCACGCCCCTCACAGCACCCTCGACAAAAAAAATAACGTTCTTTACCTTGCTTTGAGACACTCGAGACCTGACAAGTCTCGGTCCCCATGCGCAGGTTGAGGAGAGAAAACTCGTCATGACCTCCATGAACGCCACACAGTCGGGCCCACTCGGTTCCCTCACACACAGCACGCTGGTGGGCAAGTCGGTTCCGGACGAAGCGCTGGTCACGGGCTGGCGCTCCCTCTCGGAGGACTGCCAGGTCGTCACCGTACGGTGGCCTCAGCAGCACGACTTCTACATCGAAGGTGACCGCTACAGCCCCCTTCTCGCGACGGAGAGTTTCCGCCAGGCGTTAGCCCTGCTCACGCATACCGTGCACGACATACCCCTCGCCCATCGGCTCGGCTGGGAGCATATACGCTCCACCGTCGATCCCCGGGCGCTGTCCGTGAATTCGGACCCGGTGGAGGTGGAACTCCTGATCAACCACACCGAGGTCAAGCGGCGCCGGATGGGCTCCGTGCACCTGGCCTCCCGCGTCGTGGCGACCCGGGGCGACATGCAGCTGGGCACGGCGGCGCTGCGCTACAGCGCCCACCCCTCGGTCATATACGACCGTCTGCGCGGCCGTTACGCCAACGCGAGAGAGGCTTTCGCACGGGCGATCCCCCTCACCGCCCCCGTGCCGGCGTCGCTCGTGGGCCGCACCCACGAACGCAACGTGGTGCTCTCCCCCACTCCTCAGCCGCACTGCTGGCAACTGCGCGTCGACACCTCGCATCGCGTGCTCTTCGACCACCCGCACGATCACGTGCCGGGCATGGTGCTGCTCGAGGCAGCCGGCCAGGCCGCGGTCGCCGAGGCCGGCACCCTGGCGGCGGTGCCCGTCGCCCTGGACACCACGTTCCTGCGGTACGTGGAGTTCGACCAGCCTTGCATGATCACCACGAAGCCCCTCCCGCACGACGCCCAGGGCGACGGACGGATCAAGGTCGAGGCACACCAGTCCGGCGAACTCGTCTTCTCCTGCGTCGTGACGACCCGTCTCCGGCCGTCTGGTCAGTGAGCCACTGAGGCTGTGAGCACAAGACGCGCCGCCACCGCCCGGTGTCGCCGCGAGGGCGGCACCGGGCGGTGTCACGGGCGGTGGGCGCCGCCCGGGTCGCTCGGGTGTGTCATCCGGAGCCCTCCTGCCGCTTGTTGTCGTCGTCGACGATCTCGGCGTCGACGACGTCCTCGTCCTGCCCGGCTGTACCTGCCTCGCCACCACCCGCGCCGCCGGCAGCCTGCTGGCCCTGCGCCTGCGCGTACATGGCGGTGCCCACCTTCTGGGCCGCGGCGGTGACCTTTTCGGTGGCCTGCCGCAGGGTTGCGGTGTCCGCCGGCTCCGCCTTCAGCGCCTGCTTGAGCTCTCCCAGAGCGCTGTCGACCTCGCCCCTGACGTCGGCGGGGATCTTGTCGGCGTTGTCGGTGAGCAGCCGTTCGGTCTGGTAGGCGACCTGCTCGGCCTGGTTGCGGGTCTCGGCCGCCTCACGGCGACGCCGGTCCTCCTCGGCGTGCTGCTCGGCCTCGCGCATCATGCGGTCGATGTCGTCCTTCGGAAGCGAGGAGCCGCCGGTGACGGTCATCTTCTGCTCCCGGCCGGTGCCGAGGTCCTTCGCCGTGACGTGCATGATGCCGTTGGCGTCGATGTCGAAGGAGACCTCGATCTGCGGGACACCACGCGGCGCCGGCGGCAGACCGGTCAGCTCGAACATGCCGAGCTTCTTGTTGTACGCCGCGATCTCGCGCTCGCCCTGGTAGACCTGGATCTGCACGGACGGCTGGTTGTCCTCGGCCGTCGTGAAGATCTCGGAGCGCTTCGTCGGGATCGTCGTGTTCCGCTCGATCAGCTTGGTCATGATGCCGCCCTTGGTCTCGATACCGAGGGACAGCGGAGTGACGTCCAGCAGCAGGACGTCCTTGACCTCACCCTTCAGCACACCGGCCTGCAGGGCGGCGCCCACGGCGACGACCTCGTCGGGGTTGACGCCCTTGTGCGGGTCCTTGCCCGTCAGCTCCCGCACCAGATCCGTCACCGCCGGCATCCTCGTCGAGCCACCGACCAGGATGACGTGGTCGATGTCGGACACCTTGATCCCGGCGTCCTTGATCGCGCTGTGGAACGGGCCTGTGCACCGCTCCAGCAGGTCGGCCGTCAGCTGCTGGAACTGGGCGCGCGTGAGCTTCTCGTCCAGGTGCAGCGGCCCTTCGGCGGAGGCCGTGATGTACGGCAGGTTGATCGTGGTCTCGGAGGACGACGACAGCTCGATCTTGGCCCGCTCGGCGGCCTCGCGCAGCCGCTGCACGGCCATCTTGTCCTTGCCGAGGTCGACGCCGTAGCCGTTCTTGAACTGCTTGATCAGGTGGTCGACGATCCGCTGGTCCCAGTCGTCGCCGCCCAGGTGCGTGTCGCCGTTGGTGGCCTTCACCTCGACCACGCCCTCGCCGATCTCGAGCAGCGACACGTCGAAGGTGCCGCCGCCGAGGTCGAAGACGAGCACCGTCTGGTCGCTCTCCTTGTCCAGGCCGTAGGCCAGTGCGGCGGACGTGGGCTCGTTGATGATCCGCAGGACCTTCAGCCCGGCGATCTCACCGGCTTCCTTGGTCGCCGTGCGCTGGGAGTCATTGAAGTACGCCGGGACGGTGATCACGGCGTCGGTGACGTCCTCACCGAGGTACGCCTCCGCATCCCGCTTCAGCTTCTGCAGGACGCGCGCGGAGATCTCCTGAGCCGTGTAGCGCTTGCCGTCGACGCTGCCCGTGTCCGGAAACCGCCACGTCGCGTCGCCCATGTGGCGCTTGACGGAACGCACGGTGCGCTCCACGTTGGTGACGGCCTGGCGCTTGGCCACCTCTCCGACCAGCACCTCGGCGTTCTTGGCGAAGGCGACCACCGACGGGGTGGTCCGCGCCCCTTCCGTGTTGGTGATGACCGTGGGCTCTCCGCCCTCCAGCACGCAGACCACCGAGTTCGTCGTGCCGAGATCGATTCCCACTGCGCGTGCCATGGTTGTCTCCTCCCTCTGTGTCCATCGTCTTGGGGCTGTCAGGGAATTCCGGTCTCCACCTCCTTGGGCGCCTTGGTGACGGGCGGGACGTAGTCGCCCACGTGCGTGCGCTCCCACCAGGTGCCCGTCGTGCGCAGTCGTCGCCAACTGGTGAACCGGTAGTGGTAGAGGCGGACCCGTACGTAGGTGGGCGGCGCGGCGGGGAACGGGTTGCCGCGCAGCAGTCGCAGGACGGCGCGGTTGCCGTCGAGCAGCGCGACGAGGAGGGCCGGGAGCCAGGGCCCCGCGTACGCGGGCGACAGCGCGGCGAACCACATGAGCCAGTCCAGACGCAGGTGGTACGGCGCCACCTGCGGCGGCAGGCGTCGCACGTCGCCCGGTTTGCCCTTGAAGCCGTACTCCTTCCACACCGTGGCGTCGGTGATCTCCGGCTCGTCGGTGCCCTCGATGACCAGCTCGTAGCGATGACGGCCGATGCTGCCGAAGGCGCCGTAGGTGTTGACCAGGTGCAGCGGAGTGAAGGAGGCGTTCATCAGCTGGTGCCGCGAGAGCAGATTCCGAGCCGGCCAGTAGCTGAGCACCGCCACCAGGACGGTGACCGCCAGCACCATGCCCTCGTACCACGCGGGCGCGGTCGCGAACCGAGGCGGTCCGGGCAGGCCCAGGGCATCGGTGGTGTGCGCACCGCCGACGACGGGCAGCGCCAGCACGATCGTCAGCCAGTTCAGCCAGGCGAAGTTCCCGGACGCGATGAGCCACAGCTGGGTGACGATCACGAACCCGGCGGCCGCACTGGCCACAGGCTGCGGAGCGAACAGCGCGAACGGCACCACGAGCTGGGCGAAGTGGTTGGCCGCGGCCTCCACCCGGTGCACGGGCCGGGGCAGGTGGTGGAAGAACCAGCTCAGCGGGCCCGGCAGCGGCTGGGTCTCGTGGTGGTAGTAGAGACAGGTCAGGTCGCGCCAGCACCGGTCACCGCGCAGCTTGATCAGCCCGGCCCCGAACTCCAGCCGGAACAGCAGCCAGCGCAGCAGCCACAGCACCAGCACCGGCGGAGCGGTGTCGTCGTTGCCGAGGAAGATCGCGAGGAAGCCGGCCTCCAGCAGCAGCGACTCCCACATGAACGCGAACCAGCTCTGACCGACGTTGACGACCGACAGGTACAGCGCCCACAGCACCGCCCACATCAGCATCGACGCCCAGAGCGGCACCAGGTCACCCGCTCCCGCCGCCAGGGCCGCGGCCAGGGCCGCCCCCGTCCACACCACGGCGGCGAAGAAACGGTCCGAGTAGTGGAGGTGGAAGATGCTCGGCGCCTGCCTGAAGCCGACCGCTGCCAGAAATCGCGGCGCCGGGAGCAGTCCGTGCTCGCCGATCAGCCCGCGGAACTGGGCGGCCACACTCAGGAACGCGACGAGATAGGCCACGGCCAAGCCGCGCTGGAACAGCAGCCTGCCCAGCCAGTAATCGGCATCCGTGAACCACTCCACGACGCCCTCCCCGGTCGAGGGGATCGCCACTTCTCGCGCTAAGGATAGTTGCTACCGATCGACTCAAGTTTACGCCAACGCACTCGCCAGAGCAGTGCACGAACCAGGAGGGAAGGGGAGAAAAGACGGAGGGAGGCATGCGCCCGTTGTCCGGCGTTGCGGCACCGCCGCCTATCGCGGCCAGATATCCGTCCGCCGCAGCCAATGCCGCAGCACCCACATGATGAGCCCGCGGTCGTCCCACACCAGGGGAGGGATCGTGAACAGGTCGTACGTCTCGTGCCGCGCCCGACTCGAGGACGCCGGCCGTGCCGCGGAGGTCCGCGTGACGCGGACGTGGACGCGCACCGGCCGGCCGACGGGCGCACTCGGCACCGGAGCGCTCCGCGCGGCGTCGTATGCCGCGCGTCGCCGCGGATCCCGCAGCGTGGCGTAGGCGGCGAGGACGTCGGCGAGGCCCTGCGCCGCCGCCGGATCCTCCGGCCGGGTGTCGGGGTGCAGCGACCGCACGAGCCTGCGATAGGCGGAGGTGATCTGCTGCGCCGAGGCCGAACGCGGGACGCCGAGGACCGCGTAGTGATCGCGCCGAGGTTGCTGCCCGGGCATCACCCTCACCTCCCGCGGCGGCTCCGCCCGCCCACATCGCACGAGTCCCCCACGAGGACCGCTTACAACTTCGCTCACTCGTTGTCAATATGCCGGGTTTGAGGTATATGGGCGATGAGAGCGATGAAACGGAAGAGCGAGATCGAGATCAGTCGCACCGAGGAGCCGACGGCCACCCGAAGGGAGGCAAGCCGATGATCACCGAGCTGGCTGTCGAGCGCGTGGAGTTCGCCTGCGGCCACTGCTGGCACAAGTGGAGCGTCGATTACGACGTGCAGCACTACCGCGACGAGAAGGGGGACGAGTGGGAGTACTTCATCCGCGACGGCCACGGCGCGCCGTCTCCCTACGCCCCGGAAGGCGCTCCGCCCTGCCCCATCTGCGGCCGCCGCTGGGTGGGCCGTCTCACCGCCCGCCGCCCCATCCCCGTCCCGCCCGGTCCCGTCGACACCCCCCGGCAGAGGATCACCACGCCCCGGGAGCAGTACCGCACCGACCGGCATGACGCGCCACCGCTGGAAGCGAACGCCCATGAGCAGCCCCGGCAGGAAAGGCCGGCCACCTCACCCGCCGACCACTGAGGGCTGATGTGACACAGCTCATACGCGTGCTTTGTCCCGTCTGCGGAGAATGGGGGCTTCAGCTGTCATCAAGTCGCCAGGCTTGTGAAGAGGGAGTCCGCCCATGTCCGAGCACGTGCACGTCCGCGTCAGCCAAGGGTTGGGGGTCACCGAGCACGGTGAGCTCGTGGAGCACTCCTCCTGCCGCTGCGGGGCCACCTGGACCAAGACGTACGAGGTCCCGACAGAAGGGCCCGAGTAGCCCAAGCCCTCCAGAGGGAGATGATCGGACATGACGCTTCCTGTACGACGTGAGCAGAGCCGTCCGGCCTGGGATCCGTTCAGGGAGTTCCAGGATCTGTACGAACGGATGGGGCAGCTGTGGCAGTCCGCCGTTCCTGGTGGCGGTGGGCTGTTCGGTGAGTCGTGGGCGCCGCTGGCCGATGTCGAGGAGACCGATGACGCCTACGTCGTCGAGGTCGACCTGCCCGGTGTGAAGAGGGACGGCCTCACCGTCGAGCTGGACGCCGGCGAGCTGTCCGTGCACGGCGAGATCAAGGAGAAGGAGCGCACCGGCGTGCTGCGCAGCCGCACACGGCGTACCGGCCAGTTCGACTACCGGGTGACGCTGCCCCAGGACACCGACGAAGAGCAGGTCACCGCCGAACTCGCCGACGGGGTGCTCACCGTCACGATCCCGAAGGTGACGAAGGCCAAGCCCCGGCGTATCGAGATCACCAGCTGACCTTCCCTCCTCCACGACTCCCCCGGCCACCGACGCGGTCGGGGGAGTCCGTCTGATCCGGAGTCCGTCGCCACGAACCCGGGTAGGGAGGCAACCGTCCGGCCCCCGAACGAGGAGCAGCCCTATGCCGATCACCCTGGACGACATCACGCGCACGTGGCTCACCGAGGCGAGGTTCTGGCAGATGGCGACGCTCAACCCGGACGGTTCACCACAGTTGACCCCCATGTGGGCCGACCTGGAGGACGACCTGATCGTCGTCAACACCTCGATGGGCAGGGTGAAGGAGGAGAACCTGCGACGCGACCCCCGGCTGTCCCTGTCCTGCATGGACACGGAGAACCCCTATCACCGCGTGGAGATCCGGGGCCACGCCGTCCGGTTCGTCGAGGGTCCGCCCGCCGTGCGTGTCATGGACCGCCTCGCCCGGAAGTACCTCGGCACCGAGACCTTCCCGTGGCTGGTCCCCGGCGAGACCCGCGTGGCGGTCTACATCGAGCCACACCACGTCCGCCGTGTGAACGGCGTCGACAAGTTCCGCCGGGGAGCACTACCGCCGGCATAGCGCGCCGGGTTACGCGCGTGTGCCGTGCCAGGGCGCTTGCTGTGTGGGGGTGAGACGGTCGTGCTTCCGCGCTCCCCTTGGGGACACCCATATACGGCTGGTGTGTCCGGGTAAGACGCCGTTGAGTCCGTGGCTGTCTCCGGGTGCGCTCGGGCCCGGTTCGGAGTCTGAAGGCGGGGTTCGATGCGCGCGCCCACCGGTGGCCGTGGCCATGTTCATGACGTGCCCCTTCACCGTGTGGTGGCTGGGGTGGTGCGCAGGGGGCCTTTGGGGCTGGTGGAGGGGGTCGGCCGGGAGGCCCGGGGAGCGGTGATCCGGCTGGGGTTGGGCCCTTTTCAGCCACTGTTGGTCACGCATCCCGACCATCTGCGGCATGTGCTGCGGGACGGCGCGGAGAACTACGTCCGCGGGGCGGCGATGTGGGAGGCCCTGGGACGGCTGACCGGCCAGGGCATCGCCGGTGAGGGGGCGGGCTGGCTGGCCAGCCGTGACATCCTGCGCAAGGCCATGTCGGGCTCGTATCTCCAGCAGGCGGGGGAGCAGATCGCCGCCTCGGTCGCCCAGGCGGTGGAGGAGCTGGCCGACCGGGCACGGCGCCGGCCGGTGGACGCGGTCGTGGAGATGACGCGGCTGGTGCACCGGGTGATCAACCCGGTCTTCTTCGGCTCCCGTATCAGCGCGGCCCAGTGCGACCGGCTGGGCGGGGAGGTGGCCACGGCGCTGGGATCGCTGTTGTGGCGCATGGCGATGCCCTTCGTCCCGATCAGGGTGCCGATGCCCGGCGACCGGGCGTTCTTGGGGGCCACCCGCGTCATCAACCAGATGCTGCTGCCGGTGATCGACCGGGCCCGCCGGGAGGGCGATGACGGCGCGGACCTGATGAGCGCCCTGCTGCGGGGCAGGGGAGCTGACGGACAGCCCCTGAGCGACGAGCATGTCAGCCAGGACATCGTGGCCCTGTTCGTGGCCGGTTCGGAGTCCAGCGCCCTCACGCTCACCTGGGCCTGGGTCCTGCTGGCCCGGCATACGGACACCGCGGCCCGGGTGCGCCAGGAGGCCGACCAGGTACTGGCCGGGGGGCCACCACGCCCCGAGCACGTACGGAAACTCGTGTTCACCCAGCAGGTCATGGCCGAGGTCATGCGGCTCTACTCCATGGCCTGGGCAGTCCCCCGCGTCGCCAGGGAGGACGACGTGGTCGGCCGGGTGCCGGTGCCGGCCGGCAGCACGCTGGTCATCTCCCCCTATCTCACCCACCGGCTGCCCGAGTTCTGGCCCGACCCGCTGCGCTTCGATCCCGGCCGGTTCGAGAAGCAGGCCGTGCGCGAACGGCATCCGCTGGCCTACCTGCCCTTCGGGGACGGTGCCCACCAGTGCGTCGGGCAGGCGTTCTTCGCCATGGAGTCGGTGCTGGTCCTGGCCACCGTGCTGAGCCGGTACGACATCCATCTGACCGCTGACCCCCGCCCGCGTCTGGCGGTGGCCCTGCCGCCTGTCGGCCGCGTCGGGCTGGTCCTGACTCCTCGCGGCCGCTGACGCCCTGGACGACTTCCGGCCCTGCCGACACCCGTTGAGGAAGACGATGGTGACCGAACAAGCCGCCACCCCACCACGACGACTTGCCGACCTTCCCTCCGCGCCGGGACGGCTCCCCCTCCTGGGCCACGCCCTGCCGCTGCTCAACCGGCCCTTCGCCTTCCTGCGGTCCGTCCACGAGCTGGGCGATGTCGTACGGATCCACATCGGCACCACCCCGATGTACATCCTCAACAGGCCCGGGTACGTCCACGCCGTGCTCGTCACCGACGCCGACAGGATCGCCCGCGGGATCCTCTTCGAGCGTGGCCGCGAACTCGTGGGCAACGGGCCGCTGTCGTCCGAGGGAGACCTCCACCGCCGGCAACGCCGCCTGATGCAGCCGGCCCTGCGGCGCAGCGGCGTCACCGCCTACTCCGCCGTGATGCAGCGCAACACGGCCCGCCTGAGCGACTCCTGGTAGCAAGGGCAGGTGGTCGATGTGCAGCAGGCCATGACCGACCTGGTCATCCGCAACACCACCGACGCTCTGTTCGGCTACAGCACCGACGAGGCCGTCCGCCAACGGCCACCAGCCGCGCCATCCATCGGATGATCGGTGAGGTCGTCTCCCGCCGGCTCGCCGAGCCTGGAGGAGACGACTTGATCAGCCTGCTGCTGACCGCCCGCGATCCGGCGACCGGCGAGCCCATGTCGCCGAAGCAGGTGCACGATGAAGCCTTCAGCGTCTTCATCGCCGGAGCCGGCACCACCGCGGCCACCCTGGCCTGGTTCTTCCACGACCTGGCCCTCCACCCTGATGTCGAAGAAAGGGTGGTGGCCGAGACCAGCACCGCGGTGCCGGAGGACTGGAAGGGCAAGGGGCTGGACTACACCCGGGCTACAGCCCGCCCACCATTCAGCGTGACCCTGGCCTCTACCCGGACCCGCTACGACTGGAGCCGGACCGCTGGCTGCCCGAGGCGGCCAAGCCACTGCCGCCCGGCGCCCTCACCCCGTTCGGCGAGGGCCGCCACCGGTGCATCGGCGAACACTTCGCCTGGGCGCAGATGCTGACCGCCGTCGCGATGCTGCTGCCCCGCTGGCGACTGCGCCTGGCCCCCGGCGAGACCGTCCGTGAGATCAACGGCATCCATCCACGCCCCAGCAGCCTGCGCATGACGGTGACGACTCGCTGATCCCCCGGCTACAGGCGCTCCCACCACCACGACAGCGACGGAATCGCGGGCGGCCCCGCGGGCGGTGCCGCCTCGGTGAAGGAGCCGGTGGTGACCACGGCACCGGGATGACGGCCGTCGGGGTTGGTGTAGCGCCCGGCGCGCAGGCCCCACTCCAGGTTGCCCCTGATCAGGGTCGACAGGTGGTCCAGGTGAAGGCGCAGCGGACCGCTCGCCCCGGGCAGCACCTGGTCACGCAACTGCACGAACCGCGCCGTGAGACGGTTGTTCAGCGCCACCGCCTCGTCCAACGCCTCCGCGAGGGAGAGGGAGCGCTCCTCGATCAGAATGTCCACCAGATTCAGCCGGCACCCGTTGCTGTGCTCACTGCGCGCGGCGAGCCACTGCTCCTTGCCGTAGGAGAACAGATCATCGTCGAAAGCCGCCGTGGTGAACGCCAGCTCCCGCAACGCCTGCACCGCCGGTGACGCCATCTCCCGCTCCGGGATCTCCTCGCCGTCGACGATCTCCGTCCAGCTGAAGGTCGCCGGGCCGGCCGCGGTGTGCTGCCGCATGTGCGCGTAGTCGTTCAGCGCGGGCGTACGATCCCGCATCCGGCACCCGAACTCCCACAGGACGCCGTAGAACCACCCGCGGTGCCCCTCCACCACGCGCGCCAGCTGCACCGGAGTACCCCATGTACGGCCTCGCTCCGCCAGGTCACGCACCGCTGCCAGGAACGCATCCCCCGGCCGCCCCATCACCGCCTCCGGCACCTGAAGAACCCGCACGACGCGCGAGGCGACGTCGGCGAAGTCCCCCGGTCGCATGCTGGCCGCGCCCTCATCGCAGTGAACGTCGTCGAAGGCGAACATCACGGTGCACCAGTCCACCGCCAACTGCAGCCGCTCCTGCGGCGCCTGCGGCATGATCCGCCCGTAGAACTCCCCGCAGTCGTTGTTCAGCATCCGCGACCGCTCGGGCTCCTTCCGGCACAGCCCGAAGCCGTTGAGCCAGCGCCCCCCGCGCTCCGTCATGTCCGCGGCCCCGGGATGCGCCGGTGAAGGAAGCGGGCAATAGCGAGGCGGGATTGTCACTGTGACCTCCAGTGCCTCCTCTCCGCCCTGGGCCACCACCGCCATACCCCCAAGTCCCTTCGCGACACGAGCCACCGTCCGTCTCTGGGTATGCCCGGCCGACGACAGCGCTACGTGCCCGGCTCTTCGCAGGTGGGGGGCGCGGTGTGGTGCATCCGCGCACGCACGCCGCACAGCCGGGCGGTGCGGTCTTCTCCGAGACGTCCGCGAGCCCGATGTGCTCCCGCCGGTCCGGGAACGCAACCGCTGCGCCCAGCCTTGTGGCTTACCGGGTCGGCCGGTGCGGGAAATGTCAATGCCATGAGACTGAGCGCGACGACGTGTGGTCGGCTGTCGTGCCCGAGGTAACGGTTTCTCCCAGTGCCGGCGTGGATGTGCGGGACATCGCCCGCAGGGTCGACGCGGCGCTGGGCACGTTCCTGGCAGCGAAGGCACGGGGCACGGCGGAAGAGCCCGAGCTGGGAGTGTTGGCGGGCGCTGTGCAGAACCTTGTCACCTCTGGTGGCAAGCGCATCCGTCCGCTGCTGTGCGCGCTGGGCTGGTACGCGGCCGGTGGGGCCGGCAGGGCTCCGGCACCGGTGCTTCAGGTGGCCGCCTCGCTGGAGCTGTTCCACGCCTTCGCCCTGATCCATGACGACGTGATGGACGGCAGCGACCGGCGCCGTGGTCGGCCCACGGTCCACTGCGCGCTGGCGGAGCGGCACGGGCGCGGCAGGCGCGGCGGTGCCGGGCGGTTGGGGACCAGCGCGGCCATCCTCGCCGGTGATCTGGCGTGGGCCTGGTCGGACGAACTGCTGCAACACGCCGTGGCGTCCACCGAGCGGTGCGCAGCCGTCATGCCCATCGTGCACAGGATGCGCGCGGAGATCGTCTACGGGCAGTACCTGGATGTCATCACTGAGGGCCGTCCCACGGACAGCGTCACAACGGCGTTGCGAATCGCCCGGTACAAGACGGCGAAATACACCGTCGAGCGGCCGCTCCACGTCGGCGCCGCACTGGCCGGTGCCCCGCCCGAGCTGTACCGGGCGCTGAGCGCCTTCGCTCTACCGCTCGGGGAGGCGTTCCAACTGCGGGACGACTTGCTGGGCACCTTCGGCCATCCCGAGCAGACCGGCAAGTCGGTCCTGGATGACCTGCGTTCCGGCAAACACACCGCGCTCGCGGCATGCGCCCTGCGGCACTGCACACCCGCCCAGCGGAGTCTGCTGCGCCGCCGACTCGGTGATCCCGGCATGGACGAGGATCAGGCGGCGGAGATCCGCGCGGTGCTGGAGTCCTGCGGCGCCCGCGACCGGGTCGAGGAGATGATCCACGACCGTTACCGGCAGGCCCTGCGCGGCCTGGATCAGGCCCGCCTGCCGGCACCCGTCGACGCCGCACTGCGTGAGACGGCCCGGGCCGCACAGCAACGCGCCACCTGACGTCTGTCAGCCACACACTCGCGTCATCCGGTCGAGGACCTCGGAATTACTCCTCCCCGCGCTCCTCGGTTGCTGCGATCGGGCGACGCTCGGCATGTGGAGCGTCGGCTGTCAGGGTTTCGTCACCATGCTGAACGGCATGCCTCAACTGCTGGGCAGGGTCTCACCGTGCCGCCCTGGTTACCCGTTCGCGTCCATTCCGGCCCGTGGTCCGTCACACCGCCGGGCCTGGGTGCCCGGCCGGTCCGTCGTCTGCGCCCTCCTCGGCCTGCTTGTCTTCCTGGCCCCCGCCCTCAGCCCGGTCGGCTTCACCGGCCGGGCGGCGATCGGTGCGCCGGCTGCCGCCGCGGTCACCATCGGGCATGACTCCGGCATGGCTCTGTCAAGGTTCATGATCCAGTCGACGGCCGTGGTGACGGACCCGGCGGCCGAGGTGTCCAGCCCCGGCTATCCGACGAAGGGCTGGTACCAGGCCGGCCCTCGCTCCACCGTCCTCGCCGCCCTGCTGGCGGCCGGCGTCCACCCCGACCCATTCCACTCCACCAACCAGAAGCTGATCCCTGCCGCCGACTTCAAGGTCCCGTGGTGGTACCGGTCCGACTTCTCGGTCGACGACAGCCGGGCAGGTCGTACCTACCTCGACTTCAGCGGGGTGACCTCTGCCGCCGACGTCTTCGTCAACGGCCGTCAGGTCTCGACGGCGAGCACGGTCGCCGGCACCTACACCCGGCACGAGCTGGACATCACCGACCTGGTCAGGCCGGGCACCAACACGGTCGCCTTCCGGGTGCAGCCCAACGACCCGCGCAAGCATCTCACCGTGGGCTGGCTCGACTGGCTGCAGCCGCCGCCGGACGGGAACATGGGCATCGTCCGCGACGTCGTCGTCCGCCGCAGCGGCCCGGTGGTCCTCCGTGACGCCCACGTCGTGACCGACCTGGCCGTGCCGTCGCTCGCCTCCGCGGACCTGACCGTCAAGGCCCGCCTGCGCAACGACTCACCCGACACCGTCACGGCGCTCCTCTCCGGCAACGCGGGGCCCGCGGCCCTCAGCCGGCAGGTGACGCTGGAACCCGGGGAGAGCCGGACCGTGGTCTTCTCCCCGGCCGACCACCCCGGACTTCATGTGGCGTCGCCACGCGTATGGTGGCCCGCCGGGATGGGCGGGCAGCCCCTGTACGACCTCGACCTGGCCGTGAGGGTCGACGGGGTCACCTCCGACACCGCGCACTCCACCTTCGGTATCCGCGACGTTCAGGCACCGATCAATGCCGACGGCGCGCGCCAGTACCGGATCAACGGCCGCCCGCTGCTGATCAAGGGCGCGGGCTGGTCCCCCGACGAGTTCCTGCGCTGGGACCACGCCTACGCCGAGCACCGCATGCGGTACGTCCGCGACCTGGGCCTGAACACGCTGCGCCTGGAAGGCCACCTCGAGCCCGACGAGTTCTTCGACCTCGCCGACCGGTACGGCATCCTCACCATCGCCGGCTGGGAGTGCTGCAACAAGTGGGAAGGGGAGGTCAACCGCTCGGAGTCCGGGGAGAGGTGGGACGCCGCCGACCACGCGGTCGCGAAAGCGTCGATGGCCGCCGAGGCGGCCCGGCTGCGCCACCACCCCAGCGTGATCTCGTTCCTGATCGGCAGCGACGCGGCGCCCAACGCCGAGATCGAGTCGGAATACCTCCAAGCGCTGCGGGGCGCCGACTGGAACGTGCCCGTGATCCCTTCCGCCTCCGGGAAGTCGACACCCGTCACCGGCCGCTCCGGGATGCGGATGACCGGCCCCTACGACTGGGTACCGCCCGGCTACTGGTACGACAAACGCGAAGGAGGAGCCACCGGCTTCAACTCCGAGACCAGCGCCGGCCCGAGCATCCCCACCCTCGACACACTGCGGCGGATGATGACCCCGGCCGAGCTGGAGACCCTCTGGAAGCAACCCTCCGCTCCGCAGTACCACCGCTCTCCCTCATCCGCGTTCTCGACACTCAAGCTGTACAACGCCGCGCTCGCCGGCCGCTACGGACCCCCGACCGGTCTCGGCGACTACGTGCGCAAGGCGCAGCTCGCCCAGTACGAGAACGTCCGGGCGCAGTTCGAGGCGTACTCCCGCAACGCCAAGGACACCACCGCCCCCGCGACCGGCGTCATCTACTGGATGCTCAACAGCGGCTGGACCTCCCTCCACTGGCAGCTCATCGACCGCTATCTGGACCAGAACGGGGCCTACTTCGGCGCGAAGAAGGCCAACGAACCCCTCCACATCCAGTACGGCTACGACAACCGCACGGTGAGCATCGTCAACAACCGCGGCACCGCCGCCTCGGGGCTGAAGGCCCGGGTCACGCTCTTCAACACCGACGGGACCGAGAAGTACGACCGCGCGGTGACCGGTGTCGACGTCGAAGCCCGCGGTGTGACCACCACCTCGCTGACCCTCCCGGACAAGGTCCCGGGCCTGGCGACCACGTACCTGGCCCGGCTGCAGCTCACCGACACCACCGGCCGGGAACTGAGCCGCAACGTCTACTGGCTGTCCACCCGCGACGACGTCCTCGACTATGCCCGCACCGACTGGTACCACACCCCCACCACCTCCTACGCCGACCTGACCGGACTGAACTCGATGCCGCGGGTCACCTTGGACGTGACGGCCACGACGACGGCAACCAGGTCCGGCACATCGACGACGACCGTGACCCTCCGCCACCCGGGGACCACGAACGCCCCCGCTCTGCTCACCGACGTCGACCTGGTCTCCGCGGACGGGAGGACTCCCACGCTGCCCATCCACTGGAACGACAATCACATCAGCCTGTGGCCGGGCGAGTCGGTGACATTGGTGGCCTCGCATCGGACAGTCGAGGACGGCGCCCCACGCGTCCGTGTCTCCGGTTGGAACGCCCGGACCGTCACCGTCCCGTCCGGCTGACGCGACGTGGCTCACT
Organism: Streptomyces sp. NPDC030838; assembly: GCF_055572035.1. Classification (NCBI taxonomy): domain Bacteria; kingdom Bacillati; phylum Actinomycetota; class Actinomycetes; order Kitasatosporales; family Streptomycetaceae; genus Streptomyces; species Streptomyces sp. NPDC030838. The sequence goes on along the minus strand of NZ_JBVIED010000006.1, from coordinate 157,042 downwards.
TGAGGCCGCTGAGCATCACGCCGCGGATGTAGTACTTCTGCAGCAGCAGGAAGAGGATCAGCACCGGCAGGACGCTCAGGACGAGACCGGCCATGACGATCGGCATCGTGCGGGTCGGGTCCACGTAGTCCTGCAGGAGCTGGATGCCGACGGGCAGGGTCATCACGTCCGGGTTGGCGGTCGAGATGAGCAGCGCCCAGAGGTACTCGTTCCACGCATGGACGAAGGTCAGCAGACCGAGCGTCAGCAGCACCGGCCTGGTCTGCGGCACGACGATCCGCCACCACACGGTGAACTCGCCGGCACCGTCGATGCGCGCGGCCTCCAGGACCTCGTCCGGGATCGAGACCACGAACTGGCGCATCAGGAAGATCCCGAAGCCGTTGACGAGGAACGGCATGGCGAGCGCGGCGATGCTGACGGTCAGGCCCGCGCCCCCGCGCCCGAACAGGTCGTTGCCGCCCGCGAGTGGCCAGTGCACCACGATCAGGAAGTGCGGGATGAAGAAGAGGAACGGGGGGAACATCATCGTCGACAGCACGAGTCGGAAGATCAAGTTCCGGCCGGGGAAGCGGAGTTTGGCGAGCGCGTAGCCGGCGAGCGATGACGTGAACAGGACCGACCCGGTGATCACGGCGGTCGCGACGACGCTGTTGCGGAAGAGCACCGGCAGATCGAGCTGGTCGATCGCCGCCCGGTAGTTCGACAGCTCGAACGCCTGGGGCAGGAAGCGGTACGGCAGCGTGCCGGCCTCACCGGCCCCCTTGAACGACGTCATCACCATGTCGAGGAACGGCACCACCGTGAGCACGGCGCCGGTCACGACCACCAGAGACGAGAACCACGGAAAACGGCGGCGGATCATGCGTCCTCCCCCTTGCGCCGGTAGATCCACAACTGCACCAGGGTGACCACGAGGACCACCACGAACAGGACGAAGGCGGCGGCGCTCGCAGGGCCCCAGTGGCCGTACGAGAAGGCCTGCCGGTACATCTCCAGGCCGGCCACGTTGGTCGCGTCCCCCGGCCCGCCCTTGGTCATCACGATGATCAACGCGAACGACTGCAGGCCGCTGATGAACTGGGTGACGCACACGAGCAGCAGGGACGGCCGCAGCAGCGGCAGTGTGATCTTCCGGAAGACGGTGACCGGCCCGGCGCCGTCGAGCGCGGCGGCCTCGTAGTACGCCTCGGGAATGGACTTCAGCCCGGCGGTCAGGACGAGGATCGCCGAGCCGACCGAGGCCCAGGCGTGGACGACCACGACCGAGGGCAGCGCGGTGTCCGGGTCCTGGAGGAAGGCCACCGAGCCGAGCCCGAGGGCGTTGAGGACGCCGTTGACGAGGCCGCCCGGCTCGTACATGTACTTCCACACGTTGCCGACGGCGACGACGGTCGTCACGATCGGCAGGAAGTACAGGGTGCGCCACAGACCCTGGAACCTCAGGTTGTCGATGCAGGTGGCGACGACGACGGAGCCGGCGAGCGCGAGGACCACGGTGCCCAGGGCGAACAGCAGCGTGTTGGTGAGGATTGGCGCCAGGAACGTGGATCCGTCCGCGAAGAGGCCCGTGAAGTTGTCCGTGCCGACCGGTTGGATGCCGCCGAGGTCGAACCCGGCCCAGCGGGACATCGACAGCAGCAGCGCGAAACCGAGCGGCAGGACCAGGAAGACGGCGAAGAACAGCAACGCCGGCGCCAGGAAGAGATAGGCGACGACGGCCTGGCGGCGCCGGGACCGGGCGCGGCCGTCGACGGCGGGCCCGGCGGAGCGGGTGCCGGGCGCCGCCCGCTCGGTCGCCGTCGTCGTCAGCGTGTTCACCATGAGCGCGACACCTCTCGGTCGACCTGACGACGGGTGGTGCGCAGTGCCTGGTCGACCGACTGCTGACCGGTCCACAGCTCCTCGATGTTCTTGCGCAGCAGGGATTTGGCCTGCTGTGCGCCGGGCACGTTCGGTTCCGGCACCGAGTACGCCAGCGCGTCCAGGAAGGGGCGCAGGTTCGCGTCGCCGTGCGCGCCCAGGAGTGTGCGCATGTCGTCGGCGCGGCCGGTCAGGGAGCCGACCGACACCTGGAGGGAGCTCATCCGAGTCGCTGTGCCACCTTCCTTGGCGCCGGTGACGTTCACTTTCTCGGTGTTGAGCCAGCGCAGGAACTCCCAGGCCGCGCGCGGGTGCTTGCCGGCCGCGTTGACACCCAGCATGAAGCCGGTGGAGAGCGTGGCGCGCTTGCCGTCCGCCTCGGGGAGGGGCAGCGGCGCGACACCGACGTCGCGATAGTCCTCGCCCATCAGGGTCTTCAGGCTGCCGGTCCACCAGCCGGCGCTGACCACCATGGCGACCTGCCCGGACCGGAACGCCTTGTAGACGTTGACACCCGGTGCGCTCGCGCCTCTGGTGACGAGGCGGTGCTCCAGATCGAACACGGCCCGTCCGGCCGGCGAGTCGATGGCGGTGCTCCTGCCGTCCTCGGAGAGGAACCTGCCGCCGGCGGCGTGGAGCAGGGCGAGTGTCTGGCCGACGGTGGTGGAGTCGTCGGCGGTCGACAGCCCGAAGCCCTGGACCAGTGTGTTGCCGTACCGGTCGCGCCTGGCGGTGCGGTAGGCGGTCTCCTCCAGTTCCCGCCAGGTGCGTGGCGGGCCGTCGATGCCGGCTTCGCGCAGCAGCCGCTTGTTGTAGTAGAGGGCGTACGTCTGCACCTCGGTCGGGTAGCCGTAGACCCGGCCGCCCACCAAGGCGGCGTCGACCGCGGCTTCGCCGTAGCCGCGTGTGATCTCCTCGGCGTACTCGGGCGGAGCGGGGCTCAGGACGCCGGCCTGGACGAGCTGGCCGTTCCACAGGCAGTACGAGTGGAGGATGTCGGCGCCCAGGCCCGCGGCCTGCCGGACCATGAACGTCGTCAGCAGGTCCGTGAACTCGACGGCTTTGGTCTGCACCTTGATCCGGTCGTGGGTCGCGTTCCACTCGTCGACCGGGCCCTGCAGGGCCTCCTTGAGCACGCCGCTCGCGTAGTGGGAGAGCAGGGTGAGGACGATGGGATCCCCGGGCCGCCCGGTGCCCTGGTGCGGCGCGGCGCATCCCGAGGCGAGCAGCGCCGACGGGAGCGCAAGCGCGAAGTGACGGCGGCTCAGGCCGCTGGTGCGGCGTGCGGGCGTCATTCGGCGACCTCCCGGCGCATCACGCGGAACACCCGGGTCGTGGTGAAGCCGGTCTTGCGGTACATGTGGCCTGCCGGGGACTGCGCGCCGGTCCACAGGAACCACGCGGAGTGCGCGCGGCGCGCCCGCATCCTCTCCAGGACCAGGTGCAGGAGGACCTCGCCGAGTCCGATGCCGCGCATCTCCTCCAGCACGCCGATCGGGCCGAACCGCTCGTCCACCGCGTCGAACGCCCCGTGCATCGCCCAGCCGACCATGCGGCCCGAAGGGTCCCGGACGACGACGATCCGGTCGAGCGGCGTGCCCGCGGCCAGACAGGCCCGGATCGTGCACGCCCAGTCCGGACCGAAGTGGCTCCCGGCGAGCGCGAACAGATCCACCAGGTCGTCGTCGGACGGGGTGGCGAACCGGTAGCCCCGCGCCGTCAGTTCCGCCACGCGGCGCGCGACGTCCTCCGGGAGGCGATAGCCCACCAGGCCCCGGTCCATCGCCTCCGCCTCGTACAGCGTGCGAAAGCCCAGGGACTCCAGGAGCAGGGCCGCTTCCGGGTACGTCTCGGCGTCCAGGCCGGGCAGGACGTAGTTCGGGGTGTACGAGGAGAAGTCCACCCGGGTGCGGCCGTGGCCGTGCAGCCAGTCGAGGGCGTCGGCCAGCAGCCGGCGGCCGAGGCCGCGCCCGCGGGCGGCCGGGTCGACGAAGAAGAACGGGATCCAGCCCTGCTCCGGCTCCAGGTCGGTGCCGGTCATCGGCGTCAGACGGCGCACCGCGTAGGCCGCACCGACGACACGGTTCCCCTCGACGGCGACCCGCAGACCCTCCGGATCGAAGTTGGCGTCGAGCAGCACCAGGGAGCGGAAGCGGTCCGCGGTGACGGGGTCGGCCGGCGCGCTGCGCCGCCACACCTCCACCACCCGCGGTCCGTCGCCCGCGCGAAAGCCACGGATGTCGGCCCGGGATGTCGTTGTGCGATCGGTCATCGGCGGGATTGCCCTTCCATACACCGGTCAGGGACGGCGTCGAGCGCTGCTGCACGTGTCAACGAGCCAGACCTCGGCCTGGGGATCGGCCGATCGTGCGAGCACAGTGACGAACTGGCGTCCCTGCCCGGCGGCCGGAGGGGGCATCACCGCCGCGCGCTGATCGGCCGATCCGAGCTGCTGGCGCCGGTGGTGGGACGGCGCAAGAACCTCGGCCGGGTCATCGCCCCCGAGACCGCGTTCCTGCCGGCCCGCTCCATCCGCAGCCTCCCCGTCCGCGTCCGCGCACAGAACGACACGGCCGCGGCTGTCGCCGCCTTCCTCCCCACGCACCCGCGCGTGGCCCGCGTCAACTACCCGGGCCCGGCGGCATCGCCGACAGCATGATCCGCCTGTCCGTCGGTCTGGAAGACGCCGACGACCTCATTGCCGACCTCGCCCAGGCCCTCGCCGCCGCCTGACACTCCCCTCTGCTCACCAGCTCGGTGCCCGAGGGGCCCCGACATCACCGTCGATGGCACCGACCTGCTCTGCGTCACCCTCCTGCTCCGCCTGCGCAAGGAGATCGACGGCGCCGTGCCAGGCACCGTTGTGCACGTCATCGCCACCGACCCGGCCGCCCCGCTCGACCTGCCCGCCTGGTGCCACATGACCGGCCACACCTGCCTCGGGTCCCTCTCCGAGGACGAACCGCCGACGACTAGGACTCCTCGGAGCCGCGGCTTCTTCGGCGCGGGGTACGGGCGGGCTCCGCCGCCGGTCTCTCGGGTACCGGTTTGCCTGGGGGTGTGAAGGCGGCGAGCACGGTGGCGGTGATGTGGTCGGCGGCGCGTTCGGAGGTGAGACGGCCGGCGCGGATCTCCTCTGCCGCACTGTGCATGACTGCGTGCAGGACATTGACCATCCAGGCGATCGGCAGGTCCGTACGGAAGGCTCCCTCGGCGCGGCCACGGGCGACCAGCGCCTCGACTCGGGCGGCGGGCCCGGCATGCAGTTCGCGGATGCGTCCGGCGGAAAGTTCCCGTTGCGCGGCGGCGAGCAGCGCCCGTGCCTGGTCCACCAGGTGCCAGCCGGCCTCGATGTAGCGCGCCAGGGCGAGACGCGGGTCACCGGTCAGGTCGACCGTGTCCAGTACTTCGTTGCCCCGGTCGATGGCGCGGCTCATCGCCGCGTCGACGACCTCTGCCCGGGAGGTGAAGTGCGCGTACAGCGTCACCCGGCCCACGCCTGCGGCCCGGGCGATCTCGCTCAGGCTCGCCTCCGGGTTCTGTCCGAGGCATTCGGCCGCGGCCTGCACGATCGCCTCGATGCTGCGCAGGGCGTCGGCGCGTTTGGGGGTGCTCTTGCTGCCCATGCGCCCACAGTACCGCAGCAAGTCGTACAGCACTGTTTGGATTATACCCCCCGGGTGTATAACCTGAACATCGCTGTACGACTTAGTCATTCACGAGGGGTGAGCGTCATGAGCGACACGGAAACCACCACCACGCGCGCAGCGGATGCACCGCATCCGCTGCGCTGGCCGGCCCTGGGGCTGCTGGGGCTGGCCCAGCTGATGCTGATCCTGGACATCACCGTGGTCGCGATCGCTCTCCCTGACATGGGCGCGGAACTGGACCTGGGCCGCGCGGCGCTGACCTGGGTGGTCAGCGGATATGCCCTCACGTTCGGGAGTCTGATGCTTCTCGGCGGCCGGGCCGCGGACCTGTTCGGTCCCAAGCGGGTCGTACTGTCCGGGCTCTTCGTGTTCACCGCCGCGTCGCTGGCAGCCGGACTCGCCACCGGCGCCCCGCTACTGCTCGCCGCGCGAATCGCTCAGGGGGCGGGCGCCGCGATGCTCTCGCCTGCCGCACTCTCCGTGGTGGTGCGGCTGTTCGACGGCGACGAGCGCAACCGCGCGCTGGGTATCTGGTCGGCGCTCGGTGGCGGGGGTGCCGCCCTCGGCGTGCTGCTGGGCGGGCTGATCACGGCAGGTCCGGGCTGGGCCTGGGTCTTCTTCGTCAACGTCCCCGTCGGCCTGATCGTCCTCGTCTCGCTCGCCCGGATCCTGCCCCGCCTGCCCCGCGCGGCCACCGGCTCCCTCGACGGACCCGGCGCTGCTCTGGTCGCCGCCGCGACCGGCGCCCTGATCTACGCCCTGATCCGTGCCGGCGACCACGGCTGGCTGAACATCGTCACGGTTGCCCTGGTCGCCGCCGCGGCAGCCGGCTACGCGGCTTTCGCCGTCTGGCAACGCCGGGCGGCGGCACCGCTGATGGATCTGCGTCTGCTGGGCCGGCGCCCGGTGGTGGCGGGCACCTTCGTGATCGCTGTCACCACGGCGCTGATGGTGGGGGCCTTCTTCCTCGGCTCTTTCTACCTCCAGAACCGCCAGGGCCACGGCGCCCTGACGACCGGGGTGCTGTTCCTGCCGGTGGCGTTGCTGACCATGGCCGCAGCCGCAGCCGCCGGGCGCGTGATCGGCCGTCTGGGAGCACGGCTGCTGGCTGTGCTCTCCCTGGCTGTCGCGGCCGCCGGGTTCCTCGTTCCGGTGCTGTGGTCCGGGACCACCGCGATGGTCACCGGCGTGAGTGTCGCGGCGGCGGGACTGGGCGCACTGTTCGTCGTCGCCTCCGCCACCGCACTCGCCAGCGTCGCCCCGCACGAGGCCGGTGTGGCGTCGGGCATCGTCAGCACCTTCCATGAGTTCGGCGCCTCGGCCGGCGCCGCGGCCGTCTCCAGCGCCGCCGCCACGAGCATCGCCGCCCACGCCGGCGCCCAGACCGCCTCCGGCTTCGACGCCGCGTTCCTCGTGGCCACGGCCATGGCCGCTGCCTCCGCCGTCATCGCTCTCTGGCTGATCCCCGCCAGGCACCAGTAAACCCAAGCCGACAGGCCGGGGGGTCGGCACGGACGGGCCACGCCCAGCACTTCCACAGCCGCGGCGTAGCCCAAGCCGAAGACCCTCCGATGCACCCTGTCGGCCACCGCATCGCAGCGAATCCACCCACAAACGGAACGGGCGAACCGCACGCCCTCGAAGTGCTCACGGAGGCAATGAATGAGGTACGGCAAGCGTCGGCTGCTGACGGCCGGCATCGCCGCGGCAACTGTCGGCGCGGCACTGGGCGCAGCCCTCCTGATCGGCGGCACGCAGCAAGAGGGCGACGACGGGCCAACCAGTCGGCAGGAAGCGGTCGCCGAGCGCGGTCGGACCGTGATGCCCTTCGACCTGGAAGAGACCACCCACCACTTCACCCCCACCGAGACGGGCGGGGTCCAGGACGTCGTCGCCGATCAGGCCGACGACGCCAAGCAGGTCGACCTCATACGCACTCATCTCCAGCAGGAAGCCAGAGCGTTCAGCGAGGGAGACTTCGGCGACCCCGCCCAGATCCACGGCGAGAGCATGCCGGGCCTGGCGGATCTGGAAGACGGCTACGAACGCATCGAGGTGCGCTACCGGGAGCGGCCCGACGGGGCCACCCTCACCTACACCACCGACGAGCCCGCGCTGGTCGACGCGCTGCACGACTGGTTCGAAGCACAGCTCAGCGACCACGGCGACCACGCCGAGGCCGGCCACTGACCAACCAGCCGAGCACCACGGCAGGCCGTCACCGCACACATCGCAGGATCGGAAGTGGACAGCTTGAACGACCCGTACGAGTTGAGCGTGGGTGTGCCCTCCGTCGAGGTCTTCCGCCGCCTGCGCACCGATGCCGGTCTCTCGGACAAGGACCCCGCAGCGGTCGCGCTGGCCCTGCCCAACACATGGCACGGGGTGGTCCTCCACCACGAGGGGGTGCCCATCGGCATGGGGCGCATCATCGGTGACGGCGGCACCGCGTTCCAGATCGTCGACATCTGCGTACACCCCGCATACCAGGGCCGCGGCCTCGGCAAGCGCATCATGGCCGCACTCACCGAGGAACTGGAGCGTCGGGCACCCGCCACCGCCTACGTCTCGCTGATCGCGGACGGCCCCGCACGCGTCCTCTACGAAAAGTTCGGGTTCTCCGACACCGCCTCGCACAACTCGGTCGGCATGTACCGCGTCATGGGCGCGAGCGACGGGGCCGGCGGATCACGGGCGGAGCCATGAGCGGATCAGTGCAAACGCATGCGGGCGTGATCGGTCTTCGCTGTCTCACGGCCGGAGTCAGTGGCTGGCGGTGAGTTCGCCGCTGAGCTTGCCGTGGAGATCGGCGCTGGGGGTGTTGAGGCCGGTGATCTCGACGGTCTTGCCGCGCTGGGCGTACTTGGTCTCGATGGCGTCGAGGGCGGCTACCGAGGAGGCGTCCCAGATGTGCGCGGCTGACAGGTCGATGACGACCTTCTTCGGGTCGTTCGCGTAGTCGAACTGTCCGACGAGGTCGTTGGAGGAGGCGAAGAACAGCTCGCCGGTGACCCGATAGACGACCGTGGTGCCGTCGGGGTCGGTGACGGCGGTGACCTCGGCGAGGTGGGCGACGCGCTTGGCGAAGATCACCATGGCGGTCATGGAGCCGACGACGACGCCGATGGCCAGGTTGTGGGTGGTGACCACGGCCACGACGGTGATCACCATGACCGTGATCTCCCCGGCCGGCATCCGCCGAAGCGTCTTGGGGGCGATGGAGTGCCAGTCGAAGGTCGCGAACGACACCATGATCATGACGGCGACGAGGGCGGCCATGGGGATGTCGGAGACGAGCGGTCCGAAGACGATGCACAGGACCATCAGGAAGGCGCCGGCGAGGAAGGTGGACAGGCGGGTGCGGGCGCCGGAGACCTTCACGTTGATCATCGTCTGGCCGATCATGGCGCAGCCGCCCATGCCGCCGAAGAAGCCGGTGACGATGTTGGCGATGCCCTGGCCGATGGACTCGCGGGTCTTGTCGGAGTGGGTGTCGGTGATGTCGTCGACGAGCTTGGCGGTCATCAGCGACTCCATCAGGCCGACCAGTGCCATCGCGAACGCGTACGGGGCGACGATCTTCAGCGTGTCGAGCGTGAACGGCACGTCGGGCAGGCCCGGGACCGGCAGGGAGGAGGGCAGGGCGCCCTTGTCGCCGACGGTCGGCACGGCGATGGCCGCCGCGACGGTGATGACGGTCAGCACGACGATCGAGACGAGCGGCGCCGGGATCACGGTGGTGAGCTTCGGGAAGAACACCATCAGCGCCAGGCCGCCGATGATCAGCGGATAGACCGGCCATGGCACGTTCCGCATCTCGGGGACCTGGGCCATGAAGATCAGGATCGCGAGGGAGTTGACGAAGCCGACCATCACCGAACGCGGGATGAACCGCATCAGCTTCGCCACGCCGATCGCGCCCAGGATCACCTGGAAGACGCCGGCCAGGATGACCGCGGCGATCAGGTGGCCCAGTCCGTGCTCGCGGTTGAGCGGCGCGATGACCAGAGCGACGGCGCCGGTCGCGGCGGAGATCATCGCCCGACGCCCGCCGACGACGGAGATCACCACGGCCATCGTGAAGGAGGCGAACAGACCCAGCGCCGGGTCGACACCGGCGATGATCGAGAAGGAGATCGCCTCGGGAATCAGCGCGAGGGCGACCACCAGGCCGGCCAGTACCTCGGTGCGCCAGACCTTCGGATCACGCAGCCAGTCGGGCTTCAGGCCACGCAGCAGAGCGGCCGGGGACGCTGTCGTCGCAGGAGAGGACAAAGGAACAGGAACCTGTCGTGCTCGGGCACACCCTTTTCGGCAGGCTGGGGCGTGCGGGAGGACGCGGAAGGGCCGGGTGGCGCCCCGCGGACGGCCCCGCACGAGGACGAAGCCGGTGGAAGAAGGGGAATCGAAGGGGAATCGAAGGGGAATCGAGCGCGGGCCCGCACGAGTCGCGGCCGGACTCAGAGCCAGAGGCGAAGCCTCACGGCGGACAGCCGGCGGCGCCGGGCGCCAAGGGCTCGCGCACGCTTCTCTCCTGCAAGAATCAGAACTTCGCCGGGGGCACCATCGGCCCCGACACGGCAACAGTGGGGCAACCGCACGCCGCCCTCACCACCAGCAACCCTACCCTAACGTTAGAGTAGAGATCGGCGGCGCCCACCCGGGCCGAAGCCGTCAGCGACGAGTAGAGGCCAGAGGATCACGGGCGTGGACGGCAAGCACATGCAGATCGGCGAAGTCGCCGCACGGACCGAACTGTCCCTGCGCACCATCCGGCACTACGAGGAGACCGGGCTGGTCGTTCCCTCCGCCCGCTCCCAGGGCGGCTTCCGCCTCTACACCGAACGGGACGTCGCCCGGCTGATGGTGATCCGCCGGATGAAACCTCTGGGCTTCACCCTGGATCAGATGCGCGACTTGCTGGACGCGACCGACCGCCTTGACGGTGATCAGGTGTCGCCGGATGAGCGAGAGGCCCTGGTGGAGCGTATCCGTGGATACGAGCAGAGCGCTGCCGAGCAGATCGCCAAGCTGCGCGTCCAGCTCGCGCGGGCCGAGGAGTTCGCGCGAACGCTGCAGGAGCGGGTGGAGCGGAACCAGAGCGCCACCGTCTCGTAAGGACGGGCTGCCTCTTCACCCTTTCCCGGTCTGCTCGGGCCGGCGCCGCCCCCTGCTCCCACGTCACCGCGCTCGTCGGCCGGCACCTTGCGGACATCGACCGGCGCCTGGCCGCACTCGAAGCCACGAAGGCGGTCCTCCAGGCTCTGGCGGAGCGGGCCGCCGTGACCGATCCGGCCGGCTGCACCGACGCCGAGGTGTGCCGCATCCTCACGTGCACGGTGATCCCGGCCGCATACCCTACCCGCGAGTCATCACCACTGAGCATGCCTGCCCTGCGATGCCGACACTCCGCTGCATGCTTGCCCACGCAGGCATACATGCCGATGCCCGTGTCGACAGGGCGCGGAAGCGTTCAGGCTCAGCGGCTGCCGTGGTCGTGCGCGTAGGCGGCCAGGACCTGCTGTGCGGCGCCTCGCGTGTGCAGGAAGCGGTCGTCGAGTACGGCGGCGAGGTCGTCGAGTGCCGCGGCGAGCACCGACGCCGCGAGCCGGATACCCGCGTGTTCCGACCGCCGCGCCTGCTCGGCCAGGTCCGCGGCGTATCCGATCGACCGGGCCAGCGAGGTGTCGCCGGGGCCATCGTGGAAGTAATAGGACTCGGGGTACTGGGTGAGGTCCACACAGACCCGGGCGATGTCGCCGGCGAGTCCGTCCAGCACCGCGGCCCCGGCATCGGAGTCCAGTTGCTGCGGTGTCAGACCGGCGCGGCGCAGGTGGCAGATCCGCAGCGCAAGCGCCCGGCGCCGGGCCAGAGCGGGATAGATGCCGAGGACCCAGGAGACCGTTGCGGTCAGCAGTGCGAAGCCCACCAGTGCTTCAAGAGGTGCGACGACGCGCAGCCAGCCCTCCGCGGGCGCGATGTCGCCCAGGCCGAGCGTGGAGACGATCACCAGAGAGATGTAGAGGGCGTCCACCGGACCCGAGTGCTCGGCCGGATCCAGCGCACTGGAGAAGGCGAACGCCTCCGGCACGTGGGGCCAATACACCAGGGCCCAGCCCACGGCCACCCCACACGCCCACATCACCACCACGCTCACCATGCCGAGGGGACCGACAAGCCCCGCCGCCCCCCGTACCGCACGGCTCGGGGAGAGCAGCCGCCACAGCCCCGTCATCACGATCCGGCTCAGGCCCCCGTGTCGCGTCGGATGCCACAGTGTGTGGAACAGGTCCCTCAGGATGATCAGGATCATGGCGGCACCGATCAGCGTGACCAGCCAGTCCATAAAACCTCCTCGTCCGGGCGCAGCAGTTCCAGCCTGCCGTGTCACCGGTCCACCCGGGCCGTCACCACCCCTGCGCCTCGGAACTCACCCGAGATGCACCATGCTCCGGGACAGTCGTCACCGTCCCGAAGCAGGCCGGCACGGAGAGATGTGCATCGCGCCGGGCTCGGTCTGCTTGGCCAACCGCGGGGCGCGTCTGGCCAAGCGACCGGCGGCGTGCATTCGTCAAAGACCTCAGGTGGAGCGACCGCAGCGGTCAGCCGATGACGTTACGGATGCCGGGTGCGTCGCCCTGGTCAGCGTGGGGGGTTGGACGGGATGGCGGCGGGGGCTGCGCGATCGGCCTTGGCTGCGTCGGCGAGGGCGGCGGCAGCGGCCTCCGCGGCCTTAGCCGTGTCGTTGGCGGCCTGGGCGGCCATGTCGTCCGAGGGCTTCTCGCGGGTGGCCGGTGACTGCGGCAGCACCTCACTGAAGGCGCGGGACACGCCCTGCAGCGCAGCGGTCATCTCGCTCGGAATCACCCAGAACGTGCTGCCGGAGCCTTGCGCGAGTTGGGGCAGCATCTGGAGGTACTGGTAGGCGAGCAGCTTGGGGTCCGGGTCGTTGCGATGCACGGCCTGGAACACCTCGTCGATGGCCCGGGACTGGCCCTCGGCCTGGAGGATCGCAGCGGTACGGTTGCCCTCCGCGCGCAGGACGGCGGCCTGCTTGTCGCCCTCGGCGGTGAGAATCTGCGACTGGCGTTGCCCCTCGGCGGTGAGAATCGCGGCCCGCTTGTCCCGCTCGGCCCGCATCTGCTTCTGCATCGCGTCCTTGATGGACTGCGGAGGGTCGATGGCCTTGATCTCGACCCGGTTGACCCTCAGCCCCCACTTGCCGGTCGCCTCGTCCAGCACGCCGCGGAGCTGGCTGTTGATGGTGTCCCGGGAAGTAAGGGTCTTTTCCAGGTCCATGGATCCCACGACGTTGCGCAAGGTGGTGACGGTGAGCTGCTCGACCGCCTGAAGGAAATTCGCGATCTCGTAGAACGCCGCGCGCGGGTCGGTGACCTGGAAGTACAGGACGGTGTCGATCTCGACGACCAGGTTGTCCTCGGTGATGACCGGCTGCGGTTTGAAGGAGACCACCTGTTCCCGCAGGTCGATCAGCGGGTGAACCCGGTCAATGTAAGGAATGACGAGGTTGAGGCCAGGATTCAGGGTCCGGTGGTAGCGGCCGAGTCGCTCGACATTACGCGCCCGCGCCTGGGGCACGATACGGACCGCACGCACCACGGTGAAAACCGCGATCAGTGCGACGATCACGCCGGCGATGAGGAAAGCCGAAGTTTCCATGGTTTCAGTCCCTGGGGTAGACGATCGCGGTGGCGCCCTTGATCTCTATGACATCAACGGTCTTTCCGGGAGGAATCACCAGCGTCTCGTCGTAGGCGCGAGCCGTCCACTCCTCGCCGTCGATGCGGACCCTGCCGTCCAGGCCCGTCACCTCCGAGACGACATAGGCAGCCCTGCCGACCAGTGCGTCCACACCGAATCGCTTCACCTGGGGCTGGAGCACATGGCGCAACGCGATGGGGCGCACGAAAAGCACGGTGACCGTGGCGACGATGGTGAACACCAGAAACTGGAAAGGCGGCGGCAGCCCGATCGCGGCGGACCCCGCCGTGACCAACGCCGCCGCGCTCAGCATTCCGAGCGCAGCAGTAAGGGTGAAGATCTCCGCCACAGCCAACACGGCTGCGACGATCAACCAGATCAGCCATGGATCCATTGCGTGCCTCCTCTCACCGGTGCGGGTGCGGAAGGGCATGACTCTGACCATTGGACCCCGATACAGGGCAGTCGCGGTATCCCTGCGATAAGCAAACCTACGTTTCTGCTCCGCCGGATCGCGTGCGTACTCGATCCGCAGCAACGGGTCAGCAGGTCAGCACGCCGGCCGTAGCCCGGACCGGATCACTCGGAGGGTTGCAGAGGGCGGGCCGGCCAGTCCAGGAGGCGGGCGCCGAGTGCGGCGGTCTGCAGGATGTACCGCTGGTCGGGGTCGGTGGGGTCGTGGCCGGTGAGTTGCCGGATTCGGGTGAGCCGGTAGGTGACGGTGCGCACGCTCACCCCGAGTCGGCGGGCCGTGGTGGTGTTCAGGCAGCCGCTGGCGAAGAACGCGGTCAGGGTCTCCAGGAGTGTCCTCGGCCCGCCGCGTGCGCCTTCGAGGCCGCCCAGGACAGTGGCCACCAAGTCGGTGATGGCGGCGCGGTCTCTGCCGAGAACCTGGAACACCAGCAGGTCCGAGGCGTGCACGCACGAGGGGGGCAGGCCGAGCTGGGTGGCGAGGTCGAGGGTGCTGCGTGCCTCCTGGTAGGAACGGACGATGCCGCTGGGGCCTGGCCGGGGGCGGCTGACGGCGATCCTGCACCGCTCGTCGACGGCGTTGCGCACCGCGCCGGCGAAGAAGTCCGTGACCTCCGGTACCGCGCCGGGCGATACACACACGAGCAAGCTGTCCTTGGTGGTGATCAGCACGTCCTGCGTGCTGAACCTGGCGGACAGCGCCTCTTCGACATAGCGCGTGGCATCGTCCCCCGCGCCGAAGGGCTTGCTCGCCCGGGCGACGGCGACACTGTGCGGCCCGACCAGTCGCAGCCCGAACCGTTCGGCCCGCTCGGCAAGGCGGCCCAGGCCGGTTCGACCGTCGAGGAGGTCGTCGACGAACTCCCGCCGCATCGCCTCTTCGCCTCGGATGGCCGCGCGGTGGGCGGTTTCATAGCCCTCCGTCAGTGCCACGGTCGCCTCGCTGATCGCGTTGATCAGAGCCGAACCGACTTCTCTCAGATCGTCGGGCTCCAGCGCCTGACCGGTCCCCGACAGGTCCGTCCAGACCCGGCACACCGAGGTCAGGTACTCGGCGACCAGGAACCGCAGGGCCGTTCCACGGCCGGCCGCCATGGCGGCGAGCTGCCGAAGCCTCTCAAGGTCCTCGACAGGCAGTCGCCGTTTGCTGACGCAGGTGCCGGCGAGCTGCTTCAGGTGCCGTTCCCAGTCCGCCGCCGTGGGCTTGTTACCCGCCACGGTCGCGGCATGCGGCGCGGCGACTCCGGCAGTCGGCGCCACCGGAACCGGATCTTGGGAACGCTTTCCCGCCACCATGCCCCCATTTTGCCGAAGGACGGCAAAGTGCGCGGGGTCGAGACGGCCGTGTTTGTTCCGACTCGGCAGGCGTCCCGCTGATCCGCGCGGGTAATCCGTGATTAAAACAGAGCTGGTCGCGGCATGCGGCGCGGCGACGCCACCGGAGCGACGACGGGAGACAACACGACTGGCGAAGGCAGGGGCTCCCAGCTCGGGCGAGCACCACACCGACGACCGGCTACCTGGCATGAGCGACCATCTACTTCTTCCCGGGCTGTCGGTGGTCGCCCCCGACCGACAGCCGTACGCGACTCTGCCCGCCTGCGCCGGCGTCAGAACTCTGGTGCCCGGACACATTCAGGAGGATCCACTGCCTACCCCTGGGCAGGCCGTTCCTTGCCACGACCGCTCCCGACTGCACCGTACCCAGGAGGCCGCACCAGGTCAGCGAAAGGTCGGCTACATGCCCGGACGTAACCGCAGGAACCGCACCTTCCTCGGCCGTCTCCCGCTGCCCGAGCGGACGTTCGTGGCGGACGCGCTGCGCACAGAGACGGTCGGCGGGATGGTGCTGCTCGTTGCGGCCACCGTAGCGCTGGTGTGGGCCAACACCCCGTTGAGCGGCGCATACGAGTCCATACGGGACTTCCACTTCGGCATCGAGGCACTCGGCCTGAATCTCTCCGTGGCCCACTGGACGGCCGACGGACTGCTGGCCATCTTCTTCTTCGTCGCCGGCGCGGAACTCAAGCGTGAGCTGGTGGTCGGCGAGCTGCGTCACCCGGGCACGGCGGCGTTGCCGGTGATCGCGGCATTCTGCGGCATGGCGGTACCGGCCTTGGTCTATGGGCTTGTCGCCACCAACATGGACGGAACGTGGAACGGCTGGGCCGTCCCCATGGCCACCGACATCGCCTTCGCCCTGGGTGTGCTCGCGGTGATCGGCACCCATCTGCCCTCGGCGCTGCGTGCCTTCCTGCTGACGCTCGCAGTGGTCGACGACCTGGGGGCCGTCGTCGTCATCGCCCTCGTCTACACCTCGACCATCCACCTTCCCGCGCTCATCGGCGCCGTCCTCGGGCTGGGGTTGTTCTTCCACCTGCACGACCGACGGCGTGTGCACGGCTGGTACTGGTATCTGCCGCTCGCCCTGGCGATCTGGGGCCTGACGTACGCCAGCGGCATCCATGCGACCGTTGCCGGAGTCGCCATGGGACTGCTGCTACGGGTGGCGAAGGACGGTGAGAGAGGCCGACGTCCGGCCGAGCAAATCGCGCACCTCGTCCGCCCCGTCTCCGCTGGAGTCGCCGTCCCCCTGTTCGCGCTGTTCTCGGCCGGCGTCAGCGTCTCCGGCGACACGCTCGGGGCTGTGGTCAGCGAACCCGAGCCGCTGGGCGTGGCAGTGGGCCTGGCCGCCGGCAAGGTCCTGGGCGTCTTCGGCGGCTCCTACCTCGCCGTTCGCTTCACCCGGGCCCGCCTCAACCCGGTCCTCGCCTGGGCCGACGTGTTCGCGTTGGCCACGCTGGCCGGCATCGGCTTCACCGTCTCCCTGCTGATCGGCGAACTCGCCTATCCGAACCCCGCAGACCTCGAGCACATCAAGGCCGCCGTCCTCCTCGGCTCCCTGACCTCCGCACTCGTGGCATGTGTACTGCTCAGATTGCGGAACAACAAGTACCGCCGGCTGTACGCGGAGGAGAACCGCGACGAGAACGCCGACGGCATCCCCGACATCTACCAACAGGCCGACTCAACCTCACCGCAGCGCACCGCCAACCCACGGACTCGAGATCCGGACCGACACGGTCACAGCGGCGGCAGATCCGCCGACCCGTGAACACGTGAACACTCGGCGGGTAGGACACTCCCGGCCAGGATTCCGGACCAGTCCAAGGCGGCGGGCGAGTGGAGCACCTGCCGCGCGGTGGGCTCGTCGAGCGCCGGGTCGCCGATCGCGAGGAAGTCGAGCAACGTGGGACAGGCGGCGTGCAGCGGGTGGTCGCCGGTGGTCAGCCAGGTCACGATGGCCACGCCCAGGACGCAGCCCAGGAGCCGGCCAGTGAGGGGTCCCGGGCGGTGGCCACGAGATACGACAAGCGTGCCCACGTCTTCCACGGCACCGTGACCGTCACAGCACATGGCTGCGGCAGATCACCAGTCCTGGCCACATCCGACCGAGATCACACCGAGGCCCCGCGGGGCGATCGACGAGTGCGCGGCCGGGCTGCCAGGAGTTCGGCCAGGCCCCGGCGGGTGGCGGCGAGGACGACGCGGTCCTGGGGGCGCAGGACGTAGCCCGGGTGGAGGTCCCAGAGGAGGCCGCTGAGGTGGTCCGTGCCGTCGTCGGAGGGGGAGACAGCGAGGTCGGGCAGGCGCTCGTCGGGCGCGGCGGAGTCGATGGCGAGCACGCGCCACGCGCCCGGGCGGAACGTCTCGGCGATCGTACGGCCCTCCAGTTCCGGGTGACCCGCCACCTCAAGGGCCGCGAAGACGAGCACTCTCCGCTCGACCGGGATGGCACCGAGGACCCTGCGGCCCATCATCGAACGCTGGGGCGGCGAGGGTGGAGACGCTTCGGCTGCGGGTCAGGGCCCGGGGGTGGGCGGCGCGCAGGGTGCGGTAGACGGCGGTGGCGACGTCGTCGTCGTACAGACGCAGGGACACGCGCAGACGGGGTGCGACCGAGCGGGCGTAGAGCGCGGCTTCCAGGTTGGTGGTGTCGCTGCTGGTGACGGCGAGCAGGGCGTGCGCGCGGTGGACGTTTGCGGCTTCCAGGACGCCTTCCTGGGTGACGTCGCCGAGCACCACCGGTACGCGCAGGCGGCGGGCGAGCGGGAGGCCGCGGGCCTCGGGATCCTCCTCGACGCAGACGACGGGGATGCCCAGTTCGCGCAGGCGGGCCAGGACCCGGGTGCCGACCTTGCCGAGGCCGAGGAGGACGACGTGGCCCGACAGGCCGCGGGGCGGACGGCGCAGCGTGGAGGCGGTGCGGAAGGTGCCGAGCCCTTCCAGCACGGCGGCGAGCAGGACGGGCAGCAGGAGGAGTCCGGCCAGTCCGGACAGGAGTTGGAGTATCTGGCGGGCGGTCGGTTCGCCGGTGGCGGGGTCGCCGATGGCGAGGAGGTCAAGGAGGGTGAGGTAGGCGGCGTGCAGGGGGTGCTCGCCCGTGGTCAGCCACGAGGCAACCGCCAGACCCGCGACGCAGAGCACCAGCCCTGCCAGGGACCAGCGCAGCCGCCGCGAGAACAGCGAGCCGAACGGCAGGGCGCGGCGTGCCAGGCGGCCGGTGAGGCGCGCGGGCCCGGCGTAGGAGACGGTTTCCAGGACCACGGTGCCGCGTCCGGTTGCGGCGGCCACAGTGCGGTCGTCCGGCAGCAGCAGTGGTCCCTCCTGGCCGCTCCCCTCGGACCCCTCGGCGCCCGCCGGGTCGCCGGCGGTGGAGGACAACAGGGCGAGCGTGCACAGGCCGGGGTCGGCGACCTCGCCGCGCCCGGGTGGCGTGCGCTCCACGGCGCGCAGTAGCAGGCCGTCGGCCTGAACGACCTTGCTGGTTCCGGCCACGGCCGAGGCCGCCAGTGCCGGTGCGGCGGTGTCGGCGTCCGACAGAACGGTGGTGGAGGTGTCCAGGGCCGCCGGGTCGAGGCCGGGGGAAGCCACCATGGCGGCCTGGTCCAGCAGGTCGGCGAGGTGCTGGCCCAGTTTGCGGTCGTAGAGCCGGATGACCAGGCGCAGCCGGGGGTTCAGCCGGCGGGCGGCGAGGGCGGCGCGAATGTTGGTCTCGTCGTCGTCGTGCACGAGCGCCAGGGCGTCGGCCTCCGCGACACCGGCCTCGGCCAGCGTCTCCTCGTCGAGGAGTGGTGCCTCGAGGACGCGTACGCCGGACGTGACGTCCGCGACGGCGGTCCTGTTCACGAGCGTCTGCATCCGGGCGAGCAGCATCGCCGTGCGGGTCCGCCCCGCCGGGCCGGCGCCGGCCCTGCGATCTCCCGGCAGTGACGGGACGACGACGGTGACGCGCTTGCGGTACAGCTCGCGCAGCTCGGCGGCCAGACGTTCGGCGAGGGCGTCGTCTCCGCACACCACCATGTGTCCCGGCAGTGCCCGGCGACGGACCTGGTCGGGTAGCGCGGGCACACCTCTCATGACATGTTCCCCCTTGCCTGGTCCCGAGGCATCGGCAGGCCGCGGACGGCGGTCGGCCGGCCCCGCGTACGTACTGATCATGTCTCAGGCCACCGACATCGCCTCACGCCTCCGCCGCCGAGCCCCTCGGCGACGAGCCCGATGGCCAAGCGGGTGGCGGTTCGAGCCGGACCGTCAGCTCGCCAGTTCGTCGGAGACGATCTCGTCTTCCGTCCTTTCGGCCGATGGTTCCGCCTCGGCCGCACCGCGTCGCCGGTCCCGGGCTGTCAGAACAGCGGTGGTCAGGGTGATGATCGCGAGAGCGACGGCGATGGGGATCAGGAACGGGGCCATCACTGCTCCCTCCGTCCGGCAGCGTGCCGTGCGTTCGGGTTGGCGAGCAAGGAACGGGGGTCGATGGCCCGCGTGATGGCCGCCTCGACGGCCGCCACCCGGTCGGCGAGGAGCCCCAGGGCGGCGGCTGCGCGGGCGAGCGGTTCGTCGTCCGGGCCGCCGACGGCTCGGTCGCGGACGTACGCGGCCTTGACCTCGGCCCACCGCTGGGCCTGCTCGGGCGTGAGGGTCCGCCGTAGTTCTCCCAGTTTCAGGAGATTGGCCTCGGCGCCGGTGGTGAGAGTGTGGGCCTCCGCGGTGTAGTGGTCGTCGATGAGCGCCTGGAGTTCGGCATCGTTCATCACGGGCTGGATCCGCTGGACGATCTTGTTCATGTTGCGGTACGAGCCCTGCAGCAGGAACGGCGGCTCGGTGCGGGCGGCGGCGTCCTGCGCGGCGGACGCGATGTACGCCGCGTTGACGGCGAGGACGGTCTCGCGGGCCGCCAGCACCAGGCGCAGGACGGCCAGGATGTGCTCCAGTTCCGCGGGGGCGTAGGGGTGGACGAGCTGATCGGGGCGCACGTCGGGGTCGGCACTGGCGAGGCGGATCAGGATGTCCAGGTCCGTACGGTCGCGGCCGGCGAGCGGAGCGAGCACCGGGTGGGCGGTGAGGGCGTTCTCGACGAAGCTCAGCGCGAAGATGTCCTCCTTGCCGGCCAGGGCGTCGCCCAGGTTCCACACGTCGGCACGGTTGGCGAGCATGTCCGGCACGCGGAAGCGGCTGCCGGACTCGGTGTACGGGTTGCCCGCCATGCACACCGCGAACCGTTTGCCCCGCAGGTCGTAGGTGCGCGGTTCGCCGTCCCACACGCCCTCGACACGGCGTGTGGCATCGCACAACGGGATGAACTTCTGCAGCAGCTCGGGCGAGGTGTGCTGGATGTCGTCGAGGTAGAGGAGGGTGTTGTTGCCCGCCGCCAGCGCGAAGTTGATCTTTTCGATCTCCTGCCGGGCCGTCGCGTTCGGAGCTTCGGCCGGGTCCAGCGAGGTCACGGTGTGGCCCAGCGCGGGGCCGTTGACCTTCACCAGCATCAGGCCGAGCCGGTCGGCGACGTACTCCATGAGAGTCGTCTTGCCGTAGCCCGGCGGGGAGATGAGCAGGAGCAGGCCGCCGGTGTCCGTGCGCTTGGTGTCGCCCGTGGTGCCGAGTTGCCTGGCGAGGCTGTCGCCGATCAGCGGCAGGTACACCTCGTCGATGAGCCTGCTGCGGACGAACGCCGACATCACGCGCGGCCGGTACTCGTCCAGGCGGAGGCGGCTGCGCTCGGCGGCCACGAGAGCCGTGCGGCGGCGCTGGTAGGCCCGGTGGGCGGGGACCTCGCGGGTGCGGAAGTCCCCGGCACGCGCGAGGAGTTCGTCGACGCGCACGGTGAGAGTACGGCCGTTTAGGCGCGGGTGGGTGCCGAGCAGTCCCTCGACGGTTTCGGTCAGGGGAGCGTCCGACTCGTAGCGAGGCAGGAGCGGGCAGAGCTCGGCGGCCACCGCCTCCGCCAGGTCGCCCGGGGTGAGGTCTGCTCCGGTCGCGGTGGTGTACGAGGTCAGCCACGCCTCGACGAGTTGTCTGCGGGCGGCCGGATCGGTGAGGGAGGCGAGGTCGTCGTCGTAGGCCGGTGTGCCGACCGTGCGGCGGAACTTGTCGAGCAGGGTGCGGGTGCCGGCGCTGATGATGAAGCCGTCGGGGCCGCGGGTCAGCTCCTCGAAAAGGTAGGCGGCCGCGGCCTGGTCGCCGATCGCCGCGGCGAGTTCGGCCTGCAGATCGGCGATCGCGGGCGCGAGTCCGAAGATGTCGTGGGCCCGGGCCAGGGAGACCGCGCGCCGGGTCCAGCCGTCCCGCTCGTCGGCCGTCGTGCCGTGTGCCCAGAAGAGCTGGGCGGCGGCGCGGGCGGCGGGCTCGTGGCGCAGCAGCCCGGCACCCTCGTGCAGGCGCAGGAGCGCGGCCAGGATGAGCGCCGCGTCGTGGTCGTGGACGCCGCGCTCGTAGCCCTCGTCGTAGGCCGCCTCGGCCGCCCGCCGGACCAGGGCGGGCAGGTCCTCGGCCGCCGTGAGGGCGGCCGGGCCGTACTCGTCGAGGAGGCGGGCGGCGAGGTGTTCGGCGCGGTAGACCTCCGGCGACTCCGAGGGCAGCGGGCGGTCCCAGTACGGCCGGGTCGCGGCGATGTCGGGATCGGTGACCGGGGCGCGGTAGTCGGTGCCGGTCAGGGCGAAGGCCAGGCCCTCGCCCTGGGGGACCAGAGTGAGGTCCAGCGGCTGGGTGTCGACGGCGAAGCGGTGGGTGCCCAGGCGGATGGTGCGGCCGTCGTCGGCGTAGAGGTCGGTGCGGTCGCGCAGGGCGCGCAGGGCCTGCTGGCGGGCGGCCCTCAGACGGCCGTCCAGTTCCTCCGCCCGCACCGGGTCGCCGAGTTCGCGCAGTTCGTCGGCGGTGCGGCGGACCTTGGCGGGCATCGGGTCGGAGGTGAAGTACGTGGTGACGGCGTCCGCGTCGGCGAGCGCGGACGCGCGGCGGGTGACCGTTTCCAGCACGCGGGCCGCCGAGTCGGCCAGCCGCTCGGCGCGGCGGGCGCGGGCGTCGGCGAGGGTCTGCCTGCGGGCGGAGAACGCCTCGTGGACCTCGTCGCGCTTGTCCGCCAGCTCTGCCAGGAAGTCCTCGGACTCGGCGAACCGCGACTCCAGGTTCTCCACCTGTACGAGCATGCGGGACAGTTGCTCGTCGCAGGCCTCGGGGGTGCCGGCCGCCGCGAGCGCGCCGGTGACGGCCTGGCCGAGCAGGGCGAACTCGGCGGCGAACTCGGCTCTTCCCTCCTGGTCGAGGAGTTCGCGACGGCGGGCGTCGAGGGTGGCGCGGGCGCGGTTGACGCCGCCGAGGACCTCGGCGATCCGTTCCAGGATGGAGGTCCGGACGGTGGCGTCGCCGATGTCGAGACCGGCAACGACCTCGGTCACCGTGCGCAGACTGCCGGCGTGTTCGTCGAGGCGTGCCGCGACGGGCGCGCCCTCGGCGACGGTGGTGATCGCCTCGGCGTCGGCGACGAGCCGCTCGATGTCGGCCTGGTGGGCGGCGAAGGCGTTCTCGTGGGCCAGGTGGGTGACGGCTCGCTGCCCGAAGCCGGCGAGGTCGGTCTCGACGTCGGCGGCCAGCTCGTCGATGCGGTCGGTGTCCGCGTACCGCATGTCTTTGAGGGTGAGCAGGTGGCCCTGGGCGTGCCGGAGTTCGGTGAGCCCGGACACCCAGGCGGCGGCGCTGCGCGGTGCCTCGCCGCGCAGGCGCCGTACGACGCCCGCGACGCGCGCCGCGGCCTCCGCGAGGGCTTCTGCGGCCTGCCGGGTGAGGGCCTGGACCGTCTCGAACTCGGCCAGCACCTGTTCGGCGGTGGACCGGACCTGCGTGAGCGGCTCATGCAGGCCGCCGAGTCCCGGCTCGGCCAGCCAGTGGTGAGAGTCGGCGGCCCGGACGCAGGCGGCGGCCAGTGCCTCGTAGACCTCCCTGGTCGGGGTGGTGTCGGCGACCGCGCGCGTGAGGGACAAACAGTCGGAGATGCCGCGGACGAGGTCGGCGTTGCCGACACGGGCGAGCGGCCCGGTCCCGGCCGGCCGGCGGGCGGCGTGGGTGTCGGAGACGTACGGGGAGTTCCACAGCTGGACGGGGTGCACGCGCTGCGGCTCGTCGCCGTCCGCGCGCAGGGCGAGCAGGGCTCCGTCGTCGAAGAGCGCCCAGCCGTGGCAGGTCAGGAGGGTGGGAATCTCCTTGCGGATCATGTTGTACGGCAGCAGCAGGCTGCGGCCCTCCACCCGCGCGTGGAAGGTGAAGAGGACGTCCTCGCCGTTCGGGGACCGGACCACCCGCTCGAACTCCAGGCCCGTGGTGTCGACGCCGTCGAACGTCCGGTGCGTGCCGGTGGCCAGGCAGTAACCGCCGGGGAAGACGATGCCCTGGTCCTCGGGCAGCCGACGGCACGCCTGCCCGATCCCGTCGAGGCGGACGACCGCCTTGGTGAGGGTGTTGAACACCAGGTAGCGGTGGACGTCCTCCTTGTAAGGGAGGATGTCCATCAGGATCAGGGCGCCCACGCGCGCGTACGCGATGTGCGCGTCGGCGAGCGACTGCAACGGCTCGACGACCGGCTCGGTGTGGATGCCGTCACCGGTCTCGGTGTCGTCCTCGACCTTGACGGTCAGTGTCCCGCCCAGCGTGGCGACGAACACCTCCCCCTCGATCGAGACGTGTGGGTGACGGCCCAGCACGTGGTCCTCGCGTGTCGTCACCGTCCACGCGAAGTCGTGCGCGGGCGGGAGGACGTGGTCGCGGTCACCACGCGCGTCCAGGAACGACACCTGGCCGTCGTCGGTGACGGCCCAGCGCAGGACGCGGATGTCGTCGGCCTTCTCGCCGGTCTGGAAGACGGCCAGCAGCTTGTCCTCGACGCGTCGGAGCCGGAGCAGCCGGGCCTGGTGGAAGTAGCGGTGCAGGGCGGCGAACTCGCGGACGAAGGCGGGGTCGTCGAGCAGGCCGGGCACGGCGTCGTCGGGCAGCCGGTTCAGGGCGCGGTCGTGCAGCGCGAACACGTTCCCGACGGTGGTCCGCGGCCCGCGGCCGGGGACGGTGTTGTAGCCGAAGAGCAGGACGTCGCCGACGGACACGATGTCGCGCGGCACGCAGGCCGATTCGGTGCGCAGCCGCTCGGTGCCGGCCAGTTCCAGCCGCAGGGAGCCGAACTCCTCGATACGGCGGGTGTTCAGCGCCTCGGCGCGGCGGGCGAGCTCGGCCGCCTGTGCGGTGAGGCGGTCGCGCAGCACCTCGTACGTACCCGTGTCCAGGCCGGTGGTCATGAGGTCCCTCTCAGGAAGTCGGAAAAGGGAGGGGTCCCGGAGCTGTCGCCCCCTGTGCCGGCAGCTCCGGGACCGCGGCCGGTCAGCCCTTCGCGCTGCCGTTCAGGGCCGCGAGCGAGGTGTCGGCGAGGCCCAGCTCGCCCGCCTTGCCGAGCAGTTCTCTCAGCGCACCGGAGTCGGCGCCGCCCGACTTCATGAGCTTCATCAGCAGGGCGGACACGGTCAGGTTCTGCATGTCGGACGTGGTGACGGAGCCGAGGGCACGGCCGAGGTCGTCGGTGAAGCTCGACGTGCCGTCCAGCCACGGCTTCGCGAGGGTCTGCGCCGTCTCCGAGTGCTGCACGAACCCGTCGACGCCCTTGCCGAGCGCGATCGACCCGACCAGCCGGTCGAAGAAGACCGACTCGCCGCCGACGATGTCGATGTCGGCGTTCTCCAGGCCGGTGGCGAGCACGGTGGCCTGTGCCTCGGCGATCTGCCGCTGCACGTCCAGTCCGGCGAGCCGGATGTCCTTCTCGGCCTCCAGCCGCAGCCGGTACTCCTCGTGCGCACGGGACGTCTCGTCCAGCGCGGCCATCGCGGCGGCCTTCTCGGTCAGACCGGCGGCCTCCGCCTTCAGCTTCTCGCCGATGGCCGCCGCCTCCGCCAGCGCCTTCGCCCGGGCGCCCTCCGCCTCGGCCCGCATCCGCGCTTCGGTCGCCTCCGCCTCCGCGCGGCCGGCCTTCTCGATGACCTCGGCCTCCTTGTCGCGGACCTGGACGGCGGCCAGCCCCTCGGCGGCGGACTCGGCCTGGACACCCTCGGCGAGCCGCAGCTTGGCCTGGGCGTCGAGGTCGGCGCTCTTCAACCGGGCCTCGGCGAGGGTGAGTTCCTCGGCGGCGCGGTGCACGGCGGCCTGCTCGGCGGCCTCCGCGGCCTTGATGTCCTTGACCAGCTTCTCCTGGGCCTCGGCCTCGGCGGCGATGATCACCGCCTGCCGCTGCCGCTCCGCCTCCTCGACGGCGCGCAGCTTCTTGATGGACTCCTCCTGCTCGGCGACCGTACGGTCCACCGCGACCCGTTCCCGGACGACCTCGGCGATCTCCCGCTTCTCCGTCTCGACCTCCTTGGCGGCGGCGATCCGGGTCAGCTCGGTCTCCCGCTCGCGTGCGATGACTTCGAGCAGCCGGTCCTTCTCGATGCGCTCGTTCTCGATGGCGATGACCCGCTCGCGGTTCTTCTGCGCGACCGCGACCTCGCGGGCCTGGTTCTCGCGCTGGACGCCGAGCTGTTCCTCGGTCTTGAGGAAGGCGCTCTGCGCCCGCAGACGCTCCTCCTCGACCACCCGCGCGGTCTCGGCTTCCTCCCTTGCGCGTACGATCTCGATCTCCCGGCGCTGCTTGATCTCGGCATCGGCCTGGCGGCGCTCCAGCTCCAGGATGGCCTCCCGAGCGTCGACGTTCTGCCGGGTGATCTCCTTCTCCTCGGTGCGCTGGGCCTCGTTGGTGCGCACGTGCTCTGCGGCCGTCAGCTCGGTGATCTTGCGGATGCCCTGGGCGTCGAGGACGTTGGCGGGGTCGAGCTGGGTGAGTGGCGTCTGCTCCAGGTAGTCGATCGCCGCGTCCTCCAGGTGATAGCCATTGAGATCGACGCCGATGACCTCGATGATCCGGTACCGCAGCTCCTCGCGCTTGGTGTACAGGTCGGTGAAGTCCATCTGCTTGCCGACGGTCTTCAGCGCCTCGGAGAACTTGGCGTGGAACAGTTCCTGCAACGTGTCCCGGTCGCTCGCCCGCGCCGTGCCGACGGCCTGGGCGACCTTGATGACGTCGTCGACGGTCTTGTTGACCTTGACGAAGAAGGTGATGCGGATGTCCGCGCGGATGTTGTCCTGGCAGATCAGCCCGTCCTTGCCGACTCTGGTGATCTCGATGGCCTTCACCGAGATGTCCATCACCTCGGCCTTGTGCAGGACGGGCAGCACGACCTGGCCGGTGAAGGTCACATCGACCTTCCGCAGCTTGGAGACGATCAGGGCCTTGCCCTGCTCGACCTTGCGGAACAGACGCGAGAACAGGAAGGCGAGGAGCAGGGCGAGCAGGCAGGCGGCGATGAGCGCGCCGATGCCGAGAGTCAGGGCATCCATGGCATACGTCCTTGAGGCGTAAGGGAGTCGAGAGGCGAAAGCGGAGCTCCGTTCGCGGGGCGCGGGCCCGCGAACCGGGTTCAGGCGGCGCGGTGGTGGAACTCGGCGACGCCGTCGGGCGCGTAATCCGGAACCTGCCGCAGGAACCCGTCGTTGTCGGCGGGCCGCGCCGGGCCGGGTTCGTCGGGGCGGAGGCGGTGCAGCGGCCTGACGATCAGCCGGCGTACCGGCCGCAGCGAGAGACGGGTGAGACACCAGGCGGCGAGCAGTGCCCCGACATGCGCCGCCAGCCGCAGCAGCCAGCCGGCCAGTCCGCTGAGCGCGAGGGCGTCCGGCAGGAGCGCCGCGCCGAGAGCGAGTGTCCAGGCGAGGGCCGCCAGCAGGGAAAGAGCTACCGTCACGGGTACCCCGCCCATGCCGAGCGCGTCGAGGTCGACGTCCCCGTCGAAGCTGTCCGCGGCGGCGACCCGCACGGCGACCAGCAGCCAGAAGCACACCACCACGAGCAGGGCCGCGGTGAACAGGAGTGTGGGGAGGCCGGAAGCGGCCATGAGCAGTGTCCGCACGGTCGGCCCCTCCCCTTCAGCAATGCCGGTGTCCGATGTGTGGAGCACGCCTCACGTCTGGTGCCGGCTACCGGTATCTGCCGGTACCCGGCACCGATGGATCCGCTGTGCTCCCCGCAGGCATGGTGCACCAGTTCGGCCAGGCGGCGCATTGCCGACGACCGGCAAAGTTCACTAGGGTCTGCATGCCGGACACCGTTAAGAAAGCGTCAACGGCCAGCCGGAAACGGGGACATAGATGGACAAGACAGCAACACCGGAGAGATATCTCGACGGTTACGCCCGGATCCTGACCGATGTCTCCGCAACCGGCCGCCGCCTCACCCGCGACGAGATCGAGTGCCGACGCTCCCTGGGCGAGCAGGCCGCCGACGCCGGGCTGGGCCTGCGTGCCCTGGTTGGTGCGTACCTCGCCGCCACCCGCGAGGCGTGGCCCCACACCCCCGGCACGACCGACAGCGTGCTCGCGGCCGTGCAGCAGGCGGTCGACGCCGTCGCCGAAGGCCACGAACGCGCGCTGCGCCTCGCGGTACGTCAGGAGGAGGCCGCGCGCCGGGAGTTCATCGACGACCTCCTCTACGGCCGCAGCGACCTCGGCCGTCTCGCGGAGCGCGCCGAACGCTTCGGCCTGCGGCTGTCCCAGGCCCAAGCCGTCGCCGTGGCCCAGGGACCGACCGCGTACGAGGAGGGAGCGCCGGTCCCCCGCCAGGTCGAGCAGGCGATGATAGCCCGCTTCGGCGACCGGGACTTCCTGCTGACCACCAAGGGCGGCCAGCTGCTGTGCATCGCGCCGGGCCATCAGGACGAAGTGCTGGCCCACTTCGCCAAGCAGGCACACGCCGCCACCAACGGCGGCCGCGTCGCCATCGGCCGCCCCCAGCCCGGCCCCGGTGGGGTGGTCCAGTCCTACGAGGAGGCGCTGAACGCCCTCGAACTCGCGGACCGCCTCCACCTGGAGGACCCGGTGCTGCGCGCCGCCGACATGCTGGTCTATCCCGTGCTCACCCGCGACCGCCAGGCCATGGCCGATCTGGTACAGGGCACCCTCGGTCCCCTCACCACCGCCCGCAGCGGCGCGCAGCCGCTCCTGGACACGCTCACCGCCTACTTCGACTGCGGCTGTGTGGCCACCGAGGCCGCGCGGCGGCTCTCCCTGAGCGTGCGGGCCCTGACGTACCGCCTGGAGCGCATCCACCAACTCACCGGCGTCAACCCCGTCGACCCGGCGCACCGCTACACGCTGCACACCGCGGTCATCGGTGCCCGCCTGCTCGACTGGCCCGGCAAGAGCCTGTAAAGGCGGCACAGGAAACCGCAGCCAGGGCCGCTACCGTGCCGGGCTCAGCCGGAAGGACCGTACGACCGCCACCACGCAGGCCGCGACCAGCGCGAGTGCCGGCACCGCGAGGTCGGCCAGCGGCCGGCGCTCCGTACCGGGGGCGGCCAGGCCGCGCGGCGGTACCGCCCCTCGGGGGTCGTGGACCACGGCCAGTGCGTCCCCCGGCCGGGTCGACCGGTCGCAGCCGCGCCAGATGCCCGTCGTGAGGGGCGTGCCGTCGCGGTCCGCCACGGAACACAGATAGCGGTCCTGCGCCGCGCCGCCCTCGACCGAGGTGACGACCACCGACTCCATCCGCCCGCGGTGTTCCAGCACGAGTCCTGCGGCGGCCTGGGGCGTCACCAGTGCGAGGCAGACACCTAGGACCACGACGGCACCGATGAGGGCCCGTCCGGCGCCGGTGAGCAGCAGATACAGCCCCAGCGCAACGGCGGCCACCAGGCCGGCCTCCCCTGCGGCGAGTGAGGCGATACCGGTCCAGGCTCCGGTGAGGCCGGCACCGACGATCGCCCCGTCCTTCGTTGCCGGTGCCCGGCAGGAACAGGTGCGCCCGGCAGAGGCAGGTACGGAAAGGGCTGCGGATCCGGCCCGCTCGAATGAATTCGACGCTGATGGGGATTCCGAGCTGGGCCGGTAGTGGCGCGGCCGGTCTGTTGGTGTTCGTCTTCCCCCTCGCCACCACCCGTCCGGACCTCCGCCAAGGAGTCAGCGGGAAATAGCTGTCCGATGAACGGATCCGGCTGACCGGATAACGGTCTGGTTTCCCTCGCTGGCACTTTCGAAGATTACTGATGGTTATGTGACTTGCGTCACTAAAGAAGTAGTAAACGTCGTGGTAGAACAACGCAACTCCGCAGGTGGCACCACCCCTCGCCACACCGCGGAGCTGCCGACACGCGTCGGCAGCACGACCAGGGTGATCACGCTTCGAGTCCGCGGAGCATGGCCCCAGGGTCGCCGATCGGACAACGGCGTTCGCTCAAGACCGCACATCTTCCCGGCGCAGCCTTCCCTGCGCCGGTCCCGCGCCATCGAGGTAACCACCGTGTCACTCGACTCCCTCACCCAGTCCGTCGACGAAGTCGTCAGCAGATTCTTCGAGCCCATCGCCACCTGGCTCGTCGACGTCGTCTTCTACTCGGTGCCCGTCGGCGGCACGGAGCTTCCCCTCATCGTGGCCTGGCTGGTCGTCGCGGGCCTGGTCTTCACCGGCTGGTTCGGCTTCGTGCAGCTGCGCAAGTTCCGCCTGGCCGTGGACGTCGTCCGCGGCAAGTACGACGAGAAGGGGTCGGCCGGCGAGGTCAACCACTTCCAGGCCCTGACCGCCGCTGTCTCCGGCACCGTCGGCCTGGGCAACATCGCCGGTGTGGCGGTCGCCGTCTCCGTCGGTGGCCCCGGTGCCACGTTCTGGATGATCCTGTGCGGCCTGCTCGGCATGGCCACCAAGTTCGTCGAGGTCACCCTCGGTGTGAAGTACCGCGAGGTGCATGCCGACGGCACCGTGTCCGGCGGCCCGATGCACTACCTGCCCAAGGGCCTGGCCGACCGGTTCGGCAAGAACGGCAAGATCCTCGGCAAGGTCCTGGCCGTCCTGGCCTCCTTCTTCGTCCTGTTCTTCGGGCTCTTCGGCGGCAACCTCTTCCAGGTCAACCAGTCCTACGCCCAGATGGTGTCCGTCACCGGCGGCGAGGACGGCCTGATGGGCTCCTCCGCCGGCGCGCTGTTCTTCGGCATCCTCGTCGCCGCGCTCGTCGGCATCGTGCTGCTCGGCGGCATCCGCTCCATCGCCAACGTCACCAGCAAGCTCGTCCCCGCCATGGCCGGCATCTACATCGTGGCCTGCCTGATCGTCATCCTGGTCCACGTCTCCGACGTGCCGGCCGCGTTCGTCACGATCATCGAGGGCGCGTTCGCCCCCGAGGGTGTGGCCGGCGGTGTGCTGGGTGCGCTGATCATCGGCTTCAAGCGGGCCGCGTTCTCCAACGAGGCCGGTCTCGGCTCCGCCCCGATCGCCCACTCCGCGGTCAAGACCAAGCACCCCGCCAGCGAGGGCCTGGTCGCCCTGCTGGAGCCGTTCATCGACACCGTCATCATCTGCACGATGACCGCGCTGACCATCGTCATCGCCAACCCGGCCAGCTGGGGCGAGGCCCGCAAGGGCGAGTCCATCGGCGGTGTCACCATCACCTCCGACGCCTTCGCCACGGTCCTGCCCTGGTTCCCGTACATCCTCACCGTCGCGGTGCTGCTGTTCGCCATCTCCACGGTGCTGACGTGGGGCTACTACTGCATGAAGGCCTGGACCTACCTCTTCGGCCGCAGCCGCACCAGCGAGCTGACCTTCAAGGTGCTGTACACGCTGTTCGCCGTCGCGGGCTCGCTGCTGACGCTCCAGACACTGATCGACATGGCCGACGCCGTGCTGTTCATGCTGGCCGTCATCAACATCATCGGCCTCTACCTCCTCGCCCCGGTCGTCAAGCGCGAGCTGAACTCCTTCCTCGAGTTCGTCCGCGCGCGCAACGCTGGTGAAACGGCTGAGGACACAGACCAGGAGTCGGTGAAGACCACCGTCTGACCGCCCCCGCGGCCCGGCTCCTGAGCGGGCTCGTGAACACCTCGCGCCTTGGTGTCCACGGGCCCGCTCGTCGTGCCCGGATACGGGTTTCCGCACGTGAAACCGAGTCTGGCAGGACCCTTCAGCGCCAGCTAGGGTGCAAGGAACGCGTCAACGTCCCGCCTCCTGTGGGGTGTTCCGGCGCGCGGTGTGCCGGGAAGTCTGGTCGGCGTTTCAGGGGCTCGTATGCCCTCATCCCGATCCCCCCGGAGGTTCCATCGATGGCTGCCGCCCCCCGCCAGCGCCCCACCCTGCTCGGACTTCTGCCCCTGCCCGAGCGCAAGGCCGTGACCCAGGCGCTCAGGACCGAGACGGTCGGCGGACTGGTGCTCCTCGCGGCCGCAGTGACCGCGCTGGTGTGGGTGAACACCCCGTGGGGCGACTCCTATGAGCGGATACGCGAGTTCCACTTCGGCATACCGGCACTCGGCCTGGATCTCTCGGTCGGCCACTGGACCGCCGACGGACTGCTGACGATCTTCTTCCTCGTCGCCGGCATCGAGCTCAAGCGCGAACTCGTCGTCGGTGAACTGCGCACCCCCGCGACCGCGGCCCTGCCGGTCATCGCCGCCCTGTCCGGCATGGTCGTCCCCGCCGCGTTCTACGCCCTCACCGCCTGGGCGGGCGGCGGCAGCCTCGACGGCTGGGCCGTCCCCATGGCCACGGACATCGCCTTCGCCCTCGCCGTCCTGGCCGTCCTCAGCTCCCATCTGCCCGCCGCGCTGAGGGCGTTCCTGCTCACCCTCGCCGTCGTCGACGACCTCGGTGGCATCCTCGTCATCGCGATCTTCTTCACCAGCGACCTGAACTTCACCGCACTCGGCGGCGCGTTCGCGGGTCTCGTCGTCTTCCATCTGATGCAGCGCTTCCGCGTGCGCGGCTGGTGGTGGTACGTCCCGCTCGGCATCGCCATCTGGGTGCTGATGTACAACGGCGGCGTCCACGCCACCGTCGCCGGCGTGGCCATGGGCCTGATCCTGCGGTCCACCCGCGACGAGGGAGAGACCGACTCGCCCGGCGAGCGCACCTCCCACGTCCTGCACCCGGTCTCCGCCGGAGTGGCGGTCCCCCTTTTCGCTCTCTTCGCTTCGGGCGTCGCCGTCACGGCCGACTCACTCGGGCAGGTCTTCACCCAGCCCGAACCCCTGGGCGTGGTCCTGGGCCTGGTGGCCGGCAAGGCTCTCGGTATCTTCGCCGGCACCTACCTCGCCGTCCGCTTCACCCGCGCGCGCCTCAACCCCGACCTCGCCTGGGCGGACGTCTTCGCTCTCGCCGTCCTGGCCGGGATCGGCTTCGCCGTCGCCCTGCTCATCGGCGAACTCGCCTTCCCCGACCCGGCCACCGCCGCACTGATCAAGGCAGCCGTCCTCGTCGGTTCCCTCATCGCAGCCGTCCTCGCCGCCATCCTCATCAAGCGCCGCAACGGTGTTTACCGCCGCCTGTACGAGGAGGAGAACCTGGACGCGGACCACGATGGCATCCCCGACATCTACCAGCGAGCCGGCACCGGCGAACACTGACTTCATGACCGACGGCTCGGCACTGCTGGCCGGCACGGTCACCACCCTGGCCCTCGGCACCGCAGGCCGGCAGAACATGAGGTACTCCGCCGTCACGTGGGCGGGACTGGCCGGCCTTCCGGTGGCCTGCGTAGTCGGCCGCGAGGGAACGTCCGGCTGGCGTCATCGAGTGCAGGTCCAAGGGCACCGCTGCGCCGCCCTGTCTCTGATGGTGCCGTGCGCCGACCTGGGTACGCGGGCGGGCCGCGCCGGGCCACGCCACCGGCACACGTGACCTTCGCTGCCGCAAGGTCGATACTGCCCTCAGTTCCACGAGGCCAGAACGTCCCACATCACGTCGGTTGTCATGCCTGACACCACACCGCCCGAGGAACCCGTTCGCCAGGTCGCAGGCACTGCCCGGCCTGGCCACGGGCGTTGCCGCGTCTGCTCGGACGACGCCGGAGTCCGCCGGAGGTGGGCGCGGGCGGCGCCCACCCAGGCCGGCCATGTGCCCTCGACGATCCAGACGACAACGGACATCGGTTCACCCTCCTCCGACGACGGCCGGCGAGACCCACAGTGCCGGCACGGTGGCGCCCGGGCTCGCGGGCGCCGCCTACACGCCGAGCCGGGTGGACTCCTTCAACTCCACCTCACCCTGGTGGGCATGGACGATGCGCCGCCACAGCAAGGTGGCCGGCGAGCCCGCGCAGGCGGCGCTCCTGCGTCAGGATCAGGACGGGTCGCCGTACTGGAGGCCGCGTCCGTTGGTGCCGACGTAGACGCGGCCGAAGGTGTCGGGGTCGCCGGTGATGACGCCGACGCCGCCGATGCTCCCCCACTGGTGGGCGTCGTCGTTGACGCGGAGCCAGGTGGCGCCCTTGTTGGTGGAGCGGAAGACTCCGGTGACGTCCTTGACGGTGCCGATCAGGTACAGGGCCTGGTAGGAGGCGCCCGGCTTGGCCTTGCCGAAGCCGAGGGCGGAGGCGGACTTCACCGTGGTGAGCGTTCTGAAGGTGCGGCCGCCGTCGGTGGAGTGCAGCAGCCCCTTGCCGCCGCCGGCGAGCCACAGGTCCCCGGCGATGCCGGGGACGGCGGTGAGCCGGCCGTCGGGCAGGCCCGTGGCGCGGGCGGTGAACGTCGCGCCGCCGTCGGTGCTGGCGTAGAGCGTGCCGCCGGACAGCGAGTAGAAGGTCCTGGCCGAGGAACGGTCGGCGACGACCACGGCGTCGGTGCCCAGGCCGCCGACCCGCGACCAGCTCGTCCCCTTGTCGGTCGAGCGGTACGGGACCTGGCCGGCCTGGGTCCAGACGATGGTGGAGCCGTCCGCCGCGAGCGCGACATGGCCGTCCTGGGCACCGGCCACCGGCTCTGCCTTGAAGCCGTTCCAGCTGCTGCCGCCGTTGGTGGAGTAGGCGCCGTCCTGTGCGCCGCCACGGCCGACGCGGACCATCATCGAGGGGTTGGACTGGGCGAAGTCGATGTCGGTGCTGTTGGTCATCATCGGGTTCTTCAGTCGCCCGGCGGGCACCTTGGTCAGGGAGCCGTGGCGGAAGCCGCCTTGGTCGCCCATGGCGGTGATGACGGTGGCGCCGCCGGGCGGGGCGATCGCGTCCAGCAGCGCGGTCTCCTCAAGGCCGCGGGCGCCCGCGGTCCAGTGGCTGGTGCCGCCGCTGTCGGTGGCGGTGGCGTCCTTGCTGCGCCAGATGCCGTTGCCGGTGCCGTACAGCACGTGCCCGGAGTTGAAGGGGTCGATTGCCAGGGCGGTCATCCAGTGCCCGGTGTGGGTGCCGATGTAAGGGGCGGCGGAGGCGTTCCGCACCGACTTGTCGGCCAGTGCCTTCCAGGTCGTGCCGCCGTCCGTGCTCCGGTAGATCTCGTCCTCGGGCCACCAGCGGCCGAGGGTGGTGACCATCACCGTGGACGGCTTGCGGGGGTCGACGGCCAGCCCGGAGAAGCCGTAACTACCCTGGGACGGGGAGATGTTCTTCCACGCCCCGCTGCCCGTCGTGTACTTCCACACCGAGCCCCCCGTCACGCCGTTGGGTCCGAGGTTGTCGGTGTACGTCAGGTACAGCGAGCCGTCACCGGAGAGCACGCCGTGCTGCGGCAGCTGGCCGGTGGGCTGACCGGAGACGGCCTGCCAGGTGCTGCCGCCGTCGGTGGAGCGGTACAGGGAGGTGGACCTGTCGGCGACGCCGACGTAGACCGTCTTGCTGCCGGCCGGGCCGTACGTCACGAAGGATATGCCCGCGCCGCTGCTCGCCCCGTCCTTGACGGGGAACGAGGAGACCTGGCGCCAGCTCTTGCCGTGGTCGGTGCTGCGCCACAGGCCGTTCTTGCGGGTGCCCAGCAGTAGGGTGCCGTTGTCGGCGGGGTTGATCGCGAGCCGTTCGCCCGCGCCGCGGCCGTCCTCGTTGGCGCCCAGCTTGAAGGGCAGATCGGTGCGCTTGAAGGTGCGGCCCCGGTCGGTGGAGCGAAGGATCGCGCCGTTGCCCGCCCAGTCGTTGGTGTACGTGCCCGCCGCGAGGTAGAGCCGCTTGGGGTCGACGGGGTCGGTGGCCACCGCGTCGATGCCGAGCAGGTTCCAGTCCTTCTCGCCGACCCAGTCGGTCAGCGGGATCCACTGCTCGGCCCCGGTGTCCCAGCGGTAGGCGCCGCCCATGTCGGTGCGCGCATACAGCAGGCCCTTCTCGCGCGGGTTGAACACCAGCCCGGTGACGTAACCGCCGCCGACCACCTGGGCGTTCTTCCACCTGTACGGTCCGGCCGCGGCCGTCGTCTGCGCCTCGCCGGTCCCGGCAGCCGGGGCCTCGGCCATCTTCACCAGCTTCCACTGCTGGTTGGCGCTGCCGGTGCCCGGATACTGGACGACTGCCGCGCCGTCGGCCGTGGAGCCCCCGGAGACGTCCAGGACCTGGCCGCTCCTGCGGGAGGTGAGGGTGACGGCGCCGGAGCCGCTCACCTCGTCGATCCGCCACTCCTGGGAGGTGGAGGAGCTGTCGGTCTGCTGCTCTGCGGCGGCGGCCTGGGCGGTCGAATCGCCCGCTATGCCCAGCACTTTGCCGCTGTTGCGGTTCACGAGCTGGTAGTAGCCGTCCCCGGTGGGCTTCAGCTTCCACTGCTGGTTGGCGGTGTCCTGGTCGGTCCACTGCTGGATACGGGTGCCGTCGGCGGTGGAGAAGCCGTTGACGTCCAGCACCTTGCCGCTGCGCACGGAAACCAGCTGGTAGTAGGCATCGCCGTCGACCGTCGCGGCCTGCGAGTCCTCCTGCACATACAGGAAGTACGGCACGACGATGGCGGGCACGCCGACCAGCACACCGCTGGCGGTCCAGCGACGGCGATGACGCCCGCGGCGCCCGCGGTTCGTGGGGTTGCTCATGGGGGGTGGTTCTCCTTGCGAACTGTTGACGAGAGAGCGGATCCGGACACCGAGGCGCGGATCCGCTTCCTTGTGGTCGCAGCCTTCGCAAAGGGTTGCCGCGAACCGGGAAATCTTTCAGGCCACCCGGTCTCAGTCGGACGTGACGAGGCTGAAGGCGGCCAGCCGGAAACCCCCCATGCAGCGTCAGCGTGAGGTCGTGGACACCGTCGGGCCGCGTGGCGAGCTCGGCCTGGGCGCCACCTCTGCAACGAAGCCCTGCCCGCTGCCGCGGCCGTCTTGCCTTTCGGCCACCCCAGTATCATCACTGCCACTCTGGGGATGAGGGATCAGAAGCAGGCCACGCTGGGACGACCTTCGCACGCAGGATTTGATCGGGCCGGACGTAGCCACGCCGAACAGCGCGGAGAACACTCCGGAGACGGAAGGGGTGGGCTTGGTCTCTGACGGACAAGGCGATCGAGCAGATCCGTGAGCTGATCCGGACCGGGGCGCTGGCGCCGGGCTCGAAGCTGCCACCGGAGCCGGAGCTGGCGGCCCAGCTGGGCCTGTCCCGCAACCTGGCCCGCGAGGCGGTCAAGGTGCGCGCCCGCATCTGGCGCGGCCTCGTCGACGACCAGGCCGCGGGGAGGACCCTCACGGAACACGAGGCGATCTACGATGCCCTGTCCGCCCGCGACGTCGTCCTGAGCCAGGCCGCAGCGCTGATGCACGTGAACAACACCGAGCAGGGGCTGCGAAAGCAGCTGAGCAGCACCGACCGGGTCAGCGCACGCCCTGGAGACGCCAGATCTGGTTCTTCTTGGTGCTGAGGGTGCTGGGAGCGTCGCAGGTCCACTGGTGGACAACGGCTCGCGGCTGGGTGGAGACGCCGGAGACGTCGACGCACTTGCCACTGTGGACGGCGACGAGCTGATAGTCCTGGCTGTTGCCGAGCGCGGTGACGGGCTTGAGGGTGAACATCTGGTTGGTGGTACCGCTGCAGGTCCACTGGATGACGGCGGCGCCGTCGGCGGTGGCGGCGCCGGAGACGTCCAGGCACTTGCCGCTGTGCTGGTTGACCACCGTGTAGGTGTTGGCGCGTCCGGCGACCGGCTTGAAGTCGAACATCTGCTGGTAGCCGCCCTCGCAGTAGTACTGCTGGTACTGCCTGCCGTCGGCTTGGCTGAGGTCGGTGTCGTCCAGGCACTGCCCGCTGTTCTCGCTGACGGCGACCGTGGAGACGGTGGTGTCGGACGGCGGGAGCAGGGTGATGGTGTAGCCGTCCTGGGCGTCGGTGTACGGGACGGTCACCGAAGCGGCGTTGCCGGCGACCGTCAGGGTGGTGTCGGAGATGGTCGTCGGGCCGGTCACGGCGGCGCCACTGTTGTACGGGATGCGCTGGACGACGGCCCGGACGCGCCCGTTCTCCACGACGGAGGTGGTGTTGAGGCCGGTGAGATGGACGGTGACGTTGCCGGCGTTGCCGTTGCTGCCGATCAGGATCTTGGCGTTCCTGGCGGTGTTGTCCTTGGTGGCGAGGCCGTCGGTGTTGGCGCCGGGGATGAGGTTGACGACGTTGCCGGTCTGCGAGCCGTAGTAGCGGTACATGAACCACTCGCCGAGCGGCAGGTACTGGCCGGAGCTGTTCTTGGTGAGCAAGCCGGCCGCGTAGTCGTGCAGGTTGGGGCCCCATCCCCAGTTGGCGCGCATGCCGTCGGCGCCGGCCCGCTCCAGGCGGCTGATGAACCAGGCACCGCCCCCCGGGTGCTGCTGCTCGCGTCCGGCGTACTCGTTGATCTGGTACGGGCGGGTGTTGGTCAGGCCCGCGGCGGCGAGGGTCGAGTTGGCGTTGCTGACGGACTGGACGGGGTCGTGCGGTATGGCGTGCCAGCTGTAGATGTCAGGGGCGACGTTGTTGGCCTTGACATGGTTCAGGTAGGTGGTCCACCAGGTGTTGGAGGAGCCCGGCGGGTTCGCCGTGCTGGGGCCGACGATGAGCTGCCCGGGGAGGCTGGCCCGTACGGCGGCGTGGAACCGCGACCACATCTGCAGGTACTGGCTCTGGGGCCGGTCCCAGAAGCCGCTGAGGTCCGGCTCGTTCCACAGGTCCCACTCCACCGTCATGTTGTTGGCCTTGACGTCGGAGATGAGCTGCTTGACGAAGTTGTCGAACTGCGTCCAGTTGCCGTTGTCGCCGGGGAAGGGCTGGCTGGTGGTGCCGTCGGCGCCCCACAGGTCGTGCGGCAGGAGGACGAACGTGCCGCCGAGCGCCTTGGTGCGCCGGTACTGGGCGAGGGTGGCCTTCCAGCGGGTCTGGTAGTCGGCGAGGCTGGTGGCGTAGCCGCCACCGTTGAGCTGTGCGCCGCCGGCCCGCATGAAGTGCCACTTGATGTCTTTGAAGAAGTGGTCCGGCGGCAGCGCCCCGTCGGGAGTCAGCCCGTAGATCATGCCCGAGGCGCGGTAGGTGGGGGCGCCTCCGGCGGTCGCGAAGTCGACGGTGACGCTGGTGTCCGCGGCCTGCGACGGGCCGGCGGGCACCAGGGTCGTGGCCAGGGCGGCCAGGAGGACGGCCACGGACGAGGTCGCCCGGCGTCCGCTGCGGGTTACGAGTCCGGGAAGTGTCCAGCGAGATGTCATGCTGCGGCTCCTTCGTGAGCGGGGAGGACGGCGGGTGCCGAACGTCCTCGGGGCTGTGGTGAGACGGCCGGTCAGGGGCACTCTCGGTGTGCGTGTGCCTCGGCCAGCAGGAGGTAGGCGGCGGCGGTCCAGGTGTAGGCGCGGTCGCGCAGGCCGGTTCCGGTGAGGGCGTCGAAGTTCTCGGCGAAGCCGTGGGTTTCGCACAGGGCGCGGAAGCGGGCGCTGATCTCGTCCGCGAGGCGGTGGTGGCCGGCGCGGCGCAGGCCGTCCTCGATGAGGACGGTGGCGGGCGCCCAGATCGGGCCGCGCCAGTAGCCGTCGGAGAGGTAGTGGGGTGAGGTGGGCAGTTCGGTGGCCAGTCCGTACGAGGTCAGGTGGGTCTCGATCCGGGCGGCCAGGGCCTTGCCGATGTTCTCGGGCAGGTGCTCGCCCAGGGCCATCGGCATCAGGTCCAGCAGGCTCGAGCTGCCCCAGGTCGCGGCCGTGTCGACGCCGCGGGCCACGAACCGCTCCCCCGTCCACAGCTCGTCGAGCATCGCCGCCTGGGTCGCGTCGGCGGTTCGGTTCCAGCGCCGGGCCTCGTCGGGCAGGTCCAGTTCGGTGGCCAGTCGGGCGAGTTCGCGCAGCTGGAGGATGAGGAAGGCAGCCAGGTCGGCGGTGGCGACCACGCGCTCGGGGTCGAAGGTCGTGGCGTTGTCCCAGCCGCTGTCGTTGCCGTGCTGGTAGTGGGGCAGGGCGGCGCCCGGTGCGCGTCGGACGGTCAGCCAGAAGTCCGTCCACCGTGCCAACCTGCGGTAGGTCTCGGCCAGTTCGGTCCGGCTGATGGGCTCGGGAAGCCGTCTGCGCAGGTGGGACAGGGCCCAGCCGTGGATGGGCGGTTTGACGAAGTTGTAGAGGACCTCGGAGTGGGTCACCGAGTCGGGCAGGGCGCCGGTCTCGTCCTGGTGGTCGAAGGGCAGGGAGAACTGGTCCCGGGCCAGGGCGGGGTGACCGGGCGCCAGGGCGAGGGCGTTGAAGCAGTGGTCCCAGCTCCAGACCTTGTCCATCCAGTGCTTGGACATCAGCACCGCGGGCCGGGTGACCAGACCCGCCGGACGGACCGTCGCCGACCACAGGACGTACGCGGCGAGTTCGGCGGCCGGCGTCGCGGACGAGCGCCAGGGGGCCACCGCGTCGACGAACGCGGCGAAGGCTCGCTCCGCGGTCGCCACGACGACGTCGAACGTCTCCGAGGACGTGTAGGGCAGGCGTGCGCTGTCCAGTTCCTCGATCGCCGCTTCCCAGACTCCGCCGGGGTCCGCGGTGACGGTGACGCCTCGTTCACCGGTACCGAGGGCCTGACTGCCGTACACCTCGGCGACAGAACCCGACAGCACGGTGACCCGGTAACGGCGCCCGGTCTCGTACGAGGTGAACACGTACGCCCCGTCCACCGGGTCGCGGTAGAAGTAGGTGCCCGTGAAGGGGGTCAGGGCGTCCGCCGCCGCGTCGATGCGCAGGCCGAGTCCTTCGCCGCGCAGGCGGACGGTGTCCGGTGCGGCGTAGGCGAGGGCTACGCGCCCTTGCTCACCGGTCCAGGTGAGCAGGCCCGGAGTCGCCTCGACGCGGGTCCCCGCACGCTCGCCCGTCGTCACGTCGAGGGGCGTGACCCGCAGGACCGCGTGCATGCCGTTCTGGTGCGAGACCAGGTGGAGGTCCTCGGCGCGTGTGTTCTCCGCGAGCACGGGAGAGATGCCGAACCAGGAGCCGTGCGTGCTGAACGGGATGTCGTGGAGGGAGAAGGCCGGGCCGGATCGGACGGCGGTCATGTGGTGTGACTCGTTTCTTCAGCAGGGGTGACCGACGGGGGCCGTGCGGTGGTCAGTCCTTGACGGCTCCGGCCGTCACGCCGGCGGCGACATAGCGCTGGGCGAGGACGAGGATCACCGTGGCGGGCAGCGAGGCCACGACGGCGGTGGCCATGATGGCGTTCCACTCCTGGTTGTTGTTGCCGATGTAGTGGTAGATGCCGAGCGTGATCGGCTCGTGGGCGCCGCCGCCCGCCAGGGTGCTGGCGAAGACGAAGTCGGACCACGACCACAGGAACGCGAACAGCGACACGGTGACGATCGAGTTGCGGCTCATCGGCAGCACCACGGACCGGAAGGTACGCAGCGGCCCGGCTCCGTCCATCTGCGCGGCCTGGAGCAGTTCGCCGGGGATGCCGGACATGAACGCGGTGAAGATCAGTACCGCGAAGGGGACGGCCAGGGTGGAGTCGGCGACGATCAGGCCGGGCACGGACTGGAGCAGGCCGAGCTGGAGGTAGATGGCGTAGAAGCCCATCGCCATGATGATGCCGGGGATCATCTGGGCCACCAGGAGGAGGAAGCTGAGCACTCCCCCGCCGCGGGGCCGGAGTTTCGCCAGCGCGTAGCCGGCGGGCGCGGCCAGCGCCACGGTCAGCGCGACCGTGCCGAGACCGACGACGAGGCTGGTGCCCAGGTAGGGCAACTGCTGGTCGAACACGGCGCGGTAGCCGGCCAGCGTGCCGTGCACGGGCAGCAGGTCGGGCGGGGACTTGCGCATGTCCTGGTCACGGGTGAAGGACACATTGAGCATCCAGTAGACCGGGAAGAGCATGACGGCGGTGAGTGCAAGACCGAGGGCGGTCTTCCACCCCGTACCGCGGAACCGGTGCAGCAGGTTGTTCATGCCAGTGCCTGCTTTCTCTGGACCCTCAGGTACACCAGGCCGAAGACCAGAGCGGCGACCACGAGCAGATTGCCTACGGCCGCGCCGGGGCCGAAGGCGGGCAGCAGGTTGCCGAAGCCGAGCTGGTAGGACCAGGTGGCGAAGGTGGTGGACGAGTCCGCCGGTCCGCCCTTGGTCATGATCCAGATGATGTCGAAGACCTTGAGCGTGTAGACCAGCCCCAGCAGCAGGGTGATCGCCGAGACCGGGCGCAGCAGCGGGAAGGTGATGCTCCAGAACCGTCGCCAGGCGCTCGCGCCGTCGAGGGCGGCCGCTTCGTACAGGCTGTGCGGGATGGACTGGAGGCCGCTGTAGAGCACGACCAGGTTGAACGGGACGCCGATCCAGACGTTCGCGATGATCACCGAGGTCAGCGACCAGTCCGGAGATGTCAGCCAGTTCACCGGGCCGATGCCGACGGCGTGCAGAGCCGCGTTGACGACACCGGAGTCGCTGTTCAGCATCCACGACCAGGTGGAGGCCGACACGATCAGAGGCAGCAGCCACGGCACCAGGAACAGCGCCCGCAGGGTCGCGGAGAGCTTGAAGTGCTGG
This sequence comes from Streptomyces sp. NPDC030838, assembly GCF_055572035.1. Taxonomy (NCBI): domain Bacteria; kingdom Bacillati; phylum Actinomycetota; class Actinomycetes; order Kitasatosporales; family Streptomycetaceae; genus Streptomyces; species Streptomyces sp. NPDC030838. Next base: position 115,276 of record NZ_JBVIED010000006.1, on the reverse strand, counting down.
TTGAAGAAGACCGCGAGGGCCAGGCCGATGGCGTACTGGAAGAACAGGCACACGGCGGTGAACACCACCGTGTGGGTCAGGGCCGGGCCGAACGTCGGGTCGTCGAAGACCGTCCGGTAGTTCGCGAGGCCGGTGAAGGGGGCGTTGCCCTCGACGAAGGAGCGGACGGTGTAGTGGCGCAGGCTCAGGTCGAGGTTGCGGTAGAGGGGATAGGCGTAGAAGAGGACCAAGTAGAGGGTGACTGGGGCGAGGAAGGCCCAGGCGGCCCACTGCGGGGATACCGGACGGCGCCGTGCCCGGGCGTGGGCCGGGAGCGGGGCTGCGGTGGCCGCCCCGGTCCGGGCGGGCGCGGACCTGCGGTCCGGTCGCTGTTTCGTGTGACTCATCTGCGGACCCGGGGATCCTGGCTACTGGGCGGCGGACTGCGCCTTGGCCAGCGCGTCCTTGGGCGAGGCGGCGCCGCTGAGGGCGGACTGGACGGCCTTCCACAACTGCTCGGAGATCTTCGGGTACGTGGTGCCGAGGTCGTCACTGGTGCGCCCCTTGGCGGACTTGACCGCGTCGACCCAGGGCTTCAGCTCGGCGTTGGCCGCCACCTGCTTGTCCTGGACCTCGCTGGTCGGCGCCACGTACGACAGGGTGGTGTCGGTGTCGTACAGGTTCTCGCTGCTGGTCAGGCAGGACACCAGCTTCTGGGAGGTGGCGTAGCGGGCCGTGTCGCCCTGGACCGGGACGGTGACGAACTCACCGCCCGTCGGTGCCGCGGCGTTCCCGCCCGACGCGCCGGGGATGGGCAGGACGCCGTAGTCGAAGCCGAGCTTCTTGGCGCCTGCGAGCTGCCAGGTGCCGTTCTCGGCGAAGGCGTAGTCGCCGCCGGCGAACTCCTGCCAGCTGGTGGTCTGGGTGTTGTTGATGACCGAGTTGGGGGCGTACCCCTTCTTCAGCCAGTCGGTCCAGAGCCTGAGCGCCGAGGCGCCCTCGGGGGAGTCGAGTTCGGTCAGCTTCGCGCCTGAACCCCAGAACCAGGGCAGGAACTGGAAGCTGCCCTCCTCCGTTCCGATGGCGGAGAAGGTGATGCCCTTCTTGCCGGCCTTCTTGACCTTGTCCAGGGCCGTCGTCAGCGACTTCCAGTCCGTGATCGAGGCGACGTCGACCCCGGCGTCCTTCAGGACCTTCTTGTTGTAGTAGAGCGCGAGGGTGTTGGCGCCGATCGGGATGCCGTACGTCTTGCCGCCCGACTGGCCGGCCGCGAGCAGGTTGGGGTCGACCCTCGAGGTGTCCAGCTTGTTGTCGTCGGTCGTGGTGAGCACGCCCGCCTCGGCCAGGGTAGACACCACCGGGTTGTCGACGATGAGGACATCGGCGGAGTTGTCCTGCTGTGCCGCCAGCAGTGCCTTGTTCGCCAGGTCGCTGGTGTCGAAGGCGGTCCGCTTGATCTTCACGCCGGCCTCCATGCCGCAGTCGTCCAGCAGCTTCGCCCAGGCCGAGGTCTTGTCGAACTGCGGGTACGGGTCCCAGATGGTGTACGTGCCGCTGCCGGCGCCCTTGGACTCGGCGCTGCCGGACCCGGAGGAGCAGGCGGTGGCACCGGCGGCCACGGTCAGGACGGTCAGGGCTGCGGCGGTGAGGCGGCGGTGTCTGGAGAAGCGGTTCATCGAGGGTTCCCTTGTTCTGGGCATGCGGGTGCCGAGGGCACGGGGTGAGGAGCGAGGCGGGCGCGGAGAACGGCACCGCTGAGGAGTTCGGGCGGCGCGGGGTGTGGGGCTTTGTGCGTGGACGGGGGTCAGAGGGTGGTGGCGGGCCCGTCGCCCGTGTTGTGCGTGGCATGCGCGGGCCCTGTACTCGCCCGCAGAGAGATCGGCGGCGCCAGGAGATGGTGCCGGGGCGGCGCGCCGGGATGGCCGAGCCGCTCCACCAGCAGGTCGACGGCGCGTCGGCCCATCTCCTCCGCCGGTACGTCGGCCGCGGTGAGCTGTGGGGTCACCGTCTGCGCCCACCGGCTCGCCACGACTCCCGTCACGGAGAAGTCGCGCGGCACATGGCGGCCGGCCTCGACGAGCCCCCGGTAGAGGCCACCGAGCGCGGCCTCGTTCAGCGTGACCAGGGCTGTGGTGGCCGGATCGTCGAGCAGGATCTGTTCCAGACATGCCTGACCGGACGCGGCATCGTCCCCGCAGCAGTACGTCCGCACCGTCAGCCCGCGCTCGGCCGCGGCCTTGGTGAAGCCCTCCAGCCCGCGGTGGGCGGACTCGTACCCGGCCCGCAGCAAATGCTCGGGCCGGTTGACGAGGGCGATCCGGCTGTGGCCGAGGTCCGCGAGGTGGTGAACGCACGCCGCCGCGAGTGCGGTGTGGTCCAGGCCGACCCACCAGCCGCCTTCCGGATGGGCGGTGCGGCCGATGGCGACGGAGGGGAAGTCCAGGGCGGCCATGTGGTCGACCCGGTCGTCCTCCAGCCTGATCTCCATCAGGATCGCGCCGTCGACCCGCCGCTCCCCCAGCAGCCGCTGGAAAGAGCGGTCGCTGTCCATGCCGCTCGGGGACAGCAGTACGTCGTAGTCGTAGACCGCGGCGGCCTCCACCACACTGCCGATGAAGTCCAGCTGCATGCCCGTGTAGTGGTTCCCGGCCGGCGGGAACACCAGGCCGATCGTGCTGGTCCGGCCGTTGGCCAGGGCCCGCGCACTGGCGTTCGGACGGTAGCCCAGCTCGTCGATGACCTCCTGGATCTTCCGGCGCGTGTCGTCCGACACCGGGCGCTTGCCGCTCAGCGCGTACGAGACGGTGGAGCGCGAGACACCGGCTCGCCGGGCGATCTCACCGATGTTCACGGCGACTCCTTGGTCGAACCGGTTCGATGCAGCGAAGATAGGAACGCTTCAGGGGGCTGTCAACGCCTGCGGCAGAACTTCTCGAAACAGCACCGGTAACCCGGATGATCTGCGAACTCGGTCTGTTTCAGAGGGCGTTGCTGAGAGCTTTCCTCGCTGCTACGTTCCTTCGAACCGATTCGACGAAGCGATCGGTACGCAAGCGCTCGTCGAGGGGCCCGGTCAGGGCCGCACCCGCCAGGCAACGCTCCGAGCGCAAGAGGCTTCAGCACTCACTCACCGAAGAGGACGCCTGCATGAGAAAGTCCTGGATTCTCCCCCTGGTCACGCTTGTCGCTGCCGCGTTCGGGGTGACGTCGGCAGGGGCGACCCCCGCCTCCGCCGCCTCCGACACGCCTTTGCGGGTCATGCCGTTGGGTGACTCCATCACGTGGGGTGTGGGGAGCAGCACGGGCAACGGCTACCGGGGTCCGTTGTGGAACAGGCTCGCCGCGGATGGCCATCCGCTGGACTTCGTGGGCACGGGGCGGAGCGGCTCGATGTCCGACCCCGACAACGAAGGCCACTCCGGGTACAGGATCCACGAGGTGGCCGCACTCACCGACGCCTCGCTGACCCGTTACCGGCCCAACGTCGTGACGCTGCACATCGGCACCAACGACCTCGACAGGAGCTACGAGGTCTCCACCGCCACCGCCCGGCTGAGATCGCTGGTCGACCAAATCACCGCCGCAGCCCCCGACGCGACTGTCCTCGTGGCCTCCCTGGTCGTGTCCACCAGCGGCTCGGAGGAGCAGTACCGTGCCGCGTACAACCAGGCCATCCCCCGGATCGTGAGCGACGCGCAGGCGGCGGGCAGGAAGGTCGCCTACGTGGACATGAGCAGTCTGACCCCGGCCGACCTGGCCGACGCCCTGCATCCCAACGACGCGGGGTACCAGAAGATGGCCGACGCCTTCCACCGCGGCATCCGGTCCGCGGACAGCGCCGGGTGGCTGAAGAACCCCGCCCCCGCCCCCGCACGCGTGCAGTCCGGCATCGCCGGCAAGTGCATGGACGTCAGCGGCGCCGGCACCGCCGACGGGACCGCCGTCCAGACGTGGAGCTGCGGCGACGGTGCCAACCAGCTCTGGTCCGCCTACACCGACGGCACCCTGCGCTCCATGGGCAAGTGCCTCGACGCCGCCGGCTGGGGTACGGCCAACGGCACCAAGGTGCAGCTCTGGTCCTGCCACGGCGGCGCCAACCAGGTCTGGCAGCCCTACAACGGCGGCTACCGCAACCCCGCCTCCGGCCGCTGCCTCGACGTTCCGGGCTCCTCCACGACGGACAGCACTCAGCTCCACCTGTGGGACTGTCACGGCGGCGCCAACCAGAAGTGGACCACTGTGACCGCCGGATGACCCCTGCTCACGGGGCCTGAGCCCCTATGGGCGCAGGTCTCGTGAGTGTCGAAGCGCTTCGACGATGTCCATGGCTCCATGGCCCGGCAAGAGAAAGCCTCTTGCTGGAGGAGCCCTTGTTCCCACGAAACTCCTCCGTTAGCTTGCGACTGCAAGGTGAAGCGCTTCGACAATTCCGCAGCAGGAAGGCCGCCGCCATGACCAAGGAGCAAGAGACCTTCCACTGGGGACACGAGACCCTCCAGCTCGAAATCCTGCTCGATGGCGACGGCAGCCCGCGCCTCACGCACCTCGGACTGCCCGGCGAGGCACAGAGAAGCCCCGGCGCGTCCCTGCCCCTGGTGGAGGTGACCGCCGCGGGTCACGGCCGTGATTGGTCGGGCAGCCGCCTCGTGGGCACCGCTCTCGGCGGGCGTCTGCGCCACCGGACCCACCGCGCGAGCCGCGACGGCGACTGGCACACACTGACCGTGCACCTCCACGACCCGGAAACCGGGCTGGTCGCGGAGGTGACCTACCGCTCCCCGGACGGCATCCCCGTGCTCCGCAGCGAGGTGACCCTGCGCAACGAGGGGCGGGCCACGCTGCACCTGGAGTCGGTCAGCTCGCTCGCGGTGGGCTGTCTCACCCCGCAGGACCCGGCGGCCATCGACGCCGCGGACCTGCTGTGGGCGGAGAACGACTGGCTCACCGAATGCCGCTGGCAGCGACAGCCGATGCGCCTGACCACACCGGCCCACGGCGGACGCGTGAGCAACGCGCACGCCAAATCCGGCTTCGTCCTGAACGGCCAGGGCACGTGGTCCGGTTGCGGACGCCTCCCCATGGGCGGCCTGACGGACCGGAGCACCGGCCGCACCTGGGTGTGGCAGATCGAGCACAACGGCGGGGGCTGGCGCTGGGAGTGCGGCGAGCACGACAGGGCGGCCTACGCGGCACTGTTCGGCCCCACCGACACACACCATGGCTGGCGGCACCCCCTCGCACCCGGCGCCGCCTTCACCGCCGTACCGGCTGCCCTGTCCTTCAGCACCGACGGCGGCCCCGATGAGGCGTTCGCCGCGCTGACCCGCTACCGCCGCGCCCAACGCCGCCCGCACACCGACCACCAGCGCCTGCCCGTCATCTTCAACGACTACATGAACTGCCTGATGGGCGACCCGACGACCGAGAAGCTGCTGCCGCTCGTCGACGCGGCGGCCGACGCGGGCGCGGAATACTTCGTGATCGACGCGGGCTGGTACGACGGCGACAACGGCGGCTGGTGGGACAGCGTCGGCGCCTGGGAGCCCGCCGCCTCACGGTTCCCCGGGGAGAAGGGGATCCACGAGGTGCTGGACCGCATCCGGGAGCGCGACATGGTGCCCGGCCTGTGGCTGGAGCCGGAAGTGATCGGCGTACGCAGCCCCATGGCCAAGTCCCTGCCCGACGAGGCGTTCTTCCGCCGCGACGGCGTCCGCGTCACGGAGACCGGCCGGCACCACCTGGACCTGCGCCACCCGGCCGCCCGTGCTCACCTGGACGAGGTCGTGGACCGTCTGGTCGGCGAGTGGGGCGTCGGCTACCTCAAGCTCGACCACAACATCGACCCCGGCTCCGGCACCAGCGCCCACCCCGGCGAGACTCCGGGCGCCGGCCTGCTCGGCCACAACCGGGCGCACCTCGACTGGCTCGACGGCGTCCTGAACCGCTATCCGCACCTGGTGGTGGAGAACTGCTCCTCGGGCGGTATGCGCTGGGACCACGCGCTGCTGTCCCGGGTTCAGCTTCAGTCCACGAGCGACCAGGAGAACCTCCAGCGCTACGCGCCCATCGCGGCCTCCGCGCCCACCGCCGCCACCCCCGAGCAGGGTGCCGTCTGGGCGTATCCCCAGCCGGAGGACTCCCTCGACGAGGTGGCCTTCACCATGGCCAACGCGCTCCTCGGCCGGATCCATCTCTCCGGCCGCATCACCGAACTGGAGCCGGAGGCCCGCGCCCTGGTCCACGAGGCGGTGGCGGCGTACAAGGCCATCCGCGCCGACCTGCCGCGAGCCGTACCGTCCTGGCCGCTGGGTCTTCCCGGCTGGGACGCCCCCTGGATCGCCCTGGCCCTGCGCACTCCCGCCACCACGTACCTCACCGCCTGGCGCCGCCCCGGAAACGACGCCACGGCGACGCTTCACCTGCCCCACCTGCGGGACACCGCCGCCCGTGTCGACCTGCTCTACCCCTCGGCCACCCGGGCCGTTCCCGCCTGGGCGCCCGACCGGGCCGAGTTGAGCCTGACCCTGCCCACCGCGCCGTCCGCCGTCCTGCTCCGCATCACCCCCACGGACTCCGGCGCTCCCTGAACCACCCCACCCCCGCATTACCGATTCACGAGAGGACCTGTCGGGTGCCCCCTCTGCCCCAACCGGACGGATGCGTCGCCAACCCCGTGATCCCCGGCTTCCATCCCGACCCCAGCGTCTGCCGGGTCGGCGACGACTACTACCTGGCCTGCTCCAGCTTCGAGTACTTCCCCGGGGTTCTCCTCTTCCACAGCCGTGACCTGGTGCACTGGACGCAGATCGGCAACGTCCTGGACCGGCCGCGCCAGTTGCGTCTGCCGGCAGACATGCCGTCCTCCGGCGCGACCTACGCCCGGACACTGCGCCACCACGACGGCCGCTCCTGGCTGATCGTGACCGCCGACGGCCGGACGAGCCGGCAGTGGCAGCTGCGCCCGCAGACCGGGGGCGAGTTCGTCCTGGTCAACCGCAACAGCGGCAAGGTGCTCGACGTCAAGGGAGGCAGTACGGCCGACGGTGTCGCGCTGATCCAGTACCGCGACGTCGGCAGTTCCAACCAGCAAGCAATCGCTCTCTCGTCATCGAAAGGTGCAGGATGTCTTCCTTCGTCAGCAGACGGCGCCTGCTGCAAGTAGCCGGGGCCACGGTCGCCGCATCTGCCACGGGATCCTTCATGGGCGCATCTCCCGCGCAGGCGGCCGTTCCTCCCGCAAGGGCCGACATAGGAGTCTTGGCGCATCCCTTCGAACTGGGCCAGGTCCGGCTCACCGCGAGCCGGTGGCTGGACAACCAGAACCGAACGCAGAACTATCTGCGGTTCGTCGATGTCGACCGGCTGCTGTACAACTTCCGCGCCAACCACCGGCTCTCCACCAACGGCGCCGCCGCCACCGGCGGCTGGGACGCACCGAACTTCCCCTTCCGCACCCACGTCCAAGGGCACTTCCTCACGGCCTGGGCACAGCTGTACGCCGTGACGGGGGACACCACCTGCCGGGACAAGGCCACCTACATGGTCGCGGAGCTGGCCAAATGCCAGGCCAACAACGGCGCCGCCGGTTTCAACGCCGGGTACCTCTCCGGCTACCCCGAGTCCGACTTCACCGCTCTCGAACAGCGGACCCTGAGCAACGGCAACGTGCCGTACTACACCATCCACAAGACCCTCGCCGGCCTGCTGGACGTATGGCGCCACATCGGCAGCGCACAGGCCCGTGACGTACTGCTCGCCCTGGCCGGATGGGTCGACTGGCGCACCGGCAGGCTGAGCAGCCAGCAGATGCAGGCCATGTTGCAGACCGAGTTCGGCGGCATGAACACCGTGCTGACCGACCTCTACCAGCAGACAGGCGACGCGCGGTGGCTCACCGTCGCCCGGCGGTTCGACCACGCCGCGGTGTTCGACCCCCTGGCGTCGGGCCAGGACCAGCTCAGCGGACTGCACGCCAACACCCAGGTGCCCAAGTGGATCGGGGCCGCCCGGGAGTACAAGGCCACCGGCACGACCCGCTACCGGGACATCGCCACCAACGCCTGGAACTTCACCGTCAACGCACACACCTACGCGATCGGAGGCAACAGCCAGGCGGAGCACTTCCGCGCCCCGAACGCCATCGCCGGCTACCTGAACAAGGACACATGCGAAAGCTGCAACACCTTCAACATGCTCCTCCTCACCCGGGAACTGTTCGCGCTCGATCCGAACCGGGCCGCGCTGTTCGACTACTACGAGCGGGCGTGGCTGAACCAGATGATCGGCCAGCAGAACCCGGCCGACGGCCACGGTCACGTCACCTACTTCACCCCGCTCAACCCGGGAGGCCGACGCGGTGTCGGCCCGGCCTGGGGCGGCGGCACCTGGAGCACCGACTACGGCACCTTCTGGTGCTGCCAGGGCACAGGCCTGGAGATGCATACCAGGCTGATGGACTCCATCTACTTCCGCAGTGACAACACGCTGATCGTGAACCTGTTCGTGCCCTCGGTGCTCAACTGGTCGGAGCGCGGGATCACGGTCACCCAGACCACGTCGTACCCCGTCAGCGACACCACGACCTTGCAGGTCACCGGCAACGTCAGCGGAACCTGGGCCATGCGCATCCGCATCCCGAGCTGGACCAGCGGGGCGACCATCAGCGTCAACGGCGTCAGGCAGAACATCGCCACCGACCCCGGCAGCTACGCCACCCTGAGCCGCTCGTGGGCCTCCGGCGACACGGTCACCGTCCGCCTGCCCATGCGGATCGTCATGCGAGCGGCCAACGACAACAGGAACGTCTCCGCGATCACCTACGGCCCGGTGGTCCTGTCCGGCAACTACGGTGACTCCTCGCTCAGCTCCCTCCCGACGCTGAACACGTCCTCGATCACACGGACCAGCAGCAGTTCGCTCGCCTTCACCGCCACCGCCAACGGCTCCACCGTCAACCTGGGCCCGTTCCACGACGCGCATGGCCACAACTACACCGTCTACTGGAACGCCAGCGGCACATTCCGTCTCGTCAACGTGGCCAGCGGTCTCCTGCTGGGCATCCAGAACATGTCCACGGCCGACGGCGGCCGCGCTCTGCAGTGGGTGGACAACGGCACCGCCGACCACGACTGGCACATGATCGCCGATGGCACCGCGTTCCGCTTCCGCAATGCCCACAGCGGCAAGGTGCTCGGCGTCCAGGGCATGTCCACGACGGACGACGCGACCATCCTGCAGTGGTCGGACAACGGCACCGCCGACCACCGATGGACGCTGCTCGACCAGGGAGACGGAACCTACAAGATCCGCAACGAGAACAGCGGCAAGTTGCTCGCCATCGCGAACAACTCCACCGCTGTGGGTGCGTTCGCAGTCCAGGACTCGGACGACGGCACTGCCGACAACCGGTGGCGCATCGTGCGGAACTGAGGTCCGCCGCGGACGTGGGTCCGGGTCGCTCGCCAACCCTCCGTGCGCTCGACACTTCGACCCACGTTCGATATCACGAACACCCGTTCGCCCAAGGAAACACGAGGAGATACGAGGTCCCCATGCGCAGACTACGTTCCAGCCGCAGGCAACTGTCCGTGATGCTCGCGGCCCTGGTCGCGTCGGCCGCGACGCTCGTCGCCAACCCGGCTCAGGCGGCCACCACCGGCACCTTGAAGGGTGTCGGTTCCGGCCGGTGTCTCGATGTACCGGGCGCCAGCCAGACCGACGGCACGAACCTGCAGATCTGGGACTGCCACGGCGGGACCAACCAGCAGTGGACGCTGACGGACAACAACCAGCTCACCGTGTACGGCAACAAGTGCCTGGATGTCCCCGGCCACGCGACCACGGCCGGTACCCGGGTGCAGATCTACACCTGTAACGGCGGCGCGAACCAGCAGTGGCGGGTGAACGCCGACGGCACGATCGTCGGCGTTCAGTCCGGGCTGTGCCTGGACGTCAGCGGCGCCGCCACAGGCAACGGCACGGCGGTGCAGCTCTGGCACTGCAGCGGCGGCAGCAACCAGAAGTGGACCGGCCTGTCCGGGCCGCCCAACTCGTGTTCTCTTCCGTCGACATACCGGTGGACGTCGACCGGTCCGCTGGCGCAGCCGGCGAACGGCTGGGTGGCGCTCAAGGACTTCACCACCGTGACGTACAACGGCCGGCACCTGGTCTACGCGACCACCTCTGACGGATCGTCGTGGGGCGCGATGACGTTCCGGCCCTTCACGAACTGGTCGGACATGGCCTCGGCCGGCCAGACCGGGATCAGCGGGTCCGCGGTGGCGCCCAAACTGTTCTACTTCGCGCCCAAGAAGATATGGGTGCTGGTCTCGAATGGGTGGGGCACCGCCTGGCCCTTCACCTACCGCACGTCCAGCGACCCCACCAACCCCAACGGCTGGTCCGCGCCGCAGGAGCTGTTCACCGGCAGCCTCCCCACCGGCGGCCCGATCGACCCGACCGTGATCGCCGACGACCAGAACATGTACCTGTTCTTCGCCAATGACAAGGGCAGCATCTTCAAGTCGACCATGCCGATCGGGAACTTCCCGAGCAGCTTCGGCTCGTCGTACGAGACGGTCATGAGCGACACGGAGAAGAACCTGTTCGAGGCGCCGGAGGTCTACAAGGTTCAGGGCCAGAACCAGTACCTCATGATCGTTGAGGCTCGGGGTGCGACTGAGCAGCGCTTCTTCCGCTCGTTCACGGCCTCCAGCCTGAACGGTCCGTGGACCCCGCAGGCCGCCACCGAGAGCAACCCCTTCGCGGGCAAGGCCAACAGCGGTGCCACCTGGACCGACGACATCAGCCACGGCGACCTGGTCCGCACCAACCCCGACCAGACCATGACCATCGACCCCTGCAACCTGCAGTTCCTCTACCAGGGCAGGGACCCCAACTCGAACGGCACCGACTACCTGAAGCTGCCGTACCGGCCGGGCCTGCTCACCCTGCAGCGCTGACCTGCGCCCACATGGTCACAAGCTCGTGACCTTGCCCCTTGAGGGAGGCAAAGCAGCTTCCGCTTTGCCTCCCAGGAAGGACCTCCCATGGTTCGCCCGGAATCAGTCGGCCCCTTCCGCGCGCCCAGTGGTGGCCTTTGCAGAACGACAGGAGACATACATGTCCGCGCTTCGCGCCCGGCTGTCGGCGATACTGCTCGCCGCGTGCCTGCTCTTCACAGGCCAAGCCTTGATCACACCGGACCGGGCGGCCGCCGCCGACCCGGGCTACCTGATGACGCACTTCATCGGGGAGGGGTCGAACGGTCAGCAGATCTACTTCTCGTACAGCACGGACGGCCTGAACTGGACTGAGCTCAACGGCGGCGGAATTGCCCTTCGCTCCACGGTCGGCACGAAGGGGGTGCGCGACCCCGCACTGGTGAGATCCCCGAACGGTGACAAGTACTGGATCATCGCGACCGACCTGTGCATCAGCTGCGGGCAGAACTGGGAGGCCGCCGTGTACAACGGCAGCCGCAACCTGGTGGTGTGGGAGTCGACAGACCTGATCACCTGGTCGCAGCCGTGGCTGCTCAACGTCGCCGGCGCGATCCCCGACGGACGCAACGCATGGGCGCCGGAAGCGATCTGGGACCCGGCCTCCAACGACTACGTCCTGTACTGGGCGACGAACAAGCCGGTCGACGGCGTAAAGAAGCACCGCATCTACTACGCCCACACCAGCGACTTCCATTCCATCACCACCCCGCAGATCTACATCGAGCGCCCCGGCATGCAGGAAATCATCGACACCCAGATCGTCGAGATGCCGGCCGGCGTCGGCAACTACCGCTACCTGCGGGCCTCCGGCGACGGGCAGATCACCCTCGAAGGCAGCAACTCGATCCTCGGCACCTGGACCAATCTCGGTGACCTCTCCGGCATCGGCCTCACCGGCTCCCAGGTCGAGGGCCCGATGTGGATGAAGTTCCGCGACCGCAACGAGTGGGCGCTCTACCTCGACCAGTACTCCTCCGGACGCGGGTACGTGCCGGTCACGACGACCAACCCCTCCGCCCCCGGCACCTACCGGATTCCGGCGTCGGGAACCTACTCCATGGGCGTCACGAAGAAGCGCCACGGCTCGATCCTGAACCTCACGGCCGCCGAGGAGTCCCGCGTGCTCGCACGCTGGAGCGACATCCCGGCCAACCGGCTCCAGTCGTACAACTTCCAGGACCGGTACGTGCGCCACACCAACTTCGACGTACGCATCGACCAGAACATCACCGGCCCGGACGCCCAGTTCCGGCTGCGGCCCGGCCTGGCAGGCACCGGCACCGTCTCCTTCGAATCGGTGAACTATCCCGGCTACTTCCTGCGCCATGCCGGATACGACTTCCAGCTGGTCCGCAACGACGGCACCGCCCAGTTCGCCGCGGACGCCACCTTCCGGCAGGTCGCCGGACTCGCCGACTCGACCTGGTCGTCGTTCCAGTCGTACAACCACCCCGACCGCTATATCCGCCACTACGCCTACCAACTCCGCCTCGACCCGATCACCACCGCGACAGGACGCAGCGACGCCACCTTCCGCGTGACGAACTGACCCGCACCGACAGGGACGCCGGCGCCTCCGCGAGAGCGCCGGCATCCCCTTTTCGTTCTGCGGATTCCACCACCGGGCGAAAGACGGTTCTGCACGTGATATCGAACAGCGTTCGCAAGAGTGGGCAGACACCAAGGGGCCAAACAGGGCGCGTCAATACATCCGACACGGAGCAGCGCGAGCCTCACTTCTCGACGGCGGGAAGACGCTCCGGATACTCGTGTGACAAGTGTTGACGGAGAGAGGTGCAGAACTTATCTTCTGGCCGAGCTTACGAACGGTGTTCGATATATCGACACAGTGTGAAGAGGCGTCCGCCGCACCAGACCAGCACCAGAGGGAGTACTCCGTGAGACCTACGCTCAGCCGTCGAACGGTCCTCGGCATGATCGCCGGCTCGGCCGCCGCCACCGTCACCGGCGTCTCGACCGGTACCGCCCACGCCGCCGTGCCCACCTCCCCCGGTGTGACGTACACGAACACCATCGCCGAGCAGCGGGCCGACCCGCACATCTTCAAGCACACGGACGGTCTCTACTACTTCACCGCCACCGTCCCGGCGTACGACCGCATCGTGCTCCGCCGCGCCACCACGATCCAGGGGCTCACGTCGGCCGCCGAGACGACCATCTGGACGAAGCACTCCACCGGTGAGATGGGCGCCCACATCTGGGCTCCGGAGATCCACTTCATCGACGGCAAGTGGTACATCTACTTCGCCGCCGGCGCCGCCAACGACATCTGGCGGATCCGGCCCTACGTCCTGGAGTGCACGGCCGCGAACCCGATCACCGGCACCTGGACGGAGAAGGGCCGTATCGCCCTGCCGCTGGACACTTTCTCCCTGGACGCGACGACCTTCGTCGTCAACGGCACCCGCTACCTCGCCTGGGCGCAGAACGACCCGGCCGTCGGCCGCGGCACCAACATCTATGTGGCGCGGATGTCCAGCCCGTGGACCATCACCGGCACACCGGTCATGATCAGCCGGCCGACCGCCTCGTGGGAGACCGCCGGAGGGGAGACGGTCAACGAGGGCCCGGCCGTGATCCAACGGGGCGGCAAGGTCTTCATGACCTTCTCGGCCAGTGCCACCGACGCCAACTACTGCATGGGCATGCTGACCGCGTCCGCCTCGGCCGACCTGCTCAGCGCCTCGTCGTGGGCCAAGAGCGCCGGCCCGGTCTTCACCAGCTTCGCCGCCACCAGCCAGTACGGTCCCGGGCACAACCAGTTCACGGTCTCCGAGGACGGCAAGTCGGACATCCTCGTCTACCACGACCGCAGTTACAGGGACATCAGCGGTTCCCCGCTCAACGACCCCAACCGCCGCACCCGCGTGCAGAAGATCTACTGGAAGGCCGACGGCACGCCCGACTTCGGCATCCCGGTCGCCGACGGCCTCACCCCGGTCCGGCTCTCCTCGTACAACTTCCCCGACCGGTTCATCCGGCACTGGGAGTACCGCGCCAAGATCGAGCCGAACGTCTCCCCGCTGGCCGACTCGCAGTTCCGTGTGGTCACCGGTCTCGCCGGCAGCGGCACCGTCTCCCTGGAGTCGGCGAACTTCCCCGGCTACTTCCTGCGTCACAAGAACTCCGAGGCGTGGGTGGACAAGAACGACGGGACGGCGCAGTTCGCGTCCGACGCCTCCTACACCGCCCGGGCCGGCCTCGCGGACTCCGCCGGAGTCTCGTACGAGTCGTACAACCTCCCGGGCCGCTACATCCGCCACTACAACTACCTGCTGTACGTCCAGGCTCTCAGTACGACGACCGACCGGGCCGACGCCACCTTCTACACCCAGTGAGCAGGCGCGCCCGCCCGTCACTTCCGCTCTGTCGTCCGGACGGGGAGAGGCTCGACCGAGCGCAGGTGCTCCCTCAGCCACTGCTCGGTGTTGCTCACGTGCAGCAGTGCGGCGGCCTGGCTGAGGGCGGCATCCCGGGTGGACAGCGCGTTGAAGATCGCCTCGTGCTCGGCCAGGGTGCGGCCGGAGATCCCTTCCAGGAGAGTGAGGAGGGCCTCGTTGCCCGTGGCCGAGACGACGGCGCGGTGGAATGCGGCGTCATGGGCGTTGAGCTGCTCCACGTCGTCGCAGGCCTCACGCATGGCGTCCAGGTGCCGTTTCACTTCGGCCAGCTGGGCGTCGGAGATCCGGGTGGCGGCAAGGGCCGCAGCCATCGGTTCGAGGAGCCGCCGTACTTCCATGAGGTCCTGAAGGGCGACCGGGCCACCTTGGAGCAGCTCCACCGCACCCCCGAGTCCCTCCAGGAGCAGGCTCGGCTGCAGGCTGGTCACATAGGTGCCGTCGCCCCGCCGGACCTCCAGGACCCGCGCGACGGCCAGTGCCTTGACCGCTTCCCGGGCGAGGTTGCGGGACAGTCCCAGCTGGGCGGCCAGGTCCGGCTCCGGTGGGAGCCTCGAGCCGGGCGGCAGCGCACCGGTCCGGATCAGCTCACGGATCTGCTCGATGGCCTTGTCCGTCAGAGACACCGCGCATCCTCCCCCACGGTGCCCCGCGAGCACGTCCGACCGGATCAACCCCTGAGTGCGAAGATCGTCCCAGAGGCCGTGAGGGACGGGCTGATTATGGAGTTGCACGTTTCGTCGCGGCGGGCAGGGTGGTCCCGTGCGCCTCGCAGACCTCGGCGATCGCCCGAGCGCGGTCGACCAGGGCCGGCGGTGCGTCGCGGCAGTCGTACTTCATGCCCTCGGCGGGCCGGTCCCGGGAGAGCAGTCCCGAGTTGAAGGCCCCCACCGCCACCACGCTCTTGCCCAGTTCTCGTGCGGCGGGCAGGACGTCGTCCAACGCCGACTGGTCCAGGAGTGTGTAGCGCCCGGCCGGCATCACCACGTCGGCGGCGTCGTACCGATCACACCCTGGCGGCCTGCCGCCAGTGGTCGTCCGGATCGTGCAGGTAGACGATGTCGAGGCGGTCCAGGCCGGTGCGCTCAAGCGTGTCCTCGATGGAGCGGAGCACGCCGTCCGGCTGAAGTCCCACGAGGAGATGACGTACTCGTCACGCTGGCGGCCTCGCAGGGCGGCACCCAGACGGCGCTCGGAGAGATCGAGGTTATGAACAGCTCGTATGTCTCAGGCCCTCTCCTGTCTCACGAACGTCCAGGTGAGGAACAACGATGATGTACATCGGACCTCGCAGGTTGCTGTCTCAGAGCACTCCAAGAACCGTAGCCCGTTCGTGACCTACGGCAACAAGGCAAGGCCCCGCAGCGGCCCCTGCACCAGATTGACCTGCGGGCTTGGAGTCCCAACGAGCTACCGGAGTCGGCGGACGGGCGCCGCGATCATGTTTTCACGCCTACAAGGCGTTCCCCGACAGGGACCAGAAGGACTGACCTGCGACATCACCTGGGACCAACTGACGAGTGCCGGGCTGGCAGTTGCGGCGCTCGGCGGACGGCGGGCGGCACGTCGACGTGGGGGTCTACGGCGACTACGCCTTCGTCAACCGCGGTTACACCGCCGGCCTCGATGCCTCGGACCGCTGGCAGGAGAGCCGGACGCCCTTCGACCTGTCCGCCCGCATCCGCCTGCGCGTCCTCGTCGACCGCACGTCCGTCGAGATGTTCGTCGACGACGGCCGGTACGCGTACTCGACCGTGGTCTACCCCGACGTGTCCGACACCGGGCTGGCCCTGTTCACCATCGACGGGCAGGCGGTGTTCCGGAACATGGTGATCCGGGAGTTCGCGGTCTGATCCGACGGGGGGTGGCCGGTGGGATGGCCGCGACGGACGAGGTCGGCGGCGGCGCCCGGCGCGCCGGGGCTCTCGTCGAGGAACAAGCGCGAGGGCCGCACCGGGCGCGCTCGGTTCCGCGTCGGCCGAGCTTCGGGGCCACGAGGTGGGGCGGGTCCCGCGTGAGGCAGCGGCCGCTGGGGCGTGATACGGGGGCTTCGGCTCAGCGTGACAAAATGGGGGGCCATTCGTCCGTCCTTCGATGCTGCGAGGTTCTCCGTGAGCAAGCACGTGGCCCGCGAGCCGCTGCGCCGTAATTCGCGGTCCAACCGGGCGCGCATCCTGGCCACGGCCCGTGAGGAGCTGGGGCGGAACCCCGATGTCACGCTGGAGGAGCTGGCGCGGGCCGCCGGGGTCGTCCGGCGCACCCTCTTCGGGCACTTCCCGGGGCGGGCGGCGCTGCTGGAGGCGCTCGCCGAGGAAGCCGCCGAGACGTTGCGGAACGCAGTGGAGGCCGGGCCGGAGCCGGGGGAGTCGGCCGAGCGGGCGTTGGCGTGGTTCGTACTCCGGATGTGGCCCGTGGGCGACCGCTACCGCATGCTGCTGGCGCTCACCCGGCGGGACCTCGGCTCCGAGCGCGTCACCGAGGTGCTCGCGCCGGCCCGGGAGGCCGCCATCGGGATCCTGGAGCGCGGGCAGCGGGACGGCGTCTTCCACTCCCATCTGCCGCCGGCCGTGCAGAGCGCAGGCCTGATGGCGTTGATCGTCGCTCTGGTGGAGTCCGTCAACACCGGCGCGCTGGAGGACGACGGGCACCGGATCGCCACGGCCACCCTCATCGCGGCCGGCGTGCCGGAGGATCGGGCGAGCGCGGTGGTCGAGGAGGTTGCGTCGGCGATGGCTACGGCTCTTCCGGCCCACGGCACCTGATTTCTCTCCGGCCGACCCGTTCGACGAGGTGTCCCGGGCGTCGTCGCGGCGGAAGGTGATCGACTTACCGGAGAAGTGGGCGGTGAGGCCCTGCTCCGTGGTGGTGACCGAGCACAGTCGGAGGCCGTCGGGGATGTTCCGCGACGCGATCGGCTCGGCGAAGACCTGGCCGAGCAACTTCTCACCGGCCTCGGGCAGGGCGACGCGGCCCGCGACCTTGAAGTCCTTGAAGGTGACGCGGCTGCCGGAGGCCGCCGAGACG
Source organism: Streptomyces sp. NPDC030838 (assembly GCF_055572035.1). Taxonomy (NCBI): domain Bacteria; kingdom Bacillati; phylum Actinomycetota; class Actinomycetes; order Kitasatosporales; family Streptomycetaceae; genus Streptomyces; species Streptomyces sp. NPDC030838. The sequence continues at coordinate 97,851 of NZ_JBVIED010000006.1, read as the reverse complement.
GTCGTCGTCGCGGTGACCTCGAAGCCGAGGGTGGTCAGGACGCGGGCGCGGATCCGGTCGGAACCGTAGCCCCGGGTCAGTTCCAGGCCTAGGGCGTCGGACAGGTCCGCGTACGGCAGGAAGACGGTCGCCTCCGCCGAGCGGGCCCGGGCCTCGCTGTCGTCGTCCGACTTCGTCAACCCGTCCATCCGCAGGGCGAGTTCGGTCACCGGCAGCGGGCGGTCGGAGCCGTCGGCGGGTTCGTGCGAGTACGAAAACTCGCACTCCTGGTCACGGTCGTGCTCGGGGCGGGGGCGGACATATGTGTGAGTGCGAGTGGGGTACGGGCACGGGTTTCAGACGGGACTCGGGGGCGACCCGGACTTCCGTACGTGATCGACCTTCGCGGCGGCGGTGTCCGGGGCGACTCCGGCGGCGATGAGGGCGGCGGTGGCGGCGCCGGTGCCGTCGTCGGACCACAGGCCGCAGTCGGCGCAGTCGAGCAGGGCCAGCAGTTGGGCCTCGATGGCTCGGGTGAGCGGGTCGGTCGGGATGGTGGTCTGGAAGACGCCCTGTCGGAGGCCGTGGGCGAAGACCCTCGTGGCCATGTCGCGGGCGGGGGTCAGCAGTTCGTCGACGCGTGCGCGTGCGAGGTCATGGCCGCGGGCCAGCCGGATGAGGGCGCGGTAGCGGTCGCCGACGGGCCACACCGTGAGGATGAATCGCGCCAGGTCCGCGACGGCGTCGGGGGTCGGGGCCGGGGCACCCGCGACGGCGCGCCGGATCGCCTCCGCGGCCTCGACGGACAGGCCCTCGACGAGCGCGGCCCGGCAGGCGAAGTGGACGTACACGGTGCGCCGGGCCACACCGGCGGCGGCGGCGATGTCCTCCAGGCGGCTGTCGGGATCGCGGGTCAGTTCCCGCCGAGCCGCGTCGAGGATCCGGGCACGGGTGGCCCGCGCGTCCCGACGCTGCGCCGAAGTCGAGGTCGAAGTCGGCGAGGGGGACGAAGTCGGAGCAGGAGGGGGCGGCGTCTCGTGGGGCCGGGCCGGAGACCGTCTCGGCCTCGTCGTCGGTGTTCGTGCTGGTCGGCTGGTCACGTCGGTACCTCGAGGGCGGGTGGGAGGAGGGAGTCATCGCGATATTTGCACAGCGATGGGCAATAAACTAGTCTGCACATCGACGGGCAATTAAGCGCTTCCGCTTGCCCCGCCCCGTCCCTCTCAGGAGCTACTGATGCCCTTCCTTGCGAACACCCCCGTGGAGAAGATGCCCGGGCCGTACGCGCGGCGCTGGTGGGCGCTGCTCGTGCTGTGTCTGAGCCTGCTGATCACGGTGATGGCGAACACGTCGCTGATCGTCGCCGCCCCCGACATGACCACCGACCTGGGCTTGAGCAGCAGTGATCTGCAGTGGGTCGTCGACGGCTACACCGTTCCGTACGCGGCGCTGATGCTGGTGCTGGGCTCGATCGGCGACAAGTACAGCCGGCGCGGCGCGCTGGTGCTGGGTCTGCTGATCTTCGCCGGCGGTTCGGTGATGGGGAGCATGGTCGACGAGACCTCGCTGGTCATCGCGGCCCGCGCGATCATGGGTGTCGGTGCCGCGGTCGTGATGCCGGCCACGCTGTCCCTGGTGGTCGCGACCTTCCCCCGGAGCGAGCGGGCCAAGGCCATCACCGCCTGGGCCGCGACCTCCGGGCTGGCGATCGCCGTCGGCCCACTGGTCTCCGGCTGGCTGCTTGAGGACCACTCCTGGGGCTCGACCTTCCTGATCAACGTGCCGATCGCCGTCCTCGCCGTGTTCGGCGCGCTCGCCCTGGTACCGCCGTCCAAGGCGGAGGGCATGGGCCGGATCGACTACGTCGGTGGGCTGCTGTCGATCGTCACCGTCGGCTCCCTGATCTACGCCGCCATCGAGGGCCCGCACTCCGGCTGGGGCACCGGCCCCGTCACCGCCGCCGTGGTCGCCGGTCTCGGTCTGGTCGCCTTCGCCGCCTGGGAGCTGCGGCACCCGCACCCGATGCTGGACATCCGAAAGTTCGCGCTGCGACCCTTCAGCGGCTCGATGCTCGCGGTGCTGTTCTTCTTCTTCGGTATGTTCGCCGTGATCTACTACTCGACGCAGTTCCTGCAGTTCGTCCTCGGCTACGACGCCCTGGACACGGGTGTACGGCTGCTGCCGCTGGCCGGTGCGGTGTTCCTCGGGTCCGTAGTGACCGGGCAGCTCGCCCCGAAGCTGGGGGTGAAGGCGATGGTCGTGACCGGCATGGCCGTCGGCACGGCGGGCATGTTCCTGCTCACCCAGATCGACAAGGGGTCGACGTACGGAGACTTCCTGGCGCCGATGATGATGCTGGGCCTCGCGCTCGGACTGAGCATCTCCCCGGCGACCGACACGATCATGGGCTCCTTCCCCGAGTCCGAGCTGGGCGTCGGCGGCGGTGTCAACGACACCGCGCTGGAGCTGGGCGGGGCGCTGGGCATCGCGGTGCTGGGCTCGCTGCTGGGCACGGCCTACCGGGACGAGCTGACCGACCTGGTGGGCAACCGGCTCCCGGCGGAGGCGATGGAGACCGCCAAGGACTCGGTCGGCGCCGGCCTGGCCGTCGCGGAGCGGGTCGCGCAGGATCCCTCCGCCGGGCCCCAGCAGGCCCAGGCCGCCGTGGACGCCGTCCACCAGGCCTTCGCCCACGGCGTCGCCCAGACCAGCCTCATCGGCGGGATCATCATGGCCGCCGGAACACTGATCGTCCTCGCGGTCCTGCCGGGCCGGCGCGGGTTCGCGAGGAAGAGCGCCGAGCCGGGGGCCGGGACGGCGGCGAGCGAGGCGGCGACTGTGCGGGAGCACGCCGGGTCCACCCGCTAGATCGCCGGCGGAGCGTCCACTGGATCGCCGGGGACGCGTCCGCCAGGTCGCCGGGCGACGCGTCCGCCGGATCGACCGGCTCTGGCGGGAATGGTCACCCGGCTACGAGCTGCCGGACGCGGAGCGTGCCGCGCTCAGGGAAACCCTGGGTGCTCCAGGAGTCCTGACCGAGATCCGGGGCTACTACCGCCAGTTGTTCACGCCCCCCGCGGACGAGGCGCCCCAGTCCCTGCAAGCCCGGGCGAGCGGTGCCCTCACCGTCCCGTCGCTCTACCTCCACGGGGCCGACGACAACTGCATGTCCGTGGAGTTGAGCGACGGCATGGACGACCTGTTCACGAACGGCCTCGAACGCATCGTCATACCCGGCGCAGGGCACTTCCTGCACCTCGAACAGCCCAAGACGGTCGCCGACCACATCGTGGGCTTCCTGAACGGCTGACCCCCTCCACCAACCACCCAGAACTCGAAGGGCTGACCGAACCATGACTGACAAGGAAAGGCAGGAAGCCATGGCTGTGACGACTCCTCCGTACACGAGCGACGCACTGGCCGAGGAAACCGTCGACGCGGTGGTGATCGGCGGGGGCGCCGCGGGGCTGAACGGTGCACTGATCCTCGCCCGCTCCCGCCGCTCGGTCGTCGTGATCGACAGCGGCTCCCCGCGCAACGCGCCCGCGGAGGCCGTGCACGGCCTCCTCGCCCTGGACGGCACCCCGCCGTCCGAGATCCTTCGACGGGGCCGGGAGCAGGTGCGCCAGTACGGCGGACGCGTCGTGGTCGGCGAGGTGGTCTCGGCCGAGTCCGCCGCCCCGTCGGCGGACGGGGACCTGCGCTTCACCGTCACCCTGGCCGACGGCCGCCGCATCACCGCTCGCCGCATCCTGGTGGCCACCGGCCTCACGGATGTGCTGCCGGAGGTGCCCGGGCTCGCCGAGCACTGGGGGGACAGTGTGGTGCACTGCCCGTACTGCCACGGCTGGGAGGTGCGCGACGAGCCCATCGGCGTCCTCGCCACCGGACCGGTCTCCATCGAGCACGCGTATCTGTTCCGTCAGCTGACCGAGGACCTGACCTACTTCACCCACGGCACCGACCTGGACGAGGACAGCCGCGCCCGCTTCGCCGCCCGCGGCATCCGCGTCATCGACACCCCGGTCACCGAGGTCGTCAACGACGCCGACGGTGCCCTCGCCGGGGTGCGCCTGGCCGACGGCCAGGTCGTGGCCCGCCGCGTAGTCGCGGTCGCCGCGCAGCTGCAGGCCCGCACCCAGGGCCTGGAAGGTCTGAGCCTGCCGGTGCAGGACCTGCCGAAGGGCCGCGGTTTCGCCTCCGGCACGGCCGGCGCCACCGAGGTGCCGGGTGTGTGGGTGGCCGGCAACGCCACCGATCTGGTCGCCCAGGTCGGGGCCTCCGCAGCGGCCGGCGTACTGGCCGGCGCCGACATCAACAGGATGCTGACCATCGCGGACACCGACGCCGCCCTCCGGGGGATCGCCGAGGTAAGCCCAAAAGCGGCCACAGGATGATCTTGAAGCCCCCGCCATCGCTCGATCGAGCGGTAGGCCTCCCCGTGGTCAACGCCGTGGCCAGCGACTACGGGAAGACCGAGCTCGGCTAGTCGCGGTCTTGGGCGGCAGAGCCGTCACCCGTCGGCGTCCGAGGCGCTTTTTCAGAGTGAGGTTCTCGGCGTACAGGTTCGCCGTCACTGTGGCGAGGGCCTCAAGTTTGTTCTGGGTCTGGTCCGCCTGCTCCCTCGCCTCACGAAGTTGCTTGCGGAGCTTGGCGATTGTCTCGTCGCGCTGGACCTCTCCGGGCGTACGCAGGACGGGGGCGGGCGACCTTCGCGTCCCACTCGGCGAGGACGTCTTCGGCGCGGTGCACGGTCGCGTGGCTGACCTGAGCTTCGCGGGCGAGGTTCTCCTTGGTGAGGGCACCGTCGGTGTGCACGGGCTCGCCGGCCAGCAGCCGGGCCATGGCCGCCCTCAATTTGTCGGCGGACGCTGCGGATACCGGCATCAGGCCCGGCCTTCCTCTTCGAGTGCGCGGGTGATGCGCTGGACATCGGCAAGGCGGACGAAGACCGCCTCCCGTCGTGGTGGTGACAGCCGCGGGTTCGTGGACTGGGCGGTCAGGTCGTCTTCTTCGGCGACCCAGCACCCGTTCGTCGGCGATCTGCGCCCTTAGTTGCGGGTTGTTGTTGATGGTGTCGATGACCTTGTCGAGACCGGCGTGGAGGCGGGCGGCGCCGGGACCGACGGCGACGCGTTCGCCGCGTTGGCGGCCGCGGAGCAGGTCCACGAGTTTGCGGGCGGCGGCCTGCTGCAGTTCGGTGTCGAACTCCTTGGCCCAGCTCGCGTCCATCTGTGCGTACGCCTGGGTCGTGCGGTTGGCCAGTGCCCGGCGGGCGGCGTGCTTGAGCTGCAGGCCGAGGGCGATTTCGGAGTCCGGTTCGCGTCCGGCGAGCTGCGACATGGTCTTGCGGAACATGTGCGAGCGCACGTGGGTGGATGGGATCTTGGCCAGGCCGTGGCGGTGGGCGATGGTGTTGACGCCGTTGATGAAGAAGTCGATTTCAGTTTCGGAGTGGATCCCGGGCTCGGTGTGGGTCTGTTTGCCGACAGGCGGGCGCAGGGCTGCGAACAGGTGGGTGGGGTGCCAGGCCAGCTGCTCGAGGACTGCGAGCGCCTCGGCGACCGGCTCGATGATCCACCAGTACAGTTCCGGGCGGGTGGGGTCCAGCTTGGTCTTTCGGGACCGGACGGCTGGGGAGCCGAAGTAGGTCCGTACGGCGTCGCGCTGGATCTCTTGAACCTCCGAGTCGCGCATCAGAGTCAAGGCCGCAACGAAGACGTAGATCGCGGCTCGGAGCATGTGCAGTTCGAAGGCGAGCTCGATGGCACTGATCTGCGTACGCCACGGCGCTGACGTTCCGCCCTTGCCTTGGACGTGCGCGGCGTCCGGGCACTGGAGTGGGTACGCGCGCCAACCGGACCACACGTCCGAGTCGACGGGTATCCCGCGTCCGTCGGCCACAGCCTGCAAGACGAGGCGGGCGCGTGCCGCCCCGGTCCGGTTGCGCCGGTCAAACCGCTTGGCGTTCCGCTGCCGGTGGACGTCAGGTGGGGTGGGTCCCCAGATCATGCGGGCGGCCACCGCCCAGATCGGCTCCCCGGCCGTCCCGTACTCGTCGGTCGCGTACACCGGCACTACGGTGTTCGGGTCGGCGAGCCACCGTCGTACGTTGTCGTCCAGCTGCTCCTGGGTGACGCCCGCACTGGTGCCCGGTGCGATGTAGCGCGGCCCGGCGGGGCCCTTCCCGCGACCCACGGTCGCCTTGACGGTCGCGACGCGGCCTTTGCCGATCGCGGCCTGAACGGTGGCTCGCCGCTTGCGGGGCCGGCCGCTCTGGTTGTCGGCGAAGATGTTCACGGTTCTGCCGCCGGTGACCATCTTGCTGAGCGCGGTCCACATCGGGGTGCCAGCTGCGACGTTGCTGTAGGACACCTCGTGGACGGGCACCGCGTTGCCTGGCGTTCTGAGCCACTTCTTCAGCAGGGCGTCCGTTTCCTCCGGGCGCACCGGCCGGGCTTTGGTGGAGCGCGGCTGGTCGGCGGGAGCCTCCTGCTGGGCGAAGTGGTCGCGCCAGCGGAAGTTATCCGAGGCGAAGATGTGGATGTAGGTCCAGGCGCCGCGCAGCAGCGGCCACCAGGTGTCGGGCGGGATGGCCGGAGTGGCGAGCGTGTCGCAGCTGGGGGCGTCCTCGTCGTACACCTTGGCGGCGACGCTCGCGGCGGAATCGTCGCCCCAGGGGTCGTCGAAGGCGCTGATTCCGGTGAGGACCGGGGCGAGTTGGCGCAGGCGGCGGATGGTCGTCACGTGGAAGGCGACGGTCTTCACCCTCTCGACCTGGGAGGCCTTGTGGGCGATCTCGTCATTCCAGTCCTCCGGGTCCCATAGCCCCAGGTCGGTGGGCAGGCCTTGTTCGCGGCCCCAGTCCATGATCTTTCTGATCTCCATCATCGAGGGGCGGATAGTGGCCACGGACAGCGGGATGGCGGGCAGGAAGATCAGGGATTGCCGCAGGACGGGGTGGGAGGGGTTGAGGAGGGCGAAGCAGTACTCCCGTAGCTGCAGGTTCATCAGTGGGTCGTTCAAAGGGAAGACGAAGCGCCACTCGCAGGGCTTTCGGCTGGCGGGCCGGCCGATGCAGTCGGCGGGCCACCGGTGGATGTCTCCGAACAGTGGCACCACGATGTTGTCGAGAAGCTGGTAGCCGCCGTAGCTGAAGACCTTCTCCTCGTCGCGGAACGCCGAGGAGGCGAGCGCCTTGGGTGCGGGGCGGGCCATCATCGGTCGAACTCCGTCCTCATGCCCAGGGGGAGGTCCAGGCGCAGGCCGAGCTCGGCGATCTCGCGGCGTGCCACGGGGATGAGTTCGGCGCACTCCTCGAAGACCTCCGCCAAGGCAGCGGCCTGCCGGCCCCAGAGGGCCTGCCAGTGGCGCGGGGTGAGGTTGGCCCGCATGTGCTCGATGTGCTCGGACAACAGGAGAAGCCAGGCGCATCTGCGAGTCGAAGAAGTGGAGTTCCTTCCTTCAGTGCCCCCTTTCGCGACACATACGCGAAGGCGTCGAGATCCACCCCTGGCGGCGCCTCGTAGAAGCGACGAACCTTGCTGCATGACACAAAGAAGAAGTCCATCCCACACCACCGCGATCATGAGACATCCAGGCGGAGTGGAACCTAACAGCCGCACCTGAGGCCCCATGTCACTCGGGGATCACGACTGAGACATCTGGACTTCCTTTGCATAACCGAGGCCGTAGTGCGGTGCGGTGTCGAAGTACCGCAGGCCGGCTTCCCAGGCGCCAGCAGCGCCGCCGCTCCCCGTCCTTGCACGGCGTGCTCCCGGGATACGGGGGTGGGGGCGCCGGTCAGCGTCTGACGTGGGCCGTTCCGCCCGCGATGAGCGCCTCGACCTCGGCGAGCGAGGCCATCGAGACGTCTCCGGGCGTGGTCATGGTGAGCGCGTCGTGGGCGGTGCCGTAGGCCAGAGCCTGCTCCAGGCCGGCGCCGGCCAGCAGTCCGTGGATCAGGCCGACGGCGAATCCGTCGCCGGAGCCGATGCGGTCCAGCACCTGCAGGCCGGGCATCCGCGGGCCAGTGACGAAGCCGGTCTCGGTGGACCAGGCGGCCGAGGACCAGTCGTTGACGCCGGCCGACGGCATATCGCGCAGGGTCGTCGCCAGTACGTTCGCCTCGGGCAGCAGGCCGGCCACCTCGGCGAGCGCGTCCTCCACCTCGTCGTCCCCGATGCGTGTCTGCCCCGGGTGCGTCCCGGCCAGGCCGAGGGCGCCCACCACGATGTCAGCGTGCCGGGCGAGCCGTAGGTCGACCTCTCGGGCCGCCCCGGCCGGCCCACAGGCTGGGGCGGTGGTTGGGGTCGTAGGAGACGGTGACGCCACGGCGGCGGGCCGCGGCCATGGCCTCGTCCGCGACGTCCACCGTGGTGTCGGACAGGCCGGCGCAGATGCCGCCGATGTGGAACCAGCGCACCCCGGGCGAGCGTGCCCTCCGGGTCGGCGATGCCGATCTTCCAGCCGCGCGGGGTGCCGGCGGGCAGGAACTGCACGAACTCGTTCACGTGGCCGATGGCGAGCAATCCGGTGTCGAGCACCCGCGGGTCCTGTGCCTGCTGGGCCTTGAGGATGGTGTGCGCGGACAGCCGCGAGCCGTGCCAGCCGGTGATGATCCGGCCCGCCGGGTAGGACTGCTCGGCAAATCTGCGCTGGTCGGGATCCTGCCGGCCGCGGTCCACGACCAGCGCCTGCTCGACGCGCTGAAGATGGTGCTGCGTCAGGACCGTGGCGGCACACAGCATCACCTCGTCCATGGAGGTGCGGCCGCCGTCGGTGACGGTGACGGTGAACCGTACGGTGATCCGGCCGCCCCAGCCCTCCCGTATGACGTCCCGCCCGTCCAGGCCCGGGACCGTGCGCAGGGGTGCCAGGTATTCCGGCGTCCGTACGACGTTGTCCTGGGCGTCGTTGCAGGCCTGGAGCCGGGCATGGGACAGCCGGCGGCCGTCCGGCGTCCTGGTCTTGCAACGCCGGTCCGTGTCACCGAGGTTGGGCAGGAAGATCGCACCTCGCCCGCTGTTCCACGCCGCCTTGCCCGCGACATCGGAATCCCCGGTGACGTCGACCGCCCCGTCCCGGTTCACATCGGCGCGAATGTCCGCCCGTACGCCCCGGGTGTCGGCGGCCACGGCGGCCGGCACCGTGCCGGAGACTATTGCCAGGGCTCTCGCCGACGCAGGCGTCGTCTTGGGCCCGACTGTATTCATTCACCCGCTCCTCTCGGCCTTGACCCGCACCTCCATCCCATCGCGGCGCCCGAAGCCGCTCACTCCCCCGACCAGCGGGACCACCCCCGCCGACAGGCCGGACTCCGACCATCCGAAGCGGGACGCGTTGCACCGACGGCGGCACCGTTGCCCGGAAAACTGCACCAAATGCTCAGTCAGACAGGCAGGCCGCTCGCATCAGGCAGCACACCTGGTGTCGTGAGTGATCTCGACGCCGACCATCCGCGCTCCGCCGCGCTCTATGCGCCGGCGAAGGAGCCGCTCCTTGCGGCGTGACCGCTGATCGCGGCTCCGACCAGCCGGCTCTCGAAGGACCGCAGTATCTGTTCGAGAACCGTCGCGTCGAACGACGTCGCATCCGTCCCGAGACTGATTCCGGCCGTCTCGGACATGCCCCACACATCGAAGGAGAGGTTTCCGGAGTACGCGTCGACGGGTTTGGGGAATCGTCGGTAACGGCTGGATGCCATGGCTCGGTCGAGGTCCTGCGGTGCCCTGTCCGCGCGAGCCCGGATCAGCGTGCGGGGCGCTATGGGGCGGACGTTGACCACGTACGGGTTGTGTGCGGAGCGGCCCAGTTCGGCGGAGACCTCGTCCAGGGATCTGGCGTAGCGGTCGGGCTCTCGCAGGCTGACGGAGGAGGATCTGACGAGTGCCGCGTCGACGGCTCGGCACAGCGCCGGGAACCGGTCGCTGCCCAGGGACGTGTCGACCGGGACGAGGGCCCTGCCGGCGATATGGGCCACCGCCTCGCGGGCGAAGGTGGTGTGCCGGTTGGGCATCACGGTGTTGAACACGCAGGTGCCGATGCCGAGGTGCTCGGCGAGCGTGCGCGCGTATGCGGCTTGCAGGACGGCGGCCGCGGATGTCCGGTACTGCTTCGCCAGACCGGCTGCCGCGAGGGCGACCGCCGCTGAGTCGAGGCATACGAAGTTGTAGACGGCGGCCCTGTGGCCCGGGGGCGCCTGGAGTTCGGGCATGGCGGACCGACGGAGCATGGCCCGGTCATGGGTGTCGACACGATGGGCGTGCCGCCGCCCCGAGGGACTGGCTTCGAAGCTCGCGATCTGCCGCGGCTGCCACCCCGAGCAGAGGTCGGCGCCCGGATCGGCGGCCAGTCGGGCTATGTGTTCGGCCGCGATCCGAGCGCCCGTCGTGTCCACCGAGAAGTGGTGCAAGGACAGCGCGATGTGGATGGGTCTGCCGTCCACGGTGATGACGGCGGCCCGCAACGGCAGGTCGTCCGGGGCGAATCCGGGCTCGGCCAGTCGGAGCGTGAAGGCGCTCAGCTCGTCGTAGGTCGGCGGGGCGTCGGAGGCGTACTCGTCGACCTGGAGCACGCCGGAAGCCACGACGACCGCGCGCGGGTGCCCGTCCGCGTCACGTGGATAGAGCGTGCGCAGCGCCTCGAAGTGAGCCATGACCGCAGCGAAGGCATGCAGCACCGCGGACATGTCGGGCCGGCCGTGCAGTGCCCGCCCCATCCGTACGTTCCTGTTGCGGGGTCCGTGGAGATGGGGGTGGCATCCTTCGCGTTCATGGGCCTTCTGCGACCAGGTCAGTTCATGCTCTCCGGCGGTGCCGGCGACGAAGACGACGTCATGGCGTGCGGTCTGTCGCATACCCGCCCCGGCCCTCCTCCGGTACGGACCCCGATCCTCCACACCGTCCGGCAGCACGACGACGCGGCCGGAGCCCGGGCGCCCCCTGTTCAGGCAGAGGATAGATCCGCGCGGGCCGCGTGCGTCAATGGTCGGAGCGTGTGGAACGCGGCGGCGGACTGTCTTCTTGCCGCGTCCCACCGCTCCTTACCGCGTCCCGTCGCTCCTCACGACGTCCCGCCGGCGATCGCGGCCAGGTGGACACCGCCCCGCAGAACGAGATGCAGATCGTGCACCCCGGTCACCTCCTCCGGTATCCGCGCGCTGACCGTGCGCCAGTCGTACCGGCCGTCGGTGCCGGTGGTGACACAGAGGGCGGCGAGCAAGGTTCCGGCACCGGGAGCGCCGTCGGCGTAGATCTCGACGGTCGCGTCCTCTTCCGTCGCGCACGACACCTCGGCCGTGATGACCCGCGGCCCGTCTGCCGGGCTGCCCAGGTCGACTGAGCCGTAGCGCAGTGCGCAGTGGATGTCACCGGTCGCCGGGGTGACCGCCTCCCCCTTCTCCCGGGTGGCGTCGACGAGCGTGCCGCCCTCGCACTCGTCGAAGTCGACGGCGGCCAGTCGTCCGCCGAGGAGGGTGCGGGCAGGGAGCGCCGGCCCCGTCACGGTGAGGGGCGCTGTCAGGGCGATGGCTTCGGCCGAGTGCCCGATCAGGATCTCGTACGGCCCCGGGTCCACGGCGAGGGCGCCGGCCGAGACGGACCAGTGGGCCAGGGCCGCGACGGGCAGGTCGAACTCCAGCCGCCGCCGTTCACCGGGGGTGAGGGAGACCTTGCGGAAGTCCGTCAGTCTGCGCCTGGGCGCGCGGTGGCGGGCGGCGAGCGCGCGGGTGTAGAGCTGCACGGTCTCGGTGCCCGTGCGCGGCCCGGTGTTGGTGAGCTCGACGCTCACGACCAGGGTGTCGTCCTGCGCCGCTTCCCGGGCGGACAGCCGCAGGCCGGAGTAGGCGAAGCTGGTGTAGGACAGGCCGTGCCCGAAGGGGTACAGCGGTGCGGCGTCGTGGTACTGGTACGTCCAGCCGGCGCTGATGATGTCGTAGTCGAGGCGGCCGGGCAGCGGGTCGTCGCCGCGGTACCAGGTCTGCGGGAGCCGTCCGGAGGGTTCGGCCTCGCCGAGCAGGATCGCGGCGAGTGCCCGGCCCGTCTCCTGCCCGCCGTGGGAGGTCCACACCACGGCGGGCAGGTGCTCGTCCGCCCAGTCGACGGCGTACGGGTAGCTGCTCATCACGACCAGTACCGACTCGGGACGCTCGGTGGCGACGGCGCGCAGCAGGGCCTCCTGCGCGGGCGGCAGTGAGATGCCCGCACGGTCCTCGGTCTCGCGGCCGTTGATGTGCGGGTCGTTTCCGAGGACGACCACGGCGACGTCCGCCGAGGCGGCGGCCGCGACGGCTTCGGCGATTCCGTCCCTGACGACCGTTCGGGTCCAGCGTTCCGCCTGCTCGGGGGCTTCGGCAGAGAGGGTGACGCGGCCGGTGGCGGGGTCCACGGCGGCGTAGCGGCCGTTGCTGATGTTGCGCAGCAGTTCCGTGCCGTCCGGCTGGGGTTCCAGCCGGAAGGTCTCGTGGACGAACCAGCCGTTCGGCTGCGTCTGGTCGGCGGCGAGGGTGAGGTCGCCGTCCTTGAGGGTGACGTAGCGTTCCGTGCAGGCGTTGCGGAGGGTCAGCACACCTTCACCCCAGTCGAACAGGTCGTGGCAGGCGCTGTCGCCCGCTTCCTGCTCGTCCGAGTGAGCACCGGCCACCATGGGCCCGCCGGGGTCGAGCGCCGGCACGCGCAGGAGGCCTCCGGTGGAGGCGGCGCGCAGCGTGATCCGGTCGACTCCCTCCGCACGGACCGCTTCGGCGCCGCGCTCCTTGAGGGCCGTCTCCAGGCCGGTGGCAATGGTGATCCGGTACGGCATGGTGCCGCTGTACCAGTCCTCGAAGAGGGTGTCCGCCAACGGACCGACGAGCGCGACGCGCCCGCCAGGGGCCGGTGACAGCGGCAGTGCGCCGTCGTTCTTCAGCAGCACCACCGACTCCGTGGCGGCGCGCAGGGCGAGCGCCCGGTGGGCGGGGCTGTCCACGACGTCGTCGCGGATGCCGGCGTAGGGGTCGAGGTCCGGATCGAACTCGCCGAGGCGGAAGCGTATCGACAGGTGGCGTCGTGCGGCGCGGTCGATGTCGTCCTCGGTGAGCAGCCCGCGGTCGACCGCCGTGCGGAGCCTGCCGAGGGTGATGCTGCCGTCCTCGTCCAGTTCGGTGATGCTGTCGACGCCGGCGCGTATGGCCGCCGCGTGGGAGGTGGGGTGGTCGTCGAAGTAGTGCTCCGATTCGGCGAGGTTGGTCACTGCTCCGGCGTCGCTGCAGACGAACAGCTCGTGGCCGGTGGGCTCGGCCCAGCGCCGTACCTCGGTCTCGAGCAGTGGACTGACATGGCAGGGGCGGCCGTTGATGAGGTTGTAGGCCGGCATGACGCCGGTGGCGGCGCCGGACGCGATCGCCGGGCGGAAGGCGGCGAGGTCGTATTCGTGCAGCACCCTGGGCGGCACCACGGAGGAGGTGGTGTCGCGCTCGTCCTCGTTGTTGTAGGCGAGGAAGTGCTTCAGGAGCGGTGCGGTGCGCAGATAGACCGGGTGGTCCCCGGCAAGACCGCGGCAGAAGCTGACGGAGAGCCTGCCGGTGAGCAGCGGATCCTCCGCGTATCCCTCCTCGTTGCGGCCCCAGCGGGGGTCGCGCAGCAGGTTCACCACGGGGGCCCAGACCTGGAGGCTGGGCCGGCGACCGTCGGCGGCGGGGCGCTGGTGGAGGGCGCGGGCCTCGGTGCCGACGGCCGTGGCGACCTCGTGCAGCAGTTCCTCGTCCCAGGTGGCTCCCAGGCCTACCGCCTGCGGGAACACGGTGGCCGGCCCCAGCCAGGACACGCCGTGCAGGGCTTCGGTACCGGTCTTGAAGGGGGCCAGTCCGAGACGCGGGACTCCTGGTGAGTGCTGGTAGAGCAGCTCGATGCGCTCGTCGAGGGTCAGCCGGGAGATCAGGTCGTCGACTCGCCGGGCGAGGGGTAGTGCGGGGTCACGGAACGGCAGGTCGGTGGTCGGCGGCTCGGGGAATGCGGCGGCGGTACTCACCTGAGAAGTCCCTTGCAGGAGGTCGACGGAGAAGGCATGGGAAGCGTGGGCGACTGCGGAGCCGGGCGGCGTACGGCTTTTGTCGATCGCACTGTCGCGGAGAGTCGAAGCGCTTCGACGTTGACATGACGCTGAGTCGTGTGTCAATCACAGGTCGCCCAGCCGTCACGAGTCGCTCTTCCGGGGTCGGCGTTCCTCTTTGAGAGTTCACCTAGAAGGCCAGCTCACATGGGGCAAAGCCGCATGGAGGGCGGTGCGTGCTCTCACGCCCGACCGTGCCTGTTATCGAAAAGTGACCTTGGGGGCCCGTTGTCACCCACGGAAATACGGCCTTAGTCTCACCGAAACGTCGAAGCGCGTCGACTCGAACAGCCGCCGGTGTGGCGGGCGCCGCCTCCCTCTCACCGCTGTCGCCCGCCGGCAGCTACACGCACCTCCCCGCCGTTCCCTCCCGATGGTTTCTGAAGGCTGGAGATGTCATGCAATTGTCACGCCGTGGCGTTCTGATCCTGGGCGCAGCCGGCGCGGCCCTCGCCGGAGGCCTTCCCACGGGCTCGGCCCGGGCCGCCGAGGCCGAGACGGCCGACGGAACGGACGCTTCCACGCGCACCGAGCGCCTGTATCTGTCCGGCGAGGACGCCGACAACCCGGTCGACTGGGACTTCCTGTGCACCAGCGGGCGGCGCAGCGGCAGTTGGGGCACCATCCCGGTTCCGTCCAACTGGGAGTTCCACGGATACGGCACGTACAACTACGGGTGGAATCTGCGCCCGGAGGAGAAGGGCCGCTACCGGCACACCTTCACGCCGCCCGCCCACTGGCGTGACAGACGCGTCTTCCTCGTCTTCGAGGGGTCGATGACCGAGACCGAGGCGTGGATCAACGGCGAGTCGGCCGGGCCCGTCCACCGCGGCGGCTTCTACCGGTTCCGGCACGAGGTCACCGGAAAGCTGCGTCCGGGCCAGGACAACCTCCTGGAGGTGACGGTCAGCAAGGAGTCCACCGACGACTCCGTCAACCGGGCCGAACGCCTGGGCGACTACTGGAATTTCGGCGGCATCTACCGCCCCGTCCACCTCGAGGCGTTCCCGCTCCAGCACATCGAACGCATCGCCGTCGACGCCCGCGCCGACGGCACGCTGCGGATCGACGCCCATCTGTCGGGTACCGGTTCCGCCGACCGTCTCGTCGCCCGGGTCACCGACCTCTCCGGGCGCCCGGTCGGCGCCCCGTTCACCGCGGCCGTCGCTCCCGGCGACACGGCGGTGACCCTCAGGACCGCTGTCGACTCACCCCGGCAGTGGACGGCGGAGACCCCGCACCTCTACCGCGTCGAGGTCGCGCTCCGCGCCGGCGAGGGCCGCACCGTCCACCGCGTCGACGAGAGATTCGGCTTCCGCACCGTCGAGGTGCGCCCCGGCGACGGCGTGTACGTCAACGGCGTCAAGGTCATCCTCAAGGGAGCCAACCGGCACACCATCTGGCCCACGTCCGGCCGCGCGACCAGCGCGCGCATCAGCCGCAAGGACATCCTCCTGATGCAGGAGATGAACATGAACGCGGTCCGGATGTCCCACTACCCGCCGGACACGCACTTCCTCGACCTCGCCGACGAACTCGGGATGTACGTGCTCGACGAACTGGCCGGCTGGCAGAAGTCCTACGACGAAGCGGCGGGCAGACCCCTCGTCGCCTCGATGGTCACCCGTGACGTCAACCACCCGTCGATCCTGTTCTGGTGCAACGGCAACGAAGGCGGCTGGAACACCGCCCTCGACGCGGACTACGCCCGCCACGACCCCCAGCAGCGCACCGTTCTCCACCCCTGGGCGAACTTCGGCGGCATCAACACCGACCACTACGAGAACTACGACAGCACGCGCCGCATCCTCCAGGAACGGGGCGACGTCTTCATGCCCACCGAGTTCCTCCACGGCCTCTACGACGGCGGTGCCGGCGCGGGGCTCGACGACTACTGGAAGCTGATGGGCCGTGAACGGCTGTCCGCGGGAGGCTTCCTGTGGGCACTGGTCGACGAGGGCATCGTGCGGGACGACCTCGGCGGCGCCATCGATGTGGCGGGCAACGCCGCACCCGACGGCATCCTCGGCCCCTTCCGCGAGAAGGAGGCCAGCTTCTACACGATCAAGGACATCTGGTCTCCCGTACAACTCGCCGAGCCCGAGCGGTTCACCTCCGGCCTGCCGGACGACTTCGACGGGCGGATCGGCCTCACCAACCACTACGCCTTCACCAACACCCGTACCTGCCGGTTCGCTTGGCGGCTGCTGGACTTCCCCACCCCGTCGCAGCGGCGGGACGGCCACACGGTGCGCGCCCAGGGCACCGCCTCCGCGCCGGACATCGAGCCCGGCGCGCAAGGAGTGCTGCGCCTGCCCCTGCCGTACGGCTGGCGACGCGCCGACGCCCTGGCGCTCACCGTCACCGATGCCGACGGCCGCGAGATCCGCAGTTGGACATGGACCATCGCGTCGGCCGCCGACCAGGCCCGACGGCTGGTACGGACGGGCCCGGGGCCGGCCGTACGCGGCCGGCTCGCGGACGACAGGCTCACCCTCGCGTCCCGCCACACCACGGTCACGCTCGACGCCACGACGGGCATGCTGGCCGGTGTCACCCACCGAGGGACGGACTTCGCGCTGTCCCGCGGCCCGCTGCCCACCACCGGAACGGCCGATCTCACCCGCCTGACGCACGGACCCGACGGCAACGGCTACACGGTGGAGGCCGAGTACTCCGGCGTGCTGCGGCACGTCCGGTGGCATCTGCACCCCAGCGGCTGGCTGCAGTTGGACTACCGCTACCACCTCACCGGCGAGCACGACCTCTACGGCGTCGGCTTCGACCATCCCGAATCGCAGGTGACCGGCGTGACATGGCTCGGCCACGGACCGCACAGGGTGTGGAAGAACCGGCTGCGCGGCGTCGCGACGGACGTCTGGACGAAGCAGTACAACGACACCGCGACCGGTGCCGACGGCTGGGTGTACCCGGAGTTCAAGGGCTACCACGCGGGCGTCCGCTGGGCGTCCCTGCACACCACCGCCGGACGCATCACCATGGTCTCCGAGGACGAGAACCTCTACCTTCGCCTCTTCACCCCCCGGTTCGGCCCCGACCCCCGCCATACCGCGCCGCCCTTCCCGAAGGGAGACCTGTCGTTCCTCGACGCCATCCCGGCCATCGGCACCAAGTTCGACGCACCGTCCGCGCTCGGCCCCAGCGGCGGCCCCACCACGGCGACGGGCGACTACGTTCGAACCCTGTACTTCTCGTTCTCCCAGTAGCGCCTCCACCTGCTCCCACGACCGTGACGGCCAGTGCCGATATGCGCCTGGTCCGCCGAGGAGGAGCCCGGCGCCTGGCGAGTTGGTGGACGCCGACCAGGCAGAGTTCGACCAGGTTGTTGTAGGCCGCCCTGGGCCGCGAGGACGGTGGGCCCGAAGCGGAACGACACTCATGGCAAGCCGTCGGGGAGCAACTCGGATGGGCCTCGAGTCGCGAACGGCCTGAGACGTTCCGCTCAACGCCGCCTTGACTTGTGTGCCGTCGGCCGTGGAGGAGCCCGGAACATCGAGGCAGCGGCCGGAGGCGGGGTTGCGGTAACCGCCGTTGTAAGGCTGCCGGACCTGGTTGGCACCACTGTGGCAGGCCCAGAGCTGCACCTTGGTGCCGTTGGCCGTACCCCAGCCGGCGGCGTCGAGGCACTTGCCCAGGGAGCGCAGGGTGCCGTCGGTGTAGGCGGACCAGTACTGGTTGGCACCGTCGCCGCAGCTCCACGTCTGGACGGCGGTCCCGTCGGCGGTGCCGGCGCCGCTGACGTCCATGCACTTGCCGGCGATGCCGGACTGCACGCGGGCGGGCGCGGGAGCGGGGTTCTTCAGCCACCCGGCCCCGTCCGCGGACCGGACACCACGGTGGAAGGCGTCGGCCATCTTCTGGTACCCCGCGTCGTTGGGATGCAGGGCGTCGGCCAGGTCGGCCGGGGTCAGACTGCTCATGTCGACGAACGCGACGCGTTTGCCCGCGGCCTGCGCGTCGCTGACGATTTGCCGGGTGGCCTGGTTGTACGTGCCCCGGAACCGCTCCTCCGAGCTGCTGGTGGACACGACCAGGGAGGCGACGAGGACGGTGGCGTCGGGGACGTCGGCGGTGATCTGGACTGAACCGGCTGGCCGAGCAGGACCGAGCCGGGGCCGATGCCGCCACAGCCGTCGCCCCGACTCCCGCCCAGGTAGCAGGGCGGGCGGTCCTGCTGACCCCGCACTGCGGCGAGAATCCGACGAGGCCGCCCTGCCGGACGACTACCGCATGATCCGGTCGAGGCTGCGGGCCGCCGATGGCCCGGTCCAGCCAGGGCGGTGGGCGAGGAGTTGGGCCTTGAGTTTGCGGTGCGCGGGAAGCTGGAGCCGCTGCGGCGAAGATGACCAAGCTTGCCGACCGTGGCTGGCTGCACAAACGCCCCGACGGGAAGTTCACCGCACGCCGGTGACCGTACCGACGGAGGAGTCTGGCAGACCGTAACCAGCGGGCCCTCGAAGGCAGTTGAATTTGGTGTGAAGAAAAACAACGGGTCCGCTGAGGGCCCTGACAGCCTTGTCTACACCGCTCGCCTGCCGCTGTCGAGCGCCGCCTTGAACTACCTCGCCGCCCTGATGCGCGGCCGTCTGCAGAGGATCGGCTCACCGTGGCGGGCTCTGCCGCCGGGCAAGATCGCGGGGGTCGTGCTGGCGGTGCTGCGCTGTGACCAGCGGCCCAGCGATCTGGCCGGCGGAAACGGCATCCACCGCACCACCGTGACCCGATGGGTCAGGGAGGTCGTGGGCCTGCTGGCCGCCCGCGCCCCGCGCCTGGACCGCGCGCTGAAGAAGATCACCCGATCCGGTGGCGCAGTCGTACTGCTGACGGCTCGGTGATCCGCACCCGGCGGCGCACCGGGGGCGAGAACCGGAAGAACCACTCCGGGAAGCACACATGCCATGGCCTGCTCGTGATCGCGCTCACCGACGACCGGGGCCGCCTGCTGTGGGTCTCGGCGGCCCGGCCCGGACGCACCTCGGAGATCACCGCCTGCCGTCACGACAAGCTCACGCAGAAGCTACGGCCGGCCGGGCTCGGCGCGATCGCCGACCTGGGCTTCGTCGGCCTCGATGACAGCGGCCCGGACGCCGACCGGCGGTGATCACCGGCTACAAGGCCGCCCGCAACAGCCCCCCGACCCGCGGCCAGAAACTCTCCAACAAGGCACTGGCCGCGGTCCGGGCACCGGTCGAGCACGGCTTCGCCCACCTGAAGAACTGGCGCATCCTCGGCACCCTCACCCCGGGCCCGCCGAGCGTCCCCTCCCCTGACCTCAACCGCCCCTACCGTCGCGACCAGCCCGCGGGCAGCGTGACCTTCGCTGCCGCAAGGCCGATACTGCCGTCAACAGGAGCTGCAGTCGTCCCACAACCGATCACCGACAGGACCTGACGGGCTCCGTCACCGAAGTCAGCATCAGTACCGTCAAGACCCGCGCCGGACCGTCACCAACCGCCAAGATCAAAAACCGATCTTATGTGCTCTGACCTCGGAAAACGCAGGTCCAGGGCCTGCCTGCCAATCTCATCAGGAGGTACCCATGAGGATGCTCATCAACGTCCCGGAAACCGTCGTGGCCGACGCCCTGCGGGGCATGGCCGCCGCCTATCCCGAGCTGACCGTCGATGTGGAGAACCGGGTGATCGTACGGCGGGACGCGCCGGTCGCCGGGAAGGTGGCGCTGGTCTCGGGCGGGGGCTCGGGGCATGAACCGCTGCACGGGGGGTTCGTGGGGCCCGGGATGCTGTCGGCGGCCTGCCCCGGGGAGGTGTTCACCTCGCCGGTGCCCGACCAGATGGCGCGGGCCGCGGCGGCCGTGGACAGCGGCGCGGGGGTGCTGTTCATCGTGAAGAACTACACCGGTGACGTGCTGAACTTCGACATGGCCGCGGAACTCGCCGAGGACGAGGGCATCCAGGTCGCCAAGGTGCTGGTCAACGATGACGTGGCGGTGACCGACAGCCTCTACACCGCCGGCCGGCGCGGCACGGGCGCCACGCTGTTCGTGGAGAAGATCGCGGGTGCCGCCGCGGAGGAGGGCCAGTCGCTGGAGCGGGTGGAGGCGATCGCCCGGCAGGTCAACGAGAACTCCCGCAGCTTCGGTGTGGCGCTCAGCGCCTGCACCACGCCCGCCAAGGGCACCCCCACCTTCGACCTGCCTCCGGGCGAGCTGGAGTTGGGGATCGGCATCCACGGCGAGCCGGGCCGGGAGCGGCGGGCGATGATGACCTCCGGCGAGATCGCCGACGTCGCCGTGCACGCGGTCGTGGAGGATCTGCAGCCGCGCAATCCCGTCCTCGTCCTGGTCAACGGCATGGGTGCGACGCCACTGCTGGAGCTGTACGGGTTCAACGCGGAGGTCCAGCGGGTGCTGGCCGAGCGCGGTGTCGCCGTGGCCCGCACGCTCGTCGGCAACTATGTGACCTCGCTCGACATGGCGGGCGCCTCCGTCACCCTCTGCCAGATCGACGAGGAGCTGCTGCGGCTGTGGGACGCGCCGGTGCGCACGCCGGGCCTGCGCTGGGGTATGTGACCCGGCGGCCGACGGATCGACTCACCTACCACGCAAGGAGATTCCGTGCTCGACGCCGATTTCTTCCGCCGTTGGATGACGGCGACCGCCGCGTCCGTGGACCGCGAGGCGGAACGGCTCACGGCCCTCGACTCGCCCATCGGGGACGCCGACCACGGCAGCAATCTGCAGCGCGGGTTCACCGCGGTGACAGCCGCCGTGGAGAAGGAGGTCCCCGGGACGCCGGGGGCCGTGCTGATGCTGGCCGGACGGCAGCTCATCTCCACGGTCGGCGGTGCCTCCGGGCCGCTGTACGGCACCCTGCTGCGGCGTACCGGCAAGGCGCTCGGGGACGCCGCCGAGGTGAGCGAGGAGGAGCTGGCCGGAGCGCTGCGGGCGGGCGTCGACGCGGTCATGGCGCTGGGCGGTGCCGCGCCGGGCGACAAGACCATGATCGACGCCCTGGTGCCGGCGGTGGACGCGCTGGGCGACGGCTTCGGCGCGGCGCGGGCCGCCGCCGAGCAGGGCGCGCTCGCGACCACGCCGATGCAGGCCCGCAAGGGGCGGGCGAGCTACCTCGGCGAGCGGAGCATCGGCCACCAGGACCCGGGCGCCACCTCGGCGGCGCTGCTCGTCGCGGGACTCGCGGAGGCCGCAGGTGAGTGACAAGCTCGTAGGGATCGTGCTGGTGTCACACAGCGCGCAGGTCGCCGCCTCCGTCGCCGACCTCGCGCGCGGGCTGGCCGGCGGCGGGGCGGCGGTGCCCGTGGCGCCGGCGGGCGGCACCGAGGCCGGTGAGCTGGGCACCAGCGCGGAGCTGATCGCGGCGGCCGCCGCCTCCGTGGACCGCGGTGCCGGTGTCGCCGTACTCACCGACCTGGGCAGCGCCGTCCTGACGGTGAAGGCGCTGCTCGCCGAGGGCGACGAACTGCCCGACCAGACCCGCCTGGTCGACGCCCCGTTCCTGGAGGGCGCCGTCGCCGCGGTCGTCACCGCCGCCACCGGTGCCGACCTGGACGCGGTGGCCGCCGCGGCGGCGGAGGCGTACGACTACCGCAAGGTGTGAGGCACAAGGAGTGAGGCATACGGTACGGCGGCGGACCCGCGGGGCCCGCGGGTCCGCCGTCCCCCCTCCCCTCCCTCACCTCAGCCCCTCCCCCACCACCCCCAGCGCCGCACGCATCGTCGCCGCGAGTTCCGCCTCGGCCGTCGCGGCGTCGGCGTGCGCGTCCGCCGTCCGCCAGGCGTAGTGCTCGACCGCCGACCGCAGGGCCGCGTTGAGCATCGCGGCCTGGATGGCGGGCCGCAGGTCGTCGGGCGGCAGGCCGTCGCGTTCGGCGAGGGCGCGGGCGAACGCCGGTTCGGCCTCGTCGTAGGTCTGGAGCCAGATGGCGCGCAGCCCCGGCTCCGTGCGGGTGAGCCGTACCAGCGCGCCCAGGGTGGTGCGCTCGGGTCCGGCGGTCCATCGCGCGCCGGGAGGCGTGAACGCCCGGTCGAAGGCGGCGACGAGGTCCTGCCCGGGTCGCCACTCCCGCAGGCACCCGGCGATCACCTCGATTCCAGCCGTGAACAGCGGCCGCACGCAGCTCTCCTTGCTCGGGAAGTACCGCCACACCGTGCGGGCCGAGACGCCGACGGCCTGGCCGATCTGCTCGCCCGTGGTCGCGGCGACGCCCTGACGGACGAACAGGTCCACCGCGGCGCGGGCGATCTCCAGTCGGATCTCGGCCTTGCGTTCCTCGGTCAGGGGCGGTCGGCCCGTGCGTCCGCGGCCTGCGGTCATCTCGTCCTCCGGCGCCGGTGATCATCGGTCTCCCGGAATTCTCCCCGACCGGTTCCCGGACGGGCCTGGGACTTTATGTCACTCACAGACATTAAGTCATACAGTCGCACCGCACCCGGGCCCACTCGCCCGCCTCTCGAACGATCAGGAGCACTCCATGCCCACAGGACTCGACGGCCGCAGCGTCATCGTCACCGGAGCGGGATCCGGCATCGGGCGGGCCGCCGCGCTCGCCTTCGCCGCCGAGGGCGCCCGGGTCGTGGTGGCCGACCTCAACGCCGAGGGGGCGGCGGCGGTCGTGCAGGAGATCGAACGGACGGGCGGTACGGCCGTCGCAGTGACCGGAGATCTGAGCGAGCAGGAGGTCGTGGACCGGGTCGCCGCCACCGCCGTGGAGCGGTTCGGCGGGGTGGACGTGCTGGTGAACAACGCGGGGGTCATGGACCGCATGTCGGCGCTCGCGGACGTCACCGACGCGGAGTGGGAGCGGGTCATACGGGTCAACCTGACCGCGCCCTTCCTGCTCACCCGGGCGGTCCGCCGCACATGCTGGCCGCCGGCCGGGGCGCGATCGTCAACGCCGCCTCGGAGGCGGGACTGCGCGGCAGCGCGGCGGGCGCCGCGTACACCGCCTCCAAGCACGGCGTCGTCGGCCTGACGAAGAACCTCGCGGTGATGTACCGCAAGCAGGGCATCCGCGCCAACGCCATAGCCCCGGGCGGCACGCGGACCGGCATCGCCGTGGACGTCGAGCAGGGCGCGCACGGTCCGGCGGCGCTCGGGCCGCACTTCGTCAACACCGGGCGGCTGGCGGAGCCCGAGGAGCAGACGGCCGCCATCGTGTTCCTCGCCTCCGACGCGGCGAGCAACATCAACGGCGTGGTGCTGCCGGTCGACGACGGCTGGTCGGCCGTCTGACGCCTGCTGCAGGACCGTATGGCGAAAGGGGGGTGCTCAGCCGCCGTTCACCCACTGGCGCGCCAGCCGCTCCCCCACCGCCACGGCGGCGGCATGGCTCTCGATGGGGGACGCCTGGGAGTCCTTGAAGACGATGTAGGTGACGCCGGAGTCCGTTCCGCCGCCGCGCGGATCGGGGTCGATGCCGAGCCGCTCGGCCATGGCGTACGACGCCTCGCCGATGATGTGGCCCGGTCCGGCGTCGCCCACGACCGCGTACCGCACCCGGTCGCGGTAGACCACGGCCGCGACCGAGCCGCCGCGCACCCCGTCGGCGCGGTGGTTCCAGATGCGGCTCGCGCCCGGGACGACGATGAAGGGCAGCCGCTCGGCGCTCAGATAGCGACCGTCGGACTGGGTGTACGCCGTGCTCGCGGTGAAGTACGGGTCGGTCCCGCGGTTGCAGTGGCGGCCAGGGCGGCCGTCGCAGTCGATGTCCAGGTCGGCCTTCCAGAAGACGGCGTCGCGGGTGCCGCAGACCGGGATGTCCGCGGGTCTTCCGTCGTCGCTGCGGTAGTGCCCGCGGGAGACGGGGACACAGTCCCGCGCCTTGGCCAGTAGGTCGGCGGCGTGCACGGTGTCCTCGCGCCAGGCGGCCGGCACGAGGCGCGGGCGGGCCGGGTCGGCGACGGCGGGGCCGGTGGCGGTCGTGGTGGCGACGGTGGCGGTGGAGTCGGCGAGCATCGTCGGGGCGAGCAGGGCGGCGCCTGCCGCGGCCAGCGTGAGTGACGGGACACGCACGATAAGGGCCCCTCTCCGGACGGGTGACTGACGGGCACTCAGCCCGATCTGCGGCCGTGGCGCATCATGCTGCCACCCCGAGCGGGCCGGACGGTGGCGCCAGGCCGATGACCGGCGACAGCGGCAGACCCCGATGACCGGTGGGGGCCGGGCGCCTGAGTCCCTGTCGGCTCCGGCCGCCCGGCCGCCCGCACCGGCGCGGGACGAGCGACGACAGCGACCCGCGTCGCGAGCCTGAACTCGCCTTCCATCGTGGCGAGTTCGGCCGCGGAAGCCTCAGCATACGCAACTCTGGAGGCTCGTCACCAACAGCCGCCCTCTTGATGTGATCGCGTCAGCCACGCCATATTGGTCCGGACCATTCCGTCGTCCCGTCCCCGGGAGGCCGAGTCGTGCGACGCCTTCACCTGCCCGCGCTGATGGTCTGCGGCGCGCTGACGCTCGTGGTGTCCTGCGGCTGGAGCGGGGAGGGCGAGACCGGCCGGGCCCCCGGGGCGCCGACCGGCGTCACCGCGGCGGCCGGCAGCGCGACCAGCGTGCATGTGATGTGGAACGCCGTGACCACCGAAGCGGGCGTCCACGCCTACGAGGTGTACCGCGGCGCCGCCAAGGTCCACGAAGTGCCCGGATCCCGGCACATGGTGGACGTCACCCGGCTGCGGCCGTCGACCACCTACGTCTTCACCGTGCGCGCCCGGGACGCCGACGGACGGCTCGGCCCGCCCAGCCGGGAGGTCCGGGCCACCACCCCCGCCGCCGTCACGGCCGACCGCTCGGCGCCCTCGCGGCCGGGCGGGATGCGCGGGCGGACCACCGGCAGCCGGGCCGTCCAGCTCACCTGGAAGGCCGCGACGGACGACCGGGGTGTGGTGTCCTACGACATCCACCAGGGCGGTACGAAGATCCACAGTGTGGGCGGAACCCAGACCGGGACGGTCGTCACGGGGCTGCGACCGGGCACCCGCTACTCCTTCACCGTCCGGGCCCGGGACGCGGCGGACAACGTCTCCCCGGCGAGCGCCGCCGTCCGGCTCACCACCGCGCCGGGCGACGACTACGGCCGCGGCACCGCGCCGACCGCGTTCCGGGCCACGGCCCGCGCCGAGGGCGGCGCCCACTATCTCGACCTGTCCTGGACACCGCCCCGCGCCGACGGGGTGATCACGGAGTATCAGATCCACCTCGACGGCCGGGCCGCCACCTCGCTGGTCTGGGGCGGCACCGCGCCGCGCGAGAAGGCCACGTACAGCTTCTACCTGGGCCGCGAGGACGGCGTACGGCACCGGGTGCGGATCCGCGCCAAGCTGCCGGACGGCACCTGGGGCGGCTTCTCGGCGGAGCGGACGGTCACGACGGGCGACTGAGGTTCCGGTCCCCGTACCCCCCGGACGGGGTAACGCGTCACCTGCCCGGGGGCGGCCCGCATGCGCGACACGCCCGACGGACGTTGGCTGGCCCCGAGGCAGCACGGGCGTTCCCCGACCCCCGGCGGCGCAAGGGATGTACCGCCAACCGTGCCGCCGGAGGACACTTCCATGAGCAGATCTCAGCCACTTCTCCGCTGCGGGCTGGCCGTGGCAGCCGCCGCCGCGCTGCCGCTCGGCCTCGCCGCCCAACCGGCCGGCGCGGTCTCCGGCATCTCGGTGAGCACCAGCGGCTCCACGGTCTCCGTCACGACCAGCGCCTGCACCCAGGTCGGCGGCAGCTGGGGCAACGCCTCGCTGCTCAACAGCAGTCAGGCGAACTTCGCCCAGGGCCGTCAGGCGGCGCTGACCGGCACCGCCAGCCTCCAGTCCGCCGCCTGGTCCAGTGTGAGCCCGGGGACGTACACGGTCATCGTCGTGTGCTCCAACGGCAGCACCGCGGGCACCCAGTCCGTGATCGTCTCCTCGTCCGCCGCCACCCCGACGGCCTCCCCGTCACGCGGTGTGATGGGCGGCGTGGGCGGCGGCACCAAGGACTACGGCACGCTCACCATGGTGGCGGGCGGGGTGCTGGTCGGCACCGGTGCCATCGCGACGGGCTGGGTCCTGCGCCGCCGCTCCAAGCCGTACCGGCTCTGATCCGGGGCGGCTCGGCCGGCTCCGCGCCCTACCGGGTCCGGTCGGGGGGCAGTTCGGTGAACTCCGCCAGCGCGTGGGTGAGCCACTGCGTCCAGAACGTCTCCAGGTCGATGCCCGCCCGCAGCACCAGATGCCGCAGCCGGTCCTGGGCGCTGTCCCGGCCGGGCGGGAAGTCCCGCTTCTCGATCTCCCGGTACTCGGCCAGCTGCCGCCGGTGCAGCTCCAGATGGCGGCGCAGATCCTCCTCCAGGCCCTCCGTGCCGACCACCGCCCCGGCGCGCAGCCGCAGCAGCAGGGTGTCGCGGTGCGGCTTGGGGTCCTGGGACGCGGCGGTCCAGCGGGCCAGCTCGGCGCGGCCGGCGGGGAGCACCTCGTAGCTCTTCTTCTGCCCCCGGGCCGGCTGCTCGCTCGGCAGCGCCCGGATCAGGCCGTCGGCCTCCAGTTTTCCCAGCTCGCGATAGATCTGCTGGTGCGTGGCCGACCAGAAGTAGCCGATCGACTTGTCGAACCGGCGGGTCAGCTCCAGGCCCGAGGAGGGCTTTTCGAGCAGAGCGGTGAGGATCGCGTGCGGGAGTGACATGGGGGCCATCCTAGGGACGGCCCCCGGTCCGGCTCAGAGCGCCGCCGCCAGCTCGGTGCCCTGCTTGATGGCGCGCTTGGCGTCCAGTTCGGCGGCCACGTCGGCGCCGCCGATGAGGTGGGCCGGGCGGCCGGCGGCGACCAGCTCGTCGTAGAGGTCGCGGCGCGGCTCCTGGCCCGTGCACAGCACGATGGTGTCGACCTCCAGGACGGTGCTCTCCTCGCCGACGGTGATGTGCAGCCCGGCGTCGTCGATCCGGTCGTAGCGCACGCCCGGGACCATGGTGACGCCCCGGTGCTTCAGCTCGGTGCGGTGGATCCAGCCGGTGGTCTTGCCGAGGCCCGCGCCGACCTTGCTGGTCTTGCGCTGGAGCAGGTGGACGGTGCGCGGCGGGGCGGGCCGCTCGGGGGCGGCGAGGCCGCCGGGCGCCGTGTAGTCCATGTCCACGCCCCAGTGGCGGAAGTACGTCGCGGGGTCCTCGCTCGCCTTGTCGCCGCTGTCGGTGAGGAATTCGGCGACGTCGAAGCCGATGCCGCCGGCGCCGAGGACGGCGACGCGGTCGCCGACGGGGGCACCGTCGCGCAGCACGTCGAGGTAGCCGAGGACGCTCGGGTGGTCGACGCCGGGGATGTCGGGGGTGCGCGGGGTGACGCCGGTGGCGACCACGACGTCGTCGTAGTCGGCGAGGTCCGCGGCGTCCACCCAGGTGTTCAGCCGTACGTCCACGCCGTGGGCGTCGAGCTGGTGGCGGAAGTAGCGCAGGGTCTCGTCGAACTCCTGCTTGCCGGGGACCTGCCGGGCCACGTTGAGCTGGCCGCCTATCTCGGCGGCGGCGTCGAACAGGGTGACCTCGTGGCCGCGTTCGGCGGCGGAGACCGCGCAGGCCAGGCCGGCCGGTCCGGCGCCGACGACGGCGATCCGCTTGCGCCGCCGGGTCGGGGAGAGCACCAGTTCGGTCTCGTGGCAGGCCCGCGGGTTGACCAGGCAGGAGGTTAGCTTGCCGCTGAAGGTGTGGTCGAGGCAGGCCTGGTTGCAGCCGATGCAGGTGTTGATGGCCTCGGGGGTCCCGGCGGCGGCCTTGTTCACGAACTCGGGGTCCGCGAGCATCGGGCGGGCCATGGAGACCATGTCGGCCGTGCCGTCGGCGAGCAGCTGCTCGGCGAGCTCCGGGGTGTTGATGCGGTTGGTGGTGACGAGCGGGACGGACACCTCGCCCATCAGCCGCTTGGTGACCCAGGTGTAGGCGCCGCGCGGCACGGAGGTGGCGATGGTGGGGATGCGGGCCTCGTGCCAGCCGATGCCGGTGTTGATGATCGTCGCCCCGGCGGCCTCGACGGCCTTCGCGAGGGTGATCACCTCGTCCAGGGTGGAGCCGCCGGGCACCAGGTCGAGCATGGACAGCCGGTAGACGACGATGAAGTCCTCGCCGACCGCCTCGCGCACCCGCCGGACGATCTCGACGGGGAAGCGCATGCGGTTCTCGTAGGAGCCGCCCCAGCGGTCGGTGCGGTGGTTGGTCGGCGCGGCGATGAACTCGTTGATGAGGTAGCCCTCGGAGCCCATGATCTCGACGCCGTCGTAGCCGGCCTGCCGCGCGAGGCGGGCGGTGCGGGCGTAGTCGTCGATGGTCCGCTCGACCTCGTCGTCGGTGAGCTCGCGCGGCGGGAAGGGGCTGATCGGCGCCTGGAGCGGGCTGGGCGCGACCAGGTCGCGGTGGTAGGCGTAGCGACCGAAGTGCAGGATCTGGAGCGCGATCCGGCCGCCCTCGCGGTGCACGGCCTCGGTGATGACCCGGTGCTGCTCGGCCTCCGCCTCGGTGGTGAGCTTGGCGCCGCCCTCGTACGGCCGGCCCTCGTCGTTGGGGGCGATGCCGCCGGTGACGATCAGGCCCACTCCGCCGCGAGCCCGCTCGGCGTAGAAGGCCGCCATCCGCTCGAAGCCGCCCTCGGCCTCCTCCAGGCCGACGTGCATCGAGCCCATCAGGACGCGGTTGGGCAGGGTGGTGAAGCCCAGGTCGAGCGGGCTCAGCAGGTGCGGGTAACGGCTCATCGACGCCTCCGTGCGCGGTTTCATCCCCTGTAGTTGTAGAGGACCGCGCACGGTTTATGCAACTAGTTGCACAATGCTGCACCGCATGACGTGACCGGTCGCACAGTCGGGCTCAGCCGGGCCCACCCGGGCCCAGGCGCAAGAGGTGAACGGGCGAGCACCGGTCCGGCCCGGTGCCCGCCCGTTCACTCCCGCGGATCAGCGCATCAGCGGATCAGCGAGGCAGTGGATCAGCGAGGCAGTGGATCAGCGGCTTTCCAGAATCAGGTGCATCTCCCGCTCCTGGTCGCCGGAGGCCGCGCTGAGGTCGTGGACCGAGAACAGCGAGTCGAGGGTCGAACGGAACCGGTCGATCGCCCAGTAGCCGCCCTGGACGTCGGCCGTGACGGGGGCCGAGAGCCGGGCGGGACGGGCTCCCTCGTGGGGTTCGGCGACGTCGAAGGTGCCGAGCCAGACCATCGGACGCGTCTCGTGCCACTGCTCCGGTACGTCGTCGGCGCACCGGTCGGACGCGAAGCACGCGCACAGGGTGTCGAAGACGATCCGGGCGTCCTCCTTGCTGCACCCGCTGATCTCCACCGAGACGGACTCCGGATGCGACGGTTCGCCCTTCATGGTGACCGCTCCTCTCGTGGCAGTGCCGGGATGCGCGGGTGCCCCGCGCGACCGCCCGCACTCCCTCAGGAAAGCACCAGCTCCAGCAGAGCACCACCGGCGGCGGTCCCCCGGCGGGACCCGCCTCGGGTGGGCCGTACCACCCGTCGTGCACCGCTCTCGGGTGATTCGCCCGACCAGCCGGGCCGTCTCGGGGGATGGTGGAGAAGGGCGGGGTGGCGTAAGAGAGATGGTTGAGCGCAGGACGACAAGGGGAGTCGGCACGGGGGACGGGCGTGCCGAACGCGAAGGCGGTGCGTGCGATGGGTGCGACGGGGCCTCCCGTGGACGGCGGAGCCATGCCGCAACGCGGTGCGGGACGGCCCAGTGGGCTGCTGGACGTGCTGGGCGTGGCCTCGGTGGTGCTCGACGCCGAGGGGCGCATCGTGCTGTGGAGCCCGCAGGCGGAGGAGCTGTTCGGCTATCGGGCGGACGAGGCGCTGGGCCGGTACGCGGCCCGGCTGATGGTGCACGAGCAGCACCTCGAACTGGTCGTCAAGCTGTTCGCCGACGTGCTGGCCACGGGGCAGGGCTGGGCGGGGGCGTTCCCGGTCCGGCACAAGGACGGCAGCACCCGGCTGGTGGAGTTCCGCAACATGCGGCTGCTGGACGACCGCGGCGACGTCTACGCCCTCGGGCTCGCCGCCGACCAGTCGACCGTGCGCCGGCTGGAGCGGGACGTCGCGCTGTCGTCCCGGATGGTGGCGCAGTCGCCGCTCGGGCTGGCCGTGCTGGACACCGGACTGCGGTACGTCTCCGTCAACCCTGCGCTGGAGCGGATCGACGGCGTCGCGGCCGGGCAGCACCTGGGCCGGACGGTGCACGAGGTGCTGCCGATGATGGACGCCGACGCCCTGGAGGAAGCGGCGCGCCGGGTCCTGGAGACCGGGCAGTCGGTCGTGGACCGGCCCTCGGTCGGGCGGACCCCGGCCGATCCGGACGAGGACCACGCCTGGTCGGTCTCGCTGTACCGGCTGGAGGACGCGCTCGGCACGGTCCTGGGCGTGGCGCTGTCGGTGGTGGACGTCACCGAGCAGCATCGTGCGGGCGCGGAGGCGGAGACGGCCCGGCGCCGGCTGGCCCTGATCGCCGACGCCTCGACGCGGATCGGCACCACCCTGGACCTGGAGCTGACCGCCCGCGAACTGGCCGATGTCGCCGTGCCGGAGCTGGCCGACGTGGCGGCCGTGGATCTGCTGGCGGCGGTGGTGGAGG
The DNA here is from genome assembly GCF_055572035.1 of Streptomyces sp. NPDC030838. NCBI lineage: Bacteria > Bacillati > Actinomycetota > Actinomycetes > Kitasatosporales > Streptomycetaceae > Streptomyces > Streptomyces sp. NPDC030838. The sequence goes on along the minus strand of NZ_JBVIED010000006.1, from coordinate 67,210 downwards.
GCCGGCGCAGCACCCTCGGCCCGGCTCAGCCGGCGGTGATCCGGGCCCTGGCGGTCCGTGCGGAGCGCTCCCCGGAGGCGCTCAGGGCCGCCGATCCGCCGGGGCAGGTGGCCCGCTACGGGCCCGACCGGCTCGTCACCGAGTGTGTGCGCACCGGGCGTCCGGTGCTGGTGCCGCAGGTCAAGGACGAGGATCTGCCCCGGATCGCGCGTTCCCCGGAGGCGGCCGAGCTGCTCGGCCGGGCGGGCGTCCACTCGTATCTGGCCGTGCCGCTGATCGCCCGCGGTGAGGTGCTGGGCGCCCTGGATCTGAAGCGGACCGGCAATCCGCTGCCGTTCGGGGAGGACGATCTGCTGCTGGCCCGGGAGCTGGCGGCCCGGGCGGCGGTGCAGATCGACAACGCCCGCTGGTACCAGAACGCCCGCGACACCGCCCTCACCCTCCAGCGCAGCCTGCTGCCCAGCCATCCGCCGGTCACCGGCGGCCTGGAGGTGGCCTCCCGCTATCAGCCGGCCGGGGCCACCGTCGAGGTCGGCGGCGACTGGTTCGACGTGATCCCGCTGGAGGACGGCAAGACGGCGCTGGTCGTCGGCGATGTGATGGGCAGCGGTATAAACGCCGCCGCGACGATGGGCCGGCTGCGCACCGCGACCAACACGCTGGCCGCCCTCGATCTCGATCCGGCCCGGCTGCTGGAGCACCTGGACCGGATCACGGAGGGCCTGGACCACTCCATCGCCACGTGTCTGTACGCCGTCCACGATCCGCGGCTGCGGCAGTGCCGGATCGCCAACGCCGGGCATCTGCCGCCCGTCCGGGTGCGCGCCGGGCACGGGCCGGAACTGCTCGACCTGCCCACGGGGGCGCCGCTGGGCGTCGGCGGGGTCGCCTTCTCGACCACGGTGTTCGACCTGGACCCGGGCGACCAGCTGGTCCTCTACACCGACGGCCTGGTCGAGACCCGCCGGCACTCCCTCGACGAGCGGCTCGACACCCTGCTGACCCTGCTCGACGGTCCGGCCCGCCCGCTGGACGAGGTCTGCGACCTGCTGCTGCGCACCCTGCACCACCCCGACAACCACGACGACGTGGCCGTCCTCATCGCACGGGCCCGCACCGGGACGTGAGCGGGGCTCAGCCGTCGCTCGGGGACTGTCCGTGCAGCTCGTCGACGGGCACCGGCCGGCCGGTGAAGGCGTCCAGCAGCACCCGGTCGCCGAGCGGCCGGCCGAGCTTCACCGTGACCTCTTCGATGAGCATCTGGTCGGTGCAGGAGCCGTCGTCGGAGCCGGTGACCGAGGCGGACAGCACCACGCTGCCGTCCGTCTCCAGCACATGGACGGCGGGCCCGTCGTCACAGGCGCCGTGCCCGGCGGAGACGGTGACGGACCGTCCGTCCGCGGCGACTCCGGCGAGGCCCAGCAGCGGTCCCAGCGCGTCGGTCGGCGTGTCCCGGGCCGGGCCGATCGGCGGCTTCGGCGGCTCGGAGGGGCGGAGCGCGACCCGCTTCAGCGGGGTGTCGTAGCCCTCCAGGGTGAACAGCCAGGCCGGTACGGTGGCCGGGCCGCGGCTGGTGGCGAGGGTCATCTCGCCGAGCCGCACACCGGTCACGGTGAGCGGCGCCGGCGCGTCGTTGCGGTCCAGGGCCGCGTACGCCTCCCGGGCGTCCGTCAGCGGGAGGGTGAGCGAGCCGCCGCTCTCCCACCGCACCGTTCCCTCCTTCCGCGGCGTGTCGGGGAGTTCGCCGCGCAGTGCGAAGTTCTGGATGGCGTACGCCCTCTTGTCGGCCTCGTCGCGGAAGGCGCCCTCGGGCAGCCGGACCGCCTCGTCCAGCGGGTAGTAGCCCGCGCGCCAGACCTCGGCGGCGCGCGAGCCGTCCCAGGCCTCGGCGACCAGCCGGGCGCGCACGGCGGCCCCCGGCGGCTGGCCCTCGGCGCGCACCCGGGCGTCGGCGGGCTCCTCGTTCCCGCAGCTCACCGTGGCGGCTCCGGCCGCGAGCACGACGAGGACCGCGAGGACGCGTGCCGTGTGTGGACGGTTCGTACGCATGGACTCCCCCAGGGACGGACGGTTCGTACCGCTCCTGTGACGCACGAGCCACACCCGGCGTTCACGGGAAGGTGCACCGAAAATCGTTGGACCGGCGCGTCCGGCCCGCCCTAGAGTGGGGTCACTTCCATGTGACGTTCCCCGGATGTTTTTGACAGGGGGAACGGGAGCCAGTGGGGCAGTGAGAACGAGAGCCACTGCTTCGGCAACGAGATCGGGAGCCACCCTGTCTGACGGCGTGTGACATGCCGCTGATGGCGTAATAGGGGCTTTGGGCTGTTTGGCCGGTCACGCTGTGCGCGTTGATCAAGGTCGTGTCAGGAGCCCGTGGGTGTACAGGTCGCGTGAGGGATCTTTGAGCGGATCCGTCGTGACCGCCGGTTGGATCCGGCGGTCTCGGGGCGGGTGCTGGCTCAGCGGTACAAGGTGTCGCGGAACACAGTGGCGAAGGCGCTGGTGTGTCCGGTGCCGTCGGGGCGGAAGAAGCCGCCGCCGCGCAAGAGCGTGCTGGAGCCGGTAAAGGGCTTCATCGACGCGATGCTGCGCGAGGACCTGGAGACGTGGAAGAAGCAGAAGCACACTGTCGACCGGATTTTGGAGCGTCTGGCGGGCGAGCACGATTTCGAGCAGGCGTCGTACTCCACGGTCCGTGACTATGTGCGCAAGCGGCGCCCGCAGATCGTCTTGGAGGCGAAGGAAGGTCGTCGGCATCTGGAGGGGACAGTGCCGCAGGAGAAGCGGCCTGGCGAGGAGGCCGAGGTCGACTTCGCGGACGTGTGGCTGGACCTGGCCGGCCAACGCCGCAAGTGTGTGCTGTTCACGCTGCGGATGTCGTTCTCGGGCAAGGCCGTTCACCGCGTCTACGCCACCGCTTCTCAGGAGGCGTTCTTCGAGGGGCATGTGGAGGCGTTTCGGGCGCTGGGTGGGGTGCCCTAGGTCCATATCCGCTACGACAACCTCAAACCCGCGGTGAAGCAGGTGCTGTTCGGCCGTTCCCGCACGGAGACGACACGATGGGTGGCCTTCAGGTCCTGGTACGGATTCTCGGCCTTTTACTGCGGCCCTGGTGAGGAAGGGGCGCATGAGAAAGACGGGGTCGAACACGAAGGCGGCCGGTTTCGACGCAAGCACCTGGTCCCGGCCCCGGCCTTGGATGCTCTCGCGGATCTCAACGAGCGCCTGGCGGCGATCGATACGGCGGAGGACGCCCGGCACGTCCATGGCCGTCCCACTTCGATCGGCTTTGACTTCGAGCAGGAGCGGCCGCTGTTGGCGCCGCTGCCGGTGGACGAGTACGACACCGGGATCGATCTAATGCCGCTGGTCCACCGCAAACGGTCGGGTCACCGTTCGCCAGGGCTACTACTCGGTGCCCGCGAAATTCATCGGCATGAAGGTACGGGTGAAGCTGCGGGCTAACGAGGTATGGGTCTACGACGGCTGCCAAGTCATCGCCGACACCCAAGGCGCCGCGCCGATACACCTACCACGACATCCTGGATCACTATCTGGAGATCCTGCTGGTCAAGCCAGGCGCGTTCCCCGGGGCCGCCGCGCTCGCACAGTCCCGCGCCGAGGGCGGCTTCACCAAGGTGCACGAGGCATTCTGGGCGGCAGCCAAGAAGAGGTGCGGGGACAAAGAAGGCACCCGGATGCTGATCGAGGTGCTGTTGCTGCACCGGCAACTGCCCGCCGACGCGGTCGTCGCCGGGATGGCCACAGTCCTCAAAGTCGGCTCGGTGAGCACGGATCTGGTCGCGATCGAGGCCCGCAAGGCGATCGAGAGCAGCGGCATGGAAGAAGCCGAGCCCGCAGACCGCCACGGAGATGACACTGCCCTGGGCGCCGAGGCAGAGGACACCGCCGTCGAGGAAGCGCACGGTGATGCGGGAGCGAAGGTGATCTCGCTGCACACCCGGCGTCTGCCGCCCGATCCTCGTCCCGCGCTGCCGGACATGAGCAAGTGCGACCGGCTGCTGGCGCCGGTGACCGACACCACGAGGAAAAGAAAGGGCACCAGCGCATGAGCCCCACCGCCACCGCCAAGCCGGCTTCCGAGCAGGTTCCGCCCACCCGGATACCGCTGCCGGAGAGCGACCCGGAGGACGCTTTGATCGATGAGGCATGCCGGGACCTGCGGCTGCCCGCCTTCCGTGAGCGGTTCGTGGAGGTGGCGGCCACCGCTCGGCGTGAACAGTCCTCGTACAAGCAGTTCCTGCTCGACCTGCTGCAGGTCGAGCAGGCCGACCGGGATGTCCGCCGCCAGCAACGACTGGTCAGATCGGCGAAGTTCCCACGGCCCAAGCGGCTGGAGGACTTCGACTTCGACGGCAACCCCAATGTGCTGCCCGAAACGATCGGTGACCTCAAGAGCACGTCCTGGGTGCGGGAAGGCCGCCCACTCGTGCTGATCGGTGACTCCGGAACGGGCAAGTCGCACCCGTTGATCGGAGTGGGTACGGCGATCGCCGAGGCTGGCATGAGCGTCCGCTACACCACCACCTCTGCGCTGGTGAACGAGCTCGCCGAGGCGGACGCCGCCCGGCGCCTGTCCTCCGTGATCGCCCGCTACAGCAAAGTCGACCTTCTCTGCCTGGACGAATTCGGATATCTGAATCTGGACAAGAAGGGCGCCCGGCTGCCGTTCCAGATCTTCACCGAACGCGAGGAGTGCAAGGCCACCGCGGTGGCCACCAACTCCCCGTTCGCCGAATGGGACAATATCTTCGCCGACCCGAGGCTCTGCGCCGCCATCGCCGACCGGATCACCTTCCGCTGCACGCTAATTCAGACCGGAACCGAGTCCTACCGTTTCCAGGCCACCGAGTCCGCACGGCAGAACACCGCCCGGTGACGCGCATGTTCATACTCCGATCCGGTCCCGCGCACACGGCGGGAGATACCGCCACCGCCTCGCCTGCTCTATCTGCCACGGCCGCTGCGGCCAACTTCATTCAGGGGCGTCTGCGGCCGTCTGTGCGACGAGAGACGCTGAGCCGGTCAGAGTCCGGACCCCGTAGTGCTGCAGCACGGCTGGCGGGCCGCCAACCATGTTTTCGAACTGTTGTGTGATGATCGCCACGCCGGTAACCTCAGGGTTGACCTCCTCGCCTGTGAAGCGAACGTCCGGCAAGATCAGGCTCAAAGTGATTCTGGTGCCGTTGCGAGTTGAGGAGAGGAGCTCAGTCGAAATCAGTGACCCGATCCCGTCGGACGCTTCTGAGAGGTTCACGTCCTTACTCAGGATATGGCGCCCCGAAAGTAGATGTTCGTCTCCTTCGATGAGGAGATCGCCACCGTGATACTTGATCTCGATGCCGGGCCCGTGCAAGTCGTAGTTGACCTTTTTACTCATCGTTACTCCTCGATCCTGCTCATGTGAGTTCGCTGGCTTCGAAGTAAGCGGCCCCACCGGTTACGAGATTCATGGGCAGTCTGTGCTCACCACGCCTCCCGCGTGGCATGACAAGGCTGCCGTGGCCCGCGCTCGTGATCACGAAGCCTCTGGTCGGGACTGTCGTTGCGACCACGAAATTCGAGCAGCGTGACGTCGCCCGGATTAGTTGGGCATAGTGATCAGCTGAATGATGACGACTTCAACCCCCGTCGCAGGGCCCAGTGCTGGTGGGCCTTCGGACACCTCCAGCACAGCATGGATCCGGCCACCACGCCAATTGTCGCTGCTCCGCGGGAATCGGACTTGGCATGACCGCACTCGCCGGGCCAGCAACCGCTTCACCAAGTCACACCGCCGAGCTCGCCGCCGCTGGTTGGCCGCAGCACTACTCAAGGATGTCGATCCGCTCCGGCTGATCATCCTCGCCCAGCTGCCACCACTGCCCAGACGCGCCGACAGAACCGACCCCGATAGCTTGCGGCCCATCAGGGCAGGATCGGCTCGAGGCCACCAGCTCGCCGAAAGCCGACCTGGACCTGCCCGGCCGGTGGAGCGCATGCCCGCCACCGAAGCGAGCCGCGTCCTATGGGTACGGCCCGCACGGCGCACGCAGCCGAGAGCGCGGGCGCGCCGCCGTACCGAGCCACCTCTGCGGGTGCGCCCCGCGCGGCGAACGGAGCCGGCAGCGCGGGTCGGGCATCTGCGGCGCGGAGGAAGCGTTGGGGCATCCGCCGCGTCGGCACGCGGTCGAGCGTGACGTGTTCGGCGTCCCATGCCGAGGCGGCAGATGCGCGTGTCGGCCCCCGCGAGGCCTACGCGGTCCGGGAGACGCGTCCCAGGGCCTGTCGCCTGGATCATCCCGGCGTCGCGGGGACTGGCACGCGCACGCGCCGTGTGGTCGTCACTCGCCGGCGCCCTGATCCGCCGTACTCCTGACGGCGACCACGACCTGCGCGTACAGATCCTCGGAGGTCTCCAGACGGGTCGTCAGGCCGGACCGGGCGAACGCCTCGACGGCCGCCGGAGCCTGGCGTTCGCTGGTTTCGATCAGTACGCAGCCGCCGGGGGCCAGCCAGTCGGGGGCCCCGGCGGCGACCCGGCGGGCGATGTCGAGGCCGTCGGGGCCGCCGTCGAGGGCGGTCAGGGGCTCGTGGTCGCGGGCCTCGGCGGGGAGCAGGCCGACCTCGCCGCTGGGGACGTAGGGCACATTGGCCGCGAGGATGTCGACCCGGCCGCGCAGCGCGGCGGGCAGCGCCTCGAACAGGTCGCCCGTGTGCACCCGGCCGCCCGCGTCGGCGAGGTTCCGGCGGGCGCAGCGCACCGCGGCCGGGTCGATGTCGGCGGCGTGCAGTTCGACGGGGCCGAGGGCGTCGGCCAGGGCGGCGCCGACCGCGCCGGAGCCGCAGCACAGGTCGACGACGACGTGCGCGTCCGGCGCCTGGGCGAGGGCCTGTTCGACGAGGAACTCGGTACGGCGGCGGGGGACGAAGACGCCGGGTTCGACGGCGACGCGCAGGCCACGGAACTCGGCCCAGCCGAGGACGAGTTCCAGGGGGAGGCCGGCGACCCGGCGGTCCACCAGGGCGGCGAGTTCGTCCGGCGTGCGGGCGGCGGTGAGGAGGAGATCGGCCTCGTCCTCGGCGAACACACAGCCGGCGGCGCGCAGCCTGACGATGACGGACGTGCGGGAAGAGGGAAGAGAAGCGGGCATGAACCCTGAGCCTTTCGGGAGCCGAAGGGCGCCCTCGCGCCTCAGCCGGGCCGGCGATCCGCGCCGTGGTGAGGTGAGGGCACCCGAGCCGTCACAGCGGTAATGGGTCTCACCTCCCGGCTTCGCACGGCCGGGTCCTTCCACGGCCGACGGTCACCCTATACCGGCGCCCCGAACGGTCAGACGCCGACCGCCTCCTCGGCCTCTTCCTCAGCCTCCTCGGCCTCGCGCACCGCGGGGATCGCCTGACCGGTCCTGCCCCGCTCGTACGCGCCCGCGACCGCCGTGACGACGACTCCCGCCGCCAGCCAGGCGATCAGCGTCCCCACGGTGCGCCCCAGTCCGTCGCCGTCGAAGTACAGCAGGCTGCGGGTGCCCTCGACGAAACCGGCGCCGTTCCAGAAGGCGTGCAGGGTGCCGAAGAAGCCGTTCTGCAGCTCGGGCCGGAACAGCCCGCCGGAGCTGGTGAAGTTGAGCATCACGAACAGCACCATCATGGCGAGCGTGGTCCAGCGCTTGAGGAAGGTGTGCAGGCCGACGCCGATGAGCAGGATGCCCGCCGAGTAGAGCCAGGCCAGCCCCCAGACCCCGGCGAGGTCGTGGTGGGCGAGGTGGAAGACGGGCCCGGCGAGCAGCGCGCCGATACCGCTGACCACGACGGAGACGCCGAGCGTCAGCAGCGCCCGCAGGCGCATCGGCAGGGCGCCGCCCACGCCGCCGAGCACGGCCACCGAGGCGTAGGAGCCGATGCTGACCGCGATCATCAGGAAGAACAGGCCCTGTCCGGTGGGGTCGTCGTCGACCGGCGTGGCCACGTCGGTCACCTTCAGCGGGACGCCCTGGCGTTCGGCGACGGGCGTGAAGACCTTCTCCACCGCCATGGCGCCCATGTCGGAGGCGGCGGTGGCGACGATGACCTCGGGCGTCCTCGCGTCCGGGACGTAGGCGCCGGTGATGTCCCGGGACTTCAGCAGGCCGACGGCCCGTTCCCGGTCGGGGACGGTCCGTACGTCGAGCGCGTCGCCCGCCTCGTCCTCGACCGACTGGGCGAACGCCTTGGCGTCGGCACCGGTGCCGACGACGGCGACGGGCAGGTGGTTCGGCTCGGGGGTCACGAAGGCCCCCATGTACGCGAGCCCCATGCCCACGCACATCAGCAGCGGTGTGATCAGGTGCGTGAGCACATGGCGCAGCGCGGGTGACCGCATGCCCGGATCCTCCTTCGGTCCGCCAAGCCGTCCGAAGACTGGTTGGCATATACAACTTTCACTTCAAGTTGTACTATACAACTAGATCCGCGAGGGAGGTCCCGTGACAGCAGCCGAGGCCGTGGAGGCCATCCAGCGCGAGATGACGGCCTTCGCCCGCCGCGCCCGCGCCTCGGCGGGGCGCATGCATCCGGAGCTGTCGCTCGTCTCGTACACCCTGCTCGGCCATCTGGAGGAGCGCGGCGGCTGCCGCGCCGCCGACCTGGCCGCGCACTACGCCCTGGACAAGTCCACCGTCAGCCGCCAGGTGGCCGCCCTGGAACGGGCCGGGCTGATCGAGCGGCGGCTCGACCCGGACGACCACCGGGTGCAGGTGCTGCATCTCACCGACACCGGCCGCCGGCTCCTCGCCCAGGTCACCGAGAGCCGCCGGGCGGCGTTCCGGGAGCGGCTGGCGGACTGGCCGGAGGAGGATCTGACCCGGTTCGCGGAGTATCTGATCCGCTACAACGCCTGGACACCGCCGGACGCCGAAGACGCCTGACCGGGCCGGACGGGGCGTCCGTCACGATCACCCCCCGGGCGTCGGAGCCCGCACCACCTGCACGTACGGTTGAACCATGAACGTCACCCGAGGCTTCACCGGACGCCCGCGCGTCCACCGTCCGGGCCTGCCGCCCGGACAGTACGACGCGGGCGACGACTGGCCCGTCCTGTCCGCCGAGGTCACCCCCGACCTCGCCGCCGCCGACTGGACCTTCCGCGTCGACGGGCTGGTCGAGGAACCCCGCACCTGGAGCTGGGAGCAGGCGCACGCGCTGCCCGGTTCGGAGTACGAGGGCGACATCCACTGCGTGACGAGCTGGTCGAAGTTCGGGGTGCGCTTCGGGGGCGTGTCGGTGGACACGTTCCTGGAGGCCGTACGGCCGCTCCCGTCCGCCACGCACGCGGTCGCCTACTCCCACACCGGGTACACCACCAACCTGCCGCTGACCGACCTGACCGGCGGGAAGGCGTGGATCGCCTTCACCTACGACGGACAGCCGCTCGCCCCCGAGCACGGCGGCCCGGCGCGGCTGCTGGTGCCGCACCTGTACTTCTGGAAGAGCGCCAAGTGGATCGCGGGCCTGAGCATCCTCGACCACGACGAGCCCGGCTTCTGGGAGCAGAACGGCTATCACGCGCGGGGCAACCCGTGGGAGGAGCAGCGGTACTCCGGTGACTGAGACCTTCACTCCCCCGACCCGGTTCGCCATCCCCGGCCGGATCGCCGTGACCCACCAGGGCGCGAACGTCTGGCAGACCGCCACCCTCACCGAGATCCGCCGGGAGACTCCGCGCGCCGCCACCTTCCGGTTCGCGGTGCCCGCCTGGGTGGGCCATGTCCCCGGCCAGCATCTCCAGCTGCGGCTGACGGCCGAGGACGGGTACTTCGCCCAGCGCCACTACTCGCTGGCGTCCGCGCCCGACGACTCCGGGCACATCGAGCTGACCCTGGACCACGTCGAGGGCGGCGAGGTCTCCGGCTGGTTCCACACCGAGGCCCGGCCCGGCGACCGGGTCGAGGTGCGCGGCCCGGTCAGCGGGTTCTTCGCCTGGCCCGGCGACCGGCCCGCCCTGCTGATCGGCGCCGGCTCCGGCGTCGTACCGCTGATGTCGATGGTCCGGCACCACCGGGCGCGGGGGCTCGACGTCCCGCTGCGGCTGCTGGTGTCCGCGCGCAGCCCCGAGGAGCTGATCTACGCGCGGGAGTACGGCGCCGAGACCACCCCCGTGTTCACCCGGAGCGCCCCGCCGGGCGTGCCCCTGGGCCGGATGACGGCCGCGCACCTGGAGCCGGTCCTGGCCGAGCAGCCGCCGGGCGGCTGGGAGGCCTACATCTGCGGTTCCAACGCCTTCGCCGAGCACGCCTCCCGGCTGCTCGTGGCGGCCGGACAGCCGGTGGACCGGATCCGCATCGAACGCTTCGGCTGAGCCTGCCGGGCACGGCCCGCTCGCACTCTGCGTGAACGAACCCCACCGGACGGGGTACGAGATGCATAGGGGTACTCGCACGCGAACGCGGCGAGGAGGCGAGATGCGAACCCGGATGCGCGGCTGGCGCTGGCGGAGCAATCCGCTGCGGCGCCGGTCGGACGTCGTGGAGGCGTGGACGGTGCTGGTCGTCGCCGTCCTGCTGGTGCTGGGCGCCCCGCTGGCCGGGGTGGGCGCGGCCTGGTGGGGGTACCAGGACGCGCGGTCGACGGCGGCCGAGCAGCGCGCGGAGCGGGAGCGGGTGCGCGTCGAGGTGGTCGGCCGCAGCCCCGACTCGCTGCCCGCGCTGCAGGGCGGCCGTGAGTACGCGTACCGGGCGACCGTGCGCTGGGCCGACCCCGCCGGGGGCGAGCGGACGGCGGTCGCGCGGGTTCCGGCGGGCACCGAGGCGGGCGCGAAGGTCGACGTGTGGTTCGACGAGCGAGGCCACAGTGTGCCTCCGCCGCTGGACGGCAGCGCGATCTGGCAGCACACCGTCGCCATGGGCGTGTGCGCGACGGGCGCCGCGGCCGGGGTGGTGCTGCTCGGCCACGCGGTGGTCCGCCGGACGGCGACCCGCCACCGGCTGGCCGAGTGGGAACGGGAGTGGGCGCGCACCGAGCCGGAGTGGACCCGGCGGCGGGCGTGAGCGACCGCCAAGGGCAGGCTTTGTTCGGGGTACCGGACCGAGTCCGAAATTCGGACCAAGGTCTGGCGATCGATCGTCACGCGACCGTACCGTGGCTGATCATCAATGGCCCTTTCACAAAAGGCGGTCCTCCATGGCCTTGTTCGACCTCCCGCTCGACGAACTGCGCGAGTACCGCAGTGCCTCCACCGAGCCCGAGGACTTCGACGCCTTCTGGTCCAAGACCCTCCAAGAGGCGCGCGAGCACGACCTGGACGTCCGGTTCGAGCCCGTCGACACGGGGCTGTCCACCGTGCGGGTGTACGACGTGGCGTTCGCCGGGTTCGGCGGCCACCCGGTGAAGGGGTGGCTGGTACTGCCCGCCGACGCGGACGAACCGCTGCCGCTGGTGGTGGAGTTCGTCGGCTACGGCGGCGGGCGCGGACTGCCGCACGAGCACCTGCTGTGGGCCTCGACCGGCCGGGCGCACTTCGTGATGGACACCCGCGGCCAGGGCAGCGCCTGGGGCGGCGGGGGCGGCACCGCCGACCCGGTGGGCGGCGCCCCCGCCTACCCCGGTTTCATGACCCGGGGCATCGACGCGCCGGAGAACTACTACTACCGCCGGGTGTTCACGGACGCCGTACGCGCCGTCGAGGCGGCCCGCTCGCATCCGCTGACCGACGCCTCCCGTACCGTCGCGCTCGGCGCCAGCCAGGGCGGCGGCATCACCATCGCGGTGGGCGGGCTGGTGCCCGACCTGGTGGCGATCGCGCCGGACGTGCCGTTCCTGTGCGACTACCCGCGCGCGACCACCCTGACGGACCGCCACCCGTACCGGGAGGTCGGCCTCTACCTCAAGACGCACCGCGGCCGCGCCGAGGACGCCCTGCGCACCCTGTCCTACTTCGACGGTGTGCACTTCGCCGCCCGCGGCCGGGCGCCGGCGCTGTTCTCGGCGGCACTGGAGGATCAGACCTGCCCGCCCTCGACCGTCTTCGCGGCGTTCAACGCCTGGGCGCACGACGACAAGGCCATCGAGGTGTACGACTTCAACGACCACGAGGGCGGCGGGCCGTACCAGGACCGGGCCAGGATGCGCTGGCTGCGGTCGTACGCCTGATCCCGCGGCGGCCGGTCTCGCCGGTGGCCGATGTCAGGGGCGTCCACTTCCCTCCGGTCCGACCAGTCGGTATGTTCGGCGCGCCCGGCCGCAGCAGCGCGCGCCGGGCGTGTCGACGGACGACGGAGGGTGCATGTCCGAGCGAGAGCCGGCGATCCACGGCCACTGCGACAGCCGCTTCACGGCGGTGCGCACGGCGTTCGAGGAGAACTTCCGCGACCGCGGCGAACTGGGCGCCGCGGTCGCCGTCAGGGTCGACGGGGTACCGGTGGTCGATCTGTGGGGCGGCTGGGCGGACCCCGGCCGCACCCGCCCCTGGGAGCGCGACACCCTGGTCAACGTCTGGTCCACCACCAAGGGGCCGGTGGCGCTGTGCGCCCACCTCCTCGCCGACCGGGGACTGCTCGACCTCGACGCCCCGGTGGCCGCCTACTGGCCGGAATTCGCCGCGGCGGGCAAGGAGCGGGTGCTCGTCCGGCATCTGCTCTCCCACCGGGCCGGACTGTCCGGCCCGCGCGAGCCGCACTCCTTCGCGCAGCTGTGCGACTGGGAGCTGACGACCCGGCGGCTCGCGGCCATGGCGCCCTGGTGGGAGCCGGGCACCCGGTCCGGCTATCACGCCCTGACCTTCGGGCATCTGGTCGGCGAGGTGGTGCGCCGGGTCTCCGGGCTGCTGCCGGGCGCCTTCCTGGAGCGGGAGGTGACCGGGCCGCTCGGCATCGACTTCACCATCGGCCTGCCGGAGAAGGAGGCCGGGCGCGCCGCCGGCCTGGTGCACGCGCCGGCCGCCCCGCGCAGCGAACAGGCGGCGGTGTTCGGCCAGTTGGCACCCGCCGCGCTGGCCGCGCTGACCAACCCGGCGGTGGGGGCGAAGGAGGCCAATACACCCGAGTGGCGGGCCGCCGAGATACCCGCCGCCAACGGCCACGGCACCGCCCGCGCGGTCGCGGACCTGTACGGCATCCTCGCGGGCCGGGGCGCCCTCGGCGGGCACCGCGTGCTGTCCGCCGACGCGGCCGAGCGGGTGCGCGAGGGTCAGGGCGCCTGCCGGGACCTGGTGCTCGACGCCGGGCTCGACCGGGAGACGGAGATCGGGCTCGGCCTGTGGCTGAGCGGCACGAACGGCTCGTACGGGCCGAACCCGCGCGCCTTCGGCCATGACGGCTTCGGCGGCTCCTGCGGGCTCGCGGACCCGGAGGCGGGGATCTCGCTGGGTTACGTGATGAACCGCATGGGCCCGCACATCGCCGACGACCCGCGGAAGATGGCCCTGGTGGAGGCCCTGTTCAGCGCTCTGTGACGCACGGGGAAGGGCGGTCCGGGCGGTGCGGTTTCGGCCGAACCGCCGGGCCGCCCTTCCCTGCTGGTTTAGACCAATGCTAGAGATGGTGGCGCAATGAGCCCGCATGGCTACGGCACGTCACCAACAGGAGGGCGCGGCATGGCCCGCACCACCCCGCACGACCACCCGCAGACCGCCGAGCGGCCTGCCCACCGGACCGACGACCGGCCCCTGTACTGGCGGATCGCCGCCGAGTTGCTGGGCGAGCTGCGCGCCGGCATCATCCCGCCCGGCGAACGGCTGCCCGGCGAACGGCAGCTGGCCGAGCACTTCCGGGTCAGCCGGGAGACCGTACGGCAGGCGCTCGACGTCCTGCGCCGCGACGGCCTGGTCGCCACCGACCGGCGGGGCAGCCACGCCACCCTGCCCGGTCCGCCGGTCGAGCATCCGACGTCGCTCGCCTTCCCGGTCGGCGCCCGCCGCCCGGCGGACCCGCGCGCCGTCGACCGGGCCACCGTGACCTGGGAGGCCCCGCCGCCCGGGCACGCCGAGGCCCTGGGGCTCGCCCCGCACCGGCCGACCCTGGTGCACCGCTACGAGTCGGCCGGCGCCGACGGCCGGGGCCGGCGCACCGCCGTGACGTCCTTCTCCGCCGTGGCGCTCGCCGAGGTCGAGGAGCTGGGCCGCTACCGCGACCGCGCCGACGGCACCTCCTCGGCCCAGCTGCGGCGCGCGTACGACTGGATGCGCCGGGCCGGTCTGACCCTGCACCACCGGGACACCATCACCCGGATCCCGGACGCGTCCTCGGTCCGGGTGACCCGGCTGGTGCAGGACCAGTACGCCCGGCCGCTGGAGATCACCGACCTCGTCGTGGACGCCCACCAGGACGCGCTGGTCTACGAGTTCACCCTGCCCGCGGCGGTCTGACCCGGCCCCGCCGCGCCGCTACGGGAGCCGTCGGGCCGCCACCAGCCGGACCCGTGGGCTCCCGTCCCGCCGGTGCCCGAACTCCGGCAGGGCGTACAGCTCCACGGCGAACCCGGCGCGCTCCAGCTCGCCGTGGACCCGGCCGAGCCCGAAGGTCCGGTAGTACATGACGAACGGCGGCCGCCAGAGGGCGTTGCGCACCCGCATCACCGCGTCGAAGCCCAGCAGCATCCAGGAGGCGAGCGAGCCGGGCCGGGGCGGGGCGACGACCGGGAAGACGAAGCGGCCACCCGGCCGCAGCACACCGCGGACCTGGGCGAACAGCCCCGGCAGTTCGGCCGGCAGGAAGTGCCCGAACGCCCCGAAGCTGACCACGAGGTCGAAGACCGGCCCGAAGGGCAGCGCGCGGGCGTCCGCGCGGACCCAGGAGACCCGCGGTCCGCCCTCCGGGGACCGGACCTGCCGCCGGGCCATCTCCAGCATGCCCGCGCTGAAGTCGACCCCGGTGGCGCTCCGCGCGCACACCCGGGACAGCACTCCGACACCCGCCCCGGTGCCGCAGCACAGGTCGAGCCCGTCCTCGAAGGGCCCGATCCGGCCCAGCGCCGCGGTCACCGCCTCCAGGACGGAGTCCGGGGTGCGGAACGGGGTGTGGTCGAACTTCGGCGCGAGCAGGTCGTAGCCGCGCTCGACCGACGACAGCGCCTGGACGGCGAGTTCGCGGAGGCTGGGACCTTCGGGGCTGAACATCCGCGCCAGCTTACGGGGTCGGGATCACGGGGTCAGGTCGCCGGGGCGGACGCGGTAGACCTGGAGGCGCAGGTCGTAGTACTTGGTCGTCTCGCCGACCCACTGCATGCCGAGGCGTTTCGCGGTGGCGACCGCGCGCTGGTTGGCGGGCCGGGCCACGGCGAACAGCTCGTCGGTGTCCTGGGTGAACGCCCAGCCGATCAGCGCCCGGGCGGCCTCGCTCGCATAGCCCTGGCCCCAGGCTTCGGGGGCCAGCTGCCAGCTCACCTCCAGGTCGTCCTCGTACGGCGGCAGCAGCCGGATGCCGAGGCCGCCGACGACCGTGCCGTCGTCCCGGCGCTGCACCGCCCAGCGGCCCCGGGGCGGCACCAGGTTCGGCCCGCTCTCCTGCCAGGCCTGGAGCAGGCAGCGCATGGCGGCCACGTCGCGGACGCGCTCCATCGCCGGGGTGAGCCAGTGGGCGACGTCCGGGGAGCCGTAGATCTCCAGGGCGGCGTCGGCGTCGTCGACGGTCCAGTCACGGATGATCAGCCGGTCGGTGGTCAGCGCGGTGTCCATGGTCCGATGTGTACCGCGTCCGGGGCGCGAGCGCCCTGCCGGGCGTGCGTCCGGGACGGGCTGCGTGCAGTTGCCTCATCGCCGTACGTGGTACAGTACCGATGGTACTTGTGTACGCCCCGTCGTGGGCGCCGGTACCGGTTCTCTGTTTTCTTTCCTTTTCTCCCACCTCTGTTCGCCTGAGGTGTGTCCCCGCCGCCCCAGGGCGCGCTGTGCGCCCGTCTCCTCCGCGCGGCTTCTTCCTTCCCTCCGCATGCTTTCCGTCCGTGTCCTCGAAAGGACCCACCACGTGACCACCACTCTCGAACCTCCCGTCCAGCAGCAGTCCCCGGCCGCCCAGGCCGTCACCGGCGTCCTCGACGTCGACGCGAGCGGGAAGGGCCGGCTGCGCGCCGAGCACTGTCTGCCGTCGCCCGAGGACCCGCAGGTCCCGGCCGCGCTGATGCGCCGGTACGGGCTGCGCAAGGGCGACCTCGTCGACGGCGTCGGCGGCGCACGGGGCGCGCTGACCGGCGTCGCACACGTCAACGGCCGAACGCCCGGCGAACTGCGCGGCCGGCCCCACTTCCACGACCTCACTCCGCTGCACCCGCACCGGCGGCTGCGCCTCGAGCACCCGGCGGCCGGGCTCACCGGACGGCTCGCCGACCTGATCACACCGGTCGGCAAGGGGCAGCGCGGGCTGATCGTGGCCCCGCCGAAGACCGGCAAGACCGTCCTGCTCCAGCAGACCGCGGCGGCGATCGCCGGGAACCACCCCGAGTGCCGGCTCATGGTCGTCCTGCTCGACGAACGCCCCGAGGAGGTCACCGACATGCGGCGCTCGGTGCGCGGCGAGGTGTACGCCTCGACCTTCGACCGGCCGCCCCGGCAGCACATCGCCCTCGCCGAACTCGTCGTCGAGCGGGCCAGGCGGCTCGTCGAGCAGGGCGAGGACGTGGTGATCCTGCTCGACTCGCTGACCCGGCTGTGCCGGGCGTACAACAACGCGGCCTCCTCCGGCGGGCGCACCCTCAGCGGGGGTGTCGACGCGGCCGCGCTGACCGGCCCCAAGCGGTTCTTCGGGGCGGCCCGCCAGGCGGAGGAGGGCGGTTCGCTCACCATCCTCGCGACGGCGCTGGTGGAGACCGGCTCCCGGGCCGACGAGTACTTCTTCGAGGAGCTCAAGAGCACCGGCAACATGGAGCTCCGGCTCGACCGCGAGCTCGCCGCCCGCCGCGTCTTCCCGGCCGTCTCCCTCACCGCCTCCGGCACCCGCCGCGAGGAACTGCTCCTCTCCCCCGCCGAGTTGACGGCCGCCCGCGGCCTGCGCCGGGCCCTGCGGTCCCGGGACGCGGCGACCGACCTGGAGACCCTGCTGCAGCGGATGCGCGAGACCCCGGACAACGCGACGTTCCTGCGGCGCGTCCAGCCGACGCTCCCGTCCGGCTAGGGGAAGCGTGTGGCATCCGGGTGCACACCTACGGCGAATGGCCCAGTCAGCGCGAGGCGCACCGGAAGCGTTTCTACGTTGATCGTATGACGATCGGATTCTCATCCCGGATGACCGTGTCGGTGTGCGGTGTCTGTCTGGCGGGCGCCCTGGCCCTCGCGCCCGTCGCGGCGGCCGCCCCGGCCGGCACCGACCCCGGCGCGCCGGGCGGCCCGCGGGCGGCGGCCCCGCAGCCCTCGCTGCTGTACCGGCCGGGCACCCACGTCCGGCCGCGCGCCGGGGCGCCTGAGGTCCCGGACGTCTCCGCGCGGGCCTGGCTGGTGGCCGACGCCGGCACCGGCGAGGTGCTCGCCGCGCACGACGCGCACCGCAAGCTGCCGCCCGCGAGCACGCTCAAGACCCTCTTCGCGCTCACCGTGCTGCCGGTGCTGCCCGGCGGCATCCGGCACCGGGTCGAGCCGGACGAGCTCGCGGACGTCGGCGAGGGCAGCAGCCTGGTCGGGGTCGCCGAGGGCCGCACCTACCGGGTCGCCGATCTGTGGCGCGGGGTCTTCCTCAGCTCCGGCAACGACGCGGTGCGCGTGCTCGCCACACTCAACGGGGGCTGGCGGACGACCGCGCAGCGGATGCAGGCCAAGGCGCGTGCGCTGGGGGCGCTCGACACCCGCGTGCTGTCGCCCGACGGGTACGACGCGCCGGGCCAGGTGTCCTCGGCGTACGACCTGGCGGTGTTCGGGCGCGCCGGGCTGCGCAACGCGGACTTCACGCGGTACTGCGGCACGGCCGAGGCCCGGTTCCCGGACGGCGGCGGATGGGCGTACCCGATCCAGAACACCAACCGGCTGCTCACCGGCGCCGACGGCGTCGAGCGGTATCCGGGGCTGATCGGCGTCAAGAACGGCTACACCAGCAACGCGGGCCACACCCTGGTCGCCGCGGCGCGCAAGGGCAAGCGGACTCTCGTGGTGACGGTGCTGAACCCGCGGGAGGGCGACGGGTTCGCCGTCTACGAGGAGGCTCGCTCGCTGCTCGACTGGGGGTTCGACGCGGCCGGCCGGGTGGACCCGGTGGGCTCGCTGGACGCCCTGCGGGCCCGGCCGAGGCCGGGGCCCGACGTCGTACCGGCCGCCGCGGCCGCCGCCCCCGACCCCGGGCCGGGCTGGGCCGAGGGGGCGGCGATCGCGGCCGCCGCGGGGCTGGGCGCCGGGGCGGTCGCGCTGGCGCTGCGGCTTCTGTTCGGCCGTACGGCACGGGAGTGACCGGCCGGCAGCCACAGCAGCAGACCGAGGGTGATCCAGGTGTAGGCGTTGCTGCCGAGGAAGCCGTCGACGCCGGACGCGTCGTGGAACCACAGCCACACCACGCTCGTGCACAGCACCGCGTACAGGGCGCCCGCCAGGCGCGCCCGTCCGGCGCGGACCAGCACGGCGAACGCCGGCAGCAGCCACACGAGATGGTGCACCCAGGTGACCGGGCTGACCAGACAGGCCGTCAGCCCGGTCAGCGCGAAGGCGGCGGGCCAGTCCCCCGCCGCGACCGCCCGGCGGGAGCGCCACGCCCACACGCCGAGCACCAGCAGCACGGCCACCGCCCACACGCCGTGGCCGGTGAGGCCGAGGCGGGCCAGGACGCCCTGCACCGACTGGTTGGAGACGTAGTCGAGCCGGCCCACCCGGCCGGTGTCCCACAGTCCCCGCGTCCAGTAGAAGCGGGACGCGTCCGGTGCCGGCCACGCGGCGAACGCGGTAGCGCCCGCGGCCACTCCCGTCGCCAGCGCTGCGGCCCGGCCACGGCGGGCGAGCAGCAGCAGGCCGATGAAGAGCGCGGGCGTCAGCTTGATCGCCGCGGCGAGCCCGATGCCGATACCGGCGAGGCGTTCCCGCCCCGTGGCCAGCAGCCAGGCGTCGCCCAGCACCAGCGCCAGCAGGACCAGATTGACCTGGCCGAAACTGACGGTGTCGCGGACCGGCTCGTACAGCGCGAGCGCACAGGCGGCCAGGGCGCAGCCGTACCAGCCGTAGCGGCGCCACGCCGTGCCGGTCAGCAGGCGCAGGCTCACGGCGAGGGCGGCCAGGTTCAGCAGCAGGGCGATCACGACGGCGGTGCCCATCCCCACCAGGGCCATCGGCAGCATGGCGACGGCGGCGAAGGGCGGATAGGTGAAGCCGTACGGTGTGCCCGGCACCCGGTAGTCGTAGAGGCTGCCGCCGTCGTGGATCCAGTGGTGCACCGCCCCGTGGTAGACGCGCAGGTCGAACCAGTCGCGCAGCAGCGGCACGGTCGCGGTGAAGACGGTCACGGCGGTGGCGAGGGCGAGGACGAGCAGCAGTCGTCCGCGGTCGGTGCGGGGCAGGCTCATGCGGTGCGCCCCAGGACCGGGGCCTGCGCCGCCTGGTGGGCCTGCCACAGGACGACCACGGCGAGGACACCGCCGGAGACGGCCAGCAGCAGCTGGCCGAGGTCCGCCGGGCCGCCGCTGGGCAGCACGGCAAGGGCGAGTACGCAGGTCACGGCGGCCACCCGGTGCCGTACCGAGGTGCTGGGGGCCGCCGCGGCGATGAGGAACAGGCCCCACAACGCGTACCAGGGGCGGATCGCCGGTCCGAACGCGGCCACCGCGGCGAGGCTCAGCCCGAGCGCGTACACCGGGCGCGGACGCAGCCGCAGCCAGACGAAGAGCAGGACGGCCGCCGTCAGGGCGAGGCCGAGCGCGTGCCAGGCGGGGACGGCGAGCGGGGCCAGATCGCTGCCGAGGCGTTCCAGCAGGGCGGCGGTGGCCCGGCCGAGCAGGCTGGTGAGCGCCCAGTTGTGCGGGGAGACAGGGGTGTTGAGGGCGGCTATCCAGCCGTAACCGGTGCCTGCGGCGGCCGTGGCGGCGATGGTGGTGGTGGCCGTGGTCAGGCCGGTCGTCAGTACGGCGCGGGCGGGGTGGTGTCCGATGCGTGCCTGGAGGACGACGACGGCTGCCAGGCCGAGTATCGCGGGCGCCTTGACCAGCGCGGCAAGGGTGATGAGGACGGTGCCCAGGACCGGCCTGCGGCCGAGCGCCGCGACCAGGCCCACGCCGAGCAGCCCCAGCATCATCGCGTCGTTGTGGGCCCCGGCCACCAGGTGCAGCAGCACCAGCGGGTTGAGCGCGCCGAGCCACAGCGCGGCCGCCGGGTCGGCACCGCTGTGCCGGGCGAGCCGGGGCAGCGCCGCCGCCATCAGTGCGACGCCGAGCAGGGCGACCAGGCGCATCCCCAGCAGACCGGCGGGGAGTTCGCCGCCGGTCAGGCCGGAGAGCGCGGACGCGACGGCCAGGAACACCGGCCCGTACGGGGCCGCGGTGTGCCGCCACAGCGGGGCCACCTCGTCGGCCAGTGGACCGCCGAGGGCGGACGGGCCGTGGGCGTACACGTCGATCCGCGCGTCGACCATGGCGCCCTGCGCGAGATAGCTGTAGACGTCCCGGCTGAACAGTGGCGGGGCCAGCAGGAGGGGCGCCGCCCAGACGGCGAGGACGAGAAGGAGGGCCCGTGGGGTGGGCGGTTCGGGGCCGCGGAGCAGTCGGCCGAGCAGCGCCCAGGCGGCGATCAGCAGGACGACGCCGAAGTAGACGCCGACCACGCCGAGCGCGGCGCCGGGCGACGCGGGTGACAGTACCTCGCGGACCGGCAGGGCTCCGGCCGTCTCACCGCCCAGGGCGAGGATGGCGGTGCCGGCCAGTCCCAGGATCTGGCAGCGGCGGAGATCGACGGAGGAAGCCTTGGCCAACACTGGGGCAGTGTGTCGAGGTGGGGTGGCCGGAAAGTTACCGGTGGGTGCCCATTCGTTGCCGGGTGCGGGTCGTGGGGCTCGGCCGAGCGCCCCGTCAGAACACCGACAAGCCCGTCAGTGTGGTGAACCGGTCCAGGGCCGCCACTCCCGCCACCGAGTTGCCGCGCTCGTCGAGCCCGGGGCTCCAGACGCACAGGGTGCAGCGGCCCGGGACGACCGCGATGATGCCGCCGCCGACCCCGCTCTTGCCGGGCAGGCCGACGCGGTACGCGAAGTCGCCCGCCGCGTCGTACGTGCCGCACGTCAGCATGACCGCGTTGACCTGCTTGGCCTGGCTGCGGGTCAGCAGCCGGGAGCCGTCGGCGCGGACACCGTGCCGGGCCAGGAAGGCGGTGGCGCGGGCCAGGTCGGCGCAGGACGCCCGCAGCGAGCACTGGCGGAAGTACTGGTCGAGCAGTTCCGGGACCGGGTTGTCGATGTTGCCGTACGACGCCATGAAGTGGGCGAGGGCCGCGTTGCGGTCGCCGTGCGCGGCCTCGGAGGCGGCGACCTCCTCGTCGTACGACAGCTCCGGGTTGCCGGACTCGGCGCGCAGGAAGTCCAGGAGGGTGCCCGCCGCGTCCCCGGTACGGGTGTGCAGGCGGTCGGTGACGACGAGCGCGCCCGCGTTGATGAACGGGTTGCGGGGGATGCCGTTCTCGTACTCCAACTGGACCAGCGAGTTGAACGGGTTGCCGGAGGGCTCGCGACCCACGTGCTCCCAGAGTTCGTCGCCCTCGCGGGCCAGGTCGAGGGCGAGGGTGAAGACCTTGGTGACGGACTGCGTGGAGAACGGCTCGCGCCAGTCCCCCACGCCGTACACCGTGCCGTCCAGTTCCGCGACGGCCATGCCGAAGCGGCGTGGGTCGGCTGCGGCGAGTGCCGGGATGTAGTCGGCGGACCGGCCGCGGCCGGGTGTGCGCTCGATCTCCTCGGCGATGCGCTCCAGGACCGGCTGGAAGGTCATCGACGACGTCATGATCACCATTGTGCCTCCCGGCCGATCCTGGTGCGCATTCGGTGTGTCCGTCCGGATCTCGCAGGTCAGACGATGGGCGAGCCGTTGCCCGCGACGACCTCGGGCCGCAGCAGGGCGGCCAGCTTCTCCTCCGGCAACAGGCCCTTCTCCAGGACGAGTTCGGCCACGCCCCGGCCCGTGGCGAGCGCTTCCTTGGCGATGTCGGTGGCGGCCGTGTACCCGATGTGCGGGTTCAGGGCGGTGACCAGGCCGATGGAGTTCTCCACGCTGGCGCGCAGGACCTCGGTGTTGGCGGTGATTCCGGAGACGCAGCGTTCGGCGAGGGTGACGCAGGCGTTGCGCAGGTGGGTGATGCTCTCCGAGAGGGAGTGCAGGATGATCGGCTCGAAGGCGTTGAGCTGGAGCTGGCCCGCCTCGGCGGCCATGGTGATGGTGACGTCGTTGCCGATCACCTCGAAGGCGACCTGGTTGACGACCTCGGGGATCACCGGGTTGACCTTGCCGGGCATGATGGACGAGCCTGCCTGTACGGGCGGGAGGTTGATCTCGCCGAGGCCGGCGCGCGGGCCGGAGGAGAGCAGGCGGAGGTCGTTGCAGCTCTTGGAGAGCTTGACGGCGATGCGCTTGAGGACGCCGGACATCTGGACGAACGCGCCGCAGTCCTGGGTGGCTTCGACGAGGTTCGCGGCGGTGACCAGGGGGAGGCCGGTGATGTCGGAGAGGTGGCGGCGGGCCGACTCGGCGTAGCCGAGGGGTGCGTTGAGGCCGGTGCCGATGGCGGTCGCGCCGAGGTTGATCTCGTGGATCAGCTCGACGGCCTCGGCGAGGCGGCTGCGGTCCTCGTCGAGCATGACGGCGTACGCGGAGAACTCCTGGCCCAGCGTCATCGGTACGGCATCCTGGAGCTGGGTGCGGCCCATCTTCAGGACGTCGCGGAACTCCACGGCCTTGCGGGCGAAGGCGTCCTGGAGGACGGACATCGCCTTGAGCAGGCCGCGGACCGCGAAGACCGTGGCAATCTTGACGGCGGTGGGGTAGACGTCGTTGGTCGACTGGCCGAGGTTGACGTCCTCGTTGGGGTGCAGGTGCTCGTACTGGCCCTTTTCGTGGCCCAGGAGCTCCAGTGCGCGGTTCGCGACGACCTCGTTGGCGTTCATGTTGGTGGAGGTGCCGGCGCCGCCCTGTATGACGTCCACCACGAACTGGTCGTGCAGCTCGCCGGCGCGGATCTCGCGGCAGGCGGCGACGATCGCGGCGGCCTTCTTCGGGTCCAGCAGGCCCAGCTCCTCGTTGGCGAGGGCGGCGGCCTCCTTGACGGCGGCGAGGGCGGTGATCAGGTGGGGGTACGCGGAGATCGGGGTGCCGGTGATCGCGAAGTTCTCGGTGGCGCGGAGGGTGTGGACGCCCCAGTAGGCGTCGGCGGGGACGTCGCGGTCGCCGAGGAGGTCGTGTTCGCTGCGGGTGGCGGCGGTCATGGTGCCTGGGTCCTCTTTCAGAGGGTGGTGGGGTGTGGTGAGTGTCGGGTGGTGGGTGGCGGGGCGTGCCTGCGGCGGCCTCCGCCGGTGCGTCGTGGTGTGCGTCGCGCCCGGTGCGGGGGGTGGGTCGGGGCCGCGGGGGGGGGGGGGGGGGGGGGGGGGGGGGGGGGGGGGGGGGGGGGGGGGGGGGGGGGGCCCCCCCCCCCCCGCCACGTCCCCTGCTCGCCGTACGCGGGTGCGGGACGTCTCGCCTTGCTGCGTTGCGTCTGGCCGCGCAGGCAGCTGCTTCAGGCCGCGGCCGTCACGGGGTCCAGCGCCCGGGCCGGGCGGACCTCGCCTACCGGGGTGCCGCCGCCTAGCAGGGGCTCGCCGGCGAACTCGGTGAGCAGGGCGGGGTCGACGCCGGCGCGGGCGAGGGCCGCGGCGGCGACGGGGATGCGAGCGCGGTTCGCGCCGTCAGCGATCTTGACGGCGATCGCGCGGCCGTCGGGCAGCGCGGCGACCTGGACCCCCTCGAAGCCGTCCTTGGCGAGGAGGCCGGGGACGGCCCGCATCAGCGCGGCGACGTCCCGGCCGGAGCCGGAGGCCATCTCCGCGTGGTCGCGCATGGCGTCGGCCACGCGGGCCTCGGGGGTGCCGGGCGCGGCGGTGGTGATCCGGGCGGCGGCGCGGGCGAGGCCGTGCAGGGAGACGGAGAACAGCGGGGCGCCGCAGCCGTCGACGGTGACGGCTGCGATCCGCTGGCCGGTCAGGTCCTCCACGATCTCGGCGATCGCCTGCTGGAGGGGGTGGGCCGGGTCGAGGTAGTCGTCCAGGGACCAGCCGTTGAGCTTGCAGGTGTAGAGCATGGCCGCGTGCTTGCCGGAGCAGTTCTGGGCGAGCCGGGAGGGCAGGCGGTTCTGCTGGATCCAGGCGTCCCGTACGACGGGGTCGAACGGCATGTCCGGCGTGTTGCGCAGGTGGTCCTCGGTGAGCCCGGCCAGTTCCAGGATCCGCCGGGTGCCGGCGAGGTGGCGTTCCTCGCCGGAGTGGCTGGCGGCGGTGAGGGAGAGCAGTTCGCCGTCGAGCGGGAGGCCGGCACGTGCCATGGCGACGGCCTGGACCGGCTTGAGTGCCGAGCGCGGGTAGAAGGCCGCCTCGATGTCGCCGAGCTGGAAGGTGACCTGGCCGTCGGTGTCGAGGACGACGACGGAGCCGTAGTGGATGCCCTCGACGACCCCGCCGCGGATGAGGTGGGCGACGGGGGCGTGGAGGGGCTCGCGGACGAGGGGTGCGTCCGCGACGGAACTGCTGTACATCACTGCCTGGTTCTGTGGTGGGTGGGTGTCGGCCGGGGCGTGGTTCACGCGTCGGCCTTGGTTCCGATCCGGCCGCGGATGGCGTACCAGCCCGCGACCAGGGCTGCGACGATCAGCGGCAGACACAGCACGGTGGTGCGTCCGGCGCCGCCGTCGGCGTACATGAGGACCAGGACGGAGGCGAGGAACGCCAGCGTCACGATCTCGGTCCAGGGGGAGCCCGGCAGGCGGTAGCCGGGGCGGTCCAGCTCGCCCTGCTGGGTCTTCTTCCAGAAGAGGAGGTGGCAGATCATGATCATGCCCCAGGTGGCGAGGATGCCGATCGCGGCGAAGTTCAGCACGATCTCGAACGCCTCGGCCGGGACGACGAAGTTGAGGCCGACGCCCAGGACGCAGAAGCCGCTGGTGAGCAGGATGCCGCCGTAGGGGACCTTGCTGCGGCTCATGACGCTCGTGAACTTGGGGGCGGAACCGGCCATCGCCATGGAGCGCAGGATGCGGCCGGTGGAGTACAGGCCCGAGTTGAGGGAGGACATCGCGGCTGTGAGGACGACCAGGTTCATGATGCCGCCGGCGGCCGGGACGCCGATGTTGGAGAGCACGGTGACGAAGGGGCTCTCCCCCGCCTTGTACGACGACCAGGGCAGCAGCATGGAGAGGAGGACGACCGAGCCGACGTAGAAGAGGCCCACGCGCCACATGATCGAGTTGATCGCCTTCGGCATGATCTTCTCGGGGTTCTCGGTCTCACCGGCGGCCACGCCGACCAGTTCGACGGAGGCGTAGGCGAAGACGACTCCCTGGACGATCAGAAGCATGGGCAGCAGGCCGTTGGGGAAGATGCCGCCGTTGTCGGTGATCAGGGACGGGCCGGGGGTGTGGCCGTCGACGGGGTGCTGGGTGACCAGCAGGAAGATGCCGATGCACATGAAGACGACGAGCGCGCCGACCTTGACGATCGCGAACCAGAACTCCAGTTCGCCGAAGATCTTCACCGAGATCAGGTTCACGGTGAGGACGACGGCGAGTGCGATGAGGGCCAGGACCCACTGGGGGATGTCGGAGAACATGCCCCAGTAGTGGGTGTACGTGGCCACCGCGGTGATGTCGGCGATGCCGGTGGTCGCCCAGTTGAGGAAGTACATCCAGCCCGCGGTGTACGCGCCCTTCTCGCCCATGAACTCGCGGGCGTACGACACGAAGGCGCCGGAGGAGGGGCGGTAGAGGACCAGTTCGCCCAGGGCTCGGACGACGAGGAAGGCGAAGATGCCGCAGACCGCGTAGGCGATGAAGAGGGACGGGCCCGCGTCGGCGAGGCGGCCGCCCGCGCCGAGGAAGAGGCCGGTGCCGATGGCGCCGCCGATGGCGATCATGTTGACGTGGCGGGACTTGAGGGACTTGCTGTAGCCCTCGTCTCCGGCGTCGACATGGGTGGAACGTTTCTGCACACCGGTGTGCGCCGTCTGCACCTCATCGTGCAGGGACTGCTCGCTCACGCCTCGGGTCCGCCTTCCATGGGGGTGTCCGTGCGCGCGGGGCGCACGATGTGGGTGAGGGTGGTCTCGACGCGGTCGAGGTGGTGCGACATCGCCTCGACGGCGTCGTGCTCGGAACCGTCGATCAGCGCCTCGACGATGGCCCGGTGCTCGCGGTTGGACTGCTCGCGCCGGCCGCCGAGTTCGTTCAGGAACGCGGACTGGCGGGCGAGGGCGTCGCGGATCTCCTCGATCACCCGGCGGAACACCGGGTTCTGGGCGGCCTCGGCCACGGCCAGATGGAAGAGGGTGTCCATCGCGACCCACGCGGTGGTGTCGGTCTCCCGTTCCATACGGTCCAGGAGGTGGGCGAGGTGATCGAGGTTCTCCGGGGTGCGGCGCAGCGCCGCGTAGCCGGCGACCGGGATCTCGACGTGGCGGCGCACTTCCAGCAGGTCGCTGGCCGCGTAGTCGCCGAAGGTGGGGTCCTCGACGCTGTTCGCCACCACGAAGGTGCCCTTGCCGGTCTTGGCCACCGTCAGGCCGAGCGCCTGGAGGGCGCGCAGTGCCT
Organism: Streptomyces sp. NPDC030838; assembly: GCF_055572035.1. Taxonomy (NCBI): domain Bacteria; kingdom Bacillati; phylum Actinomycetota; class Actinomycetes; order Kitasatosporales; family Streptomycetaceae; genus Streptomyces; species Streptomyces sp. NPDC030838. The sequence goes on along the minus strand of NZ_JBVIED010000006.1, from coordinate 40,533 downwards.
CGCGCAGCACGGGGCGGGAGACCTCGAGGGTGCGGCACAGCTCCGCCTCGGAGGGCAGCTTGTCGCCGATCGCGTACTCGCCGCGCTCGATGGCGCCGCGAAGGTGGCCGAGCACCGCTTCCATGGCGCTGACGCGCCGCGGGCCCGGACCACCTGTCTGGCTGTCTGACAGGTTCACGGTGGTCGATCCTGCGGGTAACGCGAGGGGCCTGTCAAGGGAAGTGAAAGGAAAGTTTCAGGGGGGTGGGGCGGTGAGGTGTCGGCTTTCAGGTGCGGGAGGCTATCCGGGCATGGTCTGCGCCAGCGCCACGCCCGCGAACGCCGCCCCCAGACCGGCCACCACGCTCGCCACGACGTTGACCGCGGCGTGCAGCCGTGCCCCGGTCTCGACGAGGCGCAGGGTCTCGTAGGAGAAGGTCGAGTACGTCGTCAGGGCGCCGCACAGGCCCGTGCCGAGGAAGAGCCGCAGGGGGGAGTCGGCGGCTCCGGCGGCGGTCGCGCCGGTCAGCAGGCCGAGGACCAGGCAGCCGGTGACGTTGACCGCGAAGGTGCCCCAGGGGAAGACCGAGTCGTGGCGGGACTGCACCGCGCGGTCGGTGAGATAGCGCAGCGGGGCGCCGATCATGCCGCCGACGACGACCAGCAGCCAGTTCACGGGTCCTCCTCGCGGGCGGAGTGCCGGACGATCTCGCATGTGTCGAGGGTCACCAGGCCCTCGGTGACCAGCTCGTCCAGGTGCGGCAGGAAGGCCCGCACCCGGTCCTCGGTGTCCACGATCACGACGGCCACCGGTAGGTCCTCGCTCAGCGACAGCAGCCGGGAGGTGTGCACCAGGGAGGAGGCGCCGAAGCCCTCGATCCCGCGGAAGACACTCGCGCCGGCGAGGCCCGCCGCGTGCGCCCTGTGCACGATCTCCGAGTACAGGGGCCGGTGGTGCCAGGTGTCGTTCTCGCCGACGAGGACGGTCAGGCGCAGGGCGCGGCCGGTCGGTCGGGTCATCGCTGCCTCCCGGTGAGGAGCCGCCGGGCCCCGGTGGCCGCGAGCCACACGGCGGCGAGGGCCGCGAGCAGGGTCGCGGCGAGGTAGGCGAACGCCGTGAGGAGACGGCCGGCGTCGATCAGTCGCTGGATGTCGACGGCGTACGTCGAGAAGGTGGTGAAGCCGCCGAGCACGCCGGTACCGAAGAAGGGGCGGACCAGGGGGTGGGCGGGGCGGATCTCGGTGACGGTCACCAGGAAGACGCCGATCACCGCGCAGCCGACGATGTTGACCCAGAAGGTCGCCCAGGGGAATCCGTCCGGTGCGGCGGGCCACCACAGGGACGCCGCGTAGCGGGCGGTGGCGCCGATGCCTCCGCCGACCGCGACCACGGCGACCACCGGGGCCTGGCCGCGCCGGGCGGACCGCCGGCGTACCGGGGTGGCGGGGAGCACGGTGCCGCTGTCGGTGTCCGGGGCTGTCATGGTCGTACGTCTCCTACTCGCCTGGGCCCGGGCATGCGGGCGCCGCCCTCGCAAGTAGGGACCGTTGGCGGCCTGGCTGCCGCGGTTGGGGTACGGCGGGCCCCACCGCCGCGCCGCGAGGTGATCGCGGCCGGTCAACAGATTAACGCCGGGCCCGTACGGCGGTCATCTCGGGGCCGGTGCCGCGCAGACGGCGACGCCGCGCTCCCAGACGCTGCCCAGCACCAGCCGGTCGCCGGTGCGGCAGACGCCGGTGACCATCCGGAAGCCGGAGCGGCGGCGGGTGAGGTGGTGGACGGTCCGGCCGTGGTCGTCCACCGCGAGCACGCCCGCCGTGGCCGGGGGCCGGAAGGGGGCGCGGACGGCGATCCGCGCGGCGGTGCGGCGGACGGCCGGGGCGGTGCGGTGCAGCAGGTCGAGGGGCGGGACGCGGGGGCCGGCCAGGGCCACCCAGATCGGTTCGCCGGGGGCTCCGCGCCAGAGGTTGTCGGGCATGCCCGGCAGGTTCTCCACGAAGGGCTCGGTGTGGCCGGCTCGGGGGCCGGTCAGCCAGTGGCGGCTGAGCCGGCAGGCACCGGTCTCCGCGACGACCAGGAAGGACTCGTCGGCGCTCGCCGCCAGTCCGTTGGCGAACCGCAGCCCGTCCGCGACCACGGCCGGCCGGCCGTCGGGGGTGAGGCGCAGCAGCCGGCCGGTGCCGGTGTGTTCGACGATGTCGCCGATCCACTGGGTGAGGGGGTAGCGGCGACTGGAGACGGTGAGGTACACGGTGCCGTCGGACAGCGCGACGGCGTTGCTGGCGAACCGCAGCCGCTCCCCCGCCACCGTGTCCGCGAGGACGTCGACGGTGCCGTCGTCGAGCCCTACGCGCAGCAACCCGCGTTCCGCGTCGCACACCAACAGGGCGTCCTCGGCGAGGAGTTCGAGACCGAGCGGGCGGCCTCCGGTGTCGGCGAGCGTGGTGACACGGGGGCTGTCGTCGGCCAGGCCATCGAGGCGCAGGATCCTGCCGTCCTCGACGCCGGTGAGCACCCGGCCGTGAGCGTCGGCGACGACATCCTCGGGGCCCCGGCCGCCGACGTCGACGTAGCGCAGCGGTACGAGCGTGGCGGATCGGTCCATGGGCCCATCCTGTCAGGTGACGCCGCGTCAGCGGAGCCGCTACCACCCTTTCTCGAACAGCCGCGCCACCTCCGCGACCCGTACCTCGTCGCGCCGGTAGTGGACGCGGTCCGCGATGCGGTGGGTGCGGAGGAGGCCCAGGGAGGCGAGGAGGGTGAGGTGGGTTTCGGCGACCGGGCAGGGCACGCCGAGTTTGGCGGCGACGGCCTCGGCGGGAACGCCGGCGGTGGTGAGGTCGGTCGGCGGGAAGTGGGCGGCCGGATCCTTGAGCCATTCCAGGATGCGCAGCCGTGTGTCGTTGACGGGAGTCCTCAGCATCTCGTCCCCCTCGGTCGGGCCCCTCACTGCCCGTTTTCCCAGTGTGGGGCGGTGCGAGACATCGCATCCAGGACTCCCCGGCCCTTGTCCGGTATCGAACGGGCCTTCGATCAGACAGGGTGTGAAAGGCCGAGGGCCCGGCCGCGGAGGTGCGTACTCACGCGGCCGGGCCCTCGGGTCCGGTGGGGCGGAGGTGGCCGAAGCGGTTCAGCGACGGCCGGTCCGCGGGGTCAGCGGTGGCTGAACCAGGACATCGATGACAGCGCCCTGTCGTCGTAGCCGAACAGGGCCTGGTTCTCCCAGGCGTTGCCGGAGGACGGGGCCGTCGGGTCCCAGCCGTTGCCGGTGACCGCGGTCCAGGTGGCCTCCCAGTAGAAGACGCCGAGGCCGCGGCCGTTCGGGACGGCCTCCACGATGCTGGCGACGTCGTTCATCCACTTGGTCTGGCCGGCCACGGTCGCCGGGTAGCCGGACACGAGCTCGCTGCTGAGGTCGATGACGTCCTCGTGGGAGTCCTCGCTGCCCAGCCGGAACGGGTAGGCCGTCTCGGCGACGAAGACCGGCTTGGCGTAGCGGGAGGCCGCGTCGTCCAGGGTGGTCTGGAAGTCGTAGAGCGAGCCGTGCCAGTAGCCGTAGTAGGACAGGCCGATCGCGTCGAACTTCACGCCGTTGGCGACCGCGCTGTCGAACCACGCGCGGGTGCCCGCCAGGTCGCCGCCCTTGGCGAGGTGCAGGGCCACCTGAGTCGACGAGTTGACCGCCTTGACCGCGTCGTAGCCGGAGTTGAGCAGACCGGCCAGCTGCGACCAGTTGGCGGTGGAGCCCTCGTTCCACAGCATGCCACCGTTGATCTCGTTGCCGACCTGGACCATGTCGGCGGTGGTGCCCTGGGCCTTCAACGCGTTCAGCACGTCGTACGTGTGGTTGTAGACGTCGGTCTTGAGCTGGGTGTAGGAGTGCCCGGCCCAGGCGGCGGGCTTGGCCTGCTGGCCCGGGTCGCACCAGAAGTCCGAGTAGTGGAAGTCGACCAGCAGCTTCATGCCCTGCGCCTTGACGCGCTTGGCGATCGCCAGGACCTGCGTCTTGGTGTTGTAGCCGTCGGCGGGGTTGACCCAGACCTTCAGGCGCGCGTAGTTCATGCCGGCGGACTTCAGGATGGCGACCGGATCGCCGGTGGTGCCGGAGCTGTACTTGTAGACGCCGCCCTTGGCCTCGCTCTTGGCGAGGGACGAGATGTCGGCACCGTGGATCGACGTACCGGACGTGCCGGACGCGAAGGTCAGGTCGTCGACGTTGATCCAGTTGCCCGCGTTGGCGTCGCTGTTGATGCTGATCGTGCACTGGTTGTTGGTGACGCTGGCCGGCACGACGATCCGGATCCACCCGCTGGCGGAGACCGGGAGGTCGGTGCGCTGTTCTGCGCCGCCGCAGTTCTTCAGGGCTATGTACGCCGCGTTCTGACCGCCGCCGGAGCGGACCCAGGCGGTCAGCTTGTAGTTGCCGTTGGTCAGGCCGGAGAGGTACTGGTACGTCTCCACCTTGTAGGCGGTGGACGCCCAGTGGCTCAGCCGGTAGCTCCCGGCGCGGCCGCCGGCCTCGGTGAAGGAGGCGCCGGTCGAGCCGTACTCGGACCAGCCGGAGGGCGTACCCGTGCCGGTGCCGTCGGTCTCGAAACCGCCGTTGGTGAGCGTGCTCGCCGCCGTGGCGGTCTGCGCGGGGAGGGCGGTCAGGGCGAGCCCTGCCGTGAGCGGCAGCAGCAGGGCCTTGAGGGTGCGTCTGGGATGGAACATCGTCGTCCGTCGTCCCTTCGACGTAAGGGGGATGGGGACCTCCGCACGGAAACTCCGCGCGGGGGCAGCCCCTCCGCCCGCGGCTCTTCCGGCTCGCGCGGGCGGAGGGGAGTCGGTTCGGCCGTCCGGCCGGTGTCAGGCGTCGAGCCGGACGACCCGTACGGCCCCTGCGGGGACCTCGACGCCGCCCGCGGCGCGCTCGCCCGTCAGCAGCTCGGTGCCGGGCGAATCCAGCGGCACCTTGGCGTCGGTGCCGGTGTGGTTGAGGGCGAAGAGGTAGGTGCCCGACTCGCCGGTGCGGACGACGACTTCCACGTCGCGGGGCAGGTCGGTGCGCGGGGCGAGGCGGGCGTCCTCGGCGGCCCGGGCGAGCACCGCGTCCAGACCCTCGGTGCCGAGGCGGGTGGAGACGTACCAGGCGGTGCCCTCGCCGAGGCGGTGCCGGGTGACGGCGGGGCGGCCGGCGGTGAGGCCGTCGGCGTAGGTCCACACGGTCTCGGCGCCGCGCGGCACCACGAACTCCGTCCACACGTCGGCGCCCAGCTCGCCGCCGTCGGGGCCGGCGATCCGGACCGTCTCGCCCTTGAGCAGCGGCGAGAACTCCTCGACGGTGAGGCCCAGGACGTCGCGCAGCGCGCCCGGGTAGGCGCCCTCGTGGACGGCGTCGTGTTCGTCGACGATGCCGGAGAAGTACGACACCAGCAGGGTGCCGCCGTTCTCGACGTACGCCTTCAGGTTGCGTCCGGCCGTCTCGGTCATCAGGTACAGCGCGGGTACGACGACAAGGGGATAGGCCGACAAGTCGGCTTCCGGGTGGGCGAAGTCGACCGTGAGGTGGCGGTCGTAGAGCACCTCGTAGAAGGCGTCGGTGCGCTCGCGGGCGTCGTGGTCCTCGCTGGGCCGCCAGTCGAGGTCCTGGGCCCACCAGGAGTGCCAGTCCCACAGGACGGCGACGTCGGCGCGGGTGCGCGTGCCCCGGATCTCGTTCAACGACCCGAGCGAGGCGCCCAGTTCGACGACCTCGCGCCAGACGCGGGTGTCGGTGCCGCCGTGCGGGACCATCGCCGAGTGGAACTTCTCGGCGCCGCGCCGGGACTGCCGCCACTGGAAGAACATGGCGCCCTCGGAGCCGCGCGCCACGTGGGCGAGGGAGTTGCGGGCCATCTGGCCGGGGGCCTTGGCGGGGTTGCGGGCCTGCCAGTTGACCCCGGAGGTGGAGTGCTCCAGGAGCAGCCAGGGGGCGCCGCCGGCGACCGAGCGGGTGAGGTCGGCGGCCATGGCGAGGTTGACGTGGGTGCGGCGGCCGTCGGTGATCAGGTAGTGGTCGTTGGTGACGAGGTCGACCTCGCGGCCCCAGGCCCAGTAGTCGATGGAGTCGCACTGGCTGAGCGCGGTCATGAAGTTGGTGGTCACCGGGACGCCGGGCGAGAGGCGGTGCAGGATGTCCCGCTCCGACACGAAGTTCTCGCGGATGGTGGCGTCGGCGAACCGCTTGTAGTCCAGCGCCTGGCCGGGGTTTCCGACGGTGGGGGTGTGGCGCGGCGGGTTGATCTGCTCGAAGTCGGTGTACCGCTGGCCCCAGAAGGCGGTGCCCCAGGCCTCGTTGACCGCGTCGACCGTGCCGTAGGTGTCCGCCAGCCAGCGGCGGAAGTGGGCGGCGCAGCTGTCGCAGTAGCAGGCGGAGACCGGCACGCCGTACTCGTTGTGCACATGCCACATCGCGAGCGCCGGGTGATCGCCGTAGCGCTCGGCCAGCTTGGTGGTGATGGTCGCGGCGGCGGCCCGGTATTCGGCGTTGCTGTGACAGATGGCGCCCCGGGAGCCGAACTCGTAGCGGGTGCCGTCGGCGGTCACCGGCAGCGCCTCGGGGTGTGCGCGGTAGAACCAGACCGGGGGCACCACGGTGGGGGTGCCGAGGTCCACGCGGACGCCGTTCTCGTGCAGCAGGTCCAGCAGCCGGTCGAGCCAGCCGAAGTCGTACTCCCCGGGTGCGGGCTCCAGCAGGGCCCAGGAGAAAATACCCACACTCACCATCGAGACGCCGGCCTCCCGCATCAGCCGGACGTCCTCCTGCCAGACGCTTTCCGGCCACTGCTCGGGGTTGTAGTCCCCACCGAAGGCGAGCCTGGTCAGGCCCTTGGGGGTGGTCTCCGGCATGGATGTCTCCCGGTCGATCGATCATTTGGGAACGTGCACACACAGTGGTAGCGGTGCGAGGCCAACATAACCGCACAGCAACAACCATTGACAAGTGTCCGGGATGTTTCTCTACTGTGAACGCTCACAGAAGCATGACAGGGCCTCGCGACGGGCGGGGACCCAGGTCAGCGCACATCTGCATGGCAGGTCTCCGCAGCAGGCGGGGGCCCAGGTCAGGGGAGAGATCCATGCCGAACACGAAGCGCCGTTGGCTCTTCAAGGTCACAGCCACCGCCGTTGCCGTCACGCTCGGCACCACCGTTCTCGCCGCGTGCGGCTCCGAGGACAGCGACAGCGAGGCCCAGTCCGGGCCCGTCTCGCTCACCTACTGGACCTGGACGCCCGGCATGGACAAGGTCGTCGACCTGTGGAACAAGGGCCCGGGCAAGGAGGAGCAGATCACCGTCACGGTGAAGAAGCAGGCGTCCGGCGACACGCTGGTCACCAAGATCCTCACCGCGCACAAGGCCGGCAAGGCGCCCGACCTGGTGCAGGCGGAGTACCAGGCGCTGCCCACCCTGGTCAGCAATGACGCGCTCGCCGATATATCGGGCGACGTCGGCGACGCGAAGGAGAAGTTCGCCGAGGGCGTCTGGCAGCAGACCACGCTGGGCACGGACGCGGTCTACGCGGTGCCGCAGGACATCGGCCCGATGATGTTCTACTACCGCGAGGACCTGTTCAAGAAGTACGACCTGACGGTCCCCACCACCTGGGAGCAGTTCGCCGAGACCGCCCGGGAGCTGAAGAAGAAGGACCCGGACGTCGACCTCACCACCTTCTCCGCCAACGACTCCGGCCTCTTCGCGGGCCTCGCCCAGCAGGCCGGCGCCAAGTGGTGGACCACCGAGGGCGACAAGTGGAAGGTCGGCATCGACGACGCCGCCACCCAGAAGGTCGCCGAGTTCTGGGGCGGCCTCGTCAAGGAGGGCGCCATCGACAACCAGCCGATGTACACCCCGGCCTGGAACAAGGCGCTCAACACCGGCAAGCAGATCGCCTGGGTCAGCGCCGTGTGGGCGCCGGGCACGCTGACCACCGCCGCGCCCGACACCAAGGGCAAGTGGGCCATGGCCCCGCTCCCCCAGTGGTCCGAGAGCGAGAACGTCACCGGCAGCTGGGGCGGCTCCTCCACCGCCGTCACCACGGACTCCAAGCACAAGGAGGCCGCCGCCAAGTTCGCCGCGTGGCTGAACACCGACGGCGAGGCGCTGAACGCGCTGGCCAAGGAGAGCGGCATCTACCCGGCCTCCAGCGCCGCCCAGCTCAGCGGCGCGTTCACCCAGTCGCCGGAGTACTTCTCCAACCAGGCCGACTTCTACACGAAGGCCGCCGAGATCGCGCAGACCACCGCGCCGGCCGCGTGGGGCCCGAACGTGAACGTCGCCTACACCACCTTCAAGGACGCCTTCGGCGCCGCCGCCAAGAACAAGTCGGACTTCGTCGACGCCCTGAAGACGATGCAGAACGCCACCGTCGCCGACATGAAGAAGCAGGGCTTCGAGGTCGCTCAGTGACCAGCACCACGGCACGCCGGAAGTCGTACGGGGTCAAGGGGGCCCCGTACGCCCACCCGTCTCCCACCACCACCCTCAAACGAGCGCGAAGCGCGCCCTATATTTTCCTCCTCCCCGCAACGATCCTGTTCGCCCTGTTCTTCGCGCTGCCCATCGGGTACGCGGTCTGGCTCAGCTTCCGCAAGGTGAAGGTCTCGGGCCTGGGCCTGGGCTCCGGCGCCCGCAAGGAGGTCTGGGCCGGCCTGGAGAACTACACGGACGCACTCTCCGACAGCGAGCTGCTCAACGGCGCGCTGCGCGTCCTCGGCTACGGCTGCATCGTCGTCCCGGTGATGCTGGGTCTGGCCCTGCTGTTCGCGCTGATGCTCGACTCCGACAAGGTGCGGCTCGCCCCCTTCACCCGGCTCGCGATCTTCCTGCCGTATGCCATCCCCGGCGTGGTCGCGGCCCTGCTGTGGGGCTTCCTGTACCTGCCGGACGTGAGCCCCTTCTACTTCGTGCTCGACAAGCTGGGCCTGCCGCAGCCGGACCTGCTGGACGGCGGTCCGCTGTACCTCGCCCTGTCGAACATCGCGGTCTGGGGCGGCACCGGCTTCAACATGATCGTCATCTACACCTCGCTCCAGTCCATCCCGGCCGAGGTGTACGAGGCGGCGAAGCTGGACGGCGCCACCCCGCTGCAGATCGCGTTGAAGATCAAGATCCCGATGGTGGCGCCCTCGCTGGTGCTGACCTTCTTCTTCTCGATCATCGCGACGCTCCAGGTGTTCAACGAGCCGACCACCCTCAAGCCGCTCACCAACTCCGTGTCCACGACCTGGAGTCCGCTGATGAAGGTGTACCAGGACGCCTTCGGCAAGGGTGACATCTACGCGGCGGCCGCCCAGGCCACGATCATCGCCCTGGCCACGCTGCTGCTGTCCTTCGGCTTCCTGCGAGCCGCGAACCGTCGTCAGAAGCAGGAGGCGGCACGATGAGTTCTCTTGCCATCGGCAAGGCCGACACGGCCGCGGACATCACGCCCGGCACCGACCGGCGCCCGCCGCTGCGCCGCCGGATCGCGCTGATCCCGACCGTGACACTGCTGCTCGGCGCGCTGTACTGCCTGCTGCCCGTGGCCTGGGTGGTGATCGCCTCCACCAAGTCCGGCAGCGAGCTGTTCTCCACGTTCACCTTCCTGCCGGGCACGGGCTTCACCGAGAACCTCTCGGACCTGAGCGGTTACCGCGACGGCGTGTACTGGCAGTGGATGGGCAACTCCGCCCTCTACGCGATCCTCGGCGCGCTGCTCTCCACGGCGGTGTCGTCCTTCGCGGGCTACGCGCTGGCGACGTACCGCTTCCCCGGCCGCGAGGCGATGTTCAACGTGCTGCTGGCCGGTGTGCTGATGCCGCCGGTGATCCTGGCGATCCCTCAGTACCTGCTGCTGGCGAAGGCCGACCTCACGGACTCCTACTGGTCCGTGCTGCTGCCGCAGATCCTCTCGCCGTACGGCGTCTACCTCTCCCGGATCTACGCGGCCGCCGCCGTGCCGGCCGACGTGGTGGAGGCCGGGCGGATGGACGGCGCGAGCGAGTGGCGGATCTTCACCCGGATCGCCCTGCCGATGATGGTGCCCGGTCTGGTGACGGTCTTCCTGTTCCAGTTCGTGGCGATCTGGAACAACTTCCTGCTGCCGTACATCATGCTCAGCGACGACGAGAAGTTCCCGATCACGCTCGGCCTGTACACGCTCCTGGAGCAGGGCGCGAACACGCCCGCGCTCTACACCCTGGTGATCACGGGCGCGTTCCTCGCGGTGATCCCGCTGGTCGCGCTGTTCCTGGTCATCCAGCGGTTCTGGAGCCTGGATCTGCTGTCCGGGGCCGTAAAGTCATGACCATGAGCCATACGGGGGGACGGCGCAAGCCGCCGACGATTCACGATGTGGCGCGCGAGGCGGGCGTCTCGCGCGGCACCGTCTCGCGCGTGCTCAACGGCGGGCACTACGTCAGCCCGGCGGCGCAGGAAGCCGTCAACGCCGCGATCCGCAAGACGGGGTACGTCGTGAACCGGCACGCCCGCTCCCTGATCACCGGTCGTTCGGACTCCGTCGGCTTCCTGCTGACGGAGCCCCAGGAGCGGTTCTTCGAGGACCCCAACTTCAACGTCCTGCTGCGCGGCTGCACCCAGGCGCTGGCCGCGCACGACATCCCGCTGCTGCTGATGCTGGCGGGCACCGAGGACGAACGGCGGCGCATCACGCGCTACATCACCGCCGGGCACGTCGACGGGGTGCTCCTGGTCTCCAGCCACTCCGGCGACCCGGTGGCCCAGGAGCTGCGCGAGGCGGGGGTGCCGCTGGTGGCCTGCGGCAAGCCGATCGGGCTGGGTTCCAAGGTCAGTTATGTCGCCGCCGACGACCGGGACGGCGCCCGGGACATGGTCCGGCATCTGCTGTCGCTCGGGCGGCGCCGGATCGGCGTGGTGACCGGTCCACTCGACACGCCCGGCGGTGTCGAGCGGCTGGCCGGTTACAAGGAGGTGCTGGCCGAGGCGGGCCTGCCCGTCGACGACGACCTGATCGTCTCCGGCGACTACAGCCGGGCCAGCGGTGAGGCGGGCGCCGAGCGGCTGCTCGCCCAGGCCCCCGACATGGACGCGGTGTTCGTCGCCTCCGACCTGATGGCCCAGGGCGTGCTCACCGCGCTGCAGCGGGCCGGGCGCCGGGTGCCGGAGGACGTCGCGGTCGGCGGCTTCGACGACTCCCCCGCCGCCGTGGCCGCGAGCCCCGAGCTGACGACCATACGGCAGCCGTGGGACCGGATCAGCGCCGAGATGGTGCGGGTGCTGCTCGCCCAGATAGGGGGCGAGGACCCGGCCGCGGTGATCCTGCCGACGGAACTGGTGAAGCGGGAGTCGACCTGACCGTCCGACGGCGGCGTGATCCAAACGAGAGGGCCCAGCCCGCCGCGACGACCATCGGCACGGCCACGGACAGCCGGTCCTGACCGGCACGAACGCGCTGCTCGGCGAACCGCCCGGCGGCGCGTTCGGTGTTCACGGCACCCGAGGAACCGGTCAGGATCGGAGAAGCCGCCGGCCGCGGCCCCGGCCTAGCGTGGGATCACCGACGCGATCGGGACGTCGGATCCACCCCTCCACCCTGTGCGAAGGAGTACGCCATGACCGCCGGCCTGCAGACGATCATCTACCCCGTCAAGGACCTCGACCGGGCGAAGGCGCTGTTCGGCGCCCTGCTGGGAGTCGAGCCCTACGCGGACGAGCCGTACTACGTCGGCTTCAAGGACGCGGGCCAGGACGTGGGCCTCGACCCGAACGGCCATGCCAAGGGCATGACCGGACCGGTCCCCTACTGGCACGTCACCGACATCCGGGCCACCCTCGCCGCCCTGCTGGCCGCGGGCGCGGAGCCGCTGCAGGACGTGCGGGACGTCGGCAACGGCCGGCTGATCGCCTCGGTGAAGGACCCGGACGGCAACCTCGTGGGGCTGCTCCAGGACCCGTCGGCCTAGGACCAAGGCCCGAGGGCGGTCCCGACCAGGGGCCGCCGACGGGGTGCCGGTGCCCGCCTAGGGTGATGGGCATGTCCGACACGACGCCGTTCGATCTCGACGCCTACCTCCGCAGGATCGGCTGGGAAGGAGCGCGGCGCGCCGATGTGGCGACGCTGCGCGGGGTGCATCTGGCCCACGCCCGGTCCATCCCGTTCGAGAATCTGGAGCCGCTGCACCAGACCGCGCCCTCCCTGGACCCGGGCCAGCTCGTGGCGAAGCTGGTGCACGGTCGGCGCGGCGGCTACTGCTACGAGCACAACCTGCTGTTCTCGGACGCGCTGACGGCGCTCGGCTTCCGGGTGACCATGCTCGCCGCCCGCGTCGCCGTGGGCGCCGACCGTATCGAGAGCCGCCCGCGCACCCACATGGCCCTGCTGGTCACCGCTCCGGGCGATCCGCTGCCGTATCTCGCCGACGTCGGCTTCGGGGCGATCGGGGCGTTGCTGGAGCCGGTGCCGCTGACCGCCGGGACGGAGTTCCACGACGCGGGGCGCCGGCACCGGCTGGTGCACGCACCGCACGGCGGACCGCTGGATCTGTGGGTGCTGGAGGCCTGGGACCAGGACGAGTGGGCGGCGCAGTACGCGTTCACCCTGGAGCCGTTCGAACGGTCCGATTACGAGGTGTTCAACTGGCATGTGGGGACGAACCCGCGGTCGCCGTTCACCCGGCGCCTGTACGTCCAGCGGGTCACGTCCGACGGGCATCTCCTCCTGGAGGACCGCCTCCTCACCGAGACTCGTGCCGACGGCACGGTCAGGAAGCGGGAGCTGGTCGGCGAGGCCGAGGTCCGGCAGGTGCTGGACGAGGCCTTCGACATCGCCGTACCGGACGGGATGACGCTGCCCTGACCCTTCTCAGGGGCGCGCCAGCAGGGTGCGCACGCCGTCCGAGGTCAGGGTGAGGCCGTGCGCGGAGCTGGCGTCGATGGTGAGGGACAGGTCGTCGGACGGCCACTGGGCGGCCAGCACGCCCAGCGGGACGAGACGGTAGCGGGAGACGAACGGCAGCAGCCCGGCCATCTCCAGCTCGGAGGTGAACACGGGCACCACCGGCACGCCGTCCGGCTGTTCCAGAACGGGCAGTGCCACGGCGTTGGGGTCGATCGCGTCCTCCTCCGAGACGTCGTCGGGCACGGGGATGAGCACATCGCTGTGGGCGAGGGTGTCCAGCGCGTCGGTGTCCTCGGTGTCCCGGGCCAGGGCGTCGAGTGCCCGCTGGGCGGGATTGGTGCCGTTCTCGGCAGGTGTGTCCATGGCAGGTCCCCAGGTAGCTGCGGTCGTACGGCGCGCCCGGCCCAAGATCGGTCGGGGCGCGGTGTTCCTCGCGTACCCGAAGCCCGCCGGACCATGCGCGCGCTCGGCCGGTGCCGTCGGAAAACCGGATGAGCCGCCCGCACCGCCCGTGCTTCCATGGCCCGCATGCCGTCCATGGACCGCCTGGTGGCCTTCTCGGCCATGTCGCTGCTGCTGATCGTCATCCCCGGGCCGAGCGTGCTGTTCGTCGTCGGCCGGGCCCTCGCGCACGGGCGGCGCGCCGCGCTGACCACCGTCGTGGGGAACACACTGGGTGCGTATGTGCTGGTCGTCGCGGTGGCTCTGGGCATCGGGACGATCGTCGAGCGGTCGGTGCTGGTCTTCACGGTGCTGAAGCTGGCGGGCGCCGCGTACCTCTTCTACCTCGGCCTGCGGGCATGGCGGCAGCGCGGAGCGCCGCACGCCGCGTTCACCGGCGACGGGGGCGGGCGGGCCGGCGGGCTGCGCACCCTGTGGGAGGGGTTCGCGGTCGGTGTCGCCAATCCCAAGACGATGGTCTTCTTCGCCGCCGTCCTGCCCCAGTTCGTTGACCGCGCCGCCGGGCACACCGTGGCCCAGATGCTGCTCCTCGGCCTGATCTTCAACGCCATCGCGATCACCTGCGACAGCGTCTGGGGCCTGGCGGCGGCCACCGCCCGCGACTGGTTCATCGGCTCGCCCCGGCGGCTGTCGCTGGTGGGCGGCATCGGCGGGCTCACGATGATGGGCCTCGGTGTGACGGTGGCCGTGACGGGGCGCAAGGACTGATCTTCCCCGCGGGCAAGACGAACCGATCGACGCGGCGCGCCGGGCGTGCCCAGCGGGCGCAGCAGGCCCGGATGGGCGGCAAGCCCGGACAGTCCCAGCATCTGCGGGACGTACCGAAGACACCGGTGCAGGAGGAACTGGACCAGTGACGGAAAGAGGGCGCCCAGCGCCCGTGACACAGGTCCGGGCCGACCCGTGAAGGGCCGGCCCGGACCGTAGGGGCGCTGGGATCAGACCAGGTCGAAGCGGTCGAGCTCCATGACCTTGACCCACGCGGCGACGAAGTCGTTCACGAACTTCTCCTTCGCGTCGTCGCTCGCGTAGACCTCGGCGAGCGCGCGCAGCTCGGAGTTCGAGCCGAAGACCAGGTCGGCACGGCTGCCGGCCCACTTCAGCTCACCGGTGGCGGCGTCGCGGCCCTCGAAGGTGGTCTGGTCCTCGGAGGTCGACTTCCAGGTCGTGCCCAGCTCGAGCAGGTTGACGAAGAAGTCGTTGGTCAGGGCGCCCGGGGTCTTGGTGAGGACGCCGAGCTGCGACTGCTGGTGGTTGGCGCCAAGCACGCGCAGGCCACCGACGAGGACGGTCATCTCGGGGGCGCTCAGGGTGAGCAGGTTCGCCTTGTCGAGCAGCAGGTACTCGGCCGGGAGGCGGTTGCCCTTGCCCAGGTAGTTGCGGAAGCCGTCGGCCGTGGGCTCCAGCGCGGCGAAGGACTCCGCGTCGGTGTGCTCCTCGGTGGCGTCGACCCGGCCCGGGGTGAAGGGCACCTCGATGTCGAACCCGGCGTCCTTGGCGGCCTTCTCGACCGCGGCGCAGCCGCCGAGGACGATCAGGTCGGCGAGGGAGACCTTCTTGGCGCCGGTGTTCCACTCCTGCTGGATGTTCTCCAGGGTGCGCAGGACGACCGCGAGCTGGTCGGGGTCGTTGACCTCCCAGTTGCGCTGCGGCTCCAGCCGGATGCGGGCGCCGTTGGCGCCGCCGCGCTTGTCGCTGCCGCGGAAGGTCGAGGCCGACGCCCACGCGGTGGATACCAGCTGGGAGACGGTCAGGCCCGAGTCGAGCAGCTTGGCCTTCAGCGCCGCGATGTCGGCGGCGTCGATGACCTCGCCCTCCCGCTCCGGCAGCGGGTCCTGCCACAGCAGGGTCTCCTCCGGGACCTCGGGGCCGAGGTAGAGGGACTTCGGGCCCATGTCGCGGTGGGTCAGCTTGTACCAGGCCCGCGCGAAGGCGTCAGCGAACTCGACCGGGTTCTCGTAGAAGCGGCGCGAGATCTGCTCGTAGACCGGGTCGAAGCGGAGCGACAGGTCGGTGGTGAGCATCGTCGGGCGGTGCTTCTTCGACGGGTCGTGCGCGTCGGGGATGATCGCCTCGGCGTCCTTGGCGACCCACTGCTTGGCGCCGGCCGGGGACTCGGTCAGCTCGTACTCGTACTCGAACAGGTTCTTGAAGAAGCCGTTGCTCCACTGGGTGGGCGTGGCGGTCCAGGTGACCTCGAGGCCACTGGTGATGGTGTCGCCGCCCTTGCCGGTGCCGTAGGTGCTCTTCCAGCCGAGGCCCTGCTCCTCCATCGAGGCGGCCTCGGGGTCGTTGCCGACGTGGTCGGCCGGACCGGCGCCGTGCGTCTTGCCGAAGGTGTGACCACCGGCGATGAGGGCGACGGTCTCCTCGTCGTTCATCGCCATGCGGCGGAAGGTCTCACGGATGTCGCGGGCCGCGGCCAGCGGGTCCGGGTTGCCGTTGGGGCCCTCGGGGTTGACGTAGATGAGGCCCATCTGGACGGCGCCGAGCGGGTTCTCCAGCTCGCGGTCGCCGGTGTAGCGCTGGTCGTCGAGCCAGGTGGTCTCGGGACCCCAGTAGACGTCCTCCTCCGGCTCCCAGACGTCCTCACGGCCGCCGGCGAAGCCGAAGGTCTCGAAGCCCATGTTCTCCAGGGCGACGTTGCCGGCGAGGATCATCAGGTCGGCCCAGGACAGGCTCTGGCCGTACTTCTTCTTGACCGGCCACAGCAGGCGGCGGGCCTTGTCGAGGTTGGCGTTGTCCGGCCAGCT
This sequence comes from Streptomyces sp. NPDC030838, assembly GCF_055572035.1. NCBI lineage: Bacteria > Bacillati > Actinomycetota > Actinomycetes > Kitasatosporales > Streptomycetaceae > Streptomyces > Streptomyces sp. NPDC030838. The sequence continues at coordinate 24,459 of NZ_JBVIED010000006.1, read as the reverse complement.
GTTCAGCGGCGCGAAGCGCTGCTGGCCGGCGCCGGCGCCGCCGCGGCCGTCGCTGATCCGGTAGGTGCCGGCGCTGTGCCAGGCCATCCGGATGATCAGCGGGCCGTAGTGGCCGAAGTCGGCGGGCCACCAGTCCTGGGAGGTGGTCAGCACCTCGGCGATGTCCCGTTTCACGGCCGGGAGGTCGAGGCTCTTGAAGGCCTCGGCGTAGTCGAACTCCTCGCCGAGCGGGTTCGCCACGGCGGGGTTCTTGGCGAGGATCTTCAGGTTGAGCCGCTCCGGCCACCACTGGCGGTTGCCGCCGCCCTGGGTCGGGTGCAGCGCGCGCCCGTGTGCGACCGGACAGCCACCGGTCCCCTCCGTCTTGGGGTCGGTGACGATCGCATCGGGGTTCTCAGCCATGGGAAACCTTCCGGACTAGTGGATCACGGTGCTCAGGAACTGCTGGTGGTGGAACAGTCGGGGCACAGACCCCAGTAGATGACCTCGGCCTCGTCGATGGCGAAGCCCCGGTCATCGGATGCGGTGAGGCAAGGGGCGTGGCCGACCGCGCAGTCGACGTCGGCGACGACGCCGCACGAGCGGCACACGAGGTGGTGGTGGTTGTCCCCGACCCGGCCCTCGTAGAGGGTCGGGCTGCCCGGGGGTTCGATACGACGTATGAGTCCCGCCGCGGCGAGCGCGTGCAGCGCCTCGTACACGGCTTGGAGGGAGATGTGGCCCACGCGCTCGCGTACGCCGGCGGCGATCGCCTCGACGCCGAGGTGGTCGCCGCTCCGCACGGTTTCGAGCATCGCGACACGGGCGGCCGTCACCCGCAGGCCGGCACCACGCAGCTCGTCGGCGGTGGTCGGGGTCCCGGATGCGGTCATGCGGGCAAACCTACCCCGTAAACACGAACAATTAAAGAAAACAAACCGTTCAAGTTGGATGGCCGTGCGAGGTGACGGGTGCGACGCGGGGGTGACGAGGTGGTTGGGGCGGTCCGGGCGGCCCCGGGCGTCAGCCGCTGTGGACGCCGACCTCGTGGAGGGAGTAGCCCCAGCCGGTGCCGCGCTCCAGGCCCTGGACACGGACGTACCGGGCGGGGGTGCGGGTGAACCGCGCGGTGTCCAGTCCGCCGTCCCCGGCGGTGGTGGACCAGGCGGTCCGCCAGGTGACGCCGTCGGTGGAGAGATCGATGCGGTAGGCCTTGCCGTACGCGCGTTCCCAGTCGAGGGTGACGCGGCCGACGAGGTGGGTGGCGCCCAGGTCGACGCTCAGCCACTGGTCGTCGTTCCAGTCGCTGGCCCAGCGGGTGTCCCGGGAGCCGTCAACGGCCCGGCCGGGCGCGTAGCTGGTGAAAGGGTTCCACTCCGCCGAGGAGGCGGTGGCCGGTGCGCCCGCGGCGAGGTTCGTCTCCGCCCGGTGCTTTTCGGTCCCGCCCCAGGTGTCGAGGTAGGACTCGGCGCCGCGGAACAGATCGTCCACCACGTCCTGGCCGCCGACCAGCCGGATGTCCTCGATCCAGTCGGGGACGAGCCCGTAGTGGGCGGCGCCGTCGGTGTTGAGGTCCCAGGTGCGCTCGCCGGTGGTCTGGCGGTCGATGAGGGAGCCGCCGTCGACGCTGCGGAACGGGTAGCGGACGGGGTTGTCGGCGTCCGCACCACGCGGGGCGGGCCAGCCGCCGACGCCGTTCATGTCGGTGCCGTAGCCGTAGCCGACGCCGTACTTGTCGCGCAGCGCGTCGGTGCGCTCCGCCTCCGCGCTGAAGCCCTCGGAGCCGTGCATGTACTGGGCGATGAAGCCGCCGAGGCCGTAGACCCGCTCGGTCCAGTTCAGGTCCATCCAGCTGTGCGAGGAGAGCACCCCGGGGTAGGACTCGGCCTCGAAGATGTCGAGCACCCGGCCGGTGGCCTTGACGCTCATGTGGTCGATCTCGAGCATCATCTTGCGCTGCATCATGCCGCGCACGGCGTACTCGCCGAGGGCGGTGAGCCCGCGCACGTTGCACCGGGCGTTCTCGTCGTACGAGGGGACCGTCACGCCTGCCGGCAGCCGCTTCTCGGCCTCGGGGGCCGCGGCCAGGCCAATGGGGTTGTCGGCCTGCGGGCCGGTGCACTTCTCGGTCTTCCAGAAGGTGCCGGTGGACAGGAACTGCCCGACGTTGATCGCGGTGCCGAGCGCGCCCGAGTCGAAGCGGACCCCGCACAGCGCGTTGTCGAACTTGTGGCACAGGAACATGCTGCGCACGCCCAGCGCGTACAGCTCGTCCAGGCCCTTGTCGATGTCCTCCTTGTCGCACTGCGGCACGTCCAGGATCTGCTTGCAGCCGAACGGCTCGGAGGTCTCCGCGCCCAGGATCACGGCCAGCTTGCCCTGCTCGATCACCCGGCGGGCCTGGGCGCTGTCGGTGACGATCCGGAACCAGCCCTTCCCGGGGCCGCCGTACATCCGGTCGATGTACGCCTGGAGGTCGTAGGTCAGCTTCGCCTGGAGCCGGATCGACGTCATCTCGTCGCAGCCGCGGTCCTTGAAGAAGTAGACCGAGCAGATCACGCCGTTGGTGACGAGGTCGTTGACGAGCACCCGCTGACCGCCGCGCCAGGCCCGCTCGACCCAGGCGTAGTAGTTCTGCTGGTGGGTCAGCGAGTCGTGGGCGGGCCAGTCCTTGAAGGTGGGCCAGCCGACCGGATCGTGTCTGCCGTCACCGCCGTTGGTGATGAAGTCGAAGATCGCGAGCGACCCGTCGGGGTAGTGCTCGGGGCAGTCCTTCAGGGCGTCGGCGATGCCCGCCTCGGAGAAGGGCTTGCCGCAGATGAGCCGTCCGCCGAACGCCTCGTTGGAGAACAGGTGGTTGTGGGCGTCGACGAATCCGCGCACCTCGCCCTGGGCGTCGGTGCCGGTGAACGGCTCGCCGGTGACGTTGATCCGCGAGTCCGGCGCGGGCCGTGCCGTCGGGTTCCACCAGTCGTCGCCGGCGGCGGAGCTGGGGGCGGGCCCGAGCGCCATGGCCAGGACCAGGAGCAGCAGCGTCACGAGCGTGACGTCTTTCCGCCTACGGCGCGCGGGGCGTCGAGCCATGGCCACCCTCCTGGTTGTCATGTCCTCGCAAGTCCGACGAGGATCGCGACTGGCACCGAAGGAGTCAAGACGACAGGCCACCCGCGCACCGGGCGTAAAGCGACCGGAGAATGGAAAGGGGGGTATACGGCTAGGGCCTGTCTTCCGGATCAGGTCGGCTGCGAGGAACGGTGCGTCTTGGCCGACCCGAGCGGGGTCTGGTGCGTGCAGCTGCAAGGCGGAGGAGGGAGTCGACGCGATGGGGGTCCCCCCTGCTCGAGCGAAGTCGAGAGCTTGGGGGAGTCGGCGAGTGACGACAACGCGGCAGATGTGCGCACCAGACCCCGCGACGCCGGCATGATCCGGAAGACAGGCCCTAAGGGCGGGAGTGGTCGGGCGTGCCCGGGATGCCGGGTCTGGCGTGCGGGTGGAGGGGCGGCATGGGCGGGCATCCCTTGTATCTGGAACCGCGGCTGGGGTCGCGCCTGGGCTCCTTGCTGGAGTCCCCGGACGTGCTGCACACGCTCACCGGCGCGCTCGGTTCACCGTTGAACGTGGTGATCCCCGATCAGATCGCGGACAATGTCGACCAGTTCCGTGCGGTCTACGGCGGACACCATCTGTCCGGGCAGATCTTCTTCGCCCACAAGGCCAACCGTTCCAGCGCCCTGCTGCGCCGGCTGGCCGCCACGGACGCCGGTGTGGACGTCGCCTCGCTGGGCGAGCTGCAGCACGCGCTCGGCGCCGGCTTCGGCCCCGGCCGGATCACGGCCACCGGGCCGAAGACCCGCGAGTTCCTGTGGCTGGCCGCCCGCGCCTCGGTCACGGTCAGCGTCGACAGCCGGGACGAGCTGGAGCAACTGGCGTCGCTCGTCGGCGAGTTCGGGCTGCCCCGGGTGCGGGTCCTGCTGCGATTATCGGGGTTCGAGGCGTCCGGCGTCCGGGTGCTGAGCCGGCGCAGCCGCTTCGGTACGCCCGTGCACGCCGCGGATCCGCTGCTGGCGGCGGTCGAGCGGCACCGTGACCGGCTCGACCTGGCCGGCGTGGCCTACCACCTGGACACGACGAGCCTCGACGAGAAGGCGACCGCGCTCGAAGGTTGCCTGCGGGCGCTGGAGGAGGGGCGCGGCCGGGGGCTGCGGCCCCAGGTCGTCGACATCGGCGGCGGGTTCGGCGTCGACTATCTCGCCGACGGCGAGCAGTGGGACCGCTACACCAGCGCGCTCACCGACGCCGTCCTCGGCATCCGGCCGCCGCTGACCTGGGGCGGGCACGGCTACGGACTGCGCAACGAGGGCGGGACGCTGCGCGGTGCCCTCGGGGTCTACCCCGCCCACCGGCCGGTCGCCGGAGCACGTTACCTCGACGAACTGCTCGCGCGCCCCGCCCCGTCGCTGGGCAGCCGGCCGCTGGGCGCGCTGCTGGTGGAGCATCTGTACGACCTGTACACCGAGCCCGGACGGGCCCTGCTGGACCAGTGCGGGATGACCCTGGCGACGGTGCTGGAGGTGCGCGAGCCGGAGTCCGGCGGTCCGCTCCTCGTACGGCTGGCGGCGAACGCCGGCGACGTGGGCCTGGAGGAGCACGGCGTCCTGATGGACCCCGTCGTCGTCCCCCGTGCCGGGCGGGACCCGGCGCCCTCCGGCACCGGTCCGGTGGCCGTCCACCTCTTCGGCAATCTGTGCCTGGAGGCCGACCTGATCACCCGCCGCACGGTCTTCCTGCCGCGCCGGCCCGAACCGGGTGACCTGATGGCCTTCGTGAACACCGCCGGCTACTGCATGGACTTTCACGCCACCCGGGCCCAGCAACAGCCCGTCGCCCGCAAGGTCGCCGCCTGGCAACAGGGCGGCGCGTGGCACTGGTGCCTGGACGATCAGTACTGGCCGACCACCTCCGTGGGGGGAGCGCAGTGAGGTACGACAGCATCACCGAGGCCATCGGAAACACCCCGCTGGTGCGCATCGACCCGGCCGTGCACGGTCTGCGCCACATCGACCTGTACGCCAAGCTGGAGCTGCTCAACCCGTTCGGTTCGGTGAAGGACCGGGCCGCCTGGAACATGGCAGGTCCCCACCTGGCCGCCGCTGCCGCGCGGGGCAGTCAGGTCGTCGAACTGTCCAGCGGCAACACGGCCAAGGCGCTGGCCGTCCTGGCGGGCATGCACGGCCTGACCTTCAAGAGCGTCACCAACCGGATGCGCATTCCGGAGATCAAGGAGCTGCTGCTGTTGCTGGGCGCGGAGATCGAGGAGCTGCCGGGTCAGAGCGAATGCCTGGACCCGACCGCCACCGACGATCCGCTGACCCTCTTCCACCGGACGATCTCCGAGCAGGGCGGCGCCTATCTGCACACCGACCAGTACTTCAACCCGCGCAACACCGAAGCCCATCTCACCGGCACGGGGCCGGAGATCGTCAAGGACCTGGACGGCCGTGCCCCGGACTGGTTCGTCGCGTGCGTGGGCACCGCCGGTTCGTCCACCGGCGTCGCGCGCGTGCTGCGGGAGAACGATCCGTCGGTACGGGTCGTGGGGCTGGTGGCGGGCAAGTCCGACTTCATACCCGGCATCCGCACCCTCGACGAGGCCCATGAGGTGGGACTGTTCGACCCCGCCACCTACGACACGATCGAGGCGGTCGGCTCCGACGAGGCGATCGAGGGGATGCTCACCCTCAACCGCCGCTGCGGCATCATGGCAGGTCCCACCGGCGGCGCCGCCTACTTCGGCGCGGTGCGCCGGCTGCGCCAGGTCAACGAGGAACTGACGGAGCGCCAGACAGGGCCGACCGAGCGGCAGTCGGCGGTGTTCATCGTCTGCGACCGGGTGGAGAGCTATCTGAGCTACGTCCGCGAGCGGCGCCCCGATCTGTTCGGCCGCCCCCGCCGCGCCGACTCCCCGGCCGATCTGACCGAGGACGAGATCCGCACGGCCCCCTCCCTCGGCGTCGCGGACGCCCAGGCCTGGATCGACACCGGCCGGCCGCTCGTCGTCGACCTGCGCAGCCCGTTCGCCTACGCCGCGCTGCACATCGACGGCTCGGTCAACATCGTCGACGAGGTCTTCGGGGAACTGCTGCGAGGCGGGCTCCCCTTCAGCCGCAGCCGCCCGGTGCTGCTGGCCTGTCCGGTCGGCGAGAAGTCCGCCCGGTACGCCGCGCTGCTGACCCGGATGGGGCACCCCGAGGTCCGCAGTCTGGCCGGCGGCATCATCGCCTGGCGCGACGCGGGCGCGCCGCTGGTGCGGGACTGACCGGCATGACCGCACCCGGCACCCGTGCCCAGGGCACCGCCGCGCTCACGGAGTTGCGGGAGTGGCAGCGCGCGCTGCGCGGCCAGTTCCCCATCGTCACCGGGCATCCGGACCTCGCCTACCTGGACAGCGCGGCCACCGCCCAGAAGCCGCAGGCCGTCCTCGACGCCGTCCAGGCCTACCTCACCACGACCAACGCCAACGCCGGACGGGGCACCTACCCCTGGGCCAACCGGAGCACCGCCCTGATCGAAGAGGCCCGCGAACGGGTCAAGCGGTTCGTGGGCGACCCGGCCCCGGAGGGCTCGGCCGTGCACTTCACCAGTGGCACCACGGAGGGGCTGCGCACGGTCGCCCGGGACTGGCTGCCCTCGTTCCTCTCCGACGGGGACGAGATCGTCGTCCCCGTCGCCGACCACCAGGCCAACATCGAGCCGTGGCTGGAGGCCCAGCGGCTGCTGGCCCGGCAGGGCGTGCACGTCCGGATCCGGCCGATGCCCTACCAGCCCGGCTCCGGGGACTACGACCACACCGCGCTCGCCGAACGGGCCGGTTCCCGCACCCGGTTCGTCGCCGTCACCCACGTCCACCACGTGTACGGCGGCGACATGAACGTCCACCGGATCCGCCGGGCGGTCGGCCCGGACGCGGTCATCTGCCTGGACGCCGCCCAGAGTGTCGGTCATGTGCCGGTGTCCGTGACCGACCTGGACGTCGACTTCGTCGTCTTCTCCGGGCACAAGGCCATGGCCCTGCCCGGGACGGGTGCCGTCTGGGCCCGCCAGGCGCGCGGACCGGCGTTCACGCCGGGCGGATGGTCCGGCACCCCCAACACCGTCGGCATCGCCTCCCTCTCGACGGCCCTGGACTGGCTGGACGGCGCGGGCGTCGACCGGATCGAACGGTGGACGGTCGCCCTGGCGGCACGGCTCACCGACGGACTGCGCCACCTGGACACCTACGAGATCCTGGGCTGCCAGACGAGTCTCGCCGCCGACTCCCCCGTCCAGCAGCGCCGGGGCATCGTCACGTTCCGGCACCGTGCCATCGACTCCGGCGACCTCGGCTTCATCCTTTTCAGCCACGGCTTCATGGTCCGCTCCGACCAGCACTGCCAGGGCAGCGCGGGCGAGCGGACCGGTTCTGTACGGGTGAGTCTGCATGTCTACAACGACGTGGCGGAGATCGACCGGTTGCTGTCCGTCCTGGCCTCACTGGCGTGAGGGGCCGGACGGGAGCGACCAAAAGGCGGAATGGGAACCGTTTTCACCTGTAGACTCGAGGTGCGCAAGAAACAGCAGGTGCGAGACGGCAAGGTGGCACGACCCCATGGGACTGAGCCTGGCGACGGCGGAGCGATGGGTGGAGCGCTGGGAACGCCAGCAAGAGTGGTACGCCATCGACCGCGAGGAGCGTTTCACGGTCATCGCCGACGTCGTCGAGCACGTCGCCGCGGGCCGGCCGGGGCGGCCGCTCGTCGTCGACCTCGGCTGCGGGCCCGGCTCGCTGGCCTCCCGGCTCGCCCGCCGGCTGCCGTACGCGGAGATCGTGGCCGTGGACCGCGACCCGCTGCTGCTGGAGCTGGCCCGCACCCATCACGCGGACGCGGCCCGGTACGTCGACGCGGACATCGACGCGCCGGGCTGGACGGAGGCCCTGGAGCTGGACCGCCCGCTCGACGCGGCCGTGTCCACCACCGCGCTGCACTACCTGCACCCGGACGCCCTCCGGCGCACCTACCGGCGGCTCGCGGACCTCCTGCGGCCCGGCGGGGTCCTCGTCAACGGCGACCATCTCCCGCACGACGACCCCGGGCTCGCCGAGATCGCCGGCCGGGTGGGCAGTCGCCACGCCGAGCGGCAGCAGGCCCGCACGCCGGAGGACTGGACCTCCTGGTGGACGGCCGTCGCCGAGGATCCCGAACTGGCCGACCTGCTCGCCGAACGCCGCAGCCGCGAGCCCTCCCCCGCGGGGCCCGCCCCCGTTCCTCTCTCCCTCACCGCCCATGTCCGCCTGCTGCGGCAGGCGGGGTTCCGGCAGGCCGGCGCGGTCTGGCAGTACGGCGACAGCCATGTGGTCGTCGCGATCCGCTGACTCCCGACGGCCGTACGGCAGCCCCGTGCTCAGCCCTCGGCGTGCGCCGGTTCCGGCGCGCGGTCGTGTGGCAGGTCGCGCTCGCGGCGCATCGGGCTCAGGGCGAGGAGCAGCCAGCAGGGCGCGACGAGCCCCGTCGTGATCCACATGGCCGTCCGGTACCCGACCGCGTCTCCGAGCACGCCGCCGAGCAGCGCCCCGAGCGGAATGGTGCTGTGGTTGATCATCATGGCCGTGGCCACGACCCGGCCCAGCAGGTGGGGCGGGCAGTAGGCCTGACGGAAGCTGCCGACCACGACGTTGGCCACGGAGATACCGGCCCCGACGAGGAAGGCGCCCAGCACGAACAGCAGCAGTCCCGGGCCGGCCGTGGTCATCGGGAGCAGCAGCGCGAACGGCGCGGTGACCGCCTGCAGGACGAGCAGGCCCCGCCCGGTGCCGAGCCGCCGGCCGACCCGGGTGGCCAGCAGCGCCCCCACCACACCGCCGACGCTGCCGCCGGACAGCAGCAGCCCGACCACGCCGGGGTCGAGCCCCACGGTACGCACCAGGAACACGACCTGGACGGCCTGATACCCCATCAGCGCCATGTTGACGACGGCGCCCCACATCACCATCGGCCGCAGATACCGGTCCCGGCCCACGAAGCGCAGTCCCTCGGCGATCTGCCGTCGCAGCGGCACGCGTTCCTCGTCGGGAGCCCGCTCCGGCTCGGCCACCTCGATCCGCCGCAGGCAGACCGCCGAGACCAGGAACGTCACGGCGTCGGCCACGAGCCCGGCGACCGCGCCGAACGCCTGGGCGAGCAGGCCCGCAGTGCCCGGCCCGGCGACCTGGGTGGCGGCCTCGCTGCCCTGGAGTTTCGCGTTGCCCTCGAGCAGGTCACGGCCGTCGAGCACGGCGCGGATGTACGCGTGGTACGCGGTGTTGAACCACACCGCCGCGGTGCCGCAGACCAACGCGACGGCGATCAGGTGATGCAGGGTGAGCGCGTCGAGCCACGCCGCCAGGGGAACGCTCAGCAGTGCCGCGACGGACACCAGATCGCACGCGATCATCAGCGGCCGCTTGCGCGTCCGGTCCACCCACGCGCCCACCGGCAGGCCCACCACCAGCCAGGGCAGCCACACCGCCGCGGCGAGCAGACCAACGGCGGTCGAGCCGGCGTCCAGCACCTCCACGGCGATCAGCGGCAGGGCCACCGCGGTGACGCTGTTGCCGAGCCCGCTGACGGTCTCGCCCCACCACAGCAGCCGGAAGTCCCGGTGGGCGAGGACTCCCCAGCGCGTCCGTGACCGGTCCGGCGTGTCGTTCGTCGTGTCCATCTCAGGAATCATGCCGTGCCTCAGGCACACCCCCGGAAGACCCCCGGCTCGCCGTGGTGTTCAGGACAGCCAGACGCGTTCCGGCTCGCCCTTCACCACGTGGTCGGCCCACTCCACGCCCTGCATGCACGAGTGGTCCATGTTGCCGATCTCGTAGCGCCAGGTGCCGAAGCGCCCCCGGGAGAAGATGCCGTGGCGGGCCAGCCAGGGCTGGATGACGGCGAGCGCGGCGTCCCGGCCGAGGGTGGGCACGGGGTACGTCTTGGCGGGGGCGCAGTGCCAGACGGAGACGATCAGGTCGCGGTCGTCCGGGCGGAGCACACCGGCGCGGATCAGGCCCTCGACGGTGTCGGGGACGACGGAGGCGGGGTCGACGGGCCGCTGGGACGAGGTGGAGGTCTCGGTGAGCAGGAGGGTCTGACCCGGTCGGCGGACCAGGTGGGGCGAGTAGCGGGACAGGTAGGTCAGCCGGTGGAAGGGGACGTCGGGTTCGGGGAAGTAGACCCAGGTGTGCGGGACCTCGATGGTGCGGTCGACCGCCACGCCGACCACGTGGGTGCCGGTGGCGCGCAACTTCCGGGCCGCGTCGGCCACTTCACGAGGGACGCCGGCGCATCGGGCGACCAGGTCGTCGACGGGCATGGTGGACAGCAGCGCGTCGTAGGGCCGGCGGTCTCCGTCGGCGGTGCGCACCTCGCGGGCGGCCGGGTCGACGGCGACGACGCGACGGTGCCAGAGGATCCGGTCGGCGAGGGGCTCGGCCAGCCTGTCGAAGAGGCGGCCGGTCCCGCCGTACAGGGGGTAGCGGAAGGTGCTGTTGGGGCCCCAGTCGCGGTTCTCCTCGCCGAGCAGGACGTTGCGCAGCACGGCGTCCACGTCGACCGTCGCGACCCGCTCGCCGATCCACTGGTACGCCATCTCCTCGGGCGGTGTCGCCCACACCTTCTGGTTGTACGGGAGCATGAAGTGCCGGGCGATGCCGCTGCCGAAGGTGGCGTCGACCCACGCGCGGAAGTCGGTGGGGGGCCGGTCCGCCCGGTCGCGCTGCGCGGCGATGAGTCCGGACAGGCACTCGTAGACGGTGGTGGGTTCCAGGCCGCGGAGGTTGTTCTGGAAGGGGTAGGGGATGTCACGCTGCTCCATGCGGATCGACGCCGCGCGGTGGAGGGTGGTGAAGTCGTCGCCGAGGAGCCGTTCCACGAGCGCCGTGTAGTACGGGTAGTGGCTGAACAGCACATGGCCGCCGATGTCGTAGGTGAAACCGCGGCCGTCGGTCTCGGAGCGGGCGAGTCCGCCGGGCCTGCCGGTGGCCTCCAGCACGACGTGGTCGCGGTGCCCGAGTTCGCTCAGGCGGTGGGCCGCCCCGAGTCCGGTGGGGCCCGCGCCGATGACGACCAGGCGTGGTTCGCTCATCGCCCTCTCCTCCGTTCCTTCGCGTGGCGCGGTCCTTCGGCGGCGCAGCGCCGCAGCACGGCGCACAGATCGTCGGCGTGCGTGTCGAAGGCGAAGGCGCGCCGGTGTTCCTCGACGGCGTCGCGTGCGCGGCGCAGGGTGTGGGTGGTGTTCAGCTGTGCGGCGAGGTCGTCGAGGTCGTCGTGGAGGACGCCGGTGCCGAGGCGTCGCACGAGCCGGTCGGCGGCCACCGCGCAGCCCGGGCTGCGCTGTTGGAGCAGCGGCACTCCGGCGGCCATCAGGGGCGGGATGCGGGCCGGGAGGTTGAGGTCGTCCCAGGTGGCGAGGGAGAGATCGCCGCCGTTGGCGCTGCGGACGCGGTGCAGCCATCCGGCGTCGTACCGGGACAGCACCCGGGTCCAGTCCCGCTGGTCGACGTGCGGGTGGAGGTGCACGTGGTGGGGTGCGTCGCGGAGCGCGTCCGCCATCCAGGCCGCCCAGTCGCCGGTGGGGCCGCGGCCCTGGACGAGACCGTGGAAGTGGGTGTGGATCCGGTGCGCGGCGAGGGTCCGCAGGCAGCCGGGGCCGAATCCGAGGGGGCGGCCGAGGACGACGGTGTGGAGTTCGCCGTCCCGCCGGGACAGCCGGTCCGTGCGGGGCCCGTCGAACCATTCGGCCTTGGGCAGGTCCCCGTCCAGGACGTATGCCGTGCGCGGGTCCGTGCGGTCGGGCAGGGCCAGCGCGAACCAGTCGCGTTCCTCGGGCGAGGAGTGGATCTGGGCGTCGGAGAGCCCGACGAGGTCGGCGAGCAGGGGCCACTCGCCGCGGCGGACGGCCGCCTGGGGCGACTCCTTGAAGTGCCAGACGAACGGCACGTCCCCTACGGCGTGCAGGACCGCGTGGGCGAACGGCACGGCCCGCCAGTTCAGCAGCGCGTAGACGACGTCCGGGCGGGCGGCGCGCACGGCGTGCGGCCAGTCGTGGTGGGGCAGGTCGGTGACATGGCCGAAGGGCAGCGGGCCGACGGTGTTCATGCCGAGGCCGTCGGGGGTCCACAGGCCGAGGAGCCGGTGGCCGCGCTCGGCGAGGGCGAGGATCCGTTCGGGGTTGTAGGCGAGTTCGCCGACGAGCAGGATGCGCAGGCCGTCCGGTGCGGGCGGGTAGCCGCGGCGGCGGAAGCGTGCGTAGAGGGCGGGTTCGTCGGTCTCGCCGCTGTCGGTGGAGTGGAAGCGCAGCGGCCGCCGCACGCCGTAGGTGCGGCGGAAGACGTTGAGTCCGCCGTCGTGGCTCTCCCGGATCGTCTTGTGCCGCTGTGCGGGGTGGTCGGTCCAGGTGCAGGTGGTGCGGCCGGTGCCGCGGGCGGTCCCGTGGCGGCGTACGGCCGACCAGTACAGGCGGTCGAGGTCGTCGCTCTCGAGGCTCTCGCGTTCCGGCCATCGCTCGGGCACCCGGCGGTGGGCGACCTGCACCAGTTGCAGACAGTGTCCCTCGGGGGCTCCCTGGGCGACCCGGCGTTCGTGGTGGCGGACGCCGCTGTGGGCGAGGGCCACGGCCGGGTCGGCGAGCACGTCCAGCAGGGCGGCCAGGTGGCCGGGGTCCCACAGGTCGTCGCTGGGCAGGTAGGCGACGACCGGGGCACGGGTCATGGCCAGGGCGGTGTTGAGGGCCGCGCCCAGGCCCCGGTTGCGGCGGAACCGGTGGTGGGAGACGCGCGGGTCGGACAGGTGGCCGGCGACGACCTCGGGCGTACGGTCCGTCGAGCCGTCGTCGACGACGGCGAGTTCCCAGTCCGGCACCGTCTGGGCCCTCAGGCTTCTCAGGGCGCGGCCGAGGAAGTCCGCCTGCTGGAACGTGGGCATGAGCACGGCGACGCGGGCGTCCGGTCCCCGGCCGAAGGCGGTGGCCCGGCTCATGGCGTGCCTCCCGCACGGGCGGGCGCGGCGCGGCTCATGGCGTGCCTCCCGCACGAGCGGGCGCGGCGCAGCTCATGGCGTGCCTCCCGCACGGGCGGGCGCGGCGCGGCTCATCGTGTGTCCCCCGTGCGGGCGAGCGCCGCCCGGTAGACCTCGGCGACGCGCGCGGCGAGGGACGGCCAGCCGTACGGGGCGGCGTGCCGCCGGGCTGCCGTGCCCAGGCGGGTCGCGGTGGCGGGGTCGGCCAGCACCCGGGTGAGGGCCCGCGCGAAGGACGCCGGGTCGCCGGGGCGCGCGAGCAGACCGTCGCGGCCGTCGCGCACCAGGTCGGGGATGCCGCCCACGCGGCTGGCCACGACGGGCACCCCTGCGGCCATGGCCTCCACCAGGACCGAGCCCAGCTCCTCGTAGACGCTCGGCAGGACCAGTACGTCGGCGTGCGCGAGGACCGCCGGGACGCTCCGGTGCGGCAGGAAGCCGGTGAAGCGGGCCCGGACGCCGAGCCGGGCCGCCCGTTCCTCCAGACCGGCCCGCAGCGGGCCGTCGCCGACGACCAGCAGCGGGGTGGCGCGGAGCGCCGGCAGCAGCGGGAAGGTGTCCAGCAGGGTGTCCACGCCCTTCTGCCGGACCAGGCGGCCGACGTAGACGACGCGCGGGTGCGGGAGGTCCGGGAAGGGGTCCGCGTACGGCCGCTGGAACAGGCCGGGGTCGAAGCCCGAGGGGATCACGTGCACCCGGTCGGGCGGACAGCCGCCGTCGACCAGGCGGCGCGCGGTGCCGGGGGTCAGCGTGATCACCGCGTCGGCCCGTGACGTGAGGCGGCGTTCGACCGCCGCGCCGAGCGAGCGCAGCACCAGGGTGCGCGGGTCGCGGCCGCGCAGGGTGTGGCGGAGGCTGCAGTGCACGGTGATCACCAGGGGGCACCGGAGGCGGTCGGCGGCGACCCGGGCGAGCGGCAGGACCGCGAGGTCCTCCCCCGCGTGGGCGTGGACGACGTCGACGGGGTTCCGCCGGCCGAGGGCGGCGGCCAGCGCCGGCGGGGCCCACAGCTGCCGCAGGACGGGGACGCCCAGGCCGGTCCGGATCACCACCGCCGACCGCCCGAGGGGCACCGCCCCGGCGGGACCGGCCAGCCGTGACGTCAGCACGAGCTGCTCGTGGCCGCACCGGTCGAGGCAGCGGGTCAGCTCCGCGGTGTGGTTCTGCATGCCGCCGATCGGGTCGTACGGCACGGCCCGCGCGCCGAGCCCGGCGGGTGCGGCGAGCGGCTCGAAGACGGAGGTGAACCGCAGCACGCGCAGGCCGGCCGCGACCACGCGGTGCGGGGCGGCCGCCGGGAGGGGGTGGGGGTCAGCGGCCATCCTGGTGCTCCTGGGTACCTGAGGGGTCGTGCTCTTGGGGGCGCGGGTACGGATACCGGTGCCCTGGTCGCTCCGGTCGGCGTGGCGGTGTGAAGGGAGGTCCGCCGTGGTCCCTCCCCTCGCCGATCCCGCGGTGCGGCGGGTCGCCTATCTGCGGGCCAGGGTGGGACTGGGCGATCTGCTGTGCACGATGCCGGCGCTGCGCGCGCTGCGGGCGGCCCGTCCCGATCTGCGGGTCACTCTCATCACCTGGCCGGAGACCGCGCCCGTCCTCGCCCGTTTCCGGGACTGCGTCGACGAGCTGCTGCCCTTCCCCGGCCGGCCGGGCATCCCCGAGCGGCCTCCGAGGCCCGAGCGGCTCGGCGCGTTCCTCGACGCGGCCCGCGCACGCCGTTTCGACCTGCTGATCCAGGGCTACGGCGATCGTCTGGCCGCCCATGCGGCGTGCGATCTGATCCCCGCCGCGCGCCGGGGCGGCTTCGCCGCGCGGGGCTTCGAGACCACGGATGCGGCGCTCTACCTGCCGTATCCGCGCGGAGTGCACGAGATCCGGCGGCACCAGCGGCTCGTCGCGCACCTCGGCGGGCCGCTGGGCACCGAGCGGACGCCGTACTTCCCGCTGCGCGCCCGGGACCGGTCCCGGTGCGGCGCCCTGATGAACCGCCATGGGCTGGCCCCGGGCCGCTACGCCGTGCTGCACCCGGGGGCCACCTCGCCCAGCCGCCGCTGGCCGGCCGAGCGGTTCGCGGCCGTGGCCGACGGGCTGGCGGCGCGCGGGCTGCGGTGCGTGGTGACGGGGGTGCGGGGCGAGGAACCGGTCACCTCGGCAGTCGTCCGGCACGCCCGGTCGCCGCTGGCGGATCTGACCGGGCAGGCGTCGCTCGGCGCGTTCGCCTGCCTGCTCGCCGACGCGGCCCTGCTGGTCTCCAACGACACGGGCGCCGCCCACCTGGCCGCTGCCACCGCCACGCCCAGCGTGACGGTGTTCCTCTCCGGGGACCCGGTCCGCTGGGCCTATCCCCTGCTCCGGCACCGCGTGGTCCGCGCCGGGGCGGACTGCAGTCCCTGCCCGCACCTGACGTGCCCGATCGACTTCCGGTGCGCTCATGGTGTGCTCGCCGAGGACGTGATGGGCACGGCGATGTCCCTGCTGGAGTGACCCGGTGTCCGGTGCTCCCCGCGGTGGGCGCGGGCGGCGGCGGTGAGCACCGTTCCGGTGGCGGTCACCATGGTCGCGGCGTCCAGCCCCGCCAGCGCCGTGGCACGGGCCCGCCGTCCGAGGGCGCGCGCCCGCGCGGGGTGGAGGACGAGGTCGTCCAGGGCCGCGGCGAGCGCGTCCGCGTCCTCCACGGGCACGGTGACGACCGCGTCGCCCAGCGCCTCGGGCACGTCGCCGACGGGCGTGGTCACACACGGCAGCGCACGCGCCATCGCCTCCAGGAGGGCCAGTGAGAGGGCCTCCGCGCGGGAGGGCAGGCAGAAGACGTCGATGCCCCGCAGGAAGCGGGGAACGTCGGAGACGAATCCGTGGAAGGTGACGGGCAGTCCGGCGGCCGCGGCCCGCAGCGCGGCGTGGTCACGGCCTTCGCCGGCCACGTCGAGGGTGACGCGCCGTCCCCGGGCCACCAGCGCGGCGACGGCGTCGAGGAGGACGTCGAAGCCCTTCTGCGGGGTCAGGCGGCCCACCGCCCCGATGCGGCAGGGCCCGGCGGCACGCGCGGGCGGGAAGGCGGCCGGCGGGATGTCGACGCCGTTGCGCACCCGGACGACGCGTTCGCCCGGGACGGCGAGCCGGCCGCGCGCCGTGTGCGCGATCTCCGCCGAGACGGCGACCACGGCGGTCAGCCGCCCGAACAGCGCGCGCAGCTCGTCCGTCGCGTCCGCGGCGGTGCCCGGCATGTGGAGCGTCGCGACCGTCGGCGCGTGGGCCACGGCCGCGGCGACGGCGGCCCGGTTGCTGCCCGGGTCGACGAGGTTGACGTGCCAGACGTCCATCGTCCGCGCGTCCAGCAGGCGGTCCAGCCACGGCGCCCGGTCCCGGTGCCGGGCGAGCGGCACCACCTGGACGTCCTCGCAGCGTTCCCGCAGGTCCTCGAAGCGGTCCGCGACCGGTTCGGCGACCACCAGGGTGCAGGCGAACCGCCGCTCGGGCAGCCTGCGCAGTAACTGGCGCACGTACACCTCGGCGCCGCCGAAGGCGTCGCTGTCCACGAGCAGGCCGAGCCGGAGCGGCGCGGCGCCGTCCGTATCGCCGGGTACGAGCACGGGGCATCCCCTCCCGCGGTCGGCAACGCGCCACCGAGTTCCCGGACCGGGCGGTTCCCACACGGTGTTCCGTGCGGGCGGCGGATCAGCGGGGGACCAGCTTCCCGGGGTCCGCCGCCGCGGTGTCCAGGGCGATGGCGAGGTCGACCGCGTCGCGGACGGGGGCCGCGTCGTGCACGCGGACCACGCGGGCGCCGCGGCTCACGGCCAGCGCGCAGGCCGCGACCGTGGCCGGGGCACGCTGGTCCTTGTCGCGGCCGAGCAGCCGGCCGAGGAAGATCTTGTTCGAGGGAGCGGCGAGCAGCGGATGCCCCAGGCCCGCGAAGGTGCGGAAGTGGGCGAGCAGGGTGAGGGACTGCTGCCAGCTCTTGCCCAGATCGATCCCGGGGTCGATCAGGACCGCCGACGGTTCCAGGCCCGCGTTCCGGGCCTGGTCCGCCAGCTCCAGCAGGCGCCGTGCCACGTCCCGCACCAGGTCGTCGTACCGGGGATCCGGATCGGGCACGCCGACCGGCAGCCGGATGTGCGTGGCGACGACGGACGCGCCCGCCGCCGCGGCGGTGGCCGGATAGGCCGGGTCGGCGAAGCCGCTCATGTCGTTGCCGAGTACGGCACCGGCGCGGAAGGCCTCGGCGGCGACGGTCGCGCGGCGCGTGTCCACGGACAGCGGAACGTCGAAGCGGCGGCGGAGCTCCTCGACGGTGGACGCCACCAGGTCCGTCTCCTCCGGCTCGGTGACCTCGCGGACGCCGACTCCTCCCGGCCGGGCCCCGATGTCGAGAAGGTCCGCACCGCCGTCGACGAGATGCTCGGCACGGCGCAGCAGAGCGTCCAGTTCGTAGTAGGCGCCCCCGTCGTAGAACGAGTCCCGCGTGCGGTTCAGCACGCCCATCACCAGGACCCGGTGGGTGAGGTCGATCCGTTCGCCGCCGAGCACGATCTCCATGCCCTGTTCAGTAGCCCGGCCCTCCGGCCGAGAACCGCCCCGCCGCCCAAGCCGCCCGTTCGGCCGCACGGCCTCGCGGTCAGGAGTGGGACCGGTCGGCGAGGGCGCAGTCGGTCAGCAGATCTCTGGCGTCCGCCCCGGCGGGCAGGCCGACCGTGCGGGAGGCCGGCGGGCGTTGGCTTCCGGCGAGCCAGTTCTCGAGCGCGGTGAACGCCGAGCGGTGGCAGGGCGTGAGCGGGCGCAGCCGGTCCGGGAAGGCGTCGACGAGGCCGTCGCTGTGGGTGCCGCCCTCGATCCGGTAGTAGCGGTGGAGGTGGCCGCGCCCGGCGTCGTGGACCATGCGGGCGTAGACGTCCGAGTCCTGGCCGATCGGGAGCAGGACGTCGAGGGTGCCGTGGAAGGTGATCAGCGGCTTGCCGATCCGCCCGGTGAGCGCGATCCTCCGCACGGCGTCCCTGACCTCGTCGGGGCGGGCCGCGTAGTCGTAGTCGGTGTCGCAGCCGGGGGTGCCCGGCGTGCAGTACGGCGTGCCGGCCTCCGCCGGACCGTCGTAGCCGGGGTCGAGTTCCTCGCGGTAGATGCGCTGGGTCAGGTCCCAGTAGACCTGGTGGTGGTACGGCCACAGGAACTCCGAGCCGGCCGGGAATCCCGCGGCGTGCAGCGCGGCCCGCGCCTGCTCGGCGTCCGCGCCGCCCGCGGCGTACCGGGGGTACGCGCGCAGCGCCTGCGGCAGGAAGTGCAGCAGGGTGGGTCCGTCGGAGCGCCAGAGGGTGCCCTCCCAGTCCACTCCCCCGTCGTAGAGCTCGGGATGGTGCTCGAGCTGCCAGCGCACCAGGTAGCCGCCGTTGGACATGCCGGTCACCAGGGTGCGGGACGGCGGGCGCAGATAGCGCTGGGCGACCGCCGCGCGGGCGGCTCTGGTGAGCTGGGTGACCCGGTGGTTCCATTCGGCGATGGCGTCGCCCGGTCTCTTCCCGTCGCGGTGGAAGGCGAGCCCGGTGTTGCCCTTGTCGGTGGCGGCGTAGGCGTAGCCGCGGGCGAGTACCCAGTCGGCGATGGCCCGGTCGTTGGCGTACTGCTCGCGGTTGCCGGGGGTGCCCGCCACGACCAGGCCGCCGTTCCAGCGGTCCGGCAGGCGGAGGACGAACTGGGCGTCGTGGTTCCAGCCGTGGTTGGTGTTGGTGGTGGAGGTGTCCGGGAAGTAACCGTCGATCTGGATGCCCGGGACCCCGCTCGGCACCGCCAGGTTCTTCGGGGTGAGCCCGGCCCAGTCGGCGGCGTCCGTGTGGCCGGAGGCGACCGTCCCGGCCGTGGTCAGCTCCTCCAGGCAGGCCGTCCGTTGGTGTTCGGCGCCCGGTACGCGCACCTGGGCCAGGCGTGCGCAGTGGCCCGTCGCCCCGCGGTCGGCCGGCTCGGCCGTCGCCGGGGAGGAGGTGAGGACGAGCGCGGCCAGGGCGAGACCGGCCGGGACGCCCCGTTGCCAGAAGCGTGGGGTGGAACCGCGGGCGAGACGCATCAGCTGCCTCCGGGATCGGGTGCATGGATGCGCGGGAGGTTAGGCCGCCCGGAGCGGCTGTGACCATGGAGGCCCATCACATATGACTCCCGGTCAACCTGGTTGCCGCACCCATGCCTAGGACGCGGGGCCGCCCCGATGATGCCCCCACCCCGTCCACCGCAGCAGGAGGCAGTCGCCATGAGACAGCCGCACCGCCCCGAGAAGAGCCGCCGCCTCGGGCGAGTCATCCGCCGCTGGGTCACCGCCGCGGCGGGGGCTCTCGCCCTCACCGCCGGACTGGTGGCCGCGGGACCGCCCGCCTCGGCCGCGGGCCTGACCCAGGTCACCGGTTTCGGCAGCAATCCCGGCAACCTGTCCATGTTCGCCTACGTACCCGACGGCCTGCCCTCCGGAGCCCCGCTCGTGGTGGCCCTGCACGGCTGCACGCAGAGCGCGAACGACTACTACGCCCACTCGGGGTGGCCCGAGCTGGCCGACCGCCACGGCTTCGCGGTGGTCTTCCCCCAGACGAGCAGCGCGAACAACGCCAACTCCTGCTTCAACTGGTTCGAGCCGGGCGACAGCACACGCGGCCGCGGCGAGGCGCTGTCGATCAGGCAGATGGTCGACAAGGCGGTCGCGCAGTACGGCAGCGACCCCCGGCGCGTCCACATCACGGGCCTGTCGGCCGGCGGCGGCATGACGGCGAACATGCTCGCCGCGTACCCCGACGTCTTCGCTGGCGGGGCCATCGCCTCGGGGCTGCCCGCCCGCTGCGCCGACACCGTGTCCGCGGCCTACACCTGCATGTACGGCCCGCCGGACAAGACCCCCGCCCAGTGGGGAGACCTGGTGCGCGCCGCCGCTCCCGCCGGGACCACCTCCTGGCCGCGCGTGGCGATCTGGCAGGGCACCGCCGACACCACGGTCCGGCCCGCCAACGCGACCGAACTGCGCGACCAGTGGACGAACGTGTGGGGCATCGGCCAGACCCCGTCCCGCACCCAGAACCTCACCGGCGGCACCACACTGAGCGTCTACGACGACGCCTCCGGGCGCCCCGCGGTCCACGTCTACTCGGTCTCCGGCATGGGCCACGGGCTCGCGGTCGACCCCGGCAGCGGCGCCGAGCAGTGCGGCGCCACCGGTACGTACTACCTCGACACCATCTGCTCCAGCCATCACACCGCCCGCTTCTGGGGGCTGGACGGCGGCGACGGAGGCACCGGAGCGCTGCCCGCCCCGACCGGGCTGACCGTCACCGGGACCACCGACACCACCGTCGCCCTGCGCTGGAACGCGGTCGCCGGAGCGGCGTCGTACCACGTCTTCCGCGGCGGTGCGAAAGTGGGCAGCACCGCGTCCACCACCTACACGGACACCGCCCTGGCCACCGGCACGACGTACCGCTACACGGTGACCGCCGTCGACGCCACGGGCACCTCGGGCACGGCCTCCGCCGCGGTGACCGCGACCACCACCGGCTTCAGCCCCACGTGCCACACGGCGAGCAACTACGACCACACCGTCGCCGGACGGGCCTACGCGAGTGGCGGCCAGACCTACGCCAAGGGTTCCGACCAGCACATGGGCCTGTGGAACACGTTCACCACCCGTACGCTGCAGCAGACCTCGCCGGGCTACTACGTGGTCGTCGCCGGCTGCTGATCCCTCAGGCAGCCGCGGTTTCTTCCTCCGATTCTTCCTGGACCGCACCGGGCCGGAATGGTGACATCGTCCCAGGTCGTGCGGCGGTTCCGCATCGCCGGCCGGTCCCCGACGCCTGTGGAGGAATCGCTGTGTCCGTCGTGCTGTCCACCGAAGCGCTGTCCGCCTCCGACCGGGCCGAACGCTGGCGGGAAGCGGTGTCCCGCACCTTCGTCCCGCTCGACGTCCGTCTCCTGGAGCCGGAGCCGGAGCCGAGCCCGGGACGGATCGTCAGTCACCGGCTCGGCGCGCTCCAGGTGTCCCGCGTCCAGGCGGGGCCACAAGTGGCCACGCGCAGCAGGCGGTTGATCGCTCGCGACGACCGGCGGTTCCTCATCCTCACGCTGCAGCAGCGGGGCACCTCAGTGAAGCAACAGGACGGCCGGGAGACCGCGGTCACGCCGGGCGAGTTCTCGCTCTCCGATTCGGCCCGGCTGTTCCGGAAGAAGCTGGACGGCGCGTTCTGCTTCACCTCCTTCCACTTCCCCCGGGAGGAGCTGCGCGTACGGGACGAGGATCTGCGCGCGCTGACGGCGACGGCCTTCTCCGGCCGGGAGGGCAGCGGGGCGCTGGTGGCGGCCTATCTGGCCCGGATGGCGGACGAGGCGTCCGGACTGGGCGGGGCCGTCGGCCGCGAGTTCGCCGTCACCGCGCTGGACCTGCTGGCCCTGCTGATCGACGAACGGCGTGGCCGGTTCGCGCCGCAGGCACCGGAGGCGGCCGCGGCCATGCTCGCGCGGGTGAAGGACCACATCCTGCGCCATCTCTCCGATCCCGATCTGTCACCGTCGCGGATCGCCGCGGCCCACTTCCTGTCGGTCCGTTATCTGCACAAGCTGTTCGAGCTGGAAGGCGTCTCCGTCAGCGAGTGGATCCGGACCCAGCGCCTGGAGCGGTGCCGCCGGGATCTCCAGCGGCCCGCGGCCGCGCAGCTCGGGGTGGCGACCGTCGCCCGGCGCTGGGGCTTCGTCAGCCCCAGTCACTTCAGCCGGGTCTTCCGCGCGGCCTACGGCGTCTCGCCCCGCGACTGGCAGGTGCACGGTCAGTCCACTGCCTCATGACCCGAACCGGGTGGGCGGGGCCGGACGTCCTGCGGTCAGGGCGTCGAGGGCGGCGCCCGCCTCTTCCAGCATGGCCGCTGGGAGGCTGTCGACCATCGAGAGGACGGTACGGAACTCCGCCTCGGCCTCGGTGTGTTCGCCGAGGTGGGTGAGCGCGTGGGCCAGATGGAGCCGGAGCATGCCCTCGCGCTCGTGCCAGCCGTGGGCGTCGAGCTGGCCGCGCAGGGGGCGCAGCGCCTCGACGGCCTCCCGCCAGCGGCCCTGGTTGAGATGGACGAACGACACGCTGAACGTAGCGTGCGTCCGCGCGTAGTCCCGGATGCTGGGCGGCACGCGGTCGCGATTGCCCGGGTCCGCGAGGACGCTCATCACCTCCTCGTAGGCCGCGAGGGCCTCCTCCGGGCGGCCTGCTTTCTCCGCGACCCTGACGGCGAAGGTGGACGCCGCCAGATAACCGTTGATCTCGTCCGCCCGGGCGAACAGTTCCATGGCCCGGCGGTAGTTGTCGGTGGCGGACGACAACTCGTCGGCCTGGGCCTGGAGTCCTCCGAGATGATGGTGCGCCCAGGCCTCCTGGACGATGTCCCCGCAGGCCCTGGCGATCTCCCTCGCGCGCGTGGCCTCCACGACCGCCTTGTCGTACCGGCGTTCGGCGATCCAGTAGGCGCCCGCGAGGTTGTTGCGGTGGCCGGCCTCCAGCGACGCGTCGCCCAGCGCGGCGCCGGCCTCGGCCGCACGCCGGTAGACCTCGACCCAGTGGCCCCAGGACACCCAGTGGTCCGAGAACCAGAAGGTGGCGTCGGCGAGCTCGGCGACCCTGGCGTGCTCGCCGGCCTCGGCGGCCTCGCGGAAGGCCGCCAGCCAGTGGTCGCTCTCCGTCTTGAGCCAGTGCATCGCCTGCTCGCGGTCGTCGAGGGCGACCAGGCGGCCGGGATCGGGCGGCGGCGCGCCGTAGTCCGGCTCGTACCAGCGGCCGGCGAGAACGGCCGTGTCCAGCAGCCAGGTACGCAGGCGGGTGCGCGCGGCCTCCGACTCCTCCGCGGTGTCCTCGGCGCGGTGGCGGGCCCGGGCGTACAGCCGGAGCAGGTCGTGGAAGCGGTAGCGGTCGCCGCGGGCGGCCATCAGGAGTCCCGCCTCCAGCAGTTCCTCCAGCAGGTCCTCGGCGGCGGGCAGGGAGGTGTCCGCGAGGACGGCCGCCGGCGGCACGCCGAAGTCCCCGCCGGGCACCAGCGACAGCAGCCGGAACATCCGGGCCGCTCCCGGGGCGAGACGCGAGTAGGACAGCGCGAAGGCGGAGTTGACGCGCAGGTCACCGGCGCTGAGCGCGTCGAGCCTGCGCTCCTCGTCGGCGAGCCGGTCGGCGAGCCGTCGCAGGCTCCAGTTGGTGCGGGTGGCGGCCCAGTTGGCGGCGACCCGCAGGGCCAGCGGGAGGTGCCCGCACAGCTCGGTCACCGAGCGCGCGGCTTCCGGTTCCGCGTCCACGCGGGCGGCGCCGACCACGGCCCGCAGCAGGGCGACGGACTCCTGTGGAGTCAGCGCGCCGAGTTCCACCCGCCGGACGCCTTCCAGGCCCGCCAGGGTGTGACGGCTGGTCACCAGCATGAGCAGCCGTCCCTCGTGCGGCAGCAGCGGCCTGACCTGGGCTTCGCTACCGACGTTGTCGAGTACGACGACCGCGCGGAGCGTGGCGGTCAGCGCGCGGTACCGCGCGAGCCGCTCCTCGGCACTCTGCCGGGCCAGTTCGGCGTCGCCGACGCCCCACCCACTCAGCAGGCGCAGCACGGCCTGCTCCGCCGACAGCGGCTGCGCGTCCAGGCCCCGCATGTCCAGCAGGAACGTTCCGTCCGGGAAGGACCGCGCGGACTCCTCGGCGAGCCGGACCGCCAGCGTGGACTTGCCGCTGCCGGGCGGGCCGAACAGCACCGCCGGGGGCACCGGGGAACGCGTTCCCTGATGCCCCGTCGGGGGGTCCTCGGTGGCCTGCCGCACCAGGGCGCGGAGCGTGGTCAGCTCCGCGTGCCGGCCCACGAAGTCCAGGACACCTCTGGGCAGGGTGTACGGCGACACCGCCGCGAAGGCGGACGGCTGCGCGGCGGGACGGCCGGCCCGGGCGGCGGCCATCAGCTCGGCGTGCGCCGCCTCGTCCAGCTCCAGGCCCTGGGCGAGCGCGGTGACCGTCCCTCGGTGCGGACGCAGGCTGCGGCCCCGCTCCATGTCGCCGATGGCACGCCCGGACACGCCGGATGCCTCGGCCAGCTCCTCGATCGTCCAGCGGCGGCTCTGCCGCAACTCCCGCAACAGACGGCCGAACGACGTGCCGGCACCGCTTCTTCCGCTGTCCCCCCTGTCCACGCGGCCAAGTGTAGGGGGGCAGGTGCCGATCTAGGTGGTCAGGGGCGGGTCACCAGCGGTTTCACGTACGGACTCTTGTCGAGGCCGTAGAGGATCCGGGTGTTGTTCCGCCTCCTGCGGTCCGGGTGTTCTCCACCGGCACCGGGGGGGGGGGGGGGGGGGGGGGAGAGGGGAGGGGGGGGGGGGGGTGGGAGGGGGGGGGGGGGAGCGGGGTGGGGGGTGGAGACATGGAAGGTGGCGGGTGGGGGGA